>JAKQUO010000038.1 GCA_029569255.1 Acidobacteriota bacterium | reverse complement strand
CTTGTGCATGCGCATGTTCGCCCCGATCAGCGCCCTGCGCCGGGACCGCACGGTCCTCCTGGCCTCCGGCTCGCTCGGGAGGCGGCCGATGATCGCCCTCGAAGGGCCCATCCGGCGGTTGGGCGGGGAGTGCCGGACCTCAGGAGGACTGGCTCCGGTCGAGGTCCGCGGCCCGCTCGCCGGCGGAAGGTCCGTCATGGACGGCTCGCTCGGTTCGCAGTTCCTGACCGGCTTCATGATGGCGCTGCCGCTGGCCGAAGGCGATTCGGAGCTTACGGTGACCGGCCTGAAGAGCAGGCCGTACGCGGACATGACGGTGTCGCTCCTCCGCGAGTTCGGCGTCGTCGTCGAACATGACGAGGACTACGGGTCAGTTCGCATACCGGGGAACCAGACTTATCGAAGCACGGTTTTCGAGGTCGAGGGCGACTGGTCCGGGGCGGCCTTCCTGCTCGTCGCCGGGGCCATGCGCGGACGGGTGACGGTCACGGGCCTTCGCCCGGATTCCGGGCAGGCCGACCGAAGAGTGCTCGAGGCCATCGAACAGGCCGGGGCGGACGTCGCCTGGAGCGGCGGTTCAGTCACGATCGTTTCGAACGGGAGACTTAAGGCCTTCTCGTTCGACGCCGGCGACTCCCCCGACCTCTTCCCGCCGCTTGTCGCCCTGGCCGCCGGGGCCGAGGGCGGAAGCCGCATCCGCGGCGTGGGCCGTCTCAAACACAAGGAAAGCGACCGCGGGACGGTCCTGCTCGAGGAGTTCGGACGTCTCGGCGCGAGGCTCTCGATCGACGGGGACGAGCTCGTCGTCGAGGGCGGGCGTATTGGTCTCGAAGGCGGGACCATCGACCCGCGCGGCGACCATCGGATCGCCATGGCCGGGGCCGTGGCCGGGTTGTCGGCCGGGGCGGCCGTCGGCATAAAAGGCCACGAGTGTGTGGCCAAATCATATCCCGGGTTCTTCGAGGACCTGCGGACGATCGGAGGAAGAGTGTCATGAATTCATTCGGCAGGATATTCAGGGTCACGATCTATGGGGAGTCACACGGCGAGGAGGTCGGCGCCGTCATCGACGGCTGTCCGGCCGGGCTCTCTCTCGCGGCCGAGGACCTTGAGGCGGACCTGGACCGGCGGCGGTCGGGCGCGGCCGGGACGACGGCCAGAAGGGAGCCGGACGTTCCGCTCATAAGGAGCGGCTGCTTCAATGGCAAAACCACGGGCGCGCCCATTCTCATCGCCTTTGCCAACACCGACGTTCGGTCGGCCGACTATGACCGGTTCGCGGACGGGCCGCGGCCGGGTCACGCCGATCTGGTCGCCCGGCGGAAGTTCGGCGGTTTCCAGGACCCGCGCGGCGGTGGACACTTTTCGGGACGGCTGACGGCCGCCCTGGTCGCAGCGGGGGCGGTGGCCAAAAAGGTCCTGGCCCCGGCCGTCGTGAACGCCGTCCTGCTCGAGGCCGGAGGCTCGCCGGACATATCGGCGGCCGTCGGGGAAGTCCTTGGCGATGGTGCCGGCGGTCAGGAACTGC
>JAKQUO010000025.1 GCA_029569255.1 Acidobacteriota bacterium | reverse complement strand
CTGGCAGCCGTTCTGGAAGGCGTTCGACCTCCGCTCGTCCATCAAGGACGGCAAGTACGCCGTCAGAGCGGCCCCGCCCGCCGAGAACGCGGAGAAGCTGCCCCTGTCCGAATTGGCGGAGCTCGCCGGCGTCACGGGCGACGAGGCCCTGTCGCGGCTCGGGTCGGCCGGGATGACCCCCGCCGGCGCGCGGAGCACCCTGGCCGACATCGCCAAGGCGCACCGCACCTCCCCCGAGAAGCTGTTCCTGATCGTGTCCCCTCCCGGGCAGGAGGGCGCGAAGGCCCGGAGGCCGCGCCGGGAAAGCGGATTCGCGCCGGTCATCGGGTCGTGGACCGCGGCCGAGGACGGGACGTGGACCGTCGACGCGACGCGTTGGAGCGGCCGGACGGACCCCGGGCATCTCACGGAGGCCGCGGCCTCGCTGTGGGCCTCGGAGCCGGGCGCCATCCTGGAAAACGGCACGGCCCCCGACGCCTGTCCCCTCCTGGTCTATCGGGACGTGGCGGACTTCTCCGAGGGCGCTCTGGGCGTCCGGTTCAAGCTCATCGCCGGCGAGTCCGATCAAACGGCCGGCATCGCCTTCGGCATCAAGCCGACGGGCGAGTACCTGTTCTTCCGCTACAACACCCGCGAGGGGAACGCGGCCCTGTGGGAGTTCAAGGGCGGGAAGCGCCGGGTGATCGCGCGGGGGCCGGAAAGGCTCCAGCATCCGCTCGACACCTGGCACGACCTCCGGGTCACCGTCGCCGGCAAGAAGGTCGTCGGCAAGGTCGACGACACGCTCACGGTGGAATACGAGCTCGAGGAGCCCGTGGAGGGACGCGTCGGCCTGTGGACGAAACGCGACTCCGTCACCTCGTTCCGGGACTTCCGGGCCGAGCCCGTCCGGTAGCGCCGGGCCCGGGCGAGGCCCGGTCCGCGTCGGCGGATCGCCGCTTCCAGCTGGGCGATCCGCTCCCCGATCAAGCCGGAAAAGCGCTCGGCGACGCCGGGGGACCCGCGGCGGATCCTCGGCGTGTCCGCGAGGAGGATGACGCGCCATTCCGGGCTGTCGCCCGCGCCGCCGGCCGGCCGCTCCTCGAGGCTCCCCGGGCCCCCGGGCCCCGCCTTTGCGTGGGGGCCTTGCCGCCTTGGAGCGGAATCCCGGAATCGGGAGGAGGGGCCAAAAAGAGCCCGCCCCCCCGCGGGGGGGCGGGCTCCGGTGCGCGTCGCGGCGCCCGCTGCGCGCTCAGAAGGAGAGCTTGAAGCCCAGGCGCGCGGTCCAGGGGGCGAACCGGGTCGACCACCAGCCGAACGCCGGGTGGAGGTCGTCCTCGTCGGCGGTGTAGGTCCGGTAGTTCCTGGCGAAATCGCCGCTGAGGATCTCGGCGTCGTACCCGGAAAAGCCGTCGAGGTTGTAGTCCATGATCCGGCTCTGGATGGTCTTGGTGTCGGTCACGTTGTCGACCTGGAAGTTGACCGAGGCCCGGTACTTGGCGCCGATCTTGAAGGAATAATCGAGATAGAGGTTGGCCCAGAGCGTGAACGGGAGCCGCCCCATGTCGCCCCGGCCGTTGGGATAGAAGAACTTCTGGCCGTAGAAGAGCTTGGTCGTCAGGGGCAGGCCGCTGCGGCCGTAAGCGGTCAGGCCGACGGTCAGCCCGAACGGGAAGGAATAGGAGCCGTAGGCCTTGAGGTAGTGGGTGCGGTCCTGGGGCAGGGGCCCGTCGAGGACATGGCCCCGGGCGTCGTAGCCCATGAACCACTGGTCATAGTCCTGCTCGACGTTGGGGCCGATCCGGCCGTCCTCGTCCGAGCTGGCCAGGCCGGTCCAGCAGCCGGTGACCCGGCTCCAGGTGTAATTGACGCCGCCCTGCCAGTTGTCGCTGAACTTCTTCTCGAGGGAGACGTTGACGCCCCAGTACTCGCGGGTCGCCTTGGGGCACGGCCAGAAGTCGTCGGAGAACAGGCCGCCCTCGGAGACCGGCCGGGTGACGCCGAAGCCGGGGTTGGCGACGTAGAACTGCTGCTCGAGGGTCTCGCCGTCCCAGACGTAGACGCCGATGTCCTCGATGGTCCGGATGAGGTGCTTCTGGACGAGCCGCAGGGACAGGGAGACGTCCTCCATGAGCTTCTTCTCGGCGCCCAACGAGAACTCCCGCTGGGCCGTCGGCTTGATGTCGGGGTCGACCCGGTCGAACGACGGCGGCAGGAAGTCGACGGTGCCGGCGTAGGCGCCGCCGGCGCCCTGGCTCGCGGCGTCGTCGAGGTCGCCGCTGGCCGCGATGATCCGCCAGTCGAGGGTATTGAGGGCGTAGTAGTCCTGTTTCCTCTTCCAGCCGCCGAAGGTCAGCTCGGCCATGTACAGCTTCATGACGTCGTAGTAGATGCCGAAGCTGCCGAAGATCTTGAGGCTGGAATCGCCGAAGACGTCGTAGACCGCGCCGAGGCGGGGGGCCAGCATCTGCCCGAAGTTGAAGTTGATCGGCCTGGCGTTGTAGCCCACGTAGGAGGTGTCGTCGGTCATGGCCGGGATGTACTGGTTCTCCGTCCGCAGGCCGAAGTTGAGGGTCAGCCGGCCGCCGATCGTCCAGGAGTCCTGGAGATACGCGGACCAGTTGTTGGCGTGGATGTTCCAGACGCCGCCGTAGGGCGAGGTGAAGGAGCCCCGGACGTAATAGTAGCCGTACTGGCCGTAGTAGGGGCTCGTGGGGTCGGCGCCGCGGCCGACGGGGAAGCCCAGGCCGGTGTAGGTCCGGCCCCAGTACAGCCAGACCCGCGGATGGGTCGAGGCGTCGAAGACGTCCTCGTGGAGATAGGCGTAGCCGACGCCGGCCTTGACGGAGTGCTCGCCGCCGGCGCTCAGGTAGAAGGTGACGTCGAGGTTGTTGCTGATCTTCTCCGTCATGTACTTCCGGGTCTCGAAGTAGTTCCAGGTCGTGGCGTAGCCGCCCGGCCGGACGAGGTCCGGGTTGGCGGCGTAGAACGGCTCGCCGGCGTAGATCGAATTGGAGTAGGGGAAATAGTAGGTCGAGCCGTCGGGCGGCAGGATCTGCTGGTTGTTCTGGTTCTGCCGGTGCCAGCCGCCGCGGTAGCTCACGAGGCCGTTGTTGCCGATGGAGTAATCCGCGGTCAGGGCGGCCGTCCAGTTGGGATAGTCCATGCCCTCGCGATTGTAGTCGTAATCGCTGTCGTCCGTGCCGGTGATGCTGGGCAGGGCGCCCCGGTACTTGGTGAAGTTGTTGAGGAAGCTGGCCGACACGCGCAGGTTGGCCAGCGGGGCCGCGGACAGCTTGGCGGCGCCGTTGGCGCCGTAGTCGCGCGCCCGGAAGGTCGAGAAGGGCCCTTCCCGGAGGTTGAAGTCGCGCACGGCCGACGTCCGGTCGCGGCTGATGTCGGCCGAGGCGAAGAACCACAGCTTGTCCTTGACGATGTAGCCGCCCAGGCTGAAGATGCCCTCGAGGCCGTCGTAGTTGTCGCGGTTGCGGCCGTCGCGGAAATACTGGACGTCGTTGTTCCAGTATTCGTAGAGGTAGTCGTCCTCGGGGTTGGTGCGGAGGTAGTCCCGGGCGAAGCCCCGCATGAGCCGGGTGTTGTTCTGGTAATAGGCCATGAGGTCGCCGTGGAACTCGTTGCCGCCGGACCGGGAGATGATGTTGACGACGCCGCCCATGGAGCCGCCGAACTCGGCGTTGTAGCCCGAGGCCGTGACCTTGACCTCGTCCAGAAGCTCCAAGACGACGTTCTGGCCCTTGATGCCCAGGTGGAAGTCGGTGATGTCGGCGCCGTCGGCGTAGAACATGTTCTCGGCGCCGGAGGCGCCGTCGACCGAGATGCCGCCGGTGATGCTCTCGTGCTGGACGCCGGGGATGGTGCCGATGAGCGAGTCGAAGGACCGGCCGCGGGGCAGGGCGAGATAGGTGTCCTTGGTCATGGTCTGGCCCTTGACCGTGCTCTTGACGTCGATGAGGGGGGCCTCGCCGACGACGGTGACCGACTCCTCGAGCGCGGCCTCCTGCAGGGTCACGTTGAGGGCCAGGGTCTGGGAGAGCTCGAGCAGGATGTTCTGCCGGACCAGGGTCTTGAAGCCCTGGAGGGCGAACGTGATCTCGTAGGTGCCGGAGGGCAGGGCCATGAGGCGGTAGACGCCCTCCGCGTCGGTGACGGTCGAGGCCGCGCCGACGAGCCTGGGGCTGGTCGCTTTGACCGAGACGCCGGGGAGCGGAGCGCCCTGGCCGTCGGCGACCTTCCCGGCGATCCGCCCTTCGGGCGTCAACTGCCCGAACGCGGGCCCCAGCGCCGAAACGCAGGCGACGAGCATGATGACGATCAGCTTGTGTCTCATTCGCGATGACTCCCTTGATGCCTTGTCTTGCCGTTCTCTTTCCCTGGAACGGTCCCCCCCGGGGGACGTCCCGGCCCCGGCCGAAGCTCGACTCTATCGGTCATCCACCTCCCGGCCCGAGTCCCGTGTCCCGGTCCGCGACGGCGCGGCCGGGGGCGCAAGACCGCGCCTGCCGTCTGAGAGCGGGCGCTTGATAGCGTAATTCCGCCCGCCGGGCCTTGTCAAGAAATCCCCTTCTTGTCCCCCGCACGACGGATGAATTAAGGAGACCGCCGGTCGGGCCGGCCCGGCCCGGGGGCCTGCCTATCCGAAGGCCACGTCGAGGAGCATCATGACCGCGAACCCCGCCAGCGCCCCGACCGTCGACAGGTCCGTCTCGTCGCCGGCCTGGGATTCCGGGATGAGCTCCTCCACGACCACGAACAGCATGGCCCCGGCGGCGAAGGACAGCGCGTACGGGAGCAGCGGCTTGATCCGGAGCACGAGATACGCCCCCAGCACTCCGGCGAGGGGTTCGACCAGGCCCGAGAGCTGCCCGTAGGCGAAGGCCTTGAGCCTGGAAAAGCCTTCCCGGCGGAGCGGGATGGAAACCGCCGCGCCCTCGGGGAAATTCTGCAGGCCGATGCCCAGGGCCAGGGCGATCGCGCCGGTCAGCAGCCCGGGGTCGGGATGGTCGGCCAGGGCCCCGAACGCGATGCCGACGGCCAGTCCCTCCGGGATGTTGTGCATGGTGATGGCCAGCACCAGGAGGACGCTTCTTCGCCACGAGGTCTTGATCCCCTCGGCCTTGTCCGCGGCCCGCCCCATGTGAAGATGGGGAAGCGACTTGTCGATCCCCAGCAGGAACGCGCCCCCGAGGAGGAAGCCCGTCACGGCCGGGACCCAGGGCGTCACCCCGTCGGCCCTGGCCATCTCCATGGCCGGGGCCAGGAGGGACCAGAAGCTGGCCGCGATCATGACGCCCGCGGCGAATCCGAGCATGGCGTTCAACGTCTTCCTGTTGATGTCCCTGAAGAAGAAGACCAGGCCCGCCCCGAGGGCCGTCAGGCCCCACGTGAACAGGGTCGCCAGAAGCGCCAGGAGGACCGGATCGACCTGAAGCAGCTTGTCGACGCTCATCGAAGACCACCTTCCGTTTCCCGAGATCGTTATCATACCCCAGGCGGCCGACGGGACAAAGGGGGCCCGGCCGGATTGCCGGAGGGGGCGAGACATGATAAGATCGGAGTCCGTTCGATGTCCCCGGGGAAGGGCCCCGCGGGAGCAAGATCATTCATGAAGAGCCGCCTGGAACCTTCTCCCCCTCCCGCGCCCGGACAGGCGTTCCGCGTCGGAACGGCGCCGGCCGACCTGTCCGCGCTCTTCGTCCGTGAAGGGGACATCCCGCGGGACGCCCGGATGGACAAGCCGATCGATCAGGGCCGGCTGATCCTCGACGGGGACCTGCGCCCCTGGAGCGGCCGCCTCGGGGAGGTCTTCTCGCCGGTCAGGGTCCGGACCCCGGCCGGGCTGTCCCCCCTGCGCCTGGGCTCGCGCCCGCGCATGACGGGCCGGGACGCGCTCCGCGTCCTGGCCGCCGCCCGGAAGGCCTTCGCCGACGGCCGCGGGGCCTGGCCCTCCCTCTCCCTGGCCCGCCGCGTCCGCGCCCTCGAGGATTTCGCCTCCCGCCTGGCCGCCCTCCGGGAGCCGGTGGTCCGGACCCTGATGTGGGAGATCGCCAAGCCCCGGGCCGAGCTCGAGGCCGAATTCGACCGGACCGTCGAGTCGTTCGGCCGCCTGGTCCGGGTGGCCGCGAAACGGGAGCGGGCCCAGCGCGCCTTGATCCGTCAAAGGGGCATCGTCGGCCTCGTCCGGGACGAGCCGCGCGGCGTCGCCCTCTGCGCCGGGCCTTACAACTACCCGCTGTTCGAGACCTTCGGCCTCGTCGCCCCCGCGCTCCTGGCCGGCAACACCGTGATCATCAAGCCGCCCCGGATCGGCGTCCTGTTCCTCGACGCCCTCCTCGAGCCCCTCGCGGCCTGCTTCCCGCCGGGGACGGTCCACGTCCTGTCCGGGGAGGGGCCGGCCGTCCTCGATCCCCTGATGCGAAGCGGAGGGATCGACGTCTTCGCCTTCGTCGGCTCCGTGGCCGTGGCCGACCGGCTGATCGGCCTGCATCCGAGGCGGACGCGCCTGCGGAGCCTGCTCGGCCTCGGGGCCAAGAACGCCGCGGTCGTCCTGCCGGACGCCGATCTCGACGTCGCCGTTCGCGAGTGCCTCCTCGGCGCCCTGGCTTTCAACGGCCAGCGCTGCGCCGCCCTGAAGATCCTCTTCGTCCACGAGGCGGTCCGGGAACCGTTCCTGGAGCGCCTGGCCGCGGAAACGGCCCGGGTCAGGATCGGGATGCCCTGGGAGAGGGGCGTCCGCATCACCCCCCTGGCCGACCCGGCCCGGCTCCCCTACCTCGGCGCCCTCATCGACGACGCCGCCGGCCGGGGGGCGGCCGTCGTCAACGAGAACGGCGGCCGGTCCGCCGGATCGCTTCTCGTCCCTGCCGTCCTCCGGCCGGTCACCTCGCGGATGCGGGTCTTCTGGGAGGAACAGTTCGGGCCGATCGTCCCGGTCGCCTTTTTCCGCCGGACCGAGGAGCCGGTCGGCTACCTCCGGGCCTCCCCGTTCGGGCAGCAGGCCAGCGTCTTCGGGGACGGCATCCGGACGCTCGGACCGTTCATCGAGGCCGCCCGGAGCCAGGTCGCGCGGATCAACATCAACGCCAAGTGCCAGCGCGGGCCGGACCTCTTTCCGTTCAGCGGGAAAAAGGACTCGGCCCGGGGGGACTTTTCGGTCACGGAGATCCTCGGCGCCTTCTCGGACCGGACCGTCGTCGCCGCCCGGGAAGGCGGCCGGGGGGCGGCCCTGCTCCTGCGCTGCCGGGCGGCGTCCGGCCGGCCCCCGTCGGCGAAGGGAGGCCGGCCATGACCGATCTCGCTCCCGACGCGGCCCGGACGCTGTTGGAAGCGGTCCGGGGGTCCTACGGGACGCATCAACGCGTCGCCCGGTTCCTCGAGGGCTACGGCCGGGCGGCGCGGAAGGAGACCGCCCACGCGGAGGAGTGGCGCCGGGTCAGCCTCGAAGCTTATCGCGTCCTCGACGCCCATCCCCGGGGCGGGGAGGCCCTGTCCGCCGCGGTCGACCTGTTCCTCGAGATGGCCGACCCGTCGCAGGAGGAATCCGTCCGGGAGAAGAGCCTGGCCGGGATGTTCGAGCTCCTCCGCGAGATCGTGAGCGACGGCGGGCCGAGCCGCGGCCGCAACATCGCCCTCGCCGACCGGGCCATCGAGCGGGTCCTGGCCTCCGCCCCGGAGGGAGACGGCGCGCTGAAGAAATCGGCCCGGGACGTGAAGCTGATCCTCGCGGTCGGACTCGAGCGGGACCTGCCTCTCCGGCTCGACGCCTTCCACAGGCTGGCCGGACGGGCTTTCCGGGCCTCGTTCGCCTACTGGCTCGCCCAGCCCGACCCGGCCGAAGGGCCGGCCGCCTCCGAGGCCGGACTCGGGGACGGCGCGGACCGGGAGCTCTACCGCGGATTGGTCGAGCCCCTGAGCCGGGAACGTCTCCGGGAATGGCGGGTCCGGGCCGAGGGCCGGTTCAACGGGCCGGCGCCAAGCGGCTGGGCCGGGCTGGCCGACCTTCTCCAGTGGCCGGATTTCTTCCAGATCGCCCAGGGCTACCTGAAGGTCGCCGACGAGATCGAGCGGGCCCCCTTCCCGGCCGGCCGCCGGCACGAGATCCGCCTTCTCCACCTGCTGGGCGTCCTGGCCGCCCCCGGCCTTCGGGACGTCCACCGCGAGGCCCTGCTCGAGATCAACCGCTCCCTGGGCCGCGTGTTCGACGCCCTGCCCCCGGACCGGATCAAGCCGCTGATCGCGCGGCTGTTCGGGGCCTTCCGGGAGAGCGCGGCGCGGGCCGATCACCCCGACACGATGATGAGCTGCGTCAGCACCGCGGCCCGGGCCGTCTTCAAGCTCGAGCGCCACCCCGAGGTCAAGGCCCTGCTCGACGAGATCATCCGCTTCGGGTTCGCCGGCCCCGATATCCGCGGCGTGACGGCCGACTGGGAGGTGAAGTTCAACCCTCTCCACGTCAAGAACATCCGGGCCTGGCTCGAGATCGTCGCCCTCAAGCCCCGCTGGACCAAGCCCCTCCTGTCCGCCCTCATCGCCCACCTGAGGATCGGCGGCGTCTTCGTCCGCGACGCCGACCTTCTCCAGAAGGACATCTCGGCCCTCCTCGGCGCCGACATCACCCCGGCCTACAACCTGGTCCTTCAGCTGGCCCGCCTGTTCCCGGTCTACTTCAACGACATCAACGCCGGCGGCGAGCTGCGGGACAACACGACCCGCCTCGACACCCTCTGTCTCCGGCAGGACCCGCTCATCCATTTCCTCCGCAAGCAGACCCACGCGGAGTGCAACAGCACGCTCGTCCCCTTCTCGGAGGCCGTCCTGGAGTACTGGATCACGGGCCGGAAGGACGGGATGAGGCCGTTCCTCCCGCCCGAGATCTGGGAGCCGCTCGAGGCCTCCGGCCCGTGCTGGGAGGGCCTTCACCTGGCCATGGCCGGCGTCGCCCGCGAGACCAAGGGCGATGTGCGGGCCGTCCTGGCCTGGGACCCGGCCAAGATCCAAAGGACGGTCCGGGAGATCCCGGACGTCCCCGAGCCGGACAGGGAGAAAGCGGCCCTGTTCCTCCGCCTCTTCCAGCTCCTCCACATCAAGTATTCCATCCAGCACCAGGACGTCCTCAAGGACCTGGACGCGTTCCTCCTGTTCGACCGCCGGAAGGTCGAGACCCTGAAAAGCGCCCTGGCCCGCAAGAAGCCCGGCCGCGCCCTGGCCGTCCTCCTGGAGCTCCTCGAGGCCCTGAAGGCCCGCATCCTCTCGCCGGAAAAGACCGAGGCCCTCGAGGACCTCTACGAGAAACGGCACATCGCGGCCGGGATCGCCTCCGTCTACGGGACCTACCGCGAGGAGAAATTCGACGCCCTTCGTCTCTATCTCAAGCTCCAGAGCCTGGCCGATGTCCAGCTCGAGCGGGTCCTCTCCCCCATCAACCTCCGCTTCATCACCTGCAGCACCCTGATCGAGATCCACCGCTTCCTGGCCGTCTTCATCAAGATCCTCGACCTCGAGGGGATCGCGACCGAAGGCCTGGCCGCCAACGTCCGCCTCCTGGAGGGGGCCCTCCAGGCCCGGCGGTTCAGCATGGCCCAGTACACCGACATCTTCCAGTTCATCTCCAAGGGCATCCAGGACATCATCCACGTCTATTTCATCGACGCCCACCGGGCCCGCCTGCCGCTCGTCATCCGCCAGGTCCTGGCCGGCCTCCCGGAGGAGGAGCGCCCCGGGCCGGGAAAGGAGGAGGAGGAGATCGACATGCGGACCGAGGGCTTCATCCGGTCGATGATCGCCTCCTCCTTCGGCCTGCAGACGCTGGACGAGTTCGTCAGCACGATCCTCCGGACGCTCCGCGCCGAGGAGGACAAATTCAAGGACCAGGCGCATCTCCGCAGCGTCCTCATGAGCTACGACCCCGGCGACGCCCTCGTCCCGATCGGGAAGGCCATGCGGCCCCGCGACGACCAGATCCTCCTCGGGAACAAGGGGTATTTCCTGAAAAGGATGCATTCCTTCGGCTTCCCCGTCCCCCCGGGGTTCATCCTGACGACGGAGGTCTTCCGCTGCAAGGAGGCCATCTGGGGAGACCGGAACGTGGCCCGGGACCTCGACCGGCGGACCGACGGGGCGCTGAGGGCCCTCGAGCGGCTGGCCCGCAAGAGGCTGGGAGACGCGCGCGACCCCCTTCTCCTGTCCGTGCGCAGCGGCTCGGTCGTCTCGGCCCCGGGAATGATGACCTCGTTCCTCAACGTCGGCCTCAACGAGAGGATCGCCGGGTCCCTGGCGGCCCGGCCCCGGTTCGGCTGGGCCGCCTGGGACTGCTACCGCCGCTTCCTCCAGTTCTGGGGCATGTCGGAAGGGCTGAACCGGGATTTCTTCGACGACATCATCGACGGGTTCAAAGCCGACCTCGGGGTGGCCAAGAAGCTCGCCTTCTCGCCGGCCCAGATGCGCGACATCGCCCACGCCTACCGGCTCGGGCTGCAGAAGAGCGGGATCTCCGTCCCGGACGATCCGCGGGAGCAATTGAGCCGGGTCATGCTCAAGGTGCTCGAGTCCTGGGACGCCCCCCGGGCGGAGCTCTACCGGGCCGACATGGACATCTCCCACGACTGGGGCACGGCCGTGATCGTCCAGGCCATGGTCTTCGGCAATTTGGACGCCGACTCGGGGACGGGGGTCATCTTCACCCGGGAGCCCAAGGGCCTGACGAGCGCCGTCTCCCTGTTCGGGGACTTCATCCACGGCTGCCAGGGCGACGACATCGTCACCGGCCTGGTCGAAACCTATCCCATCTCCGAGACCCAGCGGATGGGCGGAGGGCGGGATGAGACGGTGTCCCTGGAGAACAGGTTCCCGGAGGTGTACGCCGAGCTCAAGCGCCTGGCCGAAACGCTCGTCTACGAAAAGGGGTTCGAGCACCAGGAGATCGAGTTCACCTTCGAGGACGCGTCGCGGGAAGGGCTCTTCATCCTGCAGACGCGCGCCCTGCCGCAGCTCGAGAGCTCGCGGGTGGCCGTCTTCTTCCGGACGGACAAGCTCGAGCGGTCGCGCCTCGGCAACGGCATCGGCATCAGCGGCGGCGCCCTCAGCGGGCGGGCCGTCTTCTCCGAGGACGACATCCGGGAGTTCCGCGGCCGGGAGCCCCACACGCCTCTGATCCTGGTCCGCCCCGACACGGTCCCCGAGGACATCGGCCTGCTTCGCGGGGTCGAGGGCCTCCTGACGGCCAAGGGCGGCAGCACCTCGCACGCCGCGGTCATCGTCCCCCAGCTCAAGAAAGTCGGCGTCGTCGGCCTGCGGAGGCTGATGGTCGACGAGAAGCGCGGCACGGGGACGATCCGGGACGTCGTCATCCGCCGCGGCGATTTCCTCAGCCTCGACGGCTGGAGCGGGGCCGTCTACCGCGGCCGCCACCGGGTGGAGCCGGAGCCCGTGGCGCCCCTCAAGGCCTGAAAGGCCCTCCGGCCGGGCGGGGCCGCCTCACCTCAGCGACTGGTGGATGTGGACGGCCAGGTCGCCCATCCGGTTCGTGTAGCTCCCGTACTCGTTGTCGTACCAGCCGAAGATCTTGGCGTGGACCACGGGGACCTCCAGGCGCCGGACCGGGAACGCGGCCCTCGCTTCCGCCGAAAGGCCGGCGATCCGGGACGGGTCGAAAGAGATGAAGGCGGTCCGGGTGTGGCTGAACTGCCCCTCGATGACGACCGAGGCGTCGATGCCGGCCACGTCGGCCGAGACGTTCTGCTCCTCGGAATACGCCAGGAGCCGTTCCGGGTCGCCCTCGGAGGCCTGCCGGTAGATCCCGTTGATCGTCCGGGCGTCGAGGGCCGGGGCGTCGCCGTCCCCGGGGTCCTGGAAGGTCGCGTTGAGGATGAGCAGGGATTCCGTCTTGACCGGGATGCGGATGGAATCGGCCATGAAGCCGATGGCCTTCACCTCGGGGACGGCCAGGGCCAGGGCCTCGGCCGCGTTGGTCGAGGTCAGGATGATGTTGTCCAGCGACGAGCGCGTCTTCCGCAGGTCCTTGGCCCCGGCCTTGGGGACGTTGTCCAGGACGCTTTGGGAATTCGTGGCCGCGTGGACGGTCGAGGCCGACGCGGTCAGGATGGCCCGGGTCTTCTCATGGCCGAGCAGGGGCTTGACCATGTGGGCCAGGGCCGTCGTCGTGCAGGAGGCGGCGGAGACGAGGACGTGACGGGCCGGGTCGAAGGCCCGGTGGTTGATGCCGTAGATCAGGGTCACGGCGTCCTCGGGCATGGGCAGGGCCCGGTTCTTGATCTTGAAGGCCGCCGAGGCGATGACGGCCCTGGCCCCGCCCGCCATGTGGCCGCGGAGGGACCCCTTGGCCGCGTCCGGTTCCGCCGTCGGGTCCAGGAAGGCCCCGGTGCAGTCGGCCACGACCTCCACGCCGTAGTCCCGCCAAGGGATGTCCTTGGGGTTCCGGGCCGTCCGCAGCACCGTCACCGGGATGCCGTCCATCAGGAGCCGGCCCTCCTTCTCGTCGGCGACGGTGATCCGGCGCTCGGCGTTGATCCCGTACAGGAACGTGTGGAACAGGCCGTAGGTCGAGTCCTTTTCGATCGTCTGGACGACGTGGTCCATCCCCATCCCGATGTCCCGGCCCTGGTTGACGACGATCTCCTTGAAGTATTTCCGGCCGGCGTGGTGCCACAGGGTGAGCTTGCCGATCCGCCCCAGGCTGTTGATGCCCAGGACCGGCTTCCTTCCGGAGAGGATCGCGGGTGTGTTCATCGGAGGCTCCTCGGCGGCGTTCTCGGACCGGGGATCGGATCCATGCTGCCCCTAAGCGAAACATCCTGCCGCGGGGGGAGGAGCGATGGCGGCCCGTCCGCCCGCCGGAGGATGTCAGACGGAACCATATCATCAGGGACGGCGGGCGTCAAGCCCCCTTCAGCTCTCGCGGACCTTGGCGATGGAGCAGACCCGGTCCTTGTCCTCGAGCTTGATGATGCGGACGCCCTGGGTCGCCCGGCCCGAGGAGCGGACCTGGGTCGTCGAGATGCCGATGACCTTGCCCTCGACGGTGATCACGAGCAGGTCCTCCCCGTCGATCCCGACCATGCCCAGGGCGTGCCCGACCTTGGGCGTCACGCGGAGGTTGAGTACCCCCTGCCCGCCGCGGTGCTTGACCGGGTACATCTCGGCCGCCGTCTTCTTGCCGTAGCCGCGGTCGGTCGCGGTGAAGATGAACTTGTCCTCCGGCCCGACGACGATCATGCCGATGACCCGGTCCTTGGGCTTGAGCCGGATGCCCCGGACGCCCGAGGCCGAGCGGCCCATCGGCCGGATGTCGCTTTCCTTGAACCGGAGGGCCCGGCCGAGCCTCGTCCCGATGACGATCGTGTTCTTCCCGGACGAGATCTGGGCCGAGAAGAGCTCGCTCTTCGGCCGGATGCTCATGGCCAGGATGCCGCCCTTGCGGACGTTCCGGAAGTCCGACAGGCGCGTCTTCTTGATGACCCCGTCCGAGGCCAGCATGACCACGTACTGGTTCTCGCTGAACTCCTTGACGGCCAGGACCGAGGCCGGCCTCTCGCCCGGCTGGAACTCGACCAGGTTGGCGATGGGCCTGCCCCGCCCCGACACGCCGACATCGGGGACGTCCAGGGCCTTGAGCCAGTAGAGCCGCCCCTTGTCCGTGAAGACGAGGAGGTAGCTGTGGGTGGAGCAGACGTAGAGGTCCTCGACGACGTCCTCGGCCTTCATCTCGATGCCCCGGCGTCCCTTGCCGCCGCGGGACTGGAACTTGTAGGAGGTCAGGGAGGTCCGCTTGATGTAGCCGCTCGAGGTGTAGACGACGGCCACGTCCTCTTCCTTGACCAGGTCCTCGGGCCGGAGCTCCGAGACGGCCTCGTCGCGGATCTCGGTCCGCCGCGCGTCGCCGTACTCCTGCTTGACCTCCTTGAGCTCCTGGACGATGATCGCGTAGACGAGGCGCTCGTCCTTGAGGATCCTCTTGAGCTCGGCGATCCTCTTCTTCAGGGCCGCGTACTCCTCCTGGATCTTCAGCCGCTCGAGCTGGGCCAGGCGCTGGAGCTGGAGCTCGAGGACGGCCTGGGCCTGGACCTGGGTCAGGCCGAACTTCTCCATGAGGCCCTTGCGGGCCTCGTCGACCGTCTTGGCGGCCCGGATGAGCTTGATGACGGCGTCGAGGTTGTCGAGGCAGATGACCAGGCCTTCCAGGATGTGGGCCCGCTCCTCGGCCTTGCGCAGCTCGAAGCGCGTCCGCCGCAGGACGACCTCCTTGCGGTGGGCGATGAAGTACTTCATCATGTCGACGAGGCCGAGCGTCTTCGGCTGCTTGTCGACGATGGCCAGCATGATGATGCCGAAGGAGACCTGCAGCTGGGTGTGCTTGTAGAGGTTGTTGAGGACGATCTCCGGGAGCTCGCCCCGCTTGACCTCGACGACGACGCGCATGCCCTCGCGGTCGGACTCGTCGCGGATGTCGGCGACGCCCTCGATCCGCTTCTCGTTGACCAGCTGGGCGATCGACTCGAGCAGGCGCGACTTGTTGACCTGGTAGGGGATCTCGGTGACGACGATCCTGTCCTTCTCCCCCTTGGCCGCCCGCTCGATGACGGTCTTGGCCCGGAGGTGGAGGATGCCCTTGCCGTCCTTGTAGGCGTCGAGGAAGCCCTGGCGGCCGTAGATGAAGCCGCCGGTCGGGAAGTCGGGGCCCTGGACGTGCTTCAGGACGTCCTTGAGCGGGGCGTCGGGGTGCTCGATGAGGTGGATGACGCCGTCGCAGACCTCGCCGAGGTTGTGGGGCGGGATGTTCGTGGCCATGCCGACGGCGATGCCGTTGCCGCCGTTGACGAGGAGGTTCGGGAACTTCGAGGGCAGGACCTCGGGCATGGTCAGGCTCTCGTCGTAGTTCGGGACGAAGTTGACCGTCTCCTTGTCGATGTCGGCCATGAGCTCGTGGGCCAGCTTCTTCAGCCGGACCTCGGTGTAGCGCATGGCCGCCGGCGGGTCGCCGTCGACCGAGCCGAAGTTCCCCTGGCCGTCGACGAGGAGGTAGCGCAGGCTGAAGTCCTGGGCCATGCGGACGAGCGTGTCGTAGGCGGCCTGGTCGCCGTGGGGGTGGTACTTGCCGATGACGTCGCCGACGATGCGGGCCGACTTCTTGTAGGGCTTGTTGTAATAGGTGCCGCTCTCGTACATGGCGTAGAGGACGCGGCGGTGGACCGGCTTGAGGCCGTCCTTGATGTCGGGGATGGCCCGGCCGATGATGACGCTCATGGCGTAGTCGAGGTACGACCGGCGCATCTCCTCCTCGAGGTTGACGACCGGGAAGCGCTCTTTGGGCTCTTTCTGTTCGCTGTCCATGGGAACTCCTGCGCGGGACGGCTTCTTCCCCGGGGCGTCAGACATCGAGGTTCAGGGCTTCCAGGGCGTTGGTCTCGATGAACTTCTTGCGCTCGTCGACCTGGTCCCCCATGAGGACGCTGAAGATGCGGTCGGCCTCGGCGGCGTCGACGACGGAGACCTTGAGGAGCGAGCGGCGCTCGGGGTCCATGGTCGTCTCCCAGAGCTGGACCGGGGTCATCTCGCCGAGGCCCTTGTAGCGCTGGATGGCGACGCCCTTCCTGCCGCGCTCGAAGAGGTAGTCGAGGAGCTTGTTCTCGTTCTCCAGGACCTCCTTCTCGGCGCCGTCGCCGTTGGCCAGGACGGCGTAGGGGCCCTTGACCTCCTCGAGCTCCCGGGCGATTTGGTAGAGGTTCTTGTACTCGGCCGAGGTCACGAGGCCCATGCCGATCCGGCCGCCGGCCGCCAGGCCGTTGAGCTGGTAGCCGAACTCGATCTCGAAGACGCCGTACTCCTCGTCGCGGCCGAGCCTGGCCGAGAAGCCCTTCTCGACGGCGAGCTTGAGGACCCTCTCGACGTTCTTCTTCGAGCTCAGGAACTCCTGGCCGTCGACGCCGTTCTGGATGAGGAGGTTGATGAGCGGCAGGGGGTAGTTCTTGCGGTCGAAGAACTGGATGTAGCTCTTCCGGGCCATGAGGTTGCGGAAGAACCTGCGGAACTTCTCGCCCTCCAGGACATCCTTGCCCCTGCCGGCCCGGACCTTGAACTCCTCGGAGATCTTGCGGACCATGAACTTCTCGTAGTCGCGCTCGTCCTTGAGGTACTGGACGTCGCGCCCCCGGGTGACCTTGTAGAGGGGCGGCTGGGCGATGTAGAGGTGGCCCTGCTCGATGAGCTGGGTCGCCTGGCGGTAGAAGAAGGTCATGAGGAGCGTCCGGATGTGGGAGCCGTCGACGTCGGCGTCGGTCATCATGATGACCTTGTGGTAGCGGAGCTTGGCCAGCTTGTCCTCGCCGTCCTCGACGCCGATGCCGAGGGCGGCGAACATCGTCCCGATCTCCTCGTTCTTGATGATCTTGTCGAAGCGCGACTTCTCGACGTTGAGGATCTTGCCGCGCAGGGGCAGGATGGCCTGGAAGCGGCGGTCGCGGCCCTGTTTCGCCGAGCCGCCGGCCGAATCGCCCTCGACGATGAAGATCTCGGAGGTGGCCGGGTCGCGGTCCTGGCAGTCGGCCAGCTTCCCGGGCAGGGAGGTCGACTCGAGGACGCCCTTGCGGCGGGCCAGCTCGCGGGCCTTGCGGGCGGCCTCCCGGGCCCGGGCCGCGTCGATGATCTTCATGACGATCTTCTTGGCGATCGCCGGGTTCTCCTCGAGGTAGGCCGCCAGCTGCTCGTTGACGACGGACTCGACGATGCCCTTGACCTCGGAGTTGCCGAGCTTGGTCTTGGTCTGGCCCTCGAACTGGGGGTCCCGGAGCTTGACCGAGAGGACGGCCGTCAGGCCCTCGCGGCAGTCGTCCCCGGTGATGTTCTCGCTCAGGTCCTTGAGCAGGCCGCGCGAGCTGGCGTAGGAATTGAGGGAGCGGGTCAGGGCGGCCTTGAAGCCGACCAGGTGCGTCCCGCCTTCGGTCGTGTTGATGTTGTTGACGAAGGAGTAGATCGTCTCGGCGTAGGACATGTTGTACTGGATGGCCAGGTCGACGCCGACGCACTCGCGCTCGCCCTCGAACAGGATCGGCTTGGGGTTGATGGCCTGCTTGCTCTGGTTGAGGTACTCGACGAACTCGCGGATGCCGCCCTTGTACTGGAACTCGTGGGTCTTGTCGGTCCGCTCGTCGGTGATGACGATCCTGAGCCCCTTGTTGAGGAACGACAGCTCGCGGAGGCGCTGGGCCAGGATCTCGAAGCTGTACGCGGTCTCGTCGAAGACCTCGTCGTCCGGCCAGAAGGTGACCTTGGTCCCGGTCTTCTTGGTCTTGCCGATCTGCTTGAGCTTGGTGACGGGATTGCCCCGCTCGTAGCTCTGGGTGAAGATGCCGCCCTCGCGCTTGATCTCGAGGTCGAGCCGCTTCGACAGGGCGTTGACGACCGAGACCCCGACGCCGTGGAGGCCGCCGGAGACCTTGTAGCTCTTCTGGTCGAACTTGCCGCCGGCGTGGAGGACGGTCATGACGACCTCGGCCGCCGGCCGGCCCTCCTTCTTGTGCAGGCCCACCGGGATGCCGCGGCCGTTGTCGACGACCGTGATCGAGTTGTCGACGTGGATGAAGACCTCGATCTCGGTGCAGAAGCCGGCCAGGGCCTCGTCGATGCTGTTGTCGACGACCTCGTAGACGAGATGGTGGAGGCCCTCGGTCCCGGTGCTGCCGATGTACATGGCCGGGCGCTTGCGGACGGCCTCCAGGCCCTTGAGGACCTTGATGCTCTCAGCGGTGTACTTCTCTTTGGTCATGTCCGTTCTCTGACAAGAAAATGCCCGGCTCCCGGCGGAACCGCCTCACGGGGCTCGACGGTCATTTTTCAATAGGTTATTATAGCAAAAAAAGGGCCTTCGACGCAAGGAAAATCTCCTTTTTTCTTGAATTTTATCCTATTGATAAACAATTAATTAGGGTCTGCCGGCGGGACCGCGCCCGTCCGCTTCGAAAGGCCTCTTGGAAGAAACGCCCGCCGGGGCCGTTTTTTCTCACAGTTAGGTGGGGGCGAGAAGGGGTCAAACCTTTAAAATTTCAATTTTCCTCCTCCCCCCACCGAAAGCCTTTCGCAGGTCCTCGAAAATTGAAATTTTAAAGGTTTGACCCCATCCTGCTTCCGATGCGCGAACCCGTCGCCTTCTGGTATAATTTTCGCATGCCGGCGAACCTGCCGCCCGAATACCACAAGATCGAGGCCGAGCTGCGCACGGCCCGGTCCGCGGCCGAGAAGATCGACATCTACGAGCGGCTCATCCGGGTCATCCCCCACCACAAGGGCACGGACAAGCTCATCGCCATGTACCGGCAGAAGATCGCCAAGGCCCGCGAGGAGGGCGAACGCCAGGCCTCCACGGCCAAGCACGCGCCGACGCACAAGATCGAGAAGACCGGCGCCGGCCAGGTCGCGCTGGCCGGGCCGCCCAACGCCGGGAAGTCCAGCCTCGTCAGGGCCCTCACGGGCGCCGCCGTCGAGGTCGCCGACTATCCCTTCACCACCCGCCTCCCCTCCCCGTTCATGATGCCCTTCGAGAACGTCAAGGTCCAGCTCGTCGACACGCCGCCGGTGACCGGCGAGCTCATGGAGACCTGGTTCCCCGAGATGGTCAAGATGGCCGACGCGGTCCTGCTCGTCGCCGACCTCTCCGAGCCGGACGCGGCCGCGGTCCTCGACGGCATCGTCGGCCGGCTCAAGGAGCGCAAGATCGAGCTCGTCGGGTCCGGCGCGGACGTCGCGCCGCCTCTGTTCCCCTTCCGCAAGCGGACGCTCCTCGCCGCGAACAAGATCGACGCCGAGGGCACGGCCCGGGCCTTCGAGGACCTCGGCGTCCTCCTCGAGGGGCCGTTCGAGCGGCTGGCGGTGTCGGCCGTCTCCGGCCGCGGCCTCGAGACGCTCCGCCGGGCCGTCTTCGGCCTGCTCCGCGTCGTCCGCGTCTACAGCAAGGTCCCGGGCAAGAGGGCCGAGAAGGACGCCCCTTTCACGCTGGAGGTCGGCAGCACGGTCATGGACATGGCCCGGGCCGTCCACAAGGACTTCTCCGAGAAGCTCCGGTACGCCCGGGTCTGGAACGCCGCCGGGCTCGACGGCCTCCGGGTCAACCGCGACTACGTTCTCGCCGACGAGGACGTCGTCGAGCTCCACATCTAGCCCGAATCATCCACGGACCGGGGCGGCCCTCGGATGCGAGGCCCGGGGGGGGAGCCGCGCTCCTCGTCACCGCGGACCCCCGGGAACGGAGCCGATGGGGCCGGATCGGTCCGCCCTCCGTCCGGGGCACCCGGGCTCCGGCAAGCCGCCCGTTCTCAGTTCGCCCGGAAATCGACCGCCGGCTCCCTGCCGATGTCCATGATGGTCATGAACAGGAGCTGGGCGATGTCCTCCATGATCTCCGGCGTGACGAGCTCGATCGAGTCCCTGGTGTTGTGGTAGGTCGGGTAGGGCGGCCGGGGCCCGCCGATGGCGCCGAACGTCAGCGAGGGCACGCCCTTCCAGAAGAACCAGGCCGAGTCCTGCCGCGGCCTGGCCGGATAGGACGCCGGGCCCGTCCGGAGGACGCGGTGGATGTATCTCTCGTTGGCCTTCTCCACGTACTTCCAGAACTCGGGATAGGTCGTCCCGCCCGAGGCCGAGATGCCGTCGCCCATCCCCGGCCCTTCCAGGTTCATGAACACGACCGTCTTGTCGAGCGGATAGATCGGATGGTCGGTGTAGTAGTGCGACCCTTCCGTGCCCTGGTCCTCGCTCTGCTCCTCGCTGCCGAAGAAGAAGAACACGACCGTGCGCTTGGGCTTGACGGCGCACTTGGCCATGGCCTCGGCGACGCCGAGCGTCACGGCGACGGAGGTGGCGTTGTCGTTCGCGCCCGGCATGAACTCCCACAGCCGGCCCAGGTGGTCGAGATGGCCGCCGACGATGATGACCTCGTCCTTGAGGACCGGGTCGGTCCCGGTGATCTTGCCGAGGAGGTTGATGCCGACGCCGTCCGGCCGGTGCTCGGACCGGTTCGAGATCCTCATCGTCTTCCCCGTGGCGAACGATTGGGGCTTGAGCTCCTTGCGGATCCGGTCGACCGTCTCCTTGTGGACCCTGCCGGTCCCGGCGAAGACGTCCTCGACGACGGCCGTCCCGACGTGGTGGTAGACGAAGCCCTCGACGTAGGCGTTGTTGGGATTGCCGATCGGACCGTAGTTGTAGACCATCCCCTTGGCCCCGTGGGCGGCGGCGTTCTTGAGCTTGTACTGGTGGAAGGAGTAGGGCCGCCACTTCTTGAACAGCTCGAGCGTCGGCCCGCCCGGCATGACCGGGACCTCGCTCTCCATCAGGACGATCTTGCCCTTGACGTCGACGCCCTTGTAGTCGTCGTAGCCGAGCTCGGGCGCCGTGACGCCGTAGCCGACGTAGACGACCTCGGCCGTGACGTCGCCCGTCCCGGTCGTTCCGCCGGGGATGAACTCGTCCTCGTACTTGTAGGACTTCGTGACGACACCCCCCTTCCCCGCCGGGAGGCGCATCTCGCAGACGCCGCCCGGGAAGACGACGGTGTAGGGATTGGGGAAGAGCTGGCGGTAGGTGCCGTTCTCGCCGCCGGGCTCGATGCCCCAGCCCTTGAGCAGGGACTCGACCCAGGCGACGCAGGCCTCGTACTCCTTCGTCCCGGTCAGCCGTCCGCCGTACTTCTCCGAGGTCAGCTCGGAGACGTAGCCGTGGAGCGGCTGGCTCTGGATGAGGTGCATGGCCTGGAGGATCTTGGCCTCGTCGGTCTGGGGCGGCGCGGCCTGGCGCTGCGGCTGGGCCGGGAGGCCCGCGGCCAGCGCGGTCAGCGCGGCCAGCGCGGCCAGGACGGCGAGGACGGGACGGCGGGAACGCGTCATGACGGCTCCTCCTTACTCGGGAGATCGAAGCGTATTCTATATTCGAAGACGGGCCGTGTCAAAACCGCGTGCGGGCCCGTCGGGCCTCGGGGCTAGCCCTTCGCGGCGAGCCCGTCCGGCTCGGCCGGCCGTCCGCGCCGGCCGCCCCAGGACATGAGCGTCTCGTAGAGGACCGGGACCATGATCAGGCGCAGGAAGATGGCGAAGAAGAAGCCGCCGATGTAGACGATGGCCAGAGGCCGGTGCAGCTCCGCCCCCGTCGTCGTGACCAGGGCCATGGGCAGGAGCCCGACGATCATGACCATGTCGGTCATGAAGATCGGCCGGAACTTGACCAGGGCGCCCTCGACGACGGCCTCCCGGAGCGCGGCGCCGCGGCGGCGCAGGTCGTTGATCTTGGCCACCAGGATGACGTCGTTCTGGGCGCAGATCCCGAACAGGGCGATGAGCCCGATCGTCGAGGAGACGTTGAGCGTCTCGCCGAAGACGATCAGGGCGACGATGCCGCCGACGAGGGCCGAGGGGATGTTCATGATGACCAGGAGCGCCTGGCGGACCACCCCGAAAGAGGAGAAGAGGATGACGAAGATGATCAGGACGACCAGGGCCATCAGCAGGGCGAGATGATGGAGGGCCCGCTGCTGGCTCTCGAACTGGCCGCCGAAGGAGACGAAGTAGCCGGCCGGCAGGGCGACCTCGGCCCCGATGACGGCCCGGGCCTCCTCGACGAAGCCGCCGATGTCTCGGCCCTCGATGTTGCAGAGGATGATCTTGCGGCGCATCAGGTTCTCCCGGAAGATCGTCTGCGGCCCTTCGTCCCGGCGGATGTCGGCCAGGTCCGAGAGGGGGATCCGCCGGCCGCCGGGCGCGTCGACGAGGAGGTTGCGGACGGCCTCCTCGTCCCCCCGGCAGCTCTCCGGCAACCGGACCAGGAGGGAGGTGACCCGGTCGGCCTCGTAGACATCGGTCGCCTCGATGCCGTTGAGGGCCGTTTCGACGAGGTCGGCCGCCTGCCCGACGGAAATGCCGTAGCGGGCCATGCGTTCCCGGTCGAGACGGACGACCAGCAGCGGGATGCCCGTGGTCTGTTCGACCTGGAGGTCGACCACGCCGCGGACGCCCGCCAGGGCGCTCCGGACCTCCTCGACCTTGTCGTTGAGGACGTCGAGGTCCGGGCCGAAGAGCTTGACCGACAGCTCGCCCTCCGTGCCGGTCAGCATCTCGGCCAGCTTGTTGGCGATCGGCTGTTCGAAGATCACGGCCAGGCCGGGCAGGGCGGCCAGCTTCTCGCGCATCTCCTGGGTGATCTCGCGGAAGCCGCGTCTGCGGCGCTCGCGCGGCAGGAGCTCGATGTTGTAGTGGCTGTGGCAGACCGGGTGAACGTGCTCCGAGGCCTCGGCCGTGCCGGTCGTCCGGGTGACCGAGACGACCTCCGGGATCGACAGGAAGATCCTCTCGACGCGCGTGCCCATCTTCACGGATTCCTCCAGGGAGGTTTCCGGGAGCATGACGGTCGAGGCCATGATGGCCCCTTCGTCCAAGGGCGGGACGAACTCCTTGCCCAGGAAGGTGAAGGCGACGGCGGCCAGCACGGCCAGCGCGGCGAAGAAGGCCAGCATCAGGCCTTTCTTGCCCAGGGCCCAGCCCAGGACGGCCCGGTACTTCGAGGTCAGGAAGTCCATCACGGGGTCCCGCTTCGAAGCGCGGCGGCCGGCGGCGAGGAAGGTCACGGCCAGGATCGGCTGGAGGGTGATGTTGAGCATCATGGCCCCGAACAGGGCGCCGGCCACGGCGAAGGCGGTCGGCCGGAACATCGCCCCCTCGAGTCCCTGGAGGGTCAGGAGAGGCAGGAAGACCAGGATGATGATGAGGCTGGCGGAAAAGAGGTAGCGCCCGACCTCCTTGGCCGCCTCGGAGACGATCTCGGACGCGCCGGCCCGCCCGCTCCTCTCCCCGAGGAGCCGGAAAATGTTCTCGACCATGATGATCGAGCCGTTGGCCATCTTGCCGATGCCGATGGCCAGGCCGCCGATGGACATGACCGTGAGCTTGACCCCGAACAGGTCCATGAGGACGATGGCGACGAGGATCGAGAAGGGGATGGTCAGGGAGGCGATGAGCGAGCTGCGGATGTCCCACATGAAGAACATCATGACCAGGACGATGAGGAGGATGCCCTCGAGGATGGTCACCTCGACGTGCCGGATGGACTTCAGGATCAGCACGGACTGGTCGTAGAAGGTCTTGATCCCGATGCCCTCCGGCAGGCCCCGGCCGATGCGGGCCAGGGCCGCCTTGACGTTCCGGATGGCCGTCAGGGTGTCCCCGCCGTACTGCTTCTCGATGGTGACGTTGACAGCCTCGCGGCCGTCGTGGCTGGCCGATTCACGCCGGAACTTGTGGCCGACCCGGACCTCGGCCACGTCCTTGACGCAGACGGGAACGTTGTCGCGCGAGGTGATGACCGTGTCGCGGATGTGATCGAGCGTCTCGATCCGGCCCTCGCCCTTGATCAGGATCTCCTGGGCCCCCTGCGGGATGATGCCGCCGCTGAAGTTCCGGTTGCTGGCCTCGATGGCCTCCTTGACCTCGGCGATGGCGATGCCGTAGTTCTTGAGCATCTCGGGCTTGAGGAAGACCTGGAACTGGCGGACGAACCCGCCCAGGTTCATGACGAACGACACCCCCGGCACGCCCTGGAGCTGGTAGCGGATGGTCCAGTCGGCGACCGAACGAAGGTCCATCGGGTCGGTCGCCTCGTCCCCGACGACGGCGAATTCGAAGACCTCTCCCATCCGCGAGGAGACGGGCCCGAGGATGGGCATGCTCGTCCCGATCGGCAGCCGGCCGGCGATCAGCTCGAGCTTGCTGGAGACGATCTGGCGCGCCTTGTAGATGTCCTCTCCCCAGTCGAATTCGACGGTGACGACGGAGCTCCCCGTGGTCGACTCGGACCGGACGCGGGTCACCCCCGGCGCCCCCGAAAGCAGGCTCTCGAGGGGGAACGTGATGAGCCTCTCGACGTCTTCCGAGGCCATGCCCGGGTTCTCGGTGATGATGTTGACGAGAGGGGCGTTGAGGTCCGGGTAGATGTCCTTGGGCATACGAACGAAGACGGCCACGCCCCACAGGCAGACGAGGCCGATCAGGAAGACCGTGAGGAGGCGGTGCCGCAGCGCGAACTCGATGATCCTGTCGATCATGGCGTGCCTTCCCTGCCCGGCCTCAATGGACGCCGGCCCCCTTGAGGACCTCGTCGTAGAGCTTGGACTTGAGCTGGTAGTTCCCCCGGGTGACCACGAGCTCCCCGGCCTCGATCCCGCTCATGATCTCGACCGCGCCGTTCATCTTGGCGCCCGTGACCACGATCCGGGGCTGGAAGCCGCCGTCCTTCGCGACCAGGACGATCTTCCGGTCGCCGTCGTCGAGGACGGCCTCCCGGGGCACCGTCAGGGCCCGGGCCTGCCGGTCGAGGAGGATGCTGAGCGTGGCGAACATGCCCGGCTTCAGCCGGTGGTCCTCGTTGGCGACCTCGGTCCGGACCGAGACCGTCCGGGTCTCTTCTTTGAGGATGTCCCCGACGTACATGATCCGGCCCTTGAAGGCCAGGTCGGGGTAGGCGGGAACGGACACCTCGACCTCCTGGCCCTTGCGGACCGCGGCGATGTCGCGCTCGTAGATGTCCGCGGCGACGCAGACGACGCCCGGGTCGAGGACGGTCAGGATCTCGGTCGACTGGTCGACCATGGCGCCCAGGACCACGTTGTTGTCGACGATCCGGCCCGCGATCGGGGCGAACAGGGTGATCGTGGCGTTGATCTCGTGCGTCTCGGCCGCGCGCTCGACCTGGGCCTCGGTGAAGCCGAGGACGTGGAGCTTCTTCTCGGCCGCCTCGAGGTTGGCTTCGGCCACTTTCCGCTCGGCCTCGGCCGCCTGGAGGTTCTTTCCGGCCCCGGCGCCGCGGTCGAACAGCCGCTTTTCCCGTTCGAAGCTCGCCGCGGCCAGCTCGTGGTCCGCCAGGGCCTTGAA
The DNA here is from genome assembly GCA_029569255.1 of Acidobacteriota bacterium. GTDB lineage: Bacteria > Acidobacteriota > Aminicenantia > Aminicenantales > Saccharicenantaceae > RBG-16-66-30. Next base: position 35,584 of record JAKQUO010000025.1, on the reverse strand, counting down.
ATACTCGGACTTGGCCTGGCCGACCGCCTCGCTCTGGAGCGTCACCAGCTCCTGGCCGGCCTTGACCCAGTCGCCGGGCCGGACATGTATGCCGGCGACGCGGGCGGGAAACGGGTAGCTGACGATGGCCTTCCTGAACGGGCTGGCCAGGACCTTGCCGGTCGCCTTCAGGAGGGACGACACGGGCCGATAGGCCGCCTCGGCGGTGGCCAGGTCGACGGCCCGGGCCTCGGGCTCGGTGAGGCGCAGCAAGGTGGCGTCGTCCCAGGCCCGTCTCGCGCCGAGGCCGCGGCCCCGGCCGTCGCGCGGTCCCAGGCCGGCGCCCCGGCCCGGCCCGCGGCCGCCGCCCGGCGAGGCCTCGAGGGACGCGGCCGGCCCGGCTTCGAAGGCGCGCCGGTCTTCGCGGCGGGAGCAGGCCGGGCCGGTCAGCCCGAAAACGACGGCGGCCGCCGTCGCGGCCGCGATGAGCGTCTTATTCATGGGGGACTCCTTCCAAGGGGCCTCCGACCGATCTTTCCAGGACCGCGATCGTGAGGCTGTGGTCGTAGAGGGCGTCGGCGTAGGCCCTCCGGGCCTCGAGGAGGCTCCGTCGGGCCTCGATGAGCTCGATGCCGCTGGCCTCGCCTTCCTGGAAGCTGAACAGGACGAGCTCGTAGACGTCCTCGGCCTGGGCCAGGATCTCCTTCTCGAAGAGGACGATCCGCTCCGCGGCCGTCCGGGCGTTGAAGCAGGCTTCGCCGACCTCCAGGCCGATGCGGTTCGCCAGGTCCTTGGACCGCCGCTCGAGAGAGCGGATATTGGCCCGGGCCTCGGCGATCCGTCCCCGGGCGGGTTGCCAGAAGAACAGCGGGACGGGGAAGGACAGCCTGAAGTCCCAGGTCGTCGCTTCGCCGGCCAAGCGGTGGCGCGACAGGCTCAGGGCGAAGTCCGGCAGATAGCTCAGGGCCGCGTCGGACTTCCGCCGCGACTCCTTCTCGAGCCCGGCCCGGATCCGGGCGACCTCGGGGCGGGACCGGAGCGCCCGCTCCACGAGGGCCTCCCGGTCGATGGGCACGGGAGCGCGGACGAGACCGCCTTGGACCTCGAGGGGCTCGAATTTGGCCCGGCCCAGGAGGTAGTTCAAGCGGGCCTTGGCCAGAAGGACGTCGTTCTCGGCGAGCTTGAGAGCCGTCGCCGCCTTCGAGGCCTCGACGCCGGCCCGCACGACCTCGAGCTTGGCGGCATCCCCCGCCTCGAACTTGGCCTCGGCTTTGGCCAGGAAATCCCGGGCCAGCCCGAGGTCCTGGGCCGCGTACTTGCGCCTCTCCCCGGCCCGGAGGACGGCGTAGAAAGCCTCCTTGACCCGGAAGACGACGTCCAGCCTCAAGAGGTCCTTGTCGGCCAGGACCTCGCGCGATTCGGACGCGGCGATCTTGCCGCGAAGGGAGCGGCGCCCCGGGAACTCGAGGGTCTGGCTGACGCCGAAATACGCTTCTCCCGAGCCGCCGAAGTCGAAGAGCCGCGGCTGGAGGTCGGAGTCGTAATCGAGCGACGGCTGGGGGGCCTCCCGGGCCTGCCGGACCCGGGCCAAGGAGGCCCGGTAATCCTCCTCGGCCGAAAGCCAAAGAGGGTTCCGGGCGAGAGAGATGTCGATGCACTGCCGCAGGGTCAGCCCGTCGGCGGGCCCGTCCCCCGCGAGCGCGGAAGGGGCGATCATCAGGAAGGCGGCGGCCGCGGCCGCGCCCAGGCGTTTCCACTTCGCCATGTCTTCTCCTCGGTCCGCACAAGGGACCCCGTCACCGGGTGAAGGACGGTCGAACGGCGCGGAGGGGGGTCAGGCTTGCGGAGGGGACCGCGAGCAGAGGGACAGGACGAAGGTCTCGACCGCGCGCAGGGGCTCGTCGGGGGCGAGCGGGCCCTGGCAGAGCAGGGCCGGCACCGTCAGCGCGATGCCGGGGCTGGTCGAAAGCGACGAGGTCAGGAAGTGGCAGGCGGGGCAGTCCTCGCCGCCGAACGGGCCGCTCTCCGTATGGAAAAAGCCGATGCCCAGGGTGACGGCCGCGAAGGCCGCCAAGAACAGGACCCGCAGGCCCGTCCGTCTCCGAGAACTCGTCGTCACGCTCGTTCCTATACCACGGCCGGCCGGGGGATTGCAAGCGCGGCGGAATCCCCGGAGTTTGATTCGCCCGGCCGATTCTGCTATTTTGACGCTTTCGGAGCGTTCTCAAGGAGGCCCTCATGACCCGGCACATCCTTCCGATCCTCGTCACGGCCGGTCTTTTGCTGGCCGGCGCGGCCCTGGCCCAGGCCCAGGCCAACCCCAAGGTCCTGCTCAAGACGAGCCGAGGCGACATCACCATCGAGCTCTACCCGGCCAAGGCGCCGGTCACGGTCAAGAACATCCTCGGCTACGTCGAGGAGGGCTTCTACGACGGGACGATCTTCCACCGGGTCATCCCCGGCTTCATGATCCAGTGCGGCGGCCTGACCGCCGACATGGCCACGAAAAGCGGCAAGGCGCCGATCAAGAACGAGTCCGGCAACGGCCTGACCAACGCCCGGGGCATGGTGGCCATGGCCCGGACGAACGAGCTCGACAGCGCCACCAGCCAGTTCTACATCAATCTGGTCGACAACTTCCGCCTGGACGAGATGAAGTACTGCTCCTTCGGCAAGGTCGTCGCCGGCATGGACGTCGTCGACGCCATCGCCAAGGTCCCGACCGGCGGCAAGCGCGGCCACCAGAACGTGCCCCTCGAGCCGGTCACGATCCTCTCGGCCACGGTCGTCAAGTAGGATTGTTCGACAAGGTCTTCCCGTTCCTGCATCTCGGCGGCCTCCTGGCCGCCCTGGGCTACGCCCTCGTTTCGCTCCTCCGGGGCGACGTCCCCCGCTTCGGCCTCGTTGTCCTCCTCCTGGCCATCTACTATATCTTCCTCCTCCACCCGGCCGTCAAAAAGGAGATCGCCCGCCGCAAGCTCTTGAAGAAATGAGGCGATCGAGTCAACGTCCGGCAAGGCCGCGGAAGACGGGGTTGAGGGGTGTCCTCGGAGTGAGCATGAAGCGGCGAATACGCCGTCTACCGGTCGGAGCCAGCAAGAGGCGGCAGGGAATTCTCCGAGCCGCCCTCTCGGCCCCGGACAGGGGCGGTTTACTTTTGAGGCCGATGCGTTTATTATCGGCTGTGGTGAATATCATGCCCAAGACCCGTAAACTCCCTCTCCTGGCCTCGATCGCCTTCCTGGCGGCGGCCCTGTCCGCCCAGGCGCCCGACCGGAACCTGCAGGCCGGCCTCAAGGCCATCAGCCCGGCCGAGGCCTACGACATCGTCAAGACGCTGGCCTCGCCCGAGTACGCCGGGCGCCTGACGGGCCACCCCGGCTACACGGCCGCCGCCGAGTGGGCGGCCCGCAAGTTCGAAGCCTGGGGGCTCAAGCCCCTCTCGGGCAAGGACCGCTACCTCCAGCCCTATCCGTCGCCTTACACGGTCATCGACAGGGCCGAGATGTCGATCTTCCTCCCCGAGGGCAAGCCCGAGGCCGGCAAGGCCCCGGCGCTCAAGGAGATGAAGCTCCGGCCCGAGGAGGACTTCCTGCCCCTTCTCTATTCCGCGAGCGCCGACAGGACGGCCGAGGCCGTCTTCGCCGGCTGGGGCATCTCCGCCCCCGGCCTGGGCTACGACGACTACGCCGGGATCGACCCCCGGGGCAAGTTCGTCCTCTGTTTCCGCGGCACCCCCGACGGCGACCGGAAGTGGCAGGTCCACGACGAACACCGGACCCGGATGACGACGGCCCGCGACAAGGGCGCCCTCGGCGTCGTTTACATCTATCCCGAGGTCCAGTCCAATCCCAACGGCGACTACCTCGAGGGCTTCACCCCGGCCGAGATCAGCGAGAAGGTCATGGACGCCGTCCTCGAGGGGACAGGCTCGACCGCGGCCGACCTGAAGAAGGCCCTGACGACCTGGAAGCGGCCCATCTCGTTCCCGCTCGCGGCCAGGATCCGGCTGGCCGTCGCCTCGCGGCACTTCCCCCAGGCCGTCGGCTACAACGTCGTCGGGTACATCGAAGGCGCCGACCCGAGGCTGCGCCGCGAGTGCGTCGTCATCGGCGCGCATTTCGACCACACCGGGACCCACATGGGCCTCCTCTTCCCCGGCGCCGACGACAACGCCAGCGGCAGCGCCACGGCCATGCAGGCCGGCAAGGCCTTGGCCGCGCTGGCCCGCAAGCCCAAGCGCTCCGTCGTCGTCGCCCTCTTCGGCGGCGAGGAGCTGGGGCTCCAGGGCTCGACCTGGTTCGCCGACCACGTCCCCGGCCCCTTCGACAAGGTCGCGGGCATGATCAACTTCGACATGACCGGGGAAGGCGACGGGCTCTGGGGCGCCGTCGGGGCCGACCCGGACGCGTTCCGCAAGGCCATCGAGGAGGCCGACAAGTCGGTCAAGATCCTCCGCGGGCTGGGCGTCATCAGCGGCGTCGGCGTCCGCGGCTCCGACTTCGCCCCGTTCTTCCTCAAGGGCCTCCCGGCCGCGACGTTCGGCTCGAACGGCCCCCACCTCGCCTACCACCGGACCGGGGACACGATCTACCGGATCAATCCCGACATCATGGCCGACGCCGCCAAGCTGGCCTTCCTGGCCGCGTTCGCCTGGGCCGACCGGTGAGGGAGGAGGGGCGATGAGAGTGGCCAGAGAGGGTCTCCCGTTCATCCTGGGCGCCGTCGTTTTGGCCGTCCTCTGGGGCCTTCTCGGTCTCGGCGCTCTCGCCGTCCTGTTCTTCCTCTTCGCCGGCGCGTTCGCCTTCTTTTTCCGCGATCCGGAACGCGTCCCGCCGCCGGGAGAAGGCCTCGTCGTCTCCCCCGCCGACGGCGAGGTCCTGGGGGTCGACGACGCCCCGGGCCCGCCCGATCTGGAGGGCCCGGCGAAGCGGATCACCGTCTTCCTCTCCCTCCTGGACGTCCACTTCGTCCGGGCCCCGCTCGCGGGGACGGTGGCCCGGTCGGATTACCAGGCCGGCAAGTTCCTGCCCGCCTACCGGCCGGAGGCCGGCCGGCGCAACGAATCGCGGACCCTCGTCTTCAAGGCCGGCCCGGCCGACCTGGTCCTGAAGATGATCGTCGGCGTCACCGCCCGCCGCATCAAGGCCTTCGTCAAGGCCGGCGACGCGGTCGAGCGGGGCGAGAAGGTCGGCCTGATGTACTTCGGCTCCCGGGTCGAGCTGACCCTCCCCGCGCGGGTCGCGGTCAAGGTCGGCCTCCGCGACAAGGTGAAGGCCGGCCGGACCGTCATCGGCGAGGTCCGGCCATGACCGTGAGGATCAAGAAGCCGCCGCATCACGGCGTCAGCGTCGTGCCCAGCCTCTTCACGCTGACCAACCTCTTCTTCGGATTCATGAGCGTCCTCCTGACCTTCCGGGGGCGCTACCGTTCGGCCGCCATCCTCATCATCGTCGCCGCGCTCATGGACGGCCTGGACGGACTGGTCGCCCGGGCGACCCACACGCCGTCCGACTTCGGCATCGAGCTCGACTCGCTGGCCGACGCCGTCTCGTTCGGCCTGGCCACGTCCGTCCTCCTCTACTACTGGGGCCTGGAGATGGCCGGGCCGCCGGCCGTCTTCTTCAGCTTCGTCTTCCTGACCGCCGGCGTCCTCAGGCTGGCCCGCTACAACGTCCGGACCAAGGTCCCCACGGACCGCAAGCACTACCAGGGCCTGACCGTCCCCTCGGCGGCCATCTTCATGGCCTCCATCGTCAACTTCCATCCGGTCCCCCTGGCCGACCGCGGCTCCGGGTTCCTCGTGGCCGTCGTGACGCTCCTCGTCTCCCTGTGCATGGTCAGCACGCTCCCCTACCGGAACTTCGTCACGGCCCTCCTGGGCCGGCGCATCGATATCCGCAACGCCCTCGTCGTGGCCGTCCTCCTCGTCGGCGTGCTCTTCTACCCGCGCTATTTCCTCCTCGCCTACTTCGGGCTCAACGTCCTCTCCGGCCCGACGGCGGCCCTCGTCCGGGCCCTGCGGAAGCGCCGCCGGAAGAAAGCGGAGCCGAAGACCATCCCGCTCTGAGGGCCGCGGAGAGGATGGGACGAAAGCCGCCGTTCTTCGGACCCGGAACCGGCCAGGCCCGGCGCCGGGGCCGGCTCAACCAGGGCCGCCTCGCCGCGGCCCTGGCCGCGCTGGCGGCGGTCGTCGCCGGCCTCGTCTTTCTCGTCCGCGCGGTCGTCGCGCCCGGGGCGAAGGCCCCCGCCGTCCCGGCGCCGCCGGCCGCGGCCGTCGCCGAGACGCCGCCCCCGGAGCTGATCGAGGAGACGATCCGCGTCCCGCCCCGGTCGACGCTGGCCGAGATCCTCCTCAAGCGCGGCTTCGACAACCGGGCCGTCCACGACCTCCGGGAGGCCGTCAAGCCGACCTACGACCTGGGCCGGATCCGGGCCGGCCGGGAGCTCCGGCTGGCCTCACTCCCCGACGGGCCGTGGCAGCGGCTCGAATACGACGTCGACGGGACGAGCCGCCTCGTCGTCCACAACGATCCGGCCGGGATCCGGGCGGAGATGACCTACGTCCCGGTCGAGTTCCGGCCGGCCTATGTCTCCGGAACGATCGAGGACAGCCTGGTCGGGGCCCTGAACAGGGCCGGCGAGACCGACAGCCTGGCCATCGACATCGTCGAGCGCTGCTTCGGCTGGGACATCGACTTCAACACCGACCTGCGCAAGGGCGACTCGTTCCGCGTCTTCGTCGAGAAGCGCTACCTCGACGGCCGCTTCGCCGGCTACGGGGACATCCTGGCCGCCGAGTTCGTCAACGAGGGCCGCGTCTTCCGGGCCTACCGCTTCGTCTACCCCGACACCAAGACGGCCGACTACTTCGACGAGAACGGCGGCTCGCGGCGGAAGGACTTCCTCCGCTCGCCGATCAAGTTCCTGACCCCCCGGATCACCTCGCGCTTCTCGTCGAGCCGGCTCCACCCGATCTACAAGGTCTACCGGCCGCACTACGGCGTCGATTACGCCGCCCCCATCGGGACGCCGGTCCAGGCCACGGCCGACGGCGAGGTCGCCTTCGCCGGCCGCGATGGGGCGGCCGGCAACGCGGTCAAGTTGCGCCACAAGAACACCTATGAGACGGCCTATCTCCATCTCAGCCGGTTCGGGCCCGGCGTCCGCAAGGGCGCCTCGCTCAAGGGCGGGGACATCGTCGGGTACGTGGGGACCTCGGGCGACTCGACCGGCCCCCATCTCGATTACCGGATCTACCACCACGGCGGCCCGGTCAACCCCCTCGGCCACAAGTTCAAGCCGGCCGATCCCCTGCGCCGGGAATTCCTCGAGGATTATGGGAAAGAGGTCGCCCGGCTCGACCTGGCGCTGCGGCTGCCCGAGATCGTCCGGACGCTCGCCGTCGCGCCCGTCGCTACTTTTTGATCTTCCCGCCTTCGCCGCCGCCCTTGGATTCCCCGGCGCCGCGGCTCTCCGCGCCGCGGGACGAGCCCGCGGACGACGCGGAGGCGCCTCCCGGACCGCCCGAAGAGGCCGAACCGGCAGAAGCCGGCGAGGGATCGTAAGGCCGCAGGGAGCGGTCGCCGCCGAGGGACGTGGCCGGGCCGTAGGCGATTCCCCGCGGGGTCAGGTGCGGGGCCCGCTCCCCGCCCGTCTCGCGGTCGCGCGAGGAGAAGCGGAGCTCGGGGCAGCGGACCTCGTTGCGGGCGCCGCCGTACTCGATGCGGACGCCGAGCTCCCGGGCGACGCGCAGGTCGGGGTTCCAATCCCGGAAACGGAGGGCAGGCGCCGCCGCCCGGGACGGTAAAACCCTGACGCCGCCGCGCCCGTTGCCGGCGACGTCGGGCTCGGCGACCGTCCGCGGCGCCGCGGCCGGCCCGTCGAGGCCGCGGAGGAAACGGGAGACTTCCCGCTGCGGCTCGACGGCGCGCCGGAGCCGGCCGTCCGAGCCGTCCGTAGGCGGGCCGGCCTTGGGGACCCGGTCCCAGGTCAGGGCCTTCTCGGCGATCGACCGGGCGCCGAGATCGCGGCGGGCGACGAAGACGAGGTGCCTCGAGGCTTCGGCGGCCTCCTCGCGGACCCGGGCATCGCCCCTGTTGTAGGCGGCGGTGACGGTCTTGATGACCTTCTTCAGCTCGGCCGGGACGGGATAGGACGCGCGGTCCGGCCGCCGGAGCTGGTCCCTGCGGACGACGGTCGGAGCGGCCTCCCCGCCGCCGGAGGGACCGTAGCGCCACAGGCCGTCGGCGTAGTAGAAGCCGGAGCCGTACATCCCCGCCCACCCGAAACGATCGTAGCCGCCGAACATCCAGTCGTAGAGGCCCCAGGGCCGCCAGCAGGCGTAGCCGAAATAGAAGTCCCAGGTCACCCAGGCCGGGGCGAACATCGAGCCCGGCAGCCAGACCCAGCCGATCTTCTTGCTCCAATGCCAGACGCCGAGATGGTAGGGGATCCAGCCCCACGGCTCCCCGGGGATCCAGAACGGCTGGTTCCCATAGGCGGCCCAGTTCCCGTAGATATAGGGCTGCCAGCCCCAGGGGTAGGCGCCGTTGTCGATGAAGGGGCGCCAGACATAGCCGTAGACGTCGTCCCAGAGCCACTCGCCGTAGCGGCTGCCGTAGGCCTGGGCGAAATAATGGACGGCCCTCGGGAGCCTTTGGAGGGGCTTGGGCAGGGCGCTCAGCCCCTCGTGGAGCTCCCCGAAGCGGGCGTTGACCTCGTTGTTCCAGAGCTCGAAGTCCGTTCCGTCGATGGCCGCGGCCAGCTCGGACCGGTGGTCGGCCAGGACGACGAGCCGCTGGCCCTTGAGGACGGTCCGGTCGTCGAGCGACCGGTCGTCCGGTCCGAAGCGAACGAAGGCCCGGCCGTATTTCACCTGCGTTTCGGTCGCGCCGTCGGCGGGGACCGCGACCATGGCCACGGTGTTGTGCTTCATCCGCACGGCGGCGTTGGCGGTCAGGACCTGGAACATCTCCTTGCGGTCAAATTCCCGGTACTGAACGTAGATCCGGCCCCGCTCGAGGCTCATGACCGAGAGATCGTCGAGCTTGCTGAGGCTCCGGGCCAGGATGGTCTCGACCCGGAACACGGTGGCGAAGTCGAGCCGGACGATCGTCCCGGTGTCGAACTGGACCTCGACGCGCCGTTCGCCCGAGGTCCGGACCGTGTCGCCCGGGCCGACGGGCAGGTTGACCACGGCCGCCTCGGGCTCGGCCCGGCCTTCGCGCAGGACCGTCGGAACGGCGCCTGCGGGCCCGTCCTCGACGTAGCTGATGTGGCCGTAATAGAAATCGCCCGCCCGGTCGACCACCCTGTACGGCCCCTGCGCCAGGAGCCCCCCGGCGGCGAGCAGGACGGCCCCGAAAACCGCGGCCCTCATTCCCCCTGTTCTCATGGCTCTCTCCCGATCCCAGGCATTTGACATCTATTTATATTAGCAGTTTTTGTGCCAAGCCGCCCGCCTGTCGAGCCCCGCCTCCGCCCCCGAAGTGTCCCCGAACGAGGACTGCGACAGGAAAAACAGGGACGCTGCCGCCCTTCCGCCGAGGGGCGGGGCCGCCCCCCCTTTCGGCATTGACAGGGGCCGAAGGCGGCCACTACAATGGCCCCGGAGGATCGAGCGTCCCCATGGCCCGCCCCAAGCTCCGCAATCCCATCCCGGCCGTCGACATCATCATCGAGGTCCGGAGCGGCCGCCGCCGGGGCGTCGTCCTCGTCGAGCGCCGCAACCCGCCGCCCGGGTGGGCCCTGCCCGGCGGCTTCGTCGAGTACGGCGAGTCGCTCGAGGCGGCCGCCCGCCGGGAGGCCCGCGAAGAGACCTCGCTCGAGGTCGATCTCCTCGGACAGCTCGGCGCCTATTCGGACCCCGCGCGGGACCCTCGCTTCCACACCATCTCGACCGTCTTCGTGGCCCGGGCCCGGGGCGAGCCCCGGGGCGCCGACGACGCCAAGCGGGCCATCGTCGCCGACCCCCGCGACCGCGCCCGGGCGCTCGCCTTCGACCATCGTCGCGTCCTCGACGACTATCTCGCCCTGCGAAAGAGGCCCCGCCCATGGCTGAGAACGACGACCGCGTCCCGCCGAAGGACGACGCCGACCTCGCCGAGGCGGCCCGCGTCTTCGGGCCGTTCGAAGCGGACCTGATCCGAAGCTTCCTCGAAAGCCACGGCGTCGGCTCGATCGTCCGCGGCCGGACGGCGCCCTTCGTCTATCCCTTGACCGTCGATGGGCTGGCCGAGTTCAAGGTCATGGTCCGGCAAGAAGACCTCGAAAAGGCCCGCGACCTCATCGCTTCGAGGCCCGCCGAGGAGAACGGCGAGGGGCCCGAAAAGGCCGGCTGAGCCGCTCCTGTCCGGGCCTCCTCAACCGCTGGTGTCCCCCGCCCGGTTTTCGCCCACGCCTAGGGCCCCCTCGATTTCGCGTTCTTATGGGCATTTTTCGCTTGACAATGGCTTTTTTTCCTCATATATTTGGGACGAAACGGGACAAAGCGGGACAGGAGACAATGGCGCGCGTTCTGATCGGCAGCTACACGGCGCGGCTCGACGCCAGCGGCCGCATCAAGATCCCGGAAAAATTCCGCGAGGCGATCGAGGAGGCCTACGGCAAGGACCTCTTCGTCACCTCCCTCTCCGACGACTCGATCAAGATCTATCCGCTCGCCGTTTGGCTGGCCATGACCGACCTCACCGCCGAAGGCGCCGTCCACCTCCGGCCCGACGTCCGCAAGTTCATGCTCCGGGTCAACCGGCACGGCTCGCGCCACGAGCTCGATTCGAAGGGCCGGGTGCTCATCAGCCAGGCCCTCCGCGAGAAGGCCAAGCTCCAGGACGAGGTCGAGGTCCTCGGCCTGTCCAACCATCTGGAGGTCTGGAACAAGGACGTCCTCGACAGGACGCTCGAGAAGACGCCGCTCTCGGACGAGGACTTCGAGAGCATCGCCCGCCTGATCCCCCGGGGAAATCCGGAATGACGGAGAAGGGACACCTCCCGGTCCTCCCCTCGCAGGTCCTCGAATTCATCGACCCGGGGCGGGACGGCCTCTATGTCGATTGCACCCTGGGGCTGGCCGGACACGCCCTGGCCATCCTCGGGGCCAATCCCCGGGCCCGCCTGGTCGGCCTCGACCGCGACGCCCTGTCGCTCGAGGCCGCCCGCGACCGGCTCCGCCGCCACGCCGGACGGGTCACCCTCTACCACGCCGATTTCAAGGACCTCCCTTCGCTCGACATTCCCTTCGACCGGGTCCGCGGCGTCCTCGGCGACTTCGGCCTTTCCTCTTTCCAGCTCGACGCGCCGGAGCGGGGCTTCAGCTTCACCCGCGAAGGCCCCCTCGACATGCGCATGGACCTGCGCTCGAAGACCACGGCCGCGAAGATCCTCAACACCTATCCGGAGGGGAAGCTGGCCGACGTCCTGGCCCGCTACGGCGAGCTCTCCCAGACGCGGCGCCTGGCCCGGGAGATCGCCCACCTGCGCAAGCTCGGCCGGCTCGAGACGACCTCCGACTTGAGGGTCCTGCTCGAGCGGTTCTACCGGTGGCGGCCGCAGAAGGGCCGCATCCATCCCGCCGCCAAGGCCTTCCAGGCCCTGCGCATCGAGGTCAACCGCGAGCTCGAGGGGCTCGATGAGTTCATCGAGGCGGTCGTCCGCCGCGTCGGGCCGGGGACGCGGCTCGTCTTCATCTCCTTCCATTCCCTCGAGGACCGCCTCGTCAAGCGGGCCTTCCTCCGGCTGGCCGCGACCGCCGGCGGAGCAAGCCCGCGCCTGAGGGTCCTGACCCGGAAGCCCGTCATGGCCGGCGAGGAGGAGGTGGCCGCGAACTCCCGGGCCCGCTCGGCCAAGCTGCGGGCCGCGGAGACCGTTTGATGGTCCGCCGCAAGTGGAACTGGAAGGGGATCGCCCTCGGGGCGGCCTTCTTCGCCGCCGCCGGCGGCGTGCTGACGTTCTACGTCTGGTATCAGACCGAGTCCGTCCGGCTGGGCCTCGAGATCGCCCGGAACGAGAGCCGCATCCGCGCCCTCGGGGAGACGATCGAGGCGCTCAAGCTGCGCCGGGCCGCGCTCCTGGACCCCGCCCGGGTCGAGAGGATCGCCCGGGAGAAGCTCGGCCTCGTCGATCCCGACGACGCCGCGATCGTCTACGAGAGGCCGGGCCCCGCCCGTTGACGCGACGCCGATGAGGACCTTCTACGAGAGCGACATCCGCCGGCGGACGCTCGTCCTCGGCTTCTTCCTGGCCGGCTGGGCCGTCGTCGTCGCCCTCCGGCTGGTCCAGGTCCAGGTCCTCGGCCACGCCCGGGCCAAGGCGGCCGTCATCGGCCAGGTCAGCGACCAGGTCCCGATCGACGCCCGGCGGGGCAACATCCTCGACCGCAACGGCGAGGTCCTGGCCTGCAGCCTGCCGGCCGCGTCGATCGTCGTCCGCCCCGTCGACCAGGAGACGCCGGCCGAGACCGAGGCCAAGGTCCGCCGCCTCGTGGACGCCCTCGGCCTGACCCGGAAGGAGGCCGACTACGTCCTCGGCCGGCTCCGGCGCAAGTCCGCCTTCACCTACGTCAAGAAGAAGATCGACGAGGAGGCGGCGGACAAGGTCATGGCCCTGAAGCTCCCCGGCGTCAGCGCCGAGCCGGCGACGCGGCGGGACTACCCCCACGGCCCCCTGGCCGCCCATGTCATCGGCGGCATCAGCCGGGCCGAGACCGAGAGGAACGGCGTGGAGGCCCAGTACGACGGCGCGCTCAAGGGCGTCGACGGCCGCCGGATCAGCTACAAGGTCAACGGCGGCCGCGGCTACGAGACCCACATCCTCGAGGCGTCCGTTCCCGGCCGGGACATCACCCTGACGATCGACGCGACGATCCAGTACTTCGCCGAGAGGGAGCTGGCCCGGGCCATCGACGAGCACGAGGCCGACTGGGGCGTCGTCATCGTCATGGACCCCCCGACGGGCGAGGTCCTGGCCCTGGCCAACTGGCCCGCCTACGATGTCAACCGCTACCCCGGTCCCCCGGGCGCCGAGCTCAACCGGGCCGTCGCGGCGAGCTACGAGCCCGGCTCGACCTTCAAGATCATCACCGCCGCCGCGGCCCTCGAGCGCGGCCGGGTCGGCTTCTCCGAGGTCTTCGACTGCGGCGCGGGGTTCATCCGGGTCGGCGGCACGACCATCACCGACCACGAGCGCTTCCACCTCCTGAGCTTCCCCCAGGTCCTCATCAAGTCCTCCAACGTCGGGACGGCCCAGTTCGCCCAGCGCCTCACCATCCCGGAGTTCTGCGAGACCATCGCGGCGTTCGGCATGGGGGCCAAGACCGGCATCGACCTGCCCGGGGAGGCCGCCGGCCTGGTCAGGCCGGCGGACAAGTGGAACAGGACGGTCTCGCTGCCGCACGTGGCCATCGGCTACGAGGTCCGGGCGACGCCGCTCCAGGTCCTTCAGGCCATGAACGTCTTCGCCGCGGGCGGCCTCCTCGTCCGGCCGCGGATCACACGGAACGAGGCGCCGGCGGGGGCCGCCGAAGCCCCCGCCCGGGTCATCGGCGAGAGGACGGCCGCCGAGCTCGTCGGCCGGGTCTTCGAGGCCGTCGTCGAGGACGGCACGGCCAAGGACGGGCGGCTCGAGGGGTTCCGCATCGCCGGCAAGACCGGGACGGCCAAGAAGTGGGACAGCGCGGCCGGCGCCTATGTCCGGGACTACACCGCCTCGTTCGTCGGGTTCACGCCGGTCGGCGAGCCCCGGCTGTCCATGATCGTCGTCCTGGACTCGCCCAAGGAATCCTTCTATGGCGGCAAGGCCTGCGCCCCCGTCTTCCGCGACATCGCCAGGCAGGCCCTCCGCTACCTCCGGGTCCCGCCGGAGCGGCCCGTCCCCGCCCCCGTCCTGACCGCGGCGATGCCCGCCGGGAGGACGCCGTGACGCTCCGCGACGTCCTGCGGGGCATCCCCGTCCTGGCCGGGGGGGAGCCGGGAACGGAGGAGATCGCCGGCATCGCCTACAACTCCAAGTCCGTCCGGCCGGGTTCCCTCTTCGCCGCGCTCCGCGGGGCGGCCCGGAACGGCCTGGACTTCGTGGCCGAGGCCGAGGCGAACGGCGCCGCGGCCGTCCTGTCGTCCTGGCCCAGGCCTCAGGCGAGCCGGGCCGCCTGGGTCCAGGTCGCCGACGCCCGAGAGGCCCTGGCCCTGGCCGCGGCCAACTTCTACGGCCATCCGGCCGACGGCATGAAGGTCGTCGGCGTCACGGGGACCAAGGGCAAGACGACCACGACCTACCTCGTCGAAGCGGTCCTGCTCGAGGCCGGCGCGTCGCCCGGCGTCATCGGGACGATCACCTACCGCCGGCCCGGCTGGAGCGTCCCGGCGCCGCGGACGACGCCCGAATCGTCCGACCTCCAGGCCCTCCTCCGCGGCATGCTCGACGCCGGCGTCAGCCACTGCGTCATGGAGGTCTCCTCCCACGCCCTGGAGCAGAAGCGGGTCTGGGGCGTCGGCTTCGACGTCGCCGTCTTCACCAACCTCAGCGGCGAGCACCTCGATTACCACCCCTCGATGGAGGGCTACTTCGAGGCCAAGAAGAAGCTCTTCTCTCTCGACCGCAAGAAGAGCGCCGCCGTCGTCAACATCGACGACCCCTGGGGCCGGAAGCTCGCCTCCGAACTGCCCATGAAGACGGTCACCTTCGGCCTCGAGCCGGAGGCCATCGTCCGGGCCGTCAGGCCCGTCCTCTCCGCCGAGGGGATCGAGACCCGGATCGCCTTCCCGGGCGGCGCGATGACGGTCCGCTCGCCCCTCGTCGGCCGTCACAACCTCTACAACATCCTGGCCTCGGCCGCCGCCGCGCTGGCCCTCAACGTCGCCCCGGCCGATATCGCCGCAGGCATCGCCGCGCTCAAGGGCGTCCCGGGCCGCTTCGAGCGCGTCCCGAACGGCCGCGGCCTTCTCGTCGTCGTCGACTACGCCCACACCGACAAGGCCCTCGAACAGGCGCTGATGACCGCCCGGGAGTTCAGGCCCCGCCGCCTCATCGCCGTCTTCGGCGCCGGCGGCGACCGCGACCGGGAGAAGCGCGAGCGCATGGGCCGGGTGGCCGCCCGCCTGGCCGACTGGACCATCCTGACCTCGGACAATCCCCGGACCGAGGACCCGGCGGCCATCATCGCCGCGATCGAGGCCGGCTTCGCCAAGGAGGCCGCCCGCGCCTACGAGGTCGAGCCCGACCGCCGCAAGGCCATCGCCCGGGCCCTGGCCACGGCCAGCAAGGGCGACTTCGTCCTCGTCGCCGGCAAGGGCCACGAGGACCGCCAGATCTTCGCCGACCGGACCGTCCGCTTCAGCGACGTCGAGGTCGTCGGGGAGGTCCTGCGGACGATGGGGGACAGCTGACCATGGCCGCCCTTCGCCTCGACGAGATCGCCCGCCTCGCCGGCGGCACGGTCGTGCAGGGCCCGGCCGGCCGCGTCTTCACCGGGTTCGGCATCGACTCGCGCCGGGCCGCGGCCGGCGACCTGTTCTTCGCCATCCCCGCCGAGCGGGACGGCCACGATTACGTCGCCGCCGCCGCGGCCGCGGGCGCCGCCGGCGCGGTCGTCTCCCGGCCGGTCGACGTCCCCGACCGGGACTTCGGCGTCGTCCGGGTCGGGGACACGGTCGCGGCCCTCCAGGCCCTGGCCGCGGCCGTCCTGGCCCGGGAGAAGGCCCGGGTCGTGGCCGTCACGGGCAGCGTCGGCAAGACCACGACCAAGGAGTTCGCGGCCGCCCTGCTCTCGCGCCGCTTCCGGGTCCTCAAGTCCGGGGGGAACTACAACAACCGCCTGGGGCTGGCCCTGTCGCTCCTCGGCCTCGAGCCCGGCGACGAAGTGGCGGTCCTGGAGATGGGCATGAGCGCCGCCGGGGAGATCCGGGACCTGGCCCGCGTCGCCCCGCCCGACGTCGCCGTCGTGACCAACATCGCCCCCGTCCACCTCCAGTTCTTCGACGGCCTCGAGGCGATCGCGCGGGCCAAGAAGGAGATCCTCGACGGGGCCAGGCCGGGCGCGACGGCCGTCCTCAACGCCGACGACCCACTGGTCATGGGGATCGCGGCCGGGTTCGACGGCCGCAAGCTGACCTTCGGCCGCGGCCCGGAGGCCGACGTCGCGGCGGAGGCGGTCGAGCCCGCGGGCGCCGCGGGCTTCGCCCTGCGCCTGCGCTACGGACGGGAGCGCGTCGAAACCCCCTTCCCCTTCCCGAACGAGGCCGCGGTGGATGACCTTCTGGCCGCCGCGGCCGTCTCTCTCTCCTTCGGCCTGGGCTTCGAGGAGGTCCGGCCGGCCGTCGCCGGCCTGCGGCCCCTCCCCCGCCGCGGCGCCCTGGTCGAGGCCGGAGCCGGGCTCCTCGTCTGCGACGACTCCTACAACTCGAACCCCCGCGCCCTGGATTCGGCCCTGAAAAGCCTGGGGGCCCGGCCGGCCGCCCGGAAGGTCGCCGTGCTGGGCGACATGCTCGAGCTCGGCGAGGGCGCCGCGGAGTTCCACCGCCGGGCCGGCGAGACCGTGGCCCGGACCGGCTGGGACGTCCTCGTCGCCGTCGGCCCGCTGGCCAGCCTCATCGCCGACGGCGCCGTGGCCGCGGGCCTGGGCGCCGCCGCCGTCCACCGCTTCATCGACGCCGCGGCGGCGGCCCCGGCGGTCGCCGCGCTCGTCCGGGCGGGAGACCTCGTCCTGGTCAAGGGCTCGCGGGGCATGCGGACCGAGACGGTCGTCGACGCCCTGGCCGCCCGGAGGAAGGAGTAGGCCGTGCTGTACTGGCTCCTGGTCCCCCTCCGCAGCGACTTCTTCCTCTTCAACGTCTTCCGCTACATCACCGTGCGCACGGCCGCGGCCGGCATCACGGCCCTGGCCCTGAGCTTCTTCCTGGCCCCGCGGATCATCCGCTGGCTCGAACGCCGGCAGATCGGCCAGGAGATCCGGGCCGACGGGCCCAAGGCCCACTACGCCAAGAAGGGGACGCCCTCCATGGGCGGCCTCATCGTCATCCTCTGCACGCTCGCCCCGACCCTTCTCTGGGGCAACCTGGCCAACGCCTACGTCCAGGTGGCCATGCTGTCGATGGTCCTCTTCGGCCTCGTCGGCCTCGCCGACGACGTCCTCAAGGTCCGCCGGAAACGATCGCTGGGCCTGCGGCCCGGCCAGAAGATCCTCCTCCAGCTCGGGCTGGCGGCGCTCGTCGGCCTCATCTTCATCTGGATGGGCTCGCGCGGCCAGTTCAGCCTCTACCTGAGCTTCCCCTTCTTCAAGACGTGGGTCCCCTACCTCGGCTGGTTCTACCTGCCCTGGATCGCCTTCATCCTGGTCGGCTCCTCCAACGCCGTCAACCTGGCCGACGGCCTGGACGGGCTGGCCATCGGCCTGACCCTCATCAGCGCCACGGCCCTGACCGCGCTGACCTACGTCGCCGGCCACGCCCTCTGGTCCCAGTACCTCAACATCCCCCGGGTGCCGCTGGCGGCGGAGCTGACGGTCTTCGCCGGCGCCTTCGCCGGCGCGTGCCTGGGCTTCCTCTGGTACAACTGCCACCCGGCCCAGGTCTTCATGGGCGACGTCGGGGCGCTGTCGCTCGGCGGGACCCTGGCCGTCGTCGCCCTGCTCATCAAGCAGGAGTTCCTGCTCTTCGCCGTGGCCGGGGTGTTCATCCTGGAGGCCCTCTCGGTCCTCCTCCAGGTCTCCTATTTCAAGCTGAGCCGGGGCAAGCGCATCTTCAAGATGGCCCCGCTCCACCATCACTTCGAGCTCTCCGGCTGGCCGGAGGAGCGGGTGGTCATCCGCTTCTGGATCCTGGGCATCGTGTTCGCCCTGTTCAGCCTCTCGACCCTGAAACTGAGATGACAACGGGATAGACATGGAGCTTCGCGGGAAGAACGTCCTCGTCGTCGGCTTCGAGCGGACCGGGGAAGCGCTCTGCCGCTTCCTCCTCGACCGCGGGGCCCGCGTCAGCGTCAGCGACAAGCGGCCGGCCGCGGCCTTCGGCGCGAGGCCCGGGGCCTTCGCCGGGCGCGGCGTCGCCTTCGAGACCGGCGGCCACCGGCCGGAGACCTTCCTCGGAGCCGACCTCATCGTGCCCAGCCCCGGCGTTCCGCCCCTGCCGGAGATCCTGGCCGCCCGCGAGAAGGGCGTGCCGGTCCTGGCCGAGGTCGAGCTGGCCGGCCGGTTCCTCCGGGGCCGCGTCGTCGGCGTCACCGGCACGAACGGCAAGTCCACGACGGCGACCCTCCTCCACGAGATCCTCCTCGACGGCGGCCTCCGCTCCCGCCTGGCCGGGAACATAGGAAAACCGCTCATCTCCTTCGCCGACAAGAGCCGCGACGGCGACATCTACGTCACCGAGCTCTCGAGCTTCCAGCTCGCGTGGACGGAGCTCTTCACCCCGGCCCTGGCCGTCGTGCTCAACGTCTCGGAGAACCACCTCGACTGGCACGGGACGTTCGACAGCTATTTCGCGGCCAAGGCCAAGCTCGTCCTCCGCCAGGGGCCGGACGGCCGCGCCGTCCTCAACCGCGACGACGCCCGGGTCTGGGGCCTGGCCGGACAGGCGGCCTCCCGCGTCTACGGCTTCAGCCGCAGGCGCCGCCCGGCCCGGGGCGCCTTCGTCGAGGACGGCTTCGTCGCCGTCCGCGACGGCGGCCGGACGGAGCGCGTCCTGCCGGTCGCCTCGATCCGGCTCCCCGGCGCCCACAACCTCGAGAACGTCCTGGCCGCGGTCCTGGCCGGCCGGCTGCTCGGCGTCCCGGCGGCGCCCATCCGCCGGACGGTCCGGGGCTTCCGCGGCCTCGAGCACCGCCTCGAGGACGTCCTCACCGTCCGCGGCGTCCGCTTCGTCAACGACTCCAAGGCCACGTCCGTGGACGCCGCTCTCAAGGCCCTGGCCAGCATCGACCGGCCGGTCGTCCTCGTCCTCGGCGGGCGGGGCAAGGGCGGCGACTTCACCCCCCTCCGCGCCGCCGTCCGCCGGCGCGTCCGGACGGCCGTCCTCGTCGGCGAGGCGGCCGGCGAGATCGAGTCCGCGCTCGCCGGCGCCGCGCCCGTCGTCCGGGCCGCGACCTACCGCGAGGTCGTCCGGGCCGCCTTCGCCGCGGCCCGCCCCGGCGACGTCGTCCTGCTCGCCCCGGCCTGCACGAGCTGGGACATGTTCCGCGACTTCGAGGAGCGCGGCCGGACCTTCAAGGCCGAGGTCCGCCGCTTGGCCGCGGGCCTCGGGAGGACGGGAGGCCGCCGATGATCGGCCGCAAGCGCCCGGCGTTCGACATGCCCCTCCTCATCGCCACCCTGCTCCTCGTCGGCCTGGGCGTCTTCTTCGTCTTCAGCGCCTCGAGCTTCATGGCCATCGAGAAGTACGGCCGGGCCTTCCACTTCATGGTCCCCCAGGTCCTGGGCGCCGCCGCCGGCCTGGCGCTCCTCGCCCTCCTCGTCTCGGTCAAGAAGCCCTTTTTCCTCCGGCCGGGCTTCGCCGCCGGGCTCCTCGGCCTGACCATCGCCCTGCTCGCGCTCTGCCTGGCCATGCCGCCCGTGGCCCGGACCAACCGCTGGATCGTCCTCCCGGGGCTGCGCTTCCAGCCCTCCGAGCTGGCCAAGATCAGCCTGGTCCTCTTCCTCGCCTCCTTCATCGAGGGCCGCAGGGACCGGCTCAACGAGCTCCGGACCCTGGCCGTGCCCGGGGCCGTGCTCATCGTCACGGTCGTCCTCGTCCTCCTCGAGCCGGACTTCGGGACGGCCGTCCTGCTGGCCGCGCTGGCGGCCATGGTGCTCTTCATCGGCGGGGTCAAGCTCCGCTACCTCGCCGCCGCCGGGGCGGTGGCCGCGGTGCTCTTCGGGGTCTATCTCTTCCGGGCGGACTACCGCGTCGAGCGGCTCCAGGGGTTCATCTCCGGCCAGAAGGACGTCCTCGGCAGCGGCTACCAGGTCCAGCAGTCCCGGCTGGCCCTCGGCTCCGGCGGGCTCGTCGGGGCCGGGCCGGGGCAGAGCTACCAGAAGCTCAACTTCCTGCCGTTCGCGCACACCGATTTCATCTTCGCCATCGTCGGCGAGGAGTTCGGCCTCCTCGGGACCTTCGTCGTCCTGGGCCTCTACCTGCTCGTCCTCTGGCGAGGGCTCAAGATCTCGATGGCCGCGCCGAGCCCGGCCTGCCGCATGGTCGCCGCCGGCATCACCCTGGCCATCGTCGCCCAGGCCCTGATGAACATGTCGATCGTTCTCGGGCTCGGGCCGGCCAAGGGGGCCCCCCTGCCGCTCGTCTCCTACGGCCGGTCCTCCCTCGTCTGCACCCTGGCGGCGATCGGCGTCCTCCTCCACATCAGCCAGAAGAAGGGGGACGCCGGAGGGACGGTGCGGATATGAGGCCGCGCGGGGTCGTCATCAGCGGCGGCGGCACGGGCGGGCACCTCTACCCCGCCCTCGTCGTCGGCCGGAAGCTCCTGGCCCTCGACCCCGGCCTGGATCTGACCTACGTCGGGACGCGGCGCGAGGTCGAGCGGAGGATCATGGCCGGCCACGGCGTCCGCTTCGTCCCCATGCGCGTCGAGGGGCTCAAGGGCCGCGGGCTCAAGGGCCTCCGCGGCCTCGCCTTCGCGCCCCTGGCCTTCGCCCACGCCCTGCTCATCCTGCTGCGGACGCGGCCGTCCCTCGTCCTCGGCGTTGGCGGCTACAGCTCGGGGCCCGTCGTCCTCCTGGCCTCCCTCTTCCGCGTCCCGACCGTCATCCTCGAGCCGAACGCCCGGCCGGGGTTCACGAACCGCCTCCTCCGGCGGGCCGCCCGCAAGGCCGTCGTGGCCTTCCCCTCGACCCTGGCCGCCTTCAAGGGAAAGGGCGTCGCCCTGGGCAATCCGGTTCGCGAGGAGTTCTACGCCCTGCCGGCGAAACGGCGCGGCGCCGGGCTCGACGTCCTCGTCTTCGGCGGCAGCCAGGGCTCGCGCTTCCTCAACGACCGCGTCACGGCGGCCCTGCCGCTCCTGGCCGCGGCCAGGGACCGCCTCCGCTTCGTCCATCAGACCGGGCCGAACGACCTCGAGCGGGTCCGGGCCGCCTACGCCGCGAACGGCTTCGCCGGGGCCGAGGTCGAGGCCTACTTCCCGGCCATGGCCGCCCGGTTCGGCCGGGCCGACCTCGTCGTCTGCCGGGCCG
The DNA here is from genome assembly GCA_029569255.1 of Acidobacteriota bacterium. Lineage (GTDB taxonomy): Bacteria > Acidobacteriota > Aminicenantia > Aminicenantales > Saccharicenantaceae > RBG-16-66-30. Next base: position 14,457 of record JAKQUO010000025.1, on the reverse strand, counting down.
GGGCGACGACCCTGGCCGAGCTCATCGCCGCCCGCAAGGCCTCGATCCTCGTCCCCTTCGCCGGCGCCGCCGACGACCACCAGACCGCCAACGCCCGCGAGCTCGAGGCGGCCGGGGGGGCGGTCCTGCTCCCCGAAGCGGAAGCGACTCCGGAGCGCCTCGCGGCCCTCGTCCTCGGCTTCCTCGAGCGCCCCGGAACGCTCGACGTCATGGAGCGCAACGCCGGCCGCCTCCAGCCCGAGGACCCGGCCGGGCGCATCGCCGCCCTCTGCCTCGGCCTCATGGCGGGCCGTCCCAAGGAGAACGCCGCGTGACCAGGAACGTCTACCGCAAGCTCAACCGGATCCACATGGTCGGCATCGGCGGCACGGGCATGAACGGCATCGCCGAGGTCCTGCTCAACCTGGGCTACCAGGTCTCCGGGTCCGATCTCCAGGAGAACGAGGCCACCCGCCGGCTGGCCAAGCTCGGGGCCCGGATCGCCATCGGCCACCGGGCCGAGAACCTGGAGAACGCCGACGTCGTCGTCATCTCCTCGGCCGTGCGCGAGGACAACGTCGAGGTGGCCAAGGCCCGGGCCGGCCTCATCCCGGTCATCCCCCGGGCCGAGATGCTGGCCGAGCTCATGCGCATGAAATACGGCGTCGCCGTGGCCGGCTCGCACGGCAAGACGACGACGACCTCCATGGCCGCCGTCGTCCTCGAGGCCGGCGGCTTCGACCCGACGGTCATCGTCGGCGGCCGGCTGAACACGATCGGGGCCAACGCCAAGCTCGGCGCGGGCGCCTTCATCGTCGCCGAGGCCGACGAGAGCGACCGCTCCTTCCTCTTCCTCTCGCCCTTCATCGCCGTCCTGACCAACATCGACGAGGAGCACCTCGACCACTACCGGAGCCTGGACGACCTCAAGGAGACCTTCGTCCGCTTCGCCAACAAGGTCCCCTTCTACTGCCCGGTCATCCTCTGCCTCGACGACCCTCATCTCCAGAGCGTCATCCCCCGGATCGAGCGCCGCCTCATCACCTACGGCTTCTCGGCCCAGTCCGACCTCTCGGCCCGGGACTTCGCCTTCGACGGCTTCCGCAGCTCGTCGGTCCTCCTGTCCAAGGGCCGGGCCCTCGGCCCGCTCCGCCTCCAGGTCCCCGGCCCGCACAACATCCTCAACGCCATGGCCGCGGCCGCCGTCGGCCTGGACCTCGACATCCCGCCGCGGACCATCCTCGGGGCCCTCGAGAGCTTCTCCGGGACGGGCCGCCGCTTCGAGCTGCGCAAGACGGTCGGCGACGTCATGGTCGTCGAGGACTACGCCCATCACCCGACCGAGATCAAGGCCACGCTGGAGGCCGCGAAGAGGGGCTTCGCGCGCCGCGTCGTGGCCGTCTTCCAGCCCCACCGCTACACCCGGCTCGCCAAGCTGATGACCGCGTTCGCCACCGCGTTCAACCAGGCCGACGTCCTCGTCCTGACCGAGGTCTACCCGGCCGGCGAGGAGCCCATCCCCGGGGTCTCCGGGCGGGCCCTCTACGAGGAGGTCCGCCAGTTCGGCCACCGGAACGTCGTCTTCGAGCCCGACCTGAACGGGATCGGGGCGCTCCTGCGGGGGGTCCTGGCCCCGGGCGACATCGTCCTCGTCCTCGGGGCCGGCAACATCAACAGGGTCATCCCGGATATCATCGCGGAACTGGAGGCGAGGGGCTGACATGGCCACGGCGACCGGCGACTTGGGGCGGGACCGGAAGCGGCCGCCCTTCGCCCGCCCTCTCCTGCTCCGGCGGGGCGAGAGGGACCAGGCGCTCCAGAAGGGCCGCCGCCGCGTCCTCCGGGCCAGGCACGTCCTGGCCCTGCTGGCCCTCCAGGCCGCCCTCTTCGCCGGCCTGCGGGAGGCCTATCTCTTCCTGATCACGTGGGATCACCTGACCATCCGCAAGGTCGAGGTCGTCTGCGCCAAGGACGGGCTCCGCCGGGCCCTCGAGGCCGGCTTCGCCTCGCCGCGGCTGGGGAACATCCTCCTCTGCGACCTCGCCGCGCTCCGGGCCGGGCTCCTGCGCCTGGCCTGGGTCCGGGACGCCAGCCTGGAGAAGGTCTTCCCCGCGACCGTCCGGATCACCGTCGTCCCGCGGACGCCGTTCGCCCTGCTCGAGCGCGGCGGCCTGTGGCTGGCCGACGAGGAGGGCCGCGTCCTCGAACCGGCCGGCCCGGCCGACTGCGAATCCCTGCCGGTCGTCGCCGACGAGGGAGGCTTCGCCGCCGGCTTCTTCGACAAGTGGGCCGCCGCCGTCCGCTGCCTCCGCAGCCTGCCCGCGGCCGAGCGGGCCCGGCTCGCCGGGGTCCGCACCGGCGACGGCGGGGCCCTCGCGCTCGCTTTCAGGGACGACCCCGTCGTCGTCGTCGTCGGCCGCCGCGCGCCGGCCGAGGACCTGGCCCGCTTCCGCGACCGGCGCGCCGCGTGGGAGGGGTTCGGCGGCCCTCTGGCCGTCGTCGACATGAGCTTCGACGGCCGGGTCTTCCTGACCGCCGCGGCCCCGCCGCCGGCCGGAGACGCCGGCCCGCGGCCCGGCCCCGTCCAAGGAGAGTGAACGATGCCCAAGAACAGCTACATCGTCGGGTTCGACATCGGCACCCGCAAGGTCGTCGCCGTCATCGGCGAGGTGACCGAGGAGCGCAAGGTCGAGATCATCGGCATCGGCGCGGCCGACTCCCACGGCCTGCGCAAGGGCGTCGTCGTCGACCTCGAGGCGACGACCACGGCCGTCAGGAAGGCCCAGGAGGAGGCGGAGCTCATGGCCGGGGTCGAGATCGACTCGGCCTTCTTCGGCGTCTCCGGGCCCTACATCAAGAGCTTCAACAGCCGCGGCGTCGTGGCCGTCTCGGGCAAGAACCGGGAGATCACCCGGGAGGACGTCCGCCGGGTCGTCGACCAGTCCAAGGCCATCCCCATCCCGCCGGACCGCGAGGTCATCCACATCATCCCCCAGGAGTTCATCGTCGACGACCAGGACGGCATCAAGGACCCGGTCGGCATGAGCGGCATCAAGCTCGAGGTCAACGTCCACATCGTCACCGACGCCCTGACCTCGCTCCAGAACCTCAAGCGCTGCGTCGAGCGGGCCGGCATCGGCGTCGAGGAGGTCGTCCTCAACCAGATCGCCACGGCCCAGGCCGTCCTGACCCAGGACGAGCGCGAGCTCGGCGTCGGCCAGATCGACATCGGCGCCGGGACGACCGAGGTGGCCATCTACGAGCGCGGCAGCCTCTGGTACACCTCGACCATCCCCATCGGCGGCGACAACTTCACCAACGACATCGCCGTCGGCCTGCGCACCCCCATCCCCGAGGCCGAGCGGATCAAGAAGAAATTCGGATGCGTCGCCGGGCCCCCGGCCGAGGAGCAGGAGACGATCGAGGTGCCCTCGGTCGGCAAGGGGCGCAAGCCGCGGGTCCTGTCGCGGCAGCTCCTGTCGGACATCATCCAGCCCCGGGCCGAGGAGATCTTCCGCCTGGTCGACTCCGACATCAAGCGCATGGGCTACGACAAGTCGCTCAACTCGGGCATCGTCCTCACCGGCGGCACGGCCCTCCTCGAGGGCCTCGAGGAGGTGGCCGAGGAGATCTTCGACCTGCCGGTGCGCCGGGGCGACCCCGGCGGCGTCGGCGGCCTGGTCGACCGCGTCTCGACCCCCGACTTCTCCACGGCCGTGGGGCTCATCCTCCACGGCTTTCGCATCTGGCAGGACCGCGGCCTCAGCCGAGACCGCAAAAAGGGGGCTTGGGCTCGATTCAAAGACTGGTTCAGGGAAGGATAAGGAGGACCCCATGAGCGAAGAACAGAGCCGGCTGAAATTCCATCTCGTCGAGGACCACCTCGGGGCCAAGATCAAGGTCATCGGCCTCGGCGGCGGGGGCGGCAACGCCGTCAACCGCATGATCGAGCACGGCGTCCAGGGCGTCGAGTTCATCGCCGTCAACACCGACCTCCAGGCCCTCAACAGCAACCGGGCCCGGACCAAGGTCCCGATCGGCCAGCTCCTGACCAAGGGCCTCGGCTCGGGCGGGCGGCCCGAGGTCGGCCGCCAGGCGGCCATGGAGGACACCGAGAGGCTCCTCGAGGTCCTCCAGGGCGCCGACATGGTCTTCCTGACGACCGGGCTCGGCGGCGGGACGGGCACGGGCTCGACGCCGATCATCGCCAACATCGCCGCGGAGCTCGACATCCTCGTCATCGCCATCGTCACCCTGCCCTTCGGCTTCGAGGGCCGGGTCCGGATGAAGCAGGCCGAGGAGGGCCTCAAGGAGCTCAAGGCGGCCACGGACACGGTCATCGCCATCCCCAACGAGCGGCTCCTCCAGACGGTCAATCTCAACACCTCCGTCCAGGACGCCTTCCGCCTGGCCGACGACATCCTGCGCCAGGCCGCCCAGGGCATCTCCGACCTCATCACCAAGCCCGGCCTGATCAACCTCGACTTCGCCGACGTCAAGTCGGTCATGAAGGGCATGGGCATGGCCTTCATGGGCACGGGCCTGGCCTCGGGCGAGAACCGGGCCCTCGAGGCGGCCGAGAAGGCCATCTCGTCGCCGCTGCTCATCGACACCTCGATCGAGGGCGCCCACGGCGTCCTCATCAACATCACCGGCGGCAAGAGCATGACGCTGCACGAGGTCTCCAAGGCTTCCCAGCTCATCCACAGCCTGGCCGACCCCGAGGCCAACATCATTTTCGGCACGGTCATCGACGAGGCCATGAAGGAGACGGTCAAGGTCACGGTCATCGCCACCGGCTTCGACCTGCCGGCCGCGCAGAAGAGCCCCACCCCGGCCGCGGTGACCCCGGCGCCGCTGACGGCGGCCGCCCGGAAGGGCCGGGACCCCTTCCCCGTCGTGCCCGAGACGCCGCCCTACGTCTTCGAGCCCAAGAGCGGCGGGGCGCCGGTCTGGGAGCCGGCCTCGTACGCGGACAGGCAGTGGGAGACCTACGAGTCGCCCTCGTTCATCCGCCGGGCCAAGCCTTCGTCGCTGAGGAAGTCGCCGCATGAGATCAGCTGACCTCGTCGTCGCCGGCGCGCGCGAGCTCCTGACCTGCGCGGGCCCCCTGCCCAAGCGGGGCCGGGCCCTGGCCGATGTCGGCCTCGTCGAGAACGGCTGGGTGGCCTCGTCCGAAGGCGTCATCGTCTACGCCGGCGACGAGGCCGGGTTCCTGGAAGAGGTCCGCCCCGGGCCCGGGGCGACGACGGTCGACGCCCGGGACATGGTCGCCCTGCCCGGCTTCGTCGACGCCCACACCCATCTCCCCTTCGCCGGGGACCGGGCCCGCGAGTTCGGCTTGCGGGTCCAGGGCTGGACCTACCGGCAGCTGGCCGAGCGGGGCATGGGCATCCTGACCACGGTCAAGGCGACCCGGGCGGCCAGCCTGGACGACCTCGTCGCCCTGACGCTCAAGCGCCTCGACCGCATGCTCCTGCACGGCACGACCACGGCCGAGGCCAAGAGCGGCTACGGCCTCAACCTCGAGGACGAGATGAAGCAGCTCGAGGCCCTGCGCGACGCGGCCGCCCTCCACCCCGTCGACATCGTCCCGACCTTCATGGGCGCCCACGAGGTCCCGCCCGAATACCGGGACCGGCGCTGGGACTACATCGCCCTGCTCGTCGACACGGTCATCCCCGAGGTCGGCCGGAGCGGCCTGGCCGAGTTCTTCGACGTCTTCTGCGAGCCGGGCGTCTTCTCGGCCGAGGAGACGCGGCGGCTCATCGCGGCGGCCCGGGCCGCCGGCTTCGGGATCAAGGTCCACGCCGACGAGTTCGTCTCCCAGGGAGGCGCCGAGCTGGCCGCCGAGGTCGGGGCCGTCTCGGCCGAGCACCTCATCGCCGTCTCCGACGAGGGCATCGCCCGGCTCGCGGCCAGCGAGACCGCGGCCATCCTCCTGCCGGGCGTGTCGTTCTTCCTGATGATGGACAAGCGCGCCCCGGCCCGCCGCCTCGTCGAGGCCGGGGCCGCCGTCGCCCTGGCCACGGACTTCAACCCGGGAAGCTCCCATCTTTTCTCCATGCCCTTCGTCCTCCAGCTCGGGGTCTTCACCCTGGGCCTGACGGTCGGGGAGGCCGTCAACGCCTGCACCGGGAACGCCGCCTACGCCATCCGGCGCCACGCGACGGTCGGCAGCCTCGAGGCGGGAAAGAGGATGGACCTCGTCCTCTGCGACGTCCCGGACCACGTCTCGCTGGCCTACGAGGCCGCCCGGAACCCGGTCCGGACCGTGATCAAGAACGGCAGGATCGTGGTCGCCGACGGCCGCCGGGCGTCGACTCCCTTGTGACCGGCCCCGGCCGCCCTGACTGCCGGGCTCGCCCCCGAGGCCTTATGTTCCCGCCTTCTCGGTCTTGACCATGGTGATGACCTTCGGCGCCGAGCCGAAGCTCGTCATCTCGATCAAGCCCGTTTCGGGGTGAAGCCGGATCCCGGCGTCCTGGTAGAGGCGGCCGGTCCCGGTCCCTTTCTCGTTGAGATCGAGCTCGAGGAGCATGAAGAACCCCGCCTTCTTCACCGTCATCGTCGTCTCGGGGTTCCAGGCCTCCCGAATCAGGAAGCACTGGAGCTTCCGGCCCTTTTCGGTCGGGATGACCTGGGCGGCGTGGACCTGGAGGTTCCAGCCCCGCCTGTCGATGATCCTGACGACGCCCTTCTTCATGGACTTGAACGCGGCCACGAAGGCGTTGTTCCCCTCTTCGTTCAGGACCTCCAGCAGGCGGATGACCTCGTCCTGCGTCGTGTACCCATTGACCTCGACGCGGATCAGGACGGTCGGGGGCTCGACCGGGGCTTTCCCGGTCAGCATCCGGGCCGAGTAGTAGTCCTGGGCCGCGAGGGGCGGGCCGAGGACCGCCGCCGCGAGAACGGCCAATGCCGAACGGGACCAAAAACCGGGCCGAGCGTTCATCTTCAGGCCCTCCTTCCGTCGGGACTCGACGGACCCAACATACCCCGGCTTCCCGGCCGAGTCAACGGCCGCGGCCTTCGCCCCGCCGGTCCTGTCTCCGCGCCGCGTCGGAACGATCTCGCGGGTCTCCCGGACGGTCGCTTGTCTCAGGCGCCCGGCCTGACGGCGCGCCTGGGCCCGAGCCCGAAGGAGTTCACGGCTTGGACGCCTTGACCAGCTTGGCCTTCCAGTACAGGTACGCCGGGATCCCCAGGCAGATGATGAGCAGCCCGAACATGGCGTTCCAGAAGGCGCTGTAAAGTGACGAAAGCGCGACGCCGACCGCGGCCACGACGAAGACGGCCGGGGTCACGGGATAGCCCCAGGTCCGGTAGGGCCGCTCGAGGCCGGGCTTCGTCTTCCGCAGGACGATGACCGCGGCCACGGTCAGGCCGAAGAAGACCCACTCGCCGAAGATGACGTAGGTGAAGAGCTGTTTGAACGTCCCGGTCAAGGTCAGCAGGATGCTCCACAGGCTGATGGCGACGATGGAGACGTGCGGGGTCAGGAACTTGGGATGGCACTCGGCGAACTTCTTGAAGAACAGGCCGTCGCGGGCCATGGCGAAATAGACCCGGGGCGAGCAGAGGATGTTCTGGTTGGCCGCGCCGAGGATGGAGAAGAGGATGAGGAAGGCGACGAGCGAGGCCCCGAACGGCCCGGCGACGATCTCCATGGCCTCCAGGGCGACCCGGCCTTCCGAGGCGGCGATCCTGCCGACCGGCAGGACGTAGAGATAGGCCAGGTTGGCGACGACGTAGAGGACGATGACGGCCACCGTTCCGACGAGGATCCCCAGGGGCAGGTTGCGCTGCGGGTTCTTGACCTCGCCGGCGCTGTAGGTCGCCGCCTCCCAGCCCTTGTAGGCCCAGAGCGAAGCCACCAGCCCGACGCCGAAGGCCTTGAGGAGCCCGGCGTCGAAGGGCCCCGGCGCCGGCTCGACGAAATTCACGGCCTGCCCCTGGCCCTTGGCGAAGAAGAACACGGCCACGACGATGATGCCGATGGCGGCCGTCTTGATGTAGGTCAACCCGTTCTGCAGGCGCGAGCCCCAGCGGACGCCGGCGTAGTTGACCGCGCCGAGGAAGACCACGAAGGCCGCGGCAACGAGCTTCTTCGCGAGGGGCGTCAGCTCGGCGAACCGCGGCAGGATGTTGTGCGAGAAGGCCACGGCCAGCGTGGCGATGGCCCCCGAGTCGATGACCAGGAACAGCGTCCAGCCGAACAGGAACGACAGCAGCGGGCCGTAGGCCTCGCGGAGATAGATGTAGATGCCGCCGGCCTCGGGCAGGGCCGCGCCGAGCTCGGCGAAGGCCACGGCCCCGAAGAAGCTCAGGAGGCCGCCGACGACCCAGACGGCCAGCATGAGGAGCGGCGACGGGACGGCCGTGGCGATGTCGGACGGCGTGAGGAAGATGCCCGAGCCGATGACGCCTCCGATGACGATCATGACGACGTCCCAGAGCCTCAGGACCCGGGGCAGGGCGATCTTGGTCTTGTCGACGGCGGCGCCGGCCGATGCTTCAGGGGCCATGGGTCGTCTCCTCTATTCGCCGAGGTCGGGCATTGGCGTGGATTCTATCAGGTCCGGGAGGCGAGGGCAATCGGCGGGCCGAGCCGGGGCTCAAGGAGCGGTTCCCGGTCGAGGCCCAAGCCGCCGCGGCCCTGTCCCATCCGAACATCTGCGTCATCCACATGGTCACGATGAAGGGCCAGGCCAAGGTCATGGATTTCGGGCTGGCCAAGCTCCGGGGCGGGTCGTCGTTAACGAAGAGCCAGACGACCGTGGGGACCGTGGCCTACATGTCGCCGGAGCAAGCCCGGAAGCTGCCCGCAGATCAGCTTGCAATTAGGTTGCGAATAGTGTAACCTCAGAGCGCGATGCAGACCTTAACGGAGCGGGTCTTCCGCCTTTCGCCTCCCGGCGGGCTTTTCGACGAAACCGTCGTCCGCGACCTTTTCGAAGACAGGACGGAGGCGGCCCGAAAGGTCCTCGTCCACCGCGCCGTCGCCGCCGGCGAGGTCATCCGGCTCAAACGGGGCTTGTTCCTTCTCGCCTCCGGCTATCGGAGGACGGACCCCCACCCCTTCGTCATCGCGGCCATGCTGCATTCGCCTTCTCACGTGAGCCTGGAGACGGCGCTGGCCCATCATGGCCTCATTCCTGAAGCGGTCTATCAAGTCGGCAGCGTGACTTCCAGGCGAAGCCGCGTGTTCGAAACTCCCGTGGGCATCTTTTCCTTCGTGCGCGTCCCCGCCAAAGACCCCCGCGCCGGCGTCCAGGCGCTCAAGATCGACGAGCGAAGCTGGGCGTTCGTGGCCGGGCCGTTGAGGGCCGTCGCCGATACCGTCTACACGAGAAAGCGCGTGACCTGGGAGCGGGACGGCGCGTCCTTCCTGACCGAGTCCCTGCGCATCGAGCGGGAGGACCTGGAGGGAATGAGCTTCGACAGCCTCGACGAGATCTGCGGGAGCCTCCGGGACCGCCGCACCGTCGACTACCTTCGCAACCTCGCCCGGGAGGTCGGCCGATGATCCCTCGCGTCCTGGAGCGAAGGATCGGCGAATACGCCATCGCGAACGCCCTCGATCAGGAGAACGTCCTGCAGGAGATCGTCCAGCAGATCGTCCTGGCCAGCCTGTCCCGGGCCGGGCTCTTCGCGAAGGACCGCGCGGTCTTCCACGGCGGCACATGCCTGCGCATCGCCTACGGGATGAACCGCTTCTCCGAGGACCTGGACTTTTTCCTGAGGCGGCCGGACCCGGGCTTCAGCTGGCGGAGATACTTGGACCAGGCCGTCAGGGATGGGCAGGGCGAGGGTCTTCGCCTCTACTTCCAGGAGAGGCACGAAGAGAGAACGGCGGTCAGGAAGGCGTTCCTGCGGACGGATTCTTTCGGGCGGGATGCCGGCTCCGCCCTGCCGTACGCCAGGGACCCGCGGAAGCTCATCAAGGTCAAGCTCGAGGTCGACGTGAATCCTCCCCCGGGTTCGACCGTCGAGACGCGCTACCTCGCCTTTCCGGTGACGACGGCGATCACGACCCAGAGCCTCGGGTCCGGCTTCGCCATGAAGATCGGGGCCATGCTCGGGCGGACCTACACGAAGGGCCGGGATTGGTACGACTTCATCTGGTATGTCCAGAAAAGGACCGCTCCCGACCTCAACCTGCTGGGCCGGGCGATCAACCAACACGGCCCTTGGGCCGGCAGGGACGTCAAGGCGGATCCCGTCTGGGTGGAAAAGAACTTGAAGAAGAGGATCCTCGAGATCGATTGGAGGGCCGCCCGGCGGGACGTCGAGCGGTTCCTCCCTCTTCGGGAACAGGAGACGTTGAAATTGTGGGACCGGGACTTCTTTTTGCATCATCTCGGCATCCTCACATCCTCGCTGTGATGGAATTGGACCGGTGAATGACGGAGTGCCGTTTGCCGGCTGACCGAACAAGCGAAGAGAGGGGTTTTTGCGTTGCCCGATATGCCGCGCCGAGAACCAGGACGACTCGAAGTTTTATGCAACTGCGCCGCGCCGCTGGGCTTCAGAGGCGGGGCGAGCCCCGAGGCGGCCTCTCCGACCAAGACACTCGAAATCGCCAGGCCTCTCAGCATCCTCCAGCCGGGGACGCTCGCGGCCGGCAAGTGCCGGATCGTCGAGGAGGTCGGGGCCAGGCCGGACGGATCATGCACTTCCCCACCCGCTCGGCCTCCGGCTTCGTTTTGGCCCGGACCAGGCTGTGACCTTTGAAGCCGGAGTGTGGCCCGGAGAGAATGCGCTCGGCCCATTCGGGACCCAACAGCTCCTTGCGGGCGAGCATCGCCAGGACCTCCCAAGCGAAGATTCCGGCCAGCCGCGAGTCGTCAATCCGCGGGAGCTTATGGAAGACGCACGTCTCGTCCACGCCGCCCGCGGTCGCCAGAAAATGGAGGTGCACATGAAGATTGATCCGGGCGCCGAAGGTCTGGAAGACGGCGATAACCCCAGCAAAATATGAGGGAAGAAAACGTCCCGGATGAAGAGGTTGAATTACACCGAAGAGTAGGTTGCCCTCCCTATGAAGTGAAAGCCGGTCCGAACGGATCGCTGGCTCTCTCCCGGGTCATTGCTGAACCGTTTCGTTTGTCGATCATCAACCGGGGCGCCTCATTCAATGACCCTGAACCGCTTCCTTATCACGTCTGTTGGGAAAGCGTCGAAATGCCACCATTCGCTCGAAATTGAGAGAAAGCCGGCCTCGATCATGACTCGCCTCAGAAGCAGTCGATTCTGAACTTGGTTGGCAGTAAGCATACCTTTCTTCAAGAAGGCGTCCTCCAATCGGGGTTCGGCCAATTCTCCAAAAAAGTCGAAAGGGGTCCCCATGTCCAATTCCCGGCCTTTTTCATCGACAATGGTCAGGTCGACCGCTGCACCATAGTTATGATTCGATCCTGAACTGGGATTCGCCACGAAATGTTGTTGGCGCGTGCCCTTGACAAGCCCCCACATAATGGCTTGAATGCGCCTGGGTCTGGCCCCGTCAAAAACCTTGAGCCGCCAGCCCGGTTTCAAAGAAGCCAGGTTCTTCTGGGCTGCGGCCAAGTTCGAGGCGGCTTCCTTCACGAGGTAGCATTTCCTCAGATCTCCATATACATTCTTGCGGAGGAAGTTTCCCTCCGTGGCGTACTTGAGGTCCACTTGGATATCCGGGCAGATCGTTTGTACATCAACTAATCCCAGATCGGTCAGGGCCCGATCCCAGCCGAATGGCCCCGAATCCTGAGCGGCAAACTCCGCTAAGGCCACTCCGAGCAACAGAATGGCGCAAACGCTAACGAAAATCGGATGCCGTTCACGGGGGCTGACTAAAAAAGAGGCCAAACTCCGAGATCTCACTCCGTGACCTTGCTCAAATCTTCTCTCCATCTATAGATGCGTAGGGGGAGATGATAGAAGCCCGAATCTTCGAGGGTCGTTAGGGTTGGCCGACTGCCATAGCACTGGAGCAGCAGATCATCTTTGTCAAGCACACCCTTTATGCCAGCGTCGCTATAGAAGACCGAGACCTGCTCTCCAAAATGGACAATATCTCCTGGCTGGAGCCCGCCGTCGCCGGTCCGGACCTGCCGTTTATCGGGAGTGACATAGATTTCGGTATGCTCAAGGGGGACTGGTCTGAGCGACTCACTTTCAATGACGGAGAGATATCGATGAATCCCGAGCGGGCCACAGTAAGGAACCCGATATCCCTGCCTCCTTTTGCCGTAGATTGCGAACGCCGCACAATCGCTCCCCATTCTGGCGTCCGTCTCATGTACACCTTGGTCCGTCATTCTCGGCCCGATTATAAAAGGTGTTTCGAAAAGTTCCGTCAAGTAACCCAAATAGGAGTCGTCTTTTCGACGTACGACTTGAATAACGCGGTACCGATACTTGAGGTGGAGGGGGGACGATTCAGAAAAAACTCCTGATGGAGAGGAGAATGGTTCTGAAACGTCCCCGACTTCCACCCCAAGATAGAAAGTCCCCGTCTCGCCGGAGGGGACCGCCGTGGAGAGATCAATGGTATCTTGGCCTCGAAATCCGGTTAGAGGGACTATTTCGTAATCGATAGGCTCAATATGGATATCCCCCATATCCGGATAGCCCTGCTTCCATAGATTGCTGTACTCCTTGAGCTTGGGCCTAATCTGATACCAGGAGATGTCCAAGGGAGGGCGCAGCCGGCTTTCAACCGGGCGGCCCCCGCCATTCGGACCGAAGGATTCGATGGAGGAATACTGGCGCTCATTCTCCATCAGAACGACAGAGAGCACGAGTCGCGCATCTTTGTTCAGATAAAATAGAGTTTCTGGGCGAGGGGGTTGCCCGTCTATGGAACCGACTAAAAAGATATTCTTTGCGGACGCCTGCGCGGAGAGAACCATGAGCGGGATCAGTGCAAGGGATACTCTCACTGCGGACATGAAAAACACTAGCGGCCCGGCACGTAGCCCAGCAAGTAAAGCTCCGAGATGCACGTGTCATCATATTTTGTGCCCTTAGCCACTTCCAAAATTGTAAGCCGGATCTTGGATATCGCACGGCCCATCCCAAAATCTTCAAGCCAGCTGATGAATGGAGCTTGGATATTTCGGTTGAGCTCATTGAATTGCTTTTCCGCTAGGTCGAGGTCTACGCTCTTCTTTGTTTCCCGGGTTCCTGGCCAAGGAACACTGCATTCGACATCCAGCTTGATCTTCCGGATCCGGTTGTTGGCTTTGTAGATCGCTTCGTTTTTCGTATAGCCATTTATGATACCTACAGCTTCAATATAAACGCCCTCTTCTAATTGGACTTCCACCCATTCCCCCACGCCTCCTCCCGCCGCGCCCTCCACCCAGGCCGTATTCAGATCGTTGTCAAAGAGGTTCTTCGGCTCATAATTGAAGCGATTGACCGCGTCGGTCTTGAGAATCGACGAAGTCAGGACCTTCGCGATAGACGATAACGGCAGCCTTGATTGTTGAACGTACTTCGTGAAAGCGGCGTCTGAATTGTCGTAAACAAGAATGATATCCTTGGCCGTATGGAGGTCTAATTCCCGATAGTTCCAACTAATGATCCCGCCGTCAGCCGAAAAACCCTCCGGGTGAATTTCGAGAATATGTCCGCCTTGTTCAAGCAGCTCGCGGGCATCTATAAGAACGGAACAGACAGGCACTCGGCCCTCTCCCCAGTTCTGAGCTGGTTTGAGGGAATAAGTGAACGTCCTGTGGGAAAATTTCGGACGGAAACTTTTCGTATAAACGATGTCTTCCAAACGGCACTTCTGCCGGTAGCTGACGGAAATGGTTTTTCCCTCGTGTTCTTCAAAGGGAATGGTCACAATATGCCAAGACATGAACGGCTTCAGATCCTCCTCGACTCTTGTGGGCTTCGTGATCTTGTCCGTCACCACCTTCTCGACAGGGAAGACCCGGCCGGGAGCTTGAGAACTCGGTTCTTCGGAAAGCCGGAAATCCGCGAGTGTCGATTGTTCAATCGGTTCCCGACCCTCATCGAAGGCAGGATCGCTTTCAACCGGGAATCCATAGGTGACCTTGTCGGCTGGGCCCTGATTTTCCAATCGATAAACGACTTGAACGAGGGCGTCGTCTCCCGAGATGCGGACGGAGAGCCGTTCCTCTTCAAGGCTGATATCTTACTTTTGGACCATCTGGATATTGCCGGTCTTGCGGATCTCACCTGTATTGATAGGACTTCCGTTAGGGTTGGCCAGTGTCGGCACAAAGAGAGCTGCCAAAATAATAAGACGGCTTTTCATGATATTTTTGCTCCTGCCATGACCTCTTTCGGCCATCGGCGCTTTCCCGATTTTCCCACCTTTTATTAATCAGAGCATTAAATAGCTTGCTATTTGAGGTTTGATATGATAAGCTGCCTTCATGAAGAACAAGGATGCGAGATCGTTGCCTGCGGCCGCCCAGGAGCAGCTCCGCCGGCGGGCCGTTCAGGCTGTTCGGGATG
>JAKQUO010000024.1 GCA_029569255.1 Acidobacteriota bacterium | reverse complement strand
GCGGGAGCGGGAGGGGGAGGGGCCGGCCGGGAGACCGCCGGATGGGGCTCATCGTCCGCGTCGTCGTCATGGCCGTCCTCGCCGTCGCGGTCTGGCTCGGGATCGGTCCGGTCATCAAGCGCTTCTCCGAGGTCGACGTCACGGCCGAGGGCCGCCGGACGTTCTACCGGAACACGCTCGACCTCATCGGCGACTTCCCCCTGGCCGGGACGGGCAAGGGCACCTACGTCAACGCCTACGAGATGTACGAGAAGGTGGACGATCACCTGAAGCTGTCCTTCGCCCACAACGATTATCTGGAATACGCGGCCGAGAACGGCGTCGTCGGGGGCGGGGCGCTGGCCGTCGCCGGAGTGGGGCTGGCCGTCTGGATGGCGGCCATGTGGCGGCGGCGGCGCGACCCGTTCGCCAAGGGGATCGGGCTGGGGGCCCTGCTCGGGGTCGCGGCCATCCTCATCCACGGCTTCACCGACTTCAACCTCCAGATCCCGGCCAACGCGGTCTATTTCACGACGCTGGCGATGTTGGGCGCGGCCGTGCTGGGGAGCGGCAGGGCCCTCGCAAGGGGACATGCGCCGAAGGCGCGTGTCCCCGGTCTGAATAAAGGCGGGTCGCATAAGAAAGGGGACACGTACCAAGGGGACATGCCCCCTCGAGTATCCCCGTTCAGCGCCTTGATCGCCGGGCTCCTGGCCGTGGCCCTCTTCGCCCCGGCCTTGCGCGATTACCTGGGGTTCCGCTGGCTGGGCTCTTACCGGCGGGCCCGGAGCGAGGCCCGGAGCGTCGAGAGCGCCTTTCCCCGGCTCGAGGCCCGGCTGGCGCGGGCCGTCGCGGCCTCGCCCCGGTCGGTGTTCAGGGTCGAGCTGGCCCGTCTCTACGTCGAGATGGCCCGGGTGTCGAACGACGCCGGCCGCGACGAGGACAGGGACGTGTTCTGCGACCGGGCCATCGCCGCCTACGACAAGGCCATCGCCGCCAATCCCATCGACGCCGCCCCGCCGTTCGAGGCCGGCTCGACCTATCTCCTCTACAACTACCCCCTGATGACCTATCAGGACCGGGCCAAGGACTATTACCGCCGGGCCCTGGTCCTCAAGCCGGCCGACGAGACGATCAACCTGACCGTCTGCTTCCTCTATTTCGCCTGGTGGCCGACGCTGGAGGACGCGGAGAGAGGCTATGCCGCCGAGGTCTACCGGCGGATGGCCGCCCGCGACCCCGCCTTCCCCGCCAGGCTCGAGGCCCGCTGGAAGCTGAGCTTCCCGACGCTCGACGGGCTCCGCGCGGTCCTGGGCGAATTGCCGCCGGGCCGGTAGCCCCGCTCACTTGCGGACGGGCTTCAGCAGCAGGTCCTGGAAGTCGTAGCTGAAGTCGGTGTCCGGCGAGACGGGCTTCATCCGGGCCTCGACGACGGCCCCGTCCGGGTCGAGCGTGAAGGTGACGTAGGCGTCGGCCCGGAGCACGCGGTCGCGCCAGCGCGCGACGAACGTGTCCCGGCTCCAGTGCTCCAGGTCGCCGACCAGGGCGGGCGTCTTGGCGAAGCTCATGACCAGGCGGGACGCCTTGCTCGCGCCCTTGTCCTCGCCTTCGAGCGTGATGTCGATCGGACCGTACCAGGCGTCCCGGTAGGCGCCGGCGTAGGCGGGGAGGGGCAGGGAGGGCCCGGCCGAGGCGTCCCGCGCGGCGGTAGCTTTCTTCAGCGCTTCGGCCGTCTTGGCCCGGGCCCGGTCGCGGACCTCGAGGTAGGCGCCGATCCAGTCGGTCTTGGCGGCGCCCATGGCCTGGTCGAGGACGGCGTAGATGACGGAGTTGTAGGCCTCGCCCGACTCCTGGTTGGTCAGGACGGCGACGCCGAGCCCGATCTCGGGGACCATGACCAGGCGCGAGACGTAGCCGGTGAGCCCGCCCGTGTGGCTGACGAGCTTGCGGCCGCGGTAGTCGTTGACGTTGAAGCCGAGGGCGTAGCCGCGGAAGTTCATCCGCTGGGCCTGGAGCTCGGCCGGCGGGGGAGAAATGGGGATCGGCGTCACGAGCGAGGTCAGCTCGTGCCCGGTCCGGTCGGAGAACAGGCGCGTCCCGTCGGGGAGCCGGCCCGAGGCGAGGTGGACGAGCATCCACCTGGCCATGTCCTCGGCGCAGGAGAAGATGCCGCCGGCCGCGTTCAGGTTGTCGTTCGCGTCGACCGGCTGGGGCGTGACGCCGGTGTCCAGGGGCGCGTGCGGCAGGGCGAGGTCGGGCCGGGTCGCGGCGGCCGAGGGGGAAGGGACGCTCGAGGCCAGGCCGGCCTTGTCGAGGATGCGCTCGGCGACGAAATCCTCCCAGGCCGCGCCGCTCACGGCCTCGATGACCTCGCCGGCCGCGACGTAGAGCATGTTGTCGTAGGCGTAGGCGCCGCGGAAGCTCCGGGCCAGGGGGACGTAGCGGAGGCGCGAGACGATCTCGCGGCGGGTGTAGGTCGAGCGGGGCCAGAGCAGCAGGTCGCCGGCGCCGAGCCCGAGGCCGCTCCTGTGGACGAGGAGGTCGCGGACGGTCATCTCGCGGGTGACGTAGGGGTCGGACATGCGGAACCAGGGCAGGTAGTCGATGACCGGGGCGTCCCATTCGATCTTGCCCTCTTCGACGAGGAGGGCCAGGGCCGTGGCCGTGAAGGCCTTGGTGTTCGAGGCGATGCCGAAGAGCGTGCGGGCGTCGACGGGCGCGGGCTCCCCGAGCTTGCGGACGCCGTAGCCCTTGGCCAGGACGACTCGGCCGTCCTTGACCACGGCGACGGCCATCCCGGGGACCTCGAAGGCCTTCATGGCCCGGGCGACCAAGGCGTCGAAGTCGGGCGGCAGGACCTGGGCCGGGGCGGGGGGTGAGGGCTGAGCTGGTACAGGGGGGCGCTGGGCCGCAACGAAGGAGAGGAGGCCGAGGATCAGAACGAACAAAAGGCCGGCAAGGCGGAGTCGGGCGAGCTTCTTGTTCATGGTTGGATGGTAATTCAGAAATAAGACGGGGTCAAACCTTTAAAAGTTAAATTTTTCACGGGTAAGCGCGTTTATTGCTGAATTCATGGTTTGACCCCAGGGCCTCGCTTAGCAATTGATTATCACGGGGATAAGCGCGACAATGGGGCCTTCAGGAGGTGCTTGATGGAACGCCGGACATTCCTATGGGGAGCTGCGTTCGCCTCGATGTTCCGTGCCCGGCCGGGGATGGGGCAGACAGCGAAAGCCGGAGCGCCGCCGGGGGAGCGGCGCATCTTGGCGGAACCGGGGCCGATGCTGCCGCCGGCGCCGGCGGTGATCGTTTCCATGCGCGGAGCTCCGGGCGACCCCGATGAGCTCTCGGTCCTCTGGAGTTTCGTGCTCAACGGCAAGCCGGCGCAGGTCGGGGTCTGCGCCCACGAGGAGCACTTGGCGCGCAAGCTGCTGAAACTGCATGGGCAATTCGTGCTCAATGTGCCCGTGGCCGACATGGTGCCCGGTTTCGATCGCCTCGACATGAATTCCTCCAAGGCCGGCGACAAATACGCGCTCTCGGGGTTCACCCGCGGCCGGGCGGTGAAGGTCGATGCGCCCACGGTGGCCGAGTCGCCCATCCAACTGGAGTGCCGCGTCTTCGACTCGTTGGAATTGCCGCCGGCCCGCACCCTCTTTGTCGCCGAGGTCCTGGCCACCTCGGTATTGCCCGGCGTCTGCGACGAGCGGGGACGCCTTCTCGTCGACCGGGTGCCCTTTTTCGGCATGACCGCCGGCAGCGGAGAATTCTACACCATGGGCAAACGCGTCGGGCATATCGGGCAGACCGTGAACCGCGACGACATCCGCTATTGAACCTCGGGGGTCAAACCTAAGAAAGTTGGTTCTCTTCCACGTTGCGGGGGTCGGATGGGCCGGCAAATGGGGACCTTCCGCCCTTAACGGAAATTAAAGAATTAAAGGTTTGACCCCGTCTTCATTTGATCGCGAGCAGCGCGCCGGAGGAGTAAGCGGCGAATTCGGGGGCGTACATCGATTGCAGGGTGGCCGGGGCGGCCTTGAACGTCCCGGCCATGGCGCAACGGAGCCTGTGCTTGAGCGTGTACTGGCCCTCGGGCAGCCACTCCATGAAGAAGTTCGTGCCGCTGTCGCGGACCTCCTCGTAGCGCCCCAGGCCCAGGTCCCACTTGTAGCCCGACCTGAGCGACACCGGCTCGCAGCCGGCCGGCCGCGGGTCGCGCAGGTGGACGTACTCGGCCTGGTGCCGGGCCCGGATCGAAAGCTGGACCTCGATCTCGTCGCCGACCGCGAGCGCCTCGCCCTCGGCCAGCGGCCGCAGGACGACCGCGTCGCCCTTCTCCTCCCGCTTGAAATAGGACCGCTCGACCGCGAACAGGTCCCCCTCGCCCTTCTCCGGCATCTTCTCCGTGCTGAAGTGCCAGGTCGCGCTGGCGAAGGCCATCCCCTTGCCGCCCTTCGTCACCCGCACCGTCGCGCACTCCGGCCCCAGCTTCTCGCCCGACACGACGACCCGGTTCTTCTTCCCGGTGTACTTGTTCGGCTCGAACGTGAACACCGTCTTCGTCCCGCAGGCCTCGGCCGTGACCGACTCCCGGACGGCGAGCGCGCCCGTCGTCTTCAGGAACCAGGCCACCGAGTAGAGGACTTCGGACGTGGCCCGGGTCGATTTCCAGTGGTTGAGCTTCTTGTTGAGGAAGAGCCACTGGACCAGCCCCTCGCCCCGCTTGTCGTTCGGCGCGAGCTCCATGAGCGTCCGCAGGGCGAAGGCGTGGGTCTCGATCGTGTCGTTGTACCAGAGCCAGCCGCGGTCCTCGGGCGCCCAGCCCGTCCCGCCGTCGGCGGTCGTCTTGGCGCTGTCCATGACGCTCGCCCAGACGAGCGACGCGTCCTTCGGCCGCCCCGCCCGCTTGAGCGTGAGCGAAAGATACCCCTTGAGATACGGGCTGTGTTCCCTCCAGTGCTTGAACGAGAAATCGAGCATCCGCTTCCGCTCGGCGTCGGTGAAGACGCCGCCCGTCCACGTCGCGTCGGGGAAGTTGCTTAGCGTGTAGTTGAGGAAGGTGACGAACTCCCAGCCCGAGTCCCGGGCCATGAGCCGCGAGACGACCTCGTCGAGGTAGTGGCGGTGCAGGTAATCGAACGCTTTCACCACCGGTTGCTTGGGCATGGCCACCCCGAACTCCAGGGCCTTGCCGAAGCCGCTCGCGATGTAGAGCGTCATGTGCGGCGACGGCGGCCCGCCCGGCCACCACGGGAACGCCCCGAGCGGGGTCTGGGCCTCGAGGAGCTTGGCGAGCGACGTCTCCCGCTGGGCCTTGGCCACCCGCGGGTCGAGGACCTTCTCGACGTCCGCACCCGCGTCCTTCCCGCCCCGCGCCGTCTCGAGCCAGGGCGTCTCCTCCAGGGCCATCTTGCGGTTGGGGTCGGCCGCGTCGAACGTCTCATAGACCGTCTCGCGCTTGCTCAGCTCCTTGGCCATGGCCGCGACCGCCGGATATTTGTCGTAAAGGCTGCCGAGGATGCCCGTCGAGAGGAACCGGTTGAGGGTCTGCTCCGTGCACTCGTAGGGATAGTTCACGAGGTAGGGGAGGGCCTCGAGCAGACCGTAGAAGAGCTGGGCATCCACGGTGACCACGAGCTGCTCGTTGATGCGGCTCGGGTCGTCCGTCCTCGCCATGTCGTCGAAGCGCAGCTCCCGCGCCTTCCCTTCCTTGACCGTCGCGAACCGCGACTGGACGAGGTGCATCCGTCCCGGCAGGACCGGCAGCGGCCGCAGCTCGCCGTCCGACAGCGCCCCGCTCCTCGCCACGACCTTGAAGGCGACCGTTCCGACGCGGGCCGGCGCCCGCAGGGCGAAGGCCACGGCGCTTCCGCCGCCCGGCTTGACCGTGAACTTTTGCGCCGGGACGCTCGCCGGGAGCCCGAAGGCCGGGGCCAGGTTCTCGCCCGTCACGGGGTCCGTGACCTCGAGCGTCACTTCGCCCGACGCGTCCCTCTCGCCGGCGTTGTTGACCATGACCCGGAGCTCGGCCGCGTCTCCCTCGCGGAAGAAGCGCGGCAGGTAGGGCCGGACCATGAGCTCCTTCACCGAGCTCGCCTCGGCCTCGAGCGAGCCGCCGCAGAGGTCCCTCGTCACGCCGTGGACGAAGACGCGCCAGCCGGTGACGCTGTCGGGGACGGTGAACTCGACCGCCGCCGTCCCGTCGGCGCCGGTCAGCAGGTGGGGCTGCCAGAAGGCCGTCTCGGCGAAGACCGAGCGCAGGTCCGCCTGCGTCCGGCCCGCTTCCGCGGCCGCCTCGCCCGGTTTCGTTTCGCCCTCCCCGCCCCTTCCTCCCTCGACGTAGGCGTCCTCGTGCAAAGCCTGACGGGCCGCCGTCGGCATTTCGACCTCGCCGACAACCCCTCCGAGGACCCGCCCTTCATAGCGTCGGCCCGGCCCGCCGATGCCGTATCCGGAGATCGACAGGAGCGAGTCCGGCCGGAACCTCGGATAAGCTGAGACGCGACTCCAGCCGCTCTCGTCCGCATAAACCGTCCTCGCCGTCCCCAGCCCCGGGTCCCAGGAGGCCGTGCCGGCCCGGTTCGGATAGAGCCCGGCGATCCGCGGCGGCCGGTGCGGGGCGAAGATGTCGAGCGAGCGGTCGTACATGTAGGCCAGAAGCTCCGCCGCGCCCTTCTCGGCCGGCTTCCCGTCCGGCGTCTTGACCGCCACCCGCCACGTCTCCCGCCCGCCCGGGGTGAGCTTGTCCCTGAACGTGGCGAACGAGATCCCCAGCTCCTTGTTGTCCCAAGGGACGAAGACCGAGGCCGCCTCGCTCATGAACTGGTGGTCGCGGACGGCCGTCGCCCGGAGCCCGAACCCGCCCCTGAGGTCCTCGGTGACCGGGACCTCGACCGTCCCGCCGTCCTTCGCCGCCTCGACCCAGCGCCGCTCCCAGAGCGCCCCGCCTCGGAACGTCTCCAGAAGCAGGGGCTGGCCGCTCCAGCCTGCGTCGACGAGGAAGCGGGCCGTCCCCCCGACCGGGACCGACGTCCTCTCGGCCCGGACGACCAGCGGCAGCTTGAACGCGGGCTTGGCCGCGCCGACGACCAGGAACTCGAGGCTGTCGCGCGAGACCGCGCCGAAGTCGTCCTTGGTCTCGTAGAGCAGGCGGTAGGCCCCCGCCTCGAGGCCCGGCACGGCGATCCTGGCCACGCCCTTGTCGTCGTGGGCGGCCGCGCCCCGGGCCGCCTCCCGCTCGTCCTGCCACAGGCGCAGGATCGCGTCCGGCGACACCCTTTCCCAGCGCGGCCTCATCTTGTCGCCCGCGGTCGGCGGGTAGAGCGGATCGCCCGTGCCGGGCTCCTCGGCGACCGGCTGGTCGGACGGAAGGAGAGTCGTCCCGGGTTGGGCCAGCCGGACGACGCGCCATGTCCCTTTCCCGGCCTTGGGCGTCCCGTCGAGGTCCGCGCGGACCACGGTGAACTCGCTTTTGGCGGCGGCCGGGAGGAACTGCGTTTCGCTCCCGATCCGGGCCTCGACGCCGACGAAGCCGAGCCGGAACGACCGCTCGGCCGAGCGCGTCTCGCCGCCCTCGTCCGTGACGTCGACCGAGAGCGTGTAGCGGTAGGTCAGGCCCGACGCGGCCCCGCCCGCCTTCCTCTCGTCGGCCTTGGGCGTGAACTCGACGGCGAAGGCGCCGTCGGCGTCGATCCTGGCCCGCCCGCCGGCGACGGTCTCGACGCGGGCGCCGCCCCTGTCCCACCACCACCAGCGCGGGAAGACCGGCTCGCGCTTGACCTGCCAGACCGCCTCGCCGGCCGTGACCGGAAGCCCGAAGTAGTAGCGGGCCTCGCCCTTGAGCGAGGCGGGGCGGTTGAGTCGGAGCGGCTTCTCCGGGTCCTTGACGGCGACCTCGAAGGTCGGCCGCTTGTACTCCTCGACCAGCACGGCCGCGTAGCCCTGCGGCGATGTCCTGATGCGCCATCCGCCGAGCGGACGGCCCGCGGCCGGGACGGCGAACTCGCCGCTCGCCGTGCCGAAGGCGTTCGTGGCCGCCGTGGCCTGGGCCACCCGCTGGCTGTTGACGTCCTCGAGCCAGACCGTGACCGGCGCGCCGGGCTCGGCCGCGACCCGGCCGAGGCCGGTCCGGCCCTTGTAGACCAGGACCTTCCAGAAGATTTTCTGGCCGGGCCGGTAGATGGACCGGTCGGTGTAGATGAGCGCGGCCCGCGTCTCCTGCGCCGGGGAGACGGGCTGGCGGAAGAAAAATTCGGTGTCGAGGGCGAGGTCGCGGCCCTTTCTGGCCAGGAGGAAATATTGGTCTATTCCCTGGCGCGGAGCGAACCAGACCCGCCCGCCGGCGTCGGTCGTCTTCGACTCGACCTTGGAGTGGCCCTTGCGCCAGTCGAAGCGGTAGAGATCGACCGTGGCGCCGGCGACCGGGCGGCCCGTGGCCCCGGAGAGGACGACGGCCTCAGCGGCGACCGCGCCCTCGGGGGCGGGCCCGCCGTCCGGCCCCGGGTCGCCTGGCCCTGTGCCTGCGCCGCCCTGGCGCTCGAGGATCACGAGGTCGCCGACGACGACGTACAGGCCCACGGACTTGTTGCCGGCGTCAGCGAAGTCCTCGCGGGCCGAAGCGGCGACGATGTAGAGCCCCGGCCTGAGCCCTTCGGGGGGGCCGGCGAAGGTCAGGTGGTCGCGGAAGTCCGCGCTCTTGGCGAGATCGAGGCGCCAAGCGGCATCGGGCCTGCGGCCCTGGACGAGGAGGCGGGCCTCTTCACCCTGAGGAAAGAAGCGGAAGTCCTTGGAAGTCCGGATGAGGGCCTCGGCATCGAGGCCGCAGGCGCGGAGGAAGACGCGCTCGAGATTGCGGTGCCTGACGCGCACGGAGCGGCGGCCCGCGGCGTCGGCGCGCATGGCCTCTATCGCGAAGTCGGGCGCCTCGATCGAGCCGACGATGGAGCGGCAGTGTTGCCCGCCCGGCGACTGCGGGAAGCGCTCGGCCCCCTCGAGGGCGATCTTGCGGGCCCGGACGAGGGCGTCGGGGGCGGTCTCCTGGCGCGTGTATTCGGCGAGAAGGGCCTGGCCGACGGCCCACCAGGGGTGCTTGCGGTTGGCGGCGAGGAAGTAGCCGAGGTGGCGCTTGACGAGGGCCCGGTCGTCCTCGCCGTCGAAGGCCTCGTGGAGGGCCCTGGCGAGCTCGAAGCGGGCCTCGAGGGCGGCCTCGGGACGGCCGGCCCGGCGCGACCACGTCTCGTGTTCGCCGAGCAGGGCGGCGACCTTTTCGATGGGGTGGGCCGAGGGCGACTCGAGCGAGACGGCGGCGTCCGCGGCGCGGACCTTGCCGGCCTGGGCCAGGAGCCGGGGCAGGTCGACGAGCCAGGCCTCGTTCGACTGTCGCGGGGTCCAGAAGGCCGTGTCGGCGAGCAGGCCGGCCATGAGATAGACGACGCTGTCGCGCAAGTTGTCGCGGACTCCGGCCGGGTAATCGCCGGCCGTCCAGAAGTCGGGGAAGTCGGCGGCCCGGCGCTCGGTCAGGCGGTCGCGGTCCTTCCAGACGCGGAGGAGCGCCTGCCAGGCCTGGTCGAAGATCTGGTCGCGGGTCCAGGCCCCGAGGTCGACCGGCCCTTTCGACTCGACGCGCTCGCGCCGGTCGATCTCCCAGGAGTATTCCCGGACGTAGGTCAGGAGCGAGTCGGCGTAGAAGAGCTCGAGCATGTCGCGCTCGACGGGCGAATCGGGCCAGGGCTCGTCCTTGAAGAAGCGGACGGCGGTCTCGTAGCCGTGCAGGGCCGTTCGCAGCTGGCCCTCCTTGATCAGCGTCCAGGCCCAGAGCGCGGCGTCGCCGGACGCTCGGGCCTCGGCCCGGAGGCGGGCGCACTCGGCGGCCGCGGCCTCGAGCTTCTGCTCGGCGACGAGCTTCTCGACCGCGTCCTTGGCCGCCTTGGACTGCATAGCAGAAGGCGAGGGCCGGGGGGAGCGGGGCGAGTGCGGGGCGGGTGTGACGGCGGCTCCTTCAGGGTCGGCGGCCGCGGGAAGGCTCGCGGCCTCGCGGGAGGCGGCCGGGGCCGGGAGGGCCGACTCCAAGCCGGAAGCCGCCCGGGCGGCGGCGACCGTACGGCCGGCGGCGAGCGGGCACGGCCCGTCCCGGAGAACGGCGAAAGCGCCTAGCCCGGCGAGGGCGACGAGGACGGCCAAGGCCCCCGCCGAGGGGCCGCGCCTGGGGGTTTTGTCCTGGTTATGGGCTTCCGCGTTCGGTTCGGGATTGGACATGCTTACCTCCGTCGTCCTCATTACAATAGGCCGGCCGTGGTATTTCTTCCTATTATAGCCCACGGGGGGTCGGATCGGCCGTTAAATGGGAAATAGGTATCATGTCCCCCATTATAGGGCGGAGCGGATGAACTCGGCCAGGTCCCTCTTGAGCTTGGCCAGTGACGGCTTGTGGATGTACATCATGTGGCCGGCCTCGTAGTAGCCCATGGTGACCCGTCCCTCGAACTCGCCGCCGAAGCCCATCTGGGAGAAGGTGTACTCCGTGCCGAAGTAGGGCGTGGCCCCGTCGTAATAGCCGTTGCAGCAGAAAACCCGGAGATGGGGGTTGTCGGCCAGGGCCTGCCGCAGCGTCATGGCGACGTTGGGCAGGCCGCCCATCATGGACGACCGCGGCATGGCCTGGCCGGGCCCGCCGCCGGACGGCCGGGACTGGTAGTTCCAGGGCTGGACGTTGCCGTAGACGGCGTAGGGGATGTCCTTCATGTAGCCCAGCCTGTCGCGGACGTAGGCGTTGAGCAGCGTCGGGAAGGCGCCGCCCATGGCCGCGCTCGCGGGGTCCATGCCGGACCTTTCGCCGGCGGCGTCGGCGTCCCGTCCGGTGAAACGGCTGTCCAGGCGGCCAACGGTCAGGAAGTCGGCCCGGCGGAGCTCCTTGACGAAGCGGCCGTGCTCGATCCGGAGGTTCGACTGCTTGACGTAATCGACGCGGAGCCCGGTGAGGCGGGCGATCTTCCGGGCCGCGGCCTCGTAGTCGGCGGGCGCCAGGCGGTTGCCCTTGACCAGGATGGAGGGGTACTCGTCGAGGGCGAAGCGCTCGGCCTCGTCGAGGGCGGCCCGCAGGGGCCCGGCCTGGAGGTCGGCCGGCAGCTTCTTGTGGAACCAGGCCGTCGCCGTGTAGTGGGGGAGGAAGGCGACGTAGGACGTCGTGCCCATCGGAGGGAAGGTGATGGTCGAGAAGTCGAGGACGCTCGAGAGAAGGACGATGCCGTTGAGGTAAATGCCGTTCTGTCGGCCCTGGAGCCAGCCGGAGAGGCCCGCGGCGCGCGTCGTGCCGTAGCTTTCGCCGAGGACGAACTTGGGCGAGCCCCAGCGCTCGAACCGAGTGATGAAGGACCGGATGAACTCGCCGAACGTGGCCACGTCCTCGTCGAGGCCGTGGAACTGGCTCTTGTTCTCGCCCGGGAGGGGCCGGCTGAAGCCGGTCGAGACGGCGTCGACGAAGACGAGGTCGGTCGCGTCGAGGAGGGAGAACTCGCTGTCGGCCAGGGCGTAGGGCGGGGCGCCGGCGTTGCCGAACTCGTCCAGCACGACGCGCTTCGGGCCGAGGCCGCCGAGGTGGAGCCAGACGGTCGAGGAGCCGGGGCCGCCGTTGAAGAGGAACATCAGGGGCCGGCCGGCCTTGTCCTTGACGTCCTCGCGGGCGTAGGCGACGAAGAACATGGACGCGCCGGGCGTCTCGTCGGGCTTGGCGACGACGAGCTCGCCGACCGTGGCCGTGTAGGGGACGGGCTTGCCGTCGATGGTCACGGCGTGCCGGGTGACGGAGAACGGCTTCTCGGCGACCGCGGGCTTGGCCGGCTCCGCCGTCACTTGCGGACCGGCGGCCGGCGGCTTCTGCCCGGGCTGGGCCTGGGCCTGCCCCTGGGGCCGGCCTTGGGCCGGCGCCGGCGGCTGGGCCGACGCGGCGGCGCAGGCGGCGAGGAAATACGCGAGGACGACGGCGCGGACAAGGCGCTTTCTCATGGGTCCTCCTGTCGGGCGGATATCGATGTCATTGTGCCCCAACCCCCGGACGGGGTCAAACCTTTAAAAGTTTAAATTTCCCCGACCAGCTGGAGGGGAAAAGGTTTGACCCCGTCTTCTTGGCATCGCCGGCCTGTTTCAATTAGAATGAGCCCACATTCCAAAGGAGGGCACGCATGACCAAGACGCTCGTCTTCAAGGCCGGACTCGCGCTTCTCTGCCTGGCCGTCTTCGCCGCGGCCGCCTCGTCGCAGGGCGAAAAAGGCAAGGGCTTCAACGGCCTGGGCTTGGGTTTGGGCAATCTGTCGCGCCTGTCCAAGGCCCGGACGCGCTCCATCAGCCCGGAGAACTTCACCGGCGAGAAGGGCAAGGCCGCCATGTCGACCGACGGCCCGGCCATGAACGCCGCCCGCGACCTCGGCCAGGGCTGGAAGGTCTCGCCCTACGTCCGCGTCCCGGCCGGCGAGACGTTCGTCATGGCCGACGTCAAGGGCGAGGGGGCCATCCAGCAGATCTGGCTCACCCCCGCCGGCGCCTGGCGCTTCGCCATCCTGCGCATCTACTGGGACGGCGAGACCGAGCCCTCGGTCGAGTGCCCCATCGGCGACTTCTTCGCCTGCGGCTGGGGCCAGTACGCCCAGGTCTCCTCGCTCCCCGTCTGCGTCAACCCGGGCAGCGCCTTCAACTGCTACTGGGAGATGCCCTTCCGCAAGGGCTTCAAGGTGACGGTCGAGAACATCGCCGCCAAGCCGCGCCCGAACGAGGCCCCGGCGACCAACCAGTTCACCGTCTACTACCAGATCAACTACGCGCTCACCGACGTCCCCGACGACGCCGCCTATTTCCACGCCCAGTTCCGGCGCGTCAACCCCCTGCCCTACAAGGACGTTTACACCATCCTCGACGGCGTCAAGGGCCAGGGCCACTACGTCGGCACCTACATGGCCTGGGGCGTCCACAACAACGGCTGGTGGGGCGAGGGCGAGCTCAAGTTCTTCATGGACGGCGACACGGAGTTCCCGACGATCGCCTACACCGGCACCGAGGACTATTTCTGCGGCTCCTACGACTTCGACGCCAAGGCCCCCGACGGCTCGATCCAGTACCGCGAGTTCACCACCCCCTACGCCGGACTGCCGCAGGTCATCCGCGGCGACGGCCACTACCAGGTCATGCAGCGGTTCGGCCTCTACCGCTGGCACATCATGGACCCGGTCCGCTTCGCCCACGACCTCAGGGTGACCATCCAGGCGCTGGGCTGGCGCTCGGGCGGGCGCTATCTCCCGCTCCAGGACGACATCGCCTCGGTCGCGTTCTGGTACCAGACCGAGCCCCACGCCAAGTTCCCCAAGCTCCCGGACCGGGACGCCCTGGAGATCATCTGAAAGAGTCGCCGCCCGGCGGGGGAAGGGAGGGGCCCGCCGGGCGGCCGGCGAAACAGGAGGCGAGGAGGCCTAGTTGTCGCGGCCCTCGACCTGGTCGAGGACCTGAGCGTAGTAGTTCGGGCCCGTGGCGGCCCGGGTCTGGAAGGCCCGCTTCATGGCCAGAAGCTCGGTCTGGAACGGGCTGAAGTCGGAGGGGTCGCTCCAGTTGGCCATGGTCAGCCGCTCGATGACGTCCTTCATGCCCTGCGAGGTGATGATCAGGCCGAGCTGTTCGGGCAGGCGGCCGCCTTCCTTGTCGCAGAAGCGGACGACCCGGAAGAACAGCTTGCGCAGGACCTCCTGCTGGTTGAGAATCTCCTGCTTGAGCAGGAAGAGGTCCTTGACCGAGGCGGCCTTGCTGAGCTGGCCGTGGATCTGGGCGGCGGCGTCGACGACCTTGCCGACGGCCGTCATGAACGCCTCGGCGTCGAGGACGGCGACCGTGTCGGTGGCGAAGAAGCCGAGCTCGATGCCGTTGTTGACCGCCTCGGTCCGGCGGTAGCGCTCCAAGGCCTCGAGGGCCGGATGCGGGGCCGGGGCCGGGGCGGCCTCGACGCTCGGCTCCGGCCCGGTCTCCGGCTCGATCTCCTCGGTGGCCGGGGCCTCGAACTGGAAGCCCGCGTCGGCGTCCGGAGCGGGGGAGGGGGCGGGCGCCTCGTCCGGCGTTCCGGGGACGGCGAAGTCGTGCTCGTCCTTCATCACGTCGTCGTCGTCCATGAGGCCGAGGGACGCGGCCAGCTCTTCGGCCTCGGGAGCGGCGGGCGCGGTCGCGTCGCCGGGGGTCCCGGCCGGCTCCGGGGCGGGAACGGGCTCGATGTCGGGCCCGGGCTCGGGCTGGCGCAGGGTGGCCAGGAGGTCGCGGACCTGACGGAGCTTGTCCATCTCCTCGGTCCAGTCGATGAGGTCGACGGTCCGGGCGGGCGGAGCGGGGATGGTGGCCAGGACGCCGGCGTAGCCGGCCAGGTGCGTCTTGAGGACCTCGTACTCGCGCTCGGCCTTGACCCGGAGTCCCTCCAGCTCCTGGTTCAGGCCGCCGATCTTTCCCAGCTCGTCGCCGGCCAGGGCGGCCGCGTTCTCCATCATCTTCTGATAGTTCGCGGCCCGCTCGAAGTGGCCGCGGATCTCGCCCCGGAGGCGGACCTCGGCCGACTGGAGGTCGGCCATGACGGTCTTGTGGCCATCGAGGGCGGCGCGGACCTGGGCGAACTCCTGGTTGACGGCCTCGATGCGCCGCTGGGCCTCCATTTTTTCGCGGTTGATGCGCTCGATCAGGCCCTGCTCGACCTCGTTCTTCTGGGCCGAGAAGATCTCGCTGACGCGCTTCTCGATGTCTTCGAGAAGCCCCGTCGAATGGGCCCGGGGTTCGGCGTTGGCGCTCATGGGACCTCCTTACATTGGGACGGCCGTCGGCGTCGTCTGGCCCTTGCCGTAGAGGTGCTGGATGAGGACCAGGACGCCGGTCGGGATGCCGTGCTCGAACTCGACCCCCATCTCGTAGAGGCCGTCCTCGACGATGCGGTTCCAGCGGACGTCGGCGCGGACCTTGACGATCTGCTTCGACTTGGTGAGATAGAGCGTCATGCGGAGGGAGGAGCCGGCCTCGAAGAGCCGGTCGGTGATGATGCGGGCCCCGCCGAGGGAGATGTCCTTGGTCAGCGCGTTGACGAGGCGGGGCTCGGCCGCGGGAGAGGGGGCGGGCAGCTCGATGACCACCCGGTTCTCCTCGGAGATCCGCTTGTCTTTCCTGTTCTCGCGCATGGGGCGCTTTTTCCTAACGGCCCTCTCGCTCAGATGAGGGCTTCCGTCCGTATGACGCTCCGATGATAAACCCGTTGGAAGGCGCGTCCATCGCCGCTGGGGGTGAACACGGGGGGTATTGTGCGTCCCCCCCCCGGCACCGATGGAGAGGGCCCCCCCGGGGACGCGCCCCCGGGAGGCGCCCCCGGAAAGGGGTCAGCGGACGCGGGCGAAGGGCGCCGGAGGGGCGGGCGCGGGGCCGCTTCCCTCGAGGAAGATGGCCATGTGGGCGTAGCGCCGGCTGGAGGGGCCGAGGGGCGGCTCGCCCTCGTAGTCGTGCCAGCGGTCGACGAACTCGGCCCGGGGGATGAAGCCGCGGGCGCCGAGGAGCGCGGGGTCCTCGAAATAGAGGTCCCTGGCGTCCATCCCCAGCAGGACCATGTAATGGCCGTTGTCCCAGGTCTCGGCCCAGGGAACGTCATCGCTCTCGCGCCAGGCCTGGAGGTCGACGATGACCGATATCCCGGCGGCGAGGGCGGCCTCGAGGTCGGAAAGGGAGAGCCCTTCGCGGACCTCGGCCGAGAGGCCGAATTCCCGGGCGACGCGGACGATGTCGTCGGGGCGGGTCCCGGCCTCGGGGGTGCTGTGGAGACGGGCGGCCAGGCGGTCCTCGCGCTCTTCGACGCCCCAGCGGGCGAGGACGGCTTGGAGGGAGGCGGCGCCGCAGGTGTAGTTGGTGCTCTGGCGGACGTCGGGGACGGCGGCGAGGAGCCGGGCGGGCACGGGGCGCCGGCGGAGCGGCAGGGGGAGGAAGGTCCCGGCCGTCCAACCCGCGGCCAGGGCGGCCAGGACGGCCAGGCAGGCGATGGACGCGGAACGGGAATTCTGTTTCATCGGGAGCCTCCGTCGGGCGGTCGGGCGACCAGGTCGAGCAGGTCGGCCGGGGCGGCGATCAAGGCGTCGGCCCCGTGGCGGCGGAGCTCGTCGGCGGCGCGGAAGCCCCAGAGGGCGCCGACCGCGAACATGCCGGCGGCCTTGGCCGTAGCCATGTCGACGTTGGTGTCGCCGACGAAGGCGCACTCTCGGGGGGAGACGCCGAGCCCGGCGGCGATGTCAAGGGCCGGCGCGGGGTCGGGCTTGAGCGGGCCGCCGGGACGGGCGCCGCGGACGATGTCGAAGCCGTGGCCGGGGAGGAGGGCCGAGACCTGGGCGGCGGTGAAGAGCTCGGACTTGTTCGACAGGACGGCGGTCTTGAGGCCGCGTCGGCGGAGCCCGGCCAGGAGCTCGGGAACGCCGTCGTAGGGGCGGCTGTTGTCGCGCCAGCGGGCCTGGTATTCGCGGCGGTAGTCGTCCAGGACCCCGGCGATGACGCTCTCGGAGGGGGCGGGCCGGCCGCGCCGGGCGTAGACCCGGCGGATGAGCTCCTCGGCGCCGTCGCCGACGAGCGTCTTCATCTCGTCGTTCGTGAACGAGCCGAGGCCGAGGGCCTCGTAGACGCGGTTGGAGGCCGCGGTGATGTCCTCGATCGTGTCGAGAAGCGTCCCGTCCAGATCGAAAATGACCGCAAAAATGGGGGACATGATACCTATTTCCCTATTCTTCATTCTTTCCGTGTCGTTCTGCCTCGAGGACGTTCGGCCTTCCCTCGCTCCCTCGCCGGTCGGCCGCCGGGAAATAGGGAAATAGGTATCATGTCCCCCATTTGTATTTGTGGAGGTCGCGGAGGGCGGCGTAGGCCTTCCAGGCGTGCTCGAGGCGGGCCCGGTCGGCGTCCGTCGTCTCGCGGCGGACCTTGGCCGGGACGCCTGCGGCGACGGCGCCCGCCGGGATCTCGACGCCCTCGCCGACGACGGCGCCCGCGGCCACGATGGCGCCGCGCCCGACCCTGGCCCCGGTCAGGACCGTGGCGTTCATGGCGATCATCGCGTCGTCCTCGACCGCGCAGGCGTGGAGGACCGCGCCGTGGCCGACCGTCACCCGGCGGCCGACCCGGCAGGACCGGTTCTCGTCGACGTGGACGACCGCGCCGTCCTGGATGTTCGAGTCCTCGCCGATCTCGATCACGGCGCCCTCCATGTCGGAGCGCAGGACGCAGCCGTACCAGACGTTCGCGCCGCGGCGGAGGACGACCTCGCCGACGACGACGGCCCCCGGGGCGACCCAGGCGCCCTCTTCGATCTCGGGCTTGCCGATCCTGTCCGAAACGCCGAATTCACCCATGACGCGCCTCCTTCCCGGTGAAGGGGGACATTCTATCACGCCGCCGCCCCTTCAAGAAGAGCGAGAGGGCGGCCGGACCCGCCCCCTCTTTTCTCTTGCATTCCGCGGCGCTCCGTCCTATAATCCATACCATTCCACTAGGATTTATCTTCCTCGGGTGGGAAATTCGCGATAGCTGGAGGCCGCCGTGTCCGCATCCGCCGGTTTCACCGAGAACGCGCTCAAGATCCTCAAGGCCCGCTACTTCCTCAAGAACGACAAGGGCGAGCTCGTCGACAAGTCCCCGCAGGACCTCTTCCGCCGCGTCGCGACCCACGTCGCCTCGGCCGAGAAGACCAAGGCCGACCGCAAGAAGTGGGCCGACCTCTTCCTGGCGGCCATGTCCGGCCGCGACTTCCTGCCCAACAGCCCGACGCTCACCGGCGCCGGCCGGGGCATGTGCCTCTCGGCCTGCTTCGTCCTGCCGATCGAGGACTCGCTCGACTCGATCTTCGAGACGGTCAAGAACGCGGCCCTCGTCCACAAGGAGGGCGGCGGCACGGGCTTCGACTTCTCCCGCCTCCGCCCCAAGGGCAGCTTCGTCCGCAAGACCCAGGGCGTCGCCTCCGGCCCGGTCTCCTTCCTCAAGGTCATCGACGCCGCGACCGAGGCCGTCAAGCAGGGCGGCACCCGCCGCGGCGCCAACATGGGCATCCTCCGCGTCGACCACCCCGACATCGAGGAGTTCGTCCAGATGAAGCTCGACGGCGCCTCGGTCGCGAACTTCAACATCTCCGTCGCCGCGACCGACGCCTTCATGGCCGCCCTCGCGGCCGGCGGCGCCTACGACGTCATCGACCCGCGCCTCGGCACGCCCGTCGGCAAGAAGGACGCCCGCAAGGTCTTCCAGCTCATCGTCGAGTCGGCCTGGGCCGTCGGCGACCCCGGCCTCATCTTCATCGACCGCGTCAACGCCGGCAACCCCACCGCCGGCCTCGGCCCCATCCGGGCCACCAACCCCTGCGGCGAGCAGCCCCTCCACGACTACGAGTCCTGCAACCTCGGCTCGATCAACCTGGCCAGATTCCACGATCCCCGCCCCAAGGCCAAGGACCGCTTCGACTGGGACCGCTTCGCCTCGGTCGTCCGCCTCGGCGTCCGCTTCCTCGACGACGTCATCGAGGTCAACCGCTACCCCCTGCCGCAGATCGAGGCCGTGACCCGGGCCACGCGCCGCATCGGCCTGGGGGTCATGGGCTGGGCCGACCTGCTCCTGCTCATGCAGGTCCGCTACGACTCGCCCAAGGCCCTGGCCCTGGCCGACAAGGTCGCCGGCTTCCTGCGCAAGGAGGCCGCGGCCGCCTCCCGCGAGCTGGCCGAAGAGCGCGGCTCCTTCCCGGCCATCGCCAAGTCCGTCTACAAGGGCGGCCGGATGCGCAACGCCACGGTCTTCACCATCGCCCCGACCGGGACGATCTCGCGCATCGCCGGCTGCTCGTCCTCGATCGAGCCGGTCTTCGCCTTCGAGGTGACCTCCAAGATCATCGACGCCGAGCTCAAGGACGTCCACCCGGTCTACGCCGACTGGAAGGCCCGGCACCCCGACGAGCCCCTGCCCGACTGGTTCCGGTCCGCCCACGAGATCGCCCCGGAGTGGCACATCAAGACCCAGGCGGCCTTCCAGAAGCACGTCGACAACTCCGTCTCCAAGACCATCAACTTCTCCCACGAGGCCTCGGTCGACGACGTCGAGAAGGCCTACCGGCTGGCCTGGGACCTGGGCACGAAGGGCATCACCATCTACCGCGACGGCTGCCGCGAGAGACAGGTCCTCTACAAGAACGGCACCGAGATCAAGCACCCCCAGGGCCGGCCCGACTCGCTGCCCTCGGTCACCGACAAGATCAAGACCGGCTTCGGCAATCTCTACGTCACCAT
This sequence comes from Acidobacteriota bacterium, assembly GCA_029569255.1. Lineage (GTDB taxonomy): Bacteria > Acidobacteriota > Aminicenantia > Aminicenantales > Saccharicenantaceae > RBG-16-66-30. Next base: position 38,079 of record JAKQUO010000024.1, on the reverse strand, counting down.
CTCCTTCCACAACCAGAAGCCCTTCGAGGTCTTCGCCTCGATCGGCAAGAGCGGCTACTCGACCATGGCCGACGCCGAGGCCCTCGGCCGCCTCATCTCGACCGCCCTCCGCAGCGGCGTCGAGGCCGAGGAGGTCATCGCCCAGCTCAAGGGCATCGGCGGCTCGGAGCCCATCTTCACCGAGGGCGGCCTGATCCAGTCCATCCCCGACGCCATCGCCAAGGTCCTGGAGAAGCACTTCGGCGAGGTCCGGACGAGCGCCAAGGACTTCTACACCGTCCGCTGCAAGATCTGCGGCGCCCTGCTCCCCGACGAGAAGTGCCCCGTCTGCGGGAACTGCGGCTGGAGCAAGTGCGCCTGAGCCCGGCCGGCCCCCGCCCCCGCGGCCCCCGGCGGTTTGACCTCCCGGACGGTTTATGATAGCATTATCAACGACCTGAAAAGCGCAAGGAGCCCTATCATGAAGAAAACGGCCCTCGGCCTCCTCATCTTCGGCTGCCTCGTCGGCGCGACCTTCGCCGAGAGCAACCGCAACGTCGGCTTGGGCATCATCCTCGGCGAGCCGACCGGCCTGACCTTCAAGCTCTGGAACAAGGAGGCCATGGCCTTCGACGCCGCGGCGGCCTGGTCCTTCGTCGGCGGCACCTACTTCCAGATCCACGGCGACATGCTTTTTCACAACTTCAATCTCTTCCGGGTCGAAACCGGCCGCATGTCCCTTTATTACGGCGCCGGGGCCCGGATCAAGTTCGCCGAGGACGGGGCCGGCGGCAGGGACACGACCGTCAGCCTGCGCGTCCCCTTCGGCCTGGCCTACGAGTTCGACAAGACCCCGGTCGAGATCTTCATGGAGATCGTGCCCATGCTCGACCTCATCCCCTCGACCCACTTCCAGATGGCCGGCGCCGTCGGCTTCCGCTACTATTTCTGACGGCCTTCGCGCCGCCGCGGCCGTGAACGCTCGCCGGAGACCCGCCCGGGCGGCGGCCGCAGCGGCCGCCGTTCTTTGCGCGGCCCTGCTCCGGTGCGGCGCCCCTGCCGCCGCGCCGGACGCGTCCGCCGCGCCGCTCCCAACGGCCGCGCTGACCTCCCCGAGCGTCCCGCGCCCCGGCCGGCCTCTCCGCGTCCTGGCCGTCTTCGAGACGGACCCGGCCGAGGCCCGGATCGCCCTCCGTAGTCCGGCCGGCCTGACCGAGCCGGGCCGGACGAGGAGGGGAGGGGGGCCGCCGTTCTGGATCGCGGCGGAGTTCGCCTCGGCGCCCGCGGGCGGCCCCGCGGTCGTCATCGTCGCCGGCCGCGCCGTGACCCCGGTCGGCCCCGACCGTCTCTTCTCGCCCGCCGCCGGCTGGACGCGGCCGGCCGAGCTCCTCTACGCCGCCTGGATCGAGGCCCTCTTCGCCGACGCCGACGAGCGCTCGTCCTGGCCGGCCCTCCACGAGGTCACCAGGGACGGCGCCCGGAACCTCCTCCACGGCCATCTCGGGCTCGACGAGGACGGGACTTCGCAGAGCGGCGCCCTGGCCATGACCCCCGACTGCGCCGACAATCCCTTTTTCCTCCGGGCCTATTTCGCTTGGAAGCTCGGCCTGCCCTTCGGCTTCCACGAGACGAGCTGGGGCGCGCTCGGGTCGCCGCCCCGGGCCGGGCGCTTCCACCCGCTCGGCCCGAACGCGGGGATCGCCCCCGCCCCCGCCGGCGCCGGGGCCTCCGTGCCGCCCCCCCTCTCCGCCGCGGCCTTCGGCCGCTTCCTCAACGAGCTCAAGAACACCGTGCACGCGGGCAACGGCCGGACCGCCCTGGACGCCGAGGGCACCGACTACTATCCGCTCCCGCTCTCCCGCAAGGCCCTCAAGCCGGGCACGGTCTACGCCGACCCCTACGGGCACACGTTCGTCATCGCCCGCTGGGTCCCCCAGACGCGCCGGTCCCCCGGACTCCTCCTGGCCGTCGACGCCCAGCCCGACGGCACGATCGGCGTCAAGCGCTTCTGGAAGGGGAACTTCCTGTTCGCGACCGAGGGCGTCGTCGGCGAACCCGGCTTCAAGGCCTTCCGGCCCATCGTCGTCGAGGCCGGGCGGCCGCGCCTCCTCACCAACCGCGAGATCGCCGCGAGCCCCGGCTACGGCGACTTCTCCCTGGAGCAGGCCCGGATGACCCCCGCGGCCTTCTACGCCAGGATGGAGCGGCTCATCAATCCCGACCCTCTCGACGCCGCGGCCGCCCTCGAGGACTCGCTCCGGGCCCTCCACGAGCAGCTCATCGTCCGGGTCGAGTCGGTCGCGAACGGCGAGGCCTACATGCGGGCCCATCCCGGCGCGGTCATCCCCATGCCGTCGGGACGAGAGGTCTTCCAGTCGCTCGGCCTGTGGGAGGACTACTCGACGCCCAACCGCGACCTGCGCCTGCTCATCGCCATCGACACGGTGCTCGAGCTCCCCGACAAGGCGGCCCGCGACCCCGAGGCCTACGAGACGGCCGGGAAGAAGGCGCCCGACGAGGTCCGCCGCGAGCTCCAGGCCCTTCTCGACAGGCGGGCGGCCGAGCTCGCCTTCACCTACGTCCGGTCTGACGGCCGGCCGCAGGTCCTGACCCTGGCCGAGGTCTTTCGCCGGGCCGACGCCCTCGAGATGGGCTACAACCCCAACGACAGCGTCGAGGTCCGCTGGGGCGCCCCGGAGGCGAGCGAGGAGCGCGCCTCGGCCCGGAGGCGGGCCCCGGCCTCGCAGCTCGCGAAGATGCGGGACCTCCGGCCCTGGTTCCACAAGCGGCTCCGCCCGTCCTAGCCTGAGTGATTCGCAACTTCGCCCTCTTTTTTCTTTTTCCGGATCTCTTCTCCGTTGTGTGGGTCAGATGGGCCGGCGAATGGGGACACATACCGTGTGTGTCCCCTTGCAAGCAGGGCCGGAATGGGATAAAAAAGACGGCGGGAGGGGAACATGATGAAGAGGAGACGGGCCCGCTTTCTCTCGGTCGCCGCCGCCCTCGCGGCCGGGGCGCTTAGCGCCCTCGCCGTCCTCCCGGCCGGGCTGGCCGCCTAGGCCGACCAGGACCCGCCGCCGGCCCCGGCGGACGCCTCCATCCCGCCGGGCCCGTACCGCTCCTTCAGCCCGTTCCCGATCCTGATGTACGACACGGACATCGGCTTCGGCTACGGCGGCCGGGCCAAGTTCGTCGACTACCTGAAGAAGAAGGAGTCCCTGGACCTCATCCTGTTCAACTCGACCAAGGGCGAGCGCTGGTACGCCTTCGCTTTCCAGGTCCCCGACCTCGAGATCCGCCAGGGCCGGACCTACGGGCTCTCGTTCGACCTCAAGGCCGAGTACGACAAGTTCCTCAACTACGGCTACTACGGCCTGGGACCGGGCGCGGCCGGGGCCGACCGCACCCTCCTGACCTTCGAGACGATCAGCGTGCCCCTGACCCTCGGCCGCGGCCTGACCCCCCGCCTGGTCGTCGAGGCCGCCTACACCCTCCGCTGGATCCGCTACACGGACCCGCGCGAGGGGCCCTTCGCCGCCGAGATCGCCGCCCTCGCCGCCGCCGGCCGGAGCTTCGTCCCTTACGTCTCTTTCACCCTGAGATACGACACCTCCGACAGCCAGATCCACCCGACCCGGGGCCTCCGGTTCATCGCCCAGGGCGACGCCGCGGCCGGGTTCCTCGGCGGCCGCGACGCCTCCTTCACCCGGCTGACGCTCGACCTCCGCAAGTACCAGCGGGTCTTCGGGGCCAAGGACGTCTTCGCCGTCAGGGCGCTGGCCCAGGTCGTCGGCGGCGGCTCCATCCCTCTTTTCGACCACGCCTCGCTCGGCGGCGGCAACGTCCTGACGGCCCTGCGGGGCTTCCCCCTCAACCGCTTCCTCGACAAGGGCAAGTTCCTGGTCAACGCCGAGTACCGCTTCCCGATCGTCTGGCGCCTCGGCGGCAACGTCTTCTGCGACGCCGGGACCGTCTGGCCGTCCTTGCGCGCCATCGACTTCGGGAAGACGGCCCTGGACGCCGGTCTCGGCCTGCGCTTCTACATGCCCGACTTCGTCGTCCGCGTCGACGTCGCCCGGAGCTCCGAGGGCCTGGGCCTATACTTCAATTTCGGCCACATTTTCTGATATACTATATTTTCACATGGCAGAGTCTCCCGCCGGCCGTCGTCTAAACAGCGACGTGCCCCATTCCGCTCTAAAACACGACAGGAGGAACATCATGCCGAGACGTCCGTCCCGACTCCTTCCGGCCCTCCTCGCCCTGGCCTTCGTCCTGGGCGCCGGAGCGGCCCTCCAGGCCCAGATCACGGCCGACGACCTCAACCTGCTCAGCTGGCGCTGGGTCGGCCCGGTCAACTTCTCCGGCCGCATCTCCGAGATCGCCGTGCCCCCCGGCCAGACCACGACCTACTACCTTCTCGCCGCCTCGGGCGGCGTCTGGAAGACCGAGGACGCCGGGACCCACTTCGAGCCCATCTTCGAGAAGTACGGCAACATGAGCATGGGCTCCCTGGCCGTCGCCCCGTCCGACCCCAACATCCTCTATCTCGGGACGGGCGAGCCCTTCCACGCCCGTTCGAGCTCGCACGGCAACGGCGTCTGGAAATCGACCGACGCCGGCAAGACCTGGACCAACGTCGGCCTGACCAGGAGCTTCTTCATCAACAGGGTCCAGGTCGATCCCAAGAACCCCGACGTCGTCTACGTCGCGGCCGAGGGCAAGCTCTACGACAACGAGCCCGACTGCGAGCGCGGCCTCTACAAGACGGCCGACGGCGGCAAGACCTGGACGAACCTCGGGCCGGTGGCCAACCGCGGCGTCGGCGAGTTCGCCGTCGACCCGCGCGACTTCAACGTCGTCATCGCCCAGTCCTGCAAGATGTACCGCCGGACCTGGACCTACATCGACCGTCAGCCTGAGAACTGGCTCTACAAGACGATTGACGGCGGCAAGACCTGGAAGAAGCTCGAGGGCGGCCTGCCGAACCACCTCGAGGTCGGCCGGGCCGGCCTGGCCTTCTTCCTCAAGAACCCCGACATCGTCTACGCCCGCATCGACGAGGAGGTCAACCTCGGCCTGGCCGAGCGCGACGGCGGGGCCAACTTCCGGGCCGCCGGGCAGTTCGGCGGCATGGGCTTCGGCGCCGCCGCGGGCGTCTTCGCCGAAGGCGTCAACTTCGACAAGTTCAAGGCCTTCAGGATCAACGCCGAGCTGGCCAAGCAGGCCCCCCGGTTCAAGCCGGTCGCGGCCGCCGACGAGGCCGAGCTGGTCAAGGCGCTCAACGAGCGCATCGCCGACAAGGACTTCCTGGCCAACTCCGGCGTCGACTTGGCCAAGTTCAACGCCGCCGCCCGCAAGGCCTACGCGGGGAAGAAGGACCTCCTGGCCGCGATCGACGAGATCGAGGCCCTGCAGAAGCGGGAGGCGCCCAAGGCCGACTCGTCCGAGGCCAAGGGCCGCATCCAGGCGACGAACCGCCACGTCCTGGAGATGCTCTACGGCGGCGTCCTGCGCAACCAGCAGCCGGTCAAGCGGTCGGGCGTCATCTACCGCTCCGAGGACCTCGGCGAGACCTGGCGGGCCATGACCGAGTACAAGCACGTCGGCGGCAGCGCCCTGGTCAACCAGACCGAGGCCGGCTACTACGCCCGCATCTACGTCGATCCCCAGAACGACCAGACCCTCTACGCCGTCGACACCAACACGACCGTCTCGACCGACGGCGGCAAGACCTTCAAGGTCACCGGCTGGGACAGCGGGGCCTACAAGCTCCACGTCGACCACCGCGCCCTCTGGGTCGACCCCGCCAACGGCCAGCACATCATGAGCGCCAACGACGGCGGCTGCGGCGAGTCGTGGGACGGCGGCAAGCACTGGCACCAGAAATCGACCGTCAGCGCCCAGCAGTTCTACGACGTCTCGGCCGACGACGAGCTGCCCTACAACATCATGGGCGGCACCCAGGACAACGGCGCCTGGATCGGCCCCTCCCAGACCCGGAACGCCTGGGGCGTCTTCGCGGCCGACTGGCGCTACCTGCCGACGGGCGACGCCTTCTACGTCGTCCGCGACTGGTGGAACCCCGACTGGGTCTACTACGAGGCCCAGTTCGGCGCCTCGAGCCGGCAGAACCTCTCGACCGGCGAGATCTCGCCCCTGGCCAAGCGGACGACCCCCGACGAGCTGGCCAAGGGGATGCCGGCCCAGCGCTACCAGTGGAACGCCCCCATCGTCCTCTCGCCCCACAACCCCGGCATCGTCTACATCTGCTCCCAGTTCGTCCACCGCTCCCTGACCCGCGGCGAGCCCGGCACCTTCGTCACCATCAGCCCCGACCTGTCCCGGGCCGACAAGACGCGGATCGAGGAGTCCAAGAAGACCAACCTCCAGTACGCCACGATCTACACCTTCGCCGAGTCGGCCAAGAAGCCCGGCCTCTACTGGGCCGGCACCGACGACGGCAACGTCCAGATGTCGGCCGACGGCGGCGTGACCTGGACCAACATCACGGCCAACTTCTACGACATGAAGACCGGCAAGCCCAAGCCCGGCGTCAAGGGCGCCCTCATCCCGTTCGACCGCTGGGTCAAGCGGGTCGTGCCCTCGCGCTTCGATGAGAACACCTGCTATGTCGGCTTCAGCGGCTACCGGACCCACAACGAGGACAGGACCTGGCTCTTCGTCACCCGCGACCTGGGCAAGACCTGGGAGGACATCTCCGGCGGCCTCCAGAACCCGATCTTCGACGTCGAGGAGGACCCCGACAACCCCGACGTCCTCTACATCTCCGGCGACCTCGGCATCCACGTCTCGGTCGACCGGGGCAAGTCCTGGGTCGCCTTCTCGACCTCGGCCCCGAACGTCATCGTCCGCGACATGGCCATCCAGAAGCGCGACCGCGACATGGTCATCGGCACCTACGGCCGGGGCATCTACGTCGCCGACATCGCCCCGCTCAAGGAGATGAACGCGGCGGTGCTGGCCAAGGACGCCCACCTCTTCGACATCGAGGAGGCCGTCCGCTGGAACCGCTACATCCAGGCCGGTGAGCAGTACGGCGAGTTCGCCAAGACCCTGAACCCGCCCGTCGGGACCACGATCTACTACTACCTCAAGGCCGCGCCCCAGTCGGTCAAGGTGGTCGTCAAGGACCTCGAGGGCAACCTCATCACGGAGTTCGCGGGGGCGGCCAAGAAGGGCCTCCAGAAGGCCGACTGGAACCTGATGCGGCGCATGGACCCGCAGCAGGCCGGCCCGCGGCCCGGCGGCGGCTTCCGCGGCCGGGGGGCCAACCTCGTCGATCCCGGCGTCTACAAGGTGACGCTCACGGTCGACGGCAAGGACGTGGCCACCAAGACGGTCAAGGTCAGCCCCGACCCGCTCTTCAAATAGGTATCTCAGAAAGGGGACACACACGGTGTGTGTCCCCTTTCTTTTTTTATCTTGCGGATTGGATCGGGTCGAGCCGGACGGTGACCTTGCCGGCGTAGCTCTTGTCTCCCACCGTCAGCTTGACGGCGTAGGTCCCGGGCTCGGCCACCTGGCCGCCGCCCATCTGGCCGCGGAACCCGGCTCCGCCGGCGAACATGCCCCCGCCGGGCCGGACGACGGCGAAGACCGCCCGCTGGATTTCCATGACCTTGCGGTAGTTCGCGCCCCACTTCTCGAGGTCCGCCTGGGCCTTCTTGAGGACGCCCATCTGCCCGGCCGAGAGGTCGGTCCGCTTGAGGGCCGGTTCGAGCTGGCGCTTGAGGTTCGTGACCAGGGCCGAGACCGCCGCGGCCGGCGGGTCGAAGCGGAAGTCCCAGGCGACGCGGCCGATGCCGGGCTCCAAGCCGTCGAGGATGTAGGTCGTCTTGGCCGCGCCGAGCGGGTCGGAGATCTCGAGGGTGGCCGGCGTCTCAGTCTCGGACTTGACGTAGAAATGGATCAGGGCGCCCTCGGGCGGGTTCTCGCCCTTGAAGTAGAGGTCGCCGCGCCCGTAGCCGCCCCTCTGGACGCGGAGCCAGCGGGTGCCGGCCTTCCCCGGCTCGAACAGGGCCGCGTCCTGCTTCAGGACGTCGTCGGTGGCCCTGCGCAGGGCCGAGATGTCGTCCAGGATCCAGATGCCCCGGCCGTGCGTCCCGGCGATGAGGTCGTGGTCGCGGGGGTGGATGAGGAGGTCGTGGAAGGCCACGGTGGGCATGTTGAGGAGGAGGGACGACCAGCTCGCCCCGGCGTCGCGGCTGAAGAAGACGGAGAACTCGGTGCCGAGGAAGAGCAGGTTCTTGGCGACCGGGTCCTCGCGGATGACGTAGACGGACTGGCCGTCGGGGATGCCCGCGGCGATGGCCGTCCAGGTCTTGCCGAAGTCGGCCGTCTTGAAGACATAGGGGGCGAAGTCGTCCGAGCGGTGGCCGTCGAACGCGACGTAGCAGGTCCCCTCGTCGAAGCGGGAGGCCTCGACCCGGCTGCACCAGGTCCCGGCCGGGACGCCCTTGATGTTCGGCCGGACGTTGGTCCAGGAGGCGCCGCCGTTGCGGGTGACCTGGACGTTGCCGTCGTCGGTGCCGACCCAGATCAGGCCGGGGAGCTTGGGCGATTCGGAGACGGTGATGATGGTGCAGTGGGTTTCGGCGCCGGTGACGTCGGGGGTGATCCCGCCGGTCGGCCTGTCGGTCCCGCCGTCGCGCTCGCCGAGCTTCTTCTTGTCGCTGGTCGTCAGGTCGGGGCTGATGATCATCCAGTGGTCGCCGCGGTCGGTCGAGCGGAAGAGGTGGTTGCCCCCGATGTAGACGGTGTCGGGGTTGTGCGGGGACAGGACGATGGGCGTCGACCAGTTGAAGCGGAAGGGGCCGCGGTCCTGCTGCATCCGGGCCCGCATGGCCTCTTCGGGCGAAGCCGGGGCGGCTTTGGCCTCCGGCTTGGCCGCGGGCGCGGCGCCGGGTTTCGCGGCCGGGGCCCCCTTGGCCGGCGGAGGGGGAGGGAAGAACTCCCGGTAGTTGAGGATGGTGGCCGCCGTCGGCCGGATCTGCTTGGATTCGCGCGTTTCGACGTTGAACCGCTGGGCCGAGCCGCCCTGGCTCTCGCCGTAGACGACGCGCCAGTCCCGGGGGTCGTTCTGGGTGTGGAAGCCGTCGCCGCCGCTGATGTTGTACCAGAAGTCGGTCAGCAGCTGGCCCTCGCGGTGCATGGACGGGCCGCCCCAGGTGCCGTTGTCCTGGAGGCCGCCGTAGACGTAGTAGGGATCGCGCATGTCGGCGCTGACGGCGTAGAACTGGGCCGCGCTGAAATTGTCGAAGAAGACCCAGGTCTTGCCGTGATCGTAGGTCAGGGAGGCGCCGCCGTCCTGGCCGACGTAGAAGCGGTTCTTGTTGGCGGGATCGAGCCACAGGGCGTGGAAGTCGGGGTGGAGGCCGCCGACCTGGCTCCAGGTCCTGCCGCCGTCGGCGGAGAAGCTCATGTTGGTGGCCAGCCAGTAGACCCACTTGTCCTCTTGGGGATTGATGTAGATGTGGCTGTAGTAGAAGGGACGGTTGTTCTGCCGGCTCACGTAGGTCCAGTCGGCGCCGCCGTTCTCGGAGCGGTAGATGCCGCTGCCGAGCTTGGTCATGTCGTCGTACTCGGGGTTAGGCTTCTGCTCCGTGCCCTCGCGGATCGTCTGCGGGGGCTGATAGCCGTGCTCGACGATGGCCATGAGGACCTCGGGATTGGAGCGGGAGATGGCCAGGCCGATGCGGCCGAGCTCGCCCGAGGGCAGGCCCCGGGTGAGCTTGGTCCAGGTGGCCCCGCCGTCGGTCGTCTTGAAGATCCCGCCGTTCGGCCCGCCCGAATCGAAGCGCCAGGGCAGGCGCAGGCGCTGCCAGAAGGCGGCGTAGAGGGTCTGGGGGTCGGCCGGGTGCATGACCAGGTCGATGGCCCCGGTCTTGCCGTCGTTCGGCAGGCCGCCGGCGAGCTTGGCCCAGGTGGCCCCGCCGTCGGTCGTCTTGAACAGGCCCCGGTCCCCGGTGTAGCCCCAGGGATGGCCCGAGGCGGCGACATAGACGATGCCGGGGTCGGTCGGGTGGGTCAGGACCTTGCCGATCGTCTGGGTCGTCTCGAGGCCCATCCGGGTGAAGGTCTTGCCGCCGTCGGTCGACTTGTAGACGCCGTCGCCCCAGGCGACGCTGTTCCGGACGCACTCCTCGCCGGTGCCGACCCAGATGATGTTCGGGTCCTTCTGGAAGAAGGCGACGTCGCCGATCGAGGCCGAGCCGTAACGGTCGAAGATGGGCTCCCAGGTCGTGCCGGCGTTGACCGACTTGAAGACGCCGCCGGAAGCGGTGGCGCAGAGGACCTGGGCGAAGTCGTCGTCGAGGGCCTCGAAGTCGGAGATGCGGCCGACCATGTTGGCCGGGCCGATCAGGCGCCAGCGGAGGTGCTTCGTCAGCGCCTGCGGATCGGGGCCCGCCGCGGGGGCGGGGGCCTGGGCCTGCTGGGCCGCGAAGGCGCCGGCGAAGGCCAAGACCAGGAAGACGAGGGAAGCGGCGCGGAGCGCCGTCCTGAAGCCGTGATTCATGCCGACCTCCTTGGATGTATGCTGCGAGGCCGGATTATAAGGCAATCCCCGGCCCAGTTCAATTTGCTGTATAATGGAGGAGCGATGAAGCGGAGCTTGACCGTCACGGCGGCCGTCCTGCTCTTTGCCGCCGCGGCCTGCGGCGGACAGCGGGCGGCGCCCGGTCCGCCGAAAGGCCCGGCCGAATTCGACGCGGACTCGGCCTACGCTTTCGTCAAGAGGCAGGTCGAGTTCGGGCCGCGCGTCCCGGGCACCCCCGCCCACGCCGCCTGCGCCGACTGGTTCGTCAAGACACTCAGGCAGTGGACGCCCGACGTCGCCGTCCAGGAGTTCAAGGCCCGTGCCTTCGACGGGCGGCCGCTCGAGGGCAAGAACATCATCGCCGCGTTCGACCCGGACAAGAAGGACCGCCTCCTCCTCTGCGCCCACTGGGACTCGCGGCCGTTCGCCGACCACGACCCCGACCCGGCCAACCACTTCAAGCCCGTCATGGGCGCCAACGACGGGGCCAGCGGCGTCGGCGTCCTGCTCGAGATCGCCCGATGCCTGTCCGGAGAGCGGCCGGCCCTCGGCGTCGACATCGTCCTTTTCGACCTCGAGGACTTCGGGGAGCACGCCAACTGGCGCGGCTCCAGCCCGGACAGCTGGGGGCTCGGCTCCCAGCACTGGTCCAAGAACCCCCACAAGCCCGGCTACCGGGCCCGCTTCGGCATCCTCCTCGACATGGTCGGGGGGGCCGGCGCGGTCTTCCCCCACGAGGGGACTTCGCTCTACTACGCCCCGGCCGTGGTCAGGAAGATCTGGGACACGGCCAGGTCGCTCGGCCACGGCAAGTACTTCGTCGACGTCGAGTCCGACACCCTCATCGACGACCACGTTTACGTCAACCGGTTCGCCGGCATCCCGACGGCGGACATCATCGACTACGACGGCCGCCGGGGCGGCTTCCCCTCGAGCTGGCACACGGTCGGGGACACCCTGGACAAGATCGACCGGGACACCCTGGCGGCGGTCGGCCGGACCGTCCTGGCCGTCGTCCGCCGGGAAAAATAGGGGGGGCGGATGGGCGGCGGCGGAAGGGAAGAAAAGCCGCCCCGCCCTCGTCTAATCCCCCGTAAGCTGGATTCTAATTCTTCCGTGAGGAAAGGAGCTCTCAAAATGAAGAAAGCCGCGCTCGCAGCCCTGGCCCTGATGGCCGCACTGTCGCTGGCCGCCCTGGCCGCCGACGTCTCCGGCACCTGGGTCATGTCCACCCCCGGCCGTGACGGCCAGATGACGGAACGCGATTTCACCATCGCCCAGACCGGCAACAAGATCAAGGTCACCATGCAGATGCCCGGCCGGCCCGGCGGAGAAGCCCGGACGATGGAGGGCGAAGGCACGATCGAGGGCAACGCCATCCAGTGGTCCTTCACCTTCCAGCGGCCCGACGGCCAGGAAATGAAGTTGGAGTACAAGGGCACCGTGGACGGCGCCACGATGAAGGGCACCACGATGCGCATGGGCAACGAAGTGGAGTGGACGGCGAAGAAGAAGTAAGCTCGACTTCATCGTCCGGTCCTGCTCGAAGCAGGAGCCTGATCGTCTGAGGGGACATGTGCCCCGGCGGGTACGTGTCCCCCTTCTGTTCCAAAAATTGACAAAATCTTGACGACTTCCCCGGGGGCGGAGCCTATTTTATGAGAGTGAAGAAGAGAAAGCCCCTGAAAGGAGGTCGAGATGCTCGGCAGCAGCCTCCGAAAGAAGTGCACCAAGAGCCTGGACAAGGTCGGCCGGCTCTTCGCCTGGACCCGCATTCCCCCTAACGTCTTTTCCTCCCTGGCCCTGGTCCTGGCCGCCGGCGGGGCCCTCCTCTTCCACCTCGGCCACAGGTTCCCGGCCTTCGTCCTCATCGGCCTGGCCTGCCTCTGGGACACGATCGACGGGGGGGTGGCCCGGGCCGAGAACCGGGTGACGAAGTTCGGCTACTACATCGAGGGCATCATCGACAAGTGGGTCGAGGTCATCATCTACCTCGGCCTGGCCACTTCCGGCTTCGCCCTGGAGGCCTTCCTGGTCATCTCCGCCTCGCTCCTCCTGAGCTTCGCCAAGCCCCGGGCGGCCATGGTCGTCCCGCTCGGCGAACACGACTGGCCGGCCATCGGCGAGCGTCTCGAGCGCCTCCTCCTGCTCAACATCGGCCTCCTCGTGTCGCTCTTCTGCCCGGTCGTCCGCCTCGGCCGTCACGCCATGCCGACGCTGGCCGTCTTTCTCCGGGCCCTGTTCGTCATCGTCCTCGTCGGCGGCGTCCAGAGGATCCTCTACGCCAAGAAGATCATCGAGCGGGGCGGTCTCGACAAGATGAACGTCCTCACCCGGAACGTCTTCAACCATGAGGGACAATGACGGCCGCGCCGCGGTCCCGCTCGGGGTCCTGACCGCCTGCGTCGCCGTCTCCCTCGTCATGCTCGTCCTGGCGCCCGTCCCCGGCGGGCGTCACTACGAATACGCCGTCCTGCTCGCCCTGGCCCTGACGGCGGTCTGGCTGCTCCGCGCGGCGCCGCCCGCCGCGTTCTTCGGCAAGGGCGTGGCCGTCTTCGTCCTCAGCTGCGGCCTGGGCTTGGGGGCGGCGAACCTGGCCGTCATCTCCTCGGGTTCCGAGATCGTCCGGACCTACGGGAGCGTGTTCGACGCCCTCGAGACCGGCCGGAACCCCTACACCGCCGGGACGATCTACCACGAGATCGAGGGCGCCGGCCCCGCCTACGGGAACTTCAACTACCCGCCGCTCGAAATCGTCCCTTACTACCTCGCTTATCGCGCCGCCGGGGCCTGGAACATGACCGTGCTGGCCCTGACCATGATCCTCCTCCAGGCCGTCGCCGCCCTCGTCCTCTTCCGGGCGCTCCCCGGAGTCCGGACGGCCCTCCTGCTGCCCTTCCTGCCCTTCATCCTGTTCGGCGAGATCAAGACCAACGCGGCCCTGACCCTCCTCGCGACCGCCCTCGTCCTCCGGGCGATCAGGAAGGGCGACGAGGCTCCCCGGCCTTGGAGGCATTGCGCGATCGCGGGCCTTTTCGGGCTGGGAACGATGACCAAGGCCTTCGTCCTGCCCTTGATGGCCGCCTATTACGTCCACGAGACCGATTTCCGGGACGCCCGCTCGCTCGTCCGCTCCGGCGTCGACGTCCTCATCGCCGTCGGGACCGCCGTCCTGGTCATGGCCCCCTTCGGCGTCGCGGCGGTGATGAGGAACACGCTCCTGTTCAACGCCGTCCTCGAGGACCGGGCCGCCCTGACCACCTTCTATCCCAACGTCCTGTCGGGCCCGCTGGCCTGGCTCGGCCTCTCGAAGCTCTATCCGCCCGCGGCCGCCGCGTCGGTCGCGGCGGTCATTCTGGCGACCCGAAAGCGTGACCTGCACACCGCCCTTCTCGCGGCCGCCGCGGCCTTTCTCCTCGCGTCCCCGACACCCGAGCCCCAGTTCCTGCCCGCGCTCCTCGTCCTGGTCGTCATCGCCCAGGGCACGGCGCTCGAACGGGCCGGGGCCGCCTCCGGGACGGCCCGGAGATCGACCGGGTTCGCGGCTTGGGCGCGACGGGCTCGCCGCCTCTTCATGAAGAGCGCGATAACGGGCGGCCTGGTCCTGCTCGTCCACTCGACGCTTGCGGTCGCGGCCCCCGCGGCCGGGTCCCCCGCCGCGGAAGGAGCCCGTCGGGTCCATTTCGATCTGGCCGCGCGATCCGCCGCCCCGGAAACAGGCCGCCCGTCCTTCAGCCTGGCCGGCTGCCGGCCGCCGAATGAGCCCGCGGCCCCAGATGACGAGGGGACCGCCCCGAAGCCGGAACGCCTGCCGTCCGGAAACAAGAGGCGCCGGGCCTGGATCGAGCTCGGCGCGTTCACGGCCGCGGCCACCGTCAACTACTGGCTCGGGAACTCCTTCCCAGAGGACAGGGACTACCGTATCGACTTCGACTCCCAATTCTCCAGGGTGCTGTTACTCGAGGGTTGGCGCTTCGACTCGAACCAGTTCTCCCTCAACTGGTCCCACGCCCTGGCCGGCGCCGTCTACTACCAGTTCGGCCGCTCCAACCGCCAGTCCTGGCTGTATTCGTGGTTCATGGCGGCCGCCGCTTCGACCTGGTGGGAGATCGTCGGCGAGCCCAAGGAGGTCATCGCCGTCAACGACCAGATCATGACGGGGCTCGGCGGCCTCGCGCTGGGCGAGCCGTGGCATCAGATCGGCCATTTCCTGGCTCACCAGCCCAGCCCGGTCCTGCGCGCCCTCGGCTTCCTCAATCCGGCCGTCAAGCTCAACCATTGGCTGGACCGCCGGGACCCCGCCGCGGACGATCACGTCCCGCCGGGATGGCGCGAGTTCCGGCTGTTCGCGGGCGTCCGCCGGCTCTCCTCGGCGGGCGCCGGCCCCGCGACGGACGTCTATCTGGGGGTCCGGGCGGAGCTGCTGGGGCCCCCCGAATACGGGGCGCCCGGCCTCGTCCGGAGGGCGGTCAAGGACGCCTGGTCGAGCGAGATCGCCTTCGACTACGCCCTTCGCGGCGGCCACGCCGAGGAGACGCGCTTCGCGACGCGGGCGGTCGTCTGGGGCCGTTTCGTCCAGAAGATCGATCGCCGCGGGGACGGGTCCAGCCTGTTCATAGGGCTCGGCTCGGCCTTCGAACTGTTCAAGAAGCGGCCCCTGGCGCCGTACGACGCCGTCCCCGTGCCCGTCAAGTCCGACCCGGGCCCGCTCCGGATCGGCGAGCCGCGGAACTTCACGGACAAGCTGGCCCTCCTCCACGTCGCCGGGCCGGTCCTGGACTGGACGCTTCTCGGCCGGGGCCTCCGGGTCCGGACCGTTGTCGAGGCCTACGCGGATTTCGCCCTGGTCAACTCCCAGGCGCTCAACGGCTATTCCCGTTCCCACGACATCTCCGGGCTGAAGACGACGCTGTTCTATTACGGCTATTACTATGGCCTCGGGGCGACCTTGGCCGCGCGGGTCCGGCTGGACTGGAAGGGTTTCCGGGTCCACGGCCTGGCCAGCCTCGGCTCGTGGGGCTCGATCGACTTCGGGGACCGGTTCCCGGCCGACGTCACCAACAACGCCCATCTCGACGACAGCCGGATCCGGGCCCTCGCCGGGATCGGCTGGACGGCGCCGGGGACGCCCCTGGAGCTCTTCTTCGACCTCGAGAGCGTCCGGCGGCGGGGGACCTTGGCGGGCACGCGGGCCGCGAGCCTGGAGACGAAAGCCTACGCCGGCGTCGCCTTCGTCTTCTAGTCCCGAGGCGGTCCCGGACGCGGCGAGGCGAAAAGGGCGGCGGCCTCGTCCCATCCGGCCACGACAACGATGTTCTCGGCCGGGGGGCTCCTCCGCCGATAGTGGTTCAAATGGATGAACAGCCTGTCCGGGAACTCCCGGGCGAGAACGGCCAGGGTCTCGGGATCGTCGTCGACATGGACGTCGATCGGCTGCGACTCGAGGACCCGGGCCTTGAACCGGTCGGCGTCCTCGCCCGCGGCGTTGAAAAAGAGCCGTTCGAAAAGGCCGGCTCCGAGGTGCCGGTCGAGCCAGCGCTCGGCAGCCGGGATGCGGCGGCCGGTGCGGGACGTCAGAAGACAGATCGTTCTCTGCGGCGTGCGGATCTCGCGGAGGGCCTCCTCGACGCGCGGCAGGGGCTTCCTGAGACGCTCGGTCAGGGCGGCGGCCCCGTTCTTGACGGCTCTCACGGCCGGGGAGAGGAACGACGCCCGCCGCTTGCGGGTCCGGGTTTTCTCCCAAGTCCGCCCCAGGACGAGGCTCGAGAGGACCCCGTCGAAATCCAGGGAGACCGTCCGGGCCAGTTCGAACGCGCCCTTGTCCGCCATCAGCCATCCCTCCGCGGCTTCTCCCTTGTACCAGATTCAGCGGTCCCGGCGCAAGCGCCCGCTTCACGCGCCCGGCCAAATAAAGGGGACACTCGGGGAAGGGCTTTCATTTTTGGTTCTCTTCCATTTTCTGTGGGTGGCTATGGGATCGGTTGCCGGCCCATCTGACCCACGCAACGTGGAAGAGATCCTCATTATTGCGCGCATCTACGAGAATTGAAGGGCGGGGACGCGTGCCCGATACGCGCCCCCATCGAGGAGGCGTCATGAGCAACTGCCGGGCGAGGACGGTCGCCGTCCCCGGCCAGGACCCCTATTTCCTCCACGCCTTCCGCGTCAACCTCGACGGCGCGGCCCCGCCGGATTGGAACAGCGCCAAGTGAAGGGGGCGCCGGAGAGGGTGAGCGCGCCGGCGGGCGCGGGAGCGGCTACCGCCGGGCCTTGAGGACGAAGGCCTCGAGGACGGCCCCGTCCTTTCCCGTGACCGCGACCTTGAGCTCGGCCCGGGTCGCCTCGACCTTGGCGATCTGGTCCTGGCCGAGGGCCAGGGCCGTGAAGCCGTTGCCCTGCTCGCCCGGGGCGATCTTCCGCAGGCGGTGGAAGTGGCCGCCGAGGACCAAGTCGACCCGGCCCTTGTTGGCCAGCGCGGTCCACATGTCCCCCTTGCCGTCCACCCAGCCCCAGTCGGGCTGGTGGAGGATGACGACGCGGAAGGGCGCCTCGGCCGCCCGCCTGTCCGTCGCCAAGTGGCGCTCGAGCCAGGCGAACTCCTCGCCCCGGTAGGCCCGGAAGGCGTTGAGCCCGGCGTAGACGTTCGTTTCGTCGGCCTTGTCCTCGCCGGTGTCGAGGACGATGAAGTGGACGGGACCGTGGTCCCGGGCGTAATAGAAGCGGCCCTCGGGGGAGGGGAAATATTCGAAGAGTCCGCGGGCGAAGGCCCCCCGGGTCTCGTGGTTGCCGCGGACGAAGAGATGGAGCTTCGAGCCGCCGAGATAGCGCTCCGCTGGGCCTATCCAGCGGTCGAAGAGCTGGTCCTCGCTCTCCAGCGAGTTGACGGCGTCGCCGAGGTGGACGAGAAACTCGCTCCCGTCCCAGTCGACGGCCCCGAGCAGGTCCTTGACCCGGGCCGGGTTCTCGTGCGTGTCGGCGACGGCGCTGAACGAGACCTCGGGCTTGGCCCGGTCGAAGGTCGTGAAAGTCCGGGCCGGGCTCTCGGCGGAGAGGCCCTTCTCGGGCCAATAGGCCTTCATCTTGACGACTCGCGTGGCCACGGCCTTGTAGCTGTAAGCGCGGCCCGGCTCGAGCCCGGCGAGGTGGACGGCGTGGCGGGTGCCGATGGGCAGGAGGCCGTGCGCGGCGTTGTCGGCGGCGCGGTCGAGCGGGCCGCCCCGTGGACCGAAGACGACCTTGGCCTGGCACGGCGTGTCGGTCAGCCAGACGACCGTCGCCCCGGTCTCCGAGAGCGACGCGAAATACGGCCCCTGCATGATGACGGGCCTGGTGTCGTGGATGATGTAGGGCTCGTCCTGGGCGGAGGCGGGGAGGAGCAGGGCCAGCAGCGCGGCCACGGCGAGGGCCGGGCGCGCCATGGGCCTCGGGAGCGGCGCGAGAGCGGTCAAGTCGTCTCTCCCACGATGACGACGTAGTTCTTGCCGTGCTTCCTGGCGCACTTCGGGCAGGTCGTGTACCACATGAACCATTTCTTGATGTCCAGGCCCCGGCCCTTGGCCAGGGCCGCGAAATCCCGGCACCACTCGCCGGTGTCCTTGACCGGCCCCTCGTAGACCTTGGCGAAGAAATTCCCGCTCAGGGTGACGTTCTCGGCCCCCGGGATGTCCTTGTCCACGGCCACGTACACGTCCATGTTCCATTTTGAGGTGTGGTCCGAAAGCCCCATGTTCCCGGGGGTCGTGGCCTCCGCCGCCCGGATCTTCCGGTCCAGTCGCCTCATCACGGCGCCGAAGTTCAGCGGCACGTGGAAGAACGTCCGGACCCCGGTCTTGACGAACTTCTTGTCCCGCCACTCGAAGGCCTTTCCGTCCCAGGGGGCCGGGTCGAACTCGGGACAACAGACGCCCTGTGCCATGGGGTTTCCTCCTCGGTCGGATGGGATCGCGGCGCGGCCGCGCGACCCCATTGTAGCGCCCCGCCGCGGTGGTTTTCAAGGCGCGCTGCCGGCGCGTCCCCGGATTGATTTCCGGTCCGGCACCGCATATGATGGGGGGCGAAAGGCCTTGGCGCGCCTGTAGCTCAGCTGGATAGAGCGTCGGACTTCGAATCCGCAGGTCGCCCGTTCGAATCGGGCCAGGCGCGCTCCCTTGCATCGACCGGGAGATAGGCCGGACCGCCCGAAACGCCCATGAATCCGAGCTCGCTCTCGCTCTCCGGCAAGAGGGTCCTGATCCTCGGCGGGACCGGGTTCCTGGGCAGCGCTCTGGCCCATCGCCTGGTCCGAGACCGGGGCCACGACCCCGCGCTCATCCGGATCTTCTACCTGGCCGGCTCCCCGGCCGATTCCCTCCGCGATCTCCCGGGCCTCGAGCTGAGGCCGGGGGACATCCTCGACGCGGGGGAGGTCCGCCGGGCCGCCGTCCGGGCCGGGTCGGCGCCGCTGTTCTATGCCTCCGGGGACGCGGCCCGGGACCTCGGCTACGCGCCCAAGCGGACGTTCCGCCAGGGGGTCGAGGAGATGGCCGCCTATTTCGACGAGAACGGCCTGTTCGAACGCGACGGCCGCTGGGAGGCCTGAGAGGCCCGGCGGCCGGATAAGATCGTCTTGAATCAGGAGATCGCCGGTGTCAACGAATCCGCGGAAGGCCGTGCCCGACGAAATGGACGCCGTCTCGCCGAAGAACGCCCGGGACGGCGGGCCGCCGGCGAGCGGACCGGACTTGACAACGACCGTCCGCCCGCTGTATCACTAGGCTCATGTTTAGGCCAGGGGGAACGCTCCGGCCTTGAATTCCTGAACGGCAGAGGAGGTCGACTGTCATGGAAGACACGAACCTGACCAGGGACGGTCACGAGCCCGCCGCCGGCAAGGAGCCTTACGAGGCGCCCGAAGCCGCGGTCGTCCGCGTCGAGCTTTCGTCTCGCGTCGGCGGCTGCAACTTCTCGTCGATCCAGGTCTGCGGCCTGACGGAGTGATCCGGAAGCGCCCGCCGGGCCGGCGCCGGACGGGGCGCGGCCCGGGGGAAGAGCGGGGTCCGCGTCGACGGGGGTGACGTTCGCGTGAGCGTCCCCCTCTCCGGCAGCCCATGAGACGGAGCCAGGATTTCCGGCTGCAGCGCGTCGGGGGCCAGGACCTCCTCGTCCCGCTCGGCCCCCGGGTCAAGGACGCGAACGCGCTGATCGTCCTCAACGCCGCGGGGCGCCAGGTGTGGGAGCTCCTGGCCGAAGACCGCACGGCCGAGGAACTGGCCGCGGCGCTGGCCCGCCGGTTCGAGGCCGACCCGGCGCGCGTCCTGGCCGATGTCCGGTCCTTCCTCGACGACCTCGGGCGGAAGGGACTGCTCGAACCGTGACGGGGGCGGCCGCGGATTACGGCGCGCTGGTGAGGTCGCTGCTCCGGCGCGCCGCGGCCGTGCGCCAGCCCGCCCACGGCACGTTCGAGCTGACCAGCCGCTGCGACCTCGCCTGCCGCATGTGCTATATCCGTCGGGGGGCGGGGGAGGGGACGGCGGACGCCGGCGAGCTCGCCGCGTCCGACTGGCTGGAGCTGGCCCGCCGGGCCGCCGAGAGCGGCATGGTCTTCCTGCTCCTCACCGGCGGCGAGATCTTCCTCCGCCGCGACTTCTTCGACATCTACGAGCCGTTGACCCGGATGGGCCTCGTCCTGGCCCTGTACACCAACGGCACCCTGATCACCCCGGAGGTCGCGGACCGCCTGGCCCGGGCCCCGGCCAGCCGGACCGAGATCACCCTCTACGGGGCGACCGCGGCCACGGCGGACGCGGTGACCGCGACGCCGGGCAGCTTCGCCGCCGCGACGGCCGGGATCGAGGCCCTGGTGTCCCGCGGCGTGCCGCTCGCGCTCAAGACCACGCTGACGCGGCGGAACGCCCACGAGCTCGAGGCCATGCGGCGGATGGCCGGCGAGTGGGGCGTCCCGTTCTCGGCGAGCTGGCTCCTCGCCCGGCGCCCCGACGGGGGCCCGTCGAGCGCGGAGGAGTGCCGCCTGTCGGCGGCCGAAGGCCTGGCCCTCGAGAGCGAGGACCGGGCCTCGGCCGACGACGGGACGGAACGGGCCCTCCGGGAGGCCGGGGCCGCCGCGGGCGAAAACTTCTACTGCCGGGCCGGCCGGGCCGCTTTCGTCGTCAACCCGGCCGGGGAGATGAACGTCTGCTCGCTCCTGGCCGAGCCCGCGGCCCGGCCCCTTCAGACCGGTTTCGCCGAGGCCTGGGCGCGCGTCACGGGCTACGTCGAGGCCGCGCCGCCGGCCTCGGCCGAGTGCCGGGCCTGCGACGCCCGGGCCGACTGCGGACGCTGTCCCGCCTGGTCGATGCTGGAGACCGGCACCCTGACCGAGCCGGCGCCCTATCTCTGCGAGATCGCCCGCGGCCGCCGGGACCGCCGGAGGCGGGGCTAGGGCTTGAGCGAGGCGACCGCGCGCTCGAGCCTGTCTAGCCGGTCCTCGACCGCCGGGCGGTTGGCCTCGCGGAGCCGGGTCACATAGAGCGCCCGGCCGGCCTGGAGCCCCAATTCGCGCAGGCCGCGCTCCAAGGGCGTCGTGTAGCCCCGGCCGTCCGGTCTCCGGCCGAGCGCCAGGACCCCGTCGAGCCCGCCGGCGGCCGCCCGGTCCGCGACGAGCGGGACGAGGAAGGAGAAATCCGGGCTGTCCTCCGTCGCGACCACCTGCCCCCCGGACAGCTTGTCCCGGGTCCCGCCGTCGAGAAGGAGGTCGGGAGGGGACCCGGACCCGTCCGGCGCTTCGCGGGCCAGGACGAGCTTCCCGCCGGGGCCGGGCGCGTAGACGGCCGCCGAGGCGAGGCTCAGCTGCGCGGCCACGGACTCCAGCAGGGTCGCCAGCAGCTTCTCTTCGGGGAAGAGCGCCCGGACCTCCAGGTCGAGCTTGTCGGCGGTCTCGTCGAACGTGACGTCCTCCGGCTTCATCCTGCGGTCGACCAGGCGCTGGAGGCGCATCCGCAGCGGGTTGAAGGCCAGGATAGGGAACGCGGCCGTGACGGCCAGGGCGAGGAACGACGAGACGCGGCCGACGAGCCCGGCCAGCAGCCTGTTCACGAGCGGCAGGACGATGGCGCTCATGACGGCCAGCAGCGTCGTCAGGGCGCTGTAGACGAGCGACTTGTTGATGACGATGTCGACGTCCCAGAGCCGGTGCTTGAGGAGGGCCAGCCCGATGGCCACGGCCAGGAGGGCGTAGGGGATTTGGTAGCCGAGCGTGCTGACCTGCCAGAGGACGAGGACGACGGCGCACGGCGCGCCGCCCGGCCTGCGGCCCAGCGCCTGGATGGCCAGCGCGGCCCCCTGGGAGAGGGCGTAGCCGACGACGACCGTGGCCAGGGCCAGGACGAACCACTTGATCTGCTCCCGTTCGGCCGGCGAGGCGGCGCGCCGGTAGCGGCGGACCTGGGCGGCGAACATGGCGACGATCATCAGCATGTAGACGGCCAGGGCCGGAAGCGGGCCCCAGCTCCCCGGCCGGGCCGCGGGCCAGACCCACTGGGCCGCCGTCCAGGCCCAGACGAGCCCGGCCAGGAGGCGTCCGGAACGCGGCACCCAGCGGCCGTTCGGATAGAGGAAGCCGAGGAAGGTGAAGGCCGCGGCGAAGCCGGTCGGCACCAGCACGGCCGCCAGCCTGCCCCAGGCCGTGGGCTCGTTGGCCAGGACCTGCATGCTGGTCGTGGCCGCGGCGCCGAACAGGGCCAAGGCGGCGGCGGCGAAGGCGGTCAGCGCCGTGCCGCGCCCGCGCGCGAGAAGGACCACGGCGACCCCCAGATACACCAGCAGGACGACGACGTCCAGGACGACGAGGCAGCCGATGATGGTCTCGATGCCGATGCCCAGGGCGCCCAGCCGCTCGGCGACGCTGCCCGGCTCGGGGGAGCGGGCGATCACCAGCGTGCGCGGCCCGGCGTCTCCCGTCCTGACGGTCACGGCGACGGACGTCCCGGCCCGCCCCTCGAGGAGCCGGCCGGCCGCGGGGTCGTCCTTCAGGGCCCGGCCTTCGACGGCGACCAGGACGTCGCCGGGCCGGACCCCGGCCCGGGCCGAAGGGGAGCCGGGAGCGACCCTGGTGACGGCCACCTCGCCCGAGGCCGCGGCCTCGCCTTCCAAGCCGCCGAGGCTCACGGCGCGCTGGCGCCGGAGATCGACCGGGACGGAGACGGCGATGAGGACGGCCGTGAGCGCCAGGACGGCCAGGGCGGCGATCCTCGGGAGAGCCGGCTTCGGGCCGCGGGGCGGCGCGCCGCCGGCGGCGTTCGCGGTAGGACTGGCGGTCATGGCCTCGGACCCGGCCCGAGTGTAAGTCAGGCCCCGGGGGTTGTCAACCGGCGCGGGCCGCGCGCGGGCCGGCGCGGGCCGGCCGCGGAGAGCCTTGACAAGCCCCCCGGTCTTCAAGGAATATAAGGCCAATCGGAACAGGAGGAATCCATGACCACGTCTTGGTGCGCGGTTTTGTGCGATCTCTTCCTCGGGAGAAGATCATGAAACCCTCGGTCCTGCGGCTCGCCGGCGGCGTCCTGGCCGGTCTGGGTCTCGTCCTTGGCGCCCTGGCGCTATTGCTGGGCCCCGGCGGGGCCAAGGGGGAGCTGGCCCTGGACCTGAAGTTCAAGGACCGGGTCATCGGCGGCGCCTATAAAGCCTACGGCGCCCCGGATTGCCCGGTGCCGATGTGGCTGGCCAAGTCGGTCTTCCGCAACCAGACCGGGGGACGCATCACCGACCTCCGCGTCCACTACCGGGTCTCCGAGTACGCCGAATCCGACTGGAGCAACTGGCACCGCTACCCCGCCCTCGAACCCGGCCAGACGGTCGTCGACCTCTATCACCCGATCTTCACGGCCCAGGCGGCCCGGCTGACCAGCCGGGCCCCGGCCGACATGTATCTCGAGTACGAGTACGTCGACGCCTCGGGCAAGAAGAACACGCTCACGGATTCGCGCCGTCTGACCATGATGAGCCGCCACGAGTTCCTGTTCTCCGACATGACCGCGGGAGAGCGGTCGGGCGCGTTCCAGGACGACGACACCAACTATCCCCTCATGGCCGCCTGGGTCTCCCGCAGCGACGACGCCGTCGTCGGGCGGCTGGCGTCCATGGCCAACAAGAAGGCCGGGGGCCTCGGGGCCTCCGAGAGCGACGAGAGCTGCGTCCGGGTCCTGGCCGAGCTCTACGAGATGATGCGGACGATCCACATCAGCTACCAGCACCCGGCCAACCTCCAGGACCCGTCCCTGTCCTATGACATCAAGTCGGTGCAGAGCCTCCAGTTCCCGCGGGACACGATCGAGAAGCGCAGCGGCACCTGCATCGACCTGGCCATCCTGATGGCCTCGATGATGAACTCGGTCAACATCGAGCCCTACCTGGTCAGCCTGGACGGCCACTGCTTCCCGATGGCCCGGCTGCCCCGGAGCGGCCAGTTCCTGCCGGTCGAGGCCACGGGGGTCGGCGACGGCTACGCCAAGAGCATGGACTTCGCCGAGGCCAACAAGAGCGCCCTCGAGACCTGGAAGAAGGTCACCTCCAACGGCCGATACAACCTCGTCGACGTCCGGGCCTTCTGGACGGCCGGCGTGGGCAATCCCGAGCTCGATCCGCTGCCCCCGGACATCCTCGAGAAGTGGGGCGTCATGGAATTGGCCGAGCGCGGGGCGCCGGCCACGCGGCGGGCCCCCGCCGGGGGAGGAGGGGGAGGCGGGGGCCAGCAACAGGTCGGCCCGGGCGCTGCGGCCCTGACCGGCAACTGGGCCTGCGTCATCCACCTGCCCACCGGGCAATCCATGACCGGCCTCTGCCAGGTCGCCCAGCAGGGCAGCCAGGTCCAGCTCGTCTTCCGCTTCAGCTATCAACAGATGGGCCAGGACGGGATGATGCACCAGGTCCAGGAACAGAACCCCTTCCAGGGCACCTTCGACGGTGTGAACGTCCAGGCCGTTTGCCAGCAGGCCCAGGTCTCGATCGACGGGATGATGATGCCCGCGCAGGGCCTGCCCTACCGCGTCGCGCTCCAAGTCGTCGCGGGCGGGCGCGGCATGCAGGGACAGTTCGCCAACGCGATGGGCGTCACGGCCTCCCTGGCCCTGGAGCGCCAGTGAGGCGGGAGAGGAGCGAAGCCATGAAGAACCTTGGGATCTTTCGTCATCTCGCGGTCGCGGCGGCGCTCGGGATCGCCCTCCTCGGGGGCGCGGCGCTTCAGGCCCAGGACATCGGCTACGACGGCACTTTCACCCTGTCGCCCGTCGGCGACATGGTCGTGGCGCTGAAGCTGACCCTGCCCATGGACCGATACCAGATGCTCCGCAACAGCGTGAGCAACCTCTATCTCCTGACGCGCGACCTGGCCTCGAACCGGGCCGGCGTCGAAGTGGCCGAGCAGAAGGCCGATTGGGACGACTCCGGCCGCACCGTGATCTTCAACATCAGGATGCTCGGCGCGGCCAGGAACCTGGGCAACCGCTGGGAGGTCGAGGTGGCCCCCGAGGCCGTCTTCAGCAACCTCGACGAGGCCAAGAAGATCGTCTACTTCAACGAGACCGCCTCGAACCAGATGGGCACCATCCGCGGCAACAGCCGCCTCCAGCTCCCGGCCCAGGCGACCCAGGCCAAGTACGACGCCTCCAAGAAGGTCGTCAGCTACGTCATGCCGAAGGGCGGCTCGGGGTCCTCGAGAGCGCCTCTGCTCGGGGCGGCGGCGGTTTTCTTGGTGCTCGGGCTGGGCGCCATCGGGGCTTCCTTCGCGGTCGGGCGCAAGCCGAACGCCCGCCCTCCGGCGTAAGGGCGCGCCGAACAGGTCGGCCGAGGCGAGGTTCGCCCGGCGGGGAAGTAAAAAGCGCCGTCCTCGTCCAATACTCTTATGCCGCATTCCGCCCGCCCGCCCGGGTGACCCAAGGAGACGACCGAATGCCGAGACACGAGAACGCGGCCTCGCCCGTCCGCAGGGCCCTGCCCGCCCTGTTCGCCCTGCTCGCGCCCGGGCTGCTCTTGGCCGCCGGGGCCGCGGTCGCCGCCGCGCGCGCGGCCGGGCCCGCTGTCGAGCTCAAGGCCGTGCGGACGGCGGAGGCGCCCCGGATCGACGGCCTCCTCGACGATCCCGCCTGGGGGGCGGCCCCGGCGATCGACGGGTTCCGCATGGTCGAGCCGCGGCCCGGCGAAGACCCGAGCGAGCGGACCGAGGCCCGTGTCCTCTACGACGACCACAACCTCTATGTCGGCGTGATGTGCTTCGACAGCGAGCCCGGCCGCATCTCGGCCAACTCGATGGCCCGCGACGGAGGGAGCGGCGGCGGCGGGGGCGGCATGATGGGCTACGGCGGCGGCTGGGGACGCTACGGAGGCATGTCGTCCTCGAGCGACGACCTCGTGCGGGTCCTCCTCGACCCGTTCCAGGACAAGCGCAACGCCTACCTCTTCTTCGTCAACCCGCGCGGCGCCCGCGGCGAGGGCCTGGTCTACGCCGGCAGCTCCAGCCTCAACTGGGACGGGATCTGGGAGGCCAAGAGCCGGCGCCTCGACGGGGGCTGGTCGACCGAGATCCGCATCCCGTTCAAGACGATCTCGTTCAAGCCGGGCCTATCTGTCTGGGGCATCAACATCGAGCGGACGATCGCCCGGAAGCAGGAGACGAACCGGCTCTCGGGCACGACCCTGGACAGCAACTTCTACAACCCCAACGAAGCGGCGTCCCTGCAGGGGATCGAGGGGATCAGGCAGGGGTTGGGGATCACCTTCCGGCCCTACGGCCTCGGGTCGGCGGCCAAGGACCCGCTCGATCCCGTCCGGCCGGACGGGATCGAGGCCGGGATCGACGGCGGGTTCGACCTCTACAAGAGCTTCACCCCGAGCCTGGTCGGCGTGGCCAGCTTCAACATGGACTTCGCCGAGACCGAGGTGGACGAGCGGCGCATCAACCTGACCCGCTTCCCGCTCTTCTTCCCGGAGAAGCGGATGTTCTTCCTGGAGGGCTCGGAGGTCTTCAGCTTCAGCTCGAGCTTCAGCTTCACGCCGTTCTTCAGCCGGCGGATCGGGCTTTTCCAGGGCTCGCAGGTCCCGGTCCGGTTCGGGAGCAAGCTCTACGGCAAGATCGGCGACACGAACCTGTCCGTGCTCGACGTCCAGACGGGGGCGTTCACGCTTTCAGGCGGCGGGCGGGTCGGCGGCCAGAACATGTTCGCCGCCCGCGTCACCCAGAACATCTTCTCCGAGAGCAAGGTCGGGCTCATCTTCACCAACGGCAGCCCGACGGGGGAGAGGAACACCCTGGCCGGGTTCGACGTCAACTACTCGTCGTCGCGGTTCCTGGGCGACAAGAACATCATGCTGGCCGCCTGGGGCGTCTACAACTGGAACACGCGGGAGGAGGGACGCCGCCACGGCTTCGGGTTCCGGGCCAATTACCCGAACAACCTCTGGAACGTCCAGACGACCTACGCCTACTACGGCGAGGCGCTCGACCCCGGCCTGGGGTTCATGATGCGGCAGGGCATCCAGACGGGCTTCGTCATGGCCGGTTTCCAGCCCCGGCCCCGGGGGGGCGTCCTGGCGAGGGCCGTCCGCCAGTTCTTCCTCAGCGCCAGCGCCGACTACTACTGGGACCTCGCCGGCGCCCTCGAGACGCGGATGCTCCGGTTCACGCCGCTGAGCTTCCGGACGCAGAGCGGCGAGACGCTCGGCGTCAACATCGAATCCTCCCGCGACGTCCTGCCCTACGACTTCGAGATCGCCGAGGGGGTCGTGCTCCCGGCCGGACCGTACGATTTCACGAACGTCATGGTCAGCGCTCAGTCGGCCGGCCACCGGCCGGTCGTGGCCGACGCGGGCTATCATTTCGGCCGGTTCTATTCCGGCCACTACGACGACATCAACCTGGGGCTGACGCTGAAGCTCAAGGGCTACGCCAGCCTGGCCTTCAACGCCAACCTCGTCCGGGGGCGGATGCCCCAGGGGGACTTCAGCCAGAACGTCTATCAGCTCAAGGCCGACTTCTTCCTCTCGCCCGACATCGGCTTCCTGAACTACATCCAGTACGACGACATCACGGACAGCTTGGGCTGGAACGCCCGGCTGCGCTGGCAGATCACCCCGGGGAACGAGGTCTACCTCGTCTACAACAAGAACTGGGGGCGGTCCTGGGACCCCCTGGGCCGGTTCGTGCCGCTGGGCGAGCGCGGGGTCATCAAGCTCACGCTCTCCATCCGCCCCTGAAGACAGGGCCGGGGTGGCGCTTTCTCCCGCCGACTCGATTCCCCGCACCGGGCGCCGTGGAAGGCCTGGCCCGGGTCCGCCCGCCGGTTTTTTTAGTGTTGACAGACGGGCCGGGTCGTGCTAATCTTAGGCCGAGGAGAGGGGTATCGTGCTGGACTCCGGCGAAGACCTCTTTTTCGAGTCGACGGCCTCCCGCAGACTGGTCGACCTGATCGAGCTCAACGCCGACGAGCTGACCGTCCGCTACGTCGAGGACATCCGCCGCGATCCGAGGATGCCGAGCTATCAGGGCTTCGACCAGAAGGAGATCTACAAGAGGGCCCATCGCGTCTACAGCCAGCTCGGCAAGTGGATCTCCCACGAGGCGACCAAGGAGGAGGTGCGGACCTATTGGACGGCCCTGGGACGGCAGCGCCGCCGGGAGGGCTTTCCGTTCTCGGAGATCGTGCTCTCCCTCTGCCACATCCGCCGCCTCCTCTGGGCGAAGGTCCAGGCCGCGGGGCTGCTGGACACCGCCCTCGACCTCTACCAGGCCATGGACCTCCAGCACCGGGTCCTCGTCTTCTTCGACCGGGCCATGTATTACGCGGCGGCCGGTTACGAGGGAAAGGACTGAGGGGCCGGGCGGCGGCGCGAGGCCGGGTGCGGAGCTTCCCGTGACGGCCGGCCTCTATGTGCACTTCCCCTTCTGCGCGGCGAAGTGCCCCTATTGCCACTTCTACAGCGAGCGGCCGACCGCGGCCGGGCTGCGGGCCTGGCGGGAAGGGCTGGTCAGGGAGGCGGAGGCGGCGGAGGCGGCGGAGACGGACCGGGCGCCCGGGGCCGACGGCCTTCGCTTCGACACGCTCTATATCGGCGGGGGGACCCCGTCGCTGCTGGCGCCCGGTGAGGTGGCCGCCGCGCGGGGCTTGGCCGAGACGCGCTTCGGGGCCGCCATCGCCGAGTTCACCCTCGAGGCCAACCCCGGCGGAGAAGGGGAGGGCTTCCTCGGCGGCTGGCGCGACGCCGGGGTCACCCGCCTGAGCGTCGGGGCCCAGTCCTTCGACGACGCGGTCCTGCGGACGCTCGGACGGGGCCACACGGCCGGGGAGGCGCTCCGGTTCTGCCGGGCCGCCCGCCGGGCCGGTTTCGACGTCCTGGCCGTCGACCTCATGACCGGCATCCCGGGCGAGAGCGCGGGGAGCGCGGCCCGTTCCGTCCGGACCCTCCTCGATCTCGAGCCGGACCACGTCTCGGTCTATTTCCTGGAGAGCGTCGAAGGGCTGCCCTTCGAGGAGGAGCTTCGCCGCCGGCCGGTCGACGAGGACGCCGCGGTCGAGGCCTTCCGGCGGGCGGCGGACGCCCTCGAGGCCGCCGGGCTGCGGCGGTACGAGGTCTCGAACTTCGCCCGGCCGGGCCGGGAATGCCGCCACAACCTCAAGTACTGGCGCTACGGGCCGTTCCTGGGTCTGGGCCCTGCGGCCGGCTCGCACATCGGCCGAAGGCGCTGGACGAACCTGCCGTCGCTCGCGGCCTGGTCCGAGGCCCTCGGGGAGGGCCGGAGCCCCCGGGCCGAGGTCGTCGAGCTCGACGCCGCCGAGGCGGCCAGGGAAGCCCTCGTCGTCGGGCTGAGGCTCGTCGAGGGCGTCGATATCCGGGCCATCGGCGAGCGCTTCGGCGTCGATCTCGCCGCCCTTCACGGCCGGGCCATCGACGAGCTCGTCGCCGACGGCCTCGTCATCCGGAGCGGCGACAGGCTGCGCATCCCGCCGGACAGGCTTCTCGTCTCCAACTCCATCCTCTCCCGCCTTTAAGACGGGGTCAAACCTTTAATTTTTTAATTTTTTGCTTGAATGACCACGAACCGGGGCGGTCCTCAGAAAAAATTAAAAAATTAAAGGTTTGACCCCGTCATGATACAATCGAGGGAAAGATGCCGTGCGAGATCAGCCCGAATGACGTCGCCCGGGAGGCGCGGCGGGCCCTGGCCGCCAAGGCCGACCCGGCCCGCGCCCGCGGCGCCGAGCGCTATTTCAAGGGAACGATAAAAAGCTACGGCGTCCGGTCCCCGGATGTCCGGGCCATGGCCGCCGGGCTATACGGCCGCGTCAAAGGCGACTGGACCTACGCCGACGCCGTCGCTCTCTGCGACATCCTCTTCGCCGACGCCGAGCTCGAGGCCAAGGGCGTCGGAGTCCTCATCCTGTCCCGGTTCAAGGGTTCCTACCCCCCGGCCTTCTTCGCCAAGGTCAAGGCCTGGCTGGCCGCCGACCGGCTGGACAACTGGGCCTCGGTCGACGTCTTCTGCGGAGACGCCATGGCCGCCTTCCTCGAGCGCTACCCGGCTTACGTGGCCAGGATCAAGACCTGGATCCGCCACCCCAACCGCTGGGTCAAGAGGGCCTCGCTCGTCTCCTTCGTCAAGCTGGCCCGCAAGCCCGAGTTCCTGGCGGCGATCTACGACCTCTCGGCCTCGGCCTTCCCGATCGACGACGACCTCATCCGCAAGGCCAACGGCTGGCTCCTGCGCGAGGCCGGCAAGGCCGACGCCCGCCGCCTCGAGGCGTTCCTCCTGAAGCACGGTCCGGCCATCCCCCGGACGACCCTGCGCTACGCCATCGAGCGCTTTCCGGCCGCCCGGCGGAAAGCGCTCCTGCGGAGAACGAAACCGGAATGAGCGGCCCCGCCGGCCGCCGAGGAGGTCCGATGAAGCCGATCCGATCGCTGGCCCTGCTGTTCCTGGCGCTGCCCCTGGCGACGCTGTCGTCCGGCCCGCAGGAGGCGCGCGTCCTGCGCTTCCCGACGGTCTCGAACGATGCCGTCGTCTTCACTTGCGCGGGCGACCTCTACACCGTGCCCCTCGCCGGCGGCGTCGCCCGCAAGCTCACCGCCTTCTCCGAAGGCTACGAGGCTTTCCCGCGCTTCTCGCCCGACGGCGCCTCGATCGCCTTCACCGGCGAGTACGACGGCAACCGCGAGGTCTACCTCATCCCGGCCGGGGGCGGCGCGCCGAAGCGCCTGACCTACACCCCCTCGCTCGCCCGCGACGACATCTCCGACCGGATGGGCCCGAACAACCTGGTCATGGGCTGGGCTCCCGACGGCCGGAGCGTCGTCTTCCGCTCCCGCATGGCCGAGTGGAACGACTTCAACGGCCAGCTCTACCTCGTCTCGAAGGACGGCGGCGCGCCGGACCGGCTCCCGCTGCCCCGCGGCGGCTTCTGCTCCTTCTCTCCCGACGGTTCCAAGCTGGCCTACAACCGCATCTTCCGCGAGTTCCGGACCTGGAAGCGCTACCGGGGCGGCATGGCCGACGACGTCTGGATCTACGATTTCGCCACGAAAACCGTCGAGAACATCACCAATGACCCGGCCCTGGACATCATCCCCATGTGGAGCGGCGACCGGATCTATTTCCTCTCCGACCGCGACCAGGCCAAGCGGATGAACCTCTACGTCTACGACCTGGCCTCCCGGGCCACCCGCAAGCTGACCGATTTCGGCGAGTTCGACATCAAGTTCCCCTCGCTCGGGCCCAAGCACATCGTCTTCGAGAACGGCGGGTTCCTCTATCTCTTCGACCTGGCCACGGAGAAGACGGCGCGGGTGCCGGTCGTCATCGCCGACGACATGGTCTCCGGACGCGGCAAGACGATCAAGGTCGGCGACCGGGTCACCAGCTCCGGCATCGCCCCCGACGGCCAGCGAGCCCTCTTCGGCGCCCGCGGGGACATCTTCACCGTCCCCGCCAAGCACGGGAACACCCGCAACCTGACCCGGACCCCGGGCGTCCACGAGCGCGACCCCCAGTGGTCGCCCGACGGCCGGACGATCGCCTTCGTCTCCGACAAGAGCGGCACGGAGGAGATCTGGCTCACGAGCCAGGACGGGACGGGCGAGCCCCGCCAGCTCACGACCGGCGGCGACACCTACAAATACCGGATCCTCTGGTCCCCCGACGGCTCGAAGATCCTCTGGAACGACAAGATGCTCCGGCTCTCGTTCGTCGACGTGGCCACCAAGGCCGTCACGGTCGTGGCCGCCGCGGCGGCCGGCGAGATCACCCAGTTCGACTGGTCGCCGGACAGCCGCTGGATCGCCTACGGCTTCCCCGAGGCCGAGACCCCGAACCGGGTCTATCTCTACTCGGTCGAGGCCAAGAGGGCGGTCCCCGTGACCGACGCCTGGTACAACTCCGGCGATCCGGCCTTCAGCCGGGACGGGAAATACCTCTTCTTCGTCTCCGACCGCGACTTCAGCCCGGTCTACAGCCAGACCGAGTGGAACCACGCCTATCTCGCCATGTCCCGGGTCTTCTTCGTGACCCTGGCCAAGGACGTCAAGTCCCCCTTCGCCCCCAAGAGCGACGAGGTGGCGGTCAAGCCCGACAAGGCCGCCGCCCCGGCCGCCGGCGCCAAGGCGGCCGCCAAAGCCGGCGAGAAGCCCGCCGCCAAAGCCGAGCCGGAGGCCGTGCCCCCGATCAAGGTCGACGCCGACGGCCTCGCCGGCCGCATCGTCGCCCTGCCCATCGAGACGGCCAACTACGGCCGGATCTACGCCGCGGGCGACGCCGTCTATTATGGCCGCTTCAAGCCGCTGGAGAACGCGCCGTCCCTGATGCTCTACGACCTCGCCGCGCTCAAGGAAACGGAGCTGGGCAAGATCGACGGCTACGAGGTCTCGGCCGACGGGAAGAAGATGCTCGTGGCGACGGACCGCGCTTACGGCATCATCGACCTGCCCAAGGCCCCGGTCAAGCTGGAGGCGCGGCTCGACCTCTCGGGCATGGAAGTCGCCCTGGACCGCCGCCAGGAATGGGGCCAGATCTACGAGGAGTGCTGGCGGCAGATGAAGCAGTTCTTCTACGCCCCTAACATGCACGGCGTCGACTGGGAGGCCCTCCGTCTCCGCTACGAGCCGCTGGCCGCGGCCGTCAACCACCGGGCCGACCTGACCTATGTCATCGGCGAGCTCATCGGCGAGCTCAGCGCCGGGCACACCTACGTCGGCGGGGGCGACATGCCTTCCCCGCCCAAGGTCGGCGTCGGCATGCTCGGGGCCGGGCTCAGTCGCGACGCCAAGACCGGGGCCTACCGGATCGACCGGATCCTCAAGGGCCAGAACTGGGACCGCGGCCTGCGCTCGCCCCTGACCGAGATCGG
Organism: Acidobacteriota bacterium; assembly: GCA_029569255.1. Taxonomy (GTDB): domain Bacteria; phylum Acidobacteriota; class Aminicenantia; order Aminicenantales; family Saccharicenantaceae; genus RBG-16-66-30. The sequence continues at coordinate 5,181 of JAKQUO010000024.1, read as the reverse complement.
GGTCGACGTCAAGGAAGGGGAGCACATCGTGGCCGTCGACGGGCGGCCGCTCGATCCGTCGACCGACCTCGGCCGGGAGCTCTACAACAAGGCGGGGCGCCAAGTCACCCTCAAGGTCGCGGCCGCCGCGGACGGCAAAGGCGGCCGGGACGTCGTCGTCGTGCCCATCGAGACGGAGAACGCCCTTTACTACAACGACTGGGTCGAGTCGAACATCGCCAAGGTCGACAAGGCCTCGGGCGGCAAGGTCGGCTACATCCACATCCCGAACATGGGGGTCGAGGGCCTGAACGAGTTCGTCAAGCGCTTCTATCCGCAGCTGCGCAAGAAGGCCCTGATCATCGACGTCCGCGGCAACGGCGGCGGCAATGTCTCGCCCATGGTCATCGACCGGCTCGTCCGGGAGATGGTCATGGTCGAGATGGCCCGCAACCAGGTCGCCTGGCCCGACCCGGCCGCGGCCTTCCTCGGCCCCAAGGTCTGCCTCTGCGACGAGTTCTCGGCCTCCGACGGCGACATCTTCCCCTACCGCTTCAAGACCCTCAAGCTGGGCAAGCTCATCGGCAAGCGCACCTGGGGCGGCGTCGTCGGCATCCGCGGCACGCTGCCGCTCCTCGACGGCGGTTCCCTCAACAAGCCCGAGTTCGCCCCGTTCAGCCCCGACGGCAAGGGCTGGATCATGGAGGGCGTGGGCGTCGAGCCCGACATCGTCGTCGACAACGACCCGGCCCGCGAGTTCGCCGGCATCGACGACCAGCTCAACAAGGGGATCGAGGTCGCGCTCGAAGAGCTCAAGAGCAAGGGCCGCGAGCTGCCGCCCATCCCCCCGTACCCGATCAAGAAGTAGAGGAGGGGCGGTGGCCGACGACAGAGCGAACGGCAAGGTCAAGGTCAGCTGCGCCGCGTGCGGCGCGACCAACAACTTCCCGCTCGAGGCCCGGGGCAAGACGGTCCTTTGCGGCCGCTGCAAGGCGCGCCTGCCGGAGCCGGGGGAGGTCCTCGAGCCCGGCCCGGACGGCATCCTGAACCTCTTCCACGCCTCCAGCCTGCCCGTGCTGGCCGATTTCTACTCGACGACCTGCGGCCCGTGCCACATGATGCACCCGATCCTCGAGCGGCTGGCCGCCCGCCGGGCCGGCGAGATCGTGGTCATCCGGATCAACGTGGAGCATCACCCGGAGCTGGCCCGGCAGTTCGGCGTCCAGGGCGTCCCGACCTTCGTCATCGTCAACAAGGGCGCGGAGCGGGGCCGCTCGGTCGGGGCCATGGACGAGAGCAGCTTCGCCCTCTGGGCGGCCAGCCGGACCTGAGGCGAAGCCGACGGAGCGAGCTGAGAGGCGGCCCCCGGGCGGGAGGCCCGAGGGGAGGATGGGCAGTCCCCCGGGCCGCGAACCCCGGGAACGATGCCGCCGGGGCCGGGCCGGTTCGTCCGGAGGCTCAGAACGCGCGATGGAACCGAGACGGAGATGAATCGGGTCGTCCCTGCGAACAGGTCGGGTCGGAAGGAACGGAATGCCGAAGGGGGGACTCGAACCCCCACAGCCTTGCGGCCACTAACCCCTCAAGCTAGCGTGTCTGCCAATTCCACCACTTCGGCATGAAAGGGGACTATTTCTTCTCGACCGGGGCCTGAGCCGGCGGCTTCTCGGCCTCGGCCTTCGCCTCGGTCTTCTGTTCGGTCGCGGCCGCGGGCGGCGCGGCCGCCGTCTTGTCTCCGGGCGTCGTCGCCGCGGGGGCCGCCGTCTGGGCGGCCGGCGGCGCGGGCGCCTTCTCCTTGCCGACGACGGACGAGCCCTCGCGTCCGGACAGGATCCACAGCCCGAGCGAGGTCAGCATGAAGATGATCGCGGACGCCGTCGTGACCTTCGACAGCAGGGTGGCCGTGCCCCGGCCCCCGAAGGCGGTCTGGCTGCCGCCGCCGCCGAAGGCCCCGGCCAGGTCCGCGGCCTTGCCCGACTGGAGCAGGACGGCGAAGATCAGGATCAGGCAAACGACGATGTGCAGGATGATGATTAAAGCGCTCACGTTTCTTCCCTGTAGGCTCGGAGGGCCTCCCGGACGATGCCGACGAAACCGTCGGCCTCGAGGGACGCTCCCCCGACCAAGAATCCGTCGATGTTCTCTTCTTTGAACAACGAATAGGAGTTGGCCGGCTTTACCGAGCCGCCGTAGATTATAGCACACCCGGCCGCCCCTTTTCCATAGGCTTCCTCGAGGCGCCGCCGGATATGGGCGTGGACCTCCTCGGCCTGGGCCGGGGAGGCCGTTTTTCCCGTCCCGATGGCCCAGACGGGCTCGTAGGCGATGATGACCCGCCCCATGTCCTCCCCCGACAGGCCGGCCAGCCCTCCGGCGAGCTGGAGGTCGATCCGGGCCGTGGTCCGGCCGGCTTCCCGTTCCTCGAGGACCTCGCCGACGCAGACGACCGGTGAGAGGCCGCTCCGCAGGGCCGCCCGGGCCTTCCGGTTGACCGTCTCGTCGGTCTCCCCGAAGAGCCGTCGCCGCTCGGAGTGGCCGACCAGGACGTAGGCGCAGCCGGCGTCCTTGAGCATCGGCCCCGAGACCTCGCCGGTGAAGGCCCCCTTGTCCTCCCAGTAGAGGTCCTGCGCCCCCAGGCCGACCGCCGAGCCGGCGACCGCGTCGCCGACCGCGGCGAGCGAGGTGAAGGGCGGGACGAGGACGAGGCCGCTCCCGCCGAGTCCCGGCGCGGCCGCGGCGACCTCGCGGGCCAGCTCCCGGGCCTCGGCGAGCGTCAGGTGCATCTTCCAGTTGCCCGCGACGAACGGGCCGCGGCGCTTGCGGGCCAGCATCTACTTCTCCAGCGCGGTGATGCCGGGCAGGGTCTCGTAGGCGATGTATTCGAGCGAGGCCCCGCCGCCGGTCGAGATGTGGCTGATCTTGTCCCGGAGGCCCGCTTTCTTGACCGCGGCCGCCGAATCGCCGCCGCCGACGATGGAGACCGCCCCGGAGGCGGCCACGGCCCGGGCGACGCCGATCGTGCCCTTGGCGAACTCCTCGATCTCGAAGATGCCCATCGGGCCGTTCCAGAAGATCGTCTTGGCCGCGGCGATGACCTGGCCGTAGGCCTCGACCGTCTTGGGGCCGATGTCGACGCCCATCATGTCCTCGGGGAAGGGCAGGTGCTCGACGATCCTGGTCTCGGCCCCGGCCACGGCGGCCCTGGCCAGGACGTGGTCCTGGGGCAGGTGGAAGCTGACCGCGTTCCGCCTGGCCTTGTCCAGGACGACCATGGCGACCTCGAGCTGGTCGTTCTCGACGAGCGATGTCCCGACGCCGAGGCCCTGGGCCTTGAGGAAGGTGTAGGCCATGGCCCCGCCGATGAGGATCGAATCGGCCTTGCCGATCAGGCTCTCGATGATCTCGATCTTGTCCGAGACCTTGGCCCCGCCGAGGATGGCGACGTAGGGCTTGACCGGCGTGTGGACGGCCTTCTTCAGGTAGTCGACCTCCTTCTTCATGAGGAAGCCGGCGCCCCTGACCGGGACGCGGTCGGCGATGCCGACGACCGAGGCGTGGGCCCGGTGGCTCGAGCCGAAGGCGTCGTTGACGAAGACGTCGATCCCCTCGGCCAGCTGGGCGGCGAAGCCGGGGTCGTTCTTCTCCTCCTCCTGGTAGAAGCGGACGTTCTCGAGGACGAGGACCTCGCCCTCGCCCAGGCCGGCCTTCAGCCGGGCGACCTCGGGGCCGACGACGTCGGGGGCCATCGTGACCTTGTTCGGGATGAGCTCGGCCAGCCGTTCGGCGGCCGGGGCCAGGCTCATCTTGGGGTCGGCTTTGCCCTTGGGGCGGCCGAGGTGGGAGGCGATGACCAGGCGGGCGCCGCGCTCGAGCAGCCACTGGATCGTCGGCAGCGAGGCCCGGATGCGGTTGTCGTCGCGGATGGCGCCCTTGTCGTCGAGAGGGACGTTGAAGTCGACGCGGAGGAAGACGAGCTTGCCCTTGACGTCGAGGTCGGTGAGGAAGTCCATGCACGCCTCACTTGACGATGTATTTGGCCAGGTCGGCCAGCCGGCAGGAGTACCCCCACTCGTTGTCGTACCAGGCGATGACCTTGGCCAGGGTGCCGTCGAGGACCTTGGTCGAGAGCAGGTCGACGACCCCGGAGCGGGGATCGCCCATGAAGTCGCAGGAGACGAGCGGCTCGTCCGTGACGCCGAGGATGCCCTTGAGCGGCCCGTCCGCAGCGGCCTTGAAGGCGGCGTTGAGCTCGTCGGCCGTGGCCGTCTTCCTGAGCACGGCGACGAAGTCGACGATGGAGACGTCGGGGGTCGGGACGCGGATGGCGAAGCCGTCGATCTTGCCCTTGAGCTCGGGCATGACCAGGCCGACGGCCTTGGCCGCGCCGGTCGTCGTCGGGATCTGGGACACGGCCGCGGCCCGGGCCCGGCGCAGGTCCTTGTGCGGCGCGTCGAGGATCTTCTGGTCGTTCGTGTAGGCGTGGACGGTGGTCATGAGGCCGCGCTCGACGCCGAAGCCGTCGTGGAGGACCTTGACCACGGGGGCCAGGCAGTTGGTCGTGCACGAGGCGTTGGAGATGACGTGGTGCCTGGCCGGGTCGTAGGCCGTCTCGTTGACGCCCAGGACCAGGGTGACGTCCGGGTCCGTGGCCGGGGCGGAGACGATGACCTTCGAGGCGCCTCCCTTCTCGATGTGCTGGATGACGTCGGGGCGCTTGGTGAACTTGCCCGTGGACTCGATGACGACCGTGACGCCGAGATCCTTCCAGGGGAGCTTGCCGATCTCCTTCTCGGCCAGGACGCGGATCTTCCTGCCGTTGACGACGATCGCGTCCTCGGTCGCCCGGACGTCCTCCTTGAAGGTGCCCAGGACGGAGTCGTACTTGAGCAGGTGGGCCAGGGTCTTGGCGTCGGTGATGTCGTTGACCGCCGCGTACTCGATGGCCGGATCGTTCCAGGACGCCCGGAGCATGTTCCGGCCGATGCGCCCGAACCCGTTGATGCCTATACGGATAGCCATGAGGACCTCCTCGAATTCGTGGAAACGCGAGTCCCTAGGAAATTATTAATCAGAGCATTAAATAGCTTGCTATTTGAGGTTTGATATGATAAGCTGCCTTCATGAAGAACAAGGATGCGAGATCGTTGCCTGCGGCCGCCCAGGAGCAGCTCCGCCGGCGGGCCGTTCAGGCTGTTCGGGATG
>JAKQUO010000027.1 GCA_029569255.1 Acidobacteriota bacterium | reverse complement strand
CGGTCATGCAATATTAACCCCCACAGCTCCCACACCTCCCACAGCTCCCACACCCCCCACAGCTCCCACAACCCCGCAGCTCCCCCGGCTCCCCACAACTTCCGTTGACTCGCCCCCGCGTTCCGCCTATCCTTAGAGCCGGGAAAGGACATCTCACGCGGGAGAGGACAGACGCATGTTCACTCGGGACGACCTATCGAGGCGCATCGAGGACAAGGCCGAAGCCGTCGAATCCGTGATCGCCCCGGACACGACGCTCCAGGGGAGCCTCCGCGGCGAACACGGCATCCGCGTTCTGGGTTCCGTCGAGGGAGACCTCGAGAGCGGCGGCCTGGTCAAGGTCGAGAAAGGCGGGCGGGTCCGCGGCAATATCACGGCCCCGGCCGTCATCGTCAACGGAGAGCTGGAAGGCCGTATCCATACGCCGGGCCCGGTCGAGCTCGGCCCGGATAGCCGGATGACCGGCGACATCGAAGCCGCCAGGATCGCCATCGCCGAAGGCTGCTTCTTTCAGGGCGACATCAGGATGTCGGGCGGGGACGCCCGTCCCGTGAGCTTCGTGGAGAAGCGCTCCCCGAACCCTTCCGCTGCCTAGCGGGCAACGGCCCGCTGCTTGTCCTTGCGGGGGACGACGCAGACGAAGACCAGCGGCTCGGCGCCGGTGTTCCGGAACTGGTGGAGCGCGCCCGGCGGGATGTAGGCCACGTGGCCGGGTCCGAAGGCACGCGTCGTCCCCTCGCAGAACACCTCGCCCCGCCCCGAGTGGACGAAGACCTCGTGCTCGTAGGGATGGGCGTGGCGGGGGCTGTGCCCGCCCGGCTCGACCGAGAACACCCGCAGGACGAAGTTGGGCGCCCCGTCGTCCGGCCCGATGGCGACGCGCATGGTCACGCCGGACGCGTCCGGGTCCTCGACGGATTGGGGCGGGATGTCCTGATAGAACGCGACCTTCATCGAAACCTCCTCACTGTCTCGCCGTGCCGGCGGCCGACCGCCGGCGCGACGTCCGAAGACCCGGCCGCGCGACCGCGACCGGCCCTCTCTCTCCTCGCCTGGGAAAACTCCGCGGCGAGATCAGACTACCACGGGCGACGGGCTCCGTCAAAACGCCGCGCGGTCCGTAGCGGCCCCTCCGTGACGCGTTCGATCAGCGCTTGTGGCGCGCATTCGCCACCACATCTTGCGCCTCCGGCCCGTTGTCATACGACATCTTGAGCCTTGCTGTGCTCATAACGAATTGATAACAAAAGACTTGACAGGCGCTTCGGAAAATGCGAGAGTTGCCTCGACTTCGCCGAGACACGGTAGCCAAGGACGGACGGAGAAGGCGGCTGGCCCCGAGGCCAGGGCCGGGCTGAGTGAAAGGGACGGACTGACCGCTGACCACGCTCCTCGCAGCCCTCGTCGGTTCCCTTGCCATCCCCGCTTACTTCCTCCGGCTGATGGCCGACGGCCGCAGGCTCCACCGCGACCTCTTCGGCCGAAGCGGCTTCAAGGCCGGATACCGTAGGTGAGCCCCGAAGAGGCTTACGACTAGGGCCGCCTCCGGGCCGAATGCTCCCTCGAATCCTCATTTAAGGGGATTCCCTCCCTTCCTTCTTCGGAGATACTCGGAGCGATGACGGCTCTCGTCGGTCTCATCGTCTGCGTCGCCCTGGCGCCCGCCGCCTATTTCCTTCTACTGCTGGCCGACGGGCGACGACTCAGAGGAAAGATGCCCGGCCGCCGCTCCCCCTCCCTTTCCGAAGAAACGGGCCCGCTGCCTTTCCGGGCCGAGTCCGAGTATCCCCTCTGGGCGGCTCCTCGCATCGCGGGCCCCCAAGCCCACCGAACGGCCACGCCGCCGCGGCCGCTGTGCTCGACGACCCCTGAATCACCTGGCTGGGGCTGAACGGTCCGCAATCGTCCCTCCCCCGCCGACAAAACCCGGGATGGAACGCGCCGAAGCCCGGCCCCGCGTCCGGCCGCCTTTCCTTGCTTCCCCGACGGGGCCGTGGTATTTTGGAGATCGACCCTCGCGCGAGTCGCCATGAAAAGCCGTGTCCTGGTGGCGTCGTTCCTCGCCTGCCTGGCCGTTCTCGGGCCGGCGCCGGGGGCGACGTTCGCCCAGGAGCAGGTCAGAGACCCGGCCTCCCACGAATACGTCGTCCGGGCCATCTCCCTCGCCGTCACCGTCCAGGACGGCCGGGGGCGCTTCGTCAACAACCTCGTGGAGAAGGACTTCACGATCTACGAGAACAACAAGAAGAAGCCCATCACCTATTTCTCCCACGATTTCAGCTCGCCCCTCAGCCTGACCGTCCTCCTCGACGTCAGCGGCAGCATGGGCCTCGAGAGAAAGCTGGCCGACTGCAAGGCCGCGCTCCGGCGCCTGGCCACGGACCTGTTGCGGCCGCGCGACGAGATCGCCCTGCTCGTCTTCGCCGACGGCCAGGTCGAGGTCGCCGCCAAGCATTCGGCCGACAAGTCGGAGTTCCTGCGCGCCCTCGACGCGGCCGAGCCCTACGGCCAGACCGCCCTCAACGACGCCGTGGCCGTGTCGCCCGAGTTCGCCACCCGGGCCAGGAACGAGAAGCGGGCCCTGCTTCTCCTGACCGACGGCATCGACAACGACAGCGCCTCGACCCCCGAGGAGGCCCTGGAGATCGCCCGGCGGGTCGACGTCCCCATCTACACCGTCGGCTACAAGCTCCCCCTGAACGAGCAGACGCTCAAGGCCTACAAGCGCTCCTCCGGCCTGACTTCGGCCGGGATCGTCGCCACGCTGGAGAAATTCTCCGCGGCCACCGGGGGCAAGGCCTGGTTCCTCGACGAGCCGGCCGGCCTCGACGCCGTCCTCGAGGAGATCCGGGCCGAGCAGGCCCATCAGTACATCATCGGCTACACGTCGTACCAGGACACGGCCGAGCTCTACCGCTGGATCCGGGTGACGACGCCGAACTACAGGCACAAGGTCCGGACGCGCCAAGGGTACTGAGAAGCGGGCCGTGCCCCCGTGGGAGGCTCCCCTGTCGAGAGGTTACCGGCCCGGCGGGCTTTATTTTTCGGGCAAAAAGGCCTATTATGAACGCAAACGGGATTCGGGGGCGGCGACGGCGACCCGCCGGCCGCCCCGGATCACCGACAGGAGGTTCCACATGAAGAGCGGCAAGATCGTCTTATTCGCCGGTTTCGTCCTGGCCGTCGCCCTGGTCACCGGACCGGCCTGCGCCACCAAGAAGTTCGTCCGGACCGAGTCGGCCACGCTCGACCAGAAGATCGCCGACGTCTCGAGCGAGGTCGAGGCCAGCCAGAAGCGGCTCTCGGAGCACGACGAGAAGCTGACCACCATCGGCTCGCTCCTCAGCCAGCACGACACCCAGTTCAAGGCCGTCGACGGCAAGATCGAGGAGGTCAAGACCCTCATCAAGGGCAACCTCGTCCTGACGGCCACGGTCAAGAGCGGCGACGCCAAGTTCGGGTTCGACAGCGCCGCGCTGACCCCCGAGGCCAAGGGCATCCTCGACGCCTTCGTCCAGAGGCTCATCACCGAGAACAAGGGCGTCTACATCGAGATCCAGGGCCACACCGACAACACCGGCGCCGACGAGATCAACAAGGCGCTCGGCCAGAGGCGGGCCGAGGCGGTCATGATGTACCTCTACACCCAGCACCGCATCCCGCTCCACCGCATGTCGGTCGTCAGCCTCGGCAGCTCCATGCCCGTCGCCGACAACGGGACCCGCAGCGGCCGGGCCGCCAACCGCCGCGTCGAGATCCTGGTCTACGAATAAGCGCCGGGGCCGGGCCGCGCCGGGGTCCGCCGCCGGAGGGATCTCCGTTCAGCGGACCCCGAAATTGACGTCCGTCCGCTCCTCGTTCCTGTCCGTCGCGGGGGGCGGCCCGGGCGACAGGGCCGAGATCTCGGCCCTGAGTTCCGGGGTCATGGGGATCGAGGCCGCCTCGAGAAGGGTGGCCAGTTGACCGGTGTCCCTGGCCCCGAGGATCGGCGCCGTGACCGCGGGATGGGCCCCCGCCCAGGCCGCGGCCAGCGCGGCCGGATGGAAGCCGCGCTCCCGGGCGAAGGCGGCGAAGCGGTCGGCCGCCTCGAAGTTGGCCTCGTCCCTGTAGCGCGTCTCGTAGATCTTGTTGTCGACGAGGCGACCCGCCTCGGGCCGGCGCCCGACCCCGTACTTGCCGCTGAGCAGGCCGCCCCCGATGACGTTGTAGGGGAAGACGCCGAGCCCCTCGGACGCGGCCATGGGCAGGATCTCGGACTCGGCCTGGCGCTTGACCAGGCTGTACATCGGCTGGACGCAGGCGAAGGCGGCCAGGCCGTCCCTGGCCGAGATGCCCAGTCCCTTGGCCACCTGCCAGGCGGCGAAGTTGCTGGCCCCGGTGTAGACGATCTTGCCCTGGCGGACGAGGTCGTCGAAGGCCCGCAGGGTCTCCTCGAGCGGCGTCCGGTCGTCGAACCGGTGGATGTAATAGATGTCGATCCGGTCGGTCGCCAGGCGCCGGAGGCTCTTCTCGACGGCGTACTGGACCCGCCGGCGCGAGGCGCCCATGCCGTTGACGTCCGGGGACGTGGCGAAATAGACCTTGCTCGTTATTAGGACCTCTTCGCGGCAGCCCTTGACGAGGCGGCCGAGGATCTCCTCGGACCGGCCGCCGGCGTACATGTCGGCGCAGTCGAAGAGGTTGACGCCGGCCTCGCGGCAGGCCTTGAACAGGGCCCCCGACATGGCCTCGTCGGCGTCGCCGCCGAAGGACATCGTGCCGTAGGCGAGCGTCGAGACCCTGACCCCGGTCTTTCCCAGGAACTTGTAGGTCATGGCGTCTTCCTTTCGAGGACGAGGCCGTGGCCGACCGGGTAGAGCCCCGGGATGGCCACGGGCAGGCGCCCGGTGAGGGCTATCTCCCCGGCCAGGGCTTGGGCGGCGACGGCCTGCGTCTCGGGCGTGTTCGCATAGAGGCAGACGTAAGCGTCGACCTCGGGGATGTGGCGCAGGAAATAGGGGCTCCCGAAAGAGACCGCGACGACGGCCGGGCCGCCCTCGAGCGAGGCCAGGGCGCGGATGCGCTCGACATGCCGGGGGTCGAGCTCGACCGTCCCCTTCTGGTCGCTGAGCCGGGAGAAGAGGGCCAGGACGACCGTGTCGGCCGCGGCGGCCCGGGCGAAGGCCTCGTCGAGGAGCTCCGCGCCGGTCGCGCCGTCGGCGTAGAAGGCCGGGGCGCCGGGGAACCTCCGCCGCATCGCCCCGACGAAGGCCCGGCCGGCGTAGTAGTCGCCGCGGTCGCCGCTCAGGGAGAGGATGACCAGCCTGCCGGGGGCGGCGGCCAGGGGCAGGGCCGGGCCGTCGTTGCGGACGAGCGTCGCCGCGCTCTCGAAGGCCTTGGCGGCCTCGGCGAGATGGGCCCTGGGGGCGACGCGGCGGCGGAGGTCCTCGACCCGGACGAAGCGGTCGCGCTGGAGCCCGAGCGAGGCCTTGGCCTCGAGGAGGCGGCGGACCGAGGCGTCGATCCGGGCCTGGGGGACGCGGCCGTCGCGAACGGCCGCGGCGAGAGAGGCGATGACCTTGGCCGGCTCGAGCGGCAGGAGGAGCTGGTCGGCGCCGGCCAGGACGGCCCGGAGGGCGGCCTCTTCGGTCGAGAAGGTGTTGGTCACTCCGGCCATCTCCAGGGCGTCGGTGACGATGAGCCCCTTGAAGCCCATCTCGCCGCGCAGCAGCCCGGTCAGGATGGGGGCCGAGAGCGTGGCCGGGACGCCGGGCGCCGGGTCGAGGGCCGGCACGGCCAGGTGGCCCGACATGACGGCCTTGACCCCGGCCTCGACGGCCGCCCGGAACGGGAAGAGTTCGACCGCGTCGAGGCGCTCGCGGCCGGCCTCGATCGTCGGCATGAGGCTGTGGGAGTCGACGGAGGTGTCGCCGTGGCCGGGGAAATGCTTGGCCGTGGCGATCATGCCGTGGGACTGGACGCCGCGGATGAAGGCCGCGGCCAGGCGCGAGACGCGGAGCGGGTCGGCGCCGAACGAGCGCGTGTTGATGATGGGGTTGTCGGGGTTGATGTTGACGTCGACGACCGGCGCGTAGGTCACGTGGACGCCCATGGCCCGGCCCTCGAGGGCCGTGATCCGGCCCATGGCCCGGGCCAGCTCCTCGGAGCCGGCCGCGCCGAGGGACATGAGCGGCGGGAACTGCGTCGCCCCGGAGACGCGGGTGCCCGGGCCGGCCTCGAAGTCGGCGGCCACCAGGAGCGGCACCTTGGCCAGCCCCTGGAAATGATTGGCCAGGATGGCCGCGTCGGTGACGCGGGCCGGGGCGAAGAGGACCAGGCCGCCGATCCCGGCCTCGGCGACGAGCGACTCGATCTCGCGGAGATAGGCGCTGTCGGCGTTGCGGAACTCGGCCGTGAAGCGGCAGGCGATCATCTGGCCGATCTTCTCCTCGACGGTCATCCGGCGCAGGGTCCGGGCGACCCAGCCGGCGTCCGGCGCGGTGAGGCGCGGCGCCGCGGCGGGAGGCGGGGCCGGCGCGCAGCCCGCGAGGAGCAGGGCCGCGAAGAGGAGCGCGGCGGAGGCGGCGGCGAGTTGTGGGCTCATGGTCTTCTTTCTCCAGGCATGGGATGGCCCTCGCTCACGTGAGGACGTAGCGCAGCACGAACAGGCCGGCGACGAGATAGACGAGCCAGTGGACCCGGCGTCCCCGTCCGGCGGCGAGCTTGAGGAGGGCGTAGGAGATGAACCCGAAGGAGATGCCTTCGGTGATGCTCATGGTCAGGGGCATGATGACGATGCCCAGGAAGGCCGGGAGGGCCTCGGTGAAGTCGTCCCAGTCGATCAGCTTGACGCACTTCATCATCATCGAGCCGACGACGATGAGGGCGGGGGCGATCGCCGGCCGCAGGACCAGGCCGCCGTGGGCGACCTCGCCGCTGATCATCTCGGCCAGCGGGCTGAAGAACAGGGCGCCGAGGAAGAGGGCCGAGGTGGCGACGTTGGCCAGGCCGGTCCTGGCGCCCTGGGCGATGCCGGTGACGCTCTCGACGTAGCTCGAGACGGTCGAGGTCCCGAGCAGGACCCCGCCGACGGTGCCGGCCGCGTCGGCCAGCATGGCCTTGTCGGCCCGGGGCAGCCGGCCGTCCACGAGGAAGCCGGCCGAGCCGCCGACGCCGATGAGCGTGCCGATGGCGTCGAAGACGTCGAGGAGGAGGAAGACGAAGACGACGGCCAGGAGCCCGGTCTCGACGGCGCCGGCGATATCGAGCTTGAGGAAGGTCGGGGCCAGGCTGGGGACCGGGGCCATGAGGCCGCGGTACTTGACGATGCCGAGCGGCAGGCCGGCCAGGGCCGTGGCCAGGATGCCGGCCAGGATGGCCCCGGGGAAGCGCACGGCCATCAGGACCGCGGTCAGGGCCAGGCCGGAGAGGGCGAGCAGGACGGGCGGGCTGGTGACGTCGCCGAGGGAGACGAGGGCCCCCGGCCGGGCCACGATGAGGCCGCCGTATTCGAGGCCCACGAAGGCGATGAGCAGGCCGATGCCGACCGCGATGCCGTACTTGAGGGCGGCGGGCACGGCCTCGACCAGCTTGCCCCAGACGCCGGCGAGGGCGAGGAGGACGAAGACGAGGCCGGACAGGAAGTTGGCGCCCAGGGCGACCTGCCAGGTGTAGCCCATGGCGCCGCAGACGACGACGGCGAAGAAGATGTTGTGGCCCATGGCCGGGGCCTGGGCGATGGGGTAATTGGCCAGCAGGCCCGTGAGGAGCGTGGCCAGGGCCGAGGCCAGGCAGGTGGCGACCATGACCGCGCCCTTGTCCATGCCCGCCGCGCCGAGGACGGCCGGCTGGACGAAGATGATGTAGGACATGGTCATGAAGGTCGTCGCGCCGCCGAGGAGCTCGCGGCGGACGGTCGTGCCGTTCTCGGCCAGGCGGAAGGTCCGTTCGAGAAGCGCCTTCATGCCTGAACCCTCCCCCGCCCCGGGCGCTCTCCGGGCGCTCCGGCGCCCGCGTCAGTAGCGGACCAGGGCATGGACATCGACCTCCGGGTGGGCCCGGCGGACCGCCTCGACGCCCTTCAGGAACGACAGCTCGATGACGGCCCCGAAGCCGACGACGTCGCCCCGGAGGCTCTTGACCAGGTCGATCGAGCTCACCGACGAGGAGCCCGTGGCGATGAGGTCGTCGACGATGAGGACGCGCTGGCCCGGGGCCACGGCGTCCTCGTGCATCTCGAAGTGCTCGACGGCGTATTCGTTCGGGGCCTCGACCGTGGCGCACTTGCGCGGCAGCTTGCCTTTCTTGCGGATGACGGTCATCCCCAGGCGGAGCTCGCGGGCCAGGGCCGCGGCGAAGACGAAGCCCCGCGACTCGATGCCGACGACGAGCTCCGGCTTCCGCGTCCGGGCCCAGGCGGCCAGCCGGTCGATGGACGCGTTGAACGCCTGGGCGCTCTGAACGATCGGGGTGATGTCCTTGAAGACGACGCCCGGCTTGGGGAAGTCCGGGACGTCGACGATGTAGTCCTTGAGGTCGAGGCTCATGGCCCTAATCTACCAAAGGCTCAGGAGAGGGTCAAACCTACTTGGTTCTTTTCTTCTTTGATATACTGGAAGGGATGGCGATCGACTATTCGCTCTATCTCGTCGCCGACGCCGGCTGCGTCGCCGGGCGCGCTCTGGTCGACCGGGTCCGGGCGGCGGTCGCGGGCGGCGTCACGGTCGTCCAGCTGCGGGCCAAGGGCCTCTCCGGGCGCGAGTTCGCCGCCCTCGGGGCCGAACTCGCCGCGGCCCTCGCCGGGACGGGCGTCCCGCTCGTCGTCAACGACCGCGTGGACGTCGCCGTCGCCTGCGGCGCGGCCGGCGCCCATCTCGGCCAGGACGACGTCGCCGTCGGCCTGGCCCGGAGGCTCCTCGGGCCGGACGCGACGGTCGGCGTCTCCGTCAACACGCCGGAGGAAGCGCTCCGGGCCGAGGCCGAGGGCGCGGATTATGTCGGGGCCGGACCGGCCTTCGCCACCGCGACCAAGGCGACCGGCCTGCCGGTCCTCGGGCCGGAGGGCGTCGCCCGGATCAAGCGCGCCGTCCGCATCCCGGTCGTGGCCATCGGCGGCGTCGGGCCGGGGAACGCGGCCGGGCTCGCCCGGGCCGGCGCGGACGGCATCGCCGTCGTCTCGGCCGTCCTCGGCGCCCCGGACGCCCGCCTGGCCGCCGAGGCGCTGAGGCGGGCCTTCGGGCGCTGAAACGGGAAAGGAGAGGGCCATGAACGGAAGGACCATCGCGGCCGCCGCGCTGGCCGTCGCCGCGGCCGTCGCGCAGGGGGACGCCGGCCAGGTCAGGAAGATCGAGGACGCCGTCCGGGTCCTCGAGGAGATGATGAAGGAATCGGACAAGAGCATCCCGACGAGCCTCATCCGGGACTGCGCCGGCATCGCCGTCATCCCCGACGTCATCCGGGCCGGCCTGGTCGTCGGCGGCCGCCACGGCAAGGGCGTCCTCGCCGTCCGGACCTCCTCCGGCGGCTGGAGCGACCCCTCCTTCATCGACATCAAGGGCGGCAGCGTCGGCTGGCAGGCCGGGGTCCAGTCGGCCGACATCGTCCTCGTCTTCCGGACGCCGCGCAGCCTCGAGAAGATCGTCGAGGGGGATTTCACGGTCGGCGCCGACATCGGCGTCGCGGCCGGCCCGCTCGGGCGCGCGGCCGAGGCCAGCACCGACTCCGCCCTCAAGGCCGAGATCCTGTCCTACTCGCGGAGCCGGGGCCTCTACGCCGGCCTGACCCTCCAGGGCTCGTCCATCCGGGAGGACCGGAAAGCCAACCGGGCCTTCTACGGGTCCGATATCGCTCCCAAGGACATCCTGGCGGGCAAAGCGGCGGGGGCGCCGGAAGCGGTTTCCAAGCTCAAGGCGGCCCTGGCGGAAGCGGAAAAGAAGTGAATCAGGCCACGGTGACGCGGCGCTCGTCGTCGCCGAGCCTCTCGATCGTCACCCGGATCCCGTCGATCCGGAGCGACGGGGGGAGGCGCTCGGCCCACTCGACGATGACGATCCCCTCCCCCAGGAAATCATCCCAGCCGAGGTCGAGGATGTCGGCCTCGCGCTCGAGCCGGTAGAGGTCGACGTGGAAGGCGCGCCGGCGCCCCTCGTAGACGTTGACGAGGGTGAACGAGGGGCTGGAGACGCGCTCGGCCGCGGCGGCGCCGGCCCCCGCGGCCAGGCCCTTGGCGAAGACGGTCTTGCCCGCCCCGAGCTCGCCGGTCAGGAGGACGACCTCCGTCCCCTCGAAGCCTTCGGCCATCCTCCGGGCCAGCTCGAAGGTCTCCTCCTCCGAGCGGGTCGTGACGGCCTTCGGCCCGCTCACGTTCCCGCCCCCTTCCCCTCCCTCTCCTCCCCGCCCGCCCTCTCCAGGGCCCTCAGCGCCGCGGGGAGACAGCGGACGATGTCGCCGGCGACGAGGGCCTTCTCGCCGAGCCGGTCCGCGGCGACATCGCCGGCCAGGCCGTGGGCGTAGACGGCCGAGAGCACGGCCCCGAGGACATCCTTCTCCTGGGCCAGTTGGGCGGCGATCATGCCCCCGAGGACATCGCCCGTCCCGCCCGTGGCCAGGCCCGGGTTCCCGGTCGGATTGACGAAGACGCGGCCGTCGGGGCAGGCGACGAGCGTGCGGTGGCCCTTGAGGACCACGGTGACGCCGTGCTTGGCCGCGAACCCGGGCGCGAGCTCGAGGCGGCGCCTGACGACCTCGTCGTTCGGGCGCCCGACCAGCCTGGCGAACTCGCCGGGGTGCGGGGTCAGGACGACCGGCCCGGCCATCCGGCCGAGGACATCGGCCTTCGCGGCGACGATGTTCAGCCCGTCGGCGTCGACGACGCAGGGCGCCTTGACCTTCGGCAGCAGTCCGAGGACGAATTCCGCCGTCGAGGCGTTGGTCGTCAGTCCGGGGCCGACGAGGACGGCGCTCTTGCCCTTGAGCAGGGCGGCCGCGCGCGGCAGCGCGTCCGCGGCGATCGTCCTTTCGGCCGTTTCCGCGAGCGGCTCGGTCATGAGCTCGGCCATGCTCCGGGCGACCGAAGGCAGGACCCCGGCGGCCGTGGCCACCGTGACCAGCCCCGCTCCCGTGCGCAGGGCGGCCCGTCCGGCCAGCGCCGCGGCGCCCGACTTGCCGACCGACCCGGCCACGACGAGGACGTGCCCGAAAGTGCCCTTGTGAGCGTCCCTCTTCCGCTTGCCGAAGAACCGCCGGAGCGCGCCTTCCTCGACCAGCTCGAGCTTCAAGCCGGGGTCGTCGAAGAGCGAGGGCGGGATGCCGATCGGGGCCACGACCAGCTCCCCGACCCTCTCCGCGGCCGGCGGGAAGATGTGGGCGATCTTGGGCGCGGCCAGGGCCACGGTCAGGTCGGCCTCGACCGAGGGCCCGATCGTCTCGAAGGTGTCGGCCGAGAGCCCGGAGGGGATGTCGACGGCGACCTTGAAAGCCGGGGACTTGTTGATGTCCTCCACCGCCGCCGCGTAGAGGCCTTCCAGCGGCTTGTCCAGCCCGGTCCCGAAAACGGCGTCCACGACGATCGAGGCCCGGCGGAGCCCGGCCCGCGCCGCCTTCCACGCGGCGGCCGTCCTGATCTCCGCGACGGGTATGCCCATCTTGCCGATGATGTTCAGGTTGATGGCGGCGTCGCCCTTGACCTCGTCCCCGGCCGCGAGGAGCAGGACCTCCGGCCGGCCGCCGGAATTGGCCAGGTGCCGGGCCACGACGAACCCGTCCCCGCCGTTGTTGCCCTTGCCGGCGACGATCACCGTCCGCTCCCGGGCGACGTCGGCGAACCGGGCCCGGAGCGCCCGGACGACCCTCAGCCCGGCGTTCTCCATGAGCACCGGCCCGGGGATGCCGAGCTCGTCGATGGCGATCCGGTCGATGCGCCTCATCTCCCTCGAGGTCAGGATCTTCATGGCCTCCTCCGGTTCCGGGACGATTCTATCACATTCCGGAAACACGGGCCCGGCCCCGACTAAACCCGCTGGAAAGAAGAGGTTCATGATGAGCGAACCGATCAAGGCGCCGGGACCTCGGTCCCGGGGGACCCACTGGCAGATCGTTGTCGTGCTCGCGCTGCTCGCGGCCGGCCTGACCGCGATCTTGCTGGGGGGCTATTTCGGGGAGACGCGTCACGCCCGGGCTTTCATGGAGAGGGAGCTGGCCACGATCGCCGGGCTCAAGGTGGAGCAGCTCAACGGCTGGCGCCTTGACAAGCTGGCCTTCGCGGCCGCCCTTCAGGAGAACCGGGCCAACGCCGAGTTGGCCAAGGCCCTGGCGGCCAACCCCAAGCTCGAGCCGCTCCGGACCGATTCGCTGGCCGGTCTCGCGGGCCTTCAGAAAAGCCAGAAATTCGTCCGGGCGGGGATCGTCCTGCCCGGCGGCCGGGCGATCCTCTCCTACCCCGAAGGCGAGGCCCAGGCCTCGACACCCGAGTCCCTCCACGCCGGGCACGACGCTTGGCTGGATGGCCTGCCTCGCCTCAGCGGCATCGATCTCGACGAAAAGACCGGGCGCCGCACCCTCGACCTGATGGTCCCTCTGCTCGAGGGCGAGGCCCCCGGGAAGCCGGTCGCCCTGTTCCGGATATCGTTCGACGCCGCGGCCGAGATCGATCCCCTGCTCAACGACTGGCCCAACCGCCGGGAATCGGCCGAGGCCATTCTGCTCCGGGTCGAGTCGGGGAACTTTGTCCGTTTGAGCCGGCCCCGCCTGTACGATGGCGAGGCGCTCCCGCCGCCCGTCCCGGTCTCCCGATTCCGCCGCCCGGCCTCCCAAGCGGCCCTGGGGGAGGAAGGCATCATCGAAGGCACGGACTACCGCGGCCGTCCCGTGGTCGAGTACCTCCGCGCGGTGCCCGGCACGGACTGGCTGGTGGCCGTCAAGGCCGACCTCGCCGTCATGACGTCGGGCGCGGCGGGCACTTTCGTCCGGCTGGCCGCGGCGGCCGTCCTTCTCCTCGCCGCCTGCGGAGCGCTCCTCTGGGTCTTCTGGCGGCGCTGCCAATCCGCTCAGGGGGCCGCCGAGCGCTCCAGGTGGGACCGGGCCAACGCCGGCATGGACGAGTTCATGCGCCGGATGATCGAGGTCATGCCCAACCCGGCCTTCATCCAGGACCCGGACGGCCGCTGCCAGGGCGCCAACGCCGCCTTCGAGAAGCTTCTCGGCCGGGCCAAGAGCGAGATCATCGGCCACGGGCTGGCCGACGACGCGGCCAGCCCGGACATCGCCGCCAAGCACCGGGAACACGATCTGGCCCTGCTGAAGGAACCCGGCCATCACGTCTACGAGGCCCCGCTCCGGACCTGGGACGGCGAGCACCAGGTCATTTTCATCAAGAGCACGTACCTGCGGCCCGACGGAACGGCCGGCGGCATCCTGGGCATCCTCAAGGACATCACCCAGCGCCTCCGGGCCGAGGAAGAGCTCGAGCAGCTGCGGCTGTTCAGCGACAGCACCATCCAGACCATGACCGAGGGCATGGTCCTGACGGACGCCGACGGCCGCTTCACCTTCGTCAACCCGGCCGCGGCCCGGATGCTGGGCTACACCCCGGCCGAGATGATCGACCGGCAGACCCTCTCGTTCGTCCCCCCCGAACAGCACGACCTCGTCCGCCGCGCCGACGAGAAGCGGGCCAAGGGCATCTCCGACCGTTACGAGCTCGACTTCCTCCACCGCGACGGCGGCGTCCGGACCTTCCTCGTCAGCGGCGGCCCGCGCCTTCAGGGGGCCCGATTCGCCGGCACCATGGCCGTCCTGACCGACATCACCGACCGCAAGCGGATGGAGCAGGAGATCCGGGCCCTGTCCCTGCACGACGAGCTCACGGGCCTCTACAACCGGCGCGGCTTCATGGCCTTCGCCGACCATGTCCTCAAGACGGCCCGCCGTCTGCGCAAGGCCCTGGCCCTGATCTACCTCGACGTTGACGACCTCAAGCGGATCAACGACACGGGCGGCCACAGGCTGGGCGACCGGGCCCTCATCGAGATCGCCTTCATCCTGCGGAAGAGCTTCCGGGAGACGGACGTCATCGGCCGCCTCGGGGGCGACGAGTTCGCGGTCCTGGCCATGGAGATGACGGCGATGGACGCGAACACCCTGCTCCAGCGGGTCCAGGACCGGCTGGGGCAGTTCAACGCCCGTTCGTCGGCCGAGGCCGGCTTCGAGCTCGCCGCGAGCGCCGGCGTCTCGCTGTGCGAGCCGGGGCGCCCGATGGCCATCGAGGACATGCTCTGCCAGGCGGACCTCCTGATGTACGAGCGGAAGCGGGCCCGGAAGGGCGACCCCCCGAAGTGACCGGGCCCCCCGGGACCGGAGGGCCCCCGCGGCCCCCGCGGCCTTGTCAGGGCCCGTCTTTTGTGTTATTACGGGGAGCGATAAATTGATTGCATTCAAGAGGCATATCGGACGCTCTCATGCTTGAAGTAGTTCCTCACGATGTGGGGTTGTCGTTGACGACCGCGAAGGTAGCTGGAGACGTTCTTCCTCATCGTTACGACATC
>JAKQUO010000019.1 GCA_029569255.1 Acidobacteriota bacterium | reverse complement strand
TAGGCCTCGGCCACGGCGAAGAGGGACTTCAGGGCCCCGGTCAGGACGTTGTCGGCCTCGCCCTGGGCCTTGACGCCCTGGGCGTTGACGGCCGCCGTCCGGGCCTGGGTCACCCGCTCGAAGACGCCGCTCTCGTGCTTGGCGTAGCCCTTGACGGTCTCGACCAGGTTGGGGATGAGGTCGTAGCGGCGGCGGAGCTGGACGTCGATCTGGGACCAGGCGTTGTCGCAGCGGTTGCGCAGCGTGACCAGCGTGTTGTACATGCCGATCGCGATGACGGCGACGGCGCCGACGATGATGAGCAGGACGACGAAAGCACCCATGCGTTCCTCCTTCAAGGACCCGGAGGTCCCGTCCTTAACAATACGGGCCCGGGGCCGAAAAAGCAAGGCCCCGCCCGGCGGGGCGGGAACGCCCCGTCACAAGGGAAATACGAAAGCCCGGCCCGCGGGTTAAAAACGGAAAACGGCGCAGCGTAACTCATTGAAATCAAAATCGTTTTCTGATTGACACCCCCGGCCCCGCGTGATAAGATTGGCCGCTCGAAAGGGTGAACCGCACCCTTCCAATACAACATCCAGGAGGTATCAACCGTAATGGCGACACTGAAAGAGAAGTTCTACCTGAAAGTCGGCCCGATGCAGGCCCGGGTCCGGGCCCTGGCCAAGGACCACGCGACGGTCCCCGTCTCCAAGGTCGACGTCGGCCAGGTCGTCGGCGGCGCCCGCGACATCATCTCGATGCTCTGGGACGTCTCGCTCCTCGACAAGTTCGAGGGCATCCGCTTCCGCGGCTACTCCATCCCCGAGCTGCGCGAGAAGCTGCCCAAGGCCCCCGGCGGCGCCGAGCCCCTGCCCGAGGGCATCTTCTATCTCCTCCTCCTCGGCGAGATCCCGACCTACGAGGACTGCGTCGCCGTCACGGAAGAGTGGCGGTCGCGGAGCGTCCTGCCCCAGTACCTCATCGACACGATGAACGCGGTCCCCAAGGACACGCACCCGATGACCCAGTTCTCGCTGGCCATCCTCCAGCTGCAGCGCGAGTCGGAGTTCGCCCGGCGCTACAAGGAGAAGATGCCCAAGACCCAGTACTGGGACGCGACGTTCGAGGACGTGATGAACCTCATCGCCAAGCTCCCGAACATCGCCGCCTACATCTTCCGGCGGACCTACTTCGACGGCAAGCACATCGCCCCCGACCCGAAGCTCGACTGGGCCGGCAACCTGGCCCACATGCTCGGCGTCAGCAAGGACCCCAACTTCCGGGAGCTCATGCGGCTCTACCTCACCATCCACAGCGACCACGAGGGCGGCAACGTGTCGGCCCACACGACCCACCTCGTCGGCTCGGCCCTGTCCGACGCCTACTACTCGCTGTCGGCCGGCATGAACGGCCTGGCCGGCCCGCTCCACGGCCTGGCCAACCAGGAGGTCCTGCTCTGGATCATGGACCTGATGAAGGAGTTCGGCGGCGTCGTCCCGACCAAGGAGCAGATGGAGAAGTTCATGTGGGACACGCTCAACGGCGGGCGGGTCATCCCCGGCTACGGCCACGCCGTCCTGCGCAAGACCGACCCCCGCTACGTCGCCCAGCGCGAGTTCGCCCTCAAGCACCTGCCCGACTACGACCTGTTCAAGATCGTCAGCCTCATCTACGAGGTCGCGCCCGACGTCCTGACCAAGCACGGCAAGACCAAGAACCCGTGGCCGAACGTCGACGCCCACTCCGGCGTCCTGCTCAACTACTACGGCGCCAACCAGTACGACTTCTACACGGTCTTCTTCGGCGTGTCGCGCGCCCTCGGCGTCCTGGCCCAGCTCGTCTGGGACCGCGCCCTGGGACTGCCGATCGAGCGGCCGAAGTCCGTCACGACCGAGTGGCTGGAGAACTTCATCAAGGAGCAGCAGGCCGCCGCTCCGGCCGCCAAGTAAGGCCAGGCCCGCGAGGGAGCGCCCCGCGCCCGCCTCGCGACGCGAGTCGCTTCAGGGCCGCCGTCCTCCGGGGCGGCGGCCCTTTTTTTCAGCGGCGGGCCAGCGAGAAGTGGAGGACGATGTCCATGAAGTCGCTCGAGGCGTAGGCCACCGAGCGCTCGCCCGTCCGCTCGATCCCGGGCACCATGGCCGCCCGCCGGGCCAGGTTCTCGTCGGTGAAGACGATCTCCAGCTTGTAGGGCGCGGCCGGCCTGTAGGGCTTGTAGGCCTTCAGGTTCCTCAGCGCCGCCGCGACGCCCTTCTGGATCATCTCCCGGGCCTTGACGGGGTGGACCATCGAGGCCGCCGGCCCCATGCCTTCCTTGACCGCGGCGGTCTCGATCGGCCCGACGATCTCCCGGATCTGCCCGCAGATGGCCGAGTCGCCGGACAGGAACACGACCGGGACGCCGAAATGGCCGGCGATGGCCGCGTTCCAGGCCCCCTCGGGCATCCGCACCCCGTTCAGGACGACGTCGTAGAGCGTCAGGCTCATGGTGTGCTTGAGGACGGCGTCCGGGGTGCCCGCCCGGGCGTGGTAGCCGATGAAGACGACGGCGTCGAACGTCTTGTCGATGCCCTCCATCATGCTCAAGGGGCCGTTCCACTCGCGGATGAGCCGGGCCTCCGGCCGCAGCAGGTCGGGCAGGATGTTGCGGGCGCTGTCGTGGGCGTCGCGGACGACGATCTCGGTCGCCCCGGCCTCGAGCGCGCCGGCGACGGCGGCGTTGGCCTCCTCGGTCATGAGGCGGCGGAAGAGCGGATAGTCCGCCCCGCCCTCGCTCGTCTCGTCCCAGTGGACGAGCCCGGCGACGCCCTCCATGTCGACCGAGATGAAGACCTTGAGCTTCTTCGCCGGCGCCTGCCCGGAAGCGGCCAGCGCCGCCGCGAACAGGACGGCGGCCAGCAACGAAAGGGCTTTCTTCACGGTGCCTCCTTTCCGCGTCACCACGTCCCCCGGATGACGCGCTCGAAAAACTCCGGGGGCGCCTCGGCCGGCCGCGCGGCCGCGGCCGCCTCGTTGAAGGCCGCGGCCCCCCCGGGGCCGACGCCCGGGCCGCAGACCGCGTAGGGCACGGGCCCGCCGGCGTGGGTCCTGATGGCGACGGGCGTCTCGTGGTCCGTGGCCACGACGACGCGCGCGTCGCCGGCCTCACGCGCCCAGGCGAGCATCTCGCCGACGACGAAGCGGTCGAACTCCTCGATGGCCTGGACCTTCCCGCCGGCGCGGCCCTCGTGGCTCATCTCGTCGGGCGCCTCGACGTGGAGATAGACGAAGTCCTCACCGGCCAGGGCGGCCCGGGCCGCCGCGACCTTGCCGGCGTAGTTCGTGCCCAGGTAGCCGGTCGCCCCCTCGACCGGCCGGACCTTCAGCCCGGCCAGGACGCCCAGGCCGCGCACCAGGTCGACCGCCGAGATGACGGAGCCGGTGAGGCCGTAGCGCTCCCGGAGCGTCGCCAGCCGCAGGGCCCGGCCCTGGCCCCAGAGCCAGATGTCCGTCGCCGGGCTCCGGCCGGCCTCGACCCGGCGCCTGTTGACGGGATGGGCCGCCAGGACCGGCCTGGCCCGGGCCATGAGGTCGAGCACCGCCTCCCGCCCCGGGCCCTTGGGCAAATGCGGCTCCCACGGACGCCCGGAGATGTCGTGCGGCGGCGTGCACTCGAGCCCGGCCGGGAAGTCCGCCATCACCGCCAGGTGCCGGTAGCTCACGCCGGGATGGAAGCGGACCGCCGCGCCGCCCAGGGCCGCCTGCAGGTCGAGGACGACCGGCCGCGCCTCCGCGGTCGTGATATGGCCGGCCGAGTAGTCGGCCATGAGGCCGCCCTCGAGCGTCACCAGGTTGCAGCGGAAGGCCGTCTCGTCCGGCGCCAGGGCCACGCCCAGGCTGGCCGCCTCGATCGGCCCCCGGCCCTGGAAATGGGCCGCGGCGTCGTAGCCCAGGAGGGACATGTTCGCCACGTCGCTCCCCGGCGGCAGGCCCGCGGGCACGGTCCGGACCCGCCCGACGCGGCCGAGCGCCGCGACCCGGTCCATGTTCGGCGTCGCGGCGTACTCGAGCGGGGTCTTCCCGCCGAGCTCGGCCAGGGGCCGGTCGGCCATGCCGTCGCCGACGAGGAAGGCGTATCTCACGGCCCGAACTCCAGGACGGCGTCCCTCATCCCGGCGATGTCCGCGACCCGGGCGTGCCGCTCCGGCTTGTCCCGCAGGCCGCGCACGGCCCGGTGGACCGGGACGCCGGAGAGCTCGCGCAGCCGCTCGATGGCCGCGAACTCGTCGGCCGGGCGCTCCCCGGCGACGGCGGCCAGCACGTCGCGCGGGAACTTGTAGGGCGAGGCGGTCGAAACGACGACGACGGGCGGGCCGCCCGGGCCGAGCCCGCCGCCCGCGGCCATCTGGTCCCCGCAGACCGCCAGGGCGACGGCCGTGTGGGTGTCGACGAGATAGCCGGTCTCGCGGAAGACCTCGCGGATGGTCTCGAAGACGCGCGGCTCGTCCGCCCAGCCCGGGACAACGACCTCGGCCATCGCGTCGCGCGTCTCTTGCCCGACCTCGAACCGGCCCGTCCGGCGGAGGCCCCCGAACCAGCCCCGGACGGCGGCGGCGTCGCCGCCGGCCGCGTGGAACAGGAACCGCTCGAGGTTGGACGAGATGAGGATGTCCATGGACGGCGACGAGGTCCGGTGGAACTCGCGGTCGAGGTCGTAGACGCCGGTCCGGAAGAAGTCGGTCAGGACGCGGTTCCGGTTCGAGGCGCAGACCAGCCGCCGCACCGGCAGGCCCATGGCCCGGGCGTACCAGCCGGCCAGGATGTCGCCGAAGTTGCCGGTCGGGACGCACAGGTCGATCTCCCCTCCCGGCGCCACGGCGCCGCGCCCGACGAGCGCCCGGTAGGCGCGGACGTAATAGGCGATCTGCGGCGCGAGCCGGCCCCAGTTGATGGAGTTGGCCGAAGAGAGGACGGTGCCCGACGCGGCCAGCCGGGCCCGCAGCGCCGCGTCGTCGAACAGCGCCTTGACGCCGGTCTGGCAGTCGTCGAAATTGCCGCGCACGGCCACGACGCGCGTGTTGGCGCCCTCGGTCGTGGCCATCTGGAGGCGCTGGACCTCGCTGACCCCGCCGTCCGGATAGAAGACGACGATGGCCGTCCCCGGCCGGTCCCGGAAGCCCTCCAAGGCCGCCTTGCCGGTGTCGCCCGAGGTGGCCACGAGGATCAGGGTGCGGGACCGGTCGCCCCGGACGGACTTGGCGGCGGCCATGAGGAAGGGCATGATCTGGAGGGCCACGTCCTTGAAGGCGGCCGTCGGGCCGTGCCAGAGCTCGAGGACGTGGCGGCGGGCGTCGAGCCGCCGCAGCGGGACGACCTCGGGGTGCTCGAACGTCCCGGCGTTGTAGGCCCGGGCCACGGCCTCGGCGAGGGCCGGCCCGCCGATGTCCGCCAGGAACGGCGCCAGGACCTCGAGCGAGGCCGCCCGGAACGCGTCGCCGGGCGCGCCGTCCGCCGCCGCCCCCCCGGCCCGTCCGGCGGCCGCGCCGTCCGCCAGGACCCGGGGCACGGTCTCGGGGACATAGAGGCCGCCGTCGGGGGCGATGCCCCTCAGGATGGCCTCGGCGGCCGAGACGGCCGGGGCCCCGCCCCTGGTGCTCACGTAGCGCATGGCCTTCTCCGCCGCTCCGCGGCAACTATAGCCACCTGCCGTCGACCCTGTCAAGGGACCGTCCCCGCCGCTCTCCTTCCCGGGCGTTGACTCGGGCCGCCTCTTTTCTGTATGCTGAGGGCGCGGTTTCGACTGTGTCATGCCAATCGCTTCAGCGGCGATGAACCGTTCGTCGGCCGCGCCCCTTTATCCCCAACCCGGACGACTGGAGGGCCCATGAGCTCCGCACCGACCTATTCCCCCGGCGTCATGAAGTACGTCGAGGAGGCCAGGAAGCTCCTGGCCGAGCGCGACGCCGCCCTGGCCCGGATGAAGGCGATGCGCTTCGACACCATCGCCGTCCACGGCCTCTACACCGTCGAGGAGGCCCTCAAGCGCAACCAGGGGGCCGTCATCGAGCCCCTCTATCTCTCGGCCTCCCAGGCCTACGCCGATTCGGACGAGCTCGAGGCCGCCCTGGCCTACCTCGTCCCGACCTGGTGCTACACCCGGATCGCCAACCCGACGACCTACTACCTCGAGTGGGTCCTGGCCCTCCTCGAAGGGTACCGCGCGGGGCGCGACACGTCCTGCTGCGTCACCGCCTCGGGCATGGGCGCCATCATGGCCGCGACCGACCCTCTGCTCGTCAAGCAGAAGGACGGCCCGGAGCGGATCAACTTCGTCTCCTGCGTCCAGGTCTACGGCGGGACCTTCCAGCAGTTCTCCCAGCGCAAGATGAAGGAGCGCGGCGTCGAGTGCCGCTGGGTCCGCCGCCCCTGGGACCTGGAGGACTGGAAGTCGAAGATCGACGAGGACACCCGCTTCCTCTACATGGAGATGCCGTCCAACCCGCAGCAGTCCTTCGCCGACGTCAAGGCCCTGGCCGACTTGGCCCACTCCTGGGGCATCCCGGCGATCGTCGACGCGACCTGCGCGACGCCGGCCCTGCTGCGGCCGATCGCCCACGGCGCCGACATCGTCGTCCACTCGCTGACCAAGTCCATCACCTCCGGCGGCTTCGCCGTCGGCGGGGCCCTCGTCAGCCGCAAGCCCATCACGACCAAGGTCCGGAACGACCACCCCCTGTTCAAGGAGAGCTACGCCGAGTACGTCAAGTTCCTGCCCTACCGCGACAACGGCCCGGCCTCCGCCCCGGCCAACGCCATCTTCGCCCTGAACGACCTGCGGACCCTGCGCTCGAAGATGGACGTCGTCAGCCGGAACTGCCAGAAGGTCGCCGAGTGGCTCCAGAAGCACCCCAGGGTCTACCAGGTCGACTACCTCGGCCTGCCGAGCTACCACCTCCACGGCCTGGCCAAGAGGTACATGAAGCTCGTCGACTCGGGCGACGGGCCGGACGGCGAGGTCAACCGCTACGGCCACCTCATGAGCTTCCGGGTCGACGGCCCGCCGGAGAACGCCCGCAAGGTCTTCGACGGCTTCAGGATGATCTTCCGGGCCACCGACCTCGGCCGGATCAAGAGCGTGGCCACCATCCCGGCCATCTCGACCCACCAGCAGCAGGGCGAGGAGGCCCGGCGGATGGCCGACGTCCCGCCCCAGCTCATCCGGCTCTGCGTCGGCGCCGAGCACCCCGACGACGTCATCGCCGACCTGGACCAGGCCCTCGGGGCGCTCTAGGCCCGTGTCCCCGGATTGAATTCGCGCGCCCGTTCCTTTACAATCGGGCCGATGCAGAAGCTCGTCATCCGCGGCGGCCCGCGCCTCCGGGGCGAGGTCCGCGTCAGCGGGGCCAAGAACGCCGTCCTGCCGTCGATCGCGGCGTCGCTCCTGACCGCGGAGGAGGTCCGCCTGACGAACGTCCCGCGGGTCAAGGACGTCGAGACCATCCTGACCCTCATCGCCGACCTCGGCGGCGCGGCCGAGGCGTCGGGCGACCGGGTCTCGCTCCGGGTGCCGAAGATCCTCTCGGACGAGGCCTCCTACGGGCTCGTCCGGGCCATGCGGGCCTCGATCCTCGTCCTCGGCCCGCTCCTGGCCCGCTTCGGCAAGGCCGTGGTCGCCCTGCCGGGCGGCTGCGCCATCGGGTCCCGGCCGATCGACCTCCACATCGCCGGGCTGCAGAAGCTCGGGGCGGCGATCACCCTCGAGCACGGCTACATCCGGGCCGAGGCCGGCCGCCTCCGCGGCGCCGAGTTCGCCTTCGACAAGAAGACCGTCACCGGCACCGAGAACCTGCTCATGGCCGCGGCCCTGGCCAAGGGCGAGACGGTCCTGCGCAACTGCGCCCGCGAGCCCGAGGTGGCCGACCTGGCCGCCCTGCTCAACAAGATGGGGGCCCGGATCGACTGGCCCGACCCGGACACGGCCCGCGTCCGCGGCGTCCGGGAGCTCGGCGGGGCGGCCCACGAGATCATCCCCGACCGCATCGAGGCGGGGACCTTCCTCGTCGCCGGGGCCCTCGCCGCCGGCGACTTCGTCGTCCGCGGCGTCGTCCCCGGGCACGTCGGCAGCGTCGTCGAGAAGCTCCGCGTCGCCGGGGCCTCGATCGAGCCCGAGGGCGAGACGGCCCTGCGGGTCGTCGGCCGCGGCGAGGTCCGGGCCCTGGACATCACCACCCTGCCCTACCCCGGCTTCCCCACCGACATGCAGGCCCAGGCCATGGTCCTCCTGACCCAGGCCGAGGGCACGTCGATCATCACCGAGACGATCTTCGACCGGCGCTTCTCCCACGTCAACGAGCTCGTCCGCCTGGGGGCCGCGATCGAGGTCCGGGGCGACAAGGCCGTCATCAGGGGCCCCGCCCCGCTCTCCGGGGCCGAGGTCGTGGCCACGGACCTGCGGGCCTCGGCCGCGCTGGTGCTGGCCGGGCTCGTCGCCTCCGGGGAGACGACGGTGACGGAGATCGAGCACCTCGACCGCGGCTACGAGCGGATCGAGGAGAAGCTCCGCGGCCTCGGGGCCGCCATCGAGAGGATCGGGACATGAGCCTGGACAAGACCGCCGATTGCCTGTTCTGCCGCATCGCCCGCAAGGAGGTGCCGGCCAAGGTCCTCTTCGAGGACGACCGCGTCCTGGCCTTCGAGGACATCCGGCCCCAGGCGCCCGCCCACGTCCTGGTCATCCC
This sequence comes from Acidobacteriota bacterium, assembly GCA_029569255.1. Lineage (GTDB taxonomy): Bacteria > Acidobacteriota > Aminicenantia > Aminicenantales > Saccharicenantaceae > RBG-16-66-30. The sequence goes on along the minus strand of JAKQUO010000019.1, from coordinate 345,949 downwards.
CAAGGCCCACATCGCCTCGCTCGAAGACGCCCCCGCTGGCTCCGAGGAGCTTCTCGGGGCCTGCCTGGTCGCGGCCCGGCGGGCGGCCCGCGAAAAGGGCGTCGACGCGACCGGCTACCGGGTCGTCCTCAACACCGGGCCCGATTCGGGCCAGGTCGTGTTCCACGTCCATTTCCACGTCCTCGGCGGGCGGCGCCTCGGCTGGCCGCCCGGGTGACCGGAGGTCCGCCCGCGGCGGCGCCCCCATGGCCTACGTCATCGACGGCAACAACCTCCTCGGCCGCATCGCGCCCCACGAGCTGCGGGAGAAGGGCGGCCGCGACGGCCTGGTGGCGCGGCTCCTGGCCTTCCAGCGCGTCACCCGGGCCCGCATCCGCCTCGTCTTCGACGGCGGCCCCGGGGAGGGCCCGCCCGTGACCGCGGTCAACCCCAAGTTCACGATCCACTACCCCGGCGCCGGCGACTGCGCCGACGACGTCATCCGGGCCATGGTCCTGGAGCAGGCCGACAAGCGCCGCTTCTTCGTCGTCACCTCGGACCGGGCCCTGCGCGACCTGGCCCGGAAGCGGGGGGTGGAGGCCGTCCCCTCGGAGGTCTTCGCCCGCGCGCTCAAGGCGGCCATCAGGGAGGGGAAGAAGATGAGGGAGCTGGACAAGCGGGCCGAGGCGCCGACCGCGCTCGAGGTCGACCTCTGGGACGAGGTCTTCGGGTCCAAGCCGTGAAAAAGACGTTCTCCGTCGTCGGGGCGGGCCGGCTGGGCGCGTCGCTCGCCGCCGCCCTGGTCCGCCGCGGCTGGAGGCTCGCCCTCGTCGTCGACATCGACGCCGGGGCGGCCCGCGAGGCCCGCCGTCTCGCCGGCGCGGGCCGGGCGGCCGCCGCCCTCGGCCCGTCGTCGCGGCCGGGCGAGGTCGTCATCGTCGCCGTGCCCGACGGGGCGGTCGGCCGCGTCGCCGCCGGGCTGGCCCGCTCCGGGGTCGACTGGACCGGACGGACCGTCGTCCACACGAGCGGGCGCCTCTCCGCCCGGGCCCTCGAGCCGCTCCGGAAGCGGGGGGCCCGGACGGCCTCGCTCCACCCCGTCCAGACGTTCCCGCGCCGGGACACGCCGCTCTCGGCGTTCAAAGGCGTCACCTGGGGGATCGAAGGGGAGGCGGGGGCGGTCCGGACGGCCGGGGGGATCGTCCGCGCCCTCGGCGGGAACGCGCTCCTGCTCGCTCCCGGGGACAAGCCCCTCTACCACGCCGCCTGCGTTCTGGCCTCCAACGCCTTCGTCGCCCTGGAATGGACGGCGGCCGGCCTCTTCCGCCGGGCCGGGATCGGGGACGGGGAGGCCTTCCGGCTCCTGGCGCCCCTGGTGCAAGGAACTTTACAGAACGTAAAAAACCTTGGGCCGGAGAACGCGCTGACGGGGCCCGTCGTCCGGGGCGACGCGGCCACGGTCAGGGCCCATCTCGAGGCCCTCCGGGACGCCCCCGAAGCGCTGGGCGTCTACCGGGTCCTGGGGCTGAGGACCCTCGGGCTGGCCAAGAAGCGGGGCCTCGGGCCGGCCAGGGTCAGAACATTGAGGCGTCTGCTCGAAGGTAGATGACCTCTTCCTCGAGGCGGATGCCGAACATCCGGAAGACCCGTTCCTTGAGCTCGTCGGCCAGGCGGAGGACGTCGGCCGCCCTGGCGTTCCCCGTGTTGACGATGAAGTTGCAGTGGACGGCGGAGACGGCGGCGTCCCCCACGGCCATCCCCCGGGCCCCGGCCTGCTCGAGGAGCTGGCCGGCCGCGATCCTGGCCCCCGTCTCCGAGCTGGAGTTCTTGAAATAGCTCCCGGCGCAGGCCGTCCCGAGGGGCGGGTGCTTCGTCCGCCGTTTCTCGAGGATCTCCCTGATCTTGGCCTCCGATCTCCGGCTGTCCCCCGGGGAGCAGATGAGCGAGGCCCTGAGGACGATGCCCCGGTATCTTTTAAGGGCGGAGTCCCGGTAGCCGAAGCCCAGGCTGGCCCGGGACATCGTCCGGCGCTCCCCGCCCGGGATGAGCACGGTCGCCCAGGCCACGACGTCGCCGACGCTCCAGCCGTAGGCCCCGGCGTTGCCGTAGACCGCCCCGCCGAGCGTCCCCGGGATCCCGGCCAGGAACTCCAGTCCGGAGAGCCCGGCCGCCAGGGCCTCGCGCATGATGTCGGCGAGGCCCGTCCCCGAGAGGACGTTCAGGCGGTTCTCCTCCCGGGACAGCCCCTCGAGGCGGTTGCGGATGATGAGCCCCCGGTAGCCGGCGTCGTCGAAGAGGAGATTGCTGCCGCCGCCGATGAGGTAGAAGGGATAGCTCTCCCCGGACGCCAGGGCGACGGCCTTCATCAGCTCGCCCTCCGTCCGGACCTCCAAGAAGAGGTCGGCCGGCCCGCCGATGCCGAAGCTGGACAGGGCCGACAGGGGGACGTTCTCGGAGGGCGGCTCCCCGAAGGCCTCGAGAAGGGCCGCCCGAACGCGGCTTCTGCGGTCCATGGCCGGGATTATACTCCATTCTGGCACCCTTTTTGCTATAATTCGGGGTGAGCGAGCCAAGGTTGACAAAATCAGGGACGCAAGCTATGATTTCCGAAATTTTCGAGCGAGGTAAGGCATGAAAAGGACGATCATCGCGACGATGACCCTGGGTCTCCTCTGCGCCGGGCTGGCCGTCGCCCAGAACCCCGACGAGGAGTACCTCAAGGCCATGCAGCTTTCCGATAACTGCCAGAAAGTCCAGGCCCTCGAGGCCTACATCAACAAGTACGCCGGCCAGGGCACGGCCAACGAGCACTGGGCCTACGCTTATTACTGCCTCGAAAAATGCGCCACGAAGCCGGCCCTGAAGGCGGCCGAGTACGGCGAGAAGGCCCTGGGCATGGCCGGCATCGACGGCGAGACGAAGCTCCTCCTGCTGGCCACGATCCCCGGGCTCTACGACAGCGCCGGGCAGCGGGACAAGGCCGAGGCCGCGGCCCGCAGGCTCATCGACCACGGCAAGACGGTGGGGGACGCCAAGACGTCCGCCCAGCTCCAGGCCGGCGGCTACGAGTTGATCGGCCAGTTCGCCGAGAAGGCGGGCGATGTCGGCAAGGCGGCTGAGAACTACATCACCGCCTACGGCATCCTCAAGGCCCCGAGCATCTCCAAGCGGCTCAACGGGCTGGCCAACTCGCTTTACAAGAGCGGCAAGTTCGCCGAGGCCGAACTGGTTTTCCAGAAGTTCTACGACGCCGACAAGGGCCCCGAGAGCGCCGCCCTCCTCGGCCAGACCCTCTACAAGCAGAACAAGGTCGACAAGGCCCTGGCCGTCTTCAAGGAGGGCTACGCCAGGAAGAAGACGGGCCCCCTGGCCCAGAACATCGCCGTCATCCTGAACGCCAAGGTCAAGACGGACCCGTCGCTGACGATGGAGGCCGTCAACGCCAACATCGAGGCCGGCCTCCTCAACGCCGCCCAGCAGAAGAACTACTTCGGCATGGCCCAGAACCTCTTCGTCGGCCAGGACAAGGAGCTGGCCGCGAGCTACGACAAGATCAAGGAGCACAACGAGGCCATCGCCGAGTTCACCAAGAGCTACAACGCCAAGATCGAGGGCAAGACCGAGGACGACCTGTCCGCGACCGACAAGCGCATCCTCAAGCAGCTCGAGGCCAACATCGAGGCCGAGAAGGCGGCCATCGAGAAGATCCAGGCCGGGCAGAAGGGCGTGCTCGACAAGTTCAACGCCCTCGTCGCCCAGGCCCGCCAGCGGCTCGGCCGATAAGCCGGCCCGGCGGCCGGCTCGCGGCGCCCGCCGCCACCGCCCTCCCCGGGGGCCGCGGCGGCCCGCCGCCGATACGAGGAGGGAACGCGTGTCCTCCCCACACGCCGGCCCGAAGGACCGGGCCCGGGCCGCGGCCCTGCGCGAGACGATCGCCTACCACGAGCGCAAGTACTACGTCGAGAACGACCCCCAGATCGCCGACGCCGAGTTCGACCGGCTCATGGCCGAGCTCCGCGGCCTCGAGGCGCGCTTCCCCGAGCTCGTGACGCCCGAGTCGCCGACGCGGCGGGTCGGCGAGAGGCCCGTCGAGGGCTTCCCGACCGTCGTCCACCGGACGCCGATGCTGAGCATCGACAACGGCTACACCGAGGACGAGGTCCGCGAGTTCGAGGACCGCGTCCGCAAGCTCCTCGGCGGAGGGCCGGTCGCCTACACGGCCGAGCTCAAGATCGACGGCCTGGGCATCTCCATCCTCTACCGGGACGGCCGGTTCGCCCGGGCCGTCACCCGCGGCGACGGCGTTCGCGGCGACGACGTCAGCGCCAACGTCAAGACCATCCGGTCCCTCCCGCTCGAGATCCCCCTCCGGGGCGAGGTCGAGGTCCGCGGCGAGGTCTATCTCCCCTTCGACTCGTTCCGCCGCCTCAACCGGGAGCGGGAGGAGGCCGGAGAGGCCCTCTTCGCCAACCCCCGCAACGCGGCGGCCGGGTCCATCCGCCTCCTCGACCCCCGGCTCGTGGCCTCCCGCGGCCTCGGCGCCTTCCTCTATTACCTGACCCGCGGCGGGGAAGAGGAGCCGACCCAGTGGGGCGCGCTGAGGAGGCTCCGCGAGCTCGGTTTCCCGACCGAGCCGCACTCGCGCCCCTGCCGGACCCTGGACGAGGCCCTGGCCTTCTTCCGGGAGTGGAGCGCCAAGCGGGACAGCCTGGACTTCGACGCCGACGGCATCGTCATCAAGGTCGACGACGCCGCGGCCCGCCGCGAGCTGGGGACGACGGCCAAGTCGCCGCGCTGGGCCGTCTCCTACAAGTTCCCGGCCCGGCAGGCGACGACCCGGGTCGAGGACATCGTCATCCAGGTCGGCCGCACCGGCGCCCTGACCCCCGTCGCCGTCCTCGCGCCGGTCCGCCTGTCGGGGGCGACGATCAGCCGCTCGACCTTGCACAACGAGGAGGAGCTCCGCCGCAAGGACGTCCGCGTCGGCGACACCGTCCTCATCGAGCGGAGCGGCGACGTCATCCCCCGGGTCGTGGCGGTCATGAAGGAGCGCCGGCCCCGCGGCGCCCGGCCGTTCGCCTGGCCGGCGCGCTGCCCCGTCTGCGGCTCGAAGGCCTTCCGGCCCGAGGGCGAGGCCATCTCGCGCTGCGCCAACGCCTCCTGCCCGGCCAGGCTCCGCGAGTCCATCCTCCACTACGCTTCGCGCCGGGCCATGGACATCGACGGCCTGGGCGAGGCCGTCGTCGACCAGCTCCTCGCGGCCGGCCTGGTCCGCGCCATCCCCGACCTCTACTCCCTCCGCTACGACGACCTCGTCGGGCTCGAGCGGCTGGGGCCGAAGAGCGCCCGGAACCTCCTCGACGCGATCGCCGCCTCGAAGGACCGGGGCCTGGCCCGGCTTCTCTTCGCCCTGGGCATCCGCCACGTCGGGGAGAGGCTGGCCCAGACGCTGGCGGCGCGGTTCGGGACGCTCGGGGCGCTCGAGGCCGCGGGCGCGGACGCCCTCGTCGAGGCCGAGGACGTCGGCCCCAAGGTCGCCGAGAGCGTCCTCTTCTTCTTCGCCCAGCCGGAGAGCCGGGAGCTCGTCCGGCGGCTCCGCCGGGCCGGCGTCGAGGACCGCGCCGCCAAGGCCTCGGCGGGCCCCAAGCCTCTGGCCGGCGAGGTCTTCGTCATCACCGGGACGCTGCGGTCCATGGGCCGGGACGAGGCCCGCGGGCTGCTCGAGGGGCTGGGGGCCGAGGTCGGCTCCTCGGTGACCCGCAAGACGACCGGCCTCATCGTCGGGGAGGCGCCGGGGTCGAAGCTCGACCGGGCCCGCGAGCTGGGCGTGCGGGCCCTCAACGAAGGGGAGTTCCTGAGGCTCGTCGGCCGCGCGCCGTGACTATTTCCTCTTTTTCTTCGCGCCGAAGAGGTCGATCCCGAAGAGCGTCGTCTTGGCCGACCTCTTCTTCCCGCCGGTGAGCTCGTCGAGGGCCTCGCGGGCCGAGGCGTGCTCGGGCTCGGCCTCGAGGGCCTTCTCCAGCTGCTTGACGGCCTTGGTCTGCAGGCCCGCGGCCTTGTAGAGCATGGCCAGCCCGACGTAGCCCTCCGGGTTCCAGGGCTCGAGCTGGATGGCCTTGAGGAAATCCTGCTCGGCCTTCCGGCCGAAGGCCTTGATCTTCGACTCGCACATGGCCAGGAGCAGGAAGTAGTCGCCCTTGTCCCGCCGGATGCGGATGGCCTCCTCGAGGTAGGCGATGGCCTCGTCGTACCGGCCCTGGCCGTAGAGCGTCTTGCCCTGCCGGAACTTGACGTCGGCCCGGCGGTAGGTCTCCTGGACGTCCTCCTGGGAGGCGGCCGGGGCCGACTTGGCGTCGTAGACCCGCCGCGAGTCCTTGTTGCTCAGGACCCGGTAGGCGTTGTTGATGCCGTCGAAGACCTCGTCGATCGGGCCCTTGAACTCGGCGGCGGCCTTCCGGTCGAAGCGGTCGGGATGGAACTTGCGGGCCAGCGCGAAATAGGCCTTCTTGATGTCCTCTTCGGAGGCCGTCTTGGGGACGTCGAGGATCTGGTAGAGGGTCATGGCCGGCAGCATGTCGCGGAGCGACAGGACCTCGGCGATCTCCCGCGGCACGTCGGGCCTGACGGCCGAGGGCGGGCGGACGCGCTCCCGGAGGTCCGCGGCCGGGGCCCCCGAGCCGAGGCCCGGGAGATCGACGACGCCGAGGCAGTAGAAGAGGTAGAGGCTCTTCCAGAACTGCTCGCCGGGCATGGTCAGCGTCTTCAGGATGACCTCGGCCGGATCGGCGCCGTTGACCTTGTCGAGGATGTCCCTCTCCTCGGCCGTCAACAGGTAGGCGTAGGTCTTCAGGCCGAGGACGGGCGTCTGCCTGGCCAGGAAGGCCTGGAGGAGCGGGTTCGGCTGCATCCGCCGGATGCCGTACTCGATGAGGAGCGGCACGCTGACCCGGGATTCGACGGTGCCGGCCCCGAAGCCCTCGTGGGGCTGGAAATCGAACTCGGCGTCGAAAAAGGGGAAGACGTTGAGGACGGCCTCGCGGATCTGATGGGACAGGGCCTCGGCCAGGTCGTCCTCGGAGATGACCCCCCGGGTCCGGAGGACCTCACCCAGGTTCTTGTTGGGCTCGATGTATTCGTCCAGGCGGGCGTGGGCCTCCTTGGGGATGCGCTCCAGCTTGTAGAGGATCTCCCCCAGCCTCTCGTCGGGCTGGTTCGTCTTGACCTGGAAGATGGCGCCCTTCTCGAAGAAGAGATACTTGAGGATGTCCTTGCGCCGGTAGATCAGGCGGCCGGTCCTCTTGTTGAAGAAGACGTCGCGCAGCCGCACCGCGATGTGGTTCATGGAACTCGAAACCTCGACCCGGGCCAAATATAAACAAATCCCCCGGTTTTTTCAACCGCGGTCTGCCGCTCGGCCGCCTTCGATTGAACGGCGGCGGGGATTGTGCTAACTTTGGCCCATGAACGTCGCCATCGCCCAGGTCGCGCCCAAGCTCGGGGAGGTCGAGGCCAACGTCGGCCTCCACCTCGAGGTCCTGGAGAAGGCCCGGAAGAAGAGGGCCGGCCTGGTCGTCTTCCCGGAGCTCAGCCTGACGGGCTACGGCCTCAAGGACCTGGCCGAGGAGGTCGCCCTCGACCCCGCCCGGGACCCCCGCTTCCGGAGGGTCGCGGCGGCGACGAGGGGCCTGTCCGCGGTCGTCGGCTTCGTCGAGGAGAGCCCGGCCGAGCGGGGCCTCTTCTACAACGCCGCCGCGCTCGTCGCCGACGGCCGCCTCGTCCACGTCCACCGCAAGGTCTTCCTCCCGACCAACGGCATGTTCGAGGAGGCCAAGTTCTTCGCCCCCGGGCGCGACCTGCGGGCCTTCGAGGCCCCCTTCGGGCGGGTCGGCCTGCTCATCTGCCGGGACTTCCTCCACTACGGCGCGAGCTACGTCCACCACGCCTCCGGGGCGGACATGATCGTCTGCGTTTCGGCCGCCCCCGGCCGCGGCGTCGAGGGCGGGGACGCCTTCGCCACCAGCCGGATGTGGGAGCTCATGGGCGAGGCCGTGTCGTTCTTCTCGACCGCCTTCGTCGTCTACGCCAACCGGGCCGGCTCCGAGGACGGGGCCACCTTCGCCGGCGGGTCGTTCGTCTACGCGCCCGGCGGCCGGCTCGTCGCCAGGGCGCCCTACGTCGAGCCCGACCTCCTCGTCTGCCCGGTCGACCTCGGCGCCGTCCGGGAGGCCCGCCGGACCTGGCTCTTCAAGCGGGACGAGCGGCCGGAGGCCGTCTGGCGGTCGCTCGAAAGGATCGTCCGTGCCGCCGAAGATTGACGCCGCGTTCGCCGAGAAGGTCCTCGTCCGCTTCATCCGCGACGGGCTCGGCAAGGCCGGCTTCGCCAAGGCCGTCCTCGGGCTGTCCGGCGGGCTCGATTCGGCCGTCTGCGCCGCGCTGGCCGCCCGGGCCATCGGGCCGGGGAACGTCCTCGGCCTGATCATGCCCTACGGGACGGCCTTCCCCGAGGAGGTCCGGGACGCCGCCGGCCTGGCCCGCCGCCTGGGCATCCGCAGCGAGACGATTGACATCGCCCCCCAGATCGACGCCTATTTCGCCCGCCGTCCCGAGGCGAGCCGTCTCCGCCGGGGCAACAAGATGGCCCGCGAGCGCATGTCCATCCTCTACGACCGCTCGGCCGCCGAGGGCGCCCTCGTCCTGGGGACGAGCAACAAGACGGAGCTGCTCATCGGCTACACCACGCTCCACGGCGATATGGCCTGCGCCATCAACCCCGTGGGCGACCTCTACAAGACCCAGGTCCGGGCCATGGCCGCCCGCCTCGGCATCCCGGCGGCGATCCGCCGCAAGGCCCCGACGGCCGGCCTCTGGCCCGGCCAGACCGACGAGGGCGAGATCGGCCTGCCCTACGAGGAGCTCGACGAGATCCTCCACGCCCGGGTCGAGGGCCGCAAGACGCGCAAGGAGATCGTCGCCGCGGGGCACCGGCCGGCCGCCGTCGACCTGGTCCTGCGGAGGATCAAGGCCTCGGAGTTCAAGCGCCACCTGCCGCCGGTCGCCAAGCTCTCGCCGCGCTCCGTCGGCCACGACTTCCTCTATCCCTACGACTGGGGCCGCTAGGGCGCGGACGTGGCCGGCCGCCTCTTCGTCGTCGCGACGCCCATCGGCAACCTCGAGGACATCACGCTCCGGGCCCTGCGCGTCCTCGGCGAGGTCGCGGCCGTCGCCTGCGAGGACACCCGGCAGACGCTCAAGCTCCTGAACAGGTACGGGATCCGGAAACCGCTCATCAGCTATTACCAGCCGCGGGAGGGGCGGCGCGTCCCCGAGCTCGTCCGGATGCTCAAGGAAGGCCGCGACGTCGCGCTGGTCTCGGACGCGGGGACCCCGGGGATCTCCGACCCGGGCTTCCCCCTCATCCGGGCGGCCCTCGAGGAGGGCCTGGCTGTCGTGCCCGTCCCGGGCCCCTCGGCCGTCACGGCCGCGCTCTCCGCGGCCGGGCTGCCGACCCACCGCTTCCTCTTCGCCGGCTTCGCGCCGCCCAAGGCGGCCGGCCTGAGGAAGGCCCTCCGGGCCCTCGCGGCGGCGGAGGCCACCCTCGTGTTCTACCTGCCGACCCGCCGGCTCCCGGACTTCCTGGCCGCCGTGGCCGAGGTCCTGGGCGACCGCAGGGTGGTCGTCGCCCGGGAGCTGACCAAGGTCCACGAGGAGTTCCTGCGGGGCCGGGCCGGCGAACTGGCCTCCTCTCTGGCCGGCCGGCCGCCGAAAGGCGAGGCGACGGTCCTCGTCGAAGGCGCATAAGTTGTTGATTATGAACTTACAAAAAAATTTTGCCCAATGCTTGACAAATCAACGCTAAGATATTATATTATAACCGTACTAAGATTTAACTCACGGAGGTAGGATATGGCTATCATCAGATGGGATCCCTACAGGGACATGATCACCCTCAGGGACAGGATGAACCGGCTCTTCGAGGACATGACCGGCGCCAAGTCCGAAGAGAAGGACCTCATCCCGGGCGCCTGGGCCCCGTCCGTCGACATCTACGAGACGGAGAACGAGGTCGTGCTGGCCGCCGAGATCCCCGGCGTCGACGAGAAGGACGTCGAGATCAAGGTCGAGGACAACAATCTGACCCTGCGCGGCGAGCGGAAGTTCGAGAAGGAGACCAAGGAGGAGAACTACCATCGCATCGAGCGGTCCTACGGCTCCTTCTTCCGGTCCTTCGCCCTGCCGAGCTACATCGACCAGGACAGGATCGAGGCCGAGCACGAAAACGGCGTCCTCAAGATCCGCATGCCCAAGCGGGCCGAGCTCAAGCCCCGCAAGGTCAAGATCCTCAAGCCGACCGCCGCGCCCCAGGCCGACAAGAACAAGAAGTAGCGGGCGCGCCCGACAGCTCTTTTTCGGGCGGCTCCTCCGGGAGCCGCCCTTTTTTTGTTCATCTCCCATTCCCGGGATCCCCTCTCGAGGCGGTGAGGGGATCGTCCTCGCGGATCCCCGCTGCGGGAGGAGGGGGGCCGGGGAGCAAGAGGACATCCCCGGGCCAAAGCCCGAGAGAGGGATTCCCCGGGATCCGGGGAAGGACTTTGTTTCGCTCAGAGGGCTTGGGCGAGGGTGAGGGCCCGGACGTCCTTCGCCCCGGCCTCGGCGAGCGCCCGGGCGCACTCGCGGAGAGTGGCCCCGGTCGTCGTGACGTCGTCGACGAGGACGAGGACCCGGCCGCGCACCTTCTCCCGCCGCCTCACGGCGTAGGCCCCGACGACGTTCCGCTCCCGCTCGGCGGCGCGCAGGCCGGCCTGGGCGGCGACGTTGCGGACCTTGACGAGCGAGCCCCGCAGGACCTCGAGGCCCCGCCGCCGTCCCAGCTCGCGGGCCAGGAGCAGGGCCTGGTTGAAGCCCCGCTCGCGCCGCCGGGCCCGGTGGAGCGGCACCGGCACGAGGGCGTCCGCCCCCTCCCACAGCGCCGCCTCTCCCCCGAGCGCGGCCTCGGCGAACCGGGCCAAGGGAACGGCCAGCGGGGCGCAGCGCCGGTACTTGAACAGCAGGATGACGTCCTTGAGCGGGCCGCCGTAGGCGGCGCAGGAGCGGTGGGCCGAGAAAGCCGGGCGGCCGGCGAGGCAGCGCCCGCAGAGGCGGTCTCCGGCCTCGCCTTCGAAGAACCGGCCGCAGGCCGGGCAGGCGGGACCGCGGCGCGGCGAGAGGCGGCCGAGGCAGTCGCGGCAGACGATCCTCTCGCCGGGGCGCTCCAGGAGGGCGCCGCACAGCCGGCAGGAGGAGGGGAAGACGAGGAGCTCGGCCAGCTTGGCCAGGGCCCGCGCGCCGGCCCGGACGGGACCGGTCACGCGGTCCGCTGCTCGGCCTCGGCCTTCTCCTGGCATTCGATGCAGAGGGGCGTCCAGGGGATGGCCGCGATCCGCTTGGCCCCGATCTCCTTGCCGCAGACCTGGCAGACGCCGAACCCGCCGCGCTCGAGCCGCTTCAGGGCCTCGTCGATGAGCAGGAGCTGCCTGCGCTCGCCGTCCGAGAGGCTGAGAAGGAACTCCTTGCTATAGGACGTCTCGGCCTTGTCCACCACGTCCTGGGCGACGTTGACCTCCATCTCCTTGCTCTCCGAGATGGTCTTGGTGAGCTTGTCGGTGATGCTCTCCCTCTTCGCGGCGAGCACCGCCCGGAACTTGTCCTGGTCCTTCTTGCTCAGCTTCTTGGCCATGGCAATCCTCTCACTTGGCGTAGTGCCGGCCCCCGATGACGGTCAGGGCCCGGTAGACCTGCTCGAGCAGCACGACGCGGGCGAGCTCGTGGGAGAGGGTCAGCCGCGACAGCGCGAGCCTCATGTCGGCCCTCTCCAAGACGCGGTCCGCGAGGCCGAGGAACCCGCCGACGACGAAGACCATCGGCTTGCCCGCCTCCATCGACTTGCGGCGCAGGAACGCGGCCAGCTCATCGGACGTCATCTCCTTCCCGCGGTCGTCGAGACAGATCACGCAGGCCCCTTCGAGGTGCTTCTCCAACCCCCGCGCCTCGAGGTCCTTGATCCTCCCGGCGTGCCTTTCCTCGAGCCCGCGGGCCTCGCGGGTCTCGATGACCTCGCAGGCCGCCAGGGCCCCGATGCGCGTCTCGTAGAGAGCCTGCAACCCCCGGAGCTCAGGGCTCCTCGTCCGTCCGGGCCAGAGGAATTTCAGCCGCATCGCCGGAAACGCGCCGATACAATAGCGATTCGACCGGGGCTTGTCAACCCCTCCGGCTCAGAAGTCCAGGCGGGGGGCGTCGCCCCAGAGCGACTCGAGGCCGTAGTGGTCCCGAGCGGCCCGGGAGAACACGTGGACGACGAGCGAGCCGTAGTCGAGGAGGACCCATTCGGCCTTCTCCCGGCCCTCGACGCTCAGCGGCCGCAGCCCGGCCGGCCTGAGGGCGGCCTCGACGGCCTCGGCGACGGCCAGGTTCTGGCGCGACGAGTTCCCGTGCATGACGAGGAAGAAGTCGGTGAACGAGGAGATCTCGCGCAGGTCGAGGACGCAGACGTCCTCGGCCTTGCGGGCCATCGAGGCCTCGACGGCCAGCCGGACGTTCGCCGGCAGGCCGCGCTTGGTGAACCGTTTTCTCTTGTCTTCGGCCATGGCTCCTATCGACCTCGGTAGAGTCCGCGCTCGCGGATATAGGCGGCGACGGCCCGGGGGACGAGCCCCTCGACGGAGAGGCCGCGGCGGGCCTTCTCCCGGATGGCGGTCGAGGACACGTCCAGGGCCCGGATGGGCATGAGGAAGACGCGGCGCCCCGGCGGCAGGCGCCCTCCCGCCCTCGCGCCCGGCGGGAACGGGCCGATGGCGTCCCGGAGGCGGCCGCCGAGGACGTCCCGGGCCCGCTCGAGCTCGAAGCCCGGCCGGCCGGTGACGATGAAGAGGCACTCCCCGAGGAGGCGCCGGTATTCGCGCCAGGTCCCGATCTCGAGGAAGGCGTCGACGCCGAGGATGAAGAACAGGCGGGCCCGGGGGCGGAGCGCCCGGACCTTGCGCAGGGTCAGGAAGGAATACGACGTCTCCCCGGCCTCGACCTCGACGGCCGAGGGCTCGAGGCCGGCCCGGCGCCGGACGGCCAGCTCGACCATCCGCAGCCGGTCGGCCGCCGGGGCCGCGGCCCCCGGGGCCTTGTGCGGCGGGAGGTAGGACGGGATGAGCAGGACCCGGTCGAGCCCGGCCTTGCGGCGGACCTCCGCCGCGGCCCGCAGGTGGCCGAGATGGACGGGGTCGAACGTGCCGCCGAAGAGGCCGAGCGCCTCCATCACCGGGCCCCCGTCCCGCCCTCGCCGCGGAGCCGCTCGAGCGCCCGGGCCACCGCGGCGACGAGGCGCCCGAGCCCGTCGCCCTTGAGGGCCGAGATGGCGAAGAAGGGGACCTTTTCCCGGGCCGCCAGGCGCCTGAGGCGCTCGAGGCGCGAGCGGTCCGCGCCCAGGGCGTCGATCTTGTTCGCGGCCACGATCTGAGGCCGGGCGGCGACCTCGGGCGAGAAGGCCTCGAGCTCCTTCATGACGACCCGGTGGTCCTCGGCCGGGTCGCGCCCCGTATAGGGCGAAACGTCGACGATGTGCACCAGGAGCTTCGTCCTCTCGATGTGGCGGAGGAAGCGGATGCCCAGCCCCTGGCCGCAGTGGGCGCCCTCGATGAGGCCGGGGATGTCGGCGACGACGAAGGAGCGGTGCTCGCCGAGGTCGACGACGCCGAGGTTGGGCGCGAGCGTCGTGAAGGGATAATCGGCGATGAGCGGCCGGGCCGCCGAGAGGCGCGAGATGAGCGTCGATTTCCCGGCGTTGGGGAAGCCGACCAGGCCGACGTCGGCGATGAGCTTGAGCTCGAGGACGAGCTCCTTCTCCTCGCCCGGCCGACCGAGCTGACGCTCCCGGGGGGCCTGATGGGTCGATGTGGCGTAGGAGGCGTTGCCGCGGCCTCCCTTCCCGCCCCGGGCCGCGACGGCCGCCTGGCCGTGGGCGGTGAGGTCGAAGAGAACGGCCCCGCCGTCCTTCTCCCGGCCGACCGTCCCGACCGGGACGCCGAAGCGGGCCTCGGCGCCGCGCTTGCCCTGGCGGTTCCCGCCCTCGCCCGGGGCGCCGTTCCCGGCCTTGAGGACGGGATGGAAGCGGAAGTAGGCGAGGGAGCTGATGTTCTCGTCGGCGGCGAAGACGACGCTGCCGCCGTCGCCGCCCCGGCCGCCGTCGGGGCCGCCCCGGGGCACATGGGCCTCGCGGCGGAAGCTCACGCAGCCGTCACCGCCCCGCCCGGCCTTCAGCGTGACGGTGACCTGGTCGACGAACAACGGGGACGGGGACCTTCCCTAGGCGGGCACGACGGAGACGAACTTCCCCTTGCGCCCCTTGTCGGCGAACCGGACCGTCCCGGCGACCGTGGCGAACAGGGTGTCGTCCTGGCCCCGGCCGACGTTCGGGCCGGGTTTGATCGGCGTGCCCCTCTGGCGGACGATGATCGAGCCGGCCTTGACGGCCTGGCCGCCATGGCGCTTGACGCCGAGGCGCTTCCCGCAGCTGTCGCGGCCGTTCTTCCCGGCGCCGCCCGATTTCTTGCTGGCCATGGCTCACTCCTTGGTCGTTCTCTTCTTCGGGGAAGCCGGCTTCTTGGCCGCCTTGGCCTTGGCGGGCTCCTTCCCGGCCGCTTCCTTTCCGGCCGGCTTGGGCTTGGCCGCGGCCTTCGCTGGCGCCGGGGCCGGGACGGGCGCCGGCTTGGGCTTGGCGGGCGGAGCGGGCTTCTCGGCCGGGGCCGGCTTCTCCTCGGCCAGGTCCTCCGCCGTGATCAGGGCCCGGTCGGCCGCGATCCGGGTGACGCGGACCTTGGTCAGCGACTGGCGGTGGCCGCGGGTCCGGCGGTACTGCTTCCTCCGCTTCTTCTTGAAGACGATGACCTTCTCGTCGCGGTAGTTCTCGAGGACGAGGCCGAGGACCATGGCGTTGCCGAGGACCGGGGTCCCGACCTGGATCTTCTCGCCGTCCTCGATGAGGAGGACCTGGTCGAAATGGGCCTTCCGCCCCGGGGCCAAGCCGAGCTTCTCGATCGAGATGACATCGCCTTCCTTGACGCGGTACTGCCGGCCGCCTGTCAGGATCACTGCGTGCATTGTGGGCCTACCCTTAGATTGGGATGCTCGAATGGAACAGCAAATCTAACATAGGGGGCGCCGGAAGTCAAATGACCGCCCCTGGAAGGCCGGGGGGCCTTCGCCTTGACAGCCCGGGGGGCTTTACCTACGCTAGAGACCGCGGACGGGCGGTTAGCTCAGCGGTAGAGCATCGGTTTTACAAGCCGGGGGCCGCAGGTTCGAACCCTGCACCGCCCATCCCGTAGCGGAGCGATAGCGGAGCGGAGGAGGCAGAAACCGGGCGGAGATTCACGGAGCCCGGTTTCTGCGAGATATCTGAGTAGGTGTTCTAAGGAAGCGCCCCCGACGGGATTCGAACCCGTGTTGCCGCCTTGAAAGGGCAGTGTCCTGGGCCTCTAGACGACAGGGGCGAGAACCTGTGAGCCGTGCTGGATTCGAACCAGCGACACCCGGCTTAAAAGGCCGGTGCTCTGCCACTGAGCTAACGGCCCCGAAAAGAACACTATTATAGTGACGGGGGGGACGGAGTCAATCGCGTCGGGCCTGGGCCCCGGGTCCCTTAGGAGAGGGGCTCGAACTTGATGATGACCCAGCGGCCGCGGTGGGGGAGGTTGATGGCCTCGTCCCGGAGCAGGTACTGCCTCATCATGAGCTTGTAGTTCTTGGTCTGGCCGTTCTTGAGGACGATGGCGATCTCGACGTCCTTCGAGTGGACGTCCCCCGTCAGGGAGCGGACCACCGGCAGGTCCCGCTGGCCGAGGGAGAACATCGTCATCTCCTCCTCGTCGGCGGCGGCCTTCTTGGCCGCGTTGTAGACCCTCTTGAACTCCTGCATCTTGGCGTTCTCGACGTCGTAAGCGGCCTGGAACTTGTCGATGTTCCTCTGGGCGGCGGCCTTGCCGGCGGCGGTGCGGGCCAGCTCCTTCTCGTACTGGGCGTCCTTGAGGGCCGAGTCGGCGTCGAGAGTCGGCCCGATCTGGGCGTCCTGGGCCTTCTTGGCCTCGGCCTCGGCGGCGTTGAGGGCGGGGAGAGAGGCCGGCTCGACCTTCTCCGCGCCGATGCTGACGATGCTCCACGAGGTCATATCGGGCTGGAGGGGATCGAGGGCCATGCTCGACATGGTGTCGTTGTCGTTCATCGCGACGGCATTGAAGTATTTCTTGAGGAGGGTCTTCTCGGGCGCGGAGGTGCAGCCCTGGACGACCAAGAAGGCGACGAAAACGCCCGCCACGGCCAGTGTCTTTTTCCTCATGTCTCCTCCTTCCTGATGGTTGTCGATACCTCTTTGGCCGCATCTTATCGCGAACGGGGGGCTGAAATCAAGCCCTTTTTCCGGCCCGGCGGCGGGGGTTTTTTTTACGGCCTTTTTTGTGGTAAACTAACCCGCTCGAAAACCTAGATCCAGGGGTTCGACCATGGCCAAAGCGAAGGACATCGTTCACCGGCATCCCAAGGACCCGGCGGCCCTCCTGGACGTCGTCCGCGACGTCCAGGCCGCCTTCGGCCACGTCCCCGACGAGGCCGTGGCCCGCATCGCCGCCCATCTCAAGCTCTCCGAGGCCGAGGTCCGCGGCGCGGTCACCTTCTACCACTTCTTCTCGGCCGACCCCCGCGGCGCGTCGACCGTCTATCTCAACGACTCCATCACGTCGCGGATGAAGGGGCGCGCGGCCGTCGCCAAGGCCTTCGAGGACGAGGCCGGCTGCGCCTTCGGCCGGGTCTCCGGCGACGGCCGGATCGGCCTGTTCCCGACCTCCTGCATCGGCATGAACGACCAGGAGCCGTCGGCCATCGTCGACGGCGTCGTCTTCACCCGCCTCACCCCCGAGAGCGCCCGGGCCCTCGTCCGGGGCCTCCGCGAGGGGCGGCCGGCCGCGAGCCAGGTCGCCGAGCTCGGCGACGGGGCCAACCAGTCGGAGCTCGTCCGGGCCATGGTCGCCAACAACATCCGCGAGCGAGGGCCGGTCCTCTTCGGCGCCCACGAGAGCGGCGCCGCCCTGCGCAAGGCCGTCGGCACGACCCCCGAGAAGGTCATCGAGGAGATCAAGAGGGCGGGCCTCCTCGGGCGGGGCGGGGCCGGCTTCCCGACGGGCCTCAAGTGGGAGTTCTGCCGCCGCGAAAAGGCCGTCGAGCGCTTCGTCGTCTGCAACGCCGACGAGGGCGAGCCCGGGACGTTCAAGGACAGGGTCATCCTGACGGAGCTCCCCCGCCTCCTCTTCGAGGGCATGGCCGTGGCCGGCTACGCCGTCGGGGCCCGGACGGGCGTCCTCTACCTCCGCTCGGAATACGCCTATCTCCGGGCCCACCTCGAGGCCGCCCTGGAGGCGATGCGGCAGGACGGCCTCCTCGGCCGGGCCGCGGCCGGCTCCGAGGGCTTCTCCTTCGACATCGTCATCAAGTCGGGCGCCGGGGCCTATATCTGCGGCGAGGAATCGGCCCTTCTCGAGTCGGCCGAGGGCAAGCGGGGCGAGCCGCGCGACCGGCCGCCTTTCCCGGTCTCGAGCGGCTACCGGAACCTGCCCACGACCGTCAACAACGTCGAGACCCTGGCCACCGCGGCCCGCATCCTCGTCGAGGGCGCGGCCTGGTTCAAGGCCATGGGCACGCCCCAGTCGGCGGGGACCAAGCTCCTGAGCGTTTCCGGCGACTGCGGCCGGCCCGGGGTCTACGAGGTCGAGTACGGCCTGACCCTCGCCGCGCTCCTGGAGATGGCCGGCGGCGCCGGGGCCAAGGCCGTCCAGGTCGGCGGGCCCTCCGGAACGTGCGTGGCCCAGGACGGGTTCGGCCGGAAGATCTGCTTCTCCGACCTGGCCACGGGCGGCTCGGTCATCGTCTTCGGCCCGGAGCGCGACATCTTCGAGATCGTCGGGAACTTCATGGACTTCTTCGTCGAGGAGTCCTGCGGCTGGTGCGTCCCCTGCCGGGCCGGCAACGTCCTGCTCAAAAAAAAGCTCGAGAAGGTCGTCCGGGGGCTCGGCACCGAGGCCGACCTCCGCGACCTCGAGGCCTGGGGCAAGCTGGTCAAGGCCACGAGCCGGTGCGGGCTGGGCCAGACCTCGCCCAATCCCATCCTGACGACCATGAAGAGCTTCCCCGAGCTCTACGCGGCCAAGGTCCGCAAGGGCGAGGACTTCGTCCCCGAATTCGACCTCGAGGCCGCCCTCCGGACCGGCTGCGAGGCGGCCGGCCGCCGGCCGGAGTGCAAGGAGTCCCTCCATGAGTGAGATACGCTTCACCATCGACGGCCGGCCCTGCGTCGCCCGGGCGGGCCAGACGATCGTCGAGGCGGCCAAGGCCAACGGCGTCTGGATCCCCGTCCTTTGCCATTACGAAGGGCTCAAGCCCGTGGGCAGCTGCCGGATCTGCACGGTCCGCGTCGCCGGCCGGTACATGGCCGCCTGCACCCAGCCGGTGACCGAGGGGATGGCCGTCGAGAACACGGCCCCCGACCTCGAGGACATGCGCAAGTCCCTCATCGAGATGCTCTTCGTCGAGGGGAACCACTTCTGCCCGTCCTGCGAGAAGAGCGGCAATTGCGAGCTCCAGGCCCTGGCCTACCGCTACCGGATGATGGTCCCGCGGTTCCCCTACCTCTGGCCCGGCCGGGCCCTCGACGCCCGGGCCCCCCGCCTCATGCTCGAACGGAACCGCTGCATCCAGTGCCTCCGGTGCGTCCGCGGCATCCGGGCCAAGGACGGCCGGAAGGTCTTCGCCGCCGTCGAGCGGGGCCCCCGCGTGACCATCGAGATCGACCAGAGGCTGGCCGCGGGCCTCTCCGACGCGGAGGCCCGCCGGGCCATGGACATCTGCCCGGTGGGCGCCATCCTGCGCAAGGAGACCGGCTTCGCCGTCCCCATCGGGAAGCGCAAGTACGACGGGGCGCCCATCGGCAGCGACGTCGAGAAAGGCGCCGGGAGGTAGGCCATGGGCAAACCCGTCATCGCCACCGCTTCGCTCGCCGGCTGCTTCGGCTGCCACATGTCCATCCTCGACATCGACGAGCGCATCCTCCGGCTCGTCGAGCTCGTCGAGTTCAACAAGTCGCCGATCGACGACATCAAGCGGTTCACCAAGCCCGCCGACATCGGCCTCATCGAGGGCGGCTGCAGCAACAGCGAGAACGTCGCGGTCCTGCGCGACTTCCGCAAGAACTGCCGGGTCCTCGTCTCCCTCGGCGAGTGCGCCGTCATGGGCGGCCTGCCCGCCCTGCGCAACAGCATCCCCCTCAAGGAGTGCCTCGAGGAGGCCTACCTCAACTCGCCCACGGTCGACCCCGGAGAGCGCGTCATCCCCAACGACGAGGACCTGCCGGTCATCCTGGACAAGGTCTATCCCTGCCACGAGGTCGTCAAGATCGACTGCTTCCTGCCGGGCTGCCCGCCCTCGGCCGACCTCATCTGGGAGGCCCTGACGGCCATCATCGAGGGGCGGCCGCTCAACCTGGCCTACGATCTGATAAAATTCGACTGAAGGGTGAACCGCAATGGGTAGAAAGATCACCATCGAGCCCGTCACCCGGATCGAAGGACACGGCAAGGTCACCATCCGCCTCGACGACGCCGGCCGGGTGACCCAGTCCCGCTTCCACATCGTCGAGTTCCGCGGCTTCGAGCGCTTCGTCCAGGGCCGCCCCTACTGGGAGGCCCCCGTGCTCGTCCAGCGGCTCTGCGGCATCTGCCCGGTCAGCCACCACCTGGCGGCGGCCAAGGCCATGGACGTCGTCGTCGGCGCCGGGCCGGGGAAGCTCACGGCCACGGCCGAGAAGGTGCGCCGGCTGATGCACTACGGCCAGATGCTCCAGTCGCACGCCCTGCACTTCTTCCATCTCTCGGCCCCCGACTTCCTGCTGGGCATGGACGCCGACCCGGCCGTCCGGAACGTCATCGGCCTCATCGCCCTCGACAAGGACCTGGCGACGCGGGCCGTCCTCCTGCGCAAGTTCGGCCAGGAGGTCATCCTGGCCACGGCCGGCAAGAAGATCCACGGCACCGGCGCCATCCCCGGGGGCGTCAACAAGGGCCTCGCCCCCGAGGACCGCGACCGCCTCCTCGACGGGGCCGCGGCCGTGAACGCCGGCCTGGCCATCGACTGGGCGCTGGCCGGCGTCGAGCTGTTCAAGGACTACCAGCGGAAGAACAAAGACGTCGTCGACGGCTTCGCCGCCTTCCCCTCCAACCACCTCAGCCTCGTCCGCAAGGACGGGGCGCTCGACTTCTACCACGGCGTCCTCCGGGCCGTCGACGCCGAGGGCCGCAAGGTCCTCGACGACGTCGATTACCGGGACTACCTCGACCACATCGGCGAGGAGGTCCGGACCTGGAGCTACATGAAGTTCCCCTACCTCCGCTCGCTCGGCAAGGCGGACGGCTGGTACCGCGTCGGGCCCCTGGCCCGGCTGAACACCTGCGACTACATCCCCTCGCCCCTGGCCCAGAAGGAGTTCGAGGCCTACAAGGCCTACACCGACGGCAAGCCCAACAACATGTCCCTCCACACCCACTGGGCCCGGCTCATCGAGCTCCTCCACGCCGCCGAGGTCGTCAAGGAGCTCCTGCTCGACAAGGACCTCCAGGGCCCGAGGCTGGTCGAGAAGGGCCGCCGGGCCCCGGAGGGGGTCGGCCTCGTCGAGGCCCCGCGGGGGACGCTCTTCCACCACTACCGCGTCGACGGCAACGACCAGATCACCATGGCCAACCTCATCGTCTCGACGACCAACAACAACGAGCCCATGAACCGGGCCGTCCACTGGGTGGCCGTGAACACGCTGTCGGAGAAGCCCGAGATCACGGAGGGCATGCTCAACCGCGTCGAGGTGGCCATCCGGGCCTACGATCCCTGCCTGAGCTGCGCCACCCACGCCCTGGGCCGGATGCCGCTCGAGGTCACGCTCGTCGGCCCGGGCGGCCGGGTCCTCCAGAGGAAAGTCCGCTGACCGCGCGGCGCCGCGAACGGCCGTCGGTCCTCGTCCTGGGCATCGGCAACCCCGGCCGCCGCGACGACGGCCTGGGGGGCTCTCTCGTCGAGCGCCTGGAAAAGCTCCGCCTCCCCGGCGTCGCCTGCGACGCCAACTACCAGCTCAACGTCGAGGACGCCCTGGACTGCGCCGGCCACGACACCGTCGTCTTCGTCGACGCCGCCCGCCGGCTGGGCCGGCCGTTCACCTTCGAGCCGGTCGAGCCCGACCCGGCCGTGCCGGCCCTGAGCCACGCCCTGGGCCCGGCCCAGGTCCTGGCCGTCGCCGCCGGGCTCACCGGCAAGCGCCCGAAGGCCCGGCTCCTGGCCGTCCGCGGCCACAGCTTCGCGGTCGGCGAGGGGCTCACGGCGCGGGCCGAGAGGGACCTGGCCGCGGCCCTGGAGTTCCTGGTCTCGTTCCTGAAGGAGGCCCGATCGTGACCGTGAAGACGCTCACCGTCGCCAGGGACCTCCTGGCCACGAACAAGCAGGCCGCGGAGGCCATCCGGGCCGAGCTCCGGCGGCGCGGCATCCTCGGCGTCAACCTGCTGAGCTCGCCGGGCTCGGGCAAGACGGCGCTCCTCGAGGCCCTGGCCGACCTCTTCCGCGGGCGCCACCGGATGGCCGTCATCGAGGGCGACGTCGAGACCGAGCGGGACGCCGAGCGCATCCGCCGCAAGGGCGTCCCCGCCTGGCAGATCACGACCGGCGGGGCCTGCCACCTCGAGGCCCGCATGATCGGCAAGGTCATCGGCGAGGTCCCGGCGGACATCGATTTCCTGTTCATCGAGAACGTCGGCAACCTCGTCTGCCCGGCCTCCTACGATCTCGGCGAGGACCTCCGCTTCGTCCTGCTCTCGGCGCCCGAGGGCGACGACAAGCCGGCCAAATACCCGGCCGCCTTCCTTTCGGCCGACGCGGTCATCCTGACCAAGGCCGACCTCGCGCCGCACCTGCCGTTCGACCCGGAGCGGGCCCGGGCCGAGGCCCTGGCCATCAAGCCCGGCCTCGAGATCTTCACCGTTTCGGCCCTCCGGGGCGAGGGGGTCGACGGCGTGGCCGGCTTCCTCGTCGCATCCCTCGACCGCCTGAGGTCCGGCCGTGCATGAGCTCTCCCTCGTCGCCTCCGCCTTCGAGGTCCTCGAGGAGAAGGCCCGGGAGCACGGCGCGCGCCGGGTGACGCGGGTCGTCCTCTCGGTCGGGGTCATGTCCGGGGTCGTCCCCGACCTCCTCGTGTCGGCGTTCGACTCCTACAAGAAAGGGACGATCGCCGAGGAGGCCCGCCTCGAGATCGCGGCCGTTCCCGTCAAGGTCCGCTGCCCGGACTGCGGCGGCGGGGCCGTCCGCGAGGAGGCCGATTTCTCCTGCGCCGCCTGCGGCTCGCGCCGGGTCGAGATCGTCGCCGGCCGCGAGCTCGTCATCGAAAAGATCGACCTCGAGGCCTGAACGAGGGGAAAGGGGGAAGCCATGGCCGAGCGAAAGAAGCTGCGCGTCCAGGACCTGGCCAGGATCCGGGAGGCCGCCAGGTCCCGGATGACCGTCCGGGAGGGGCAAGGCCGGGCCCGGGTGACCGTGCACATGGGCACCTGCGGCATCGCCGCCGGGGCCCGCGAGATCATGACCGCCCTGCTCGACGAGATCGGCCGGTCCGGGGTCACGGACGTCGTCGTGACGACCTCCGGCTGCGCCGGGCTCTGCAACAAGGAGCCCATGGCCACCGTCGAGCTCGCCGGCCGGCCCCCGGTCAAGTACGGCGGCCTCACCCCGGCCAAGATGCGGGAGATCTTCGCCAAGCACGTCCTGGGCGGGAAGATGGTGGCCGACCACGTCCTGGCCGTCGGCAGCGAGACGATGGGCTGAGCGGGGCGCGCCTTCCCTTCCTCCGGGGTTCGGGATATAATGAGGCCCCCGGACGGACCGGCGGGCCGGGAGGCCCCGATGATCGTTCTCAAGGACGTTCTCGCCCTTCTCGAGGCCGAGCTGCTGACCCCGAAGGCGTCCCCCGAGGCGCCCTGCCGCGGCGTCTTCGCCTCCGACCTCATGAGCGACGTCCTGGCCTCGGCCGAGGCCGGGTCGCTCCTCCTCACGGGCCTGGCCAACGCCCACGTCGTCAGCGCCTGCTCCGTCGCCGACCTGGCCGCGGTCGTTTTCGTCCAGGGCAAGCGCCCGGACCCCGGCGTCGTCGCCCAGGCCCTGTCGCGCGGCCTCCCCCTCCTGGCCACGAAGCTGAGCATGTTCGAGGCCTGTTCGAGGATCGCCCGGTTCATCGAGGACGGCGGCCATGCGGGACGCTGAGCCCGCCTACCGCCGCTGGTTCCTCGTCAGGGGCGGGGACTTCGCCAAGGCCGGGGCCGCGGCCTGCGAGATCAAGGAGCTGCTCAAGGAGCTCGGGTTCGACGCGGCGACCATCCGCCGGACGGCCATCGTCTCCTACGAGGCCGAGATGAACGTCATCATGTACGCCCGGGAGGCCCGCCTGGACCTGACCGTCACCCCCGGCGAGGTCCGCCTCACGGTGGACGACCGCGGCCCGGGCATCCCCGACGTCGGGATGGCCCTGTCCGAGGGCTTCTCGACGGCCACGGCCGAGATGCGCGAGCTCGGGTTCGGGGCCGGCATGGGCCTGCCGAACATCCGGAGGAACGCCGACGCCTTCGACATCGACACGGAGGTCGGCCGCGGGACCCGGCTCGACATCGCCATCCGGCCGGACGGACGCGCGCCATGACCGCGCCCGGGCGGACCTTCCACTCCATCCACATCGTCCGGGACAAGTGCATCGGCTGCGTCCACTGCATGCAGGCCTGCCCGACCCGGGCCATCCGGGTCGTCGACGGCAAGGCCCGCATCATCGACAGTCTCTGCATCGACTGCGCCGAGTGCCTGCGCGTCTGCCCCTACGGCGCCATCCATTCCCGGACGACCTCGTTCGACGCCCTGGAGGCCTTCGACTACAAGGTGGCCATCCCCTCGACGGTCGTCTACTGCCAGTTCGGCCCGCCCGCCACGCCGCACGAGATCCTCTCGGCCCTGCGCCGGGCCGGCTTCGACGAGGCCTACGACGTCAGCGCCGTCTCCGAGCTCAACACCGCCGCGACCGGGGAATACCTCAACGAGCATCCCCGGCCCCGGCCGTTCATCACCTCGACCTGCCCCGTCGTCGTCCGCCTCATCCAGCGCCGCTACCCCGCGCTCTGCGGGCAGATCCTGCCCATCGAACCGCCGCGGGAGATCGCGGCCAAGATCCTGCGGACCCGCTTGCCCGAGTCCCTGGGCCTTCCTTCCGGGAGGATCGGGATCGTCCACATCACCCCCTGCCCGGCCAAGATGGTCTCCATCAACAGCCCGGCCTCGCTGGCCCGCTCCTATCTCGACGGCGCCATCTCCGTCCGGGACATCTTCCCGCAGGTCCGCCAGGCCCTGCGCCAGGGCGGCGAGGACGCCCCGGCGGGCCACTTCTTCTCCACGGCGCTCTTCAGCGGGGTCGGCATGGGCTGGCCCCTCAGCGGCGGCGAGGCCCGCGGGCTCAAGAACCACCGGGCCGTGGCCGTCTCGGGCATCCGGGACACCATGCGGGTCCTCGACGAGGTCGAGGCCGGCCTGCTCCAGGACATCGACCTGCTCGAGTGCATGGTCTGCCCCGACGGCTGCGTCGGCGGGCCGCTCGCGGTCGAGAACCGCTTCCTGGCCAAGAGCCGCATCCTGAAGCTCCTGGCCGACACCGGCGACCAGGCGGTCGTGGACCAGGAAGACGCCCTCCGGCTGTATCACCGGGACTTCCTGTCGTTCGGCCATCCCGTCGAGCCCGCCGAGCCGCGGCCCCTCGATCCCGACCCCGTCCGGGCCATCCGCAAGGCCCGGCTCAGGGAAGCGATGTTCGCCCGGCTGCCCCGCAGGGACTGCGGGGTCTGCGGCGCGCCCGATTGCCGGACCCTGGCCGACGACATCGCCCGCGGCCTCGCCCGCCTCGAGGATTGCCCGTTCGTCGCGCCCGCGGAAGCGGCGGCCCCGCCGGCCGGGGCCGCGCCCGCCCGAAAACCGAAGGAGAAGAAGGAGGAGAAGAGATGACCCTCGCCGATCTCGCCGCGCGCCTCGAGCTCACCGTCTTCACGCCCGGCCTCCCCCTCGGCCGGCCCGTCGGCTGCGGCTACGCGAGCGACCTCCTCTCGGACGTCATCGGCCACGCCCGCAAGGACGCCCTCTGGGTGACCATGCAGGTCCATCCGAACATCGTCGCCGTGGCCGTCCTCAAGGAGCTGGCCGCCGTCGTCCTCGTCGGCGGCCGGCGGCCGGCGCCCGAGGCGCTGGCCCGGGCGGAGCGGGAGAAGGTCCCGCTCCTGGGCGCGGAGACGGGGACCTTCGAGCTCTGCGGCAGGCTTTACGGGATGGGCCTCCGGGGGGGTTGATGGAGCTCCGGCGCCTCCGGGCCGACCTCCACATCCACACCTGTCTCTCCCCCTGCGGCGAGCTGGCCATGTCGCCGCGGGCCGTCGTCGAGGCGGCCCGGGCGGCCGGGCTCGACCTCATCGCCGTGACCGACCACAACACGACGGAGAACGCCGCCGCGGTCGCCCGGGCGGCCGCGGGCGCCGGGCCCGCGGTCCTGCCGGGCATCGAGCTGACGACGGCCGAGGAGGCCCACATCCTCGGGCTGTTCGAGGCCGGGGCCGACCTCGCCCCGTTCCAGGCCGAGGTCTTCCTCCGTCTCCCTCAAGCGCCGTCGAAACGGAAATTCATCAAGGACCAGGTCCTGGCCGACGCGGAGGACCGCGTCGTCGGCTTCAGCCCGCGCTGCCTGTTCGGCGCAACGGAGCTCGCGGCCCGGGAGGCCGTCGACCTGATCCGCGCCTTCGGGGGCCTGGCCGTCGCCAGCCACATCGACCGCGAGGCCTTCAGCCTCGTCTCCCAGCTCGGGTTCATCCCGCCCGGCCTGGGGATCGAGGCCGTCGAGGTCTCGCCGCGGGCCGACGCGGCCGCGGCCCGGGAGGCCTTCGGCGTCGCGGCGGACCTCGCGATCGTCCGCTTTTCGGACGCCCACAGGCCCGAGGAGATCGGCGCGGCGGCGACGGACTTCCTCATGGCCGCCCCGACTCTCGCGGAGCTCCGCCTGGCCCTGGCCGGCCGGGCCGGCCGGAAGGTCCTCCCGCCATGATGGAAGACCTCTCCCTCCACATCCTCGACATCGTCGAGAACGCGGTCGCCGCCGGCGCGACCCGGGTCTCGATCGCCGTCGACGAGAACTCCGCCCGTGACCTGCTGGCGCTCCGGGTGACCGACAACGGGCGGGGCATGACGCGGGAGGAGCGGCGGCGGGCCTTCGATCCCTTCTTCACGACGGGCCGCAAGAGGACCGGCCTCGGCCTGCCGCTCCTGGCCCAGACCGCCGCCCAGAGCGGGGGGCGGATCCGCCTCGAATCGGCGCCGGGGCGGGGGGCCCGGATCACGGCCAGGTTCCGCTTGAGCCACGTCGACCGGCCGCCCTTGACCCGGATCGCCGAAACCCTGCTGGCCCTCGCTTTCGGACACCCCGGCGTGGACCTCCGCTACCGGCACGCCCGCAACGGCGTCGTCTTCGGTTGGACGCGGAAAGGCGGGAGGACCGGGGCCGTCTCTCCCGCCGAGGTCGCCGCGCTCCGGCGGAGGATCGAGGCCGGGCTCGGCCGGATCGGGGCCGGCTGAGAGTCAGCGGGACGGGGAGGCGCCGAGGAGCTTCTTCAGGCGCTCCAGCTCGGCCCGGGCCCGGCGGACGTCCTCCTCCTTCTCGCCCTCCGAGTTCCGGAGGTAGAGGGCGAAGGTCTCGGCGGCCTCTTTGAGGCGGCCGCCCTTGCCGTAGGCCACGGCCAGGTTGAAGACGCCCGTCGGCGTCGGCCGGATGGCCACCGCCTGGCGCAGCCGGGCGATGGCCTGGTCGTAGCGGCCGAGGTAGGAATAGGCGATCCCGGCGTACTGGTAGAACCCCTGCTCGTCCGGGAAGTCGGCGATCAAGCCCTCGTAGGCGGCGGCCGCCTCCTCGAACCGGCCGGTCGAGCCGAGGTTCGCGGCCAGGCTCATCCGCAGGAACCGGCTCTCGGGCTCGGCCTCGAGGGCCCGCTCGTAGGCCTGACGGGCCTCCTCCTTCCGTCCCGACGCGTCGAGGATGCCGGCCCGCACGGTCAGGGCGTCGATGTTGCGGGGGTTCAGGGCCAGCGCCTTGTCCATCGCGGCCAAGGCCTCGCCCGGCCTGCCGGAGACGAGATAGGTGTGGCCCAGCCGCACCTGCAGGGCCTCGGAATCGGGCAGCCTCGCGACGCCGCGGGCCAGGGTGGCGACGGCCCGGTCGAAGGCCTTCTGCCGGGCCTGGACCAGGGCCAGGTTGACGTAGGCCTCCGGGGAATCGGGGAGCTCCGCGAGGACCTCGAGGTGGGCCCGCTCGGCGGCGCCGAAGTCCCCCTCGGACTCGAGGCGCTGGGCCTTCTGGACGAGCCGGAGCAGGCCGATCCTGTCTTTCGGGTCCGGCGCGGCCTCGCCCGGGCGGGCCGGGGCGAGGTTGACGTAGCCCAGGGACCGGAGCCGCTCCCTGTCCCCGGCCCGGGCCGGGGACGCCCCCGCCGCGGCGCCCGGGGCCGGGCCCGACCGGAGGATCTCCCTCTCCAGCTTCTTCCCGAGCTCCTCGGCCTCGGCCGCGGCTTCGGCGTAGAGGTTCGTCCTCTCGCCGGGGTCGGCCGCGAGATCGAACAGCTCGGGCCGGGGCGACTGGATGAGCTTCCAGCGGCCGGACACCAGTCCGACGAGCTCCGACCAGCCGAAGTTCTCGCGGGGATAGAACGTCTCGACCAGGGCGTCGAGGTCCCCGGCGTTCCGGCCTCTCACCCAGGGGACGAGGCTCGTCCCCTGCATGGCCGCGGCCTCGCGCCCGAGGCCGATCGTCTCCAGGACGGTCGGAGCGACGTCAACGAGCCGGACCGCGCTGTCGACGACCCCGGGCCGGCGGAAGACGGCCCGGTCGTGGAGGATGAGCGGGACGCGGAGGGTTTCCTCGTAGAGGAAGACGCCGTGGCCCTCCTCGTCCTTGTCGCCGAGGCCCTCGCCGTGGTCGCCCGCGGCGACGATCAGGGTCTTCGCGAGAAGGCCCCGCTCCTCGAGCAGGTCCACGACGGCCCCGACGTAATGGTCCATGTAGGCGATCTCGCCGTCGTAGGGATGCCCCTGCCGGAAGGCCGGCGGCGGGTCGTAGGGCAGGTGCGGGTCGTAATAGTGGACCCAGGCGAAGAAGCGCTTCGGGCCGAGGCCGTCCAGCCAGGCCGAGAACCGGGCGAACGTCCGCTCGGCCCGCCGCTCCGCGTTGGCGCCCTTGAGCGGCTGGTCGGCGTCGAAGGTGTCGTCGTAGACGTCGAAGCCCCGGTCGAGCCCGAACCGGGAATCGACCGAGAACGAGGAGACGAAGGCCGCCGTGGCGAAGCCCTTGGCCTTCAGGATCGTGGCCAGAGTCCCGATCCCGGCCGGGAGGTCGTGGCCGTTGTTGCGGACGCCGTGGGCGACCGGCTGGAGGCCGGACATGATCGAGGCGTGGGACGGCAGGGTCAGCGGGGCCGGGGCGTAGGCCCGGGCGAAGCGGACGCCGCCGGCCGCGAGGGCGTCGAGCCGCGGCGTCCTCGCGGCCGGATAGCCGTAACAGCCCAAGCGGTCGGCCCGGGTCGTGTCGAGGGTGACGAGGAGGACGTTGTGCGAGGCCGCGGCCGCGAGGTCGATGCCGCCTCGCCCGGGCCGGACGAGAAGGGCGAAGGCCAGCAGGCCGAGAACGACGAGGGCCGCGGCGATGACGAGGAGGGGCGACGGCCTCCGGCGGGCGGGCCCGGCCGGCGGCGGCCCGGTCTCCCCGGACCGGCGCTTCGGCGAGGCCTTGCGGCGCTGGCTGGCCATGGCGCCTCCAGACTATGGGATTCCCGGGAAGAGGTCAAGAAAACGAGGGCCCGCCCCCCCGCGGGAGGCGGGCCCTCTCCGTGTCGAACGCTGCCGGTCCTCCCCGGTCAGAAGGAGAACTTGAAGCCGAGGCGGGACGACCAGGTGCTGAACAGGCTGTCCCACTGGCCGTACATCTGGTGCTTGATGCCCAGAGAGCCGATGTCGGCCTTGTAGCTGTCCAAGTACGTGCCCGCCAGGATCTTGACGAAATAGGGATTCCCGGAGTAGGTGCTGCGGTTGTAGGTCATGATGTAGCTCTGCGGGGTGCGCGTGTTGGTGATGTTGTTGACCTGGAGGTTGATGGAGGCCTTGTACCGTCCCCCGATCTTGAGGGCATAGTCCAGATAGAGATCGGCCCACCAGGTGAACGGCATCCGGCCCATGTCGCCGCGGCCCTCGGGATAGAAGTACTTGGAGTTGAACAGGACCTTGGTCGTCATGGGGAAGCCGGTCCGGCCGTAGGCGACCGCGCCCACGGTCAGCCCGAAGGGGAAGGTATAGGAGCCGTAGGCCTTGAAATAGTGGGTCCGGTCCTGGGGCAGAGGGCCGTTGAGCTCGCGGCCCCAGGCGTCGTAGCCCATGAACCAGCGGTCGTAATCCTGCTCGACGCCCGGGCCGAGCCGGCCGCCTTCATCGGAGCTGCCGAGGCCGGAGTAGTTCCCGTAGACGCGGCTCCAGGTCCAGTTGGCCCCGCCCTGCCAGTTGTTGCTGAACCTCTTCTCGAAGGAGACGTTGAGGCCGTAGTACTCGCGCCTGGGCTTGGGGCAAGGCCAGAGGTCGTAGGTGGCGCCGTCGTCCGCCGTGCCGAACCGGCCGTCGGGGCCGGGATCGGTCCAGGTCTCGATGAACTCGCCGCCCTTGGAGATGGGCCGCGAGACGCCGTAGCCGGGGTTGGTGACCCAGAAGTCCTGGTAAACGCGGATGCTCCCGTCCGGGTTCACTTCCGTGTTGTACACGCCGACGTCCTCGATCGTCCGGAGGAGGTGCTTGTTGACGAGACGGACGGACAGGGACAGGTCCTCCGCCAGCTTCTTCTCGACGCCCAGGGAGATCTCCCGCTGGGCCGTCGGCTTCAGGTCGGGGTCGACCCGGTCGAAAGAGGGCGGCAGGTAGTACATGGACCCGGCGTAGGCGTTGCCGGCTTTCTGGTTGGCGGCGTCGTCGAGCAGGCCGTTCGAGGCGATCTTGGTCCAGTCCGGGTCCTGAAGGGCGTAGATGTCCTCGACGCGCTTCGAGCCGCCGAAGGTCAGCTGGCCCAGGTAGAGCTTCATGATGTCGTAGTAGATCCCGAAGCTGCCGAAGACCTTCAGGCCGGAGTCCCCGAAGACGTCGTAGACGACGCCGACCCGCGGGGCCAGCGACTGCCACATGTTGAACTTGATGGGCTTGGGCGCGTAGCCGGGCCAGGTCGATTCGTCCGTGAAGGCCGGCATGTACTGGCTCTCGGCGCGCAGCCCGAGATTGATGGTCAGCTTGTTGTTGATGGTCCAGGAATCCTGGACGTAGGCCGACAGGTTGTTGCTGGAGCTGTCCCAGACGCTGCCGTAGGCGGACGTGAACGAGCCCCGGATGAAGTAGTAGCCGTAGGCGCCGTAATAGGGGCTCAATGGATCGGCGGCCGGGCCGACGGGGAAATCGAGCTGCGTGTTGGTCTGGCCCCAGTAGATGTAGACGCACGGGTGCGGGGCGCCGGTGAAGCGGTTGTCGTAGAGGTAGTTGAAGCCGACGCCGGCTTTGAGCGCGTGCTCGCCGGCCCAGTTCAGGTAGTAGGTCAGGTCGAGGTTGTTGCCGATCTTGCCCCGCTTGTAGTAGAGCGTCGTCTGGTTGAGGGGGTTGCTGGCCCAGCCGGAGTTGTGGAGCAGGGTCGGGTGCGCGGCGAAGAACGGATCGCCGGAAAAGGACGAGTTCGAGGTCCCGAAATAGTAGTAGGAGGCGTCGGGGGGGGCGATCTGCTCGTTGGTCGTGTCCCGCTCGCGCCAGCCGCCGCGGTAGCTGATGAGCAGGTTGTTCCCGAGCGAAAGATCGGCGGTCAGGGAAGCGCTCTGGTCGGGGTAATCGTAGCCTTCGCGCGCCCAATCGTAGGTCGCCGAGCTGTCGCCGAGGATCCCGGGGATGGCCCCCCGGTATCTCGAAAAGCTGTTGATGTAGCTCGCCGACAGGCGGAGGCCGGAGAGGGGAGCGGCCGAGACGCGGAGGGACCCGCCCCACTGGTTGTCCTTGGTTTTGAACGTGGCGAAGGGCCCTCTCCGGGCGTCGAAGTCCCGCGAGGCGGCCGTCTGGCTCAAGGTGGGGTTGAACGAGCCGAAGAACCACAGCCTGTCCTTGACGATGTAGCCGCCGAGGCTGACGACCCCCTCGTACCGGTTGTAGCGGTCGCGGTCCTTGCCGCCGTTGAAATAGAGCTCGTCGTAGTTGACGTACTCGTACCAGTAGCCGCTGCGCGCGGGGTCGCGCCGCAGGAAGGTCCGGGACGGCCCCCTCATGTACTGGCGGTTGTTCTCGTAGTAGCCCATGATGTCGCCGTGGAACTCGTTGCTGCCGGCCCGGGTGATGACGTTGACGACGCCGCCCATCGAGCCGCCGAATTCCGCGTTGTAGCCCGAGGCGGTGACCTTGACCTCTTCCAGGAGCTCGAGGACGATGTTCTGCGGGTCGCCGCCGTAGTGGAAGTCCGAGATGTCCGCGCCGTCGACGTAGAACATGTTCTCGGGCCCCGTCGCGCCGTCGACGGAGATCCCGGCGGTGTTGGACTCCTTCTGGACGCCGGGGATGGTGCTGATCAGCGAATCGAACGACCGGCCCCGGGGCAGGGACAGGAAGACCTCCCGGGTCATGACCTGGCCCTTGACCGTGCTCTTGACGTCGATCAGCGGGGCTTGGCCGACGACCGTGACCTGCTCCTCGATGGCCGCGGTCTCGAGCGTCACGTTCAGGTTCAGGGTCTGCGACAGCTCGAGCTGGATGCCCTTGCGGACCAGGGTCTTGAAGCCCTGGAGCGAGAAGGTGATGTCGTAGACGCCGGAAGGCAGGGCCATCAGGCGGTAGACGCCGTTGGCGTCCGTCACCGCGGCGGCCTTGCCGATCAGCTTGGGGCTGACGGCCTCGACGCTCACGCCGGGGAGGGGGCCCCCCTGCGGATCGGCGACCCTGCCGTTGATCCGCCCGGCCGGCGTGAGCTGGGCGAACGCCGTCCCGGCGATGACGAAGGCCGAGACGAAGACGAGTGTGAGGAATCGTTTTGTCATTCGATCTTTCTCCCTTCCGTGTGGTCCGAAGCGCCATTCCCCCGTTCGCTGCGGCCGGTCCGCGCCGCGGCCGGCCGCGCCCTTGGTGAGCGTGTCTTCGCGCCTATCCTCATCCAACCTCCTTGACGGGGTCCTTCCGAGGGCCCTCGTGCCGTATCGACATTGATCGGGTCGTAGCGCGGATTGACGGCGGAGGAGACCGCGACGAAGGTCTCGGCCCGCTCGATCATCGGGACCTTCGAGAGCTTGGCCATGAAGAACTCCCGGAACTCGTCGATGTCCCGGATGTTGACCTTGATGAGGTAGTCGATCCGGCCGGTGAGGAAATAGATCTCCTCGATCTCCTCGAGCTGCTTGAGCTGCGCCTCGACGCGCCGGTAATCCTCCCGGCGGCGGAGGTGCTTGATCTGCAGGGCGAGGAAGCAGGTCAGGCCCCGGCCGAGCTTCGTCTTGTCGAGGACGGCTCTCTGCCCCCGGATGACGCCGTTCGTCCGGAGCTTGCGGACCCGCTCGAGGGTGGCCGGCGGGGAGAGGCTGATCCTCCGGGCCAGGGCGGCGTTCGAGACCTTGCCGTCCTCATACAGGATCCGCAATATCCCCTTATCATATTCGTCATAAATCATTCTATGAGGAATAATATTCCGTCCGAAAGCTCGATGTCAAGCGAAATCGCTTCGGGGCATCAGCTGATCTCGCCGCTGAGATAGGCCCGCGTGCGCGGGTCGCGGGGGCCGGCGAAGACCTCGGCGGCGGGCCCTTGCTCGACGAGCTCGCCGAGGAAGAGGAAGGCCAGGTGGTCGGCGATGCGGCGGGCCTGGCGCAGGATGTGGGTGACGACGACCACCGTATAGTCCCGCTTGAGCTCCATGAGCCGCCGCTCGACGTTCTGGCTCGACGGGGGGTCGAGGGCCGAGGTGGGTTCGTCGCCGAGGATGATCTCCGGCTCGACGGCCAGGCCGCGGGCCAGGCAGAGGCGCTGCTGCTGCCCGACCGAGAGCGCCGAGGCCGGTTCGCGGAGGCGGTCCCGGACCTCGTCCCAGAGGCCGGCCAGCCGGAGGTAGCGCTCGACGCGGCCGTCGAGGTCTTTCCTCGACCGGAGGCCGTGGATCCGGGGCCCGTAGGCGACGTTCTCGTAGATCGACATGGGCAGGACCTGGGGCTTCTGCGAGAGCAGGCCCATCTTCTTCCGGACCCGGGTGACCTCGGTCCGGGGGGCGTAGATGTCCTCGCCGTCGACGAGGACCTGGCCGCGGACGCGGACGCCCTCGGCCGCATCGAGGAGCCGGTTCAGCGACTTGAGCAGGGTCGTCTTGCCGCAGCCCGAGGGCCCGACGATGACCGTGATCCTCTTGGCCGGGATGTCGAGGCTGACGTCCCGGAGGACCTGGAGGCCGCCGTAGAAGACGCTGAGGTTCCGGACTCGGATGGGCGCTTCGCCGTTGGCCATGGGGTCGGTCCTTTATTTGACGACGTTCCGGTCCGCCTTCCGGCCGGCCGTCCGGCCGGCCAGGCTGACGAGGAGGATGATCAGGGTCAGGACGGCCGCGGAGGCGTAGGCCCGCTGCTGGACCTCGGGGAACGGGGTCCCCAGCTGGAAGAAGATGGCCAGCGGCAGGGTCGCGGCGGGGTCGCCGAGCGAGGCCGGGACGCGGTCCGCGAACCCGGCCGTGAACAGGACCGAGGCGGCGTCGCCGATGCCCCGGCCGAAGGCCAGGAGGACGCCGGTCAGGATGCCCGGCGCGGCCTGGCGGGTGAAGACCCTGAAGGCCGTCTCGAAACGCGTCGCCCCGAGCGAGTCCGAGGCCTCGCGGAGCTCCCGGGGGACGAGGCGCAGCACCTCGTCGATGGCCCGGCACATGATCGGGAACTCGAGCAGGGCGACCGTCAGGATCCCGGCGAGCAGCGAGGCCCGCAGGCCCAGGGCCAGCATGACGATGAAGCCGAAGGCGCCGTAGACGATCGACGGCACGCCCCAGAGGACGTCCAGGGAGAAGCGCGTCCAGGCGGCGGTCTTCGAGCTCCTGTCCTTGTAGAGATTGAGATAGAGGGCCAGGGGCAGGCTGAGGAGGAAGGCCAGGGCCGTGGCCCCGAGGGCGAGCTCGAGCGAGCCGACGATGGCGTTGAGGATGCCGCCCTCCCGGCCGAGATAGAAGCCGCCCTTGGGCGTCCGGGTGAGCATCGAAAGGCTCAGGGCCGGGACCGCCTTCCAGAGGATGGTCCCGAGGATGAGCAGGAGCGCCAGGATGACGGCCGCGGCCGAGGCCGCGGCCAGGGCGCGGAAGAACAGGTCGGCCCGCTTGCGGCGGCCGAGCGAGCGGCCGGCCGGCCCGTTCATCGGCCCCTCCGCTCGGCCCGAACGAGGGTCCGCCGGGCCAGGACGTTGAAGAACAGGACGATCAGCGTCAGGACGAGGGCGGCCGCCATGAGCGCGGCGTCGTAGCGGGGGACCGACATCATCTCGCCGTAGTTGTTGGCGATGAGCGCGGGCAGCGGGTAGCCGGCGTCGAAGAGCGAGCGGGGCACGGCCGGGACGTTGCCGACGACCATGAGCACGGCCATGGTCTCGCCGAAGGCGCGGGAGAAGCCGAGGACGGAGGCGGCCAGGATGCCCTGGGCGCCTTTCCGCAGGACGACGTGGCGCGTCGTCTCCCATTTCGTCGCCCCGAGCGACAGGGAGGCCTCGCGGAGCGAGCGCGGCACCGCGGCGAAGACCTCGAGCGTGACGTGGATGATCGTCGGGAAGGTCATGATGGCCAGGACGATGCCGCCGGCGAGGACGCTGTAGCCCGACGACGCGGCCCCGGCCAGAGGGGCGAGGACGTTCCCGACGAACGGCACGACCAGGATGACGCCCCAGACGCCGTAGACGACCGAGGGGAGCCCGGCCAGGAGGTCGACGACCGGCTTGGCCGCCTTCCGGACCCAGCCCGGGGCGTACTCCGAGAGATAGATGGCCGCGAGGATCGACACGGGCAGGGCCAGGGCGAGGGCGGTCGCGGTCACCCAGACGGTCCCGGCGATGAACGGGAGGAGCCCGAACTTGCCCTGGAGGGGCTGCCAGGCCGAGGAGAACAGGAGCTTCGACAGGGGCTCGACGGCGACGATGGCCCGGGAGCGGAGGAAGAGGCCGGCGACGATGAGGACGACGAGCGCGGCCGGCAGGGCCGCGGTGAGGCCCATCGCCCGGCGGGCCAGGGCGTCCTTGAGCGGCCTCATATCCTCTCCGCCGCCCCTCTCACGGCGGCCAGGCCGGCGGCGAGCCGGTCCGGCCCGACGGCGATGTAGCCCATCTCGGCGACGAACTTCTGGCCCTCGACGAGGACCCACTCCAGGAACTCCGCGAGGAGCGGCCGGCCGGGCCGCCCCTTGACGACGAAGTAGAGATCGCGGGCCGGGGGCGAGGGATAGACGCCCGCGGCGATGGCCCGGGTCAGGTCGTCGCGCGTGGCGTAGACCGCCTCGCGCGCCTCGACCGCCCCGCTCCCGTCGAGGTCGAGAGGGCAGACGGCGAGCCCGCTCAGGGGCCCGAGCGTCTTGGCGTCGTAGGCGAAGTTGACGTTGTTGAAGCCGATCGCGAGCGGGTCGCGGCGGACGGCCTCGGCCAGCCCGGGATCGCCGTAAACGCCGACGCCGCCGAGGTCCTCCTGGTGCCCGCCCAGGTAAGCGGCCCAGGTCTCGGCGGCGCCGCAGGCGTCGGAACGGGTGTAGACGTGGACGGGCGTCCGGCCGGCCCCGCCGACGAGCTCCTCCCATGTCCTCGGGGCCTTCCGCAGCCAGAGCGCGGCCGCGTCCTCTTTCCGCAGGCCGCGGCGGAGGAGCGTTTCGAGATGGGGGTTCTTCCGGCTGACCGTGACGACGACGGCGTCTCTGGCCACGGCCAGGGCGACGGCGCCCTTTTCGACCTCGGCCGGCAGGACCTCGCGCGAGACCATGCCGATGTCGGCGACGCCGGCCAGGGCGTCGGCGACGCCCTTGCCCGCCCCGCCCGCCTGGACGTCGATGTTGGCGCCGGGATGGCCCTTCTCGAACTCCTCCTGCCAGCGGACGGCCAGGGGGTAGAGCGCCCAGGCCCCGGACAGGGTCAGGCGGCCGGCGGCGGCGGGCGCCGCCTTCGTCTTCTGGGGCCCGGCCGGGACGAGCCCGGCCGCCGCCAGGAACAGGAGCGCGGCCCAGGCGACCCGCTTCACGGGAGGCCCCTCTTCCGGCCCGCGGCCCGGCGGCTCTCGCGGACGAGGTCGGCGAAGGTCGTCTTCTCCAGGATCCCGGCGACGGCGTCCCGGACGTCCTTCCACAGCCAGCGCAGCCCGCAGCTCTTCTCCAGGGGGCAGGGCTGGTGGGCGATGACGCTGACGCAGTCGATGGGGGCGAGCGGGCCGTCCATGACCCGGATGACCTCGGCGACGCTGATCTCGCCGGGCGGCTTGGCCAGGGCGTAGCCGCCCGCCCGGCCCTTGCGGCTCTTGACGTAACCCGCCCTTTTGAGGAGCAGGAGGATCTGCTCGAGGAACCTCTGGGGGACCGCCTGGGCCTCCGAGATCTCCCGGCTGTGGAGCGGCCCGTCCCCGTAGCGGAGGGAGAGCTCCAGCATGGCCCGGCTGGCGTACTCGCCTTTGGTCGAGAGCCTCATGCCGCCTCCGTCCCGGGGGGCCCCGTCGCGGGAGCGGCCCCCGAGGTTAATTGACTATGTCAATAGACTAAGTCATTTAACACCTCCCCAACGCCTCTGTCAAGTTGTTTTTCGGGTGTTTTTTCGGGTGACGCCGAGAAAAGGCCTCTCCCCCGGCGAGCTTTTTTCTAAAGCGATCAGCCCTTGAACGCCGTGCGGCCGGCGTAGACGGCGCTCGAGCCCAGCTCTTCTTCGATGCGCATGAGCTGGTTGTACTTCTCCACCCTCTCGCCCCGGCAGGGGGCGCCGGTCTTGATCTGGCCGGCGCCCGTGGCCACGCTGAGGTCGGCGATGAAGCTGTCCACGGTCTCCCCGCTCCGGTGCGAGATCATGGCCGTCCAGCCGGCCTTGCGGGCCATCTCGATCGCCGCGACGGTCTCGGTCAGCGTGCCGATCTGGTTGAGCTTGATGAGGACCGAGTTGGCCGACCTGTCGGCGATGCCGCGGGCCAGGCGCCTGACGTTGGTCACGAACAGGTCGTCGCCGACGAGCTGGACCTTCCCGCCGAGCGTCCTGTTCAAGAGGGCCCAACCGTCCCAGTCGTCCTCGGCCAGGCCGTCCTCGATGGAGACGATCGGGTAGCGCCCGGCCCACTCCTCGTACATCCGGACCATCTCCGCGGCCGTGACCTTCTTCCCTTCGGTGCGGAGGTGGTAGGCGCCGTCCTCGTAGATGCTGCTGGCGGCGCAGTCGAGGACGATGGCCATGTCCTTCCCCGGCGCGTAGCCCGCCTTCGCGATGGCCTTGAGGATGTTCTCCACGGCATCGGCGTTCCTCTTGAAGGCGGGGGCGAAGCCGCCCTCGTCCCCGACGCCGGTCGTGAAGCCGCCGGACTTCAGGACGCTCCTGAGGGCGTGGTAGGTCTCGGCGCCCCAGCGCAGGGCCTCGCGGAAGCTCGCCGCCCCGACCGGGGCGATCATGAACTCCTGGAGGTCCGTGCTCTGCCAGTCGGCGTGGACGCCGCCGTTGAGGATGTTGAACATGGGCACGGGCAGGAGGCTGGCCGAGGCGCCGCCGAGATAGCGGAAAAGGGGGAGCTTGGACGACGCGGCCGCCGCCCGGGCCACGGCCATGCTGACGCCGAGGACGGCGTTGGCCCCGAGCTTGGTCTTGTGCTCCGTCCCGTCGAGGGCCAGCATGGCCCGGTCGACGCCGGCCTGGTCGAGGGCGTCGAGCCCGGTGACGACCTCGGCGATGTCGATGTTGACGTGCCCGACGGCCTTGAGGACGCCCTTGCCGAGATAGCGGGCCTTGTCCCCGTCCCGGAGCTCGAGCGCCTCGTAGGCGCCGGTCGAGGCCCCCGAGGGCACGGCCGCCCGGCCGAACCCTCCGTCGGCCAGCGTGACCTCGACCTCGACGGTCGGGTTGCCGCGGGAATCGAGGATCTCCCGGGCGAAGACCTTCTTGATCCGTGCGGACATGGCGTCCCTCCTGTCGATGTCGGCCGGGCCATTTTATCAGAGGACGGCCGCGATTGACAACCTCCCCCGCCGATGTTAATAAAGGAGGCGAAAACCGCCATGGAGATCCTCGAGGTCCTGCTCAAGCTCGTCATGGCCGTCGCGCTCGGCGGACTCGTCGGGATCGAACGGGAGGCCGGCCAGAAGCCGGCCGGGTTCCGGACCAACGTCCTGGTCTGCGTCGCCTCGGCCATGATGGCGACCCTGGCCGTCCTCCTCGCCCGGTCCGGGGGCGGCGGCGCCGACACGGTCGTCCGCATGGCCGCCGGCGTCGTCACCGGCGCGGGCTTCCTCGGCGCCGGGGCGATCTTCCAGGCCCGGGGGGCGATCGCCGGCCTGACGACGGCGGCCACCCTGTGGCTCGCGGCCGGCCTGGGGCTCGTCATCGGGGCGGGCTACTACGTTCCGGCCCTCGTCTTCGCCGCCCTGACCATCGCGGCCCTGTTCCTCTTCCGCAGGATCGAGAGCGCCTATCTCCACCGGTCCCAGTTCCGCTACAACCTCAAGGCCAAGGCGAGGCCGTACATCCTGGCCAGCCTGCGCAAGCTCGCCCTTCACCACGGCGTCCGGCTCGAGCGGCTGACGATGAGGCAGGAAGGGACGTCGTATCTTCTTGGCTTCGCCTTCTCCGCCTCCGAGGAGAAGGAGCAGGAGTTCAACCAGGGCCTTCTCGAGCTGGCCGACATCGAAGAGCTCAAGATTGACTGACCGCCGCCTCCTGCTGGCGACCCGGAACCCGGGCAAGCTCCGCGAGCTCCGCCGGGCCCTCGAAGGCCTGCCTCTCGAGGTCGTCGGGCTGGACGGCGTCCCGGCCGTCCCCGTCCCCCGGGAAACGGGGCGGACGTTCGCCGAGAACGCCCGGGCCAAGGCCCTCCGCTACGGCCGCGGCCGGCCCGGTTGGACGCTGGCCGAGGATTCGGGCCTCGAGGTCGACCGGCTCGGCGGCGCGCCGGGCGTCCGTTCGGCCCGGTTCTCGTCCCCCCGGCCCACGGACGCCAAGAACATCCGCAAGCTCCTCGGCCTCCTCGGGTCCGCCCCTCCCTCCGAACGGGGGGCCCGGTTCGTCTGCGTCATGGCCCTGGTCGAGGGCGGCCGCGTCGTCCGGGAGTTCCGCGGCGAGGTCCGGGGGCGGATCGCCCCCGCGCCCCGGGGCGATTCGGGCTTCGGTTACGACCCGGTGTTCTACCACCCGCGCCTGCGCCGGACCTTCGCCGAGCTTCCGGCCGAGGTCAAGGACGGCGTCAGCCACCGCGGCCGGGCCGCGCGCAAGCTGCGGCGGTTCCTGGAACGGGCCCCGGGGGCCCTGCCCGGACCGTCGCCGGACAGGGCCCCCGTCCTCACTTCGCCGCGGTCTCGCCGCCGACCGTGATCAGGTCCTTGAGCGTCTCGTAGACCTTCTCCCCGATCCCCTGGACCTTCATGATGTCCTCGATCCGCTTGAAGGCGCCGTTCTTCGTCCGGAAGTCGACGATCCGCTGGGCGACCACGGGGCCGATCCGGGGCAGCGTCTCGAGCTCCGGCACCGAGGCCGAGTTGATGTTGACCTTCGCCTTCGGCGCGGGCGCCTGGGCGTAGGCCGAGGCCAGGCCGAGGACGGCCAGGGCCGCGACGAGCGCGACCGCCACGAGCCCCTGTCGGGAATTGATCATGCTGCATCTCCTTTCACCCGCCTTGAATGCAACCCCGGTGCCATTTCCCGCCGGCTCCTTCGTTGTTCTTTATGTTGAGGTTGCGTCGATTCCCGCAGCTCGGACGTCAAGGCGCGTAGACACTGCCCCCCGGGCCCGCGGAACTCCCGTTGACATCGCCGGAGAAGCGTCCCCGCGCGATCAGGAAACCGGGCAGGCCCTCGCGAGGCGGCGGGGGAATTCGCCTCGAAGACCGACGTCGCCGGAGAAGGGGGCCGGGGAGCCGGAGGCCCTCCCCGGGCCAAGCCGGAGAGAGGCCGTCCCGGCTTCCCTCGCGCGGGGACGGCCCCCTATGACCGCGGGTGGCTCTTCCTGTAGACGCCGAGGAGCTGCCGGAGCTCGACGTGGGTGTACTTCTCGGTCGTGGCCAGGCTGGCGTGCCCGAGGAGCTCCTGGATGACGCGCAGGTCCGCGCCGCGGCCGAGGAGGTGCGAGGCGAAGGAGTGGCGGAGCGAGTGGGGGCTGATCTTCCTCCGGACGGCCGTCCGCCGGATGCACCTGCCGACCATCCTCTGGACCGACCGCGCGGTCAGCCGCCCGCCCCGGCAGTTGACGAAGAAGGCCGTCTCCCCGCCGCCCCCCTTCCCGGCCAGGCCGCCCCGGGCCCGGGCGTAGGCCTCGAGGGCCTCGAGGGCCTTGCCGCCGAAGGGCACGATCCGCTCCTTCCGGCCCTTGCCCCGGACCCGGACCAGGCGCTCCCCGAAGTGGAGGTCGGCCGCCTCGATGCCGACCAGCTCGGAGACGCGGATGCCCGTCGCGTAGAAAAGCTCCAGCACGGCCCTGTCGCGGAGGTCCAGCGGCTTCGACGTCCGCGGCAGGTCCAGAAGCTCAGCCGCTTCGGCCTCGGTCAGGAAGGACGGCACGCGCTTGTCCGGGCGCGGCGTCGCCAGCGCCTTGGCCGGGTTCCCGGCGACGCGCTTCGTCCGGACGCCGTGGTCGTAGAAGGCGCGCAGGGCGGCCAGCTTGCGGCCGATGGTCGTCTTCGCCCTCTTCTTCTCGTGGAGCCCGGCCAGGTAGCCGCGCAGGACGACGGCCGTGGCCCGGTCCCAGCGGACCTCGCGCTCCCTCAGGTAGGCCGCGACCTCGCGGAGGTCGCGGCCGTAGGCGGCGACGGTATGGGGCGAGGCGTTCTTCTCGTGCTCGAGGAAGGCCAGGAACTCAGCGATGTCCTTGTTCATCGGTGCCGCCGGCGGCGCCGGCGGCGCCGTCCCCCGCCGCCGCGGCCGCCTCCCAGATCTTCTCCCGGGGGGCCGCTTCCCTGAAGGCGCATTTCTCGCCCTTGACCTCGTTCTTGCAGTAGATGTAGGGCTCGCCCTTGATGAGGTTCTTCCTGTAGACGACCTTGGCCCCGCAGAGAGGGCAGGGCCGGGCTATGGGGTCGTCCCAGGAGGCGAAGTGGCACTTCGGGTAGCGGCTGCAGCCGAAGAAGAACTTCCCCCGCTTGGTCTTGCGCTTCAGGACCTGTCCGCCGCAGCCGAGCGGGCAGTCGATCCCCGTCTCGACGGGCTTGTTCTTCTTGATGAACTTGCACTTCGGGTAGCTCGAGCAGGCGACGAAGGGGCCGAAGCGGCCGAACTTCTGCTCGAGCTGGGCGCCGCAGTCGGGGCAC
This sequence comes from Acidobacteriota bacterium, assembly GCA_029569255.1. GTDB lineage: Bacteria > Acidobacteriota > Aminicenantia > Aminicenantales > Saccharicenantaceae > RBG-16-66-30. The sequence goes on along the minus strand of JAKQUO010000019.1, from coordinate 304,304 downwards.
GTCTCGTCGAGGGGCTTGGCCTCCTTCTTGTCCAGGCTCTCGCGGAACCTGCAGGCCGGGTAGGACGAGCAGGCCTTGAACTGGCCGAAGCGGCCGCTCTTGACGACCAGCGGCGCGCCGCACTTCGGGCATTTCTCCTCGAGCGGGATGCCTGTCTGCTTGACCCCCTCGGCCGCGCCGGCCGTCTCGAGATAGCCCTCGAGCAGGGCGTAGAACTCCTTGAGGCTCTCGGCCCCCTTCCGCGCCCCCTCGGAGATCTCGTCGAGCTCCTCCTCCATGCGGGCGGTGAACTTGTAGTCCAGGAGCCGGGCGAAGTGCTTGACCAGGAAGTCGGTGACGTAGACGCCCAGCTCCGTGGGCCGGAACTTGCCCTCCTCCTTGACGACGTAGGTCCGGCTCTGGATCGTGGCGATCGTCGGCGCGTAGGTCGACGGCCGGCCGATGCCCCGGGCCTCGAGCTCCTTGACCAGCGTCCCCTCGGTGTAGCGGGCCGGCGGCTCGGTGAACTTCTGCTTGGTCTCGAGCTCGAGGAGCTTGAGGGGGTCGCCGGCCGCGGCCTTCGGCAGCTCCTCCTTCTCGCCGCCGCCGTTGGGCCAGACGGCCAGGAAGCCGTCGAATTTGACCGCCTCGCCCTTGGCCTGGAAGAGATAGCGGCCGGCCGTGATGTCGAAGACCGTCTCCTCGATCCGGGCCGCGGCCATCTGCGAGGCCATGAACCGGCGCCAGATGAGCTTGTAGAGGTCGTATTCTTCCTTCTTGAGGTAGGGCTTGACCTTCTCGGGCGTCAGCTCGATGTGGGCCGGCCGGACGGCCTCGTGGGCGTCCTGGGTCTTCTTCTTGCTGGCGTAGACGTTCGGCTTGGCCGGCGCGTGGGCCGGCGAGAACGCCGCGGCGATGTAGGCCCGGGCGGCCGCCTGGGCGGCCTCGGAAACCCGGAACGAGTCCGTGCGCATGTAGGTGATGAGGCCGGTCTGGCCGAGCTCGCCTATGGCCAGGCCCTCGTAGAGCTTCTGGGCCACGAACATGGTCTTCTTGACCGGGAAGCGCAGGAGCCGGAAGGCGTCCTGCTGGAGCGTGCTGGTGATGTAGGGCGGGCCGGGGTGCTTCTGCTTCGGCTTGACCTTGACGTCCGCCAGGACGAAGGGCGCCCGCCCGCACTCCTCACGGACGATCCGGGCCTCGTCCTCGTTGGCGACCTTGGCCTTCTTGCCGTCGATCTTGGCCAGGACGGCCCTGAAGGGCGGCGGCGCGGGAGCCTCCAGCCTGGCCGCGACGGTCCAGTACTCCTCGGGCTTGAAGGCCTTGATGTCCTTCTCCCGGTCGACGATGAGGCGCAGGGCCACGGACTGGACCCGGCCCGCGGACAGTCCCCGGGCGATCTTCTTCCAGAGGAGCGGGCTGATGAGGTAGCCGGCCAGCCGGTCGAGGACGCGGCGCGACTGCTGGGCGTCGAAGAGGTCGAGGTCGATCTGGCCGAGGTTCTCGAAGGCCGCCCGGACGCCCTCCTCGGTGATCTCGTTGAAGGCCGCCCGGAAGATCCTCGGGTTGACGTCCGCGAGGAGCTCGCCGAGGTGCCAGGAGATGGCCTCGCCTTCCCGGTCGGGGTCGGCGGCCAGGATGACCCGCTCGCTCTCCTTGGCCGCCCTGCGCAGATCGGCCACGGTCTTCTTCTTCTCGGGGATGACCTCGTAGGTCGGGGCGAATCCGGCGGCGATGTCGACCCCCATGTTCTTCTTGGGCAGGTCGCGGACGTGTCCCATCGAGGCCTTGACCACGTAGTCCGGGCCGAGATAGCGGTTGACCGTTTTCGCCTTGGCCGGCGATTCGACGATGACGAGCGATTTCGCCACTTACATTCTCCTCTGGAACTCTTTCCCGGGGCGCTGGACGACGGCCCCCTTCAGCTCGAGGCCGAGCAGAAGCGCCAGGAGCGCCGAGACCGACAGGCCGGTCGCCTCGGCCAGCTCGTCGATGGGCCGGGCCTCGTCGACGGCCAGCTCGCCGAGCAGGCGGCGCTCGTCCGGGCTCAGAGAAGCGCCGTTATTCTCCTCTTTTGCGTCGCGGCGCGCAAGGAGGCCCTCCCGCCACGGGGACGGCAGGCCCTCGGCCACGTCCTCCCACGACCCGACCGGCCGGGCCCCGTCCTTGATCAGGCCGTTCGGGCCGGCGCTCAGCGGCGAGGTCACGTTGCCCGGCACGGCCATGACCTCGCGGTCCTGGCTGAGGGCCAGCTTGGCCGTGATGAGCGAGCCGCTCTTCAGGGCCCCCTCGACGACGACCAGGGCCAGCGAAAGGCCGCTGATGATCCGGTTGCGGACCGGGAAGTTCTCCGCGAGCGGCGGCGTCCCCAGGGGGAACTCCGACACGACCGCGCCGCGGCCGGCGATCTCGCGCTGGAGGGCGCGGTTCTCCCACGGATACGGCACGTCCAACCCGGAACCGAGCACGGCCACCGTCCTTCCCTCCCGGAGAGCCCCCCGATGCGCGCAGGCGTCGATGCCCGCGGCCAGGCCGCTGGCGACGACGCAGCCGCGGCCGGCCAGGTCGGCGGCCAGCCTCTCGGCCACGGCCCGCCCGTAGGGGCTGGGCCGCCGGGCGCCGACGATCGCCACCGCGGGATTTCGAAGCGCCTCCGCGTCGCCCTCGCAGGTGAGGACGAACGGAGGATCGAAGATCTCTCGCAAGTACCCCGGATACCCGGGGCCGTCGAAGGTCAAGAGAGTATACGCCTTCCTCTCGATTTTTTCCAATTCCGACCGGGCCCGCTCCAGGGCCCGGCCCGAGACGACGGCCTCGACGGCGCCCCGGTCCAGGCGGAGGCCGTCGAAGTCGGCCGGCGCGGCCCGGAAGGCGTCCTCGACCCGGCCGAAGCGGCCGAGGACGCGCCGGGCCGCGGCGCTCGGGCCGCGGAACTGGAGGTGCAGGGCCAGCCAACACAGGGCGCGGTCGTCCATGGCGGTTCTCCGTGAGAGAAGGACGACCGGGGCCGCCCGATCCGCTCACTCGCGCCGCCGCGGCCGGTCAGCGGCCGAAGAGCACGGACGACCCGGTGTAGAACGTCCCCGCCACCGCCCCGGTCATGAGGCAGGCCAGGGTGGCGGCGAGGAGGGCCCGGAAGCCGATCCGGGACAGGTCCTTGACCCGGGTCGGGACGAGCGCCCCCGTGCCGCCGACGAAGATGGCCAGGGAGGCGACGTGGGCGAAGCCGCAGAGGGCGTAGGAGGCGATGATGGCCGAGCGCGGGTCTTTGAGCGCGCCGGCGGCCAGGAGGTCGGCCAGGCGCCCGTAGGAGAAGACCTCGGTCAGGACGGTCCGGTCGCCGAGGATCTTGGCGACGGGGAGGGCGTCGGCGGGCGCGACGCCCATGGCCAGGGTCAGGGGATAGAAGAGGTAGCCGAGGAAGGCCTCGATCGACCACTCGACGCGCCAGCCGAAGAGCCCGTTGACGAGGCCGCCGGCCCAGCCGAGCCCGAGGTTGGCCAGGGCCAGGAGGCCCAGGAAGGCGATGAGCAGGGTGACGATGCCGCCGAGGAGCCTCAGGCCCTCCCCCGCCCCGTTGATGACGGCCATGATGAGGTTGTCCTCGCGCTCGTAGTGGGGCTTGATGTCGACGCCGAGGGTCGGGGGCTTGCCGGTCTCGGGCATGACGAGCTTGGCCATGACGACGCAGGCCGGGGCCGAGATGAACGAGGCCGAGACGAGGTGGCCGGCGATCGTCGGGATGGCTTTCTGGAGCATCAGGACGTACATGGCCAGGACGGTCGAGGCGATGGTGCCCATGCCGGCGGTGATGATCGTCCCCAGCTCCGACACGGTCATGCCCTCGAGGTGGGGCCGGACGACCAGCGCCGACTCGACGCCGACGAAGATGTTGGCCGAGACCGACAGGGCCTCGGCCCCGCTGATCCTCATCGAGCGGGAGAAGACCCGGGCGAACAGCCGGACGAAGAAGGGCATGACCCGGAGATAATACAGCGCGCCGAGCAGGGCGGCGAAGAAAACGATCGTCGGCAGGCCCTGGAAGGCCAGGAAATAGCCGAGCGACGGCTCGCCGGCCTCGCTCACGGCGCCCGGCGGCAGGGCCAGCCGCCCGAAGACGAACCTCACCCCGGCCATGGACGTTTCGAGGACGGCCGTGACCGCGCCGTTCGCCCAGAGGAAGACGCGGGCCCCGGCCGGGACGACGAAGATGAAGGCCGCGACGAGGAGCTGGAGCCCGATGCCCCAGGCGACGGCCCGGACGTTGACGGTCCTGCGGTCGGACGAGAAGAGCCAGGCGACGCCGGCCAGGACGAAGACGCCCGCGAAGCTGACCAGGTTGTAGGCCGTCATGCTCCCCCCCTCAGCCCTCGACCCGGAACCGCTTGCGGGACGAGGCCGCGCCCCCGACGAGCGTCAAGCGCGAGGGCGGAAGGCCGAGGTGCGCGGCCAGCCGCTCGGCCGCCTCCTTGTTGGCCCGCCCCTTCTCCGGGGCGGCCCGGACCCGGACCCGGAACTCGTCGGGGCCGGCCGCCTCGACGCCCGGCGCCCTGGAGCGGGCCTGGACCTTGACCGTCAGGATGCGGGCCATGCCTCCCCGGGCGCCGGCGGGCCGGCGCCGTCCCTCCTAATCCTTGTCCTTGAGGACCTTGCCGTACTTGTCGAAGAGCTCGCGGAGCTCCTGGCGGGTGACGACGTAGCGGCCGACGTAGATGGACAGCGTCGCGCGGACCGGGTCGTTCGACCTGATGACGACGTAGTCGCGCTGGAGGCCGGCCTGGGGCTGGGGCGGGAAGCGCAGCTCGACCTCGCGCGACTCGCCGACCGGCAGGGTGAACGGCGAGGCCAGGGGCCGGCCGCCGGAGAAGAACTTGACGTTCTCGTGGGCCATCTCGACCCGGAGCCCGCGCTGTCCGACGCTCGAGATCCTGATCTTCGCCGCCGGCGCCTCGCCCTCGAGGACGATGCCCATGTCGACGTTGTAGCGGTCGACGTCGATGCGGGCCGACGGCGGGACCTGGATGTCGACGCTGAGGCTGAGCTCCCGCCGGGGGGCCGCGGCGTCGTTGGAGACGAGGTAGAGATAGCGCGTCATGCGCCCGGAGTAGCCCCGGGTGTCGAAGGTGGCCTTGATCCGCCCCTCCATGCCCGGATCGATCCTCTTCTCGGAGACGAGCGCGGCCGTGCAGCCGCAGGTCGTCTCGACGCTCTCGACGACGAGCGGGGCTCCGCCCTCGTTCTTGAAGACGAACTCGTGGCTGACGACGTCGCCCTGCTTGACCTGTCCGAAATCGTGGGAGACCGCTTTGAAGACGGCCTTGGGCTTCCCCCCCTGGGCCAGCCCGGCCGCGGCCAGAAGGACGGCGGCGGCGAGGACGGCGCCGGAGCGCCGGAGCGTTCGATCGTTCATCGGGTACTCCTCGGTTCTCAGGATACTCCAATGCGGCCTCGCCCGGCAATAACGGGGACACGTGCCAGGGACATGTCCCCCTGTCGCTCCACGGCGACGCCGGCCGAGCCGTAGCCGCGGTATTCGAGTCGGCGCAGGCCTTCGACGAGGACGGGCGCGATGTCGCGGGCGCCGACGCAACCGCTGATGCCGCACATGGCCTTTCCCCGTCCTTACAGGTCGATCTCCGGACCCTCGCCGTCCGCCTCGTCCCCGTCCGAGAGGGGCGCCGGGCAGCCGATGAGCGGCAGGTACCGCCCGCCCTCGGCGTGGGGGTTGAGGGACTCGACGATGCGGACGCCGGTTTTCTGGGCCAGGTCGACGACCTCCCCGGCGTTCTCCGGGGCCAGGACCTGGACCGACGGCCGGTCGATCGCGGCCTCGTTGGTCGCCCGGACGACCCCGACCCGGTCGTCGCTCATCCGGACGAGCGTCCCGACCGGCCAGACGCCCACGAACTGGAAGAACCTGTCCAGGAGCAGGGGGTCGAAGATCTTGCCCCGCTCGAGCATCATCAGCTCGTGGATCTTCTCGGGCGGATAGTCCTTCTTGTAGGACCGCTTCAGGGCCAGGGCGTCGTAGACGTCGCAGATCGAGACCATCATCGAGGCCGCGTGGGGCTTGCGGGCGTAGGGCGAGCGGGGATAGCCCGTCATGTCGTAGCGCAGGTGGTGCTCGTAGGCGACGATGATGGGCAGGACGCCCAGGGCGTCCTTGTAGCCGTCGAGGATGCGGGCCCCGAGCAGGGGGTGGTTGCGGACCTGGAGGAACTCGCTCTCGTCGAGCTTGTCCTTCTTCTGGATGACCTTGAGCGAGATGTAGAGCTTGCCGACGTCGTGGTAGAGGGCGGCGATGCCCAGGTCGAGGACGTCGTCCTTGGCGAACTGGAGCTTGGAAGCGAAGAACATGGACAGGAGGGCGACGTTGAGGAGGTGGACGAAGGTCACCAGGTCGCGCCGCTTGACCGAGACGAGGTTGAGGAGCTCCTGGTGGCGGCCGACGAAGTCCTCCATGATGCCGAGGATGTTGAAGCGCAGGTCGAGGTAGTCGACCTCCTCCTTCTCCAGGACGACGTTGAGGGCGTGGCTGACCGTCTGGACCGACGACGCGTAGCGGGTCCGCGTCTCCTCGGCCGCCGCGGCCGCGCCCTCGTCCTTGGCCATCGTCCTCAGCTTCCCGGCCCGGATGTTCTGGATGCCGTGGAGGCTGAAATACTCCTGCTCGCTGATCTTCTCCTGGCGCTTGACCCGGGTCAGGAAGATGATGAACTCGCGGAGCTCGTCGAAGCGCAGGCCCTGCTGGAAGATGATCCGCTCGACGCCGTTCTTCTCCAGGAAGTCGATGAGCAGGCCGAGCTTGCCCCGGAGGTTGAAGAAGATCTCGTCCTCCCAGGCCGCCTCGCCGCCGACGACGCCGAGGACGAGCTCCTTGCGGTCCTCGAGGATCTCCTGGACGACGCCGTAGAGGCGGTTGAGGTACTCCTTGAACTTGGGGTGGTCGCCGGTGTAGATCTTGCCGGCCTGGATGGCGTTCATCAGGTAGATGAAGCAGATCTTGATCTTATCGCGCACGCCAGGCCTCCAGGACGCGCCCGGCCTCCTGCCGGACGCGGCGGTTCCAGAAGTCCTTCCGCTCGGCCAGGGTCTCGATATAGGGGGCGGCCTCGACGAGGCCGTAGCGCTCGGCGATGCCGATGTTGCGGAGCAGGGCCTTGTTGCGCAGGCCGTAGGGGGAAGCCAGGCCCAGGAGCTTGGTGAAGGCGACGTGCTTCGTCCGGGGGTTCCGCATGAGCAGGATCAGGGCCTCGGCCTGGACGAGCTCGTTCTTCTTTTCCAGGACCTTGAACAGGAAGGCCTCGTCGAACTCCTTGAGGCCCTGCATGGCCTGGAGGGCCTTGACCTTGACCCCGTCGTCGCCGGCCTCGTAGATCTCCTCGAGCAGGTCGAGCGACAGGGGCGTGTCGATGAGCTTGAGGGCGTCGGCCATCCGGCCGAGGAGATCGCCATCGCGGCCCTTCTTCCGGATCCCGGCCCGGACCGCCTCGATCTCGCCGGGGAAGAAGCGGAAACAGGCCGAGAGCAGCGACGAGGTGACGATGCGGTCCTTGAACACCGTCGCCTGGTAGGCCTCCCAGGGGTGGAGGCTCCGGCCGAGGCGTTCGACGAAGAGGTCGAGCTCGGGCCGGGTTTCGCCGCGCAGGAGGCAGCCCTCGACGTGCTCGGCGATGGAGATCCGGGCCTGCTCGTAGGCCGACTCCGCGCCGAAGGCGCCGATCCTGTTCGCCAGGACCTCCTCGTAGGCCAGCAGGAACTCGAAATCGGCCTCGTCGACGATCCGCGGCCACTCCTCGCCGACGCGGGCGATGTCGGCCATGGCCGTTTCCGCCTTCTCCTCCTGCGACAGGAGGGTGAGGAGGAGGAAGCGGTAGTTCCGCTGGACCTGGGCATGGTCCAGGGCGAGCTTCTTGTCGAAGGCGATCTCGCTGAGGAGGTTCGACAGGGTCTGGCGGTAGATCTCGGAGTGCAGCTGCGAGGAGGCCCCCGAGAGGAGGATGCGGATCTTGGATTCGGTCTCGGCCCGCCGGTTGGCGGGATCGTCGGTGTGGAAGAGGGCGTGGAGGGACGTGGCGATCTTCTTGTGCCGCTCCTTGTCGACGATCCGGGAGAAGATGCTGAAGCTCAGGGAGTCGAACTTCTCGTTGCCGATGATCTCCTCCCAGAGCGTCGAGGCCAGGTCCGCCTCGCTGAGGTCGGAGATGAGGAGCTTGAGGTTCTCGAACTTCGACTCGGTCGGGGTCTTGCGGGCCGAAGCGATGGTCTTCAGGAGCTGCTTGGCGGCGACCCGGTGCTTCTCCTCCGAGGTCTCCTTGAGATAGCTGAAGAACTTGGCGAAGTTCTTGTGCAGCTCCTCGTTCTGGATGAGGTCCTCGGTGTTGAACTTGCCGACGACCTTCTCGAAGCTCCCGGCCAGCTCCTCGTACTTGGCGCTGTCGTCCTCCTCGACGGCCTCCATGAGGAGGTAGGGCCAGATGTCCTTGATCTCCTCGCCCTCGCCGTGGAGGAGGACGGCGTAGTCGAGCGTCTCGACGGCGATGTGGAGGCAGCTCTCGTTCTTGACGATGGCTTGGGCGCCGCCCTCGCGGATGAACAGCTTGACCGGCAGCATGATCTTGGAGGCGAAGCGCATGATCTCGGCCTGGGGGATGCCCGGCCGGATCTCCAGGCGCTTGATCTTGCGGAAATGGAAGAGCTGGGCCAGCTCCATGTAGGTCCGCTCGCCCTCCCAGAAGCGGCCGTCGATGAGCAGGGCGTGGGGCGAGAAGCCGATGGAGACGGGGTTGAGATAGGTGAAGAGGGCCTCGAGCTTGGCCAGGAGGTCGTTGACGCTGCTCTTGAAGGCCGGGTGCTCGGGGTTGTACATCGAGGCCATCTTGAAGGCGACGCGCAGGGCCCGGGCCATGGACCCGACGAGGTCCTCCTTGCCGGCCGGGATGGCCGAGGGGCCGGGGGACGGCGGGACGTAGACCGGCGCCCTCTCGGCCGGGGCGTCAGGTCGGTCCTGGGGCATGGTTCACCTGTGCCTCTCGAAGACGGCTGACATTGTCCTCTCTCACGGGGAAAATACCATGCCCGGGACGGGTGATTCAAGGGGTGAAACGGGGGCCCGCGACCGATGGGCTTGTCGCCGTTCAGGAAGAGGAGAGCGGTGGCTTTCTTTCCAAGACCAGGCAATCGATCCCGATCCGGGCCCCTTCCGACTCCGGGTTCTTGCCGTCGACGATGAAGGTCAGCGTGTTCACGCCGGCATGAAGGGAGACGCCGGGAAAAACGTATTCCTTGGGCGGCCAAACGGGGCGAGGGAACATCTCGACGAAAGCCCGATAGAGGTCGACGGCTTCGCCTAAGGGGCGGCCGTTGACCGCCAAGCGGACGATGCCGTAGTCGGGGGCCCGGAGGAAATGTATCTTCAGATCGTAGGTCCCGTCGGCCTCCGCGGGCAAGGCCAAAGTGAGCTCGCCGTCGCCTCCGGAATCGAACTCGAGCAGGTGATCGCCGCTCTGGTTGGGCATGAGGAAGACGCGCTCGGGCCTTCCTGCCTCGCCCTTGAGGCTTCTGAAGCCGACGACCCCCAAGTCCTCGGCTTCCAGGGCGCCGGCGACGCGCCAGCGACCTTTGGCCGGGTCCCAAGGCTCCGCTTGGATGAGCCGGCCCAGGCGCGGCCAAGGCCGGTGGAAGCCCTTCTGATACCAGAATCCCAAGCATGAAAAATAGTCGCGGCCGGTGTTCGGGAATTCGCTGATCCAAGGCCAGTGCTCGATCTCGAATTTGAACGTCCGGCGGAAAGGGATGGGATCATTGACGTGAAAACGGTACAGGCTGGTCCGGTCGCCGATCTCGCGCCCCTCGAAGACCGGGCAACCGAAATGGGCCTCGCTGAACACACGAAGCCCCCAGGCGTCGCAGAAATAGTCCTCGGTCCCCGTCCCGACCATGGCCAGGCGGCCGTCCACCGTGATGATGTCATCGCCCTCGCCAAACCAGCCCGGGGTCCGGGACCGGTTGCCCAGGACGAGGCCGACGAAGTGCCCTTCGCCCTCGAGATCGAGGAGCGTGACCGCTTTCCCGCGCTCGGCCGGATCAGTCTCTCGAAAACGGGCGTGAAAGTAGCGCAGGTCTTTCAGCGGCCGGCTGTAGGACTGGTAGTCCAGGTGATAATAGAAACGGTCCCGGTGACGGACGGGCACATCGGTGCCCTCGAAATGGTCCGGCGGGCGCAGGTTCGTCAGGGTCACCCGGGCGGACGAGTTGAAGGGCATGTGCCACCAGGCGTTCTTCGACTGGCCATCCGACGTGCATTGGACGGGCAGGCTGGATACGGGAGCGGTCAAGCCCATGGCCACCCCGAAGAAATCGCCCAGGGGCGCTTCGACGCTCGGGTCGGCCTGGCCATCCCAGTAGATCCGGAGGACGAGGTTTTCGCTCCCGCCCCGATAGGTCATCCAGATGTGGGTGATCGCCCCCGGCCCCTTGAGGTCGGCCAGGACCGCCTCTTGGCCGTCGGGCGGGACGGAGACGGTGTCCAGATTGAGGCCGTTCCTCGCGAATGAGCTCACCCGGGCCGCGGAAAAATATTTCGGCCTGGCCAGGAGCATCATGGGATTGTCGGCCGTCACCGCGTTCGGCGGAGGCGGCGCCGGCGCGGGTTCTGGGAACAGCTCGCCGCCGGCATGGAACGGCGGAGCGGGAGGCCGTCCGGCCCGGCGCTCAGCCTGGCGCCCGGCGGCGAAGGCCAGGAGCACGGTCGTGACGGCCAAGACGATGACGGGCAACTGCCGACGGCGTCGTCGTTTCGCGCCGGAAGCGGGGTGAGTATCCATGACATCCCTCCTTGGCTGAAGAACCGGAGCTCTCTCCCTGTGCCAAGCTCCGGCGGCAGGACGCCGTCAATGGACGGCCCCTGTCCCTACGGGAAGATCTGCCGCGACGCCGACGGGCAGGCGGCCCTTGGGGCGTACCGCGCCCTTCAGCGGGCCGATGGCATAACCCTCCAGCCTGGAGGACGCGTCTTTGAGCTCGGCCTCGACGATAGACATGGCAGGATCGTTCTCCTTTTTATGTATCGAAGCGCGGACGATTGAGCCGATGTCGAACGTCAATCGAGGGATGAGGCCGTTGTTCCCGCCAAGCGTCAGGGACTCATTTGCAATCCCGGCGACGAGGGCCGCGTGGGGACAAGCCGAAACTGGAATAGATGGTGAGGGTTTCACGATCGCCAAACTCACTAAGCCTGTCGCGATTGCGGAAGAGCAATCGTTTGTTCAAGTCTATTTGATGCAATCAGCCCTTGTCAAGTCTTTTTTGCCATGCTCCCCCCCCCTCCGTTCTGGGAATCCGGAGGAGAGAGAGGTCGATCGGGAGCATGACGTGCTCTCTTGAGAGATGGGGGTCCTGAATGCCTTTGATGAGCAGCGACACCGCCGTGTCGGCCAACTTTTCCCTGTCCTGGGTAGCGCAGACAAGGGGTCTCTTGAACATATCGCAGTAGGGCGCGATGTCGAACGCGGCCATCAGTATTCGGCGCCCGGTCTCGATCTCGTGCTTCTGGACGTGCGCCATGGCGCCTAAAAAGACGAGGTTGTTGACGCAGAACACCGCCTCGATCTCCGGGCATCTGGCGAGGAGGTCGGCCATCATCTTCTTCCCGGCCGCCGGAGAGTAGCCTTCGTTGAAAACGAGGCCGGACTCTACCGCTATGCCTCGGCGCGCGAAGGCCTTTCTGAATCCGCGGAAGCGCATCGTGTTCATATAAGTCCGGGGCACGCCGCCGAGGAAGGCGATGCGCGAGTGGCCTAACCGGAAGAGAGTCGTGACCATCTGGTCCGCGGCCTGCTCGTTGCTGCCCGTGACCCAAGGGAGGTCCGTTTTGAAGAAGATCCGGTCGATGAGGACGACGGGCTTCTTCCAGCGTATCTCCTCCAGGCCTTTCCACTCCCGGGTATGGACCGGGGCGAGGATGACGCCGTCGACCCGCCGGTCAATGAGAACTTGAAGGTAATATTCCTCGTTGTCCGCTATCTCGTCGGTGTTGCAGAGGATGGTGCTGTAGCCGAAACCGCGGAGCTTGCGTTCCATCCGCCAGGCCAGTTCCCCGAAGAAGGGGTTCTGGATGTCAGGCACAATGAGCCCGATGGTATTGGTCTTCTGCATCCGAAGGCCCCGGGCAACAAGATTGGGCCTGTAGCCGAGCGCTTTGACCGCTGTCATGATGGAATCGCGCGTTTTATCAGAAATGCGGAATTCCTTGGCTTTTCCGTTGAGCACGCGCGAAATCGTCGAATAGGAGAAGCCCGTCTTTTCCTGAATTTGCTTGATGCTCATAGACAATCCTTTCCCTGGAAACGATCAGAACAAACGATTGGCGCGTCTGACACAACTATGATATATTCATTTCTAGCCCTTCGCCAGCTTCTTGTCAAGGTCCTTGACGGAGGGAAGGGAAGACGAGATCGATGACGGCCGCTCAACAGACCGCCCCCCGCCTCTCCGCCCCGGTCCTGCGCATGACCGGCATCAAGAAATCGTTCTCCGGCGTCGCCGTTCTCATAGGCGTCGATTGGGCGCTCCGGGCCGGCGAGGTCCATATCCTGGCCGGCGAGAACGGGGCCGGGAAGACGACTTTGATCAAGATCCTGGCCGGCGTTCACTCGGATTTCAGCGGCACGATAACCCTCTCAGGCAAGCCGGTAAGGTTTCGCGGTCCCCAGGACGCCGCCGGCCATGGAATCGCGGTCATTCATCAGGACATCGCCGTTGTGCCCTCGATGAGCGTTCGCGACAATATTTTCCTCGGCCGTGAAATCGTGCGGGGCCACCGGGTCTGTTTCCGCGCCGAGAGGGACAGAGCCCGGGCGGTCCTCGGGCGTCTCGGCCTCGATATCGATTCGTCCCGGCTTCTTGAGGATTTCCCCGTTTCCGTCCGGCAGATGGTCGAAATCGCCAAGGCTCTCGTCCATGATGCCCGGATCATCGTCATGGACGAGCCGACCAGCGCCCTCAATGAGGTCGAGGCGAGCCGCCTCTTTAAAATAGTCGGCGATCTAAGAAGCCAGGGCCGGGCCATCGTCTTCATCTCCCACCGGCTCGAGGAGATCTACCGGGTCGGGCAGACGATCACCGTGCTGAGGGACGGGCGGGCCGTCGGCACATTTCCTGCGGCAGAACTCCCTCCCGACCGGCTTGTCGAGCTCATGGTCGGCCGGGCTGTTGACCGCCTCTTCCCGCCGCGGACGGCAAAGCTTGGCGGCCTTCTGCTTCAGGCCGAAGGCGTTTCCGTTCCCGATCCCTCCGGAATCAAGCCTTGGGCCGTCGAGGGCTTGGACTTCCGGCTCCGTGCAGGCGAGATCCTCGGCCTGGCCGGTCTCCGAGGCGGGGGCGCGAGCGAGCTGGTCCACGGGCTTTTCGGGTCGTTCGGGAAACGGGTGCGAGGCCGGATCCGGCTGGCCGGGGAAGCTTATGTCCCCCAGTCCCCGGGCTGCGCCATCCGTCGCGGGCTGGCCTTGCTGACCAACGACCGGAAATCGTCAGGGCTCGTCCCTACGATGAGCGTGGGCCGGAATATCTCGCTGGCCTCGTTGGGCAGGTTCTCACCGTGGGGCTGGATCAAGACCGGGCGGGAAGCGGCCGCGGCCGGCCGCCTCATCGAGACCCTGGGCATCAAGGCCGGCGCGGCCGACGAGGTGGTCGCGAACCTGTCTGGCGGGAATCAACAGAAAGTCCTTCTGGCTCGCTGGCTCGAGACCAGCCCCAAAGTCCTCCTCCTTGACGAACCGACATCCGGCATCGACATCGGGGCCAAAAACGAGATCTACCGCCTGCTCGACATATGGACCTCCGAGGGCAAAGGCGTCCTCCTGATCACCTCGGAGCTTCCGGAACTCTTGGCCCTCTCGGACCGCGTCATGGTCCTGCACCGGGGCCGGTTCATCGATGAGTTCGACCGCGGCGAAGCGACGCAGGAGCGCGTTATCAAGGCGGCCATGGGCATGGAGAACCAGGCATGAATCTAGGCATCTCTCCCAAGTCACGGGTCTCACGGCTGTTCCGTTCGCCTTCCTTCCGGGCCCTGGCCGCCCTGGCCCTGGTCATCGCTATCGGCTGCGTTTTCAACGCCGAGGGGACCTTCTTCCGCTGGCATACCCACCGGGACATGCTTCGCCACATCTCGGTTTTCGGCATCCTGGCCTGCGGCATGACCCTGGTCATCATCACTTCGGGCATCGATCTTGCTGTAGGCAGCGTTTTGGGCCTCTCAGCGGTCCTGTTCTCTCTCTTCTCGCTTCAGCTGGGCTGGCCAGCCTGGCTGGCCGTCCCCACCTGCCTGACGGCCGGGGCGGCCTGCGGCCTGACCTCCGGCGGCCTGATCGCGAGGTTCAAGATCCAGCCGTTCATCGCCACGCTGGCCATGATGGTCTTCGCCCGAGGCCTGGCCAAATGGGTTTCCGGCGGCCGGAAGATCTCCACGGCGGTCCAGTTGGCAGACGGGAGCTTCGAGTACCGGGAAGCGCCCGGCGTCTTCAGAATCCTTGGATCCAAGCTCTTCGGCGGGAACATCGCTGTCGTCACCCTGATTTTCTTGGCCTGCGCTCTCGTCTGCTATGTCCTTCTAGCCCGTCTCCGCCTCGGGCGCCAGCTTTTCGCCATCGGCGGCAACGAGGAGGCGGCCAGGCTCTCGGGCGTCCCCGTTTCCGCGGCCAAACTTCTCGCCTATGGCCTCTGCGGCCTCCTTTCGGCGGCGGCCGGAATCTGCCACGCCGTCCAAGAACAGCAGGGAGACCCCGAGGCCGGAGCGGGCTATGAGCTTACGGCTATCGCCATCGTCGTCATCGGCGGGACCAGCATGCTCGGGGGGAAGGGCGGCATGGGCCTGACGCTGAACGGCGCCATGGCCATCGGCTACCTGGAGAAGATTTTGAGCCTCAACGCCGTCGGAGAAGCCACCCGCCTTATGCTGACGGGCCTGATCATCGTCGGTGCGGTGCTCTTCCAGAAACATCGGAAGTGAAAGTCCCTCGGTCGGAAAGGAGTCACATGAAGACAAAAACCATCCTGCTGCCGGCGGCCGGGCTGGCATTCCTGGCCGCGTTCTCCGTCGCCTGCGGCAAGGACCATGGCTCGCCTGCGTCTTCCGCGGCCCCCCCCAAGTGGACTATCGGAGTGAGCCAGTGCAATCTGGGCGAACCTTGGCGCGTCCAGATGAACCAGGACATCAGAAGCGCCGCCGAGGGCCATCCGGAGATCAAGGTCATCTACAAGGACTCTCAAAACGATTCCCTCCGGCAGAGGTCCCAGATCGAGGAATACGCCAGTGCGGGCGTCGACCTGATCATCGTTTCCCCCAAGGAAGCGGCGCCGCTGACCGCTCCCATCGCGGCCGCCTATCGGCAGGGCATCCCCGTGATCGTTCTGGACCGCCGGGTGCTGGGGACAGAGTATACCTGTTTCATCGGCGCCGACAACGTCAGGATCGGAAAAGCCGCCGGCCACTGGGCCCTCCGCAAGCTCGGCGGATCGGGCAAGATCGTCGAGCTCGAGGGCCTGATGACCTCGACGCCGGGCCAAGACCGGCATGCCGGGTTTCGGGAGGGGATCGAAGGCTCCGGGCTCGAGATCGTCTTCGAGGCCGACATGAAATGGCTGGAGCCCGACGCACGCCGGGAAATGGAATCCGCTCTCTCCCGCTTTCCCCGCATCGATCTTGTCTATGCGCACAACGATCCTGGGGCCCACGGCGCTTTCTTGGCCGCCCAGGCCGCCGGCCGCGAGAAGGACATCCTTTTTGTCGGGATAGACGGGCTGCCCCACGAGGGCCAGGTTTACGTCAAGCGGGGCATCTTAGCGGCGAGCTTTGAATACCCGACCGGCGGGCGAGAGGCCGTCGAGACGGCTCTGAAGATCCTCTCCGGTGAAGCCGTCCCCAGGGAGATCACCCTGTCCTCGAGGGTATACACGCCTGAGAATGTCGAGGCGGGGGGGGAATGGCTGAGGGACAATTGAATGAAAGGAACGTCATGAAGCCTGTTGTCGATATCTATCTGCCTCTCGATGCCCGGCCGGAGCCGAACGCCATTATCCGGCCCCTCGCCGTCCATCAGCTTAACGAGCTGGTCAAGGTCATCCGTCGTTGCGGCGGCCAGCCGAATTTGCTGAACGCTGATGGATTCGTCTCGAGCGTCGCCGAAGGCCTTTCGGTCGTCCGACGCGCTCGCGGCGACCGCTTCATTAACTTCATAGCCGGCTGGGCCTATCCCGATTTTTCGGTCAGCCCGATGGGGCAGCTGTCCGCCTCGGTTCCCAAGCTGATGCTCGGCAGCGCCAGCCGGGATTATCCCGGCGCTGTCGGCCTTCTAGCGGCGTTGTCGGGCACGTCCCATGTCGGGATCAGGACCTCGCGGTTGTTCGTTGAAGACTTCGCCGACCACAAGTCCTACGCCGGCGCCATTGAGACATTCCTCCGGACGGGGTCCTACGAGCCGTTGCTGGCGCCGGAAATCGAAGTGCCGGTGACGGCCGAGGACAAGCGCGCGGCCCAGGCCGTTGCGGCCGCGCTTCGCGGCTCCATCTACGGCGCCGTCGGCCCCCGCTCCATGCAGATGTGGAACAAGATCTCCGATGCCGATTTCTTGCGCACGTTCGGCATAGCTAGGGAGGGCTTCGACGGTCTCAGGCTCCTGAAGATGGCCGAGGCCGTCCCCGACCGCCGAGCGGAAGCGGCGCTTCGCTTCCTTCTCGACAACGGCATGCGCATCGAGTTCGGCGACGACCCGAAGACCTCCTTGACGAAGGATATGGTCCTCTTCCAGATGAAGGTCTATTTCGCTCTGCTCGAGCTCAAGGACCGGTTCGGCCTCGGGTTTCTGGGCGTCCAGGACCAGCTGGATTGGATCGAGCATTACCCGGCGACCGACCTTGCTCTCGGGCTGTTGAACAACCGTCTTCGGCCTGAGAGCGATGGGGAGACCGTCGTTTCCGCCACCGAAGCCGACGACGGGGCGGCTGTCACGATGCAGGCGCTCAAGCTCATGACCGGCGGGGAACCTGTCGGGTTCAACGATTTTCGCTACTGGGACACGGACCGGGGCTTGTATTGGTTCGTCAATTCCGGCGCGCTGGCCCCGTTCTTCGCACGGGGCCGCCATGATTCCCTCGAAGGCTCCTGGTCGGAACGTCAGGCCGAAATGTACTTCAAGCTGGGAGGCGGGACGAGTTCCCTCGTCGTCCGCGTCCCGGGCGTCGTCACCTGGGCCCGTTTCTCCTACCGCGATCATCAGCTCTATCTCGCGGCCGGGCGGGGCGTCACCGACATCCCGGCCTCCGAATCCGAGGCCCGGGAGCGGTCCGCCCGCTGCGATCCGCAATGGCCGCACTGGTATATCAGGCTTTGCGGCCGAATCGAATGGCGCCTTAACACCAACCACCCGATGACGGCCTTGGGCGACCATCTCGGACGGCTCAAAGCCTTGGCTGCGGAACTCGGCCTTCCCTTCGAATGCTATGATGAGATCAGGCCAGCTGACCTCGAGGCCGGCCGCAAGTTGAAGTTCGCAAGGTAGATCACGCCGCGGACTTCCGGAACATCGTTTCGTGCTCCGCCCGCCTCGGCAGCCGCGCCGGGGCGGGCGGCCCGTCGCGACCAATATCTGCCAATCAGACGAGGCGCCGGGTTGGGAGCAGGGCGGCGCCGACGGCCTCGCTCAGCTCAGCGGTATAGAAGCGGGTCTTTTCTCCAGTCCTTGTCCTTGTCGTGCCCGAAGGCCGCGACCCTCGGCCGCCGCTCCATGAGCCGCACGGATTCGACGGCGCAGGCCAAACCGCCGCTCCGGACATTCTTGCCAACGCATTCTAGCCGAAGCTTATAGGGGCCGGGATCCGGCCAGAAATCGAGGAGTTGGAATTCCTGTTCGACGGGCTGATCGGAGTCCATGAAAAAATCCATCGGCTGGCCGATTGTCACGCCGTTGAGCGTCGCCTGGTAGAGGCCGCCGTCCGGAAGGCCGGCGCCCTTGACGATCAAGTGAAGCGGCTCCTTCGTTTGGACCTCGAAAGGGAACTCCAGCCAGGCGCCGGCTTGCCGCACGGGCCGGTAATGAAGCGCTCGGGCGTTTTCGCGTCCGTCGGCCAAGGTAGGCGCGTCGCCTTTCCGGAGTTTTTTCTCCTTGTCCAGATCGAGGGCGAAAGACACGATGCGGTCGAGGCTGGCCAGGCGCCGTTCGGCTGCCCCGGGGGCGCGAGCGGAGAAAGTCGAGGGGCCTGCCTGATACCAGAAGGCCACGCTGGAATAGTCGTCCTCGCGCTCGTTCCAGCTGCTGGACTTATATCCCGGATTCTCGTCCGGAGACATCCAACCCATATGTTCTATGGTGACCTTGATCCCGGTTTGAAAGACGATCGGATCGCCGAGATGCCAGCGATACGCGCTCGTGTGGCCCCCAACGCCCCGGAAATCGAAGAAGGGCACCCCAAACGTGGGCGTGCTGGCCATTTTCAGTCCCCACGCGGAAAGGAAATAATCCTCCGTGCCCGTTCCCCAGATCGAGGCTTTCTTTTCGCCGTCGATATAGATCTTTTCGTCGCCCTCGCCGAACCAGGCCGGACTGCGCATGCGCACGGCCAGAACGGTGCCGACGTAATGGCCCTTGCCGCTCGTCTCGAGGATCAAGTAATCCCGGCCGTTCTCGACCGGGTATTCCTGCCGGTACTGGGCATGGAAATAGGGAGTGTCGGCGGACATCTTGTCGAGCTTGATCCAGTCTATGGTGTAGTAGAGCAGGCTGATCGGTTTGTCGCTCTGGTTTTCGATCTCGATCCGGGCCGATTTCCGGAAGGGCATCTGCCAGTAGGAGTTGTAGGAATCCCCGTCTTCGACGACCACGGGGACCGAGATGACCTCGCTTCGCAGGCCGAAGCAATTGGCGAAGAAGTCGCCCACCGGCGCCTCGACGGACGGCTTGGATTCCCCGTCCCAATACATCCGGAGCATCATCTCCTGATGGTCGGCGGAACCCTTCGCGGCCCAGCGGTGCGGTTCCGGCCCGAGGAACGTCATCCAGATGTGGGTGATGACGCCGGGACCCGCAGCGTCGAGGAGGACATGGGTCGCTCCCGGCGGGACGTTGAAATTGTCCCAGTTGCTCTGGACCTCGGAATCGCCCTTGAAATCGGCCGTGGGGTCGTGATGGCGAGGGCCCGTTTCGCGGTTGCCGTCCGGGCCCCGCCGCAAATCGCCCTGGCGCATGGCGGATGTGGCCCGCATGGAGCGGCCCTCCTGCGGCTTGATCAGGTCGCCGAGGCGGCCGCCCATCCGGGGACCGGAAGATTTCCCGTCGCTGCATCCCACGGCGAGCGTCAGGCCGCCAAGGAGCAGCAGAGCCGCCAGGGCCCCGGAAAAGGCCTTCGTCAAGGACATGTGATGAGTGCTTTGATTCATGATTCGGTGTCCCCGGTCAGAAGGCCCAGCGCGCGCCGATCCGGAGGATCCGCGGATTGACGATCTTCAGAATGTTTCGATAGAGGATCGATGGACTGCTCGAAACCGCCTCCAGGCTCGTGGCCGTATTGTCGTTAAGGAGATTGAAGGCGTCCAGCATCAACTCGACCTTGCCGAACCGGCTGGGCAGGGTGACGCTTTTGGAGAGGCGCAGATCGACGTTGAAGAGATCCGGCAGAGCTTCCGCTCCCTTCTCTTCGGCATAGATCGTCACGTTCCCCTGAGGCAGGGACAGGCCCAGGTCGGCGCTCCGGATGGTGCGGGTCCAGGGCTGTCCCGCCAGATAGGACGCGAAAACGCTCGAACTGAGACCCCAAGGGCCGGAATAAGAGCCCTGGATTTTGACCTGATGGGGGGAAACGAGCGGGTCGCGCCCGTAAGCGTTGACCATGGCGTTCGGGTTGTCGTAGAGGCTCGTCGAGAACCCGCTGCTCAAGCCGGTCATGTTTCTCGCCTTGGCATAGACATAGGAGGCCAGCAACTGCCAACGGTCCGAATAGCGCTTGGTCAGCGTCACCTCGAGCGCGTCGTAGTCCCTCTTCAAACCGGGGGGGTTCGTGATGTAGAACGAGGTGGGGACGGAGGTGTCGGTGACGCCGTAGAACGCAACGGCCTCTCCGCTGTAGGGATCCAGAACGTTGAGCGGCGCGTAGTTCGTCCAGACCAAATTGCCGTTCGCGAAAGCCGCCATATCCAGTGCGTTCCTATCCACTGTCTCGACGAGTTCACGGTCACGCTTGACGATATAACGGAGGGAGAGCCTCATGTTCTTCATGATCTCCCGCTCCAGCCCCACGGTGAACTCGTCGATATGGGGTGTCCTCATGTCGGGGTCGATGTCCGTGGCCGAAGCGGCGCTGAACAGATACGGGCCTCCCCTCAGAGTCCAATCCGGGTTCAGCCGCTGCCGCCACGACACCAGCCCGTTTGGATTGGCGGCCACGAAATAGTTGCTGATAGCCGAAGCGTAATAGCGGCCGAAGCTGGCCTTGAGCACGGTCTTATTGTCGTTCGTCAGGACGTAGGCCAGCCCGAGCCTCGGCGAGACAGTGGTCCATTTCAAGGGCTTGAAAGATTCGAGCACGCGCTGGTCGTAAATCACGCCGTTGTATTCGATGGGCTCACGATCCAGCCCCTGCTTGGGCACGATGCCTTCCTGGTGGTCGTAACGGACGCCGAGGTTCAAGGTGAGCTTCGAATTCACGCTCCAGCTGTCCTGGACGAACCCTCCGATCATGAGGTTGTTGTCCTTCCGGAAATAGTCCTCCCGATGCTGGATGTAATCGGGAACGCCGTTGCGGAGGACAATCTGGTAGCCGAGGTCGTAGCGGGGGTCGCGGAAATAGTGCTGGTCGACGGATTCCCGGCCGTACCAGACCTCGACGCCGGCCTTGAACTCATGGCGGCCCAGCCAGTCGTCCACGAACTGGGTGCCATCCAGGTTGAACTGCAGTTTCGGCCGCTTGTAGATGTTGTTGTAGCCGTAGCTCTGCGAATAGAGGCGCGTGATGCTGTCGTAAATCCCGATCTCCTCGTTCTTCACGATGAACGCCAATTTGTGGGTCACATAGGCGATCTTGGCGTTGAGGAAGAAGTTGCTCCCGAAAAACCGGGTCCACTGCAGGTTGAACGTGTTCGTCGGATTGTTCTGAAAGAGAGTCGAGTCCACGTTCCGGTACATCGTGGCGTCGCGGTTCGTTCGCCGGATATTCTGATGGTTGTAGGAGAAAACAAGCTTGTCGCTGTCACTGATCTGCCAACTCAACTTCCCATAGGGATAATAGCGCCAGTTGTCCACGGCCAACGGCTGGGCCGCGTCCCAGGGGAAGCCGTTGATGTAGGCGTTCTGGCTGTAATAGGACATATTGCCGAAGAACCAGAGCCTGTTCTTGACGATCGGGCCGCCGATGTTGAACGACCAGTCGGTTTCGTTCTTGAACCCGACGTACTGGCCCACGAACGGGGTGCCCGCGGTGTTGTCGCTCTGGAGGGCCTTGTTGCGGAAATAGTAGCTGGCCTGCCCGTGGACCGTATTGCCGCCCGATTTCGTGACGGCGTTGATGACGGCGCCGCGCACGTTCCCGTATTCGGCGCGGAGGGCCCCGGTGTCGACCGAGAGCTCGTCCATGATGTCGAAGCCGTAGCTGACGAGAAGGCCGCCGCTCAGCGGATCGGAGATGTTCACGCCGTCGAGCATGAAAGCATTGTCGCTCGTCGCCGCTCCGTGATAGGTCTCGTTGATAACGCCCGGGACGAGGGAAAAGAACGAGATAAGCAATTGCCGCTGGGTCGGCAAGGCCATCAGGACCTCCTTCGCGTATCCCTGCGTCAACGTGGTCTTCTGGATATCGAGCGTCGGGGCCTCGCCGGTCACGACCACCTGCTCCTCGACAGCAGACGCTTCGAGCTTCACGTTGAGGGGAGTGGTTTCCCCGACGGCGACGCGGATGCCCTCACGGACAAGGACATTGAACCCTTGGAGCTCGAAGGTCACCTTGTATTCGCCGGGCGGCAAGGCGGGGAATCGATAGTAGCCCTTGTCCGATGTTACTGTGGATATTTGTTGGGTCATGAGAGCCGGGGAGGCGATGACAACCCCGACGCCCGGCAACGGAGCGCCGTCGCTGTTGTCTAGGACAAGGCCGCTCATGTTCCCCGTTTGGACCTGAGCGCCGACAATCAAAACAAAACCAAGAAACAACAGGCCAGACAAAAATGTCTTTTTAAAATACAAGTGTCCTCCTTTGAAATGGGTTGATTCTGCTGAGGATGGCACAATCGTTTATGCTCAT
This sequence comes from Acidobacteriota bacterium, assembly GCA_029569255.1. Taxonomy (GTDB): domain Bacteria; phylum Acidobacteriota; class Aminicenantia; order Aminicenantales; family Saccharicenantaceae; genus RBG-16-66-30. The sequence goes on along the minus strand of JAKQUO010000019.1, from coordinate 282,041 downwards.
AAGAGAAAATGCTAGTCGATAATAAAATGCCTGTCAAGAAAAATCTTTGACCCAGAAGTCTTTGAGCTCCCTCGATGTTCCAAGGGGGGTCGGGATCCAAGTGGCCGGCTCGGATTCTCCGGACAATGCCAAGGAACGCCAAGGCCTCCCATTCTGGGCGCTCACGCTCCCTTCCCGGAACTCGCGGCTCAGCGACAGACCGTTCTCATCCAGGAAGCCGAGCCTGGGACCTCATCGCCCCAGGGGGATCACGGCCAGGGAAGTCGCGGCTGAGTTGGTCAACTGAAACCTCGGACCGGAAGGGCTCATCCCGTGAAGCCCCCGCCTTATCGGTAAGACGGGGACCTCCCGCCTCGATTTGTGGCCCGGCGGCGCCTGTGCTATACTGCTCCGAAATCCGGACGGAGGATGGACATATCAAAAGAGCGATACTGGCCCTCGCGGACGGGACCGTCCTCGAAGGCCTAGGGTTCGGCGCGGCCGCCAGGGCCGGGGGGGAAGTCGTCTTCAATACGGGGACCGCGGGGTTCCCGGAGAGCCTCACCGACCCGTCCTACCACGGCCAGATCCTCTGCCAGACTTACCCTCTCGTCGGCAACTGCGGCGTCGACCCCGGCTCTCTCGAGTCCGAGCGGCCCCGCGTCGCCGGCTACGTCGTCTCGGAGGTCTGCGGCCATCCCTCCCACGCGACGTCGCGGAAATCCCTCGGCGCCTGGCTCGAGGAGAACGGCGTTCCCGGGATCGCCGGCGTCGACACCCGGGCCCTGACGAAGAGGCTCCGGGCCCGGGGCGCCGTGACCGGTCTGCTGGCCGTCTCCGACGGCCCGCTCGGCGCGGCCAGGCTCCGGCGCGAGGCCCGGGCGGTCCCGGACCCCAACGGCCGCGACCTCGTGGCCGAGGTCACGACGCCGGAGATCCGCATCTACAACCCCGAGGCCCGTCGGACGATCGTCCTCATCGACTGCGGCGTCAAGATGGGCATCGTCCGCTCGCTCACCCGGCGAGGCGTCGCCGTCGTCCGCGTCCCGGCCGGCACCGGCGCCGACCGCGTCCTCGCCTTCTCGCCGCGCGGCGTCGTCGTCTCCAACGGGCCGGGCGACCCCGAGCGGGCCGCGGCCCCGATCGCCGCGGTCCGCCGCCTCCTCGGCGAGGGCCTGCCCCTCTTCGGCATCGGCCTCGGCCACCAGGTCCTGGCCCTGGCCGCGGGAGGCCGGACCTACAAGCTCAAGTCCGGCCACCGCGGCCTGAGCCAGCCCTGCCTCGAGGAGGGCACGAAGCGCTGCCGCATCACCGCCCAGAACCATGGCTTCGCCGTCGACGCGGCCAGCCTCCCGGCCGGCTGGGCCGGCTGGTTCCGCAACGCCAACGACGGCACGAACGAAGGCCTCCGCCACAAGCGCCGGCCGGTCTTCGGCGTCCAGTTCCAGCCCGAGGCCTGTCCCGGTCCCGCGGACACCGAGTTCCTCTTCGACCTTTTCCTCGAGGCGGCCCGATGACCAGGCCCCGCAAGGCCCTCCTGCTCGGCAGCGGCGCCCTGAAGATCGGCGAGGCCGGCGAGTTCGACTATTCCGGGAGCCAAGCCATCAAGGCCCTCAAGGAGGAGGGGCTGGAGGTCGTCCTCATCAACCCCAACATCGCCACCATCCAGACCTCCGAAGGCATGGCCGACCGGGTCTATTTCCTGCCCGTGACGCCGGCCTTCGTCGAGAAGGTCATCGCCCGGGAAAGGCCCCAGGCGCTCCTGCTCTCGTTCGGCGGTCAGACCGCCCTCAACTGCGGCGTGGCCCTGTGGAAGAACGGCGTCCTGGCGAGATACCGCCTCCCGGTCCTGGGGACGCCGGTCGAGGCCATCGAGAAGACCGAGGACCGCAGGCTCTTCAACCGGGCCCTGGCCGAGATCGGGCTCAAGACGCCGCGGGGCATCGCCGTCCGGACGGTCGAGGCCGGGCTGCGGGCCGCGGCCTCGATCGGCTACCCGGTCATGGCCCGGGCGGCCTACGCCCTCGGCGGCAAGGGCAGCGGCATCGCCGGCTCGCCGCGCGAGCTCCGGGACGCGCTGAGGCGGGCCTTCACCGCCGCGCCGCAGGTCCTGGTCGAGGAGTGCCTCGAAGGCTGGAAGGAGATCGAGTACGAGGTCGTCCGCGACCGGGCCGGCAACTGCGTCGCCGTCTGCAACATGGAGAACTTCGACCCGATGGGCATCCACACCGGGGAGAGCATCGTCGTCGCCCCGTCCCAGACGCTGACGGACGAGGAGTCCAACCGCCTGCGGGCCGTCGCCATCCGGGCCGTCGGCCACCTCGGCGTCGTCGGCGAGTGCAACATCCAGTACGCCCTGAACCCGCGCGACGGCGACTACCGCGTCATCGAGGTCAACGCCCGGCTGTCGCGGAGCTCGGCCCTGGCCAGCAAGGCCACGGGGTACCCGCTGGCCTTCGTCGCGGCCAAGCTCGCCCTCGGGCGCATCCTCCCCGAACTTTCCAACTCGATCACCAAGGTCACCTCGGCCTGCTTCGAGCCGGCCCTCGACTACCTCGTGGTCAAGATCCCGCGCTGGGACCTGAAGAAATTCGGCCGGGTGTCGAAGAAGATCGGCTCGGAGATGAAGTCGGTCGGCGAGGTCATGGCCGTCGGGCGGTCCTTCGAGGAGGCCGTCCAGAAGGCGGCCCGGATGCTCCAGGTCGGCGTCTACGGCCTTGTCGCCAACGAGAACTACTCCTTCCGCAGCCTGGAGAAGGAGCTCCGCCAGCCGACCGACGAGCGGCTGTTCGGCATCGCCGAGGCCCTCAAGAAGGGCTTTTCCGTGGACCGCATCCACCGGCTGACCAGGATCGACCGCTGGTTCCTGCACAAGATCAAGTCGGTCGTCGACTGCGAGGCCCGCCTCCGGGCGTGCCGCCCGCGCCCCGTCCCGCCCGGCCTTCTCCGGGAGGCCAAGGAGAAGGGCTTCTCCGACAAGCAGATCGCCCTGCTCACCTGCTCGACAGAGCTCCGGGTCCGCGCCCGGCGGAAGGAGGCCCGGCTCGTCCCGGCCGTGAAGCAGATCGACACCCTGGCCGCCGAGTACCCGGCCCGGACGAACTACCTCTACGCGACCTACCACGGCCGCGAGGACGACGTCCCCTTCCGCAACGGCGACGGCGGCCCGGGCAAGGTCATGGTCCTCGGCTCGGGCTCCTACAGCATCGGCTCGTCGGTCGAGTTCGACTGGTGCTGCGTCAACGCCGCCCTGGCCCTGAAGAAGATGGGCTACGGGACGATCATGGTCAACTACAACCCGGAAACGGTCTCGACCGACTACGACATCTGCGACCGCCTCTACTTCGACGAGCTCAGCTTCGAGCGCGTCCTCGACATCTACGAGAAGGAGAGGCCGCTCGGCGTGCTCCTCTCGATGGGCGGCCAGATCCCGAACAACATCGCCCTGCGCTGTCACAACGCGGGGGTGCGCGTCCTGGGCACGCCGCCGGCCTCGATCGACCGGGCCGAGGACCGCTACAAGTTCGGGAAGCTCCTCGACGAGATCGGCGTCGACCAGCCCGAGTGGCGCGAGCTGCGGAGCGTCGCCGAGGCCAAGCGCTTCGCCCGGACGATCGGCTACCCGGTCCTCATCCGGCCGTCCTACGTCCTGAGCGGGGCGGCCATGAGCGTCGTCTTCGGCCAGGGGCACCTCGACCGCTACCTCGAGAGGGCCTCGCGGGTCTCGCCCGAGTACCCGGTCGTCATCTCCAAGTTCATCATGAACGCGAAAGAGATCGAGCTCGACGCCGTGGCCGACCGCGGCGAGGTCGTCGCCTCGGCCATCGTCGAGCACGTCGAGAACGCCGGCGTCCACTCCGGCGACGCCACCATGGTCCTGCCGCCGCAGAAGCTCTACATCGAGACCATCCGCCGCGTCCGCGGGATCGGCCGGGAGATCGCCCGGGCCCTGGAGATCACCGGGCCGTTCAACATCCAGTTCATCGCCAAGGACAACGCCATCAAGGTCATCGAGTGCAACCTGCGGGCCTCGCGGTCCTTCCCGTTCGTCAGCAAGGTCGCCCGGGCGAACTTCGTCGAGCTGGCCGTGGCCGCGATCATGGGCCGGGGCGGACCGAACCGGAAGACGACCCTGGACTTGAATTACGTCGGGGTCAAGGCGCCGCAGTTCTCGTTCTCCCGGCTCAAGGGGGCCGACCCGGTGTCGGGCGTCGAGATGGCCTCGACCGGAGAGGTGGCCTGCCTGGGCGAGGACGTCCACGAGGCCTACCTCAAGGCCATCCTGGCCACCGGCTTCACCCTGCCGAAGAAGACCGTCCTCCTCACGGTCGGCGGCGAGGACGCCAAGGGCCGGTTCCTCGGTTCGGCGCGGGCCCTGGCCGGGCTCGGCTACCGCATCTTCGCCACCGACAAGACCTCGGCCTTCCTCAAGGAGAACGGCGTCCCCAACACGCGCCTGTTCAAGGTCCACGAGAGGCGGCGGCCGAACATCAGGGATCACATCGCCGGCCGGAAGATCGACCTGGTCATCTCCATCCCGAACCCGGCCAAGAGGATCGAGTACAACTCGGCCTACAAGCTCCGGCGGCTGGCGGTCGACTTCTCGGTCCCCATCCTGACCAATCTCCAGGCCGCCGACCTCTTCGTCCAGGCCCTGGCCGCGAAGAGGCCTTCGGACCTCCAGGTCAAGCACTGGGCCGAGTACGAATAGGCCGGCCGTCCATGCCCGTCTCGAGGCGAATCCGGCTCGGCCGCGGCCTCGGGTCTCAGTAGTTCTCGGCCAGGAGCTCGTAATAGGCCCGGGGATGCTTACAGGCCGGGCAGACGGCCGGGGCCTCGGGGCCCTCGTGGACATAGCCGCAGTTGCGGCAGTGCCACTTGACGGCGGCCGGACGCTTGAAGACCTGGCCGGCCGCCAGGTTGGCGGCGAGCTTCCGGTAGCGCTTCTCGTGGAACTCCTCGACCTCGGCGATCTCCTTGAAGGAGGCCGCGATCTCCGGGAAGCCCTCGGCCCGGGCCGTCTTCTCGAAGTTGGCGTAGATGTCGCTCCACTCCATCCTCTCCCCGTCGGCCGCGGCCTCGAGGTTGGCCCGCGTGTCGCCGATCACGCCGGCCGGGTAGGCGGCCGTGATCTCGACGTCGCCCCCCTCGAGGCGCTTGAAGAAGACCTTGGCGTGCTCCTTCTCGTTCTCGGCGGTCTCCAGGAAGACCGCGGCGATCTGCTCGAAGCCCGCCTTGCGGGCCGCGCCGGCGAAGTAGGTGTAGCGGTTGCGGGCCTGCGATTCCCCGGCGAAGGCCTTGAGCAGGTTCCTCTCGGTCTCGGTGCCCTTGATCGTCTCGCTCATCGCGTGTCCCTCCTCGTTCCTCGCTCATTTCTTGGGATAGGCCGGCCTGGGGGGGAACTCGAGCGGGTTGGCCCGGACCTTCTCGAGGACGGCCTCGATGGCCTTCTCGAGCTGGAGGTCGCGGCCGGCCGCGGCCGATCCGGGGTCGTTGTCGACCAGGATGTCCGGGTCGGCGCCGTGGTTCTCGACCAGCCAGGTCCCCTCCCGGCCGTAGAAAGCGTTGTTGGACTGCTGGACGGTGCCGTTGTCGATGGTCGGCTGGGCGTTGAGGATGCCGACCAGGCCGCCCCAGGACGGCACGCCGACGACCGTGCCCAGCTTGCGGGCCTTGAAGTGCTCGACGAAGGCCTCGCCGTCCGAGCCGTTGTTCTCGTTGGAGATGACGACGTAGTTGCCGTTGCCGGCCGATCCGGGGTAGCGGAACGGGACCATGTTGCGGAGGTTGTTGAAGGCCACGAGCCGGCGCTCGAGCTTGTCGATGAGGAAGTACTCCGTCCAGCCGCCCGAGTTGCGCCGGACGTCGATGATGACGCCCTCCTTGTAGCGGAAGGCCCGCCAGTACTTGTCGAACTCGCCGATGCCGCCGCCGCCCATGGCGTTGATGTGCATGTAGCCCACCCGGCCGCCGGTGGCCTTGTCGACGGCCTTGATGTTTCCGTCGATCCAGCGGAAATAGCGGAGCTGCTGGTCGCTGCGGAGGGGCTCGACCTCGTAGGTCCGGGCCCCCGCCGTTGAAGGCGCCGCGTTGACCGTGACGGCGACCTTCTTGCCGGGCGTCGTCTGGAGGAGCTTGAAGTAATCCTCGCCGGCCTTGAGCGGCGTGCCGTTGACGGCCAGGAGGAAGTCGCCCTCCTTGACGGCGATGTCGGGCCGGACGAGCGGCCCGCGGAGGTTCCGGTTGACGTCGGTCGGGCCGTAGATGCGGGCCAGCCGGTAGAGGCCGGAGGACTTGTCGGGGACGAGGTCGGCCCCGAGGAGGCCGGTGAAGACGGGCGAGGACGGCGCCGCGCCGGGGCCCATGTCGCCGCCGCCGATGTAGGTGTGGGAGACGCACAGCTCGCCGACCATCTGGGACAGGACCCAGTTCAGCTCGGCCCGCGACGAGAGGTCCGGAAGGTAGGCCCGGTACTTCTCGCCCATGGCCTGCCAGTCGCGGCCGTGGAAGCCGGGGTCGTAGAAGAAGTCGCGGTACCAGCGCCAGGCGTCGTCGAAGATCTGGCGCCACTCCTTCCGGAGCTCGACCCGGTAGACGAGGCCGGAGAGATCGAGCTTGTCGCCGGCCGACTTGGCGGCGAAGGCCTTGTCGACGGCGGTCGTCAGGATGTCGCCGTCGCGGCGGACGAGGAGGGTCCCGCCGTCGGGCGAGAGGGAGAAATCGCGGACCTTGCCCTCGAGGACGGCGTCCTTGCGGGCGGCCGCGTCGAAGACGTGGAGCGACCACTTGGTCGCGCCCTGGGGCTTGGAGATGTCCTCGTACTCGTCCTCGGTGAAGGCGTCGACGGACAGCCACAGGACCTTGCCCTTGCCGGCCTTGAGGTGGAAGTAATTGCCGGGCGGCACGGGCAGGGGGAAGGTCCGCTCGACGAGGCCGTCGGTGTCGACGCGGAAGGGGGCCGGGGCGGCCTTCGGGTCGGCCTTGTCCCCCGGCTCGCCGGCGAACGGCGGGGCCTCGCCGGCCCGGAGCTGGACGGCCATGACCTGCTGGGGCGCGGCGTAGACGTGGTTGTCCTCGTAGAAGTCCATGAGCAGGTCGAAGTTGCGGCTCGAGACGTAGTAGAGGTAGTCGCCGTTCGCGTCGAAGGCCGGGTAGAGGTTGTCGTAGAAGTCCGTCGTCACGGCCGTCTTCTTCCCGGTCTCGATGTTGAAGAGGAAGATCTGGCTGTTGCGGTTGGCCTGGACGAAGCTGTAGGCGACCCACTTGGAGTCGGGGGCCCAGACGTAGTCGGCGATCTCCCAGGTGAACTCGTCGTTCTTCATTTGGTTGGAGGAATCGAATTTGACCAGCTTCTTGGAGGCCAGGTCGACCCAGAAGAGCGAATAATCCTTGTCGCCGAACAGGATCTTCTTGCCGTCGGGCGACCACAGGAGCTTGTAGACGGTCCGGTCGAGGGCCGTCGTGACCTGGGTCCAGTCGCCGCCCGCGGCCGGCTGGGTGTAGAGCTGGTAGCCGCCGCTCTTGTCGCTGAAGAAGGCCACCGTCTTGCCGTCGGGCGAGAGGGCGGGGTACATCTCGCGCGTGCCGGGGGTCTGGGACAGGTTGAGGGCCGGGCCGGGGCCGGCGGGGACGCGGAAGACGTCGCCGCGGGCGGCCAGGACGACGGCCTCGCCTCCGTTGGCGACGCCGGCCGTCTGGATGTAGTCGCGCGGGTTGATGACCCGGTCGCGCAGGGCCCAGCGGTCGGACGGGACCTTGACGGAAAGGCGGGTGTCGCGGCCGGTCGCCACGTCGAGGACGTGGAGGCGGCCGTCCTGGACGTAGACGATGGACTTGCCGTCGGTCGCCGGGAACATGACGTCGAAGTCGTCGTATCGCGTGACCTGGACGGCTTCCTTCGCGCCGAGCTTCTGGGCGTAGAGGTTGGCGACGCCGTTCGTGCGGTCGGAGACGAAGTACATGAGGCCGCCGGCCCACATGGGATAGCTGTTCTTCCCGACGTAGTCGGTGACAGGGGTGTAGGTCTTGGCCTGGCCGTCGTAGAGCCAGATGTCCTGGTACTGGCCGCCCTTGTAGCGCTTCCAGTAGTACTCCTCGTTGCCGCGGCGGCAATAGAGGAACTTGTCCTTGCCGGAAACGAAGCTGACGAGGACGCCGCGGTCGAGGGGCAGGCGGACGGGCGCGCCGCCCGTGACGCCGACGCTGTAGAGGTTGGGGTCGCGGCCGATGACGTTCTCGAACATCGAGCGGAAGACGACCTCGGCGCCGTCGGGCGTCCAGGCCACGACCTGGGCCCCGCCGGGGTTGTAGGTCAGGCGGGTCGGGGCGCCGCCCTCGGCCGGCATGAGATAGACGGCCGGGCCGCCGTCGTAGGCGGCCGTGAAGGCCAGCCACCGGCCGTCGGGCGAGAACTTGGCGAAGTTCTCGGTCCCCGGGAAGGTCGTCAGGCGCGTGGCCGTGCCGCCCTGGGCCGGGGCGGACCAGAGATCGGACTCGTAGGTGAAAACGATCTTGTCGCCGGCGATGGTCGGGTAGGTGAAGAACCGGCCCTCGTCGGCGGCGATGGCCGCGGCGGCGAGCAGGCCGATCAGGCAAAGACCGAACAGGGCTTTCGGGGTTTTGGGCATCAAGCTCCTCCTTGGATGCGGGGACCGGTCCCGGCTTTGCGGGACCCATCCAGAGTACGTGTTCCGGCCCGGCAAATCAAGCCGCCGCCGGGAAGCGGGACGGGGCGGCTTTCCTAGGGCTTGCGCCTGAGGATGGCCAGCGCCTCGGCGATCTCCCGGCCTCTGGCCTCGATCTCGTCGAGGATCTGGTCGGGGGTCCGTTCGTCGACCACGACCTTGCGGTTCGGGTTGACCGCCTTGAGATCGAAGCCCCGTTCCTCGATCTCGGCCCGGGTCACGGCCCAGCTGCGCTCGCTGTCGCCCCGGCTCGGGAGGAGCCGGAAGAAGTCCTCGAAACGGGCCAGGGTCAACGGCGATTTCTTGCCGACCTTGACGTCCGACAGGTCGAAATACCAGATGCTCTCCGTCGGCTTGCCCCTGGTGAAAAAGAGAAGGTTGGTCTTGACGCCGGCCCCCGCGTTGACGAAGGCCCCGGCCGGCAGGCTGACGAGCGCCCACAGGTCGCAGTCGTCGAGGAGCTTGCGCTTGGTCTGGACGAAGGCCGTCTCGTTCGTCCGGAACAGGACCCCCTCGTCGAGGACGATGCCGCAGCGGCCGCCCGGCTTGAGCGAGTCGATGACGTGCTGAAGGAACAGGACCTGCGTCGCCCCGGTCTTGTAGGCGAACCGGGTCTGGGCCTCTTTGCCCTCTTTGCCGCCGAATGGCGGATTCGTCAGGACGACGTCGAACAGGGCCGGCGCGTCCTGGAACAGCCCGCCGTAGATCTCGTTGCCCGTCAGGGTGTTGCCGTGCCAGAGCCGGGGCTCGTCGATGTCGTGGAGGACCATGTTGGCCAGGGCGATGGGATAGATGAGGTTCTCTTTCTCCCGGCCGTAGAACGTCCGGTGCCCCAACGCGTCCAAGAGGTCTCCGGTGGTCGAGCCGCCCAGCTTCTCGCGCATGTGCAGGAAAGCCTGGACGAGGAAGCCGCCGGTGCCGCAGCAGGGATCGTAGACCGTCTCCCCGGCCGAGGGATCGACGGCCTTGACCATGGCCCGGATGATCTCGCGAGGGGTGAAGAACTGGCCGCCGTCGTTGCCCTTCTCCCCCATCTTGAGAAGCAGGCCCTCATAGACCTGGGAGAGAGGGAAAACGTGGGTCGGGTCCATCGCCTCGTTGGTGATCTCGTGGACCTTGTCCAGGACGTCGAGGAAGTTCCGCTCGGTGTCGATCCGCACCCGCTCGACGCCCGACAGGATCTCGCTGATGATCTTCTGGCGGGCGGTGGCGTTGGGGCGGTCGCGGAGGCCTCGGAGATAGGGCAGCAGCTCGCCGTTGACGAACCCGAAGAACGCGCCGAGGGTCCCGCTCTGAAGCGCCTGGCGCTTCGCGCCCTCGGGCGCGGCCCAATCCCGCCAACGGTACGGCGCTTCGAGGGCCGGCCGGAATTCGGAGACGACGGCCTCGGCCCGCTCGGACTCCCGCATCTCGTTCTCGTCGAGGATGCGCAGGAACAGGAGCCAGGTCAGCTCGGGCACGTATTGCATGGCCCCGGCGCAATTCGACCGACGCATGACATCGCAGATCGATTTGACGGCGGCGTTGACCGAGCCGGGCGAGTTGAGCCGCCTGCCGTTGCCGTTCTTTTTAGGGCGAGCCATGGCTATTTCCTCTTGCTGATCAGGTTCATAACGATCCGGATGAGCGGATCCTTCTCCTTAGGCGCGCTCTCGGCGATCATCAGGGTGATGGCCACCAGAGTCGGATCGGCGATACGCTTCGATCCATCGTCTCCATAGAGCAGGCCGTTCTTTTCCATGAACCACAAGAAGAGGGCGGCCGCGATGCGCTTGTTGCCATCCACAAAGCTATGGTTCTTGACCAGGAAATAGAGAAGATGCGCGCCCTTCTCTTCCGGCCCGGGATAGACGTCCTTCCCGTCGAAGGTCTGCATGACCGCATTAAGCGAGCTATGAAAGCCTTGGTCCTTCTCTTGGCCGAATACCGCCGACGCCCCGAACTTGTCCCGAAGGCGGCCGATGATCCGTTGGGCTTCCTCATATGAGATAGGGACTGTCCGCCCCTTTCGGACAGGGGCGGCCGGGATCCTCTGGTGATCATAATCGTCCAGGAGGTCCAGGGCATAGGTGTAATCCGTAACGACGCGTAAAAGCGCTTTGGCTTCGTCGCTGGAAACATCGTGGCGGTCCAGGACATGCTCGACCAGCTGCAGGGACTGCTTCAGCTCCTGTAGTCTCCGCTCGTTAGCCGTATATCCCCTGACAATGTGCTCTTTCAGGACCTTGGTGGCCCAGATGCGAAACTGGGTCCCCCGTTTCGAATTCACTCGATAGCCAACCGAGAGTATAACATCAAGATTATAAAAGAGAACCGGCTTATCCGAATTTGCAAAGTGCATTTTTTGCACATTGCTTTTTCGCTCTAATTCCCCTTCATTGAATATATTCCGGAGGTGCTTGGTGATCACCGAGCGCTCTTTTTCGAATAAATCGGATATTTGGTTTTGGGTCAGCCAGAGGGTGTCCTTCTCGAGTCTGACTTCAAGACCGGTTTCCCCATAGATGACGATCTCTCCCCTGGCTTCCCCAGGGGCCCAAATGCCCTTTTCTTCTCTGATGACATGTTTGCGCATTTTTAGAGCTCCCCATTGAACGCCTGTCTTAATAACGCTTGGGGAAGGGCGTTAATCTCAGCGATCATATGTCTTATCTGATCGATTAATGGCGTAAGCTTTAGGATCTTCTCAGCCGCAGAATTCTGGGCATCCAAACTCGGCAATTCTATGCTCCCCTTTGACAATCTGCTAAACAACATTCGTTCTCGGACCGCCCCTCTAGCTAAGGTCCGGATTAGGCTATCCCCAAAGGGCGACCTTAGCCAATGATAGAACCAGCAATGATTCAGGAAATTAGTTTCTGCCCTAAAAACGACATAATCCGGACTCGTTATCCCAATATCGGTTTCCGATTCCGCATAAGCAATCGAACCTATCATGATGCGCATCGGATTGTAAAAGATATTACCCTGCTTTACAGGCTTATATCTTTCTGGGTGTTTTCCCAGACCTTCCTTAGCTAACGCAAGTCCATCCCGGGTCGCGCCAACCACCTTATACTCTCTAAAAGCCGGCCCTATGCCTTTTGTAACCTCAATGAGACAATCGCCTAGCGAGCGTTTTTAAACATCGTTCCCTGCGACAGACGCCCTGACAAGGGCAAATTGTAGAGCTTTCGTGGCCTCAAGCTGGGCCTCAGCGGCCGCGCGGGCCTTATCGATCGCCGCCATGCGCTCATTCAGGATCGCTGCGATGCGCTTTTGTTCAAAAAAAGGAGGAACCGATACGGTAAGACTGAATAATTCAGATAAGCTGGCGCGAGGCATTCGCGATCCGGTTTTTCCGAACATAGCCTCAGCAACTATCTCCCTCCGTCTTAGCATCCATCCCAGAAAAGGCCGGTCAACGCCGTCATTCGGTAAAAGGGGTACGATCTCCGTCGTACATCTGCCTTCGAATTCGGGGAGCGCTACCTTATTGAGATAAGGGCGGAGTTTTCCATAAAGCACATGATTTGGGCTGAAAAAAAACGTCGTGCTGATCCCCTCTTCTAATCCAGTGGCCGCACCTACGCTTAAAATCCTCCCTGAATCGGCTTCGATGTTCTCGAGTCCTAGATAAGGGAGCCTTGCAGCCGCCTGAGATAGACCCGTGATAATTCTCCTATCCTGCCGGCATAAATCGCCGAGCCTTGCCCAGCGCCAGCCGGGCGGCAGCGGCCTTTGATCCCCATTGCCTTGATTGACTTTCATTGCTTGCCGTCAGCTATCATAGCCAATCCGGTCGTCCGGAGGTGGATGGCGAAGGCCATCGGGCCCCTTGCGGGCCACGTCATTTCGAGAGCCTCTTGAGCCGCGTGTTCACCCGATCGAGGTCGAACCGCTCGGGATCGTACCGGCCCATCCACTCTTTGATATCTTCGTATTCGGGATGGCCGGGGTTTTTTAAGATCTCCAGATACTCATAGTATCCGTAGATCCCGCCGCAATCCTCGGGAGGGCAGGCGCGCTCGCCGCCCAGGCACCGCAGGGCCGGCAGGCTGTCCTCGGCCGTGGCGAAATCCTCCACGGTGATCTTGTGGACCCAGTCGTCGCCGAAGTCGTAGACATACTCGAAATTCTTGGTGCGGGGAGTCAGGACGTCCATCAGGCGGACCGCCTTGTCCTCCATCAATCCGATGGCGAAGGGATCGTCGCTTTCGGCCGCCGAGCCGTAACTCACCTCTCCGATCTTGAACTCGTGGAGATGACAGTTCTCCCAGCCCATGGCCGCCTGAAGCGCCTTATGAAGGAGGGAGAGGGTGATCTCGCCCGGGACCTGGATCCTCCGCCAGATCGGGGGATCGGATCCGACAAGCTCGATTTTGAGCCGATAGACACGCACGTCTGTGAGGGGCTTTCTTTGCCCTGTTCTTTTCGGACCCCCCTCAGAAGCTCGCGCCTTGGTTTTCATGCCTCGAACATCCTTTCCTTCGTCTCTTTCAGAACCTCGGACGGCCGGCCCGCGGCCTTGAGGGCGTCGAGGCCGCCGGCCCGGACGACCTCGGGCGTCTCGAAGACGGAGGGGTTCTCGAGCCCCTCGGTCCCGGCCTTGGTGAACTGCGCGGCGATGGCCTCGATGACCGCGGCGGTCGCCGGGGGCATGCGGGAGAGCCAGGCCGCCTGCTTGTAGGCGAAGGCGCCGGCCCGCTCGCCCCGGGTCTTGGGGGCCATGCCGTAGCCGAGCTCAGCCAGGACGTCGTAGAGGTCATAGGCCGTCATGTTCTCGAGGGCCCGGATCATGGCCGCGGAGCGTCCGCCGTCCGGCAGGCGGGTGATGAGCTCGCGCCGGTGGGGCGGGACGACCCAGACGGCCCGGAAGCTCTCGAGCGAGGGGGCCTCCTCGACTAGCCTCGCGGCCAGCCGCTGCTTGTACTCCTCGACGGTCACGGGCATGGCCTTGCCGTCCTCCTCCGTCAGGATGTAGCGCCCGGCATCGGTGACCCTGACCTGAAAGCCCTCGACGAGGAGGATGCGCTCCTTGTGTTGCGGCCCATCTCCCACTTCATGAGGGGGCCGGTACTTCTGGACGAAGCCCCGGCCGAACAGCCGGGTCGCATCCGTGTAGTCATAGACGCGGAACATGAGCTTGCCGTCGGGGGCATAGATCCGGGTGCCGCGGCCGACCATTTGATAGAAGGCGATGGGCGAACGGACGTATTTGAAGAAGACGATGTTGCGGACGCACGGCACGTCGACGCCCGTCGTCAGGAGGTCCACGGTCGTGGCGACGAAGAAGCGGCGGGATGCGCCGCGCAGATCGGCCAGGTACTCGTTGCCGCCCGAGGCCGCCGTGCACTTGAAGGCGTAGGGCTCGGCCCGGGGGCGGCCGTGGCGGGCGCACCAATCGGCATAGAGGTTGTTCATCCGGGCGGCCACTTCGTCCGCGTGCCGATCCCGCCGGCAGAAGACGATCGTCTTCTGCTCGGGACCGCCGGTTATGAGGAGCTGGCCGAAAAAGTGCTGGCACATAGCCTCGATCCGGTCGGGCATCAGCAGGCGGTCTTCGAGGCTAGGCGCCTCGTAATGGGAGCGCGCGTCATCGCCCGTCAATCCCGAACCCGTCAGGGCGTCCTGGATGTTCTTGCCGGCCAGATCCTCTCTCGAGACGCCACTCTCGCGCTCATTGACCTTCTTATTGTCGTGGAAGAGGTCGAAGCGGTGGATCTCGCAGGCGGCCAGATAGCCGTCCTCGATGCCCCGGGACATGTCGTACTCGTAGACCGGCTCGCCGAACCACGTGATGTTGTCGGCCGTGATTTGGAGGTCGTTTCGGGCCTCCCTCGAGTCCTCCTTGATGTCCAGGCGGCGCGGGGTCGCGGTCAGGCCGACCTGGACCGCGCCCGGGTTGCGGGTCAACACTTGCGACCATTGGCCCCAGGCCGAGCGATGGCACTCGTCGATGATGATGTGACTGAAATAGTCCTCGGGGTAGTTCGAGAGCAGGAACGAGGCGTCGGACTCGTCGGTATCGACGTTGAGGGTCTGGTAGGTCGCGACCAGGACGCGGGCGTTCTTTTGGGGATTGTCGGAGGTGACGGCCGCGGCGTCGGCGCCGAAGACGTTCTGCAGGGCGGCCAGGCCCTGGGAGCGGAGCTCGTCTCGGTCGCAGACGAAGAGGGCGCGGCGGAGCTGGCCGGCGTCCGCGATCCGCTTGAGGAGATTGACGGCGATGAAGGTCTTGCCGGCGCCGGTGGCCAGGGCCAGGAGGGCGCGCTTCTCGCCGCGGGCGATCTTCTCGAGGACGGCGCGGATGGCGGCATCCTGGTAATAGCGCCGGGTGGCCTCCCCGCCGGCATAACGGGCCAGGAGGGGCCTGGCCGAGTCCTGGTCGAGAGTGAACCCGAGGGCTGCTTCATAGCGGGCGCGGAGATCCGCGGGCGAGGGGAACGCGGCCAGGGGCGTGGGCGCGGACGTAAGACCTGATTTCCGATCGTACTCGACGAACAGGTGCCCGTTGCTGGAATAGACGAAGGGGACATTCAGCCGTTTGGACGACGCCGCGTAGATCTTGGCCTGCTCCAGGCCGTGGGCCGGCGGCAGATGCTCGGGCTTAGCCTCGATGAGGGCGACGGCCACGGGCTGGCTGTCAAGGGTCACGCGGATGCGCAGGACGTAATCGACCCGGCCGCGCGCCCGGCGGCGGGGACCGGTGTCCCCGATATCGATGGCCCCGGCGGTCTCCTCGCGCCGGATGAGGTCCTCGGTCCAGCCCCGCTTATGGATGGCCGGATCGATGAGCTTGGCCCTGGTATCCGATTCGCTCAGCATGGTCCCTGCCTCGGGGGGTAAGGGAATCAGATAACACAGGGCCGCCGGGGGGGTCAAGAAGACCTTGGTTTCAGGGACGATGGAAGGGCCCGGCCAAGAGGACCGGCAGGATCCGGTCCAGGAACTCGGCCAGCTCGGCGGACGCCAGAACGGGAGCGTCCTTGTCCTGGACATGACCGAGATAGGGGCCCAGGTCCCTGGGCGAGGGGAGCGGGACGACCTCGAGGTTCAACAGGGGCAGGTCTTCCGCATAGACAGGGAGCGCGTCCGGCAGCTTTTTCCGGAGTGTCCTCTCGACCTCCATGAGGTTGAATTGCCCCGTCACTACCCCCAGGATGGGCAAGCCCAAACTGATAAGGTCGAGGATCAGGCGCGGCGACCCTTCGACGGAAAAGAAGCCCGGGACGATGACGTTGGAATCGAGGAAGATCCTATTTCTCTTCGGATCCATAGGTCTCCCCGGCCAGCGACCGCCTCTCGTCCCCGAGCGCCTCGATGAGGTCCTCGAGCCTGACCCCCGCCGCCTTCATGATTCGGCGGATCTCGCGCCGGGCTTCGTCGAGCTCGAGCTTGTGGGGAGTGACCAGGAGGGAGTCCCCGACGGGGATGACGGAGACGCTCGCCCCTTCATAGAAGGCCTCATTGTCGCGAATCTTTTTAGGGATCGTCAGCTGGCCGCGGGCCCGGATCTCGGCCTGGTAGGCCTTAACCTTGGACATCGGGCGACCTCCAAATGATTCTGAGTTCAGTATGTCGGATATCAGGTAATGAGGTCGATAAGGCTGGAATTTCAACCTGAACCAGGACAGCGAGGCATCGGGCCTCCGCGGCGTCGTCAGATCGCGCCGAGCGCCTTGCCGACCTTGCGGAACTTGTCCAGGGCGAACTCGATCTGCTCGGTCGCGTGGGCGGCGCTGATCTGGACGCGGATGCGCGACTTGCCGACGGGCACGACCGGGTAGCTGAAGCCGATGACGTAGACGCCCTCCTCGAGCAGGGCGTTGGCGAAGTCCTGGCTGAGGCGGGCGTCGTCCGGCAGGTGGCCGAAGAGGACCGGCACGATGGGGTGGATGCCCGGGACGATGCGGAAGCCGGCCCGCTCCATGCCCTCGCGGAAGAGGCGCGTGTTGGCCATGAGCTTCTCGCGAAGCTCCGCCGACCCGCCGAGGATCCTGAGGACCTCGACCGTGGCCCCGGCGATGGCCGGCGCGAGCGAGTTGGAGAAGAGATAGGGCCGGGAGCGCTGGCGCAGGAGCTCGACGATCTCGCGGCGGCCGGCGACGCAGCCGCCGGAGGCCCCGCCGAGGGCCTTGCCGAAGGTCGTGACGATGAGGTCGACGCGGCCGACGCAGCCGCAGTGCTCGTGCGTGCCGCGCCCCGTCGGGCCGATGAAGCCCGTGGCGTGGGAGTCGTCGACGCAGACGAGGGCCTCGTGACGGTCGGCCAGGTCGCAGATCTTGTCGACCTGGGCGATCGTGCCGTCCATGGAGAAGACGCCGTCCGTGACGATGAGCTTGAAGCGGGCCTCGCGGGCATGGACGAGCTGGTCCTCGAGGTCGTCCATGTCGTTGTTGCGGTAGACGTACCTCTTCGCCTTGGCCAGCCGGACGCCGTCGATGATCGAGGCGTGGTTGAGCTCGTCGGAGACGATGGCGCAGGTCTCGTCGAGCAGAGGCTCGAAGACGCCGCCGTTGGCGTCGAAGGCCGAGGAGTAGAGGATGGCGTCGTCCGCGCCCAGGAACTCGGCCAGGCGCGATTCGAGCTCCTTGTGGACCCGCTGGGTGCCGCAGATGAAGCGGACCGAGGCCAGGCCGAAGCCCCAGCGGAAGAAGGCGGTGTTGGCCGCGGCCATGACCCGGGGGTCGTTCGAGAAGCCGAGATAGTTGTTGGCGCAGAAGTTGAGGACCTTGGCCCCGGACTCGGTGCGGATCTCGACGCCCTGGGGCGTTTCGAGCACGCGCTCTCTCTTGTAGAGCCCGCGGTCGCGGATCCGGCGCAGCTCGGCGTCCACGTGGTCCTTGAACCGTCCGTACACGGGGGCCTCCCTTCGAAAAGACCGGGATTATTATAGAAGCCGGGGCCGGAAAAGCAAGGGGGCCGGCCGCGGCCGGGGAGGCCGAGGCGGCGCCCCTCGCCGCACCGGCGGGAGGGCCCGGAGAAGGGAGGAGAGCCTCCTAGCCGCGGTTTGTCAGCGTGGTCGAGGCCTGGGCCGTGGGCCAGATGACGACGTCGCTGACGTTGACGTGGGCCGGGCGGGTGGCGCACCAGACGACGGCGTCGGCGATGTCATCGGGCCCCAGCGGCGTCAGGCCCTGGTAGACCCGGCCGGCCCGCTCGGCGTCGCCGTGGAATCGGACCAGGCTGAACTCCGTCTCGACCATGCCCGGGGCGACCTCGCTCACCCGGATGGGCGTCCCGTTGAGGTCCAGGCGCAGCCCCCGGGTGAGGGCCCGGACGGCGAACTTGCTGGCGCAGTAGACGTTCCCCGCGGGATAGACCTCGCGCCCGGCGACGGAGCCGATGTTGATGACGTGGCCCCTGCCGCGCTCGAGCATCCCGGCGAGGACGGCCCGGGTGACGTAGAGGAGACCCTTGATGTTCGTGTCGATCATCTCCTCCCAGTCCTCGACGAGGCCGCCGGGGAGCTTGTCCAGGCCCCGGCTGAGCCCCGCGTTGTTGACCAGGACCTCGATCGGGCGCCACTCGGGGGGCAGCCCGGCGACGGCCCGGTCGACGGCGGCCCGGTCGCGGACGTCGAGACGGAAATAATGGGTCGCGGCCCTGTGCTCGGACTCGAGCTTCCGGGCCAGCGCCTCGAGCCTGTCCGCGCGCCGGGCGCACATCAGGATGCGGGCCCCGAGCCCGGCGAAGGCCTCGGCCGTCGCCCGCCCGATGCCCGAGCTGGCCCCGGTGACGAACACGATCTTGTCCTTGAGAGACAGCATGGGACGACTCCTCGATGAGATCCCCCGCCCGCCGCGGCGGAGCCTCAAGCATAGGAGCGCCCCCCGGCCAAGTCAAGCCGTAATGGGGGACATGATACCCGTTTCCGCCCGTCCCTTCCCGAAAAAGGGGAAACGGGTATCATGTCCCCCATTTTCGTGCTATAAAACGGGCATGAGCGAACCTGTCGCCGCCCCCCCGGCCCTCGAAAAATGGCTCGTCGCCGCCCGGCCCTGGGCCCTGCCGGCCTCGGCCATGCCGGTCGTCTTCGGCACGGCCCTGGCCGTCGTCGTCGGCGGGGTCCGCTTCGCCCCCCTCCGTTTCCTCTGGGCCCTGGCGACGATGATGGCCCTCCACAGCGCGGCCAACATGCTCAGCGACGTCTTCGACTTCCGTCGGGGCCTCGACCGCGACGTGACCCCGGTCAGCGGGGCCATCGTCCGGGGCTGGCTCTCGGACCGGCAGGTCGCGCGCGGCGCCGCGGCGCTCTTCGCCCTCGGAACGGCGTCGGGGCTCGCCGTCGCCGCCGTCAGCGGGAGGTCGCTCTTCGTCGTCGGCGCGATCGGCCTGGCCGTGGGCGTCTTCTACACCGCCCTCAAGTCCCGCGCCCTCGGCGACCTGGCCGTCTTCCTCGATTTCGGCCTTCTCGGCGCCGCCGGCGCCTGGATCGTCCAGACCGGCTCGTTCTCCTGGCTCCCCGTCCTCTGGACGGTCCCCATGGCCATGCTCGTCAGCGCCATCCTCCACGCCAACAACTGGCGCGACATCGCCTCGGACGGGGCGCGACGGGTGACGACCGTGGCCGGGCTCCTCGGCGACCGCGGCTCCCTCGCTTACTACGGTCTTCTCATCTTCGGCCCCTTCGCCGTCTACGGCGCCCTGATCGCCGCCCCCCGGATGGTCCGGGGCCCGCTTCGGCCGATGCCGCTGACGTTCCTCCTGGCCGCGCTGGCCTTGCCGAGCGCCTTCCGCCTCTGGGGCCGGGCCGCTCGGCGCGCGGCGCCCCGCAGCCCCCTGGACTTCGTCATCCTCGACGGGGCCACGGCCAGCCACAACCTCGTCTTCGGGCTGCTCAGCGCGGCCGCCGCGGCCCTCGAGGGCATCCTGAGATGGGGATGACGCGCGGCCGGCCGGGGCCCCGCATCGCCGGCGCCGCCGCGACGGGCCTTCTGGCCGCCGGGCTCTTCGTCGCCCTGTTCCGTTTCCGGCGCCTGGGCCCGCTCGACTTCTGGTCCTGGCTGGCGGCGGACATCGCCATCCTCGCCGCCCTGGGCTTTCTCCTCGACCGGGGCTACCGGGCCCGGCTGGCCGAGGACGCCCGCTCGGGCCTGGCCATGAAGATCACGGTCGGCCTCGTTTCGGCCGCGGCCCTCTACGCGGTGTTCGCCGTCGGCCGGGCCGCCGCCCCGCTCGTCCTCCCCTCGGCCGAGGCCGGGATCGCCGCCGTCTACGCCCTGAAGGCCGGGGCCTCGCCTCTCCGCATCGCCCTGCTCATCGGGCTTGTCGTCGGTCCCGGCGAGGAGCTCTTCTGGCGCGGCTTCTTCCAGGAGCGCGTCGCCGGGACGAGGCGGCCGGGCCTCGGCTTCGTCCTGACCGCCTGTGTCTACGCGGCCGTCCATCTCGGGAGCGGCAACACGATGCTCTTCCTCGCCGCCGGGGTCTGCGGCCTCTTCTGGGGCTGGCTCTATCTCGCCTTCCGCTCGCCCATCCTCAACGTCGTCAGCCACACCCTCTGGGACCTCATGGTGTTCGTCTTTCTCCCGTTCTGAAGAATGGGGGCACGCGCCGGGGCGGCACATGTCCCCCGGCATGGACCCGCGGGTCGACCCGATTCAGGCGCCGAGGTGCCCGGCCAGGATCTTGGCGCCTATGCCGATCAGGATGAGCCCGCCGAGGAGCTCGGCCCAGCGGCCGGCGAGGCGCCCGACGGCCGGCCCGAGCCTGGCGCCGGCCACGGTCAGGGCGAAGCTCGTGGCGCCGATGACCGCAGCGGGCAAGAGGACCGCCGCCCCGACGACGCCCAGCCCCAGGCCGGCGGCCAGGGCGTCGACGCTCGTGGCCAGGGCCAGGACCAGAAGGCGCGCCCCCCGGGTCCGGTCGGGCCGGCAGTCCCCGCCTTCGTCGCCCGTCCCGAAGAACTCGTAGACCATGCGGCCGCCGACGAGGGCCAGCAGTCCGAACGCGACCCAGTGGTCGAAGACGGCGATGAGGCCGAGCAGGCGGGCGCCGGCCAGCCAGCCCAGAAGGGTCATGGCCAGCTGGAACCCGCCGAACGCGGCCGCCAGGCGGAGGGACTGCTTCGCCGCCAGGCCGCGGCCGCCGCAGGCCAGGCCGATGGCGACGGCGAAGCAGTCCATGGCCAGCGCCGCGGCCATGCCCATGATGAAAACGAACGGCACGGGATTCTCTCGCGCGGCTCATTATACAAGAAGAAGAGGACATGCCGAAACGGCGCAGGCCCGCCGCGAAGCCGCGGGAGGCCGTCCGTCCGGCGGCGTCGGGCGTCTCCCGGCGGCCCCGCGGGAGCCGCGTTGTCCGTGCTATAATGGGAGATTCGGAAAGGCCCATGGCGAAGACCGACGGCATCATCCTGCGCGGGGTCAAGGTCCACAACCTCAAGGCGATCGACCTCGACGTCCCCCTCGACAAGCTCATCGCCGTCACCGGGGTCAGCGGCTCGGGCAAGTCGTCCCTCGCCTTCGACACCCTGTACGCCGAGGGCCAGCGCCGCTACATCGAATCGCTCTCCAGCTACGCCCGCCAGTTCCTCGAGCGCATGGACAAGCCCGACGCCGACCTCATCGAGGGCATCCCGCCGGCCATCGCCATCCAGCAGAAGGGCGCGGCCAAGAACCCGCGCTCGACCGTGGCCACGGTCACCGAGATCTTCGACTTCCTGCGCGTCCTCTTCGCCCGCATCGGCGCCGTCCACTGCCTCCAGTGCGGCCGCCCGGCCGCGCGCGACACGGTCGACGCCGTGATCGAGGAGCTCGCCCGAGAGCCGCGGGGAACGCGGGCCCTGGTGACCTTCTCCTGGCCGCGCGAGAAGGGCCTGGCCGCCCTCAAGAGGGACGGCTTCAACCGGGCCGCCGTCCGCGGCGCCGTCGTCGACCTCGAAGCCGCGGCCAAGGAGGCCGGGCCCGTCGACGTCCTGGTCGACCGCGTCACCCTCGGCGTCGACGAGCGCGAGCGCCTGGCCGACTCGCTCGAGACGGGCCTGAAGAAGGGGGACGGCCGGGTCCGGGTCGTGACCGAGGCGGGCCGCGAGCGCCTCTTTTCCGAGAAGCTCGAGTGCAAGGCCTGCCGCCTCGCCGTCGAAGACCCTTACCCGAACCTGTTCTCCTTCAACAGCCCCCACGGCGCCTGCCCGGAGTGCCACGGCTTCGGCGACCTGGCCGTCGTCGACGAGGACAAGGTCGTCCCCGACCGGGGCAAGTCCCTGGAGCAGGGGGCCGTCGAGCCCTGGACCAAGCCCCTGTCCCGCGGCATGCAGAAGGAGCTCCTGGCCGAGGCCCGGCGGCGCAGGATCCCGACCAACGTCCCCTTCCGCGACCTCCGGCCGGAGGACCAGCGCTTCGTCCTCGACGGCGGCGACGGCTACTACGGCGTCAAGGGCTTCTTCGACTGGCTCCAGTCGAAGAAGTACAAGGTCCAGGTCCGCGTCCTTCTCAGCCGCTACCGGAAGTACGTCGCCTGCCCGGCCTGCGGCAAGACCCGCCTCAACCCGCGCGCCCTGAGCGTCCGGGTCAAGGGCCTGAGCATCGGCGAGATCGTCCGCATGACCGTGGCCGAGGCGGCCGCGTTCTTCGACGCCCTCGACCTGGCCCCCTTCGAGCGCCGGGTGGCCGAGAAGCTCGTCCAGGAGGTCCGCGGCCGGCTCCGCTTCCTCCGCGAGGTCGGCCTCGACTACATCGCCCTCGACCGGATGACCTTCACCCTGAGCGGCGGCGAGGCCCAGCGCATCTCGCTGGCCGCGGCCCTGAGCGCCTCGCTCGTCGGAACGCTCTTCGTCCTCGACGAGCCGTCCATCGGCCTCCACCCCCGCGACAACCTCCGCCTGGTCGAGATCCTGAGGTCCCTCAAGGACATCGGCAACACCGTGGTCGTCGTCGAGCACGACCCCGACATCGTCGGCGCCGCCGATCACGTCATCGACCTGGGGCCCCGGGCCGGCGAGGCCGGGGGCGAGGTCGTCTTCGCCGGGCCCCGGGACGCCTTCCTCCGCAGCCCCGACTCCCTGACCGCCCAGTACATCCGCGGCGAGAAGGAGATCGCCCCGCCGCCCGCCCGGCGCTCCTCGCGCGCCTTCCTCGAGGTCCGGGACGCCCACAAGCACAACCTCAAGCACATCGATGTCCGCATCCCCCTCGGCGCCTTCACCTGCGTCACCGGCGTCTCCGGCTCGGGCAAGAGCACCCTCCTCTTCGACGTCCTCTACCGCGGCCTCGAGGGCGCCTCGAACGACGGCTTCGGCGAGATCAAGGGGGCGGACAAGATCGACGCGGTCATCTGCGTCGACCAGTCGCCGCTCAGCGCCTCGCCCCGCTCGATCCCCGCGACCTACACCAAGGCCATGGACGGCATCCGCGACCTCTTCAGCGCCACCCGGGAGGCCAAGCTCATGGGCTTCCGTCCCGGCACGTTCTCGTTCAACACGGCCGGCGGGCGCTGCGAGGACTGCAAGGGCGCCGGCGTTCAGGTCGTCGAGATGCAGTTCCTGTCGGACGTCAGCCTGGTCTGCGACGCCTGCGAGGGGAAGCGCTTCAAGAAGGAGGTCCTCGACGTCCGCTGGAACGGCAAGACGATCGACGACGTCCTCGGCCTGAGCGTCACCGAGGCCTGCCTCTTCTTCGCCGGCCGGCCCGAGATCACCAGGAAGCTCTACCCCCTCGTCGAGGTCGGGCTCGGCTACCTCAAGCTCGGCCAGCCCACGACGACCCTCTCGGGCGGCGAGCTCCAGCGCATCAAGCTCGCCTACCACCTGGTCCACGAGAAGGGCAGGAAGGCCCTCTATCTCTTCGACGAGCCGACGATCGGCCTCCATCCCAACGACGTCGCCGTCCTCCTCCGTTCCTTGCAGAAGCTCGTCGCCGAGGGCCACACCGTCGTCGTCATCGAGCACAACCTCGACGTCGTCAAGTGCGCCGACCACGTCATCGACCTCGGCCCCGAGGGCGGCGAGGGGGGCGGCCGGATCGTCGCCCAGGGCACGCCCGAGAAGGTCGCTCAGAGCCGCGATTCCATCACCGCCGCCTATCTCAAGAAGGCCTTGAACCGGGCGAACGGCGACCCCGGCAGGCGCTCCTCGAAGAAAAGCAAAGATGAACACTAATTGAACATTTACGTTGGAATTATTCTATAATCTTTTAATATCAGCAATATAACGTTACATTATGTTCCTTTTATGTTCCGTTACAGAACATACAGTCATTTCTTCCGGCCTCTCGGCGTTCTTTTTATTCATTTTATAATCAGCTAATTACATCGGTCTCTGCCCGTTGGCACCGTTCTTGCCGATTCTTCGGCGTGTCCGAAGAAAAAGGAGCGGCGCCAATGAGAAAAAAGACCTTCGTTGCGGCCCTCGTCCTCGGCCTTGTCGCGGCCGGCCCCCTGGCCGGCTCAGAGGCCGTCTGGGAAGTCCGCGTGCCCTCCGGCCTGCCTCGCGCCGCCTTCGTCCTGCCCGACCCCCTGCCCAGGCCCGCCGTCCTCGCGTCCCTGGCCGAAGAACTCCTCGACGCGGCGGCCCCGCGGTTCGTCCCGCAGCTCGCCGCGCCCGTCCGCGTCCCGGCCTTCCCGCCGGCCGCGAAGCCCGGCAAATTCCTCTTCGACGCCAACCTCGTCCTCCTGGTCGGCCTCAACGCCGCCGACTATGTCTCCACCCGGGCGGCCCTCAAATACCCCGGCCTGAGCGAGACCAACCCCCTGATGAGGCCGTTCGTCAAGAACCCGGCCGTCTTCGCCGCGGCCAAATTCGGCACGACCGCCCTGTCCTACTGGTGCATGAAGTCCCTGTTCAAGAAAAGCAGGACGGCGGCCTGGATCGTGACGACGGCCTCCAACGCCCTGCTCTCCTACGCCGTGGCCAACAACTATCGCCTGATCCAAGGGGCCCGGGCCCGCTGAGGCCGGAGAGGGCCCCGATGAACGTCTATCTCCAGCGCTACCTGGGACTCGAGGAGGGCCGCGGCTTCGCCAGGCCCGCCGGCTTCCCGACCCTTCGGACCCTGGAGCGGGACTACATCTCGTTCCTGCTCGAGGTCACCGACCAGAACCGGGCCGAGGTCTCGCGGATCTTGGCCATCTCGCGCTCGACCCTCTACCACAAGATCCGCCGCTACAGGATGGGCGAGGAAGGCCCTGAACGCCTGACCGTCTAGAGCCCCTTTTCGCCGGCGGAAGGCGGCGGGAAGGGGCCCCGCCGCGCGGCGGCCGGTCCGGCCCTATCTGAGCCTGGCGTCGACGGCCGCCCAGTCGACGGCCTTGAAAAAGGCCTCGATGTAGTCGGCCCGCTTGAGCCCGTAGTCGAGCATGAAGGCGTGCTCGAAGACGTCCATGACCAGGAGCGGCGCGCACCCGGCCGGGTGGCTGACGTCGTGCTCGTTGATCCAGAAGTTGACCAGACGGCCGTTGGCCGGGTCCTCGTACAGGACGGCCCAGCCGATGCCCCGCATCGCGCCCGTGGCCCGGAACTCCTTTTCCCAGGACTCGAGGTCGCCGTACTGCTCGACGATCCTCCGCCCGAGCTTGCCGGCCCGGTCGAGGGGCGCTTTGCCGCCGAGGTTCTCGAAGTAGAGCTCGTGGAGCCGCATGCCGTTGAATTCCCAGCCGAGGCGGCGCTTGAGCTCGGCGAATTCGGGGGTCCCGGCCTTGCCGTCCCTGGCCATGAGGCCGAGGATGTCGAGGACCTTGTTGGTGTTGGTCACGTAGCCCTGGTAGAGCGTGAAGTGGTTCTTTAAAAGCGCCTCGCTGAAACCGGGCAGACCGATGAGCCTGGCGTAGTCCTTGGGGGTATAGTTCATGTTCCGTCCCTCCTTTGGATTCCCGTGCCGGGAGGGGCCGCGCGGCGCGGCCGGGAGCCGCCGGCCGGACGCCCATGCGGCGCCTCCCGTTCCCGCGGCCTTGAGGAACTCCCGGCGCTTGAGCGTTCGCGGCCCCTTCGTCACGTCTTAAATCCTATCAAATAAGTAGGATTATGGCAAGCCCGGCGCCCCCGGCCGCGGGCGTCACTTCGCGTCCGGCCGCTCCCCGCCCTCCCCGGCGGCCTCGAGGCCGACCTTGGCCCGGATCTCGGCCTCGAGCTCGGAGGCCAGCTTCGGGGTCTCCCGAAAGAGCTTCTTGACGTTCTCCCGGCCCTGGCCGAGGCGCTCGCCCTTGTAGGAATACCAGGTCCCGGTCTTCTCGAGGAGGCCGGTGTCGAAGCCGACGTCGACCAGGTCGCCCTCCCGGGAGATGCCTTCGCCGAAGATGATGTCGAACTGGGCCTCGCGGAAGGGCGGGGCCATCTTGTTCTTGACGATCTTGACCTTGGCCCGCGTGCCGACGACGCTGTCCCCGTCCTTGAGGACGGAGAGCTTGCGGACGTCGACCCGCAGCGAGGCGTAGAACTTCAGGGCCCGGCCCCCGGTCGTCGTCTCGGGGTTGCCGATGAAGATCCCGATCTTCTCCCGGATCTGGTTGATGAAGATGAAGCAGGTCTTCGACCGGGCCACGATGGCCGTGAGCTTGCGCAGGGCCTGGGACATCAGCCGGGCCTGGAGCCCCATGTGGGCGTCGCCCATCTCCCCCTCGAGCTCGGCCTTGGGCACGAGCGCGGCCACGGAGTCGACGACGATGACGTCGACGGCGCCGCTGCGGACGAGGACCTCGGCGATCTCCAGGGCCTGCTCGCCGAAGTCGGGCTGGGAGATGATCAGGTTGTCGATGTCGATGCCGATCCGGGCGGCGTATTCCGGGGACAGGGCGTGCTCGGCGTCGATGAAGGCCGCCTGGCCGCCGCGCTTCTGGGCCTCGGCGATGACGTGCAGGGCCAGGGTCGTCTTGCCGGTGGCCTCGGGGCCGTAGATCTCGACGACGCGGCCCCGGGGGAAGCCGCCGATGCCCAGGGCCAGGTCGAAGGAGATCGAGCCCGTCGGTATGGCCTCGACGGGCACCGCCGCCCCCTTCTGGCCGAGCTTCATGACCGAGCCCTTGCCGAACTGCTTCTCGATCTGGGACAGGGCGGCGTCGATCGCCTTGTTCCGCGCCCCCTGCCGCTCCTCGGTCTCCGCGTCCTTCGCCGGGGCCCCTTCGCGGGCCGTGTCCTTCTTGACCATCTCCGTTCGCTCCTTGTCCGTCTCTTTCTTGGCCATCCTCTCCTCCCTCGCTCGCGGTATCAGTCTATCCCGATTGGCCGGCTCTTTCAACCGGCATGAACACCCGGGCCCGCGCGAGGCCCTTCGCAGGCCGAGGCGGACGCGGGGCGTCGGCGGGCGGAGATGCGCGGGGAGCGCCGCGGGCCCTTGGCGGCGAAGCGGACGGGAGGTCCTGCGGCCTCATTAGCGATCACCGCGGGAAGCCGTTGAACATGAGGTCGTAGTCGTCGATCAGCCCCTGGTCGGCGAAGCTGAAATAGCGGTTGTTGCCGATGATGATGTGGTCCAGGACCTTGATCTGGACGACCCGGGCGGCGAAGACCAGGTCCCGGGTGACCTCCCGGTCGCAGAGCGACGGCTCGGGGTCCCCGGAGGGGTGGTTGTGGGCGAAGATCAGGGCCGAGGCCTCGTAGCGCAGGGCGTCCCGGATGACCTCGCGGGGATAGACGGCGCTCGAGTCGACCGTCCCCTCGAACAGGGTCTTCTCCTCGATGACCTGGTTCTTCGGGTCGAGGAAGATGACCTTGAACCGCTCCGTCTTGACGTCGCGCAGCGAGTGAACGAGGTAGTCGTAGACCTCCTGGGAGGAATGGCAGACCGGCCGGCTCATCATCCGGTCCTTGAGGAAGCGCCGGGAGACCTCGTGGATGAGCTTCAGCCCGAAGACGTTCCGGGCCCCGATGCCGGGAATGCGCTGGAGGTCCTCCGGCCGGGCCTCGAGGACGCCGCCGAAGGTCTTGAACTCCCGCAGGGCCTCCCGGGCCGGGCCTTTGCAGTCGCGCCGGGGCGTCCCGATGGCCAGGAGAAGCTCGACGATCTCGTAGTCCAGGAAGGCCGCGAGGCCCCCGTTGAGGAATTTCTGGCGCAGGCGGTCCCTGTGCCCGGCCCCGGCGGGGGGCCCCTGGCCAGGCGAGATCGGCCGGTCGTTCATGGCTTCCGACGATAAAGACGGCCGGGCCCGGCCGCCCGTCTCACGCCGGGGAAAGATTATTCCCGGTAAAGGGCGTCGATCCGGTCCTTGAAGGCCTTCTCGACGATGTGGCGCTTGACCTTGAGCGACGGCGTCAGCTCGGTCTCGGCGTTGAAGTCCCGCTCGAGGAGGACGACCTTCTTGATCCGCTCGTAGGAGGCCAGCTGGGGCGTCGACCGGTTGACCTCGGCCAGCATGAAGGCGACGATCTCCTCCTTCTCGACGAGCTCCCGGCGGTCCTTGAAGGCGTGGCCCTTGGACCTGGCGTAGGCCTCGAGCTTGTCGAAATCGGGGACGATCAGGGCCGAGATGAACTTCCGGCCCATGCCTACGACGACCGCGGTCTGGATGTAGGTGTTGGCCTTGAGCTGGTTCTCGATCGGCTGGGGGGCGACGTTCTTCCCTCCGGCCGTGACCAGGATGTCCTTTTTCCGGTCGGTGATGACGAGGAATCCCTCCTCGTCGAAATGGCCGATGTCGCCCGTGTGGAACCAGCCGCCCTCGAAGGCCTCCCGGGTCTCGGCCTCCTTCTTGTAGTAGCCCTTCATGACGTTGGGGCCCTTGGCCAGTATCTCGCCGTCCGGGGCGATCCGGATCTCGACGCCGGGCACGGGCGGCCCGACCGTCCCGAACTTCATCTTCTCGAAGGTGTTGCAGGTCAGGACGGGCGAGGTCTCGGTCAGGCCGTAGCCCTCGAGGATGGTGATGCCGATGGCGTAGAAGAACTCGGCCACGTCGCCCGAGAGGGGCGCGCCGCCGGAGACGAAGAAGTGCACCCGGCCGCCGGTCTTCTCGACGATCTTGGAGAAGACCAGCTTCGAGGCCAGCTTGTACTGGAAGTCGAGGGCCTTGGGGATGGGCAGGCGCCGGATCCTCCGCGCCCCGTGCTTCTTGCCGACGCCGAGGGCCCAGAAGAAGATCTTCTTCTTGGCCGCCGACTGGGCCAGGATGTTGTCCATGACCTTGGCGTAGATCTTGTCGAACAGGCGCGGCACGCTGATCATGATGGTCGGACGGACCTCGAGGAGGTTCTCGGCCACGGTGTCGATGCTCTCGGCGTAGGCGATGGTGGCCCCCTTGTAGAGGAAGGAGAAGGTCGTCATCCGCTCCAGGACGTGGGACAGGGGCAGGAACGACAGGATCGTGTCCTTGGCGCTGAAGTCGGTCACCTGGTCGAGGGCCTTCGAGTTGGAGACGAAGTTGGCGTGGGTCAGCATGACGCCCTTGGGGACGCCGGTCGTCCCCGAGGTGTAGATGATCGAGGCCAGGTCGTCCGGCCCGACGGCCAGGGCGCGCTTCTCGAACAGCGCCGGGTCGGCGGCGGCCAGGGCCTTGCCCCGGGCCATGATCTCGGCCAGGGTGCCGACGCCCTTCGGGCCTTCCTCGTCGATGAGGACGAAATGATGGACGTTCGGCAGCCCCGCGCGGACGGCCTCGACCTTCAGCCACAGCTCCCGGTTGGAGCAGACCACGACCTTGGCGTCCGAGTCGTTGATGATGTACCGGATCTGGTCGGGCATGAGCGAGGTGTAGATGGGCACCGTGACCGCGCCGGCGCACAGCGCCGCGAGGTCGGTCATCGTCCACTCCGGGCGGTTCTCGGACAGGATGACCAGCTTGTCGCCGGGGGCGAGGCCGAGGTCGGCCAGGCCGAGCGACAGGTGTTCGACCCGGCGGCCGAACTCCTGGGTGGAGATGGGGGCGTAGCGGCCGTCCTTCTTGACCAGGAGAAGGGCGTCCTTGACATAGGTCCGGCAGGTGTTGAGGAAGAGCTGGCTCAGGGTCTCGACCATGCGGAGCCTCCTTGGGGGGTTCGGGCGAGCCCTATTCTAACCTCATCCGCGGCCGGGCTGTCAACCCAGGGCGAGGTCGCGGGCCTCGTGGCGGAGGAGCCACTCCTTGCGCCACAGGCCGCCGCCGTAGCCGGTCAGGCGGCCGTCGCTCCCGACGACCCGGTGGCACGGGACGATGATCGAGACGGGGTTGCTGTGGTTGGCGCCGCCGACGGCCCGGGTGGCGGCGGGCCGGCCGACGGCCTCGGCGACGGCCTTGTAGGTCGTCGTCTTCCCGTAGCCCACGGCCAAGAGCTCCCGCCAGACCCGCCGCTGGAACTCCGTGCCCCGGAGGTCGAGCTTGACCGTGAAGGCCCGGCGCTTCCCCAGGAAGTACTCCTCGAGCTGGACCAGGGCGGCGGCGACCGGCCGGGGCGGGGCGCCCCGGGTCCGCCGGAGGGACCTCTCCTCCTTGACGTCGAAGAAATCGAGGCCGGAGACCCCGGCCTCCGTGCCCGCGATCTCAATCGTCCCGATGGGGGACCGGAAAAAGGCCCTGTACGCGTCGGGTCCCGGCATGGCCGCCTCCGGGGGCACGATAATACAATCAGGGCCCGGGGTTCAACCTCGCTGCCGCCGCCTTTCCCTTTTGACCGCCGCCATGCCCTGTGCTAACCTGAGTCATTCACGGAGCGAGACGGCCCTCGGATGCGAGGCCCGAGGCGCGAGGTGACGACATGAACGGCAACATCCCGACCCTGGCCGTCTCCGGCCGGACCCTCCCCGAGGCCTGGGAAAAGGCGGTCCTGGCCTGCTGGCGTGAGGGCGTCGCCGTCAGGACCGAATACGACAAGCCGGGCGACCCGCCCAGCCGCGACTGCACCATGCTCTGGACGGTCGAGGACCCCTTCGCCGAGCCCCGCATCCACCGGGCCTTCCCGGGCGGGCTCGAGGACCTCGAGGTCTACCGCCAGGAGGTCGTCGAGGGCGTCCACGACCACTGGATCGCGCCGGAGGAGGGCAAGTGGACCTACACCTACCACAAGAGGCTGTTCGCCTATGACATCGAGGGCGAGACCATGGACCAGATCGGCCTGGCCGTCGACCGGCTGGCCCGGGCCGGGCACACCCGCCGGGCCCAGGCCATCACCTGGAACCCCAAGCTCGACGCCCCGACCGAGGACCCGCCCTGCCTCCAGCGGCTGTGGTTCCGCGTCCTGGCCGACGAGCGCGGCGAGCCGGTCCTGAACATGAACGCCCACTGGCGCTCGCGCGACGCCTACAAGGCCGCCTACATGAACGTCTTCGCCCTGACCGACCTGCAGCGCGCCGTCGCCGGCCGCGTCGCCGCGAGGACCGGCCGCCCCGTCCGCGTCGGCCGCTACGCCGACCTCGTCGACAGCTTCCACATCTACGGCTCGTACTTCGACGAGTTCGAGGGCTTCCTGAAGATGGTCGGGAAGCGCTCGTTCGAGGAGCGGACCTGGCCCAGCGCCTACGCCGAGCCCATGTTCGAGGAGGCCCGCGAACGGCTGAGGCGGGAGAAAGAGGAAGGGAGGTAAGGCCATGAGCCCGTCGCCGGCCGCCCTCGCCCTGGGCGCCGCCGCGCTCGTCGCGGGGGCCCTGGCCGCCTGGTCGAAGATCGAGGGGCGCCGCCGCGCCCACCTGGTGACGAAGCCCCTCGCGACCGCACTCATCGTCGCCGTGGCCGCCCTGGCCCCCCTCCCCGCGCCGCCCGTCTACAAGACGCTCGTGCTGGCCGGCCTGGGCTTCTCGCTCCTCGGCGACGCGGCCCTGATGTTCCCGGACAGGTGGTTCACGGCCGGCCTGGCCGCCTTCCTGGCCGCCCAGTGCCTCTACATCCTGGCCTTCCGGCCGCGGCCGGGACAGCCCCCCTCGGCGATGGCCTTCCTCCCCTTCGTCCTCTACGGCCTGCTGATGTTCTTCCTGCTGGCCCCCCACCTGGGCCCGATGAAGTTCCCCGTCTTCGTCTACATCGCCGCCATCACGGCCATGGCCGGCCTGGCCGCCGCCCGCTACATCGACCGGGGCGGGACGAAGCCGCTCCTGGCCTTCGCCGGGGCGGCCCTGTTCCTCGTCTCGGATTCGGTGTTGGCTTACGACCGCTTCGCCCGGAAGGTCCCCGGGGCCCGGGTCATCGTCCTGGGGACCTATTTCCCGGCCCAGCTGCTGATCGCCCTGTCGGTCTGACCCGCCCGGGGCCGTGACGGGCCGCGGGCCGTCAGCTCCGGACGACGATCTTCCCGTCGATCCCGACGACGACCTTCTTCACCTCCAGCGCGACGCCTGAGAGCTCGACGGCCTTGCGGACGAGGCGCTCGAGCCCCGCGCAGCAGGGCACGGTCATGACGGCCACGGTCAGGGAGGCGAGCCCGTTCGTCCGGATGAGCTCGGCCAGCTTCTCGACATAACCCTGGGTCTCGTCGAGCTTGGGGCAGGCGATGACGAGCTTCTTCCCCTCGAGGAGCTCCCCATGGAAGCCGCCCAGGGCGAACGCGGTGCAGTCGGCCGCGACGAGGAGGTCGCTCCCCTGGAAATAGGGCGCCGCCGGCGAGACGAGGTGGAGCTGGATCGGCCACTGGGTCAGGCGCGACGGGACCTCCGCCGCCGGCGCGGGGCCGGCTCCGGGCTCCCGGGCGACCTCGCGGGCCAGGCTGCCGGGGCAGCCGCCGTGCCCGGCGCGGCCGCTCGCCGCGCCGTGGACCTTGGCCGCCGCGGCCGCGCCGCGCGTCTTCAGCACGTGATCGTGGGCGGCCCGGGGGTCGTAAGCGTCGCTCTCCCGCTCGACGACCTCGAGGGCGCCGACGGGGCAGACGTCGAGGCAGGCGCCCAGCCCGTCGCAATAGATCTCCCGGACCAGGACGGCCTTGCCCTCGGCGTCGAGGGCCAGGGCCCCCTCCGCGCAGGCCGTGGTGCACAGGCCGCAGCCGTCGCACTTCTCGCGGTCGATCTCGACGATCTTTCTCTTGGCCACGGGGCGCTCCCCCGGGTATTTTGCGTTCATCATGCCAGCCTGACCTCTTCTGCCTCTTCCATCCGCCCGTTCGCCGGGTCCGTCCCCGCGTCCGGGCGCCGCCTCGTTTCGTGGCGGATGCCGGCCGGGGAAGGACCCGCCGCCGGGCCCGCCTCAGGCTGCGGGCGGCGCGACGGGCGCGGCCGGCGGAGAGACCCTGGGGACGCCGAACCAGTCCCTGGCGTCCTTCCCCAGGAGCCCCATGAGGACGAGGGCGCCGAGGACGGTTCCGACGGGGAAGCCGACGAGCAGGACGGCGCCCATGGCGACGCCGGCGAGCCGGGCCCAGGGGCGCCCCTTGGCGATGCCCGCGGCGATGGCGAGGTCCAAGGCGCCGACGGCGGCGCAGAACAGGGCCAGGACGACGCCGGCCGCGCCGAGGAGGGCGCTGCCGAGAAGGCCGGCCCTGTCCGTGCCCCAGCCGATGAGGACGGCCCCGGCGCCGAAGATGAACAGGAACAGGGCCGCGGTCGCGATCTTCAGCCCGGCCGCGACGACGAGGGCGATCCGGGCGACCTTGATGCTTTCGGGCATGGCCTTTCTCCGTCGGTATCCGGGGCCATTTTAGCATATAATGCCCGGAGGAGCCCCTCATGGACAGGATCATCCGCATCAACCCCCTCCTCGAGGCCCTGCGGTCCGCCCCGGAGCGGGTCCTCAAGGTCTTCGTCCAGCAGGAGCGGGGCCACGCCCGGATCGGCGAGGTCGTCCGCGAGGCCAAGGCCCGCCATGTCCCCGTCGTCTTCGTCCCTGTCCGCCGCCTCGGCCAGGTCGCGCCGGGCCACCAGGGCGTCATGGCCGAGGTCGCGCCCAAAAAATACGCCTCCCTCGAGGACATCCTGGCCCGCTCGGCCAAGCCCGTCGTCGTCCTTCTCGACGAGGTCGAGGACCCCCAGAACCTGGGGGCCATCGTCCGGAGCGCCGAGGGGGCCGGCGCCGACGGCATCGTCCTGCCCGAGCGCCGCTCGGCCGGACTGACGGAGACCGTCGAGACCGTCTCGGCCGGCGCCCTGGAGCACCTCCCCGTCGCCCGGGTGCCGAACCTCGTCCGGGCCATGGGGGAGCTCAAAGAGAAGGGCCTCTGGCTCGTCGGGGCCGAGAGCTCGGGGGAGGGGCCTTGGTACGACTTCGACTACACCGGCCCCGTCGGCATCGTCCTCGGGTCCGAGGGCAAGGGGCTCCGCCCCCTGGTCCGCAAGACCTGCGACAAGGTCCTGGCCGTCCCCCTGGCCGGAAAGGTCGGCTCCCTCAACGTCGCCGCGGCGGCGGCCGTCTTCCTCTTCGAGGTCGTCCGCCAGCGCCGGGCCAAGAGGTGAATTCCACGAGGCCCCCATGTCCAGGGGCCGCCGCTGACCGCCGGGCCTGCGAGCCGGCTTGACTTGCCACCCGCCCCCCCTTAGAATAGGCCGAGGCCGTAACTCATTGAAAGAGCGGAGCATGGAAAAATCGGCGGAATTTTATAGCCTCGAAAAGGGCATCCTGTCCCTGAAGGACCAGATCGACGCCCTGGACGAGACCGACGACATCGACAAGAAGGACAGGATCGCCGCCCTCCGCCGGGAGATCGAGAAGGAGTGGGCCAAGATCGTGCCCGCCCTCTCGACCGTCAACATCGTCCAGATCGCCCGCCACCCCAAGCGCCCCTACACCCTGGACTACATCGCCTTCCTGTTCCAGGACTTCATGGAGATGCACGGCGACCGGCGCTTCGCCGACGATCCGGCCATCGTGGCCGGGCTGGCCTTCTACAAGGGCCGGACGGTGGCCGTCATCGGCCACCAGAAGGGCCGGACGACCCGGGCCCGGATCGACCGCAACTTCGGCCAGGCCAACCCCGAGGGCTACCGCA
Organism: Acidobacteriota bacterium; assembly: GCA_029569255.1. Lineage (GTDB taxonomy): Bacteria > Acidobacteriota > Aminicenantia > Aminicenantales > Saccharicenantaceae > RBG-16-66-30. Next base: position 247,652 of record JAKQUO010000019.1, on the reverse strand, counting down.
AGGCCCTCCGGATCATGCAGACGGCCGAGAAATACGGCTTCCCGGTCGTGACCTTCATCGACACGCCCGGCGCCTACCCCGGCATCGGGGCCGAGGAGCGCGGCCAGGCCGAGGCCATCGCCAACAACCTGAAGGTCATCTCCCGGCTCAAGACGCCCGTCGTCAACGTCGTCATCGGCGAGGGCGGCAGCGGCGGCGGGCTGGGCATCGGCTTCGGCGACCAGATGCTCATGCTCGAGCACGCCTTCTACTCCGTCATCTCGCCCGAGGGCTGCGCCGCCATCGTCTGGAAGGACCAGAACGCCGTCGACCAGGCCGCGGAGAACCTGGGCATCCGGGCCTCCATCCTGCTCGGCTTCGGCATCATCGACAAGATCATCCCCGAACCCCCCGGCGGCGCCCACATCGACCCCGAGCAGACCTTCAAGAACGTCGACAGGCACCTCTACCAGGCGCTGAAGCATCTCGAGGGCAAGCCGGTCGAGGCGCTTCTCGAGGAGCGCTACAACAAGCTCCGCAAGCTGGGGGTCTTCGAAGAACGGTGACCGCCATCAAGCCGGAACGCCCCGGGGCCAAAGCGGAGCCCGCCCCCCCGCAGGCGATCAAGGGCACCCACGACATCCTCCCCGGCGAGGTCGAGAAGTGGCAGGCCCTGGAGCGCCTGGCCCGCGAGACCTTCGAGCTCTACCGCTTTCGCGAGCTCCGGGCCCCGGTCTTCGAGCCGACCGAGCTCTTCGAGAAGGGCACCGGCGCGACGTCCGACGTCGTCACCAAGGAGATGTACACCTTCACCGACAGGGGCGGGCGGTCCCTGACCCTGCGGCCGGAGTACACCCCCTCGGTCGTCCGGGCCATCATCGAGCACCGGCTCGACCTCGAGGGCGCCCCCATGCGCTACTACTTCATGGGGCCCATGTTCCGCTACGACAAGCCCCAGAAGGGCCGCTACCGCCAGTTCCATCAGATCGACATCGAGGTCTTCGGCGAGAAGGACGCCGCCGTCGACGCCGAGATCGTCGACATGGCCCACGCCCTGCTCGGCAAGCTCGGCGTCACGGGGACCGAGACCCTGGTCAACTCCGTCGGCTGCCGGGCCTGCCGGCCGCCCTACAGCGCCGCCCTGAGGGAGGCGGCCGGGAAGCGGCTGGCCGACCTCTGCCCCGACTGCCGGAGGAAGGCCGAGGCCAATCCCCTGCGCATCTTCGACTGCAAGATCGAGGCCTGCCGGGAGATCGCGGCGGCCTTCCCGAGCATCCAGGACTTCATCTGCCGCGAGTGCCGCGAGCACTTCGGCGAGCTCCTGGCCTCGCTCGACGTCCTGGGGATCCCCTACCGGGTCGAGCCCCGGCTCGTCCGCGGCCTCGACTACTACACCAAGACGACTTTCGAGATCGTCTCCCCGGCGCTCGGCGCCCAGAACTCCCTGCTCGGCGGAGGGCGCTACGACGACATGATGAAGGACTTCGGCGGGCCGGACATCTGCGGCACCGGATTCGCCATGGGCATCGAGCGGGTGCTCTCCGTCGCCGATCTCCGGGCCCCGGCCCGCAGGCTCCTCTACGTCGCCCATCTCGGCCGGGCGGGCCGGGAGGCCGGCCTGGCCCTGGCCCGCTTCTTCCGGGGGAGCGGCGTCGAGTGCCTGATGGAGTTCAAGGACCGGGGGATGAAGGCCCACTTCGGCCGGGCCAACAAGCTCGGGGCCGACTGGGTGCTCATCGTCGGCGAGGACGAGATGGCCAAGGGCCGCTTCGGCCTCAAGGCCATGGCCACCGGCCGCCAGGCCGACGGCACCCGCGAGGAGCTCCTGGCCGTCATCCGCGAAAGCTGACCGTTCGGGGAGGCCCATGAGCGCAACGACCGAACCCGGCACGCCCTACAAGAGGACCGACTACTGCGGCGGGCTCCGGGCCGCGGACGAGGGCCGCGAGGTCGTCCTCTGCGGCTGGGTCCACAAGACCCGCGACATGGGCCACCTCGTCTTCGTCGACGTCCGCGACCGCGAGGGCCTGGTCCAGGTCGTCTTCCAGTCCGACCGTCCCGATTTGGCCGAGGAGGCCAAGAAGCTCCGCAACGAGTTCGTCGTCGGCGTGCGCGGCCGGGTCCGGCGCCGCTCGGCCGCGAACAAGGACCTGGCCACGGGCGAGATCGAGGTCGAAGCGGCGGGCCTCCGCGTCTTCGCCGCCGCCAAGGTGCCGCCGTTCGTGGTCGCCGACCCGCCCCAGGCCTCAGAGGAGCTGCGCCTGAAGTACCGCTACCTCGACCTGCGCCGGCCCGGGATGCAGAGGCGGATCCGCCTCCGCCACGAGGCCGCCCTGGCCGCGCGGAACTACCTGAGCGGCCGCGGCTACCTGGAGATCGAGACGCCCATCCTGGCCAACCCCACGCCCGAGGGGGCCCGCGACTTCCTCGTGCCCAGCCGCGTGTCCAAGGGCCGCTTCTACGCCCTGCCCCAGTCGCCCCAGCAGTTCAAGCAGACCCTCATGGTGGCCGGCTTCGACCGCTACTTCCAGATCGTCCGCTGCTTCCGCGACGAGGCCCTCCGGGCCGACCGCCAGCTCGAGTTCACCCAGATCGACATCGAGACGAGCTTCATCGACCTCGACGACTTCTTCGCCCTCAACGAGGGCCTCATGGAGGCGCTGTTCGCGCTGGTCGGACGGAAGGTCGAGCGGCCCTTCCCGCGCCTGCCCTACGCCGAGGCCATGGAGAGGTACGGCTCGGACAAGCCCGACCTGCGCGTTCCGCTCGAGATGAGGGACCTGACCGCCGTCGCGTCGGCGACGGGCTCGGAAGTCCTCAAGGGCGCCGTCGCCGCGGGCGGCGAGGTCAAGGGCCTGCGCGTCCCGGGGGCCGGGGCCCTGTCGCGCGCCCAGCTCGACAAGCTCGGCGACAAGGCCAAGGCGCTCGGGGCCAAGGGCCTGGTCTGGATCAAGAGGCAGGGCGGCTGGAAGTCGGCCCTCAAGGCGGCCGAGGCCGACTACGAGGCGATCTGGGCCGCGCTCGGCGCCGGCGACCCCGACCTCGTCCTGCTCGTCGCCGGCGAGCGCGAGGCCGCCCTCAAGGCCCTGGGCGAGATCCGGCGGGCCTGGCCCCTCGGCGACCCCGCCCTCGCGGACCGCCTCGCGTTCTGCTGGGTCGTCGATTTCCCGCTCTTCGAGTGGAGCGAGGAGGAGGGCCGCTTCGTCTCCATGCACCACCCCTTCACCTCGCCCCGCGACGAGGACCTGCCTCTCCTCGAGGCGGCCCCGGCCGAGGTCCGGGCCAAGGCCTACGACCTCGTCCTCAACGGCCACGAGGTCGGCGGCGGCTCCATCCGGATCCACGACATGGGCGTCCAGCGCCGGGTCTTCCAGGCCCTCGGCCTTTCGGACGAGGAGACGGAGGAGAAGTTCGGCTATTTCCTCGAGGCCCTGAGCCTGGGCGCCCCGCCCCACGGCGGCATCGCCCACGGCTTCGACCGCCTGGTCATGCTCCTCGCCGGCGAGGAGTCCATCCGCGAGGTCATCCCCTTCCCCAAGACGACCGGGGCCCTCGACCTCATGACCGGCTCGCCCTCCGCGGTCGACCCGCGCCAGCTCGACGAGCTCGGGCTGAAGATCAAGGACCGGTAAGGCCCCCGGGCCGGAAGCGCCCGCTCCCGTCACTCCGGGCCGAGATCGACGCCCCTTCTCCGGGCCGCCTCGAGCGTGCTCCTGATGTCCAGGCCGGCCGCGCTCAGGAGGGCCCTGTCGGCCGCGATCTCGGCCGGCGTTCCCGTCCGGGCGATGCGGCCGTCGAGGAGGACGGCGATGCGGTCGCACACGGCCAGGGCCGGGAGGATCTGCTGCGAGACCAGGATGACGGTCGCGTCGAGCCCGGCGATGAGGCCCATCAGGCGCTCGACGAGGGCCGGGTGGAGGTTCGAGAACGGCTCGTCGAAGGCCACGACCTCGGGCGCCATCGAAAGGACCGTGGCCAGGGCGGCCCGCTTGCGCTCGCCGAGCGACAGCCGATGCGGGTTCCGCCGCTCGAACCCGGCCAGGCCGACCCGTTCGAGAACGTCGCGGACGCGCCGGCCCGCCTCCTCACGGCCGAGCCCGAGGTTGAGCGGCCCGAACGCCACGTCCTCCCCGATCGTCGGCGTGAAGAGCTGGTCGTCGGGGTCCTCGAAGACGAGCCCGACCCGCCTGCGGACGGAGGCCAGCGTGGCGGGGCCGACGGGCTCGTCGCCGATGCGGACCCGGCCCTCGCCCCGCAGGAGCCCGTTCAGGTGCAGGAGAAGCGTCGATTTGCCGGCCCCCGAGGGGCCCAGGATCCCGAACCGTTCGCCGGCCTCGATCTCGAGGGACAGGCCGCGCAGGATCGGACGGTCCTTCTCGTAGCCGAAGACGAGGTCTTCGATCCCGACGGCGGCCCCCCTCGAGGTCCCGCTCATGGGAGGAACACCCGGGCCGCGGCGAAGGGGAGGACCAGAGCGAGGCCGGCGAGGAGTTCGCGCGGCCGGAGCGCGGCGGGCTCGAGGCCGGGCCAGGACCCGTCGAAGCCGCGGGCCGCCATGGCCGCCTGGACGGCCCGGGCGCGCTTCCGGGCCCGGAGGACCAGCCCGGCCGCCGCCTGCCCGGCCGCCTCGAACCGCGACCCGCGCGGGCGGCCCGGCGTCCGGCTCTCGCGGGCCCGCCTCATCCGGGCGGCCTCGCCGCCCAGGACATTGACGAAGCGGCCGGCCAGGGCCATGATCGAGCAGAGCGCCGCGGGGAAGCCCAGCGAGCGAAGCGCGCCCAGGAGCCGGTCCAGCCGGTCGGTCAGGACGAGAAGGCTCAGGACCAGGACGGAGGCGTAGGCCTTGAGGGCGATCGTCAGGGCCCGGAGCCAGGGGCCGGGAGCCAAAAGCCCTCCTTCGGCGGCGGCGCCGGACTGGGACAGCGGATACAGGGCGGCCGCGGCCAGGATGAACGGGGACGCCCAGGCCGCCCGCCGGAGGGCCTCCCGGACGGGGACGCGGCTCGCCGCGAAGAGGACGGCGGCCAGGGCCAGGTCGAGCGCCGCCGCCCGCCACGCCGTCCCCGGCCCGGAAACGATGAGGGCCAGGAGAGCCGTCGCGGCCGCGATCTTGACGCGCGGATCGAGCCGGCCGGCCGGAGCCTCGATCTCCCGGCCGGGAGCGTCGGGCCAGTCAGCCATCCCGGGACCTCACCCGCCCGGCCGGCGGCGGGCCCTCAATCCGTAGAGGACGCCTGTCGCGCCGAGGATGAGCGCTACGCCGACGGCGGCCCTCAGCCAGAGCGGGAGGCGGGCCGCGGCGGGGCCGGAAGCCGCGTTCCCCGCCGCTCGCCCCTTCGAAGGGGCCGGGCCGGCTTCCAGGAAGGCGCGGTCGACGGTGATGCGGCATTTCTCCCGGTGGCCGAGCTCGTCGTCGACGATGGCCTGCCACTCTCCCTCGCGGTCCGGGACGAAGGCGAACCGGCCGGAGGCGTCGGCGTGGCCGCTCTGGTAGACGACCGGCGGCGTCCCGGGCGCCAGGACCTGGACCGCCGCGAAGGCGGCCGTGTCGCCCCCGGAGTAGACCGCCCGGAGGACGACCGCCGGGGGATGGAGGCGGGCCTGGACCTCGAGGCCGTGCCCGGCGAGGCGGCCGGCGCAGAGCGCCGGTACGGCGGCGAGGGCCGCGGCGACGGCGAGGGCGCGCTTCACGGCCTCGTCTCCAGGAGCGAGGGCTCGGTCTTCCGCAGGAAGGCCACGGCCGCGGCCGTCAGGACGCCCTCCAGGGCCGCGACCGCGACGTACACGAGCGCCAGGAAGAGGATCCTCCGGCCGTACCCGATGAGCCTGAATTCGAGGATCATCAGGGCGGCGGGGACGAGGATCCCCGCGAAGCCCGCGGCGAACGCCCGCGGCGCTCCCGCCCGGCCGGGGGCCCGCCAGAGAAGCCAGGCGGCCAAGGCCCCGAGGCCCATGTTGACCGTGTTCACGCCTAGGGCGACCAGGCCGCCGTGCTGGAACAGGAGGGACTGGAACAGCAGGGCGACGAAGACCGCGGGAACGGACCTCGGGCCGAGCAGGACGCCGGCCAGGCCGTAAAGGCCCAAGTGGACCGATGTCCCGGCGACGGGGAAATGGAGCAGGGAGGCCAGGAACAGCGCGGAGGCCATCAGCCCCGTTTCGGGGATCTCGGCGGCCTTGATCTTCCGGCTGAGGACGGACACGGTCCCGAGGGCCAGGGCGTCCGCGGCCGCGGCCGCCCCGACCGGAAGGATGCCGTCCGCGATGTGCATGGGCGATCAATCCCAGGCCAGGAGACAGGACGAGCTCAACCGTTCCTCGTCGTAGGCGGAACCGGCGGGCATGGGCTTGGAAAGCGACCCGGTGAGGAGGATCGAGCCCTTGAAGGACTCGGGGACCTCGATCTCGGCCCGGCCTGTCCGGCCGGTCCGGCCCGCGGGCTTCGCCTCCCCGGAGCCGAGGATGGCGGAGATCTCGACGCCCTCGGCCGGTTTGCCCTGGGCCGTCGCCAGGGCGACGAGCTTGCGGCCTTCGACCTTCCAGGAGACCTCGAAAAGGAGCCCCAAGGGCTCGGGGGACCCGAGGGCCGCGGCGGGGGTCCGGACCGCGCAGAGGAACGAATTGTAGGCTTTTATCACGCTGGCCGCGCCGGGGTGCTCGGCCCGGCCGCCCGGCTTCCAGCCCTCCGGCGTCCGGCTGATGACGCCGCGGTCGTATTCGCCGGCCACCCTGTAGACGCCTTCGGCCTCGACCTTGAAGGCCGCTTCGGGCCCGCGGCCCTGGTCCTTCGGGGTGAGGGCCCGGGAGGCCCCCGAAGGGCCGGCCAGGGTCATCCGGAGCTCCACGCCCCGGACGGGCTCCTCGCTCTCCGGGAAGGCATGGCCGCTGGACAGCAGGACCGTCACGGTCTCGCCGACCCGGGCCGGCGACGGCGCGGGCGACAGCCAGGTGTAGTGGGCGAACAGCGTCACGGCTCCCCCGAGGACCACTCCCGGGATGAGGCGCCGGAAAATGAACGCGGCCGTCCGAATCTTCATCGCCACCTCCGATAGTAGCACGATTTCTAACTTACGTAACACCGCTATTCTAAGGGCGTCCCGGCGCGAAGTCAAGGGCGGGACGGCGCGGGCTTCAGGCGAGCCTTTTCCCCGTGCTGGCCATGTTGACCGACCCCTGGAGGACGCCCTTGACGGAGCGGAGGGCGTCGGCCAGGCGGCGGACCCCGACGGCCCGGCCGCGGACGGCGATGATCTCCAGGCAGTGGTCGTGGTCGAGATGGATGTGCTGCGTGGAGACGATCAGGCCGTGGGCGTCGTGCTGGAGGTCGGTGAGGCGGCTGACGAGGTCCTTCCTGTGATGGTCGTAGACGAGCGTGATGGCGCCGGCGACCTCGCCGCCCCCCCGCCATTCCTCCTCCACGAGCGAGGCGCGGATGAGGTCGCGGAAGGCCTCCGATCGGCTGGCGTAGCCGCGCCCGGCCACGACGAGCCTGTCGAACCTGGCCAGCAGGTCCTCCCCGAGGGAGATCCCGAAACGGACGAGACGGCTCATGTGCTCAAGCCTCCCTTCGTCCCATGACCGGGCGGCCCCCCGGTCACACGGGGCCGCGGCCGCTTCCCGGAGGGGGGGCCGACCGGGCCTCCCCGGGGCGCGCCAGCCTGTCGTGCGTCCCGCCGAAGACGGGCTTCTTCGACGGCAGATACTTCTTGGGGAATTTGACCAGGATGGTGTAGTTCGGGTCGACCATCTGCGAGACCTCGGCCTTCATGACCTGGGACGCGAGCTGATAGGCGTCCATCGCGTCCAGGCCGCAATCCTCGGCGATCCACGTCACCATCTCCTTGGCCGCGATCCTGAACGCGTCTTCCAGCGGGCGGCACATCCCCGTGGTCATGAGGCAGTCGTCGCTTTCGATCCGGGGCCAGGCGATCGGCTTTCCCTTGATGAGGTCGACCTTCAGCTCCACGTTGACCGCGGCTTCGACGCCGTAGCCGACGATCTCCCCGTCCCCCTGGACGAGGTGCGCGTCCCCGAAATAGAGCAGCGCCCCCGGGACGTTGACGGGCAGATAGACCGTGTTCCCGGCCCTGACCTCCGGGCAGTCCATGTTGCCGCCGTAGGCCTCGGGGGTGACGCTCCAGCGCCATTCGTTCCTGGCCGGCGCGACGCCGAGGCACCCGATCATCGGCCTCATGGGGATGTCGACGGCCGCGCCCCCTTTGAGGGCCCGGAAGCGGACCGTGCCCTTGTCCCGGTCGACGTCGTACCACCAGACGAGCTCGGGCAGGGGGGCCTCGAGGACGGCGGTGTATTCCGTGCCGGTGATGGCCCCGAACCCCGGCGTGTAGCTGCTGATGCCGTGGGGACGGGCCGGCTCGATCTTCCTGATATGGACCGCCAGGACGTCCCCCCTCTCCGCGCCTTGGATATGGAACGGACCGGTCAGGGGGTTGTCATGCCAGAGGCCCACCGTTTCCGAGGGCTTGTCGCCGGGCTTCTTGACCTTCCCGTCGAAGCAGTCCTCCGTCGAGGAGACGATGAGCGTCCCCGGCCTGATCGTCATCACCGGCTTGTGCTGGCCGTAGGTGTACTTCAGGTCGGCGGGCTTGGGGTGATACTTCACGACCTCTTCGGAAAACCCCGGCCGGGCCAGTCCCAGGACAAGGAACGGAACGGCCGCGAGCATCGTTTTCAAGCGGTTCAAAGGGCCCTCCTCTCCGAGCCTCCGGTTCTTCTCTGCGAAAGGCTCCGCCGACATTATAACGGACAAGAGGGTGCGATGGAACGGCCCCGCGGCATCATCCGGCCGGGACCTTCGCGCCGCGCGGGGCCGGGCGCCGGTCAGCGGCGGCCCGACGCCCCCGGCGGCCGCGTTTCGGCGACGACGGCGCCGGGGATGGCGAGGAGGCCGAAGATGAAGGTCTTCCAGAGGATGGCCAGGGCCGACGAGCCGTTCGCCGCCGCCTCCCCGGCCGCGGCCAGGCCGGGGAAAAGGGGCGTCAGAAAGGCGTTGATCAGGCCGTAGCTCAACCCGACCAGGGCGCCGGCCGCGATCCCGGCCGCGACCCGCTTCCCCATCCTTTCCCGGCGCGACCAGAGCGAGCCGAGAAAGCCCGCCCCGATCGGGGCCAGGAAAACGGCCCACCAGACGTCCTCGAGGACGGGGACGCGGCCGGCCGAGCGGACGAAAAGGAAGTCGACGAGCGTCACGAAGGCCGCGCCGGCGAGCCCCGCCGTCGGGACGCCCCACCGGCGGGGCTCGGCCGCGGCCGCCAGCTCGTCCCGCCTCCGGACCCTGACGCCGAGGCTCAGGGGGTAGTTGTAGAAGGCGTCGAAGACGGCGTGCTCGAGCCAGGCGCCGCGCTCGCCGAAGACCGGGACGACGTGGACGGCCTCGGTGGCCCAGTGGCCGGCCATGAACCGGGCCAGCTCGGGGAAGCGGTAGGCCATCTGCAGCGGATAGGCCAAGTAGCCGATGATCTTGAAGAAGCCGACCGGCAGGGCCAGCTTGTGGTCCCGGAAGTTCCGGTCCTTGATGCAGACGCCGAGGGAATAGAAGCCGCGGACGAGCGAGCCGGGGGAGACCGGCAGCAGGTTGAACGCGCCGATCATGAGCGCGGCCCGGGCCGTGGCCTCGGCCCAGCCGAATTCGGGGTGTCCCAGGACATAGATGACCGCGATGGTGAAGAAGGTCGTTTCGGAGACGAACAGCGTGGCCAGGTGCACGGCCAGGCTCTTCAGGTATTTCTGGATGTAGGGCTCGTCGATCTGGGCCAGGATGCGGGCCGCGTCGGCGTCGCTGAGCATCCGGTTCCTGCGGCCTTCCTCGACCATGTCGCGGAGCCATTTCTCGCGGACGGCCGGCTTGAAGTAGAGCTGGAACGGCCGCACGAACATGGCCCGCAGCCGCTCCTTGAAATAGGCCTTGTCCGTCAGGAAGCGATGGACGCCCGGCGGCAGGAAGGCCAGCGGCCGGTGGAGGAGATAGCGCCCCGGCTTCCCGGCGATGGCCAGGGCCCGCCGCTCGCCGACCCGCCCGGCCCGGTACCAGCCGACGAGGGCCTCGGCCACGTGGCCGCGGAAGGCCCGGCCGAGGTAGCCGGCTTTCGTGAGTACGGCGGCGTAGTGGCGGCGGAGGTCCCGGCGGCCCCAGAGCCTGCGGGCGAACGGGCCGAAGAGCGGCAGGAGCCACAGGAGCCAGAGGCCGGCCGACCGGCCCGGGAAGCGGGCGAGCAAGAGGACCGGCGTGAGCAGCGGCAGGAGGCCGAGCAGGACGAAAAGGGCCGCCGCGAAGCGGTTCCGGCGCAGGCCGGCGGCCGCCCCGGCGTCGGCCATGTTCCGGATCTCCCAGCCCCGGACCCAGGCGGCGTGGATGGCGGTCCAGAGGCGCGGCCTGGTGACGAGCCTGAAGTGATGGTGGGCGACGTCCGGCTGGGAGTCCCGGTAGGCCCGGTCCGTCCGCTTCAGCTCCTCGATCGCTCCGGCCATGTCGCCGAAAAGGCCCGGCCGGGCGGCGACGTAGGCCTCGAGCTTGCGGGTGTCGCCCCGGTCGAATTGGACCAGGCTGCCCCGCGCGATGCCTTTGGCGATCAGCTTGAAGTCGGCCGGGCACTGCGGGAGGAAGGGCAGGAGGGCCATGCCGGCCCGGAAATCCACGGCGACGAGGCCTCGCCCGGGGTCGTCCTCCGCCTCCAGGCGCTTGAGGGCGTTCGGCTGGCTCTTGAGGGTCCACCACTCGTACTGGCGGGCCAGCTCCTCGGCGCCCAGGTCCCGCATCATCCCGACGAGGCCGCGCATGAACGTCCGCTTGGCCCGGTACTCCGGCGAGCCGAGGCCCGCGTCGGGCCGGCCGGGCTTCCAGCCGAGCCGGGCGAAGAGGCCGTCGTCGACCTCGTAGCGCCAGAGCCGGCCGTCCACCCACTCGCTGAGCTCGCCGCAGCTGCCGAGGACGGGATCCACGAGCGTCGCCAGGACGTCGACCACGGCCCGCTCCGTGCCCAGCCGCTCCCGGGCCGCCCGGCGGATGAACTTCTGCCACAGGGCCCCGGCCCGGGCCGCGTCGGGGTTGACCTGGGGGGCGAAGGGGGCCTGGAAGCCGAGGCCGTAGAGGGCGTTGCGGACGAGGCGGCCGAACCCGGAGGCGGGCACCAGGACCTTCAGGGCGTAGACCCCGTCCCGCTCGAGACCTTCGATGGGCCCTTCGGGGGCCTCGATCTCGAGGACCCGGACCTTGTAGACCTGCCCGGCGTAGCCGCCGCCGACATGCTTCTCGACGGAGAGCTTGACCCGGCCCGGCCGGTCCGGCCAGACGCCCCGGACCTCGTAGCCCAGGATGGCCATCCGCTCGTGGCGGCGGGCCCGAAGGGGCCGGAAGAGGGACGCGCCGCGGAAGAGCCTCTCGAGCTCGCGGACGACGACCCCGTTCGATGCGGTGCCGCTCATCGGGGCTTTCTTGTTGTCCCGGCTTGGCCGTCCTCGCGGCCGGGCCTACGGCGTCTTCGTCTCCTGCCCGGTCATCGGGTCGGTCAGCTGGATCCTGTGGAGCTTGCCCAGCTTGGCGAGCGGGCCCGGCCACTTGTCGCCGCCCTTGTCGCAGGGCTCGAAATCCCCCACGATCAGGATGACGGCCGTGTCCGGCCGGATGTACTTGCCGGCCGCCTCCTGGACCTTGGCCTTGGTCACGGCCTGGATCCGGGCCCGGTAATTCTTGTAGTAGTCCATCGGCTTGCCGGTCATCTCCAGGTTGGCGAAGCTCATCATCGTCGACTGCGGCGACTGGAAGCTGTCGGCGAAGCTCTCGAGGTAGTAGTTGACGGCCGTTTCCATCTCCGCGTCCGAGACCGGCTCCCTGCGGATGCGGTCGAACTCGTCGAGGATGAGCGAAATGGCGTAACCGACCGTCTCCGACTTGGTCTGGACGTAGCCGGAGAAGGTGCCGGGCAGCCCCCAGCGGTAGGTGAAGCGGCTGCCCTGGTTGTAGGACAGGCCCTCGTCCGAGCGGACCTTGGAGGTGATCCTCGAGGTGAAGCTGCCGCCGCCGAGGATGAAGTTCATGACCTGGACGGCGTAGTAATCGGGATTGGTGTCCTCGAGGCCGAGGTGGCCGAGGCTGATGTAGCCCTGGTTGATGGCCTTCTGGATGAAATAGACGCCCGGCTCGGGGGCCGGGAAGCTCGTGGGCAGGGCCGGGAACGCGACCGCGCCGCCCTTCCAGCCGGCGGTCAGCTTCTCGATCTTGGCCTTGAGCGCGGCCTTGTCGAAGTCGCCGGAAACCGCCAGGATGACGTTCCCGGGCTTGAAATACCTGGCGTGGAAGGCCTTGAGGTCGGCCGCGGCGACGCCCTCGTAGGTGGCCTTGGTCGCCTGCCAGGTCAGGGCGTTGTCGCCGTAGAGCAGCCGGTCGAACTCGCGGCTGAGGACCTGGCTCGGATTGTCGTTGGCCTGGCGCAGCTGCTCGACGAAACGGGCCTTGGCCAGCTTCAGCGGCTCCTCCCGGAAGGCCGGGTTGCGGAGGACGTCGAAGAACAGGGCCAGGCCCTCGTCGAGGTCCTTGGAGAGGACCGACAGGCTCAAGGACGCGGTCCTCTCGCCGACCATGAAGCTCAGGGTGCCGCCGAGGAAATCGACGCGGTCCTCGATGGCCTGCCCCTCCCTGGTCGCCGTGCCGCCCTTGATCAGCTGGTCGCCCAGGACCCGGCCGAGCCCTGTCTTGTCCTTGGGGACGTAGAGGTCGCCGCAGTTGACGACCGCGGTGATGTTGAAGAGGGGCAAGCTCTTGTCCGGCTGGACGTAGGCCCGCAGGCCGCCGGCGTAGACGACGCGGAAGGCCGCGGGGGACGGCGGCTCGTACTTGAGGGCCGGGTATTTCAGCTCGGACGGGTGCTTGGCCTGGGCCGGGGCGAAACCGGCGCCGGCCGTGAGAAGCACGAGAATGGTGATGATGGCTCTTTTCATGTCGTCCTCCTTACCGCCCCGTCTTCCGGGCGTAGATGGCGGTCAGGCTGTTGTCCTTGACGAAGTACTTGGCGGCCACGCGCTTGATGTCGTCGTTGGTGACCTTCTTGAGGGCCTCGAGGTCCGTCAGGATGGACCTCCAGCCGCGCATGAGCTCGGCCCGGCCGACCTGGCCGGCCAGCCCGGCGGCGCTGCCGAGGCCGCGGATGAACATGGCCTCGCCCTGGTTCTTGGCCTTCTGGATCTCCTCGTCCGTCAGGCCCTCCTTCTTGACCTTCTCGATCTCGGCCCAGATCTCCTTTTCGAGCTCCTCGGGCTTGACGCCCTTGTCCAGGCGCGGCGTCGCGCTGAACTGGAATGCGCCGACGTACCACTGGGGCCGGCTCGAGGCCGAGGCGCTGACGGCCAGCTGCTTGTCGCGGACGAGGGCCTTGTACAGGCGCCCCGTGCCGCCGCCCCCCATGCCGCGGAATCCGCCGCCGCCCGAGCCGAGCGTGCTGGACAGGATGGCCAAGGCCTGGGAGTCGGGATCGCCGGCCGGCGGGACGTGGAACATCATCTGCAGGCTCGTCGCGGCCGGGCCCTCGCCGTACATCCGCTTCTCGCTGTACTGAGGCGGCTCGCTCGTCCGGATGGGCTCGAGGTCCGGGCCCTTGGGGATGCGGCCGAAGTACTTCTCGGCCAGGGCGACGACCGCGGCGGGCTCGAAGTCGCCGACGTAGATGGCCACGGCGTTGTTCGGGACGTAGTAGGTGTTGTGGAAGTCGTAGAGGTCCTGCCGGGTCACCTTCTTGAGGTCGTCCATCCAGCCGAGGACGCTCCAACGATAGGGCGAGGCCGCGTAGAAAGCGGCGTTGACCTGCTCGCTGAAGAAGAAGCCGGGCTGGTTCTCGCTCAGCCGCCGCTCCTCCATGATGACGTCCTTCTCCGAGTAGAACTCCCGGAAGACGGCGTTCATCATCCGGTCGGACTCCAGGAGCATCTGGAGCTCGATCTTGTTCGAGGGCAGGGTGACGTAGTAGCCGGTCGTCTCTTGGCTGGTCGAGGCGTTGAGCCCGGTGCCGCCGTTCTTCATGTACTGGGTCCAGAGGTCGTCCTTGATGATGGTGGCCTTCTGGGCCGCGGCGAGCTCGTCGGCCTGCTTCTGCCAGGCGGCGATCTTGGCCTGGTCGCCGTCGGCCTTCCAGAACTTCTCCCGGTAGATCCGGCCCATGAGCTCGTCGATCCGGGCGTCGATCCCGGCGTCCGCCGCGTAATCGGTGACGCCCATGACCTTGGTGCCCTTGAACATCAGGTGCTCGTGGACGTGGGCGCTGCCGGTGATGCCCGGCCGCTCGTTGATCGAGCCGACCTTGAAATAGACGTGGCAGACGACGCGGGGCACTCCCGGCTTGGGGATCATCAGGATCTTCATGCCGTTCCCGAGGACGTGCTCCTTGACGTCCAGGGTGACGTCGCCGGCCAGGGCGAAGGCCGAGAGGACGGCCGCCGCCAGGGCGAGGACGAGGGCGCGTTTTCTCATCTCCGACTCCTCCTTGGGCGAAATATCCTTATGGATGTTAGACGTACTTGCGGAGCGCCTTCTTCCGTTCCAGGGCCTCGACGACGTCCTTGACCTTCTGGTCGAGGGAGGCGTCGCAGACGAGCAGGGCGTCGCCCGCGTCGACGACGATGAGGTCGCGGACGCCGACGAGGGCGGTCAGGCGGCCGGGGTTCCAGACGAGGCAGCCCCTGGACTCGAGGGCCAGCGTCTCGCCGCGGGAGGTGTTGCCGCGGGCGTCCCGGGGCCAGACCTCGAGGAGCGTCGACCATGCGCCGACGTCGGACCAGCCGAAATCGCCGTCGGCGACGAGGACCCCTTCGGCCCGTTCCATGAGCGCGTAGTCGATGGACAGGGCCGGGGCCCGGGCGAAGGCCGCCCGGAGCCTGGCCTGGCTCTTCGACCTCAGGGCCTCGACCATGCCCTTCCAGGCGGGGACGAGCCCGGGCGCGAACCGCTCGAGCTTCCCGGCGAAGACCCCGGCCCGCCACAGGAACATCCCGGAGTTCCAGGCGTAGTCGCCTGAGGCCAGGTACTCGTCGGCCAGGGCCAGGTTCGGCTTCTCCTTGAACCCCAGGACGGGATAGAAGACGACGCCGGAGCGCCGGCGGCCCCGGCACCGGTCGTGGCGGATGTAGCCGTAGCCGGTGGCGGGATAGGTCGGCCGGACGCCGAACGTGATCAGGGCGTCCTCGCGGGCCGCGGCTTCCGCGGCGGCCCGGAGAACGCGCCGGAAGCGGTTTTCGTCGCGGATGAGGTGGTCGGCCGGCAGGACGGCGACGACGGCCTCGGGGTCGTCCAGCCAGACCCGGGCCGTGGCCAGCATGAGGGCCGGGGCGGTGTTCCGGGCCTCGGGCTCGACCAGGAAACAGCTCGCGGGCAGGCGCGGCAGGAGCTTCCGGGCCGCCCGCGTCTGGGCCGCGTCGGCGACGAGCGTCAGCCGCCGCGGCGGGACGACGGGCCGGACGCGGCGGACGGTGTCGAGGAGCATCGGGTCGGGCCCGGTGATGCTCAGGAACTGCTTGGGCCGGGAACGCCGGCCGAGCGGCCAGAACCGGGCGCCCCGGCCGCCGGCCAGGATGACGGCCCGGATGTCCCGTCCGCTCATGCCGCCCCGAGCCTGTTGATCGTCCGCTGCAGGACGCCGCGGATGTCGGCCTGGATCGCGGCCAGCTCCGCTTCGGTGTCGGCCTCGAAGCGGAGGACGATGACGGCCTGCGTGTTGGAGGCCCGGACGAGGCCCCAGCCGCCTGGATAGATGGCCCGGACGCCGTCGATGTCGATGACCGGGAGGCGGGAGGCCAGCTCGCGGCGGACCTCGTCGACGATCTTGAACTTGACCTCGTCGGAGGCGTAGATGCGGATCTCGGGCGTCGAATAGGTCTTCGGCAGGCCGTCCATCGTCGCCGAGAGCCTGTCCTTCGAGCGGGACAGGATCTCGACCAGCCGCGCCGAGGCGTAGATGGCGTCGTCGAAGCCGAACCAGCGGTCGTTGAAGAAGATGTGCCCGCTCATCTCGCCGGCCAGCGGGGCGTTCTCCTCCTTGATCTTCTTCTTGATCAGGGAATGGCCCGTGCGCCACATGATCGGCCGGCCGCCGAGCCGGGCGATCTCGTCGTAGAGGACCTTGGAGGCCTTGACCTCGGAGATGACGGCCGCGCCGGGACGGCCCGGCAGGATGTCCCGGGCGAAGAGGATGAGGAGCTGGTCGCCCCAGATGATCCGGCCCGCATCGTCGACGACGCCGATCCGGTCGGCGTCGCCGTCGTAGGCGATGCCGAGCTCGGCCCCGGTCGCCTTCACTTCGGCGACGAGCTTGTCCATCGCCTCGGGCAGCGTCGGGTCCGGGTGGTGGTTGGGGAAGCGCCCGTCCGGCTCGCAGAAAAGGGCCGTGACCCCGGCCCCGAGCTTCTCGAAGAGGGGCGCGGCCACGACGCCGCCGGTGCCGTTGCCGGCGTCGATGACCAGCTTGACCGGCCGGGCCAAGCGGACGTTCCCGGCGACATAATCCTGGTACTCGGGGACGATGTCGAGCGTCCGGGCCCGGCCCTGGCCCCGCGGGAAGACGCCCTTGCGGACGATCTCGTAGAGGGCCTGGATCGTCTTGCCGTAGAGGGTCTCCTCGCCGGACATCATCTTGAAGCCGTTGTGCTCGGGCGGATTGTGCGATCCGGTGACCATGACGCCGGCCGGCATCTTCCTGTGGAAGACCGAGAAATAGAGCAGCGGGGTCGGCACGACCCCGATGTCGGCGACGTCGCAGCCCGTGGAGAGCAGGCCCCGGACGAGGGCCCCGGCGAAGCCCGGCGAGCTCAGCCGCACGTCGCGGCCGACGGCGACGTCGCCCTGGCCCCGGCCGAGGAAGAACGTGCCCATGGCCCGGCCCAGGACCTCCACGGCCGCTTCGTCCAGGTCCTGACCGG
Organism: Acidobacteriota bacterium; assembly: GCA_029569255.1. GTDB lineage: Bacteria > Acidobacteriota > Aminicenantia > Aminicenantales > Saccharicenantaceae > RBG-16-66-30. The sequence continues at coordinate 230,756 of JAKQUO010000019.1, read as the reverse complement.
CGACGCCGCGGATATCGTATTCCCGGAAGATCTTGGGATTTATATCCAATCTGCCCTCCTTGACGAGCCGCTCGAGATAGTTGACATCTTGTTTATTATCTTCTATCTACCTGACCCGGGCCGGCCTCTTAGCCGGCCCGGCCGCCCTCCCCTCGCGGCGCCGCCGGGTGTAGCTCGCGCCGACGAAGGCCTTGAACAGAGGGTGCGGAGCGAGCGGCTTGGATTTGTACTCCGGGTGGAACTGGCAGCCGAGGAACCAGGGGTGGTCCGGGGCCTCGATGATCTCGACCAGCCCGCTGTCGGGGTCGGTCCCCGAGAAGACGAGGCCGGCCTCGGCCAGGGCGTCCCGGTAGGCGGGATTGAAGGCGTAGCGATGGCGGTGGCGCTCCGAAACCAAGAGGGCCCGGTAGGCCTGGTGGGCCAGGCTGCCCCGCTCGAGCTCGCAGCGGAACCGCCCCAGCCGCATCGTCCCGCCGACGTCGCGGTCCGGGGCCGGCTCGCGCAAGCCGACGATGACCTTGTGCGGCGCGTCCGGCGCGAACTCGGTGCTGTTGGCCTTCTTCAGCCCGGCCATCGACCGGGCGTATTCGATGGCGGCGCACTGCATGCCCAGGCAGATGCCCAGGAACGGGACCTTGTTCTCGCGGGCGAACGCGGCGGCCCGGACCTTGCCCTCGATGCCCCGCTTGCCGAAGCCGCCGGGAACGAGGATGCCGTCCTTGCGGCCCAGGGGCCCGGCCGGGTCCTCCTTCTCCAGCGCCTCGGCCTCGATCCAGTCGATCCCGACCTCGAGCCGGTGGGCCAGGCCGCCGTGGACGAGGGCCTGCGTCAGGCTCATGTAGGCGTCGCGAAGCCCGGCGTACTTTCCGACGATGGCGATCTCGACGATGTCCTTCGGGCGCTTGAGGCGTTCGACCATGGCCTCCCACGCGGCCAGGTCCCCCTTCCGGGCCGGCAGCCGGAGCATCCCGAGGATGGCCCGGTCGAGGCCCTGGGCGGCGAAGCTCAGGGGGATCTCGTAGACCGTTCCGGCGTCCGGGGCCGTGACCACGGCCCCGGCCGGCACGTTGGTGAACAGGGCGATCTTCGACTTGATGTCGGCGGGGAGCTCCCGGCCGGTCCGGCAGAGCAGGATGTCCGGCTGGATGCCGATGGCCCGCAGCTCCCTGACGCTGTGCTGCGTCGGCTTGGTCTTGGGCTCGGAAGAGTCGCCAACGCGGGGGACGAACGTGAGGTGGATGAAGAGGGTGCGGCCGGGGCCCAGGGACAGGCGCATCTGGCGGGCCGCCTCGAGGAAGGGCTGGCTCTCGATGTCCCCCACCGTGCCGCCGATCTCGCAGATGACGATGTCGTTGCCGGCGGCGACGGACTCGGCCGCCGACTTGATCATGTCGGTGACGTGCGGGATGACCTGGACCGTCCGGCCCAGGTAGCCCCCCTGCCGCTCCCGGCGGATGATCGTCTCGTAGATCTTGCCGGCCGTCCAGTTGTGGGCCCGCGTCGTCCGGATCGAGGTGAAGCGCTCGTAGTGCCCGAGGTCGAGGTCGGTCTCGGCGCCGTCGTCCGTGACATAGACCTCGCCGTGCTGGAGGGGGCTCATCGTCCCGGGGTCGACGTTGAGGTAGGGATCGAACTTCTGAATGGTGATGCGGAAGCCGCGGCTCTCGAGGAGCCGGCCGATCGAGGCGGCCGCGATCCCCTTGCCCAGCCCCGACATGACGCCGCCCGTGATGAAGATGTACTTGGCCATCGTGAGCCCTGATCCCGGAAGTCCCCCCGATTATATCCCGCGGCCGCGGCGCGCTCAAGGGGAACGTGCCGCGCCCGGCCGGCGGGGCCCGGCGCGCGCCGCGCCGGGAGCGCGGGCTCAGCCCTGGGCCGGCCCCTTGGCCGGAGCGGGCGCCGGCGTCCCGGCCTTGGTCTGGCACGAGGCTTCGAGGTAGGCGCCTTCCTCGACGACGAGGGTCGGCGTGACGAGGGTCCCGAAGACGCGGCCCTTGTCGTGGACCTCGATCCGGTTGGCGGCCACGAGGGTCCCCCGGATCTCGCCGTTGATGACGAGCTCGCCGACGTTGACGTCGGCCTCGACCTTGCCGCGCTCCCCGACGACGAGGAGGGCGTCGGAGGCGATGGTCCCCTTGAAGGTCCCCTCGATCCGGAACGAGCCCTTGAATTTCAGCTCGCCCTTGAACTCCGACTCCACGTCGATGAGCCCGGCCAGCCTGGTCTCGTTCAGGTCCCTCGGTCTGTCTTTCATGATGGAGCTCCTTTGACCCGGTCATAGATCCTGTTGAGGTCATCCAGCGAGAAATAGTAGATCTTCACGACCCCTTTCGACCTGGTCCCCGCGACGACGACCTTGGTCCCCAGGGTCTTGAGCATCTCCTCCTGGAGGGCGTGAAGGTCGGGGTCGGCCAGGCTGCGCTGCGTCCGGGGCGCCCGCTTCTTGAGGCGGTTGACGAGCGCCTCGGTCATCCGGACCGACAGGCCGCGGTCGACGACCTGCCGGCAGGCGAAGAGCTGGGCCGACGTCTCGTCCAGGGCCAGGAGGGCCCGGGCGTGGCCCATCGAGATGTCGCCCGCGCCCAGCCGGTCCTGGATCTCCTGGGGCAGCTTGAGGATCCGGAGGTAGTTGGCGACCGAGCTCCTGTCCTTGCCGACCTTGCCGGCCAGCTCGTGCTGGGCGTAGCCGAGCTCGTCGACGAGCCGTTGGAAGGCGTGGGCGATCTCCAGGGCGTTCAGCTCCTCGCGGTGGATGTTCTCGATCAGCGAGACCTCGAGCTCCCGGTCCCTCGGGATGTTGCGGACGAGGACGGGGACCTTGCGCAGGCCGGCCTTCTGGGCCGCCCGCCACCGCCGCTCTCCGACGACGATCTTGTAATGGCCGGCCTCGGGGGTCACGATGACCGGCTGCACGATGCCCGTCTCCCTGATCGACTGGGCCAGCTCATCGATCGTTTTGTCGTCGAACTTCGTCCGCGGTTGAAGCGGGTTGGGTTTGATGTCCTCGATGTCGAGCTCGGCGAAGCGCTCATCCTTGAGGATGCTGAATTCGTCGGGAATGAACGCGGCCAGACCCTTGCCCAAGGCTTTTTTGTTCATCGGCGGATGATCTCCTCGGCCAGATTGAGATAGGCTTCGGCCCCCTTGGACCTGATGTCGTAAAGGACCACGGGCTTGCCGAAGCTGGGCGCTTCCGCGAGCCTGACGCTGCGCGGGATGACGGACTCAAATAGTATATTTTTCAATGACTTACGAATCTCCTCCGCGACCTGCTTGGAGAGGTTCGTGCGCTCGTCGAACATGGTCAGGAGAATCCCCTCGACGGCCAACCGGGGATTGAAATAGGTCCGGACCGTGTCCAGGGCCTGGAAGAGGTCGGGGATCCCCTCCATGCAGAAGAACTCGGTCTGGACGGGAATGATCAGCGAGTCCGCCGCGGACAGAGCGTTGATCGTCAGGAACCCGAGCGACGGCGGGCAGTCGATGATGAGGTAGTTGAAGTAGCGGCGGGCTTTTTCGACCGTTTCGAGAAGCCGTTTCTCCCGGCGCTCGGCCGCGTAGAGCTCGGCTTCGACGCCGGAAAGCTCCGGCGAACAGGGACACAGGTAGAAGTTATCGAGCTCGGTCCCCAGGATGACGTCCATGAGGTCCCGGCCGTTCATCATGGCTTGATAGACGCCCTTGCCGGCTTCCTTGGGTTTGCCCAGGCCCAGGGTCGACATCCCTTGAGGGTCGAGATCGATGAGCAGGGTCCTTTGACTCTTGAGGGCCAGGCAGGCGGACAGGTTGATCGCCGTCGTCGTCTTCCCGACGCCGCCCTTCTGGTTCGCGACCGCGATGACCTTATTCATCAGGCGCTGTTTCACGTGGAACATCGATGCCGGGTCCACGCCGCTTACGCCCTATCTCCAGATAGAGGCCGATGTTCTGAACCGCCGCCGGCGTTATCCCCGGAACTTTTCTGGCCTCTCCAAGGGAGGCCGGCCGCCGCTGTTCGCATTTCTCGACGGCTTCCCGGGTCAGCCCCGGGACCAGCCGGTAATCGAAACCCGCGGGGATCTTCATCGCGTCCGTCCGCATGGCCTTGGCGATCTCTTTTTCCTGTTTCTTGATGTAGCCGGCGTATTTCGTTTCCGACTCGATATAGCGCTCATCCTCGCCGCTCAGCTTTTCCTTGAACCGGCCGTATTCTAGCACATCTCCGAGTCGGATTTCAGGCTTTCTCAGGTATTCGGCCAAAGAAACCCGGTCTCCAGTCTCCGTCCTGATCCTGGTCTTTTCGAGATAAGCGAGCGCCCGGCCAACTCTGCCCCGCGCGGCCAGATGCTCGTCCCAGACCTCATCCGGGACCAAGCCCAGCGCCCGGCCGTAGCCCATCAAGCGGCGGCCGGCGTTGTCGATTCTCAGCAGCAGGCGGTGCTCCGCCCGGGAGGTGAAAAGCCGGTAAGGCTCGTCCACCCCGGTCGAGACGAGGTCGTCGATAAGGACACCGATATAGGCCTCGTCCCGTCTGAGCACGAAGGGCGGCTTCTCCCTGACCGCCAGGGCCGCGTTGATCCCGGCCATCAGGCCCTGCGCGGCGGCTTCCTCATATCCGGAGGTCCCGTTGATCTGGCCGGCCAGATAGAGCCCCCGGACCTTCCGTGTCTCCAGCGTCGGCAGGAGCTCAACCGAGGAAACGGCGTCGTAGGCGATGCCGTAGCCCGGCCTGAGGACCCGGGCCCGGTCGAGGCCGGGGATCGTGGCCAGGACCTCCTTCTGGACGTCGAGAGGCAGGCTCGTGGACAGTCCGTTGACGTATATCTCCGGCGCATCGAGGCCTTCGGGCTCGAGGAAGAACTGGTGCCGCGTCCTTTCGGGGAAACGGACCACCTTGTCCTCGATCGAGGGGCAGTAGCGAGGCCCGACGCCCATGATCTTCCCCTGGAACAGGGGAGAGCTTTCGAGGTTCCGGCGGATCACGGCGTGCGTGGCGGCGTTGGTGTAGCCGATATGACAGGCGACCTTGTTCAGCAAGGGCCGTCGCGTCCGATAGGAGAAAGGAACCGGCTCTTCGTCTCCGGGCTGAGGAGGGAATTCCCGCCAGTCGACGGTCTCCCTGTCGAGGCGCATGGGTGTGTCCGTCTTCAGACGGACCGTCCGCAGGCCGAGGGCTTTGAGCTGGCCGGCCAGCTCGACCGACGGCGGTTCGCCCGCCCGGCCGGCCGGATGGCTCCTCGGCCCGATGTGGATCACCCCGTCGAGGAAAGTCCCGGGCGCGAGGACCACTGCCCGGGCCGGAAGGAGCGTCCCGTCCAAGGTCCTGACCCCCGCGGCCGCGCTCTTCCGGACGACGACCTCCGAAACGGCCCCCTGGGAGACGGTCAGGTTCTCCGTCTTCTCGAGGCGGCGCCTCATGGCCGCCCGATATGCGGCTTTGTCGCACTGGGCCCGCGGCCCCTGGACGGCCCCGCCGCGGCTCCTGTTGAGGAGCCTGAATTGAATGCCGGTTTCGTCGGCCAGGACCCCCATGAGACCGCCCAGGGCGTCGATCTCCCGGACGAGATGGCCCTTGGCCAGACCGCCGATGGCCGGATTGCAGGACATCTGGGCGATCGTCTCGAGACCGATCGTGATCAGGCAGGTCCTGAGGCCCATCGCGCTCGCCGCCGCGGCGGCCTCGCAGCCGGCGTGTCCGGCCCCGACGACGACGATATCGAACCCGTCTCCCCGGGACATCTTCCCGCCTATTTCCCCACGCAGAAGCGGCCGAAAACCTCGCCCAGGACCTCTTCGGTCCGGACCTCCCCGGCGAGCTCGCCGACGAGGCGGACCGCTTCCCGGAGCTCCTCGGCCGCCAGCTCTTCCGGGCCTCGGCCGGCCAGGAGGGCCTCCGCCTTTTTCAGGGCCTCGAGGGTGCCTTGGAGGCGGTCCCTCTGGCGGGCGTGCAGGACGACCTCCTCGTCTTGTCCGGCGTCGGGGGCGAACCGGGTCCTCAGCGCCTGGCGCAGGGGATCGATGTTCCGCCCTTTGAGGGCGGAGACCTCCAGGACCGGGCTCGATCCCGCCGAAGCCCGGACCCGCCTCTCGTCGAGCCCGCGCGGCAGGTCGGACTTGTTGAGGACGACGACGGCTTTCTTGCCGGCGAATCCCCGGAGGAGGCGCCCGTCCTCCGCGCTCCAGGCCTTCGAAGCGTCGAGGACGACGACCAGACCGTCGGCCTCTCGGGCGATCCTCCGGCCCAGGGCGACCCCCCGCTTCTCGACCGGGTGGGACGGCCGGCCCAGGCCGGCCATGTCGACGAGGTGGAAAACGGCCTCGCCGATGACCACCGTCTCCCTGAGGAAATCCCTGGTCGTGCCCGGATACGGGGTGACGATGGCCCGCTCGTCCCCGAGAAGGGCGTTGAACAGGGTCGATTTCCCGACGTTGGCCCTCCCGACCAGGGCCAGGGTGACGCCCTCGCCGATGGCCTGCCCCCTCTCGTAGCTCGCGACCAACCGCTCGACCTCGGGGATGAGGGAGGCGAGCGCCTTTATCGCGGCCGCCGGCCCGGTCCGAAGGCCCTCGTCCGGGAACTCCAGCCCGGCTTCGATGCCGGAGAGGAGAGAGACGAGCCGGCCGCGGAGCCGGGCGACTCTCCGGGACAGGCTCCCCCCGAGCTGGCGGGACGAGACCCGGGCCTGGCCGAGCGAGACGGACCGGACCAGGTCGTTGACCGCTTCCGCCTGGATGATGTCCAGGCGCCCGTTGAGGAAGGCCCGGAGCGTGAATTCGCCTGGCCCGGCCGGCCTGGCCCCGGCCTCGACCCCGAGCCGGACGATGGCCTCCAGGACGGCCGGGCTGCCGTGGGCGCTGATCTCGACGACGTCCTCGCGCGTGTAGGACCGGGGCGCCTTGAAGTAGGTCAGAAAGGCCTCGTCGAGGGCCGAAGGCCGCTCCGGGTCGCGGACGGTCCCGAAGACAGGGCGCCTGACGGGGAAGCCCCCGCGGGTCTTCCGCCCGGCCTCGAAGATCTTCTCCGCCACGGCCAAGGCCCGCCGGCCGCTGATCCGGACGACGCCCAGCCCGCCGATGCCGGGCGGCGTCGCCCTGGCGATGATCGTGTCTTCGAGCATTCCGGTTCCCCATTCTAAGGGACGAATGCCCCGATGACAATAGCCGCGGCGTTGTTCGACGGGCTATTCGGAGCGGGCGCACGAGAGGCTGAGGAAGACGGGGTGAGGGGTATCGTCGGAGTGAGCATGAAGCGGTGAATTAGCCGTCATCGGTGTCTGAAAACCCGGGACACGTACAAGTACATGTCCCGTTTTCAGGCCCCGGGACGGCGTGAAGATTCACCGCAGCTTCAGCGCGGGACGCGGTAGATCTTGACCTTCTTGAGGAACCCGTCCCCGAGGCTCTCGCTGGTGACGCCGGGCGTCTCGTTGGCCACGATGTGGATGATGCGCCGCTCGTACGGGTTCATGAGGTCGAGGACCTCTTCCCGCCCCGACTCCGAGACCTGCCGGGCGACGCGCTGGGCGTACTCCTTGAGCCTCTTCTCCTTGCGCTTGCGGTAGAACTCGCAGTCCACCTGGACCTTGACCGGCGAGACCTTGTTCAAGACGTGCTGGAGCGCGAGCAGGAGCGAGCCGTCGCCGCGGAGCAGCGTCGCCTTGTCCGGCCCGTCGAAGACGACGAAGACGATGCCCGAGCGCTTCCTGACCTGGTAGGTCAGCTCGAGCGGGAAGACGGTCATGAGCTCGGCCAGGAACCTCTCGGCGGCGTTCTCCGCGTCCTCGTCCTTGAGCCAGGCCCGGATGACGATCTCCTTGCTCTTCATGCCGAAGAGCCGCGTCTTCTCGGTGACGATCTCGTAGTTGAACTTCTCGCGGGGCAGCTTCAGCCGGTGCTCGGCCAGGCTGATCGCCTCCTCGAGGTTGCGGCCGCTGTACTCGGGCCGCTCGTCGGCCGGCGGCGGGGCCGGTTGCGCGACAGGTTGCTCGGCCGCGGGACCCGTCCGAGGGGCGGCCTCGGTCTTGATGTCTTCGTCCATGGTCATCTCGCTTTGGCGGCGGCCGGGCGCCGGCGCATCATCTTGTTCATGATCGCCTGCTGGCCGATCTGGAGGACGTTCGTGGTCAGCCAGTAGAGCACCAGGCCGCTCTGGAAGTTGATGAAAAATATGGTCATTATGAACGGCATGAGGAGCATCATCCGGGCCTGGGCCGGGTCGGCCGAGGACGGGGTCATCTTCTGCGAGATGTACTGGGTGATGCCCATCAGGATCGGGGTCACGTAGTAAGGGTCCTTCATGGACAGGTCGGTGATCCACAGCGCGAACGAGGCGTGGCGGAACTCGACGGCGACGACGAGCATCCGGAAGACGCCCCAGAAGACCGGCAACTGGATCAGCAGCGGCAGGCAGCCGCCGGCGGGATTGATCTTGTGATCCTTGTAGAGCCGCATCATCTCCTCGTTCATCTGGCGGCGCTGCTCGATGTCGGTCTTGGACTTCTTGTACTTGGCCCGGATGGCCTTGATCTTCGGCTGGAGGTCGGCCATCTTGGCCATCGATTTCGTCGAGCTGTAGGTCAGCGGGAAGAACAGGACCTTGATGACCAGCGTCAGGAGGATGATGGCCACGCCCCAGTTCGGGACGAGCTCGTGGAAGAACTTGACGGCGACGAGAAGGAGCTCGGCGATGGCGCCGAACGTCCCGAAGTTGACGACCTTCTTGGCGTCATGGCCGAAGGCCTTGAGGTCGTCGAGGCCCTTGGGCCCGAGGAAGGCCTGGCGCGGCTCGGTCACGTAGAGGTAATAGAGCGGCGCCAGGCCCGCCGGCGTCATCTGGTGGAAAGCCGCCTGGCCTTTGCGGGCCGGCAGGACGAACAGGGCGACGAAATAATTCTCCTCGTAGGCGGCCCAGTCGACGAAGTTGTAGGTGTTCTCGCCGGGCTTGAACTTCCGCTCGTTGATCCGGAAGACCTTGCCGCCCGTGTAGACGGCCGAGCCGCGGGCTGCGCTGAAGCTCTGCTTGGTGTCGGCGGGGCCGAGGTTGCCGATCCCCGGTCCCCAGATAACGGAGGAAGTGACCGGCTGTCCGCTTTTCCAGACCCGGACTTCGATCTCCAGCGCATAGGTCCCGCCGGTGAAGCGGAAGGCCTTTTCGGCCTGGAGCGAGGCCCCGTCGGCGAAGACGAAGCGCAGCTCGCCGCTCGCCCCGTCGGCGAGGTCGAGAGAGCCCGTCGAGGCCTGATAAAGCGAGGTGTTGAGCGTCGCCGCCTGCGCCAGGTCGTCGAGCCCGACCGAGAAGGGGAAGGTGCCGGTCTCGGCGGCCGCGGCCGGGACGAGGTCGAGCGGCTTCTTGTCGCCGGTCAGGTGCTTCTTGAGCACCCAGCTCTTGAGGACGCCGCCCCTGTTGGACCACACGGCCCGGTAGAGCGAGGTCTCGACGACGACGTCCGTTTCGCCCGGGGCCGCCACGGCCCCCTGGGGGACCGGGGCCGGGGCCGGCTCGGCCTCGGGAACGGCCGGCTTCGCCTCGGCCGGGGTCTTATCGGCGGTCCCGGGCACGGGGGGAACGGGCGCGGCTTCCGCGGGGACGGGAGGCGGGGCCGACGGCTTGTTGGCCTTGTTGAACAGCGCCTGGTAGCCGAACAGGACCAGGAACGACAGGACGATGGCCAGGATGAGTCTTTTTTCCATGCGTTCTCTCTTGTTCAGGGGACGGGGTCGATCCCGCCCTCGTGGAACGGATGACACCTCAGGAGCCTGCGGGCCCCCAGGGCGGCGCCCTTGAGAAAGCCGAACTTGGCGATGGCCTCGCTCGTGTAGGCGGAGCAGGTCGGAAAGTAGCGGCAGCGGCGGCCCAGGAGAGGGGACAGCGTCGCCTGGTAGGCCCTGATGAGGAAGAGCGCGACGGCTTTCACGATGATATCCGTTTACGCGAGATCGTTGCCAAGGCCGATAGGTAAGCGTCCCGGAGCTCGGGCCACGGGGCCTCCCCCGACTCCGGCCGGGCTATGACGATAAGGTCGAGCGGTTCCCTCAGGAGCCCTTTCTCCCGGCGGAAGAGCTCCCGGAACCTCCGCTTGACCCTGTTCCTGACGACCGCTCCGCCGACCTTCCGGCTGGCGACGACCGCCAAACGGGCGTGGTCCAGGCCGTTCCTCAAGAAGACCAGGGTGAAGAACCTCCCCCGGAAACGGCTTCCCCTCCCGTAAAGGACGGCGAAATCGCTCTTCCTGCGGATCCTCTCGACGGGGGTCAGGCGCTCATTCATCCGACAGAAATGCGCTTTCGTCCCTTGCGCCTTCTGCTCTTGATGACTTCCTGGCCGCCCTTGGTCTTCATGCGGACACGGAACCCGTGTGTTTTCTTGCGCTTACGGTTGTTCGGCTGAAAGGTTCTTTTCATGGTTATCCCGTGCCTATGGAGGGAGTATGTTACCCGAACCCCGCCGGTCTGTCAAGACGTTTTCGCCTGGAAAACGTTGACTCCCGGGCCGCGTTTCGGGTATAATCGATAGGAATGGATGCTCTCAAGATAGGCGACAAGGTCATTTACCCCAATCAGGGGTTGGGCGTTGTCGAGGCCATCTCGGAGGATTCCTTCGACGGCCAGCGCTTCCAGGTCTTCCATCTGAGGATCGTCTCCAACAATACCCTGGTCACCGTCCCCAGCGCGACCGCCCTGGAGATCGGCATCCGCCGACCGGTGGCGAACGGGTCTATCCGGAAGATCTTCGAGTTCATGGGCGACGGCGACGTCGACGTCACGACGGATTGGAAAGGGCGCTACAAGGAGCACCTCAGCCTGATGAAGTCGGGGGCCCTCAAGGACATGGCCATGGTCCTCAAGAGCCTCTACTTCCTCAGCCTCCACAAGCCCCTCTCGTTCCGCGAGAAGAAGATGATGGAGAAGGCCAAGGAGCTCATCGTCTCCGAGATCTCGGTCGCCTCGGCCGCGTCCTCGTCCAAGATCGAGGAGAAGCTCCTGGGGGCGCTGTCCCGCTCGTTCAAGTCCTCCAAGCCGCGCGCCGCCGCCTGATCGGACGCCCATGCTCCTCACGGGGTTCCTGCTGCTCGCCCTCTGCCTCGTCCTGAGCGCTTTCTTCTCCTCCTCGGAGACCGCCTACATCGCCGCCAATCCCTATTCGCTCGAATACCGGGAGAAGACGGGCTCCCGGACGGCCGCCCTGGCCCGCCGCATCCGGGCCCGGACGAACGACTTTCTTGCGACCATCCTCATCGGGAACACCCTCGTCAACGCCGCCGCGGCCTCCATCGCCACGGCCATGTTCGTCGCCGTCCTGCCGGAGGCGCACCGGGGCCGGGCGGTCGTCTACGCCACGATCGCCACGACGCTGCTGCTCCTCGTCTTCGGCGAGATCAACCCCAAGACCTTCGCCGCCCACAACGCCGTCCGGACGGCCACGGCCGCCGCCTACCCGCTCCGGGCGGCCATGTTCATCCTGGCCCCCCTCGTCAAGCTGTTCTCGCTCCTGACCGGCCTCCTCATGCCGTCGTCGAAGGCCCGGGAAGACGGCTCGCTGAGGCCCCTGAACGAGGAGGAGCTGCGGATCGCCCTGCATGCCGGGGCCCGGGGCCTGTCGGCCCTGCGGCGGAGGATCGTCTCGGGCGCGATCGACTTCAGCTCGCGGCCGGTCAAGGAGGTCATGGTCCCGCGCCCGGAGATCAAGGCCATCGAGATCGACGCCGGCCGCGAGGCCGTCCTGGCCATGATGCGCGCGACGGGCTACTCGCGCTATCCCGTCTTCCGGGGCCGCCTCGACAACGTCGAGGGCATCGTCACCAGCAAGGACATCATCGGCTATCTGATTGATAACAAGGTGTTTGATATCAAGGACATCCTTCGCAAGCCGGTCTTCGTCCCCGACCTCGCCTCGCTCGAGAAGGTCCTCCTCCTGATGCAGGAGCGGGCCATGCACATGGCCCTCGTCGTCGACGAGTTCGGCAACGTCGACGGCCTGGTGACCCTCGAGGACATCATCGAGGAGATCGTCGGCGAGATCCAGGACGAGCACGACGGCCAGAGCGAAGCCTGGTATTCGCCTCTCGACGGCGGCCGCTTCCTCGTCGCCGGGGCCGCGCCGGTCAAGGACGTCAACGCCCTCGTCGCCCTGGGCATCCCTGAGAAGCCGGACTATACGACCCTGGCCGGGTTCTTCCTTTACGAGTTCGGCCGGCTGCCGCGCGAGAAGGACGCCCTGGAGTTCGGCGGCTTCCGCCTGACCGTGGACAAGATGAGCAAGCGGCGCATCGCCCTCGTCGAGATCGCCCCGCCGGACGGGACATGAAGAACGTCGCGGTCAACAAGTCGGTCTCCCACGACTACATCGTCCTGGAGACGCTCGAGGCCGGCCTGGCCCTGGTCGGAAGCGAGGTGAAGTCCGTCCGGGCCGGCCGCGTCTCGCTCAAGGAGTCCTACGCCGAGGTCCGGGCCGGCGAGGTCTTCCTTCTCAAGTGCCACATCGGGCCCTACGAGGCGGCCAACATCTTCAACCACGACCCGCTTCGGGAGCGCAAGCTCCTGCTCCACCGCCGCGAGATCAAGCGCCTGGCCGGGAAGACGCAGGAGCGGGGCCTGACCCTCGTCCCGACGCGCGTCTTCATCGGCGACCGGGGCAAGATCAAGATCGAGCTGGCCCTGGCCCGCGGCAAGCGCGCGCACGAGAAGCGCGAGGCCATCAAGAAGAGGGACGCGGACCGGGAGATCCGGGCCGCGCTCAAGAGCCGGTCGCGCTGAAGGCCGCCGCCAGCCGGACGGCCTCCCCCATGCTCCGGGGGTCCGCCAGGCCGCTTCCGGCGATGTCGAAGGCCGTGCCGTGGTCGGGCGAGGTCCGGACGAACGGAAGGCCCAGGGTGACGTTGACGCCCGAGGCGAAGGCCTCGAGCTTGAAGGCGATGAGCCCCTGGTCGTGGTAGAGGGCGACCGCCACGGCGTCCTTCGCTCCCAGGGCCTTCAAGAAGACGACGTCGGGCGGGTAGGGCCCGCTGACGGGCACTCCCTCCGCCGCCGCCGCGCGAACGGCCGGCCCGATCTCCTCCGTCTCCTCCCTCCCCAGGACGCCGTCCTCGCCGGCGTGCGGGTTGAGCCCGGCCGCGAGCAGCCGGTAGGGCCCGCCGGGGAGGCGGGCCAGGGCCCGGTGAAGGGCCTTGAAAAAGGCGGCGAGGCCGTCCGCGCGGACGGCCGCGACGGCCTCGCGGAGGGGCCGGTGGTGGCTGAACAGGGCCACCTTGAGACGTTCGGACCAGAAGGCCATGACCGCGCCGGGATAGAGCCGCTCGAGATAGTCCGTGTGCCCCCGGAAGGGGCGCCCGGCCAGGGCCCAGGCCGTCTTCGAGATCGGGGCCGTGACCACCGCGTCGAGCGAGCCGCCGCGGGCCTCTGCGACCGCCGCCTCGAAGGCCCGGAAGGACGATTCGCCGTTTTCGGCCGTCGCCCGGCCCCTTTCGACCGGGCCGGACGGCGCGGGGACCGGGACGAGGAAGCTCCCGGCCTCGGCCGGCGCCCCGGCGGGGAGGGCGGCCAGGCCGAGCCTGAGGCCGAGGCGCGCCTCCTCGGCCCCGATGACGGCCGGGTCGGCGAAGAGGACATAGGCGGCGGGCGGCAGGAGGGCGGGCCGGGCCAGGGTCTTGACGACGATCTCGGGCCCGATGCCCCCCGGATCGCCGGCGGTGAGGCCGATCCTGGGGACGGTCATTTCGCGCCGGAAGACCCTCCCCCGGGCGCGTCCTCGACCTTGTAGATGCAGCGGATGGAGGTCTTGTAGATGAGCAGGTTGGGGGCGTTGTCGCGGTTGAGCTTGATGCAGTTGCGGTCGTACCACTCGATGATGCCCTCGACCGTCCCGCCGTCCGTGTAGACCACGGCCACCGGCGTCTTCTTGTTCATCTGCTTGAGGTAGTAATAGCTCTCCGCGAAGGTGTCGGTGGGCGGATGCATCCGCTTCCGGACCGCTTCCTTGCCCCGCTCTTTCTCCTGGCTCATTCTGTCCTTGATCTCGGTGAGATTGGGACGGATCAGCTTTCTGTTCATCGAAGCCTCTCCCCGGACCGAGTGGGTGGGCCGACCCACCCTTTGTCACGAGCATAGCACACGCGGCCGCCCGATTCAAGCCGGCCGGCCGGCTCGCGCGGCCCCAGGACAGCCTCCGCGAAGAGGCTCGGGACTATCGGTCCAAGCCGATGGCGTAATCGGTCAGATTGATGTTCTTCGACTTCAGGTTCGTCCCCATCGCCTTCTCCAGCGAGGCGAGGGAGACGTTGTAGGAGATGATGGCGTTGAGCTCGGAGATGCGGGAGTTGGCCAGGTCGCGCTGGTAGGAGAGGACCATGTAGTTCGTGCTCATGCCGACCCGGCGCTTCTCCTCCTCGGCGGCCAGCTTCTGCTCCGCCAGCGCCCGGGCCGTGGTGTAGGCCAGGATCCGCTTGTAATTGGCCTCGACGGTCCGGACGGCGTTCTTGATCTCGATGTAGATCTGCTCCTTCTGGTTCTCCATCTCGAGCATGGTCCGTCTCAGGCTCAGCTTGGCCTGGGCCAGGTTGGCCCGGCCGAAGACGTTCGACAGGGGGAGGTTCAGGGTCAGCCCGAGGTTCCAGTTGGGATAGGTGAACTTGAAGGACTGCCTGAGCGCGCCGTCGATGCCGCCGGGGACGGTGTGGTCGACGATGTTGTCGAGGGGGTTGCCGACGTAGAAGATCCGCGTCCCGTCGATGCCGGGGCTGGAATAGGAGGCCGACAGGCTGAGGTCGGGCAGGACCTGGTTCCTGGCGTAGGTCAGGTTGAGCTTGTTCGTCTCCAGGCCGATGCGCGAGATCTCGATGTCGGGCCGGTTCTGGACGGCCAGGGCCAGGGCCTCCTCGAGGTTGACCTCCCGCGGGACGTAGGTCGGCTTGTCCTTGGGCTCGATCGACGCGATCGTCTGGCTCTCGGCCTCGGAGATGTTGAGGAGGAGCCGGAGGGCGTCCTCGTTGCTCTTGATCGAGGTCTCCGCCTGGATGAGGTCGGCCTCGCGGGTGGCCACCTCGGCCTGGGCGCTCAGGACCTCCATCGGGGCCAGGGTGCCGACCTCGACTGAGCGCTGGTTCTTCTCGAGCAGGTCCTTGGCCAGCTGGAGCGACTGCTTGCGGACCTCGAGGCTCTCGATGCTGTAGACGAGGTTCCAGTAGGCGCTCTCGACGTTGTAGACCGTGTTGATGAGGGTGTTGCGGAGGTTCTCCTCGGAGACGCCGAGGTTGTTCTTGGCCACCAGGATCTCGCGGCGGCTGATCGTGGGCCCGAAGTTCTTGAGCAGGGGCTGGGACAGGTTGAACGACAGCGTCGTCCCGAAGCGGGGATCGATCGTCCGGCCGCGCTGGTTGGTCGTCGTCCGGTAGCCGGTGAAGTCGAGGCGCAGCGTCCCGCCCGTCGGCAGGGACTGGTTGGCCGACATGAAGTTGTAGTTCTGGGTCCGGTTGATCGAGCTTTCGCCCGGGGAGTCGAGGTAGGAGAAGGCCGCGTTCTCGGTCTTCCGCGACTGGTAGCTCAGGCTCAGCGAGGGGATGTACTTCTCCAGGGCCGCGTTGACGCTCTCGGCCGAGACCTGCGGGCCGAGGACCTGGATGGCCACGCCCAGGTTGTCCTTGAGGGCCTTGACGATGCAGTCCTCGAGGGACAGGGACAGGGCCCCCTGCGGCGCCTGGGCCGCGGCGGCCGGGGCCAGGACGAGCGCGGCGGCGATGAGAGCGAGGAACGTTTTCTTCGTCATGGTCGTGCTCCTTATCGTCGGCCGGCGGCCCCCCGCGGGGGGCCGGCGGCGCTCATTCATATCTCAGGGCCTCGATCGGGTCGAGGCGGGAGGCCTTGCGGGCCGGGTAGAAGCCGAAGAAGATGCCGATGGCCGCGGCGAAGCAGAAGGCCAGCGCCACGGAATCGGCCGAGACGGCCGTCCGGAAGTTCGCGAACATCTTGATCTTCTTGATGACCTTGGACGCCCCGACCCCGAAGGCGATGCCGAAGAGCCCGCCCATCAGGCTGAGGACGATGGCCTCGGTCAGGAACTGGAGGAGGATGTCGACCTCCCGGGCCCCGACGGCCATGCGCAGGCCGATCTCGCGGATGCGCTCGGTCACCGAGACGAGCATGATGTTCATGATGCCGATGCCGCCGACGAGGAGCGAGATGCCGGCGATGCTGCCGAGCAGGACGGTCATCATCTGCGTCGCCTCGGCCGCCGTCTCGGCGACCTCGGACATGTTGCGGACGGTGAAGTCGTCCTCCGCGCCGGGGGCGATGCGGTGCCGGTTGCGCAGGACCTCCTGGATCTGGGCCACGGCCATGGGCATGGCCTGGGCCGAGACGGCCCGGACGTCGATCGACTGGATGTAGTCGACGCCCTGGAGCCGCCGCATGGCCGTGGTGTAGGGGATGGTGATCATGTCGTCCCGGCTGCCGAAGCCGCCCGACTCGCCGCGCTTCTTCAGGACGCCCAGGACCTTGAACGGGATCTTCTTGATGCGGATGACCTTGCCGATGGGGTCCTCGCCCTCGAACAGATTGGTCTTGACGTCGGCGCCGAGGACGCAGACCTTGGCCGCCGCCTTGACCATGGTCTCGTCGAAGTAGGACCCGAACTCGACCTCCCAGTTGCGGACCTCGGGATAATGCTCGCCCGTGCCCGTGATCGAGGTGTTCCAGTTCTTGTTGCCGTAGACGGTCTGGGCCCGGGCGTTGACGGAGGGCGAGATGTACTCAACGGCCGGGCACTCGGCCAGGATGGCGTAAGCGTCGTCCTCCTTGAGCGTGGTCATGCTGCCCCAGCCGCCGCGGACGCCGCGCTGGCTCTGGCTGCCCGGCGAGACGAAGAGGAGGTTCGTGCCCATGGAGGCGAAGCGGTCCTCGATGCCGCGCTTGGCGCCCTCGCCGATGCTGACCATGGCGATGACCGCCCCGACGCCGATGATGATGCCCAGGGCCGTCAGGAACGACCGCATCTTGTTCCGGCCCAGGGCCCGGGTGGCGATGCGAAGGGTCTGCAGCCCGTGCTTGAGGCCTCGCTTGATCATGATTTCTCCTCCCGGACGATGAGGCCGTCCTTGAGGTAGATCCGTTTCCCGGCCCAGGCCGCGATGTCGGGCTCGTGGGTGACCATGACGATGGTCATGCCCTTGTCCTCGTTGAGGGACTTGAAGATGTTCATGACCTCCGAGGAGGTCTTGCTGTCGAGGTTGCCCGTCGGCTCGTCGGCCAGGATCAGGGTCGGGTCGTTGAGCAGGGCCCGGGCGATGGCCACCCGCTGCTGCTCGCCGCCCGAGAGCTGGTTGGTCTTGTGGTGGGCCCGCTCCTTGAGGCCGACGGCCGCGAGCGCGGCCAGGGCCCGCTCGGTCGTGTCCTTGCCGTTGACCGTCGAATAGAGAAGCGGCAGCTCCGTGTTCTCCAGGGCCGTCGTCCGGGAAAGGAGGTTGTAGCTCTGGAAGACGAAGCCGATCTTCCTGTTCCGGACCCGGGCCAGCTTGTTCTTGTCGAACCGGGAGACCTCCTCGCCGTCGAGGTAATACTCGCCGGACGTCGGCCGGTCCAGGCAGCCGAGGATGTTCATCAGGGTCGACTTGCCCGAGCCCGACGGGCCCATGATGGCCAGGAAGTCGCCGTCGCCGATGGCGTAGGACACGCCGCGCAGGGCGTGGACATCCGTCTCGCCGACGTGGTAGGTCTTGGTCAGGTTCCGCAGCTCGATGACGTTGCCGGGCATGGCCGTTCTCCCTCGCGCGTCGGCGCCTAGCGGCGGCCGCCGGGAGGCCCGCCCATGAACATCCCCATCCCGCCCATGCCGGGGCCGCTCTGCTGGCTGGACGCGGTCAGCGTTCCGATGACGACGACGTCGCCCTCTTTGAGCTCGCCGCGGGTGATCTCGGTGAAGGACGTGTCCGAGACGCCGGTCCGGACGAGCTTCACGCTCCACTTGCCGTCCTTGTCCTGCATCCAGACGCGGGGGGCCTGCTGGCGGGCGCCGCCCGCCATCGAGCCGGGCTGGCCGCCGCCCTGGCGGTTGAACTGCCGCTGTCCGCCTTCCGGACGGGCGCCGCCCCCTGTCGGGCCGGGCTGGCCGCCCGCCGGGGGCATCGCCTGGCCGCCCTCCGGACGGGGACCGCCCCCCTGGGACATCATCTGCTCCATGGCCGCCTTCTGGAGCGCCGCGAGCTCTTCAGGGCTCAGGTTGGGCGTGAAGCGGAGGGCCCCGTTGGGCACGCGGAGGACGTTCTTGGCCTCGCCGACGATGATCGAGACGGTGGCCGTCATGCCGGGCAGGAGCTTCTTCGCGGGGTTCTCGACATTGACGACGGTCGTGTACGTGACGACGTTCTGGACGGTCTCGGGCGAGTAGCGGACCTGCTGGACGATGCCGTTGAAGTTCTCGTTCGGAAAGGCCTCGACCGTGAACCGGACCTTCTGCCCTTCCTTGACCTTGCCGATGTCGGATTCGTCGACGCTGCACTCGACCTTCATCTTGGTCAGGTCGGTGGCGACCTGGAAGAGGACCGGGGCCTGGTAGCTCGACTGGAGCGTCTGGCCGACGTTGACCTTCCGGGTGATGACGACGCCGTCGACGGGCGACTTGATGACCGAGTAGCCCAGGTCGACGCGGCTCAGGTCGAGCGAGCTCTTGGCCTGGGCCAGGCTGGCTTCCGAGGAGATGAGGTCGCTCTTGGCGTTGAGGTAGTTGGCCTCGGCCGCGTCCATCTCCTGGATGGAGATGAGGTCCTTGGCGAAGAGGGACTTGGCCCGTTCGAAGGCCTTCTCGGTGGTCTGCAGCTGGACCTTCGAGCGGTCGAGCGCGGCGACGCGGCTCTGGTAGCTGGCCTCGTTCTGCTGGATCTTGAGCCTCAGGGGCTCCTGGTCGAGCTCGGCCACGATCTGGCCGTGGGTGACGACCGAGTTGAAGTCGGCGTAGAGCTTCTCGATCCGGCCCGAGACCTGGGCGCCGATGTCGACGGTCTCGGTGGGGTTCAGGGTCCCGGACGTGACGACCAGGGCCTCGATGTCGCCCTTGCTGACCGCTTCCGTCCTATACGTGACCTTGCCGTTCTTGTTGCCCTTGAAGACGGTCAGGCCGAGAATGACCCCGGCCAGGACGACCCCGGCCACGGCGATCCAGACGACTCTCTTCTTCATGACGGTTCTCCTTATTATCGCTCGCGGCCCGGAGGGCGAGGGTCATTGCCTCTCCGGTCGCGTGAAGCGTTCCTTTCCGATCCCCTCCTCCGCTGCTCTTCCATGCGGCGGAACATCTCTTCGTTCTTCGCCCTTTGCTCCGGCGTGAGGACCGCGCTGGTCTCGTCCCAGAGCTTCTTGCGCATCTCGCTCAGCCGGGCCGAGCTCTCGGCCCGGTAGGCCCTCATCCGCTCTTCGTTTCTCTTGAAGACCTCCCGGATCTGGGCCTTCTGCTCCTCGGTCAGGCCGAGCTCCTTGGCCCAGCCCTCCTGGGAGGGCGCGTGAGGCCGGCCGGCCGCCATGCGCTGGAGCCTCTTGTGGACGGTGTAGCGCTCGCCGAGCACCCCGGCCGCGACCCCCAGTCCGAAGACGACGAGAAGGGTCAGGGCGACCAGGACCTTGTATTTCATCTTCATGGCGTCGGCCTCCTCAGGGGCGTCTTGTCGTCCAGGGACGCGAACATGAGCTTCATCGTCTCCGCCCCCGGCTTGTCGGCCTCGAGCAGGGCGTGGGTCTCCTGGAGCGGGTCGCGGTTCTCGAAGAGCAGGGCCGCCGACGGGCTCAGCTCGCTCGTCCGCGGCGCCAGGAACAGGAAGCCGCCGATCAGGACGACCAGGGTCAGGAAGACGGGGATGGACCGCAGGCTCCAGCGCTCCCAGAAGAGGAACGGGGCGATCTCGCTCTCCTCGCGGAGCCGCGGCTCGAGCCGCTCCCAGAACCGAGGCAGGGGCTGGGCGTCCCGCCCGTCCCGGAGAAGGGCCAGCATGGACCGGTACTCCGAAGCCGCCCGGCGGCAGGCGGGGCAGGCCCGGAGGTGCTCCTCGAGCAGGTCCGCGGCGGGCCTGTCGAGCCGCCCGTCGAAGGACCTCAAGAGCTGTTTCTCAGCCTTGCGACAGTTCATGTGTCCCTCCTAGGCCCGCCAGATGGGGGGCCAGCCTGGTCCGCAGCATCCGCCGGGCCCGGTGGAGCCTCGAGTCCACCGTCCCCGGCGAGAGCTTCAGGACCCGGGAGATGTCCTCGTAAGGCAGCCCCTGGACGTCCCGCAGGGTCAGGATGACCCGGTACTTCTCGGGCAAGGCCTCGACGAACCTCTGGACGAGGGTGCGGCGGGCCTCCGTCTCCCGCTCACATTCCGCCCTCTCCGCCTGCTCCTTGTCCGAGAAGGTGATCTCGCGGACGTCGTCCAGGGAGACCTCCTTGGCCCGGCCCTTCTTCCGCAAATGGTCCTTGATGTGGTTGACGGAGATGCGGTAGAGCCAGGTCCCGAACCCCGACTTCCCGTGGAACCGGGGCAGGGCGAGATAGGCCTTCAGGAAGACTTCCTGGGCCAGGTCGTCGGCCGCCTCCCGGTTCCGGGTGAAGCTCAAAGCCATGCTGAACACCTTCGGCTGGAACTTCCTGACCAGCTCTTCGAAGGCGTCCTGACGCCCTTCCTGAGCCAGCCGGACCAGCTGCTTCTCTTCCATGCGGATAATCTCACTTGTCCTCCGCACCTTATTAGACGGGGGGAGGTTCAGAATCTTCCGGGGGCTGGTGCGGACGCGCTTATTATACAGGAATCCGGGCGGGCCGTAAAACGTCCGCCAAGAACGTCGGAAGACCCGACAATTTTGGCGGAAACGAAAGGCCCGCGGATCCGTTATTTATTGATATTCAACAATATAGATGTTGGCACGCAACCGGCATATAAACCAGGCGAAATGACTCAAGGAGGTCACGAGATGAAAAAGACGTTAGCGCTCGCGGTCGGCTTCCTCGTCCTCGGCCTCGCCTTCGCGACGGGCCAGGACCAGACGGCCGCGAAGGCCCGGGAAAAGGCCCAGGTCCAGACGGGTCTGAAGGCCGAGGGTGGAACCCGGCGGAACAAGGTCCAGGCCAAGCCGGAGTTCCGGCGCCGCAACCGCGTCGCCTTCATCGACGAGAACGGCGACGGCATCAACGATCTGGCCAGGGACCACGACGGCGACGGCATCCCCAACGGCCAGGACCCCGATTGGGCCAGGCCCCAGGACGGCACCGGTTACAAGGGCCAGAACAGGAACGGCCAGCCGGACGAGGCCGGGATGACCAAGGGCCTGAAGGCCGGCCAGGCCGTCAAGTCGAGCTTCGGCAAGGGCTCCTTCCGGGCCGGAATGCAGGGCGCCGCCCGCCAGGCGGGCGCCGGCGTCTGCGACGGCACCGGACCCAAGGGCACGGCCCAGAGGAAGGGCCGCCGCTGAGCTCGGACCCGAAGCCTCCCCTCCGCCCGCGCGGGGGGGAGGCTCTTTTTCTTGATTGAGCGGGGGATTTCAGTCATGATGAAAATGATGCGGCGCCTAGCGCTTCTTTTCGTCGCCCTGACCGGGTCCGTCCAGGGAGGAACGGTCTATCTGTCGTTCAACCAGCACTCCACCCAGAACCTGTTCCAGACGCGGGAGGCCGTGTCAGATCGGATCTCGGCCTTCTCCCTGGCCGTAGAACAGGACCTCGGGGCCCTGTCCCTTCTGGCCGATGCCGAATACACCGCATTCCACCAGACGGCCGGACTGAGCTTTTTTTCCGCAAATGCCGGACTCGACGCCCTCGTCCCCGCCGGCGGCAAGAGCGCCTTCTATTTCGCCGCCGGGGCGGCCGGGGCCTTCTACAGCCGGGATTACGCGGCCTTCAGCACTTTCGGCGGCAGCCTGACCGGGGCCTTCAAAACCTATCTCTCGCCGTCTTCTATCCTGAAGATCCAGGGCCAAGGCGCCTATGCCTCCTACGCGGACATGATCTTCGACCACGCGAGCGTCGTCGCGTCCCTTTCGATCGACAGATATTTCCCGACCCGGACGACCCTGAAGGCCGACGCGGAATACGGCTATAAGCATTTCCTTCATCCCTACGCGGCGGCGCCCGGGCCGCTGACCGACCCGGGCGGCTCGGCCGTCATGAGCGCGGGCCCCCGTCGGGGGCCGGGTTCCGGATCGGGCTGGGGCGGGCGCCGATACGACGGCGGCTACGGCTTCATCCCCCGGGCCGGCGTGGGAACGGCCGGCATCGGCCACGTCTCCGCGTCCCTCCTGGCCGCCCAGGGCATCGGCGACGTCCTCGGGCTGAGCGTCTCGGCCCTGAGGCAATGGACCGTTTCGGGCGAGAACCCCTTTCTGTCGATCGAGGAGTTCTACCTCGCCGCCAATCCCAGCTCCGATTCCTTCTCCTGGGCAGGCGACCAGCTCACCGGGCGGGTCACGTTGAACCTGCCCTGGTCGATCGAGCTCAAGACCGGCTACACCGCTTCCGACAAGACCTTCCCGGGCATCGAGCTCCTGGACCTCGCGGGCCTGCCGACCGGGGTCCCGCGCAACGACGTCCGGCGTCTCTTCGAGGCCCGGCTCGAGAAGAACTTCCGCCGCCTGACGGTCTACCTGGCCTATTCCCACATCAAGAACGCGTCGAACGACCCGCTCTTCGAGTGGTCGAGCGGCTACATCATGGGCGGGTTCCAGTGGAACCTGCCGGTCCGGCGGAAGGGAGGAATCTGATGAAACGCCCATCCTGGCTCGTCCCCGTTCTGGCGGTCTGCTTGGCGCTCCCGGCCGCCGGCCCGACGGCCGGGGCCGGCGCAGCCCAGGCCCGGCCCGGTCATTTCTACGACGTCGACAAGGAGGTCCGCTTCGAGGGCACGGTCCGCGAGGTCGTCCTCGAACCGCGTTACAAGGGCACGGCGCCGTTCCTCGTCCTGCGCCTCGAGGAAAAAGGGCAGGCCAGGACGATAGACGTCGAGGTCAGTCCCTCCTGGTTCTTCGGCGAGGACATCCACGCCGGCGAGAAGGTGACAGGCGTGGGCTCCCTCTCCGAAGGGCCGGACGGGGCCCGGACCATCATCGCCCGCGAGCTGCGGCTCCGCGGCGAGACCCTCAGGTTGCGGGACGAGCGCGGCTTCCCCGACTGGCAGGGCGGCCCCCGCGGCCGCCGCGGCGTCCGGAGGGCCGGCCGCCGGTGAAGCGCCGCGACGCCTTCCTGTTCTTCGTTCTCCCGTTCCTTGGCGTCCTGGCCATTTACGCCCTGACCTCCGTCCTCCATCAGGCCGACCTGAAGAAGAGGACGGAAGCCCTCGTCCGGGAGCAGGTCTCGGCCACGGCCGGCATCCTGCGGACGACGGTCGCCCACCTGCTCGACGAGGGCCGGCCCCCGGAAGACATCCTCGACACGATCCTGTCGGAGAGGGACATCTATTTCGTGGCCCTCCTCGACGCCGGAAAGAACATCCTGGCCTGGAACTCCCGCTACGAGGGCTATCTGCCCATCTCGCTCCGGGAGGCCCGGGACGGACAGCCGGGGATCATCGATTCGCCGGCCGGAAAGATCTTCAGCCTCCTCTCGGCCGTCTCGCTCCGGAACGGACGGGCTTATTTCCTCTATATGGGCTACGCCCTGACGGGGATGGACGACATGATCGCCCGGTCGCGCCGGACCTCGCTCCTGCTGGCCGGGCTCATCCTGCTCGCCGGCGGGCTCTTCTTCCGGGGTCTCTACCGCCTCCAGTCGAGTTACGTGACCAAGGCCCGCGAGGCCGAATCCGAACGCCTGGAAAAGGAGCGGTTCCGGGAGATCTCGGCCTTCACCTCGGGCGTCGCCCACGAGATCAAGAACCCCCTCAACAGCCTGGCCCTCGTCCTCGAGCTCCTGGACCGCAAGGTCCCCGCGGACGCCAAGGGCGACGTGAACCTCGGCCGGGCCCAGGTCCGGACGATCTCCCGAATCGTCGACCGCTTCTCCCGGGCCGTCAAGGCCGTCGAGCCCGAAGTCGCCCCGCTCTCCCTGGACGAGGTCCTGCGGCAGGCCGTAGAGAGCCTGGCGGCCGAGGTCCCGGGCGCGCGGCGGCGGGTCGGGCTCGAGCGCTCGCCGGAGGTCCTGGTCGCCGGCGACCGCGACCTCTTGGTCCAGGCCGTCCTCAATGTCCTGAAGAACGCGGTCGAGGCCTCGCCCGACGCCGCGGTGCGCGCGTCCGGGCGCCGGGTCGGGAAAAAGGTCGAGATCCGCGTCCGCGACGAGGGGCCGGGCCTGCCGCCCGAGGCCGCGGCCCGCGTCTTCGACCCTTTCTTCACGACCAAAGAACGAGGCATGGGCATCGGCCTGTACCTGACCAAGCGGATCGTCGAGGCCCACGG
Source organism: Acidobacteriota bacterium (assembly GCA_029569255.1). Classification (GTDB taxonomy): domain Bacteria; phylum Acidobacteriota; class Aminicenantia; order Aminicenantales; family Saccharicenantaceae; genus RBG-16-66-30. Next base: position 206,442 of record JAKQUO010000019.1, on the reverse strand, counting down.
CGGAACGATCGAGGCCCGCGGCGCGCCCGGCGGCGGGACCGAGGTCCGCATCGAGATTCCCGGAGCGTGACATGAACGAGCCCCTGATCCTCGTCGTCGAGGACGATCCCGTCCAGCGCCGCCTCCTCCGGGAGAACCTGGCCGCCCGCGGCTACGCCGTCGCCGAGGCGGCCTCCCGCAAGGAAGCCCTGGAGGCCGTTCTGCGCGGCCCGGTCGACATCGCCGTGGTCGATTACAAGCTCGGCGACGAGACGGGCATCGACGCCATCAAGGACATGCTGGCCGCCAATCCCCTGGTGACGCCGATCATGGTCACGGCCTACGGCAACATCGAGCGGGCCGTCGAGGCCGTCCGGGCCGGCGCCTACGATTACATCGTCAAGCCCCTCGATCTCGACAAGTTCCTCCTCGTCCTCGAGCGGGCCGCCGAGCGCCAGAAGCTCCGCAAGGAGATCTCCCGCCTCCAGGACAGCCTGGACGAGAAGTACAGCTCCAGGAACTTCGTCTTCGCCTCGCCGTTGATGGAGGAGGTCGCCCGGCTCGTGGTCAAGGCCGCCCGGAGCGAGGCCACGGTCCTCATCACCGGGGAAACGGGGACCGGCAAGGACCTGGTGGCCCGCCTGATCCACCAGGTCTCGCCCCGCCGCCGGGGCCCCTACATCGCCTTGAACATCCCGTCGCTCCCGGAAACGCTGATCGAGGCCGAGCTCTTCGGGGCCGAGAAGGGCTCCTACACCGGCGCCCACGAGCGCAAGATCGGCAAGTTCGAGGCCGCCTCGGGCGGGACCATCCTTCTCGACGAGATCGGCGACCTCGCGCCCGAGGCCCAGGTCAAGCTGCTGCGCTTCCTCCAGGACCGCGAGTTCTACCGGCTCGGCTCGAACCAGGCCCTCAAGGCCGACGTCCGGGTCATCGCGGCGACGAACCAGGACCTCGAAGCCCTGATGAAGACGGGCCGGTTCCGGGCCGACCTCTTCTACCGCCTGAACGTCATACCGATCGCCGTCCCGCCGCTCCGGAAGAGAAAAGAGGACATCCCTGTCCTGGCCGATTTCTTCGTCAAGAAGTACGCCGCGCGGGAGGGCAAGAAGATCCAGGGGATCGGCCGCGAGGCCCTGGCCGCCCTGGTGGGCCACGCCTATCCCGGCAATGTCCGCGAGCTCGAGAACGCCCTGGAGCGGGCCGTCGTCTTCGCCGAGCGGGACGTCCTCGGCGTGGCCGACCTGCCGCTGACCTTCACCGCGGCGGCGGCCGAGGATCCCGGCCCGGCCGGCGACGCCCTCCCGGACAAGGTCCGCCGGCTCGAGACACGGGAGATCCGCCTGGCCCTCCGGGAGGCCGGCGGAGTCAAGAGCCGGGCGGCCCGGGCCCTCGGCATCACCGAACGGGTCCTGGCCTACAAGATGAAGGCCTACGGGATCGGGCCCGGTCCGGACGAAGACCCCGAGGCCGGCCGGCTCAGCCGATCCTGACCGCCGTCTTGGCCAGGCCGCCCCGGGTCGAGGAGATCGAGACCTCGGCCTCTCCGGACGTCCCCGGCTTGACCTTGATCTTCCAGCGGATCTCTCTCGTCTCGCCGCCCTGGAGATAGCCGATCTCCTGGCGGGCCCGGACTCCCGGGGCGAGCTCGGCCCCGGACGGGAGCCGGACCGAGACGGCGTCGGGCCGGACGATCTTGACCCGGTCGGCCATCTTCAGGGCCGTCGGCAGGAAGCCCTCGTTGGCGAAGACGGCCGCGATCTCGACGGTGTCCGCCTCTTTCCTCACCGGCCGGACCGCGGCCGAGACGATCTTCACCTGGGGCAGGGACTGGGCCAGGAAGAGGTTGAACATGGCCTCCTTGCGGATCCACTCCTCGAGGAGCTCGACCGGCGGGTTCTGGCGCCAGAACTTGGGGTTGAAGCCGCCGATCTCGACCTCGCCGAGCTGCGGGTGGACGAACTTGGTCCAGGGCTTGAAGTAGCGGCCGCCGAGCTCCTCGTCGATGTAGCGCAGGGCCTCGAGGTCGGTCACCCGGCCGTCGCCGTCGTAGTCCTTGACCCGGCCGCCGTTCCAGAGCTCGTCGCCGTACCAGACGGCGCCGTAATAGAGGTAGCCGAAGTCGGGGGAGTGGCCGAAGAGGGGCCGGCCCTGGGGCTCGCTGGGCGTCTCGAAGCCCATCGCCGCGGCCCGGGCCTGCGTCTCCCGGTCGCCCCGCCCGAGATTGGCATAGTCCCAATAGGTGTCCCCGGCGTTGGGGTAGCCGGTGATCTTCTTGCCCTGCTCGTCGAAGTACCGGTAGATCTTCATGTCCTCGGGGAACATGGATTCGCTCATCCGGCTCGTCGACGGGCCGTGGAGAAGCATGGGCACGGTCGTGTCCATGGTCTGGCCGATGCCGACGTTGGGGTGCTCGAGGAGGAAGGAGAAGACGGCCCGCGTTTCCGGCTCCGAGAGCGGGAATTCGCCGGCCCCGCCCTGGGTCCAGCCGCGGCCGGTCAGCTCGAGGCCGGGCATGGGCCGCCAGTTCTCGGGGTAATTGCGGTGGAGGTCCAGGCCGCCGACGCCGTCCTCGTTGGTGCGGCCGTCGCCGTCGTTGTCGATCCCCTCCGGGAACACGTTGTAGTCGCCCCGGCCGGCCGGGGCCCGGACCATGAGCCGGCCCGAGGGGTCCTGGGGGTCGATCATCATCGTCCCCTTGCCCGGCTCGACCTTCTGGCGCATCTGGAGGATGAAGCCGTCGCCGTCGAGGTCCTCGGCCGGGTCCTCGTCGAGCAGGCCGTCTCCGTCGTCGTCGTAGGGCCGGACCGTGCTGCGGTTCGTCTGGGCCGTGTTCAGGTAGAGCTCCGAGCCGTCGGGGTTGTTCTTGGGCCTGACATACAGGGCCTTGGTGTCGACGAGCTTGGTCAGGGCCGGGTCCTTCCCGTAACCGCTGAGGATGTGCCAGGCGAACCAGAGCGCGCACTCGGCCGCGGTCACCTCGCCCGAGTGGCGGTTGCCCTCGATGAACATGGCCGGCTTGTCGGTGTCCTTGCCGGTGGCCTTGTTGGTGATGGTGATCTGCCAGATGTCGCGGCCTTCGAAGGACTTGCCGACCGAGTAGAGATCGACCAGGTTCGGGTGGTCGGCCGCCCACTTGCGCAGGAAGTGGACGATCTCGTCGTAGGTGTGGTAGTGGGCGAAGTCCATCTCGCCCTCTTTCTCAGGCTTGGTGAACTCGTAAGAGACCTTGGGGAAGTGGCTGACGCCGTGGCGGACGCCGCCCACGGTGTAGGTCGGCGGCAGCTTCGATGCCTGCCGGCCCCGGGGCCCGAAGTCCTGGGCCGTCGCGAAAGCGATCGCGGCGGCCGCGGCGATCAGGGACAGAACGACGACCTGTCGCATCCTCTTGTTCATGCGCTCCTCCTCCGTCGACGGGCAAGCGGAGGATAACCATTCGCCGCCGCCGAGTCAACCGCCGCGAGCGGCCGCGGAGGGGCCTCGGGAATCCGCTCCGTTCGCTGCGGTGAAACTTCACGCCGTCCCGGGGCCTGAAAACGGGACATGTACCTGTACGTGTCCCGGGTTTTCAGACACCGAGGCCGGCTATTTCACCGCTCTATGCTCACTGCGGGATGCCCCTCGACCCTTTCTCCCGCGGCCGCATGGTGGCGACAGCGGATCCGCTCCGCCGAAGACGGGGACACGTACCGGAGGTACATGTCCCCCGTTGTCTCCGATCTCCAGAGCGAAGCCCGGAGGCGAAGCGAGCCGGCTCGCCGGGCCGGCGAGCGGCCGCGGAGGGACCTCGCCCGCCTGACAAGCATGCTAGGAAGGCCGCATGAGAGCGGCGAGGAGGCCGGCCGAACACGGTGAAGGGAAAGTCCAGCCGGGACGCGTGCCGGAAGAGGGAAGTTCGCCTGCGAACCGGCAAAACGTGTTTGAGCGAGGCTTAGCGCAAGCCGAGCGAGTTGTTTTGGCGCCGAGTCCGGCGCACGGACCGGCGTGAAGGGCTTTCCCGGCCGGGGAGGCTGACCTCCGAGCCGCTCCGCGGCCGGGGCGGCGGGGGCGGTCAGCCGGGGAAGCGCACCAGGGCGACGGCGTAGCAGGCGATGGCCCGCTTCTCGCCGACGGGCCCCAAGCCTTCGTTCGTCTTGGCCTTGATCCCGATCGCCTCCGGCGCCAGGCCGAGGACGGGGCCGAGGACAGCCTTCATGGCCGCGGCCCGGGGGCCGATCCTCGGCTCCTCGGCGACGACGACCGTGTCGATGTTGACGATCTCGCCGCCGCGGCTCCGGACGAGCCCGGCCACGGTCTCGAGCAGGCCGAGGCTCCGCGCGTCCTTGTAGCGGGGGTCCGTGTCGGGGAAGCGCGTCCCGATGTCGGCCTCGCCGAGGGCCCCGAGCAGGGCGTCGATGACGGCGTGGACGAGGGCGTCGCCGTCCGAGTGGCCGGCGAGCCCCGCTTCGAAGGCGATGTCGAGCCCGCCCAGGACGAGCCGGCGGCCGGCCTCGAGCCGGTGGATGTCGTAGCCGAAACCGACCTTATGCATCGAGCAGGGCCTCCGCGATGTTCATGTCGACCGGCGTCGTGATCTTGATGTTCCGGGGGTCGCCGGCGACCGCCGTCACGGCCAGGCCGAGCCGTTCGGCCAGGGCCGCCTCGTCCGTCCCGTAGAAGCGGTCCCGCCGGGCCGCTTCGAGCGCCCTCTTCAGCGTCTCGAACCGGAACCCCTGGGGCGTCTGGGTCCGGGCGAGGAAGGTCCGGTCGACCGTCCGGACGACGCGGCCCTCGCGGGTCTCCTTGAGGGTGTCCTCGACCGGCAGGACCGGCACGGCCGCGCCGCCGGCGCCGGCCGCGGCGATGACCCGGCTGATGAGGTCCGCCCGGACGAGGGGCCGGGCCCCGTCGTGGACCAGGACGATCCCGGGCGGCTCCTTGGCGGCGAGCATGCGGAACCCCTGCCAGACCGAGTCCTGGCGCTTCGCGCCGCCGGGCACGCAGTCGAGGACCTTGGGGTAGCGCAGGCCGTAGTGCTTCAGGCCCTGGTCGTCGGGCAGGACCAGGACGATGGCGTCGACCTGGGGGTGGCCCTCGAACGTCTCCAGGGTCCACTCGAGGACGGGCTTGCCGCGAAGGTAGGCGAACTGCTTCGGCTCCCCGAAGCGCTTGCCGGCCCCGGCGGCGACCACGATGGCGGCGGTCTTGGTCATTTCGCCTCCCCGCCGTTGAACCGTCCGAAGATCATCTTGCCGACCGTCGTCTGGAGGACCGAGGTGACGGTGATGTCGACCGTCTGGCCGATCATCCGCCGGGAGCTGTCGACGACGACCATGGTCCCGTCCTCGAGGTAGCCGACGCCCTGGTCCTTCTCCTTGCCTTCCTTGAGGATGAAGACGCTCATGGCCTCGCCGGGCAGGGCCACCGGCCGGAGCGCGTTGACCAGGTCGTTGATGTTGAGGACCTCGAGGCCGTTGATGCGGGCGACCTTGCTCAGGCCGATGTCCGTCGCGACGACCTGGCCCCCCATGGCCTTGGCGCACTCGATGATCTTGGAGTCGACGTCGCGGGCCTCCGGGAAGTCCAGGTCCGACAGGACGGCCTTGACCCGGGAGGACTTCTGGAGGCGGTCGATGACGTCCAGGCCGCGGCGGCCCCGCTGGCGCTTCAGGGGGTCGGCGGAATCGGCCACGAGATGCAGCTCCTTGAGGACGAAGCGCGGCACGACGAGCGTCCCCTCGACGAAGCCGGTGTCGCAGAGGTCGGCGATGCGGCCGTCGATGATGACGCTCGTGTCCAGGACCTTGAGGCTGCGCTCGGGCCTCTTCTCCTTGAACAGCCCGGCCAGGTGCCCCGGCTCGAGCCACTCCGGCTTCTTCATGCCGATGAGGAGCCCGATGTACGGCATGATGACCAGGAAGAAGATGCGGACGAAGGCGGCCATCTCGGCCGTCTTGACGACGGAGCGGTAGAGCGCGCCGAGCAGCCAGCCGAGCAGAAGGCCGAGGGCGAGCCCCCAGCCGGCGCTCCAGAGGACCCGGAACGGGACCTTGCGGATGCGCGTCTCGAGGGCCATCATCAGAGCGCCGGCCAGGAAGGCCGCGGCCGCCCCGCCCGCGGCGCCGAGCTTGAAGGGGGGGTAGAAATAGCCGCCGATCGTGACGAGGCCGATGACGAACAGGCGGAAGATCCAGATGCCCATCAGGCCGCTCCTTTCAGAAGACCCTCTGCAGGGCTTCGCGGACGGTCCGCGCCCCCCAGCACTCGACCGCCGGGAGGTCCTTCCGGTCCAGGGCCGCCAGGTTCCCGGCCGGGAGGAGCACCGTCCCGAAGCCCAGGGCCCGGGCCTCCTTGATCCGGGCCAGGGGCTGGCCGACGGACCGGATCTCCCCGGTCAGGCCGACCTCCCCGAAGAAGGCCATGCCGGACGGGAGGGGCATGTTCTTGAGCGACGAGACGACGGCCATGACGACGCCCAGGTCGACGGCCGGCTCCTCGATGGCCAGCCCGCCGGCCACGTTGAGATAGATGTCCTCGCCGGCGAAGCTGTAGCCGGCCTTCTTCTCGACCAGGGCCAGGAGCATGGCCGCCCGGTGGTGGTCGAGGCCGATGGACATGCGCCGCGGGTTGCCGCTGAAGAGCGTCGAGGAGACCAGGGCCTGGACCTCGGCCAGGAGGGGCCGGGTGCCCTTGAGCGTGCAGACGACGGCGCTGCCGGCCTCCTCGCGCGGCCGCTCGCGGAGGAAGAAGGCCGAGGGGTTGAGGATGGGCTGCAGCCCGGACGCCGTCATCTCGAAGACGGCCAGCTCCGAGACCGGCCCGAAGCGGTTCTTCATGGCCCGGAGCACGCGCTGGCTGTGGTCCCGCTCGCCTTCGAAGAGCAGGACGACGTCGACGATGTGCTCGAGCGACTTCGGGCCGGCGAGCGACCCCTCCTTGGTGATGTGGCCGACGAGGAAGGCCGGGACCTGCCGGGTCTTGGCGAAGCGGAAGATCTGGTTGGCCGCCTCCCGGACCTGGCTGATCGTCCCCGGCCCCGAGGTCAGCTTGGCCGAGAAGACCGTCTGGATGGAGTCGACGACGAGGAGCTGCGGGGCCAGCTTCTCGGCCTGGGCCAGGATGCGCTCGAGGTTGGTCTCGGCCAGGAGGTAGAGCGCCCCGTCCCGGACGCCCAGCCGGTCGCCGCGGAGCTTGATCTGCTCGAGCGACTCCTCGCCCGAGACGTAGAGGACGGACGCCTCGCCCCCGGCCAGGTCCCGGGCCACCTGGAGGAGGAGCGTCGATTTGCCGATGCCGGGCTCCCCGCCGAGGAGGACGACCGAGCCCGTGACCAGCCCGCCGCCGAGGACCTTGTTGAAGTCCTCGATGCCGACGGCGGTCCGCCGGCGGGGGATGTCCTGGACGTCCTTGTAGAGGACGGGCTCGGCCGGGGCGAAGACGAGCCCTCCGGACGGCGCCTCCTCCTCGATCTCCTCGACGAGCGAGCTCCACTCGCCGCAGGACGAGCACCGGCCCATCCACTTGGGGAAGCGGGCCCCGCACCCCTGGCAGATGAAAACCGTTCTGTTCTTCATCGCCCTCGGCTCAATAGTCCGGCGCGAACTGCTCCATGTCGGCGAAGCGGGCGTATTCGCGGATGAAGGCCAGCTGGATGTTCCCGATCGGGCCGTTCCGCTGCTTGGCGACGCTGACCTCGGCGACGCCCTTGAGGGTCTCGTCGTCGGGATGGTAGAACTCCGGCCGGTAGATGAACACGACCACGTCGGCGTCCTGCTCGATGGCCCCGGACTCGCGGAGGTCGGAGAGCATGGGCTTGGGCTCGCGCCGGCCCTTCTCGGGGGCCCGGCTGAGCTGGGAGATGCCGACGACGGGGATGCGCAGCTCCTTGGCCAGCTCCTTGAGGGACCGGGAGATGAACGACATCTCCTGGTTGCGGTTCTCGAACCGCCCGCCGGTCCGCATGAGCTGGATGTAGTCGACGAAGACGATGTCCAGGCGCTGCTCCATCTTCAGGCGCCGGCACTTGGCCTTCATCTCCATGACCGTCAGGGCCGGCGACTCGTCGATGAAGATGCGGGCCCGGGAGAGGGCCTCGCCGGCCAGCTTGAGCTTCTCGAACTCGCGGTCGCTGACGAAGCCCGTCCGCGTCTTCTTGATGTCGATCTGGGCCTCGGCGCAGAGCAGGCGGATGACGATCTGCTCCTCGGCCATCTCCATGGAGAAGAAGCCCACGGCCAGGTCGGTCTTGAGCCCGACGTGGTGGGAGATGTTCAGGGCCAGGGCGGTCTTGCCCATGGACGGGCGGGCGGCCAGGATGACCAGCTCCGAGGGGTGGAACCCGGCGGTCAGCCCGTCGAGGAAGCGGAAGCCGGACGGGACGCCGGTGATGGCCTCCTTGCGCTCGATCATCTTCCGGATGGTCTCGAGGGTCGGCCCGGTCAGGGCGCTCATGGCCCGGAAGCCCGGCTTGATCCTCTGCTCGGCCACCTCGACGATGGCCGCCTGGGCCGCGTTGAGCAGCTCGTCGGCGTCCTCCTTCTGCTCGTAGCTGTCCTGGATGATCCGCGTCGAGGACAGGATGAGCCGCCGGAGCAGGGCCTTCTCCTTGATGATCTGGGCGTAATACTCGACGTTGAGGTTGCGCGGCACGCCGTCGAGGAGGGAGGCCAGGTAGGAGGCGCCGCCGACCTCCTCGAGCAGGCCGGCCCGCTGCAGGTCCTCGGTCAGGGTCAGGAGGTCGACCGCGAGGCCCTTGTCGAAGAGGGCCACGATCCGCTCGAGGATGGCGCGGTGGGCGTCCTTGTAGAGGTCCTCCGGGGAGATGGTCGACAGGACGACGTTGAGGTTCTGGTTCTGGACGAGAATGCCCCCGAGGACGGTCCGTTCGGCTTCGAGGCTGTGCGGCGGCGTCTTTTTCAGGAACATCAGGTCGAGTTCCATGTCCTCCTCGGTCCCGCCGCTCCCGGCCGGCGGACGTTCAGCTCTTGCCGCTCTCGGGCGCCTCCGCGGGCGGGCCGGCCGCGCCGGCGCCTTCTTCCTCGGCCCCCTCCCGGGCCACGACGATCTTCACCTCGGCCCGGTCGTCCAGGCTGATCTTGACCGGCACCGTGAAGTTCCCGAGCCGCTTGATCGGCTCGTCGAGCAGGATCTTCCTCCTGTCGATGTCGTGGCCCAGCCCGGCCAGGGCGTCGCGGATATCGCCGGAGGAGACGGAGCCGAAGATGACATCCTTCTCGCCGGCCCGCCGGGCGAAGGTCAGCGTGACCTGGTTGAGCTTCTCGACGAGCGACTGGAAGGCCTTGCGCTCGGCCTCGAGCTTCTTCTTCTGGGCCTGGCGCTCGATCTCGACGGCCTTCATGTTCGTGGCCGTGACGGCCATGGCCATCTTCCGGGGGATGAGGTAGTTCCGGCCGAACCCGGGGGCGACGTTGACGACGTCGCCGCGCCGGCCGAGCTTCTCCACGTCCTGCTTCAGGATGACTTTCATCTCAATCCTCGACGTAGGGCAGGAGGGCCATCAGCCGGGCCCGCTTGATGGCCAGGGCCAGCTTCCTCTGGTGGAAGGCGCACGTCCCCGTGATCCGGCGGGGGGTGATCTTGCCCCGGTCCGGGATGTACTTCTTCAGGATGTCGACGGCCTTGTAGTCGATGCCCCGGACGTCCCGCTGGCAGAACCTGCAGAACTTCCTCTTGGGCGCGAAATACTTGCGGTAGCCGCCGCGCTCGGGTCTTTCGGGCCTGTCGTCACGCGGCATGTCCCTTCTCCTCTCTCGGCTCGGCGGCGGCCGGCGCGGCCTCTTCGGCCCGTTTCTTCCTCTTCCGCCGGCCGAGGTCCCGGGGGTCCTTGACCACGGTCATGAACCGGATGACCGCGTCGGTCTGCTTGAACCGGCGCTCGAGCTCACCGGAGACGTCCCCGGGCCCGTCGTAGGTGAAGAACACGTAGACGCCTTCCTGGAACCGCTTGATCGGGTAGGCCAGCCGGCGCTTGCCCCAGAGGTCCTGCTTGACCAGGCGGCCCTTCCTCAGGGCCACGACCTCGGCCATCTGTTGGACGAACTGGGCCGTCTCTTCTTCAGAAAGCGCGGGGGAGAGAACGAACCCCGTTTCGTACTGCCTCAATGAAGCCTCCTTATGGTTTCGACAGCCCCTTCTCTCGCGGAAGGAGCAAGGAGTGGACCGCCCTATTCTAGACGATTCTTAAAATAATTCAAATGGGGACACGCGCCTCGAGCTCCCGGCAACCGGTCCCATAGCCGCCCGCAGAAAATGGGCCCGACGGAATGTCCCCGGGACACGACCCCTTTTCCGAAGGAAAGGGTCATGTCCCGGATCTTCCGTCGTCGCCGGGCGTCTCCGTCGCCGCCCGGCGACGGTTGAACCGGGTCATGGCCCGGTCGATCCGTCCGTCGAGGATCATCTCGACGGCCTCGGCGGCGTCCTCGAGGCTCCGGGCGAAGGCGGCCCGCTCGTCCCGCTTGAACGGCTCGAGCACGTATTCAGCGGCATCCCGGCCGGGCGGGAGCGGCCCGATGCCGATCCGGACCCGGGCGAAGGCCTCGGTCCCGATGGCGCCGACGACCGAGATCATGCCCTTGTGGGTCCCCGGCCGGCCCGACTTCCGCACCCGGATCTCGCCGAGCGGGATGTCGAGGTCGTCGTAGGCGACAACGAGCCGGTCGGCCGCGACGCCCTTGCCGGCCAGGGCCTCCCGGACGGAGGCGCCGCTCCTGTTCATGTAGGTCTTGGGGGCGGCGAGGAGGACCTCCTCGCCGCCGCGGCGGGCCAGCGCCGTCCGGGCCTTGAACAGCCGGCCCCGGAGCGCCGCGCCCCAGGCCCCGGCCAGGCGCTCCACCAGCATGGCGCCGGCGTTGTGCCGCGTGCCCTCGTACTCGTCGCCCGGATTGCCCAGGCCCACGACCAGCCACAAGGGCTATTTCTCCGGCTCTTTCTTCCCGCCCTTCTCCTCGGCCTCGCCCTTCTCGGCCCGCTCCTTCTTGATGACCTCGGGCTCCTTGGGCTCCTCGGCCGCGGCCTCGCCCTCCGGCTTCTCGCCGGGGAAGGCCTCCTCCTCCTTGTGCGGCATGGAGATGAGGACGAGGACCGTGTTGGGGTCCGTCAGGACCTTGACCCCGGCCGGCGCGGGCAGCGCCTGGACCTTGAACGACTGGCCGATGTGGAGCTCCGCGATGTCGATGCCGAGGCTCTCCGGGATGTCGCGGGGCAGGCACTCGATCTCGACCTCGCGGGTGACGAAGTCGACGAAGCCGCCCTCCGTCTTGACGCCGACGGGCTCGCCGCGGTGGACCACCGGGACGGTGACCCGGATCGGCTTGTCCATCGAGATGCGGAGGAGGTCGACGTGCAGCAGCTCGTCGGTGGCCGGGTCGACCTGCGTCTCCTTGATCATGACGTCGAAGGCGTCGGCCTCGACCGCGACCTTGAAGATCGTGTTCTCGCCCGACTCGAGCCGGAGGATCTGGACGACGTCCCTCTTGCTCAGGACGAGGGGCGTCGTCTCCATCGACTCCCCGTAGAGGACGGCCGGGACGAAGCCCTGGGCCCGGAGGCGGCGCGAGGCGTTCGTCCCCAGTCCCCGGCGTTTCTCGGACTTGACGACGATGCTCATGATGGACTCCTTACGCGAACAGGGAGCTGACCGAGCTCCCTTCGCTGATCCTCCGGATGGCCTCGCCGAAGAGCTCGGCCACGGAGAGGACGGTGAACCGCCCGGAGGCGACGGCCTCGTCGCTCAGCGGGATGGTGTTGGTCACGAGGACGCGCTCGAGGCTCGAGCCGGCGACGCGCTCGACCGCCGGCCCGGACAGCACCGGGTGGGTGCAGGCGGCGAAGATCCGCTTGGCGCCTTCCTTGACCAGGGCCTCGGCGCCGAGCGTCAGGGTGCCGGCCGTGTCGACCATGTCGTCGTAGAGGACGACGTTCCGGCCGGCCACGTCGCCGATGACATGCAGGACCTCGGCCACGTTGGGGGCCGGACGGCGCTTGTCGATGATGGCCAGCTTGGCGTCCAGCCGCTTGGCGAAGACGCGGGCCCGGCCGACCCCGCCGGCGTCGGGCGAGACGACGGTGACGTCGTCGAGCCTGAGCGCCTTGATGTGGTTGGCCAGGACGGGCGCGGCCATGAGGTTGTCCACGGGGATGCCGAAGAAGCCCTGGATCTGCGGCGAGTGGAGGTCCATGGCCAGGACGCGGTCGGCCCCGGCCGTCTCGATCAGGTCGGCCACCAGGCGGGCGGAGATGGGGACCCGCGGCTTGTCCTTCCAGTCCTGGCGGGCGTAGGCGAAGTACGGGATGACGGCCGTGATGCGGCCCGCCGAGGCCCGCTTGAAGGCGTCCATCATGATGAACAGCTCCATGAGCAGGCTGTTCGCATCGCGGCACCCCGACTGGATGATGAAGATGTCCTCGCCGCGGACGTTCTCGTCGATGTAGAAGCGGATCTCGCCGTCGCTGAAGCGCTTGAGGACGCAGCGGCCGAGATCGGTCTTCAGGTAGTCGACGATCTCCTGGGCCAGGGCCGGATTCGACGATCCGCTGAATATCTTCATCGCTCTTCCCTCGTCCGATATCGTCCGAACTGGGGCGGGAGGATTCGAACCTCCGGTGACGGAGCCAAAGTCCGTTGCCTTTCCGCTTGGCTACGCCCCAGCGCCGAGCCGGGCCCGATAGCGCTCCCGCGGCAGGGCCGCCGCGAGGCGGGCGTCCGCCGCTTCGGGGAGCTTCCTCCGCGCCGCGGCCGCGCTCGCCGGGTCGGGGAACAGGCCGTACACCGCCGAGCCCGAGCCGCTGACCTGGGCGACGAGGGCCCCCGCCTCCCGAAAAAAGCCCTTCCAGCGCTCGAGCTCGGGATGGGCCCGGAAAATGACGCGCTCCAGGTCGTTCTCCAAGAGACCGAAGTCGCGGGACTCCAGAAAGCGCTCAATTCTACTGACTTTGCCCTGTGAAGTCAAGGACGGGCCGAGGCCGGCGTAGATCGAGGCCGTGGCGATGGGGAACGGCGGGAGAACGAGGAGGCAGGGCAGAGGGTCGAGGTCGGGGAGAGGCGTCAGCCTGTCCCCGATCCCCTCGCCCAGGCACAGCCCGCCCAGAAGAAAAAAGGGGACATCGGCCCCCAGGCGCCTCGCCAGGGGAGCCAGCCGGGCCGGCCCCAGGCCGAGGCCCCACAGGCGGTCGAGGGCCAGGAGCGTCGCGGCCGCGTTCGAGCTCCCCCCGCCCAGGCCGCGGCCGGCCGGGACGCTCTTCCGGACGGCGAGCCGGGCCCCCGCGGCGGCCCCGGTCTCGTCCCGGAGCAGCCGGGCGGCCCGGTGGACGAGGTTGGACGCGTCCCAGGGCACCGCGGGATCGTCGCCCCGGAGCTCGAGGACGCCCGGGGGCGCCGCGTCGATGTCGATCTCGTCGTGGAGCGTGATCGTCTGGAAGAGCGTCCGGATATCGTGATAGCCGTCGGGTCTCCGGCCGACGACCTCGAGGCCGAGGTTGATCTTGGCGAAGGTCCTGACGGTCATCGGCCGATGAGCTCCAGGAGCTCGTCCCAGGTCTTGGCCGAGAACCGGGCCAGGAAGGCCGTGTCGAAGGCCCCGTCGCGCGGCGCCGGATCGAAGCCGATCTCGAGGACCTTGATCCGGCCGGCCGTCCCGTCGCCGGAGACCTCGACCCGGCGCGGCGCCGCCCCGCCCCGGAAATAGTCCAGGACCTTGAACCCGAAGCCGTCGCGCTCTCCGCCCGCGACGCGGCCCCGGCCGTCCCGCGCGACGCTCCAGCCGCCCGCCTCCCCGCCCTCCGGCCAGGCCCCCGAGAGGAGCGACAGCGCGTCGTCCGGGCGCAGGGCGACGCCGATGAGGCGCCGCATCATGACCTCGGCCTCGTCCTCGGCGAAGGCCCTCTTCGACGGCAGCACGAACCAGGCGCGCCCCTCCCGGAAGTGGACGACGAAGGCCGTCCGCCCGAGGGGATCGAAGGCTTCGACCCGGCCCAGCCCCGGCCGCCTGAAGAGGAAGGCGAACTTGCCCTTGAGCGCGGCCTCCGGGCCCGCGACCGAGGCCGCGGCGAAGCCCTCGACGGCCTCGACGCCGGACGGGGGCGGGGCCAGGACCGGGCGGCGGCCGGCGCAGGCCGCGGCCAGGGTCAGGGCCAGGAGGGGAGCCAGGCGGGAGGGCCGGCCGGGGGGCGCCGGCCTATTTGAACCCATAATCTTCGGTCCGGGGCGGCTTCTTCTCTTCGTCCGCCCGGGCCTTCAGCCGCTTCTTCCGCAGCAGGGGATAGAGGGGCGACTTGATCCGCCGGCCGAAGCACGACAGGTTCGGGTTGAGGATGAGCAGGAGGATGAAGGCCGCGAAGATGATGAGAAAGCCGGTCGTCGTCCAGCGCATCGTTCGACCCTCTCGTCCGCCTCCGCTCCGCCGGCCCCGCGGACGCCCGCGGGCCCGAGGCGCGGCGGCGGAGTTATCCGTGACCTTCGGGCTCTTCCTGGAAGATCGGGATCTTGGATTTTTCCTTCTCTTTCCCGAGGTGGAGTCCGAGGAAGAAGACGGCGCCGAGCGTCACGACCGCGAGCAGGAATTTGAAGAAGCCTTTCATCGGAACCTTCCCTGCCCCGATTCTATTGAAATCGCCGCGGAAAGTCAATCGCCCGGGGCCGCCCCCCGGCGATTGATTTTTCCCGCCGCCGCCGATATGATGGCCCTCGTGAGAAGGCTCGGCGCGTCGGCCGCCCTCCTGCTCCTCCTCGGCGCCGCCGGCGCGGCCCAGCGCGTCCGGCCGGCGGCCTTCGCCGGCGCGTTCTACCCCGCCGACGCCGCCCAGCTCGCCGCCTGGATCGACGCCGCCATGGCCGCCGCCGGCCCGGCCGCGCCGCCCGGCCGCGTCATCGGCCTCATCGCCCCCCACGCCGGCTATGTCTATTCGGGCCGGACCGCCGCGGCCGCCTACGCCGCCGTCCGCGGCGGCCCCTACGAGACCGTCGTCATCATCGCCCCCTCCCACCGCGTCGCCTTCGAGGGCGTCTCGGTCTGGCCGGACGGCGGCTTCGAGACGCCCCTCGGCCTGGCCCGCGTCGACGCCGCCCTGGCCCGGGAGATCGCCCGGGCCGCGCGGTCGTCCTTCCGGCCCGACGCCTTCGCCGAGGAGCACGCCGTCGAGGTCCAGGTCCCCTTCGTCCAGCGGGCCCTGCCCGGGGCGGCCATCGTTCCGATCGTCACCGGCCGCCCGACCCGGGACGCCGTCCGGAGCCTCGGCGCCGCCCTGGCCAGGACCTGCCTCGGGAAAAAGGTCCTCGTCGTCGCCTCGACCGACCTGTCGCACTATCTGCCCAAGGCCCGGGCCGAGGCCGCCGACGCGGCCACGGCCGAGCTCATCCGGACCATGCGCACGGACACGCTCCTCCGCAAGGCCGAGGCGGGGGAGAACATCATGTGCGGCGGCGGCGGCGTCGCCGCGCTCCTGCTCTTCGCCGAGAAGGCCGGCCGGCCCCGCGTCGAGATCCTGGCCCGGGCCGATTCGTCGAGCTTCGGCGGGCCCGTCGTCGGCTACCTCGCGGCGGCCGTGCTCTCCGGGGGGCCGGCCGGGGACGCCGCCCCGCTCACGCTCTCCGCGGAGGCGAAGGCCGACCTTCTGCGCCTGGCCCGCGCGGCCCTGACCGAATATCTCGGCGACGGGACGGTCGTCGAGGACCGCACCGGCCGGCCCGAGCTGGCCGTCCCGCGCGGCGCGTTCGTCACCCTGACCGCGCGCGGCGCCCTGCGCGGCTGCATCGGCTTCATCGAGGCCGACGCGCCGCTCGGCCGGGCCGTCATCCAGGCCGCGATCCTCGCCGCCGCCGGGGACCCCCGCTTCCCGCCGGTCTCGCCCTCCGAGCTCGGGGGCCTCCGCGTCGAGATCTCGGTCCTGACTCCGCTTCGCGAGATCGCCAACCCGCGGGAGGTCCGGGTCGGCAAGCACGGCCTGGTCGTCGAGCAGGGCGGGCGGCGGGGCCTGCTCCTGCCCCAGGTCCCCGTGGAGAACGGCTGGGACCGCGAGACGTTCCTCGACCAGGGGTCGCTCAAGGCCGGGCTGCCGCGCGACGCCTGGAGGCGGGGGGCGAAGCTCTTCGTCTTCGAGGCCGTCGTCTTCCATGAAGGGCCTCGGTGATCGCCCTCGTTCGCCGCGGTGTTTTTCCACGCCAAGCCGCGCGGCATGCTCGGCGCCACGGCGGCTCGCTCGGCTTGCGCCAAGCCTCGCTCGAACGCGTTCCGGCGGTTCCCAGGGGAACTCCCCTCGTCCGGTCTCGGCTTGGCCGGATCACCGCTTACGCCCATTCCGCCGGCCGGCCTCGGCCCCGCTTCCGGCGGTCATATCTGTTATAATAGACCTTCGTTGCGAGGAGCCGAACGAGATGCCGATCTACGAGTACGAGTGCAAGACGTGCGGCGAGAGGACCGAGGTGCTGCAGAAGGCCCGGGACAAGCCGCTCGACAAGTGCCCGAAGTGCGGCGGCGCCGTGGTCAAGCGCGTCTCCTCGCCGGCCATCCAGTTCAAGGGGAACGGCTGGTACATCACCGACTACGCCAAGAAGAGCTCGCCGGCCGCCGGGCCCGCGGCCGAAGCCAAGAGCGGGACGAGCGCCGACGCCCCGTCCGGCTCCGGCGACGGGGCGAAGAAGAAGCCCGCCAAGGCCGAGGCCGAGCCCGCCGCCAAGCCCGGCGCCTGAACATCCCTTCGGAGGTCTTCGCCACGGGCGAACGCCGGACATGAGGACGCGGCCTGGAGCCACGAGAGCGGGAGCGGCCCGGGCCCTGGTCCGCTTCGACGACATCGTCGAGAAGGCCGCCTCCTACATCGACGAAAAGGACGTGGCCGTCCTCCGGAAGGCCTACGTCTTCGCCGGCCAGGCCCACCAGGGCCAGGTGCGCCGCTCCGGGGAGCCCTATCTAAGCCACCCGCTCGAGGTGACCGCCTACCTCGCCGACATGAGGCTCGACCGGACGACCCTCGTCGCCGCCCTCCTCCACGACGTCCTCGAGGACACCTCGACGACGGCCGCGGCGGTCCGCGAGAGCTTCGGCAAGGAAGTGGCCGGCCTCGTCGAGGGCGTGACCAAGATCAGCCGGGTCCAGGAAGTCTCGCCCGAGGCCCGCCGGGCCGAGACCGTCCGCAAGATCATCCTGGCCATGACCGACGACATCCGGGTCATCTTCATCAAGCTGGCCGACCGCGTCCACAACCTCAAGACCCTGCGCTTCCTCGACAAGGAGAAGCGGCGCCAGATCGCCCGGGAGACCCTCGACATCTACGCCCCGATCGCCAACCGCCTCGGGATGGGCCGGATCCGGGCCGAGCTCGAGGACCTCTCGTTCCGCTACGTGGCTCCCGAGGAGTACGCCAAGATCGCCGCGGCCGTCGAGCCGCGGCGGCGGGCGGCCGAGGCCGACCTGGCGGCCATGGCCAAGGCCCTGGCCGAGCTCCTGGCCGCCAACGGCCTGCCGGCCGAGATCTTCTCCCGGGTCAAGCGGCCGCACAGCATCTGGAGCAAGATGAAGAGGCGCGACATCGACTTCGACCAGGTCTTCGACTTCCTGGCCCTTCGCGTCATCACCGGCACCGTCAAGGACTGCTACGCCATCCTGGGCATCATCCACCAGCGCTGGCCCCACCTCCCCCAGCGCTTCCGCGACTTCGTGGCCATGCCCAAGCCGAACCTCTACCAGGCCCTGCACACGACCGTCATCACCGGCGGACGGAAGATGTTCGAGATCCAGATCCGGACGCGGGACATGCACGACCTGGCCGAGAACGGCATCGCGGCCCACTGGCGCTACAAGGACGAGGCCTCGGCCGGGCCCCTGCCGGAGGACCGCCGGCTCCACTGGCTCCGCGAGATGGCCGCCCTCTTCGAGGAGAAGAAGGACCCGCAGGAATTCCTGCGCGGCCTCAAGACCAACCTCATCCCGGAGGAGGTCTACGTCTTCACGCCGAAGGGCCGGGTCGTCGACCTGCCGTCCGGGGCCACCGTCCTCGATTTCGCCTTCAAGATCCACACCGAGATCGGCCTCCACGCGACCGGCGGCCGGGTCAACGGCACGCCCGCCCCGCTCAAGGCCGTGCTCAAGACGGGCGACATCGTCGAGGTCCTGACCTCCCCCGACCGGGAGCCGACGCGGGGCATGCTCGCGGCGGCGACCACGACCGGCGCCCGCCAGCACCTCAAACGCTGGCTCAACCTCCGCAGCCGGGCGGCGGGCGCCGCCGTGGGCCGCAGGATCTGGGAGCGCGAGGTCCGGAAGCTCGGCCTCCCGGCGGGGTCCCGGCGCGAGGCGGAGGCGGCCCGGCGCCTGGCCGCCATCCTCGGGCCGCGGGCCGCGACGATGGAGGAGTTCCACCGCCAAGTCGGGCTGGGACGGATCGTCGTCGACGCCGGGCTCGTGGCGGCGGCCTTCGGCGACACCCCGGCGAGGGCCGCGGCCCGCCGCGGCCGGGCGGCGGCCCGGAGAGTGCGGATCAAGGACATCGACGACCCGGCGATCCGGCTGGCCAAGTGCTGCGCGCCGGTCAAGGGCGAGCCCGTCGTCGGATACCTCACGGCCGGGCGGGGCCTCACCGTCCATTCCCTTCGCTGCGCCCTCGTGACCAAGGAGCTGCTCGACGCCCAGCGCCAGGTCGAGGTCGCCTGGGACGCCTCTCTCGCGGCGACGTTCAAGGCCCGGCTCATGGTCAAGGCCCACGACATCCCGGGCCTGCTGGCCCAGGTGGCCACGGCCGTGGCCGGGCTGGAAGGGAACATCGCCAAGGCCGAGGCCTCGGCGATCGCCGAAGGCCGGGCGCGCATCCGCCTGGAGGTGCTCATCCGGGACATCCGCCAGCTCGAGGCCATCGCCAGGCGGATCTCCGGGCTGAAGGACGTGCTCTCGGTCGATCGAGTTTAAGAGTTCTCAGGCGGCTTTGGCCACCTTGCCGGAGCGCAGGCAGCGCGTGCAGACCCAGACCTGGCGGACGCCGGCCGGGGTCTGGGCCCTGACCCGCTGGAGGTTGGGCTTCCACTTCTTGGGCGAGGCCTTGTGGGAATGGCTCACGCTATGCCCGAAGACCGGGCCTTTTTCGCAGATGTGGCAGACTTTCGGCATGGTCGTCACTCTTTCGTCCGAGGATCGGACCGCCTTTATACCACAATCGCGGGGAAGGAGGCAAGTCGGCGCGCCGCCTCCCCCGCCCCGGAGCGGGCCTTGACCGGATGGCCCGGCGGGCGTAATCTGCCGCCGAGGCCCGCATGAGACGCGCTTTCCCCCCGGTCATCGCGGCCGTTGTCGTCGCCGCCCTGGCCGCGTGCGCCCGTCCCCTGTCCGTGGGGGCCCTCCGGGCCGGGGTCGCGGCCGCCCGGGCCGACGACTGGGACGCGGCCCTCCGGCATTGGACGGAGGCCGTCCGGCTTTCCCCCGGCTCGGCGGCCGCCCACAACAACCTGGCCGTCGCCCACGAAAGGAGGGGGGACTGGGAGGCGGCCCGCGCGGAATATGAAGAAGCGGTCCGCCTCGCCCCGAACGATCTGGCCATCCGGACGAACTGCGCGGCCTTCGAGCTTCGGGCCGAGGCCGCGCGGGAGAAGGGCAAGTGAAGGCCCGGGCCGCCCTCGGCCTCGCGCTCGCCTGGGCCGCCGCCTGCCAGTCCGTCTCTCCCGTCGAGGTCCGGGTCCAGCTGCCCGGCGTCGCGGCCCTTCCGGCCGGCTCTTTCGACGAGATCGTCGTGGCCGACTTCCGGGAGGCCGCTCCGGTCCCCGGCCTGGCCGTCGGACGCGGCCTCGGCGACTTCCTGGCCGCGGAGATCGGGCGGGCCTTCCGCAAACCCGTCGCGCGCTGCGGCCCGGCCGACGAGGCCCCGGCGCGCCCCCGGGAGCGCGCGATCGTCCTCTCCGGCGAGGTCGCGCTCGTCGGAGAGGTCCGCAAAGCCCTGGACAAGGGCCGCGCTCCGCTCGACGGGCCGTTCAAGGCCGCCGGCCGCGCCCTGGTCGAGCAGCTCCGCTGGACGATGACCGTCGATCTCGTCGCGCGCTCGGCCGCCGACGGGACGGTCCTCTTCCGCCGGGTCTTCCGGGACGAACGCGACTACCTCGACCTCGAGAAGCCGGCCGAGTTCGCCTTCGCGGAGCTCTCCGACCGGCTCCGGGCCCGGCTCCTGCCGCTCCTTCTTGGGGCGCCGACGTGGGAATCCCGCGCCCTCCTGAGGCGCTGACCGCGGCCCCGTCCCGGGGACCCGGCAAAAAACGCCTTTCCGGGGCCTTCCCGGCCCCCGCTCGGGCCTCGTTTCATGAACGGATTTTCATCTTCCCCGGCCGGCCGCCGCTCGGGCCGCCGGCGTTCCGCGCGGCCGCGTCCGCCGACCGCCCGGCGGGCCGTTTTCCCCTAAAAAAAGCTTGAAATGGCCCCTCCGGAATGCTATGATTTGCGGGCCTCTTCCGGCCGCCGATCCTCCCGGAGAGGAATTTCCACAGATGTGGAAAAAACTGTGGAAAAAAGAACGGCCCCGATGGAACTCAAAGATAATCAAAATCCTTGGCAGGAGATCCTCAAGGCCGCCGAGGCCAAGGTCGACCCGAACTCCTTCGAGACCTGGTTCGAACCGACCGCCTTCATCGGCCGCGAGCAGGACTGCCTTTACGTCAAGGTCCCCAACGCCTACTTCCGCGACTGGCTGTCCTTCCACTATTCGGGCGTCATCAACGACTGCGCCCGCGACCTGTTCGGCAAGGCGTTCGATATCCGCTACATCCACGACGACACGCCGGCCGCCTTCATGCGCCGCTCGCCCGAGGAGCGGAAGACGAAGCCGGGCCAGGCCGTCAATCCGAACCTCAATCCCAATTACACCTTCGACAGCTTCGTCGTCGGCAGCTGCAACCAGTTCGCCCAGGCCGCGGCCACGGCCGTGGCCAAGAACCCGGCGAAGTCCTACAACCCCCTCTACATCTACGGCGGGGCCGGCCTCGGCAAGACCCACCTCATGAACGCCATCGGCCATTTCTCCCTCCAGCAGAACCCCAAGGCCAAGATCCTCTACGTCACGACCGAGAAGTTCATGAACGACCTGGTCAACCATCTCCAGTACGGCAAGATCCTGGAGTTCCGCGAGAAATACCGAAGCGTCGACCTCCTGCTCATGGACGACATCCACTACCTGTCCGGACGGGAGCGGACGAAAGAGGAGTTTTTCCACACCTTCAACCATCTTTACGACAGCCAGAAGCAGATCGTCATCTCCAGCGACTGCCCTCCCAAGGAGATCCCCCACCTCGAGGACCGCTTCCGGTCCCGTTTCGAATGGGGCCTCATCGCCGACCTCAAGCCCCCCGACATCGAGACCCGCATCGCCATCCTCAAGAGAAAGGCCGAGGCCGAGGCCGTCGTCCTCCCCGAGAGCGTCTCCCTCTACATCGCCGACAAGGTCCAAACCAACATCCGCGAGCTCGAGGGCTATCTGAGGCGGGTCATCGCCTACTCCTCCCTGAAGGGCGAGCGCATCGACCTGGACCTGACCAAGGAAGCCCTCCGCGGCCTCCTCGATTCCTCGTCCTCGATCGTCACTGTGGAAAAGATCCAGAAGCTCATCTGCCACAGGTTCAAGATCAAGACGTCCCAGCTCAAGTCCAAGAACAACTCCCCCAAGATCGCCTTCCCCCGCCAGATCGCCATGTACCTGGCCAAGGAGATGACGAAATCCTCATTGCCCGAGATCGGCAAGAAATTCGGTGGAAAACATCACACCACCGTCATCCACAGCGTCCGCAAGATCGAGAGGCTCCGCAACGACGATCCCGAATTCAACAGAGAGATCAACACTCTCATGACCCTCATCCAATGAGAAGGATCAAGGCTTTGCCCGGGAAACGCACATTTCCAGAGGCCCTTCTTATTTCTCTTCTTGATTTCACGTTATATCTTGAAATAATAATAAGAAGAAGATAACAGGAAACGACGCGGAAGGTGAGACCATGAAATTCTCCATCGCCAAGGGACCGTTCCTCGAAGAGCTCCAGGTCTTCCAGGGGATCGTCGAGAAAAGGAACACCATGCCGATCCTGGCCAACATCCTGATGGATGTCCGGGCGAACGACATCGAGATGACGGGGACGGACCTCGAAGTCGGCCTGCGGACGCATCTCCAGGCGGGGATCGAACGGGAGGGGTCCATCACGGTCAACGGCAAGAAGATCTTCGAGATCGTCAAGTCCCTGCCGGAGGGAGCGCCCGTGGAGGTCGAGCTAAAGGACGCGACGATCGAGATCAGGGCCGGCGAGAGCGAGTTCAAGATCCTCGGCCTGGCCAAGGAGGATTACCCGCAGGTGCCGGACGCCCGGTTCGAGAAGGGCATCGCGCTGCCGCTGGCCGGCGTCAAGGACATGATCGGCCGGGTCTTCTACGCCATCACCCAGGAGCAGAGGTACTACCTGAACGGGGCGCTCCTGTCGCTCAAGAACAGGCAGATGGAGCTTGTCAGCACGGACGGGCACCGGCTCTCGTACACGAGAAAGTCCGAGGACGGCCTGAAGATCGACAAGGAATTGAGCGTCATCGTGGCCAAGAAGACGCTGAGCGAGATCCGGAAGCTCGAGGACGGGGCCGTCGAGTTCGACCTCGACGACAACAACCTGTTCTTCAAGGTCGGGCCGCGGACGCTCATCTCGCGGATCATCGAGAGCAAGTTCCCCAACTACCAGGCGGTCATCCCCAAGGACAACCCGGAGCGGCTGACGCTCGGCCGCGAGGAGCTGGCCGGGGCCATCCGGCGCGTCTCTCTCCTTTCGGCCGAGCGGTCCAAAGGCATCAAGTTCACGATCGAGAAGAGCCGGCTCCGGCTGTTCTCTTCGAACCCGGAGATCGGCGAGGCCAGCGACAGCCTGGCGGCCGAGCACAAGGGCCGGGACCTGGAGATCGGCTTCAACGCCCAGTACCTGCTCGACTTCCTCACGGCGGTCGAGTCGGACAAGGTCGTCTTCGAGATCAAGGACGAGAACAGCGCCGTCCTGCTCCGGCCGGAGGCGGAGGAGGCCATCGCCACGGTCTACGTCCTGATGCCGATGAAGATCTAGCCCGGATCATTCACCGGTCGGGACGGCCCTCGGATGCGAGGCCCGAGGGGTGAAGCCGGGCTCTTCGGCGCCGCGGATCCCCGTGAACGAAGCTGATGGGGCCGGATCGGTCCGCCCGGAGGGCGAGAACGCCCAACAGAAAGAGCGCGGGAGGGCTAGGAGGCCTTCTCCCCGGCTCGGGGCGGGGCCGCCGGGGCCGCCGGCGCGGCGGCCTTGGGCTTGAGCACGGCCCGGACGTAGACCCACTCCGCCTTCAGCTTGTGGCGGTCGTCGGCCGCGATCTCGTGGAGGCTGTCCATCCGCATGGCCTTCGGGTTGGTCGGGCAGGAATCGACGCACTGGGCGCAGTGGATGCAGCGGTCGTTGTGGATGACCATGCGGAAGCGCTTCTCGGCCGGGTTGACGTCGGTGATGACGATGGCCTCGGCCGGGCAGTCCCTCTCGCAGGCCTTGCAGACGATGCACATGTCCGGGTCGAGGTAGGGGGTGCCCCGGAAGTCGGGCGGCACCTCCAGCTTCTCGAAGGGATAGTCGACGGTCGCCGGCTTCTTGAAGAGGTGGCGGAGGAGCTCGGGCAGGAAAACGGCGATCTTCATGGCAGGAACCCCTTCAGGAGGATGGCGGCCAGGAGCTGGAGGACGGCCAGGGGGGCCAGGACCTTCCAGGAGAAGGACACGACCTGGTCGACGCGGATCCGTGAGGTCAGGGCCCGGAGGAGGGACAGCAGGAAGACGATGAACAGGGTCTTGACGGCGAAATGGGCGAAGCCGACGACGGCGCCGCCGGGAAAGCCGCCCAGGAAGACGGCGGCCAGGAGGCCGCTGGCGACGACCAGCTCGATGTCGAAGGCCAGCCGGAACAGGGCCAGCTTCTTCCCCGAGTACTCGGTGAAGGTGCCGCCGACGATTTCCGTCTCGGCGTGGGGGATGTCGAACGGCGTCCGCTCGAGCTTGGCCTGCACGGCGACGAGGGCGACGAGGAAGCCGAGGAGGTTGAACAGCAGGTAGGCGGGCCGGGCCTGGTAGAAGGCCGCGATCTCGGCCAGGCGCCAGGAGTCGGCCAGGATGGCCGGGCTCAGGACCGCCAGGAACAGGGGCACCTCGTAGCCGAAGAGCATGGTCAGGACCCGGGCGCCGCCGATCGTCGAGAACAGGTTGGTCGACGACCAGGCGGCCAGGAACAGGATGAGCGTCGGCAGGCTGAGCAGGTAGAGGATGACGATGATGTCCCCGGGGAACGAGGTCCAGGTGGGCCTGGCCAGGTCGAAGTTCCAGACGGGCAGGAGCAGGCCGGCCGTCGAGACGACGGCCAGGGCGATGGCCGGGAGGACGGCGAAGAGGCCCTTGTCCGCGGCCGCGGGGACGACGTCCTCCTTGGCCAGGAGCTTGACGAAGTCGGCGATCGGCTGGAGGAGGCCGAACTTGCCCGTGTGGGTCGGGCCCATCCGGTTCTGAAGCCGGGCGTAGGCCTTGCGGTCGAACCATTCGCAGAACGTCGAGTAGGCGAAGAGGAACAGGACCCCGGGATAGACGAGAAGGTAGAGGATCGTTCTCAGAGCGGCCATGCGGCATTCCCTTTCACGGGGGCGTTCAGGTGCCGGGCGATGGCCTGCCGGCGCAGGTCGCTCATCCGGACGACGGCCGTTTCGCCGCCGCGGGCGTCGATCAGGGCCACGGCCCGTTCGGCGCAGCAGATGCAGGGATCGATGGCGGCGAAGATGAGGGGGATGTCGGCGATGAAGCCCTTCTTGAGCATCTCCACCGTGGCAGGGTAGTTGCCCAGGGTCGGGGCTCGGACCTTGAGGCGCTCGGGCCTGTCCGTCCCGTTGGCCCTGATGTAGTGGATGTTCTCGCCGCGCGGCGCCTCGTAGCGGCTGACGACCTCGCCGGGCTTGGCCTTGCGGGGCGCCTTGCAGGCGATGTCGCCGGCGGGCAGGTTCCGGACCATCTGCTCGATCATCTTGTAGGACTCGAGGAGCTCCTTGATCCGGACCACGACCCGGCCGAGGACGTCGCAGGTGTCGGCCGTGCAGATCTCGAAGTCGAGCTCGTCGTAGACGGCGTAGGGGTCCTCCTTGCGGACGTCGCGGGCGACGCCGGAGGCCCGGGCCGTCGGGCCCGTCGCGCAAAGGGCGATGGCCAGCTCCCGGCTCAGCCGCCCGACGCCGGCGATCCGGGCCACGAAGCTGGGCTCGGTGCCGCCCAGGTTCAGGTAGTATTCGCTGCGTTTCTTCAGCGTGGCGACGCCCTCGAGGACCTTGGCCTTCTGCCCCGCGTCGAGGTCGCGGCGGACGCCGCCGATCGCGTTGATGGCGTAGTGGACGCGGTTGCCGGTGATCATCTCCAGGAGGTCCATGACGATCTCGCGGTCGCGCCAGACGTACATGAAGAAGGAGTCGAAGCCGGCCTCGTGGCCGGCCACGCCGAGCCAGAGGAGATGGCTGTGGACGCGCTCGAGCTCGGAGACGAGGTAGCGGATGTAGAGGCCGCGCCTGGGCGGCTGGAGCTCCATGAGCTTCTCGACGCCCTGGACGTAGCAGGTGGCGTGGGAGTGGGAGCAGATGCCGCAGATGCGCTCGGCCAAGTAGATGTTCTGGGTCCAGTTCTTCTCCTCGGCCACCTTCTCGATGCCGCGGTGGTTGTAGCCGAGGCGGATGTCGGCGTTCGTGATGACCTCGCCCTCGACGGTCATGCGCAGGCTGATCGGCTCCTTGAGGGCCGGGTGCTGGGGGCCGATGGGGATCTCGAAGCTCATGGCTTCCCTCCGGGGATGACTTCCTCGGGCCGGACGTGCTTCCAGTCCTTCCGCATCGGGAAGACCCCGTCGGGCCAGTCGTCCGGCAGGTTGAGGCGCCGGCCGTCGGGGATGCCGTCGACGACGATCCCGAACATCTCCTGGATCTCGCGCTCGTAGAGGACGGCGCCGGGGATGACGGCGCAAATCGAGGGCAGCCGCGGGTCGGAGCGGGGCGTCGCCGTCCGGACGTGGATGGTGGTCACGGGCGAGGCGAAGTGGTAGAGGACCTCGAAGGCCTCCCCCGCGTCGAGGCCGCTGATCGTGGACAGGAAGGCGCAGTCGTAGCGGTCCCGGAGCAGGGTCACGGCCGCGACGAGGTCGGCCGGCGCGACCTTGAGGAAGATGCGGCGGCGGTCGGGGTTCGCGATCTCGAGGGCCCTGGCCCCGAGGTCCCCCTTCAGCCTTTCGACGATCTCGGTGTCAGACATGGCGGTTCCTTGAAGCCTAAAGTTTTCCCAGCAGCTTGACGACGCCGTCGACGATGGCGTCGGGCCGGGCCGGACAGCCCGGGACGTACATGTCCACGGGGATGACCTGGTCGATCCCGCCCAGGATGTTGTAGGCGCCGCGGTAGACGCAGCCCGACATGGCGCAGGCGCCCACGGCGATGACGAACTTGGGGTCGGGGGTCTGCTCGTAGATGCGGATGAGCCGGTCCCGCATCTGGCGCGTGACCGGCCCGCTGGCGACGATGACGTCGGCGTGCCGCGGGGTGGCCTTGAGGAGGATCCCGAAGCGCTCGACGTCGAAGCGCGGCGTCAGCGCGGCCACGATCTCGATGTCGCAGGCGTTGCAGGCGCCGGAGTTGAGGTGGAGGATCCAGGGCGACTTGATCCTGGACCAGCGCGCGAGCTTGCTGAGCATGTTAACTCCTCGTCACCAGCGCCATGACCGACAGGAAGATCATGACCAGGTAGAACAGGGCGAAGAAGGCGACGGCGCCGGCGGGCACGGTGGCGATGACCAGGACGGCGACGTGCATCATGGTGAAGAACAGGGCGATGAAGAAGAACAGGCGGTAGCCGAACTGGACCTTGACGCCGGGCAGGTCCTCGCCGCAGGCGTAGGTCGTCAGCTTGCCGCCGGCCTTGGTCGGATGGGGGGCCATGCCCCGGCCCAGGGCGTAGAGCCCGAAGGCCGCGGCCAGGAAGACGAAGAAGGCGACGGGAGGGGAGAGAAGGACGCCGATGCCTGTCATGGCTCACCCTTTCAGCCGGGTCAGGCTGCGGATATCGAGGCCCCCGGTCTGGCGCCGGATGTTGATGATCAGGGCCAGGGCCGTGGCCACGAGGCTGACCTCGATGACGATGTAGGTGACGACCAGCGCCTGGGCCGTCAGGATGTGGGCCTTGGCCAGGCCCGTGGACAGGAGGAGCAGGCTGACGCCCTTGCCGACGATCTCGATGGCGATGAGGAGCTTGATGAGGTTGCGCTTGGCCAGCAGGCCGAGGAGGCCGGCGAAGACCAGGGCGGCGGCGAAGAAGAGATAGAGATACCAGGTGTTACTCATGCTTGTCCCTCTGGCGGAACAGGGCCAGGACGGCGAAGACGCCGGCCAGGATGACCGCGATCTGGCCGACGAGGTCGAGCGTCCTCCCTTTCCACAGGACCTCCCCGAAGGTCCCCGCCTCGCCCCCCCGGGCCAGGGCCGGGACCTTGCCCATCAGCCTCTTCATGACCAGGGCGTCGATCGCCAGAAAGGCGACGAAGACGACCGGGAAGACGATGTTGGCGAGCTTGGACTCGCGGACCTCGTCGCCCGACTTGGTCAGGGCGATGGTCAGGATGAACAGGACCGTGATCAGGCCGGCGACGACGGAGATCTCGAAGACCCCGGCGTAGGGCGCGCCCATGCGGAAGAAGACGATGCCCAGGACGAGGCTGGCCAGGGCCAGGGCGATGGCCGACCGGAGCAGGTCCTTGAGCGCGATGGCCAGGACCGAGAGCGCCACCAGAACGGCGAGAAGGGCGGTTTGGAGGATCATCGTTCAAAATCCCCACGATCCGGCGACGGCGTGGATCCCGTCCGCGAGGACGTCGGCGGCGGGCCGGACCCAGGTCGTGACGGTCGACGCAAAGAGGATGCCGATCCCCACGCAGAGGAGGGCCAGGAGGACGGTCGAGGCGGTCATCCAGAAGGGGGCCTCCCGGACGGCGGCCCACGTCTCGTTGAGCCGGCCGAAGAAGGCCTTCCGCTGCATGAGGAGGTAATACCAGAGGGTCAGGACCGAGGCCAGGACGGCGACGGCGGCGAAGACGGGGTGGCCGGCCTGGACCAGGGCCACGATGATGATGAGCTTGGACCAGAAGCCGTTGAGCGGCGGGACGCCGGCGATCGACAGCGCCCCGACCAGGTTGGTCGCGGCCGTGACGGGCATGCGCTTGGCCAGCCCGCCCATGGCGTCGAGGTCGCGGGTCCCGGTCGCCCGCTGGACCGAGCCGCTGGTCAAGAACAGGAGCCCCTTGGCCAGGGCGTGGTTGAACAGGTGGAAAAGCCCGCCGGCGATGCCGAGGGGCGTCCCGACGCCGATCGCCAGGACGACGTAGCCGACCTGGCTGATCGACGAGTAGGCCAGCATCCGCTTGATGTCCTTCTGGCCCAGGGCGAGGAAGGCGGCCGCGACCGCGGACACGGCGCCGAGCCACAGCAGGACCGTCGACAGGGCCGGCGTCAGGCCGAAGACGTTGAGGAAGACCCGGGTCAGCGCGTAGACGCCGGAGACCTTGATGAGCAGGCCGGACAGGACGGCCGAGATGGGGGCCGGGGCCGACGGGTGGGCGTCCGGCAGCCAGGCGTGGAACGGGATCAGGGCCGCCTTCAGTCCGAAGCCCAGGAGGAAGAGGGCCGAGGCGACGGCCAGCGCGGGGCCGGCGTTGAGCTCCTTCAGGGCCATGGCCACGGCGGCGAAATCGAGGCCGCCGGTCATGCCGTAGACGACCGCGATGCCCCCCACGAGGAAGGCCGAGGCGACGACCGAGAGCATCAGGTACTTGAAGGCGGCCTCGAGCTCGTCCCGCCCCAGGCCGTAGGCGACCAGGGCGTACGAGGCCACCGCGGCCACCTCGAGGAAGACGTACACGGCGAAGAGGTCCGACGCCAGGACGAGGCCGTTCATCCCGGCGATCATGACCAGGTACAGGGCGTAGAAATTGCCCTTGGCGCCGTAGTGCTCCATGTAGTCGATCGAGAACAGGCTGGCCGCCAAGCCGACCAGGGCGACGACCACGAGCATGAACAGGCTGAACCCGTCCAGGACGAGCCGGATGCCGAGGGCCTCGCCCAGCCAGGTCGTCTGCTGGAGGACGGGCCCGTCGGCGATGAGGGCCCGCCCGGCCACCGCGGCGTAGGCGACGAGGAAGAGGAGGGTCGCGTTGGCCAGCAGGTCGGGCAAGAGGCGCTTCGAGGCCTTGCCGGCGAGGGGGAGCAGGCCCGCCACGACGAGCGGTAGGACAACGAAGAGTATGATCAACTCTCCTCCTCTCTTCTTATTTGGCCAGCAGGCCGATCGCGCCGGCCAGGATGACCAGGCCGGCCAGGCACCAGGCCAGGTAGTTCGCGTAGTGCCCGTTGTGGGCTTTCTTCAGGATGCCGGTGAACTTCTCGCCGGCGGCGGTGACGGCCTTCTCGAAGACGAAGTCGATGGGCCGGTCGACGGCCTTGTACAGGGCCAGGGACAGGCCCTGGAGGGCCTTGACGCCCTGCTCGTAGGGGTCGAAGACCCGCTTCTCGGCCAGGTCGTAGGCCTGGCGAATGCCGGGCAGGCCGTGAAAGGGCTCCGAGGCCAGATAGGCCTTGCGGCCGCCCTTCAGGAAGCCGTGGCGGTGGATGAGGAAGGCCAGGACGAGACAGCCCACGGAGATCAGGGCGACCACGTTGAAGAGGTCCAGGGCGTGGCCGGTGAAGTCGAGATGGGCCCCGGCCTCGGCGTGCGGCGCGACGACCGGGGTGATGAGCCGGTCCAGGGGCAGCTTGTTGTAGACGCCGAAGAGGACGCAGAGGGCGGCCAGGACGAGGATGGGCAGGACGATGGCCGCCGGGCTCTCCTTGACCTCCGGGACGTCCGTCGTCCGCTCGCCGAAGAAGACCGAGTGGCCGGCCTTGAGGAACGAGGCGAAAGTGAAGATGGCCCCGATCCAGGCGGCGACGGCGAAGACCGTGTAGCCGGTCTCCAGGGCGCCGTGGAAGACCATCTCCTTGGAAACGAAGCCGTTGAGCGGCCAGACGCCCGAGATGGCCAGGGCGCAGACGACGAAGCCGAGGGCCGTCAGCGGCATGTCGCGCCGCAGGCCGCCGAGCTTCTTGAGCTCGGTCGTGCCGGCCCGGTGCTCGACCGACCCGGCGCTCAGGAACAGGCCGCTCTTGTACATGGCGTGGTTGATCATGTGGAAGACGCCGCCGGCGATGCCGACGGGGACGGCCGTGCCGATGCCCAGGATCATGTAGCCGACCTGGCTGACGGCGTGGTAGGAGAGCAGGCGCTTGAGGTCCTTCTGGACGAGGGCCATGAGGACGGCCAGGACGATGGTCGCGGCCCCGACGATCATCAGCAGGACCGACATCGCCCCGCCGGGCCGGAGCTTGAAGAAGTCGAGCGAGACGCGGGCCAGGAGATAGATGCCCAGGAGCTTCTCGAAGGCGGCCGGCAGGAAGGCCATGAAGGTCACGGGGGCGTCGACCGCCGCGTCGGGGATCCAGGTGTGGAAGGGCATGGCCCCGGCCTTGCCCGCCGCCCCGATCATCATCAGGACGAAGGCCGCGGCGGCCAGCCCGGTCGGCTCGACCGCGATCTCCGACATCGTCGCCGTCCCGGCCACGGACCAGAGCAGGCCGACGCCCAGGATGAGCGAGAAGTCGCAGAAGCCGGCGATGAGCAGGGCCTTGACCGCCGTCCGGCCCGAGGTCGGCCGGCCGCCGATCGCGATCATGCCGTACAGGGTCACGAGCAGGCCTTCCCAGAAGAAGACCAGGGGGACGAAGTTGTTGGCCAGGGCGGCGCCGTTGGCGAAGGCCGCGGTCAGGAAGACGTAGGCCATGAACTCCCGGCCCCGCGGCGCGTCCTTCATCTTGACCGTGGCGTAGACCGCGATCAGGAAGAGGAACCCGGCCAGGGCCAGGAGGATGAAGCTCGAGAAGTGGTAGAGGCGGAGGTCGAAGTCGATGCCCATCCCGAGCCAGGGCACGGCGTAGCGGAGGTCCTTCACGGAGAAGAACAAGAAGCCGTAGTAGAGGAGGACGCCGGCGCCGGCCACGGCCAGGGCGTCGCGGACGAGGCGCAGGGCCCGGGGCAGGAGGAGGAGCGCCACAGCCAGGACAGCCGGCAGGAGGACCGGCAGGAGGAGCATTTTGGGCGTCATCGGAGCCACCAACTCATCTGCGTCGTGGCGATGTTCGTCAGCTTCATCGGGAAGGCGACGAGGAGCCCGGCCGCCAGGCTGAAGACGGCCAGGGCCGCGACGACGCAGACCATGGATTTCGTCCCCTCGGGGGCCGGGCGTTTGGCCTGGCCGAGGAAGACCATCGAGAAGACCTTGAAGAGGTAGTACATCGTCAGGACGGCCGTGAACAGGGCCAGGGCGGCGACCCAGGGGCGCCCGGCCTGGACCGTGCCGAGGACGACCAGGAACTTGGAGAAGAACCCGCCGAAGGGCGGGATGCCGATGACGGAGAAGGCGCAGACGAGGAAGGCCGCGGCCGTGACAGGCATGGTCCGGATGAGGCCGCCCATCTCGCGGATGTCCTTGGTGTGGACGGCGTGGATGACGATGCCGGCGCAGAGGAAGAGCCCGGCCTTGGCCAGGCCGTGCATGAGGATGAAGAGGAGAGACCCGGAGACCCCGGCGGCGTTCATGGCCGAGAAG
The DNA here is from genome assembly GCA_029569255.1 of Acidobacteriota bacterium. GTDB lineage: Bacteria > Acidobacteriota > Aminicenantia > Aminicenantales > Saccharicenantaceae > RBG-16-66-30. The sequence goes on along the minus strand of JAKQUO010000019.1, from coordinate 174,758 downwards.
CCGAGGAAGATGTAGCCGATCTGGCTGACGGTCGAGTAGGCCAGGATCCTCTTGAGGTCGTTCTCGACCGCGGCCGCGCCGGCGGCGACGAGGCTCGAGACCATGACGATGACCGGCAGGGCCTGCTGCCACCCGTCGGGCAGGCGGAAGGCGTAGAGGAAGAGCCGGGCGAAGGCGTAGACGCCGATCTTGACCAGGACGGCGGCGTGGAGCAGGGCCGTGACCGTCGTCGGGGCGACGCCGGCGTCGGGCAGCCAGGTGTGGAGCGGCACGGTGGCCGACTTCGAGAACAGGCCGAAGAGGATGAGCAGGACGGCCGAGCCGGGCGCCACGGTGCCGCGCATGGCCGTGATGTCGAAGGTGTTGGTCACGCCGTAGATCTGGATGAAGCCGAAGAGCATGACCACGGCGCCGAAGAAGGTCAGCAGGAAGGCCTTGTCGGCCTTGCGGACGTGGTCGGGGGCCCGGTAGAAGCCGATGAGGCGCCAGCAGGCGATGGCGATGATCTCCCAGAAGAGGTAGAGGAAGACGAGGTTGCCGGAGAAGACGAGGCCCATCATCGCCCCGATGAAGAGCAGGACCATGAGGTAGTACTCGCTCTGGTTCTCCTCCCGGCGGATGTAGCCGAGCGAGTAGACGACGATGAGGAAGCCGATGAACGACGAGACCGAGGCCATGAAGACCGACAGGGGGTCGACGACGATGACGGCGTCGAAGCCCAGCGTCAGGGTCTTGCGGATGACCTGCTCCCCTCCCTCGAGAGCGAAGGGGAGGAGCGTCAGGGGCAAGACGGCCGTCGCGCCGCTCACCAGGATGGCCCAGGCCGAACGGGCCCGCCTCCCGGCCAGGGCGGCGAGCGGCACGGCCAGCGAGCCGAGGATGGGGAGGAGGACCGTGAGGAGGACGGTTGTTTCGACGTTCATGGGGACGAACTGCCTTCCTTAATTGAGAAGGCCTAGTATATTGACGGGTCCCGGGACTGTCAAGGTTTTCCACACGCCGTTCTCGGTTTTTGAACAGGGATTTCCAGAGCGGGACCGGGGTTGATTTTTGCCCGGAAAAGTGGGATAAGGGGGGGAACCGCATCGTCGTCCCTGAAACGAGGTGAAGCCATGGCCGTCGACATCCGAGAGGTCCGGTCCCGCGGGGACCTGAAGACGTTCATCTACCTGCCCGAGAAGATCCACGCCGGCCACGAGAACTGGGTCCACCCCATCTACATGGACGAATGGAAGTACTTCGACAAGGGCAAGAACAAGGCCTTCGGCTACTGTGACACGGCCCTCCTGCTGGCCTTCAAGGACGGGCGCCCCGTCGGCCGGGTCATGGGCATCATCAACCACCGCTTCAACGAGCACCGGAACGAGCGCACGGCCCGCTTCGGCTACCTCGACGTCTGCGAGGACCGCGAGGCGTTCACGGCCCTCCTGCGCGCCGTCGAGGCCTGGGCCCGGGACAGGGGCATGACCAAGATCGTCGGCCCGTACGGCTTCTCGGACCAGGACCCCGAGGGCTTCCTCATCGAGGGCTTCGAGCACCGGGCCACCATCGCCACCTACTACAACTTCGAGTGGATGCCCAAGTTCCTCGAGGAGGACGGCTACGCCAAGGACATCGACTGGTTCGTCTACAAGCTGGCCGTGCCCAAGGAGCCGCCGGAGTTCTACAAGAGGATCTTCGAGCGGGCCATGAAGCGGGGGACCTACGAGCTCATCGAGTTCAAGAGGCGCAGGGAGATCAAGCCCTGGATCCGGCCCGTCCTGGCGCTCATGAACGAGACCTACATGACCGGGAACATCTACGGCTTCGCTCCCCTCGAGGAGCAGGAGATGGACGACCTGGCCAAGCGCTACCTGCCCATCCTCGACCCTCGCTTCATCAAGGCGGTCAAGAAGGGCGACGAGCTGGTCGCCTTCGTCATCGCCATGCCGGACATGACCGAGGGCCTCCGCAAGGCCCGGGGCCGGCTCCTGCCCTTCGGCTTCATCCACGTCCTCCGGGCGGCCAAGAAGACGAAGCAGCTCGACCTCCTGCTCGGGGCCATCAAGGAACAGTACCGCGGCCAGGGGCTCGACGTCCTCATGGGCACGAGGATCATCATCGAAGCCTACGAGGCCGGCTACGAGATGATGGACACCCACCACGAGATGGAGGCCAACGTCAAGGTCCGGGCCGAGATGGAGCGCATGGGCGGCGTCGTCTACAAGAAGTTCCGGGCCTTCTACAAGATGCTGTGAGGCGCCGGCCCGGGCTCCGCCCTGCCGACGCGAAACAGCCCGGGAATCCGGGCTATTTCGCGTCGGCCCAATTCCGCCCGAAGCCCAGGCGCACCTCGAGCGGGACGTCGAGATCGGCCGCGCCCGACATCGCCTCCCTCACCAGCGGCTCGGCGGCGGCGCGCTCGCCCTCCGGGACCTCGAAGACGAGCTCGTCGTGGACCTGGAGGATCATGCGCGTCCGCAGCTTCTCCCGTTCGAGGGCCCGGGCGGCCCGGAGCATGGCGATCTTGATGATGTCGGCGGCGGAGCCCTGGATGGGGTTGTTGAGGGCGATCCGCCGCCCGGCCTGCTGGAGGGCCCGGTCGGGGGCCCGGAGCTCGGGGACCTGGCGCTGGCGGCCGAAGATCGTCTCCGAATAACCCTTCTCCCGGGCCTCCTCGACGATCCGGTCGAGGTACTCCCGGACCTGGGGCAGCCCGGCGAAATAGCGGTCGATGAACTTCTGGGCCTCGCCGGCCGAGGTCCCGAGCTCGCGGGCCAGGGAGAAGGCCGAGGTCCCGTAGATGATGCTGAAGTTGATGACCTTGGCCCGCCGCCGGGCGTCGGCCGAACGGTCGTCCCCGAAGACGAGCCGGGCCGTCTCCTCGTGGACGTCCCGTCCGGCCCGGAAGGTCTCGAGCAGGGCCCGGTCCCCCGACAGGTGGGCCAGGACGCGGAGCTCGATCTGGGAGTAGTCGGCCGCGAGCAGGAGGTGGCCCGGGTCCGGGACGAAGGCCCGGCGGAAGCGCGCGCCCCAGGGCCCGCGGGCGGGGATGTTCTGGAGGTTCGGCTCGCTCGACGACAGCCGGCCGGTGCTGGCCACCGTCTGGTTGTAGGAGGTGTGGATGCGCCCCGTTTCCGGGTTGATCAGGGCGGGCAGGGCGTCCGCGTAGGTCGACTTGAGCTTGGCCACCTGCCGGTACTCGAGGACGAGGCCGACGGCCGGGTGCTCCCCGGCCATGTCCTCGAGGACGTCGAGGGAGGTCGAGAAACCTTTGGTCACCCGGGTCCGGCGCGCCGGCCGGAGCCCCAGCTTGTGGAAGAGGACGTCGGCCAGCTGGCGCGGGGAGTTGACGTTGAAGGAGACGCCGGCCAGGGCGCAGATCTCCTTCTCGAGACGGGCGGCCTCCCCCTCGAGCTCCTTGGACATGGCCTTGAGGACCGCGGGGTCGACCCGGACCCCGTCGACCTCCATCCGGGCCAGGACGTCGATGAGGGGCCGCTCGATCTCCTCGTAGAGCCGGTCGAGCCGGCGGGCCACGACCCGGTCCCAGAGGAGCGTCCCGAGCTCCCCGGCCAGGGCGGCGTCCTCGCAGGCGTAGGGGGCGGCCCGCTCGACCGGGACCTTGTCCATGGTCTGCTCGTTCTTGCCCTTGCCGGCGACCTCTTCATAGGGGATCTTGGCCTCGCGGAGGTAGTGGAGGGCGAGCCGGTCCAGGTTGTGCCTTCCCCAGTTCGGCTCGAGGAGGTAGGACAGGACCATCGTGTCCCGGGCGATCCCGGCCAGGCGGACCCCCTCGCGCTCGAGGACGATGAGGTCGTACTTGATGTTCTGGCCCGTCTTGGCGACGGCCGGGTCCTCGAGCGCTGGGCGGAGGATGGCCAGGGCCCGGTCCTTCGGGACCTGGGCCGGGGCCCCGAGGTACTTGTGCCCGACGGGGACGTAGAAGGCCTCGCCCGGCCGCGGCGACAAGGACAGCCCGACCAGGCGGGCCCGGGTGGGCGCGGGGCTGTCGGTCTCGGTGTCCAGAGCGACGGCCCCGGCGTCCCGGATCCGCCGGGCCAGGGCCTCGAGCTCGCCTTCGTCGAGGATCGTCCGGAAGTCCCGGGCCGGCGGCCGCGGCGACTTCAGGAAGTCGGGCAGGAGCGAGGCGAACTCGAGCTCGCCGAAGAGCCGGACCGTCTCGGCCTCGTCGGGCGGCCGGACGGCGTAGCGGTCCAGGTCGAGCTCGAGGCCGAGGTCGCGGCGGACCGTGACCAGGCGCCGGCTGAGCTCGAGGAGGTCCCTGTTCCCGGGGGACTCGAGCTTCTCCCGGACCCGGGGATTCTTGACCTTGTCGAGGCCGGCCAGGAGTGCGTCGAGGGAGCCGAACTCCCCGATCAGGGCCTTGGCCGTCTTCTCGCCGATCCCCGGGACGCCGGGGACGTTGTCCGAAGGGTCGCCCCAGAGCGCCAGGACGTCGACGACCTGGCCGGCCCCGACGCCGAAGAACTCCTCGACCCCGGCGGCGTCGAGCATCTTCTCCTTGGACGGGTTCCAGACGGAGGTCGTCTCGTCGACGAGCTGGAGCAGGTCCTTGTCCGTGGAGACGATGACCGTCCGGAGCCCCTTCCCGGCCGCCTGGACGGCCAGCGTGGCGATGGCGTCGTCGGCCTCGTACTTGGGGAACTCGGCCGTGGCGACGTTCAGGGCCCGGAGGACGTCCTTGAGCCTCGGGACCTGGGGGACGAGGTCGTCCGGCATGGGCTTGCGCTGGGCCTTGTACTTCTCGTACTCCTCGTGGCGGACGGTCGGGCCCTTGACGTCGAAGACGACGCCGAGATAGTCGGGCTTCTCCTGGTCCAGGAGCTTCCGCAGGGAGCCGAGAAAGCCGTATATGGCCCCCGTCGGCTCGCCCCGCGAACTGGCCAGGCCGCGGACGGCGTAGTAGGAGCGGTAGAGGAGGGAGGTCCCGTCGATGAGGAAGAGCCGTTTCGGGGTCAGACGAACCTGCCTTCGACGATCTGGCCGAGGATGGCCTTGTGCTGCTCCCCCATCATCCGCTCGATGCGGTCGGCGAGGTCGGGCTCGGCCGCGAAGGCCGCGTAGGAGGCCCGCTTGGAGGCCAGCAGCCGGCCCGACCGGTAGATCAGGGACTCGACGTACCGGGCCCCGAGCCCCTTGTCCTGGGTCTGGACGATGAAGGTCTCGCCCCCGTACTCCACCCGCGTGTTGAAGCCGCCCATGGGGGATATTATACTCGTTCAGGGCCCGGTTGACATCCCGGGGTCAATTGGTATAATGAAGAGAAATTTTTTCCCGAAGGACGTGAGAGTGGACACGACGATGATGATCGATATCGACCGGCTGCCGAAGGACGGGCTCCATGTCGCCCGGGACTTCGAGTTCGTCAGCCTCGATCTCGTCGAGGAGAACGCCGTCTTCCTCGAACCGGCCCGGGCCGACCTGACCGTCCGGCTGTCGGGGGACGAGGTCCTGGTCCAGGGCCGGGTCACGGCCCGGCTGAGCTTCGTCTGCGCGCGCTGCCTGACGCCCTTCGAGTTCCCCGTGGACAGCCGGTTCGACCTCGTCTTCCTGCCCGAGGAGCTCGACGGGCTGTCCGAGGAGCTGACCGACGAGAAGATCGACCAGCTGTTCTACAGCGGACGCCAGCTCGACCTGAGGGCCGTCGTCCTCGAGCAGCTCAACCTGACCTTCCCGGCCAAGCCGCTCTGCTCCTCCGGCTGCGAGGGCATCTGCGCCGTCTGCGGCGAGGTCATCCGCGAGGCCAAGTGCTCCTGCCTGGTCAAGGAGCCGGAGAGCGGCGTCGCCAGGCTGGAATTCCTTCTGAGAGACAAGAGTTAAATGCCGAATCCGAAGAGACGACATTCGCCGACGCGCAAGGGGAAGCGCCGTTCGCACGACGGCCTCGCCCTGCCGGCCTTCTCCGTCTGCCCCAAGTGCGGCCAGCCCAAGCTGCCGCACCGGGCCTGCCCCGAATGCGGCCACTACAAGGGCCGGCAGGTGACGGAAGGGACCGAAGACTGACCCGGGCGACGGCCATGCGCATCGCCGTCGACGCGATGGGGGGGGACATCGGCCCCAAGGCCACCGTGCCCGGAGCCCTGCGCGCCGCCGCCGACACCGGCGTCGACGTCCTCCTCGTCGGGCTCGAAGGGGCGATCCGCCGCGAGATCGACCGCGGCGGCCTCGACGCGTCCCGGGCCTCGGTCATCGACGCCCCCGAGGAGATCGGCATGGGCGACGGCCTGCTGGCCTTCCGAAAGAAGAAGGCCTCGTCCATCCGGGTCGGGGCCCAGCTCGTCAAGGACGGCCGGGCCGACGCGTTCGTCAGCATGGGCAACACCGGGGCCGTCGTCTACGTCTCCCGCGACGTCCTGGGGGCCCTGCCCGGCGTCGACCGCCCGGCCCTGGCCCTGCTCGTCCCGGCGCCGGAGGGCCAGACCCTGCTCCTCGACGTCGGGGCCAACGCCAACTGCCAGCCGCACAACCTCGTCCAGTTCGCCCTCATGGGCAAGATCTTCATGGAGGCCGTGGCCGGCCTCGAGGCCCCCCGGGTCGGGCTGATGAGCATCGGCGAGGAGAAGGGCAAGGGCAACGACCTGGTCAAGGAGGCGTTCGACCGCCTCCAGGAGGCCCCCCTGCGGTTCATCGGCAACGTCGAAGGCAAGGACCTCTTCTCCGGGACGGCCGACGTCATCGTCAGCGACGGCTTCACCGGCAACGTCGCCCTCAAGGCCTCGGAGGGGGTCGTCCAGAACGTCGTGGCCATGGCCAAGCACGAGATCACCAAGAACATCTTCGCCAAGATCGGCTACCTGCTCATGAAGCGGCACCTCAAGAAGATCTTCAAGAAGATCGATTACTCCGAATACGGCGGCGCCCAGCTCCTCGGCGTCGCCGGCGTCTGCGTCATCGGGCACGGCCGGTCGAGCCCGGCCGCCGTCCGCAGCGCCGTCCTGCGGGCCCGCGAGTTCGTCGCCGGGCGGGTCCAGGAGAAGATCCAGGGCGAGCTGGCCCGCTACGAGCGCGCCCTCCAAGGAGTCGGGGCATGAAGCGGTTCGAAGGACGGGTCTCCATCGTCACCGGGGCCTCCCAGGGGATCGGCGAGGCCATCGCCCGCGACCTGGCCGGGGCGGGGGCGACCGTCGTCCTCGCCGACGTCCAGCGGGAGAAGCTCGAGGCCGTGGCCGCGGCCATCGCCGCCGCCGGCGGCCGGGCCGAGGCCCACGCCGTCGACGTCGCCGACGCCGCCGCCGTGGAGCGGACCGTCGCGGCCGTCGCGGCCGCGCACAAGCGCATCGACCACCTGGTCAACAACGCCGGCATCACCCGCGACGGCCTGCTCATGCGCATGAAGGACGAGGATTGGGACCTCGTCCTCCGGGTCAACCTGACGGGGACGTTCAACTTCTCCCGGGCCGTCCTGCGGACGATGGTCGCGGCCCGCTACGGCCGGATCGTCAACGTCGCCTCGATCGCCGGCCTGATGGGCAATCCCGGGCAGACCAACTACTCCGCGTCCAAGGCCGGCGTCATCGCCTTCGCCAAGTCCCTGGCCCGAGAGGCCGGCTCCCGCGGCGTCACCGTCAACGCCGTGGCTCCGGGCTTCATCGAGACGGCCATGACGGCGGTCCTGCCCGAGGAGGTCAAGGCGGCCTACCTCGGGGCCATCCCCCTCCGGAAATTCGGGCTTCCCAAAGACGTGTCCGCTGCGGTACAATTCCTCCTCTCCGAGGAGGCGTCGTACATCACGGGCCAGGTGCTCAGCGTGAACGGCGGCATGTACATGTAGGCGGTCCGCCATCATTGATAAGAAACTGTCAAGGAGGACACCATGCAAAGAGACGAACTCCTCAAGAAGGTCCGGGCCATCGTTTCGGACAAGCTGAGCATCAGCGAGGAGCAGGTCACCGAAGACGCGTCCTTCATCGATGATCTCGGCGCCGACTCCCTGGACACCGTCGAGCTCGTCATGGCCCTCGAGGACGAGTTCGGGCTGGACATCCCCGACGACCAGGCCGAGAAGCTGACCACGGTCGGCAAGGCCCTCGATTACATCGTGGGGCACGCGAAATAGGCCCCTCCGGTCCGCCGCTTCCCCATCGTCCGAGCCATGAGCAGGCGTAGCATCCCCGAACGGCGCGTCGTCGTCACCGGCATCGGCCTCGTCTCGCCGCTGGGCACGGGGACGGACAAGGCCTGGCGGGCCGTCCTCCGCGGCGAGAACGGCATCGGCCCCCTGACCCGCTTCGACGTCTCCCGCTACTCGACGCGCATCGGCGGCGAGGTCCGTGACTTCGACCCCCTCGCCTTCATCGACCGCAAGGAGGTCCGCAAGATGGACCTCTTCACCCGCTTCGCCGTGGGCGCGGCCGAGCTCGCGGTCGCCGACGCCGGCCTCGACCCGGCCGACCTCCGGAGCGACCGGGCCGGGACGTATGTCGGCTCCGGCATCGGCGGCCTCGGCTCGATCGAGGAGAACCACAAGGTCCTTCTCGAGAAGGGCCCCGAACGCGTCTCCCCCTTCTTCCTCGTCCAGACGATCATCAACGAGGCCTCGGGCCAGATCTCCATCCGCTTCGGGGCCAAGGGCCCCAACTGCGCCAACGCCACGGCCTGCAGCACCGGCAGCCACGCCATCGGCGACTCCTTCCGGATCATCGCCCGCGGCGACGCCGACATCATGATCGCCGGGGGCGCCGAGGCCCCCCTGACGCCGCTCTCCCTGGCCGGCTTCACGGCCATCAAGGCCCTGTCCGAGCGCAACGACGACCCGGCCCGCGCCTCCCGGCCGTTCGACGCCGAGCGCGACGGGTTCGTCATGAGCGAGGGGGCGGGCGTCGTCGTCCTGGAGGAGCTCGGCCGGGCGGAGCGCCGGGGCGCCCGCATCTACGCCGAGGTCGTCGGCTACGGCATGACCAGCGACGCCTTCCACGTCGCCGCCCCGGCCCCCGACGGCGACGGGGCCATCCGGGTCATGCGCCGGGCCCTCGAGGACGCCGGCCTCCGGCCCGAGGAGGTCCAGTACATCAACGCCCACGGCACCTCGACCGAGCTCAACGACAAGACCGAGACCCTGGCCGTCAAGACGGTCTTCGGGGACCAGGCCCGCCGCGTGGCCGTCAGCTCGACCAAGTCCATGACCGGCCACCTGCTCGGCGCGGCCGGGGGCGTCGAGGCCGGGTTCACGGCCCTGGCGCTCTTCCATCAGATCATGCCCCCGACCATCAACTACGAGGTCCCCGACCCCGAGTGCGACCTCGACTACGTGCCCAACAAGGCCCGGCCGGCGGAGATCGTCCACGCCGTCAGCAACTCGTTCGGTTTCGGCGGGACCAACGCCGCGCTGGTCCTGAAAAGATTCGACCGCGCCTGAACCGGTCCGGGCCGGGCGGCCGCCGCGCCGGCCCTTCGGAGGGAAGACCGATGAACATGCTCGTTTTCGTCAAGCGGGTGCCCGACACCGAATCGCGCATCCACATCCAGCGCGAGACCCGGGCCGTCGCCGAGGAGGGGCTGAGCTTCGTCCTCAACCCCTACGACGAGTACGCCCTGGAAGAGGCCCTCCGGATCAAGGAGGCCAAGGGCGGGACGGTCCGCGTCGTCTCGGTCGGCCGGGACGAGGCCGCGGCCGCGCTCCGCAAGGCCCTGGCCATGGGCGCGGACGAGGCCTTCCTGATCAAGGACGGGACGCCCGAGACCTACGACGGCCTGCGGACGGCCCGCGTCATCGCCCGAACCGTCGAGCGCCGGTTCGGCGGCGCCGACCTCCTTCTCTTCGGCAAGCAGGCGTTCGGGGCCGACAACAGCCAGGTCCCGGCCATGGTCGCCGAGCTCCTGGGCCTGCCCCAGGCGACGGTCGTGACCAGGCTCGAGGTCGGGGACGGCGCGGCCACGGCTTTCCGGGAGATCGAGGGGGGGATGGAGAAGGTGGCCCTGACGCTGCCGGCCGTCGTCACCGCCCAGAAGGGCCTGAACGAGCCGCGCTACGAGACGCTCAAGGGCATCATGGCCGCCAAGAAGAAGGCCGTCCCCGTCGTCACCCTCGAGGAGCTCGGCCTCGGGCCGGACGAGCTCCGGAGCCGGGTCAAGATCGTCGGGCTCGACGCGCCGCCCGCGCGCCAGGCCGGCAAGCTCCTTCAGGGCGACCCGGCCGAGGCGGCCCGCGAGGTCGTCCGCCTTCTCCGGGACGAAGCCAAGATCCTATAAGACAAAGGAGAGGGACGATGATCGCCGTATTCTGCGAGATCCGGGACGGGAAGATCAAGAAGGGCTCGCTCGAGGCCCTCTCCGAGGCCGGCCGCCGGGCCGGCGAGCTGGGCGTCGCCGCGGCGGCGGTGCTGGCCGGCGAGTCCGTGGCCGCCCTGGCCCCGGCCGCGTTCGCCGCCGGCGCCTCGAAGGCCTATGTCCTCGAGGACCCGGGCCTGGCGGCCTATTCCTCCGGGGCCTTCGCCGCCGCGCTGGCCGCGTTCGCCGAGGCGGAGAAGCCCCTCGGCCTCTTCTTCGCGGCCACGGCCATGGGCCAGGATCTGGCCCCGCGGGTGGCGGCCCGCCTCGGCGCGGCCATGGCCTCCGACATCATCAGGCTCGCCGTGAAGGACGGGGCGCTCGTCTTCACCCGGCCGGTCTACGCCGGGAAGGCCCTCCTGTCGCTCACCCTGGACTCCTCGCCGCTCGTGGCCACGCTCCGGCCGAACACGTTTCCCGTCGCCGAGGCCCCGGCGGACGCGGGCGAGACCGTCAAGGTCGCCGTGGCCGTTCCGGACGCGGCGGCCCGGGGCCGGGTCGCCGAGGTCATCAAGGAGGAGAGCGGGGAGATCGACGTGACCGAGGCCGACGTGGTCGTTTCCGGCGGCCGCGGGCTCAAGGGCCCGGAGGCCTTCGCGCTCCTCCGGGACCTGGCCGCCGTCATCCCCAGGGCCGCGGTCGGCGCCTCGCGCTCGGCCGTCGACTCCGGCTGGATCGGCCATCAGCACCAGGTCGGGCAGACGGGCAAGAACGTCTCGCCGGACATCTACATCGCCGTGGGCATCTCCGGGGCCATCCAGCACCTGGCCGGCATCTCGTCGTCCAAGGTCATCGTGGCCGTCAACAAGGACCCCGAGGCGCCCATCTTCAAGGTCGCCGACTACGGCATCGTCGGCGATCTCTTCGAGGTCGTGCCGAAGCTCACGGAGGAGCTCAAAAAGGCCCTGGCCGAATAGCCGGGCCGGGACATCGGCCTCCGGCGACGGGGACCGTCGAAGCGGCCTCCCCCCGGCCGCCTCGGAAGCGCATCCGCTCGACAAGAGGAAGGCGGGCTACCGGTACGGGTCCGCCGCGCCGCCGCCGGAGATGTCGAGAAGCAGCCGGTTCTTCGCCGAGCGCGTCTCGCCGACGCTGGTGACGAAGATGGCCGGGTCGTCCACGATCGGGCACTTGTTCTCGCAGATGCCGCAGCCGGTGCAGAGCTCGAGGTCGACGACCGGCGCCTTCTGGACGACGGCCGTGCCGTCGGGGAGCTTGGTCTCGACCTCGACCAGCTTGATGGCCTTGGGCGAGACGGGGCAGTGCTCCTCGCAGACGATGCAGGGCTTGCCCAGGACGTAGGGGATGCAGCGGCTCCGGTTGACCCAGGCCGAGCCCATCTTGACCTTGTTCTTCTCCTCGACGGTCAGCTTCCGGATGGCGCCGGTCGGGCAGACCTGGGTGCAGAGCGAGCAGTAGTACTCGCAGTAGCCGATCTTGGGCACCAGCTTGGGCGTGTAGATCCCCTCGGGCCCGGCCTCGGCCAGGACGGGCTGCAGCCCGCCCGTCGGGCAGGCCCGCATGCACTGGCCGCACTTGACGCACTTGGCCAGGAACTTGTCCTCGGGGAGCGAGCCGGGCGGCCGGATGAGCTTGAGCGGGGCCCTCTTGCGGGACGGGGCCAGGCGGAAGAACGGCGCGGCGACCAGGCCGGCCAGGGTCGTCAGGACGAGCTTGCGCCGGGAGAGGTCGACGTTGGAGACGTTCGTCAGCCTCTCGGGCCGGGCGCCGAGCGGGAAGCCGATGGCCGCCGTGGGACAGATCGAGGCGCAGTTCAGGCAATAGACGCACTCGCCGCTCTTCCAGGCCTCGTTCGGGTAGGGGCGGGCCTGGGTCTCGCAGTGCTGGGTGCAGAGCCCGCAGTCGATGCACTTGTCCTTGTCGATGCGGAGCTTGACCAGGTTCCAGCGGCTGAGCAGGCCGAGAAGAGCGCCGGCCGGGCAGAGGTAGCGGCACCAGAAGCGCTCTTTTTTCGCGTTGAGGGCGACGGCGGCGAGGAAGAAGAGGCCCACGGAGAAGCCCTGGAGGAAGGTCGTGTTGACGGCCCAGTTCTGGAGGGCCTGGGAGAGGGACCTGGCCAGGCCCACGGCCCCGATCGCGTAGAGCCCCCCGGTCAGGCCGGCCGCGGCCCGGGCCAGGGCCGGCAGGACCGACACGGCCAGCGACCGGGTCAGGAACGACAGGGGGTCGAGGTAGCCGGCCAGGTCGAGGCCGACGAGCGCGCCGACGAGGACGAGGAGGAGGATGTAGTATTTCGGGGCCAGGCTGGCCTTGTCCTGGCGCGGCGGCCTGAGGACCTTGGCCTTCTTGAAGGCGAACGAGGCGAACTGGTGGACGGCGCCGAGGGGGCAGGCCCAGCCGCAGAAGACTCGCCCGAAGAGGACGGTCGCCGCGACGGTGATCAGGGAGAAGGCGAAATAGGCGTAGACGAGCCGGGCCGAGACGACGGTGACGAGGGCCAGCAGCGGGTCGAAGTGGAAGAAGCGCTGGACGGTCGAGCTTATGTAGTCCTCGCCGGTGTAGCGGGCGCCGAGGAGGAGGTGGAGGAACAGGCCGAAGAAGGCCGCCTGGCTGGTCATCCGGACGAGCTCGAGGGCCCGGTACTTCCTAGAGCGCCCTTTTTTCAACGCGGACCTTCCCCAGATCGAATTCGCCCAGGCCCCGGTCGCGGGACATGGCCAGGTACGGCAGGTCGCGGGGCGCGAGGCCGAAGAACGAGCAGGCGTAGGCGTCCACGGCGACCGGGTCCGTCCCGGCGACGACGGTCTTGCGGAGCTCGGTGTCGGAGGGCCGGCCGCCCTGGGGGCCGTTGCGGACGAGGACGCGGTAGGCGTCGAGGACCGTCAGCCGCGGCTTGAAGAACGCGGCCAGATCGACGATGGCCTTGTCGAGGTCCTGGTGGAACTGGTTGCGGGCCCCGCCGACCGCGCCGAGCCAGTTCTTGCCGCCGAGGGTCAGGCGGCAGAGGGAGTGGTGCTTGGCGATGGGGACGTTGATGATCTTGTCCGACTCGACGACGTCGAGGAGGACCTCCCACTCCTTGAGCCACTCGCCCTTGAGGGCGGCCCGCTTGACCCGGTAGTCGTCGACGAAGAGCACGTCGGCGCCGGCCTGCCTGGCGGCCTCCTGGATGCCCGAGCGGACGTAGCAGCGCTTGGCCTGGTTGGTCGAGTTGTCGATGACGACGGCTCTCTTGGCCCCGGCCTCGAGGACGAGCTCGGCCAGGGCCTTGACGACCTCGGGGTTGGTGCAGGCGGCCATCTCCGGCGTCCGGTCCCAGCCGATGTTCGGCTTGATGACGACCTTGTCGCCCCGGGCCACGAACCGGCCCATGCCGCCGAGCGCGGCCACGGCCGCGCGGGTGATGGCCGCCGGCGATTCGCCTTCGACCGCGGCCAGGGCGGGCGGGGCCCCGGCCGGGGCCGCCTGGGCGGCCAGGGTCTTGGGCCCGAACCGGAGGGCCAGGCCGGCCGCGGCCGCGCCCTTGAGGAAGTCGCGTCTGTTCATGGGCTCTGTCCTTTCCCGAGCGAACGCACGTACTCCATGATACCATCGAAGATGCCCTGGGCGGCCAGCTCGCGGAATTTCTTGGTCTTGAGCTTGGCCTCTTCCCGGGCGTTGCTGAGATGGGCGACCTCGACCAGCACCGACGGCATCTCGCCGCCGATGAGGACCCAGAAGGGGCCGCCCTTGACGCCCAGGTCGGGGATCCCCGGCAGGTCCTGGGCCAGGGCCTTGACCAGGTTCTTCTGGACGGCCTGGGCCAGGGCCAGCGATTCCCGGATCTTGCTGTTCCTGACGATCTTCTCCAGGATGAGCTTCATCTCGCCGATGGTCTTGGTCGAGGTGGCGTTCTCCTCGGCGGCGATCTCGATGACCGACGGGTCGGGGCTGACGTTGAGGAAGAAGGTCTCGACGCCGCCGCGCTTGCGGTCGCGGTGGGCGTTGGCGTGGATGGAAACGAAGAGGTCGGCCCGCTTCTGGTTGGCGATGACGGTCCGGTCCTCGAGCGGGACGTCCACGTCGGACTCGCGGGTCAGGACGGCCTCGAGGCCGGCCTTTTCCTGGAGCAGCTTCCGCAGGGCCAGGGCGATGGCCAGGTTGACCTCTTTCTCCTGCAGGCCGGACTTGCCGATGGTGCCCGGCCTCGGCCCGCCGTGGCCGGGGTCGATGACGACCGTCCGGACGCCCAAGCCGAGCTGGCGGGCCATGGACGTCCCGTTCAGGGACGGGTCCGTCAGGTCGACTTCGCGCTTGACGGGCGGCTGGGTCTTGGCCCCGGGCGGAGCGGGCTTGCCGGCCGGCGCGGGCGGCGCGGCGGGCCCGGCCTCCCCCGCCCCCCGGGGATAGATGTCGACGACCAGGCGGAAGGGGTCGTAAAGGGGATAGACCCGGTAGGACTGGACCCGGGGGAACTCGACGTCGACGACGACCCGGACGGTCGACGGCGTCTTCTGGGCGATGCGGATCTGGCTGATGTACTCGGCCTTGACCGGATATGACTGCCCCTGGAGGATGGGGTTGAGCTTGGCCTGGAGGACGTCGACGTAGATGCGGCCGGGGTCCTGGAGCTCGCCGAAGGTGTATTCGCGGAGCTTGCCGATGTCGAGGACGATGCGGGTGAAGTTGGGATGGGTGGCCCGGCGCAGGTTGACGATCTCGGCCCGGGGGTCCTCCTGGCGGCCCGAGGGCGAGACGGTCGAGGCCAGGGCCGCGAGAGAGAGGAGAAGGGCTGTCGGAAGAATGGACCCGCGGTTCTTGGAGGCGTATTCCAATTCGTGTCAATTTTATAGGACCCGCCGGGAGTTGTCCACCGGCGCCCGGCCGGCCGCCGCGGGAACACGGGGATCATCTCCGTTCGCCGCGGCAATTCTTCACGCCGTCCCGGTTCCCGAATGGGGACATGTACGCTTCGTTCGTGTCCCCGGTCTAGAAGAGGAGATCGGGGACACGTACCTGCGGTACATGTCCCCCATTTAAGCGCCGTACTTCCGGAGCTTGAGGGCGTGGGCCAGCATCAGGGGCATGGCCGAGATGGAGCGGAAGCGGCCGAGATAGCCCTTGGCGCAGGCCAGCTCGGCGAAGGCCGCGACGTCGTCGGCGCCGGCCGTGTCGGCGACGAGCAGGAACGGGTTGGCGTGCCAGGAGTGGCCCCGGAGGGCGGACGGGGTCGAGTGGTCCGAGGTGACGACGAGGACGTCCGGCCGGAGGGCCGTGATCCGCGGGATGAACGGATCGAGGGCCTCGACGGCCGCGACCTTGGCCGCGAAATTTCCATCCTCGCCGGCCGAGTCGGTCTTCTTGTAGTGGACGTAGAAGAAATCGTGCCTGTCCCAGTTCTTCTCCAGGGCGTCGAAAAGGTCGGCCGTCTCGCCGCCGACCTGGACGACGTCCATGCCCAGGAGCTTGGCCAGCCCCTTGTACATGGGGTAGTTGGCGACGGCGGCCGGGCGGAGCTTGAACAGGTCCCGCATGGTCGGTATGGAGGGGAACTTGGAGAAGCCGCGGAGCAAGGCCGCGTTGGCCTTGGGCTCGGCCCCGAGGACCGCGGCGACGTCGTCGAGGAAGCGGTTGACGATCGCGGCGGCCTTGGCCGCGCCGGGCGCGAGCGGCGCCGCCGGGACCGGGGCCGTGCCCTCCTTCTGCGGGTCGGCGTCGGACAGGGCGTCGTCCAGCCCCTCGGCCGTGAACCGGGCCACGAAGCGGTGCTCCTTGCCCGGGAAGACCCGGACCTCGACCCCCTCGCGCCTCGGCAGGCGGGCGTTGAGATGTTCGCAGATGCGGACGTTTTCCTCGGTCGGGATGCGCCCGGCCCGGCGGTCGGCGACGAGGCCCGCCCTGACCGTGGCGAAGTTGCCCCGGGCGACGAGGTCGTTGCGGCCGACCTCGACCCCCGAGCCCAGGGCCTCGAGGATGCCCCGGCCGAGCTGGTACTTGAGAGGGTCGTACCCGAAGAGGGCCAGGTGGGCCGGGCCGCTGCCCGGAGTGACGCCCATCATCACGGGGTCGGCGAGGCCGCACACGCCGGCCTTGGCCAGCGCGTCGAGGTTCGGCTTGCGGGCCGCCTCGAGCTCGCTCCGGCCCGCCGCCGGCAGGCCGCCGACGCCGTCGCAGACGAGCAGGACGATCTTCGACTCGGTCTGTTGGCTCAGCTCTCGGGCCAGGTCTTCCCATTCCATTCCGGTCTCTCCTTCCGATGCCCGACTGTATTCTAGCATGAATTGAAACATCCCCGGCGCTCTGCTAAAATCCCCCCATGGCGAAAGTCCTCGTCCTCGATTTCGGGTCGCAGTACACCCAGCTCATCGCCCGGAAGATCCGGGAGCTGGGGGTCTATTCCGAGATCCTGACGTTCTCGACGCCGCTGGCCGAGATCCGCAAGGCGAAGCCGGCCGCGATCGTGCTCTCCGGCGGGCCGCGGAGCGTCTACGACAAGGGGGCGCCCCTCCCGGACAAGGGCGTCTTCGGGCTCGGCGTCCCGGTCCTCGGCATCTGCTACGGCGTCCAGCTCATGGCCCACCTCCTCGGCGGCGAGGTCGTCCCCTCCCGGGAGCGCGAATACGGCTTCGCCGCCCTGCGCGTCCTGGACCGGTCGGGGCTCCTGGCCGAGGTCAAGGACAGGGAGCAGGCCTGGATGAGCCACGGGGACAGGATCGACCGCGTCCCGTCCGGCTTCCGCCTGACGGGCAGCACGGCCGGCGCCCGGGCCGCCGTCATCGAGGACAGGGCCCGCCGCTTCTTCGGCGTCCAGTTCCACCCCGAGGTCACCCACACCAAGCAGGGCCTCAAAGTCCTGGGCAACTTCCTCTTCCGCGAGGCCGGCCTCACGCCCGACTGGACGATGTCCTCGTTCGTCGCCCGCAAAGTCAGGGAGATCCGGGCCGCGGTCGGCCCGGGCAAGGTCATCTGCGGCCTGTCCGGCGGCGTCGATTCGCTGGTCACGTCGCTCCTCGTCCACAAGGCCGTCGGCCGACGGCTGACCTGCATCTTCATCGACAACGGCCTCCTGCGCCTGGGCCAGTACGAGACGCTCATGGAGGCCTTCCGCCGCAAGTTCGCCCTCAAGGTCGTCGGCGTCGACGCCTCGGACCTGTTCCTGGAGAAGCTGCGCGGCGTCGCCTCGCCGGAGCGGAAGCGCAAGACGATCGGCCGGCTGTTCATCCACCTCTTCGAGCGCGAGGCCATGCGGCTCGGCGGGGCGGCCTTCCTGGCCCAGGGCACGATCTACCCCGACGTCATCGAGTCCAGCCCGGTCCGGGGGCCGTCCGCCGTCATCAAGTCCCATCACAACGTCGGCGGGCTGCCCAAGGGCCTGCGGTTCAAGCTGATCGAGCCGCTCCGGGAGCTGTTCAAGGACGAGGTCCGGGCCCTGGCCCTCGAGCTCGGCGTCGACCGGGACTTCATCCACCAGCACCCCTTCCCCGGGCCGGGCCTGGCCGTCCGGATGATCGGCCCGGTCGACCGGGAGGGCCTGGAGATCCTGCGGGCGGCCGACGACGTCGTCCTCCAGGAGGTCCGGAAGGCCGGGATCTACAGGAAGCTGTGGCAGGCCTTCGCCGTCCTGCTGCCGGTCCGGTCGGTCGGCGTCATGGGCGACCGGCGGACCTACCACCGGGCCGTCGCCGTCCGTCTCGTCCAGAGCGCCGACGGCATGACGGCCAACTGGTACCCGGCCCCGCCGAAGCTCCTGGCCGCCATCTCGGCGCGCATCGTCAACGAGGTCCGGGGCGTCAACCGGGTCGTCTACGACGTGACGACCAAGCCGCCCGGGACGATCGAATGGGAATAGGCCCGGGCGGCGCCGGGTCGGACGCTCACTCATGGAACCGACGTTCGTCCACCTTCACAACCATACCGAATATTCCATCCTCGACGGCTGCCTGAAGGTCGCCGACCTCGTCGCCGCGGCCTACGAGAACAACATGCCCGCCGTGGCCATGACCGACCACGGCAACATCTTCGGCGCCGTCCCGTTCTTCAAGGCGGCCAAGGCCCGGGGCGTCAAGCCCATCCTCGGCTGCGAGGTCTACGTCGCCCCGCAGAGCCGCTTCGACAAGAAGCCCGGCGCGGCCGACGACATCCACCACTTCCACCTCGTCCTCCTGGTCAAGGACGAGACGGGCTACCGGAACCTCTGCCGGCTCGTCACCCAGAGCTACCTCGAGGGCTTCTACTACCGCCCCCGGATCGACAAGGAGCTCCTGGCCGGCCACGCCGCCGGCCTGATCGGGCTCTCGGCCTGCCTCAAGGGCGAGGTCGCCGTCTGGCTCGGACGGGGCCTGCCCGAGAAGGCCGAGGAGGCGGCCCGCGAGTACGCGGCGATATTCGGGCCCGGCGACTTCTACATCGAGCTCATGGACCACGGCCTCGCGGCCCAGAAGGCGGTCAACCCCCAGCTCGCGGCCGTGGCCCGCAAGCTCGGCCTGCCCCTGGCCGCCACGAACGACGTCCACTTCGCCCGCCGCGAGGACGCCGAGAGCCAGGACGTCCTGGTCTGCATCCAGACGAACCGGAAGATGTCCGACCCGGACCGGCTCAAGTTCGGGTCCGATCAGTTCTACTTCAAGTCCGCGGCCGAGATGGCCGCGCTCTTCCCCGACACCCCGGACGCCGTCGAGAACACGGGCAAGATCGCCGCCCGCTGCGTCTTCGACTTCCCGACCAAGTCCTATTCCCTGCCCGTGTTCGTGCCGCCGGACGGAAAGGGACTGAGGGAATACTTCGAGGAAGTCGCCTGGGCGGGCTTCCGGGCCCGCATGTCCGCCCGCCTCCCCGACACCGAGGGCGGGGGGGCAGCGCACTCGATCGGCGAGTACGAGGACCGGATGAAGCGGGAGATCAGGCTCGTCGAGCAGATGGGCTTCGAGGGCTACTTCCTGATCGTCTGGGACCTCCTCAGGGCCGCCCGGGAAAAGGGCATCCCCGTCGGCCCCGGCCGCGGCTCGGTCGCCGGGAGCCTGCTCGCCTACGCCCTGGAGATCACCGAGATCGACCCCATCGAGTACGACCTCCTCTTCGAGCGCTTCCTCAACCCCGAGCGCATCAGCCTGCCCGACATCGACATGGACTTCTGCGGCCGCCGCCGGCCGGAGATGATCGAGTACGTCACCCGGAAGTACGGCCAGGAGAACGTCTGCCAGATCATCACCTTCGGGACCATGGCCGCCCGGGGGGCCATCCGCGACGTCGGCCGCGTCCTCGAGGTGCCCCTGCCCGAGGTCGACCGCGTCGCCAAGATGATCCCCCTCGCCGTCGACGCGAAGATCGCCGACGCCCTGAAGAGCGTCCCCGAGCTCCGGGCGCTGCGGGACCGGAACGCCAAGATCGCCCAGCTGCTGGCCATCGCCCAGAAGATCGAGGGCCAGGTCCGCCACCCTTCCATCCACGCCGCCGGCATCGTCATCACGCCCAAGCCCCTGGTCGAGTTCCTGCCCCTCTACCAGTCGGCCAAGGGCGAGGTCACGACCCAGTTCCCCATGGGCGACGTCGAGGCCCTCGGCCTGCTCAAGATGGACCTCCTCGGGCTGCGCAACCTGACCGTCATCGACGACGCCCTCGAGCTCATCCGCAAGGAGACGAGCCGGGTCATCGACATCAACCGCCTGCCGCTCGACGACGCGGCCACCTTCGACGTCTTCAAGGCCGGCAACACCGACGGCGTCTTCCAGTTCGAGAGCCCGGGCATGAAGGACCTCCTGCGCCGCTTCCGGCCGGAGGAGTTCCGGGACCTCATCGCCCTCAACGCCCTCTACCGCCCCGGCCCCCTCAAGAGCGGCATGACCGACGAGTTCATCCAGCGCCGCAACCACCCCGAGCGGGTCGCCTACGAGGTGCCCGAGCTCGAGCCGATCCTCCGGGAGACCCGGGGCATCATCGTCTACCAGGAACAGGTCATGCGCGTCGCCACCGACCTGGCCGGCTTCACCCTGGCCGGGGCCGACCTGCTGCGCAAGGCCATGGGCAAGAAGGACCGGGAGACGATGAGGGCCCAGAAGCAGAAGTTCGTCCAGGGGGCCAGGAAGAAGGGCATCGCCGCGGCCAAGGCCGACAAGATCTTCGAGCAGATCAAGGAGTTCGCCGAGTACGGCTTCAACAAGTCCCACAGCGCGGCCTACGCCTTTCTGGCCTACCAGACGGCCTACCTCAAGGCCCACCACCCGGTCCACTTCCTGGCCGCCCTGCTGACCTCCGAGGCCGAGCGCGGGGCGACCTCGCAAGTCGCCAAGTACATCGGCGAGTGCCACGAGATGGGCATCCGGGTCCTGCCGCCGGACGTCAACGAGAGCGAGTTCCGGTTCACCGTCGAGGGCGGCGGCATCCGCTTCGGCCTGGCCGCGGTCAAGGGCATCGGCCAGGCGGCCGTCGAGGAGCTCGTGGCCGCCCGGAAGAAGGCCGGCGGCTTCCGGTCGCCGTTCGACCTCTTTCGCGGGCACGACGCCAAGGTCCTCAACCGCAAGGCCGTGGAGAGCCTGATCAAGGCCGGGGCCTTCGACTCCCTGGGCTGGAAGCGCTCGCAGTGCTTCCACATGCTCGACCGGATGATCGAGTTCGGCCACGAGGCCCAGAGGGCCCGGGAGGCCCGCCAGGCCTCGCTCTTCGGGTCGGGGGCGGTCGATCCGCCGGACCTGTCCCAGGAGGTCCGGGACATGCGCGAGTGGGACGAGTCCCACGTCCTGTCCTACGAGATGGACGCCCTGGGCCTCTACATCACCGGCCACCCCCTGGCCCGCTACAAGGACCGCGTCCGCAAGCTCGTCTCCCACCTCGTCGGCGAGCTCGATCCCGACAAGGACTTCGACAAGGACGTCCGCCTGGCCGGCATCGTCGCCTCCATCAAGCCGCTCAAGACGCGCAAGGACGAGCGCATGGCCACGTTCGTCCTCGAGGACCTGACCGGGAAGATCGAGGTCGTGGCCTTCCCCGAGAGCTTCGCCAAGTCGGGCCCCTATCTCCGCGAGGGCCAGCTCGTCTGGATCAAGGGCAAGTTCATGGGCGAGGAGGACAACCGGCGGGTCAGCCTGGCCCAGGCCCTGCCGCTCGTCGAGGCCTTCGAGAAGCAGGCCAAGCGCGTCGTCGTGCGCATCTTCCTCCCCGGCCTGGAGGACGCCGTCATCGCCGAGCTCAAGACCGTCCTCGACGGCTACGAGGGCAAGTGCCCGGTCCAGTTCGAGCTCGTCACGCCACGCTCCTTCAGGGTCGTGGCCCAGAGCGCCGAGGTCCAGAAGGTCACGCCTTCGGAGGAGCTCATCCGGAAGATCGAGTCGCTCCTGGGCGAGAGCTCGGTCTCGGTCGAGTATTGATCTCGCCCGGGCCGGTTGGATCCGCCTCCATTCGTTCCCGCTCGCCCGACCGGGCGCGCGACCGCGCGATACTCGGCAGAAGCGATCGCGAAGCCGAAGGCCGCCGAGAGCGGCAAGAGGCGGGTTCCGCGAAAACCGTCCCGAATTGACAGCCCCGATCCGAACGGGTAAAGTAAACTGACTGTTTTGTTGATGTTCTGAGGTCCTCAGTGCCCTACACGATCGTTTTGGCCGACCCGAGCCCCTCGGTCCAGAAGGCGGCCCAGCTCGTCTTCGCCGAGCCGGAGTTCCGTCTGAGCGTCTTCGAGGACGGCGCCTCGCTCGTCGAGGCGGCGGCCGGCCTCCGGCCCGACGCCCTCGTCGTCAGCCTGACGCTCCCGGGCCGGGACGGCTACGAGGTCGGCCGGGTCCTGCGCGGACACGAGGAGCTCCGGGACATCCCGCTCGTCGGCCTCAAGGGGACGTTCGAGTCGCTGGACAGGGACGCGCCCCCGCCGGCCGAGTACGACGAGATCGTCCTCAAGCCCTTCGACTCGGAACGGCTGGCCTCCCTCGTCCGGGAGCTCATCGCCCGCAAGACCGGCCCGCCGTCGCTGCCCGAGGACCCGCTCTGGCTGGGGCAGGCGGGCGAGACCGGACCGGCCGGGGCGAAGCCGTCCGCGGCCGCCGCCGGACCGGACCTCAAGGCGGTCATCCACGGGGAGATCGTGGCCATGGAGAGGGAGATCGAGAAGCGGGTCCGGGCCAGCCTCCTGGCCGAGCTCAAGGAGTGGAGGCCGAAGACATGACCCCCCGAGACGAGCTGGAGAAAGCCTACGATCCGAAACCCGTCGAGGAGAAGTGGGGCCGGTTCTGGCTGGAGGAGGGCCTCTTCGTCGCCGACCCGAAGTCCCCGAAGCCCAAGTTCTCGATGGTCCTGCCGCCGCCGAACGTCACCGGCATCCTCCACATGGGCCACGCCCTCTGCTTCACCCTGCCGGACATCGTCACCCGCTGGAAGCGGATGCAGGGCCACAACTGCATGTGGCTGCCCGGGACCGACCACGCCTCGATCGCCGTCCACAACGTCATCGAGAAGAGCCTGGCCGAGAAAGGCCTGAGCCGGGAGAAGGTCGGCCGCGACGAGTTCCTCCGCATCGCCTGGGACTGGAAGGAGAAGTACGGCGGCGTCATCACCGGCCAGCTCAAGAGGCTCGGCGCCTCGCTCGACTGGTCCCGGGAGCGCTTCACCATGGACCCCGGCTTCACCCGGGCCGTCAAGACCGTCTTCGTCTCCCTCCACAATGAGGGCCTCATCTACCGCGACTACTTCCTGGTCAACCGCTGCCCCAAGTGCCGGACCGTGCTCTCGGACATCGAGATCGAGCACAAGGACCTCAAGGGCAAGCTCTGGCACATCCGCTACCGGGTCGAGGGCTCGGACGAGTCCGTGGTCGTGGCCACGACCCGTCCCGAGACCATGCTCGGCGACACGGGCCTGGCCGTCCACCCCGACGACGGGCGCTACCGCCGGCTCCACGGCAAAAGGGTCATCCTGCCGCTCCAGGACAGGCCCATCCCGGTCATCACCGACGAGCGGGTCGAGCGGGAGTTCGGCACGGGCGCCGTCAAGGTCACCCCGGCCCACGACCCGGTCGACTTCGAGCTCGGCAAGAAGCACGGCCTGGAGCAGGTCATCGTCATCGACGGCGAGGGCAAGATGACCGAGGCGGCCGGCCCCGATTACGCCGGCTTGGACCGCTTCGCCGCCCGGGCCAAGGTCGTCGAGAAGCTCGAGGCGCTGGGCCTCCTGGTCAAGGTCGAGGACCACGGCCACGCCGTCGGCCACTGCTACCGCTGCAAGAGCGTCATCGAGCCGCACCTGTCGTGGCAGTGGTTCGTCCGCGTCAAGCCCCTGGCCGACGAGGCCATCCGGGCCGTCGAGGACGGCCGGATAACGTTCGTGCCGGCCAACTGGGCCAAGACCTACTTCGAGTGGATGTACAACATCCACGACTGGTGCATCTCCCGCCAGCTCTGGTGGGGCCACCGCATCCCGGCCTGGCACTGCCGCGACTGCGGCCAGGTCATCGTGGCCATGGAAGCGCCGGCCAAGTGCGGCGCCTGCGGCGGGGCCGTCGACCAGGACGAGGACGTCCTCGACACATGGTTCTCCTCGGCCCTGTGGCCGTTCGGCACGCTCGGCTGGCCCGACGAGACCGAGGACCTCCGGGCCTTCTACCCGACCGACCTGATGTCCACCGGCTTCGACATCATCTTCTTCTGGGTCGCCCGCATGATCATGATGGGGCTCAAGTTCCGGGGGGAGGCCCCGTTCCGGACGGTCTTCATCAACGGCCTCGTCCGGGACCTCAAGCGGCGCAAGATGAGCAAGTCCGAGGGCAACATCATCGACCCGCTGGAGATGATCGACAGATACGGCACCGACGCCCTGCGCTTCACCCTGGCCGCGCTGGCCGTGCCCGGCATGGACCTGGCCCTGTCCGAGGAGCGCATGGCCGGCTACCGGGCCTTCGCCAACAAGATCTGGAACGCCTCGCGCTTCGTGCTCATGAACCTCGGGGACGGCCGGGCCGAGGCCCGGGAGAGCGAGCTGACTCTGGCCGACCGCTGGATCCGCAGCCGTCTCGCGGCGGTCACGGACGCGCTCACGGCCGCCCTCGAGCAGTACAAGTTCTACGAGGCGGCCGACCTCCTCTACCATTTCGTCTGGCACGAGTTCTGCGACTGGTACGTCGAGGCGGCCAAGGTCGGCCTGCGGGCCGGCAACCGCACGACCGAGGCCGTCCTGGCCGACGCCCTCGACCGCATCCTCAGGCTCCTCCACCCGTTCATGCCCTTCATCACCGAGGAGATCTGGAGCCACCTCCCCGGCGCCGGCAGGTCGCTCGCGGCGGCCGAGTTCCCCGGGCCCCGGCCGGACTGGCGGGACGAGGCCCTCGAAGCCGACATGGCCCTCGTCCAGGGCCTGGTCGAGGAGACGCGGCGGGTCCGCACGGAGAACCGGATCGCCCCCCGGGAGAGGATCGGGCTCGTCGTCGTCGCGGGCCGGGCCGGCGGGGGCCCGGACGCGACCGGGCGGACGGCCGTCGTCGAGGCCCAGGCGGAGCTCGTCAAGGCCCTGGCCGGCCTGAAGACGATCGGATTCGCCGCGGCCGTCCCGGAAGGGGAGAGCGTCCTCAAGGGCGTGGCCGGCCCGTTCGAGCTCGGGCTCGTCGTCGAGAAGCCGGTCGACGCCGGACAGGAGCGCGAGCGCATCGGGAAGGAGATGGCCAAGGCCGAGGCGGAGGCGGAGAGGATCGCGCGCAGGCTCGGGAACGCCGACTTCACGGCCAGGGCCCCGGCGGCCGTGGTGGCCGAGAACAGGTCCCGGCTGGAGGAGCTCCGCCACCGCCTGGAGAAGCTCGGCCAGAGCCTGGCCAAGCTCTCCGGCCCGGCCTGAGCCCCCGGGGCGAGAGACCCGTGCCCTTCGGAACCCCCGTCCATCGCCTGGCGAGCGTCGGTTCGACCAACGACGCGGCCCGCGCCCTGGCCCTCGCCGGGGCGGCCCACGGCGCCGCCGTCGTCGCCCGGGAGCAGACGCGCGGCCGGGGCACCAAGGGCCGGGCCTGGCACTCGCCGGCCGGGCTGGGGCTCTACGCCTCGTTCGTCGTCCGCGGCCCCGGGGGCGGCCCCGTCCCCTCGCCCCACCTCCTGCCCCTGGTCGCGGGGCTGGCGGCGGCCGACGCCGTCCTGGCCGGCGCCGGGATCGAGACCCGCTTCAAGTGGCCGAACGATCTCGTCCTCGGCGGCCGGAAGCTCGCCGGCATCCTGTCCGAAGCGGTCTCGTCCGGGCCGGAAGGGGGCTTCGCCGTCGTCGGGATCGGCCTCAACGTCGGCCACGGTCCGGAGGACTTCCCGGCCGGGATCCGCGGCGCCGCGACCTCGCTCCGCCTGGCCGGGGCCGTCGAGGCGACCGTCGACGGCCTGTTCGACGGCCTTTGTCGGGCCCTCGACAGTTGGTATAATGCCCTCGCCCGGGGCGAAAAGGAGCGGGTCGTGGCGGCCGCCGAGTCCCGCCTGGCCTTCCCGCCGGGCCGGGCCGTGCGGGTCACCACGGCCGGAGGGACGTTCGAGGCGGTCTGCCGGGGCCTCGATCCCGAGGGCCGGCTGGTCGTCGACCGGGGCGGCCCGGCGGGCCCGGCCGTCCTCGACGCGGTCCTGGGCCTCGAAGGGGCGTGAGGGCCCCGTCAGGGAGGGTAACGATGCTCTTGGCGTTCGATGTCGGCAACACGGTCATCGCCGTCGGCGTCTTCGACGGCCGGTCGCTCCTCAGGAGCTGGAAGGTCCGGACCGACAGCGACAAGACCGGCGACGAATACGGGGTCACGTTCCTCGATCTCATGCGGGTGGCCGGGCTCGAGCCGGCCGAGATCACGGCGGCCATCGTCTCCAGCGTCGTCCCGCCGCTGACCCCGGTCATCGAGGAGGTCTGCCGGGGCTTTTTCGGCCGGGCCCCTCTCGTCGTCGGCCCCGGCCTCAGGACGGGCATGCCCATCCTCTACGAGAACCCCTTCGAGGTCGGGGCGGACCGGATCGCGGCCGCGGTCGCGGCCTTCGAGACATACGGCGGGCCGGCCATCGTCGTCGATTTCGGGACGGCGACGACCTTCGACGCGATCTCGGCCAAAGGGGAGTACCTCGGCGGGGCCATCGCCCCGGGCATCCGGATCGCCGCCGAGGCGCTGACCCTCAAGACGGCCCGCCTGCCCCGGGTCGAGATCCGCAAGCCCAAGCGGGCCATCGGCCGGACGACCGTGGCCAGCATGCAGTCGGGGCTCTATTTCGGCTACATCGGCCTCGTCACCAACACGATCGCCGAGATCCGCGGGGAGCTCGGCGGGACGGCCCGCGTCGTGGCCACGGGCGGCTTCGGCGGCCAGGTCGCGGCCGAGCTGCCGGCGATCGAGGCCTTCGAGCCCGACCTCGTCCTCATGGGGCTCCGCATCATCCACGAGAGAAACCGCGACGCCGCGGCCTGAGCGCCGGGGCCGGACGACCATGACCGAAGACGACAAGGACCGCAGGGGCTATTACCAGGCCATCGCCCGGGCCTTCCTCGAGCGCCGGGGCGCCCCGTTCCTCCTCTCGCCGCGGGACCAGGCCCTGATCGCCTCGTGGGAGGCCCGCCGGATCCCCCTCCGCGTCGTCCTCGAGGGCATCGGCCGGACGTTCGACGGGCTGAGGTCGCGGGGACGGTCGGCGCGGGGCGTTCCCCTCGGGCGCTGCGAGAAGCAGGTCGACGAGGCCTTCGCCCAGCACCGCGACCGGGGCGCCGGCGGCCGGGGCCCGGCCGCGGCGGCGGGCCGGCCGGACAAGGCCGCCCGGGTCCGCCGGGAGATCGAGAAAGCCCTCGAGGGGCCGGCGGGGGAGGACGCGGAGGTCGCCGTCCTGCTCCGGCGGGCGCTCGACGTCCTCGGAGCCGGCCGGCCCGACGAGGCCGCCCTCGAGCGGACCGAGGAAGACATCGAGGAGCTGCTCTGGGTCCGGGCCGCGGCCGCGGAGGGAGCGGCCGCCGAGGACGCGGCCGGCCGCCGGCTGGCGGTCCGGGCCGCCCGGGCCGCCCTCCGCGTCCCCCACGTCTCTCTTTTCTATCACTGAGCGCGCCATGGCCAGCAGCACGAAGAACGTCCGCGGCCGCTTCGTCACCGCCCGTCCGGGCTTCGGCTTCGTGACGCCGGCGGCGGGCGGCGAGGACATCTTCATCCCGGCCCGCTTCGCCCGGGGCGCCATGCCCGGCGACGAGGTCGTCGTTTCGGTCGAGGAGCGGGGCAAGTTCGGCAAGCCCGAAGGCCGCGTCGAGCGCGTCTTGGCCAAGGGCCGGACCGCGATCCTGGGCGTCTACAAGGAGAGGGGCGGGGCGCCCTTCCTCCAGCCCTTCGACTCGCCCGACCAGGACGATCTCCCGCTCAAGTCCCGCGGCCGCCTCCGCCCCGGGCCGGGCGCGATCGTCGAGGTCGACCGGACGACGCTCGCCGTCACCTGCGTCCTCGGCCGGCCGGAGGACCCGGGGGTCGATTCCCAGGTGGTCGTCCGCCGCTACGGCCTCCGGACCGCCTTCGCCGGCGAGGCCCTCGAGGAAGCCGCCGCCTTCCCCGACGGCGTCCCGGCGGCGGCGCTCGAAGGCCGGCGGGACTTCCGCGGCTGGACGGCCGTGACGATCGACGGCGAGAAGGCCCAGGACTTCGACGACGCCGTCAGCGTCCGGAGGCTCCCGGCCGGCGGCTGGCTCCTGGGGGTCCACATCGCCGACGTCTCCCACTACGTGACGCCGGGGAGCGCCCTCGACCGCGAGGCCTTCGAGCGCGGCACGAGCGTCTATTTCCCGGACCTGACCCTGCCCATGCTCCCCGAGCGGCTCTCGAACGGCCTCTGCAGCCTGCGGCCGCGGGTCGCGCGGCTCGCGTTCTCCGTCCTGATGGAGGTCGGCGAGGACGGCCGGGTCCGCGGGTCCGAGTTCACGCCCTCGGTCATCCGGACGGCGCACCGCCTGACCTACACCTCGGTCTTCAAGATCTTCGAAGGGGACGCGGGCGAGTCGGCCCGGTTCGCCGACGTCGCCCCCGGCCTCCTGGCCATGCGGGAGCTGGCCGAGGCCCTGCGGCGGCGGCGCCTGGCCGAGGGCGGCCTCGACTTCGACCTCGTCGAGCCCGAGCTCGTCTACGAGGGGGGCCGGCTTCTCGCCGTCGCCGCGAGCGAGCGGAACGAGGCCCACCGGCTGATCGAGGAGTTCATGGTCGCGGCCAACGTCGCCGTGGCCAAGCGTTTTTCGGAGAAGAAGGCGCCGTCGATATACCGGGTCCACCCGGCCCCGGCCGTCGCCGACCTGGAGAAGCTCCGCGACCTCATCCTGAATTTCGGGCTGACCCTGCCGGAACCGTCCAAGACGAAGTCCCGCGACCTCCAGCGCGTCCTCGAGAAGGCCAAGGGCCTGCCGGGAGAGAAGTTCGTCGGCATCCAGGTCCTGCGGGCGATGAAGCTCGCGGTCTATTCGCCGAGGAACGTCGGCCATTACGGCCTGGCCAAGACGGATTACACGCATTTCACGTCGCCCATCCGCCGCTACCCCGACCTCGTCGTCCACCGCCTCCTCAAGGCCCTGCTGGCCCGCGAGGGCCCGACACGGCTGCCGCTCGAGGCGATCGCGGCCCGGTCGTCCGAGCGGGAGCGCAACGCCGCCGAGGCCGAGCAGTCCCTTCTCGAGTGGCGGATCTTCCGCTTCCTCAAGGACCGCCTGGGCGAGGAGTTCGGCGGCATCGTCGTCGACGTGGTCAAGGCCGGCCTCATCGTCGAGATCGACGAGTACTTCGTCTCCGGGCTCCTGCCGTTCCCCTCGCTGCGGGGGGAGTACGAGCCCAAGCCGGCCGCCCGCCGGCTCCGGCCGAAGCGGAAGCGCCGGACGTTCGAGCTGGGCGACGCCGTCCGCGTCGTCCTGGTCGCCTGCGATCCGGCCCTGCGCCGCATGACCTTCATGCCGGCCGCGGACCCGGAGGAGGGCCGCCGGTGAAGGTGTCCGCGTTCGACGCCGTGCTGGACGGCCCGTTCCCCCGCGGCGTCCGGGAGTTCCGGGCCGAGGCCGTGTTCCTCGGCGGGAGCGCCGCCGCGCGCCTGACGGACTACGCCTTCGCCGGCCGGCGGGACAGGCCGTTCGCGCGGATCGAGATCTCGCCGGCCCTGGATGTCCGCTGGAGCGACCCGTTCGAGCTCCGGGCGGCCGGAGCGACCGTCGCCCGCGGCGCCTGCCTGTTCCCCGACCCGCCCCCGCCGGACGGGCTGTCGCGGGCGCGGCGCAAGGACCTCCTGGCCCGCTTGGCCCTCGGCGAGAAGGACATGGTCCTGGCCTTGGCCGAAGCGGACGGCCTCGAAGGCCTCCAGGGGGGGCGCCTGGCCTCGTTCGCGCGCCTGTCCGCGTCGCGCGTCGAGGAGCTGGCCCGGGCGCTCGAGACCGAGGGGCGGGTCCGCATCCTCTCCTTCGACCCCCTGCGCCTGATCGCCGAGGACGGGCTGGCCTTCCTTCGCGGCCGGATCGTCGCCTTCCTCGCCCGTTATCACAAGACTCACTCGAACCAGCGCGGGGCGCCCCGGGAGAAGCTGGAGGCGCGTTTCGACACCCCCCGGGCCGTCCTCGTCCTGGCCCTGCGGCTCCTGGCCAAGGAGGGCCGGATCGTCGAGGACGGGGGGTCCGTCCGGCTGCCCGATTTCCACATCCCGCTCGCGCCGGGGGAGGAAGAGACCCTGGCCGCGCTCGAGAAGAGGGTGCTCGGCGGCGACCCCGGCGCGGTCTCCCTGGATGAGATCCGGGCCGAGCTCGGGCTGGCCCCGGGGAAGCTCCAGACGCTGCTGGCCGTCCTGGCCGAGCGGAAGAAGATCGTCGAAGGCCCCGACGGCTTCATCATTCACCGGGACTGGCTCGACGGGATCGTCCGCAAGCTCCGCGCCTCGGGCAGGAAGGAACTGACGGTGGCCGAGTTCAAGGCCCTGACCGGCCTGTCGCGCAAGTACTCGATCCCGCTCCTGGAGCTGCTCGACTCGATGGGCGTGACCCGCCGCAAGGGCTCGGTCCGGGACATCCTCTAGGCCGGCTCGTCCGTTCAGCCGGGCGAGACGTTTTCAAGTCGCAGCAGAAAGAGAGGGATCGGATCGAAGGCGCGCCAGCCCGAGCCAAGCCCTGAGAGACCGCGGCTGCCGGGCCCAGGCTGCCGTGAAAGACGGCTTCCGCGAAGAAGGGAGAAGGCCGCTACTCAGCCTCGCCTTCGGGCTTGCCCGGCTCGGCGGCCTGCGGCGCCCCGGGCCGCGGCTCCGCGGCTTCCGGCCCCGGCCCCGGCTCGGGCCGAGGCTCTTCGGGCGCTTCGCCGCTTTCGTGCTCCTTGGGCATCTTCTTGAGGGCCGTCTTGAGCAGGTCGCCGAAGAGGCCGAACTTGGGCTCCTTCGGCTTGGCCGCGGCCGGCTTGACCTCGTCCTTCTTCTCCCGCCGCTCCCGGACCCGCTGCTCGAAGACCTCTTCCTCTTTTTCCTTGACCGCGGCCAGGGCGTCGCGCTCCGATTCCGCCTCGACGATCTTCTCCTCGATGACCCGGCGTTCGCTCTTCTTGGGACGCGGGCCCTTCTCGCCCTCGGCCTTCGGCCGCCTGCGCTTGAACGGCTTCTCTTTCCTCCCGCCTGCCGCGGGCGCCGCGGCGGGAGCGGCCCTCCCGGCCGGTCCCTCGGGGACGGTCTCGAGCCCGGTGTCGGGCTCGGCCTGGAGGATGTCCTCGGCGACGGCCTCGAG
Source organism: Acidobacteriota bacterium (assembly GCA_029569255.1). Taxonomy (GTDB): domain Bacteria; phylum Acidobacteriota; class Aminicenantia; order Aminicenantales; family Saccharicenantaceae; genus RBG-16-66-30. The sequence continues at coordinate 143,882 of JAKQUO010000019.1, read as the reverse complement.
GGCCGCCTCCTCGGGCGCGTAAGCCTCGGGCGCGGCCTCCCCGTAGCCCTCGGGATATTCGCCTTCGAGAGGGGCTTCCTCCTCGGGGACGAAGGGCTCGCGGTACGAGAACACGCCCTTCTTCTTGTCGGACTTGGTGAACTCCGGCGAGTTCAGGAGGACGGTCTCGACGTCTTCCTGGGTCGTCTGGCGGACGACATCGACGAGATGGTAGGCCCGGAGGAAATGGAGGGCATGGGCCGACGTGGCCAGGGCCGGGTCCTTGAAGACGAGGACGAGAAAGTCCTTGAGGCCGAGGCCCTCGCGCGCCTCGGCCATCGACAGGAGGCGGAGGAGCGTGTCGCGCTCGATGTAGATGATCTTGTTGGGCTCGGCGTAGGTGTGGGCCTCGCCGCCGGGGTCCGTGAACATGTCGGTCTCGGCGTCGTAGCCGAGCCGGAGGACGGACATCTTCTTCTTCGATTTCTTGACCCAGAACTTGAAGCTCGCCGGCCCGGTCCGCTCGAGGGTCAGGCTGGCGCCCTGGGGGATGTTGTGCTGGGCGTAGAAGTCCTGGAGCCCCAGGAAGTAGCTCTCGTTGGGGAAATAGAACAGCGTGTAGGCCTTGTTCTCGTCCGTCTCGGTGAACGTGTACTCGCGGACGCGGGCCAGGGACTTGCCCAGGCTCCGGGGGACCTTGAGCCCGCCGGAGACGATCTCCCGCCAGGTCAGGTAGACCTTGATCGGGAAGTCCTGGACGATGCTCATCTCGGGCCTCTCGGCCGCCTCGATCTCGGGGAACTCGGCCGCCGGGGCGGCCAGGGCCAGGCCGTCCGGCATGGCGTTGAGGACCGGCCTGAGGTGCCAGCGGCCCCAGCCGGCATCGGAGACGAGGATGAACTCCCGCTTGTATTTCTTCTCCAGCAGGGTGTTGAGGCTCAGGGCGGTCAGGTCGAAGAGGTCGTTGGAGGCCTCGAGGCCGAAGACCTTGCGGACGAGGTCCTCGGTCGAGGCCGAACAGCCGGCCGCGGCGATGTCGGCCTGGATCTCCTGGACCTTCTCGGGCGGGATCTCGACGCGCTTGGCGGCCAGCTGCCAGAGGTCGTTCCAGGCGAAGACGTTCGGGTCCTTGGCCAAGCGGGCCCGGAGGTTTTTCTCGAGGGCCTTGAGGTCCCGCTCGGTCATGGGCAGCTCGGTCAGGCGGGGGTCGTCGCCCTTGGCCATGATCTCGGCGGCCTGGCCGCGGCCCTCGCAATCGGAGGGCAGCAGGACCTGGGTCCGCGTCTTCTTCATGTAGTCGATGTATTTCCGGAAGACGCCGCCGCCGGGGTAGTCGACCTCGAGCATCTCGCAGCCGAACTGCGGCGAGAACGTCTTGGCGACGACCTTGAGGATGACCCGGCCCTCGAAGTGCTCGACGGCCTTGCTGCCGACGGTCAGGGGCTCGCTGTACTCCTTCTCGATGAGGTCGCCGACCTCGTAGCGGGCGACGGGGTCGTACTTCTTGACGTCCTGGGTCCGCTCCGCGGCCGTCTTCTCGAAGGCCAGCTTCGCCGCCAGGTCCCTGGCGGCGAGCGGGTGCGGCGTCCGCTCGAGCTCCCGCTCGACGAAGGCCAGGTCCCCGTCGGAGACGTCGGTCAGGAGGGGAGCTTCGTCAGTCATGGACGTTCGTCCGGCCCATGAGGGCGATCAGGATGGCGTTCTGGGCGTGGAGCCGGTTCTCGGCTTCGTCGTAGACGACCGAGTTCGGCGAGTCGATGACCTCGGCCGTGACCTCCTCGCCGCGATGGGCCGGCAGGCAGTGCATGAACAGGGCGTCCTTCTTGGCCCGGGCGAAGAGCTTGGCGTTGACCTGGTAAGGGGCGAAGACCAGGGCCCGGGCCTCCTTCTCCGCCTCCTGGCCCATGGACGCCCAGACGTCGGTGTAGACGGCGTCGGCGCCGCTCACGGCCTCCTCGGGCGAGTTCGTCAGGACCAGCTCGAAACCGGTGTCGCGGCCGTCCTCGCGGGCCCAGGCGGCGACCTCGGGGTTGGGCTCGTAGCCGGGCGGGGTGGCGACGGCCATTTTCGTCCCGCCGCGGGCCGCAGCCAGCATGAGGCTGTGGCAGACGTTGTTGCCGTCGCCGACGTAGGCCAGCTTGAGGGCCGACAGGGCGCCCTTGTGCTCCCGCAGGGTCAGGAAGTCGGCCATGGCCTGGCAGGGGTGCGACAGGTCGGTCAGGGCGTTGATGACCGGGACCCCGGTGTTGGCGGCCAGGTCGACGGCGATCCGGTGGCCGAAGGTCCGGATCATGATCCCGTCGATCCAGCGCTCGAGGTTCCTGCCGATGTCGGCGGCCCCCTCGCGGCTGCCCATCTGGATGTCCGCGGGGGCGAGGTAGATGGCCTCGCCGCCGAGGCGGAGCATGCCGGCTTCGAAGGTCATCCGCGTGCGCAGGGACGGCTTCTGGAAGATCATGGCCAGGATCTTGCCCTTGAGGGCCTTGCGGAACTTGTCCGGGCGCTTCTTGACCTCCGCGGCCTTGTCGAGCATCTTGCCGAACTCGTAGACGCTCAGGTCGCGGACGGACAGGAAATCTTTCTGCATCGCGGTTCCTCCTACGCGGCGGACGCGACGATCCGCGTCCCCGAACGGTTGGCCAGGGCGGCCTTGAGCCGGCTGTCCTTGGTGATGAGGACCTCCCGGCCGCCGGCCTCGATGTACTCGACGGCGGCCCGGACCTTGGGCCCCATCGACCCCGGCGGGAACTGGCCCTCGGCCAGGAGGGCCCGGGCCTCGTCCACGGTCAGGATCGGGGCCCCTCTCTGGCCGGGCCGGCCGAAGTCGATGTAGACGCGCGCGACGGCGGTCAGGATGACGAACAGCTCGGCCCGGACCTCGCGGGCCAGCAGGCTGGCGGCGTAGTCCTTGTCGATGACGGCCTCGACGCCCTCGAGGAGGCCGTTGGGCTTGACGGCGACGGGGACGCCCCCGCCGCCCGCGACGACGACGATCCGGCCGGCCTCGACGAGCTCGCGGACGACGCCGCCGTTGACGACGGCGACGGGCTGGGGCGAGGGGACGACCCGGCGGAAGCCCCGGCCGGCGTCCTCGACCATCGTCCAGCCCTTCTCCCGGGCCAGCCGGCGGGCGCGGGGCCTCGAATAGAAGGGGCCCACCGGCTTGGCCGGACTGCCGAAGGCCGGGTCGTCCTTGTCGACGACGACCTGGGTGACGAGCGAGGCGACCTCCTTGCCGATGGACCGCCGCCGCAGCTCGTTGACCAGGGCGCGCTCGAGCATGTAGCCCATGCTGCCCTCGGTCATGGCCCCGCAGACGTCGAGGGTGAAGGGGGGGATCCTGTCCGCGGCCTTCTCCATTTGGATGAGGAGGTTCCCGACCTGGGGGCCGTTGCCGTGGACGATGATGAGCTCGTAGCCCTTCTCGACGATGTGGACCATGAGCCCGGCCGCCCTCCGGGCGTTCCGCTCCTGCTCCGCCTGCAGGCCTCTTTGGCGATCGGGCAGCATGGCGTTGCCGCCGAAGGCGACCACGGCGATCTTCGGCCTCATCGGGCCCCCTGGCCTGGATTATTCACAAGCCCCGGACCGGCTTGCCCGAAGGGTGAAAACGCAGGTCTTGGCGTTTCTTGTTTGATGGAGGAATGCTGCGTTTTCATGAATGGTCCGGGTCAGAACTTCTTCAGGACGTCCTCGAGCGTGGGCGAGCCGATCTCCTCGAGCTCGTAGCCGACCCGGAGGATGGGCTTCGAGACCCGGATGACCCGGGTGATGTCGATCGGCGTCGCGCTGACGACGAGGTCGCAGTCGACGGCCTCGATCGTCCTGGCCAGCTCGCGGGTCTGCTTCTCGCCGTAGCCCATGGCCGGCAGGACGTCGTCGAGGTGGCCGTACTTCTCGAAGGTCTTCTTGATCGAGCCGACGGCGAAGGGACGGGGATCGACGATGACGGCCGCGCCGTACTTCCGGGCCGCGACGATGCCGGCGCCGTACTTCATGCCGCCGTGGGTCAGGGTCGGGCCGTCCTCGAGGACCAGGACGCGCTTGCCGCGGATCCTCTCGCCGCCCTCGACGATGGCCGGGGAGTTGGCCCGGATGATCGCGGCCTTGGGGTTGACGGCCTTGGCCGAGGCCAGGACGGTCTCGATCCCGGCCGGCGCGGCCGTGTCCATCTTGTTGATGACGATGACCTTGGCCCGGCGAAAATTGGTCTCCCCGGGGTAATAAGAGAGCTCGTGGCCGGCCCGGTGGGGGTCGGCGACGACGATCTCGAGGTCCGACCGGTAGAAGGGGAAGTCGTTGTTGCCGCCGTCCCAGAGGATGACGTCGGCCTCCTTCTCGGCCTGCTTGAGGATGGCGCCGTAGTCGACGCCGGCGTAGACGATGACGCCCCGGTCGATGTGGGGCTCGTACTCCTCGCGCTCCTCGATCGTGCACTCGTGCCTGTCGAGGTCGGCGTAGGTGGCGAAGCGCTGGACCTTCTGCTTGACCAGGTCGCCGTAAGGCATGGGGTGGCGGACGGCGGCGACGCGGCGGCCCTTCTCCTTGAGGATCGCGGCCACCCTGCGGCTGGTCTGGCTCTTGCCGCTGCCGGTCCGGACGGCGCAGACGGAGACGACGGGCCGGCGGCTCTTGATCATCGTGGCGGCCGGCCCGAGGAGCACGAAGTTGGCCCCGGCCGCCTGGACCTGGGCGGCCTTGCTCATGACGTACTGGTAGGAGAGGTCGCTGTAGGCCAGGTGGACGTCGTCGACCTTGTGGGCGGCGATGAGCCTGTCGAGCTCGGACTCGGCCTCGATCGGGATGCCCCGGGGGTAGAGCTTTCCGGCCAGGGCCGCGGGGTACCTGCGGCCCTCGATGTCGGGGATCTGGGTCGCCGTGAAGGCGACCACCCGGTAGTCCGGGTTGTCCCGGAAGCAGGTGTTGAAGTTATGGAAGTCGCGCCCGGCGGCGCCCATGATGATGACCTTCTTCATCGCGCGCTCTCCTCTCGTGATGACACTTCTCCCTCCATGAATTCCGGACTCTTCAATTGTCAGGAAACGAAGGTTAAGTATAGCCCAATAAAGGCCTTGAATCAATAACCCGTCAAGGAACCTGTAAGGAAGGCCGGCCGGCGGGGCGTCCTCCCCGGCCCTACAGCGGGACGATCTCGGCCTCGAGGGCGGCCGGATCGAGCAGGGCGGCCGTGCTCTTTCCCGTGAGCCAGCCCCCGGCCTCGCCGGGGTTGACAAGGAGGACGCCGCCGCGCCGCTCGACCAGGGGGCGGTGGGTGTGGCCGAAGATGACGACGTCGACGGCCTTCGCGGCGAGAAGGCCCTCGACGCCCGAGTCCAGGTGACAGAGGCCGAAAAGGCGGCCGGCGTGCTCGAAGCCCAGGGGGGCCGCGGCGATCTCCCCGGCGCCGGCCAGGGCCTTGGCCAGGCCGGCCCTCTCCCCGTCGCAGTTGCCGAAGACGGCCTTGACCGGGGCCCGGAGGTTGCGGAGCTCCCCGGCGGCGAAGGGGGCGACGAAGTCCCCGGCGTGGACGACGAGGTCGCAGCCGGCGTCGTTGAAGAGGCGGACGGCCGCCCGGAGGCGGTCCAGGTTGTCGTGGCTGTCGGACAGGATGCCGATCATTCTCGCCCTCATTATAGCGCAAGCGGCGCCTGATTCGCTCTTCTCCCATTTCTTCTCTTCAGAGGCGCGTTTTTCCCTCCGGGCGAACCGTTCCGGCCCCGTCGGCGCCGCTCCCGGGGCGCGCGGTGCCGAGGGTCCCGGCTTCACCCCCCGGGCCCCGCATCCGGGGGCCGCCTCGAGAGGGCGGCCCGGGAACGGGGGAAGGGCCGCGATTTTCCGGCCGCCGGCGTGTTGACAGGGGAGGACGATTTGCTTAAGATATAACGGCTTTAGAAAGTGAATTTTAGGCGCGTAGCTCAGTGGGAGAGCGCTTCCCTGACACGGAAGAGGCCGTGGGTTCAATTCCCTCCGCGCCTACCACCGACAAAAAGCGGCCGGGCTCGAGTCTCCCGGCGTGTCGATTGAAAAAGTGAGCGAGCGTCCGAGATGAGCGATATTCCGATCGAGACCCTGAGGCACAGCGGGGCCCATCTCCTGGCCCACGCCGTCCTCGATCTCTACCCCGGGACCAAGACCGGCATCGGCCCGGCCGTCGAGAACGGCTTCTTCTACGACTTCCTCCGGGACGCCCCCTTCACCCCCGAGGACCTGGCCGGGATCGAGGCCCGGATGAAGGAGATCGCCCGGGAGAACCTCCCGGTCGAGCGGCTTCTCCTCCCCAAGGACGAGGCCGTTCGGATGTTCGAGGAGAGCGGCCAGCCCCTCAAGGCCCAGCTCGTCCGGGAGAAGGGCGAGGCCGAGGTCAGCGTCTACCGCCAGGGCTCCTTCGCCGACTTCTGCCTGGGGCCTCACGTCGCCTCGACCGGCCTGCTCAAGCACGTCAAGCTCCTGTCCGTCTCCGGCGCCTACTGGAAAGGGGACGAGCGCGGGCCCCAGATGCAGCGGATCTACGGCGTCGTCTTCGCCACGGCCAAGGAGCTCGAGGACCACCTGCGCATGCTCGAGGAGGCCAAGAAGCGCGACCACCGCCGCCTCGGGGCCGAGCTGGACCTCTTCAGCACGAACGAGGAGCTCGGCGGCGGGCTCATCCTCTGGCACCCCAAAGGCGCCCGGGTCCGGGCCGTCATCGAGCAGCACTGGCGGGAGCGCCACTGGGCCGGCGGCTACGACATCCTCTATACCCCCCACATCGGGCGGTCCACGCTCTGGGAGACCTCGGGCCACCTCGGCTTCTACAAGGACAGCATGTACTCGCCGATGGACATCGACGAGCAGCCGTATTTCCTGAAGCCGATGAACTGCCCGTTCCACATCGAGATCTACAAGTCGCGGATGCGCTCCTACCGCGACCTGCCCCTGCGCTGGGCCGAGCTCGGCACCGTCTACCGCTACGAGCGCAGCGGCACGCTCCACGGCCTGCTCCGGGTCCGCGGCTTCACCCAGGACGACGCCCACATCTTCTGCACCCCCGACCAGATCGACGGCGAGATCCTGCGCGTCCTCGACTTCTCGGTCTCCATCCTGGCCGATTTCGGCTTCACCGACAACGTCATCCAGCTGTCGGTCCGCGACCCCGCCAACGCCGCCAAGTACTGCGGCGCGGACGAGCGCTGGTGCCAGGCCGAGGCCTCCCTGGTCAAGGCCCTGGAGGCCCGCGGCTGCCCCTACGAGAGGATGGAGGGCGAGGCCGTCTTCTACGGCCCCAAGATCGACATCAAGATCAAGGACGCCATCGGCCGGCTGTGGCAGTGCACGACCATCCAGTTCGACTTCAACATGTCGGAGCGCTTCGACATGACCTACGTCGGCGAGGACGGCAAGGGGCACCGGCCCTACATGGTCCACCGGGCCCTGCTCGGCTCGCTCGAGCGCTTCTTCGGCGTCCTCGTCGAGCACTACAACGGCAGCTTCCCCTTGTGGCTGGCCCCCGTCCAGGTCCTCGTCCTGCCCATCGCCGAGCGCCACGAGCCCTACGCCAGGGGCCTCGAGGAGAGGCTCCGGGCCGCCGGCCTGCGGGCCGCGAGCGACCTCGGCCGGGAGAAGGTCGGCAAGAAGGTCCGCGAGGCCGAGCTGCAGAAAGTGCCGGCCATCCTCGTCGTCGGCGACCGGGAGGTCGAGCGCGGCACGGCCGCCCTCCGCGTCCACGGCCAGGGCGACAAGGGCGAGGTCGCCGTCGATCGTTTCATCGAGCGGGCCCGGGAGCTCGATCGGAATAAAAGCCTCACCGTGAATTTCTAGAGGAGGACCGACCATTATCAAGAGACACGGCTTCTATCCCGCGGTCGTCAAGGCCAAGCCCCACCGGACCAACGAGATGATCCTGGCCCGCGAGGTCCGGGTCATCGACGAGAACAAGGCCGCCCTGGGCGTCCTGCCGACGGGCCAGGCGGTCATGCTCGCCCGGGAGCGGGGCCTGGACCTGGTCGAGATCGCGCCCACGGCCGACCCCCCGGTCTGCAGGATCACCGACTACGGCAAGTTCCTGTACGAGCAGCACAAGAAGAACCAAGAGGCCAAGAAGCACCAGAAGCAGATCCAGATCAAGGAGATCAAGTTCCGGCCCAAGATCAGCATCCACGACTACGACTTCAAGATGAAGCACGTCAAGCGCTTCCTCGGGGAAGGCAACAAGGTCAAGATCACCGTGATGCTCCGCGGCCGCGAGAAGCAGAAGCCGGAGCTCGGCTACCAGGTCCTCGACCGGGTCAAGGCCGACGTCGGCGATTCGGCGACGCAGGACGGCTCGGCCCGGAAGCAGGATTGGGCCGTGTCGGCGCTGTTGGTCCCCGCGAAAGCAGGAGGAAAAGATGCCAAAGCTAAAAACCCACAAGGGAGCGCAAAAGAGGTTCAAGGTCACGGCCAAGAAAAAGGTCTTTCACGCCCGGGCGAATAAGAAGCACATCCTGACCAAGAAGTCCTCCAAGCGCGTCCGCCAGCTGGGCCGGGCCGCCGAGGCCAGCCCGGCCGACCGGAAAGCGCTCAAGACGCTTCTCCCCTACGACATGTGAGCGCGCCCGGCGCCCCGAGGAGACGATCATGCCCCGAGTCAAACGCAGCACCAAGAGAACCGACCGGCGGAGGAAGGTCCTCGGCCGGGCCAAGGGCTATTTCGGCGCCAAGAGCCGGAACTACCGGACGGCCAAGGAGGCCGTCGAGAAGTCCCTCCTCTACGCCTACCGCGACCGGCGGAACAAGAAGCGCGATTTCCGCAGCCTCTGGATCGTCCGCATCAAGGCCGCGGCCGTGGCCAACGGGACGAGCTACAGCCGGTTCATCCGCGGCCTCAAGGCCCGCGGCGTCGCCCTCGACCGCAAGGTCCTGGCCGACCTGGCCGTCAACGCCCCCGGGACGTTCGCCCAGCTGGTCCGGATGACGGAAACCCCGGCGGCCTAGCCCCTGCCCATGCCCAGCCTCACGGACCGGATCGAGGGGCTCCGGAGGGCCTTCGAGGAGGCGGCCGGGAAGGCCGCTGACGCCAAGGCGCTCGAGGAGCTCCGGACGGCCTTCCTGGGCCGCAAGAAGGGCCACCTGACCCTTCTGTTCGAGGACCTGAAGTCCGTCCCGGCCGGGGAGAAGCGCGAGGCCGGCCGCCTGATCAACGAGCTCAAGCAGGCCGTGTCCGCCGGGCTGGAGGCCGTCGAGAGGCGGCTGGGGGCGGCCCGTCCGGCCGCCGCCGCGGCCTCGGCCGGCGAGGACCTGACCCTGCCCGGCCGCCGGCGCTACGTCGGGACGCCCCACCCCCTGACCCTCTTCGAGGAGGAGATCGAGCGGATCTTCCTAGGCATGGGCTTCACCGTCGAGGAAGGCCCCGAGATCGAGACCGACTACTACAACTTCGAGGCCCTGAACTTCCCGCCCCACCATCCGGCCCGGGACAAGTGGGACACCCTCTTCATCGAGGGCGACCTGCTGCTCCGGACCCACACGTCGCCCGTCCAGGTCCGGGTCATGGAGCGGACGAAGCCGCCCATCCGGATCATCTGTCCGGGCCGGGTCTTCCGCCACGAGACGCCCGACCCGACCCACCTGCCGATGTTCATGCAGGTCGAGGGGCTGGTCGTCGACGAGGGCGTCACCTTCGCCCACCTCAAGGGGACGCTCGAATACTTCATCCGGGCCCTCTTCGGCGAGAAGCTCAAGGTCCGCTTCCGGCCGAGCTTCTTCCCCTTCACCGAGCCCTCGGCCGAGGTCGACATCGAGTGCATCGTCTGCGGCGGACGGGACGCGGCCTGCCGCGTCTGCGGCGGGTCCGGCTGGAAGGAGATCCTGGGCTCGGGCATGGTCCACCCCCAGGTCCTCAAGAACGTCAACATCGACCCGGAGAAATACTCCGGCTGGGCCTTCGGGCTGGGCATCGACCGGACGGCCATGCTGGCCTTGGGCATCCCCGAGATGCGCTATTTCTACGAGAACGACCTGAGGTTCCTCAGGCAATTCGGGGCGAAATGAAGATCAGCCTGGACTGGCTCCGCGAATACGTCGCCGTCGGCCTCGGCCCGGCCGAGCTGGCCGACCGGCTGACCATGATCGGTCTCGTCCCCGAGTCCGTCGAGGAGCGCGACGGCGACGTCGTCCTCGACCTCGAGACCTACGCCAACCGGCCGGACACGCTCGGCCACCTCGGCGTCGCCCGCGAGATCGGGGCCGCCCTCGGCCTGCCCCTCCTCGAGAAGGACTGGCCGCTCGTCGAGCGCCCCGAGGCCACGGCCGAGATCGCCGACGTCCAGATCGCGGCCGAGGACCTCTGCCCCCGGTACTGCGGCCTGGTCGTCCGGGGCGTCCGGATCGGCCCCTCGCCCGACTGGATGCGGCGCCGCCTGGAGGCCGTGGGCCTCAAGCCCATCAACAACATCGTCGACGTCTCGAACTACGTCTGCCTGGCCACGGCCCAGCCCATCCACACCTTCGACTTCGGCCGCATCGGCGGCGGCCGCATCGTCGTCCGCAAGGCCCAGCGGGGCGAGACGCTCGTCGACCTCGAAGGGCGGACGCTCCCGCTCGAGCCCGACATGCTGGTCATCGCCGACGAGTCCAAGCCGGTCGCGCTGGCCGGCGTCATCGGCGGCCAGGCCTCGGGCATCGGCCCGTCGACCCGCGACGTCTTCATCGAGAGCGCCGCCTTCGCGCCGGCCTCCATCCGCAAGACGGCCAAGGCGCTCGGCCTCCAGACCGACGCGTCCTACCGGTTCGAGCGCGGCTCCGACATCGGCTTCGCGCCCCGGGCCGCCCTGATGGCCGCCTCGCTCCTCTGCGGGATGGGCGGCCAGGCCAGCCGCGGCCTCATCGACCGCTTCCCCCGTCCGCCCAAGCCGCGGACGGCCCGGCTCCGCCTGCGCCGCGTCGCCGAGCTCCTGGGCGTCGAGGTCCCCGAGAGCTTCGTCGTCGAGCTGCTCGGCCGGCTCGGCTTCTCCGTCGAGGCCGGGGCCAAGCACGCCTGGCGCGTCACCGTCCCGACGTTCCGCGTGGACGTCGACCAGGAAGCGGACCTCATCGAGGAGGTGGCCCGCTTCTTCGGCTACGACCGCATCCCGGCCGAGTTCACCCCGGCCGGCTCGTTCGACCTCGACGTCAACCGGAAGCGGGAGCGCCTCGCCCGGCTCCGCGGGGCCCTGCTCGGCCAGGGCCTCGACGAGGTCGTCAACTGGAGCTTCGCCGATCCCGAGCGGGACCGGGCGGCCCGGGAAGGCCGGACGCCCGTCGAGATCCTGAACCCCATCTCCCAGCGGGCCTCGATCATGCGCACGTCGCTGCTCCCCGGGCTCCTCGAGAACGCGGCCTGGAACCTCCACCGCGGGATCGAGGGCGTTCACATCTTCGAGCTGGGGAACGTCTTCGGCTGGGCGGACGAAAAGCACAGCGAGACGCTCCGCCTGGGGATCCTCTCGACCGGCCTGCGCCCGGGAGGGAGCTGGGCCGAGCCGGCCGCGGAGACGGACGTCTTCGTCGTCAAGGGCGCCGTCGAGGCGCTGGCCGAGGCCCTGCGCTTCGAGCCGCTCGCCTTCGAGCCGCGGGACCACCCGTCGTTCGAGCCCGGCCGGGCCCTGGCGGTCCTCTACAAGGGCCAGGAGGTCGGGAGGCTGGGGGCGCTGCGGGCCTCGTTCGCCGCGGGGGCCTCGGTCGACGGCGAGGTCTACGCCGCCGACATCGACCTCGAGGCGCTCTTCGGGAAGCAGCCGCGGCCGTTCGAGGTCGCGGCGGCGCCGAAGTTCCCGGGGATCGTCCGCGACCTGTCGTTCCTGGTCGACCGGGACGTCCCCTACGGCGAGGTCGCCCGGGTCCTGGCCCGGGCGAACCAGCCCCTGCTCGAGGGTTTCGAGCTCCGCGACCGCTTCGCCGGGGCGCCGGTCCCGGCGGACAAGGTCAGCCTGACGGTCCGCTTCCGCTACCGGCACCCGCAGCGGACGCTCGTGGCCGAGGAAGTGGACCGCGCCGAACTGGAGGCCATCGGCCAGCTGCGGTCGGCGCTGGACATCCGGCTGAGGGAGGGAAAAAATTGACTTCGGAACTCGAGCGCATTAAAATACTCGAAGGGAAGATCGGGCAGGTCGTCGACCACATCCACAAGCTGACGGCCGAGAACGAGAAGCTGCGGCAGCAGCTCAAGGAGGCCCGGACCGAGAAGAAGGAGATCGAGGAGAGCGCCCGCAAGCTCGCCCGCCTGGACGAGGAGATGAAGAGAGCCGAGGGCGAGCGCGAGGCGATCAAGGCCAAGATCGAGGCCATCATCGGCCAGATCGACAAGCTGGGGTTATGACCGACCGGATCCTCGAGATCGAGATCTTCGGACAGCGGTACAAGATCCGCGTCAAAGGAGAGGAGGATGAGAAATATATAGGCCACTTGACCTCGCTCGTTGACCAGAAGATGCACGAGGTGGCCGTGAAATCCAAGTCCGCGGACACGACCAAGATCGCCGTCCTGGCGGCCTTGAACATCGCGGACGAGCTTTTCCTGAGCCAGAAGAAGCTGGATCAGCTGAACGAGGCCTTGGGCCACATGGAGACCGAGATCGAAAGCCTGGAGATCCCTGTTGCCGCAGATGACCATACATTCTCGGACGCCGACGAATCCCCGTCGTGACGGGCCGGTCCCGCGCGGCTTCCCGGCCGGGCGGACCGTTCCGGGCCGTCGCCCGGGCATCTGACGCCTCCGCGCTTTCCTCCCGCGTCTCCTCATTCGCATAGATGAGGAGGTTATCCCATGAACGCGGTCACTTACGCCGCGATCGCCGCCGCCGTCGTCCTGGCGGCGGCCGTCGCCGTTCTGCTCGTCAAGCGCCGGGAAGTCGGCCGCAAGGCCGCCGAGGCCGAGGACCAGGCCCGGGCGATCCTCGACAGGGCCCGGGAGGAAGGGGAGAAGATCAAGCGCGAGGCCGCCATCGAGGCCCGCGAGAAGGACCTGGTCCGCCAGAACGAGTTCGAGGCCCACACCCGGGAGAAGCAGCGCAAGATCAACGAGACCGAGCGCCGGCTGCTCAGCAAGGAAGAGAACCTGGAGCGCCGCTTCCAGTCCATCGAGCGCAAGGAGCGGGACTACTCCCAGAAGGAGCGCAAGCTCAACGAGAAGGAGAAGGAGATCGAGGCCAAGGAGGCCCAGGTCGCCGAGGCCGCGGCCAAGGCCGTGGCCGAGCTCGAAAGGATCTCGGGCCTGACCCAGGAAGAGGCCAAGGCGCAGCTGATCAAGCGGATCGAGGAGGAGGCCAAGCTCGAGGCCATCGCCACGGTCCGGCGGATCGAGGAGGAGGCCCGGGAGAAGGCCGCCGCCTCGGCCCGCGAGATCGTCTCCAACGCCATCCAGCGCTCGGCCGCCGAGCACGTCGTCGAGACGACGGTCTCGGTCGTCGACCTGCCGTCGGACGACATGAAGGGCCGGATCATCGGCCGCGAGGGCCGCAACATCCGGGCCCTGGAGATGGCCACGGGCGTCGACATCATCGTCGACGACACGCCCGAGGCCGTCATCCTGTCGAGCTTCGACCCCATCCGCCGCGAGCTGGCCCGGCTGTCCATCCAGAAGCTCGTCACGGACGGGCGCATCCACCCGGCCCGCATCGAGGACATCGTCGAGTCGGTCAAGGCCGAGCTCGAGCAGAGGATCAAGCAGGAGGGCGAGTCGGCCGTCCTGGAGCTCAAGGTCCGCGACATCCACCCGGAGCTCATCAAGCTCCTGGGCAAGCTCAAGTACCGGACGAGCTACGGCCAGAACGTCCTCCAGCACACCAAGGAAGTGGCCATGCTGGCGGCCATGATGGCCCGCGAGATCGGCCTCGACACCAACGTCGCCCTGCGGGCCGGCCTGCTCCACGACATCGGCAAGGCCGTCGACAAGGACACCGAGGGCACGCACACCGAGCTCGGCGTCGAGCTGGCCAAGAAGTACGGCGAGTCGGAGAAGGTCTGCCAGGCCATCGCCTCGCACCACCGCGACATCGACTTCCCGTCGATCGAGGCTGTGCTCGTCCAGGCCGCCGACACCCTCTCGGCCGCCCGCCCCGGGGCCCGGCGGGAGCTCCTCGAGACCTACATCCAGCGGCTGGAGAAGCTCGAGGAGATCGCCGCCTCGTTCGAGGGCGTTTCCAAGGCCTTCGCCCTCCAGGCCGGCCGCGAGATCCGCATCATCGTCGAGGCCCTGAAGGTCTCCGACGACCGGGCCGCGCTCCTGGCCAAGGAGACGGCGGCCAAGATCAAGGCCGAGCTCGATTACCCGGGCCAGATCAAGGTCACGGTCATCCGGGAGATGAGGGCGGTCGAATATGCCCGCTGACCTCGGCGTCCTCTTCCTCGGCGACATCGTCGGCCGGCCGGGCCGGCGGGCCATGGACAAATTCCTGCCCGCCCTGGTCCAGAAATACCGGCCGGCGCTCGTCGTCGCCAACGGCGAGAACGCGGCCGGCGGCAGCGGCATGACCGAGGAGATCGGCAAGGACCTGTTCATGCACGTCGACGTCCTGACCTCGGGCAACCACATCTGGGACAAGAAGGAGGCCCTGGCCTACCTCGAGCGGGAGCCCCGGCTGCTCCGGCCGGCCAACTACCCGGCCGTCAATCCCGGCCGGTCCTCCTACGTCTTCCGGACGGCCGACGGGGTCAAGGCGGCCGTGCTCAACCTCCAGGGGCGGGTGTTCATGGAGCCCATCGACTGCCCGTTCAAGCGGGCCGACGAGGAGGTGGCCGCCCTGCGGGCGGAGACGCCCGTCATCGTCGTCGATTTCCACGCCGAGGCGACCTCGGAGAAGCAGGCCCTCGGCTGGCACCTCGACGGCCGGGTCTCGGCCGTCGTCGGCACGCACACCCACGTCCCGACGGCGGACGAGCGGGTCCTGCCCAAGGGCACGGCCTACATCACCGACGCCGGCATGGCCGGCGGCCGCGACGCCGTCATCGGCATCGCGCGCGAGCCGGCCCTGCAGCGGTTCCTGACCTCGCGGCCGCAGCGCTTCGAGCCCTCCCGCGACGGCCTGTTCCTGTCCGGCGTCTTCATCCGGATCGACCCCGGGACGGGCCGGGCCCTGTCGATCACGCGGGAGGTCCTGGCGGAGGATGGACACGGAGACTGAGCGGTTGGCGGTCAAGGGCCGGGTCTACACGGTCTCCGAGGTCACCGAGATCGTCAAGACGGCCCTCGAGGCGGCCCTGCCCCAGGTCTGGGTCGAGGGCGAAGTCTCGGGCTTCAAGCGGGCCTCCTCCGGCCACGTCTTCTTCAGCCTCAAGGACGAGAAGGCCGTGATCAAGGCCGTCATGTGGCAGTCGACGGCCCGCAAGGTGGCCTTCGACCTCAAGGACGGCCTCCAGGTCGTCTGCCGGGGCAAGGTCAGCGTCTACGAGCCCCGCGGCGACTACCAGCTCTACGTCGACCACGTCGAGCCCAAGGGCAAGGGCGCCCTCCAGCTCCGCTTCGAGCAGCTCCGGGAGAAGCTCCGGGCCGAGGGCCTGTTCGACGGGGCCCGCAAGAGGAAGCTCCCGCTCCGGCCGCGGACGATCGGCGTCGTCACCTCGCCGACGGGGGCCGCCCTCCGCGACATCCTGCGCGTCCTCGAGCGCCGCTACGCCAGGCTCCGCGTCGTCATCTACCCGGCCCGCGTCCAGGGCGAGGGCGCGGCGGCCGAGATCGTCGAGGGCATCGACGCGCTGGCCGCCCGGCCGGGGATCGACGTCCTCATCGTCGGCCGCGGCGGCGGCTCGATCGAGGACCTCTGGGCCTTCAACGAGGAGCCGGTGGCCCGGGCCATCGCCCGCTCGAAGGTCCCGGTCATCTCGGCCGTCGGCCACGAGGTCGACTTCACCATCGCCGATTTCGTCGCCGACGTCCGGGCCTCGACCCCGTCGGCGGCCGCCGAGATGGTCATCGAGACGGAAACGGCCTTCGCCGAGAGGATCGACGCGCTGAGGCGCCGCGTCGCCGAGCTCGCCCGCTACGGCCTCCGGGACCGCCGCGCCGACGTGGACGACCTGGCCCGGAACCGCATCTTCCAGAACTTCCAGGTCCGGCTGGCCAACCTGGGGCGCCGCGTCGACGAGCTCGAGACCCGCGGCCGGAACGTCGTCCGGGCCGAGCGCCAGAGGATCGCCGAGCGCATCGGGGCGGCCAGGCTGGCCTCCGAGCGCCTCAAGAACGCGGGCCGGCGCGCGGTCGCGGAAGGGCGGGCGGCCTGGGAGCGGCTCGGCGCCGCCCTCGACGCCCTGAGCCCCCTCGCGCCCCTCAAGAAAGGCTACGCGGTCGTCTGGAAGGAGGGCGGCCTGCGCGCCGCCTCGCGGATCCAGGACATCGCCCCGGGCGAGACCGTCGAGGTGGCCTTTCTCAAGGGCGCGTTCGGCGCCCGGGTGGAGACGGTCGACCGCAAGAAGCCCATCGCATCCCGCTTCCTCAAGGAGGGACCATGACCAACCTGACCTTCGAGAAGGCCCTGGCCGACCTGGAGGAGATCGTGGCCAAGCTCGAGAAAGGCGGCCTTTCGCTCAACGAGTCGCTGGCCCTGTTCGAGAAGGGGGTCAAGCTGTCGCGGTTCCTCAAGACCGAGCTGGACAAGGCCGAGCGCAAGGTCGAGATCCTGCTCAAGGACGAGAAAGGGGCCCTGCGGGCGGAGGACTTCGACGCCGAAGAGGCCGCCGGGGACGGGACGGAGGACGAGGGCGGCGGCGCCTGAGCCGGGAGACGGACATGGCCAAGATCCTCGACGCGGTCCGGGAGCCCGCCGATCTCAGGACGCTCAGGCCGGACGAGCTCTCCCGGCTGGCCATGGAGGTCCGGGCCCTCATCCTGGAGACGGTGGCCCGCAACGGCGGGCACCTGGCCTCGAACCTGGGCGCGGTCGAGCTGACCCTGGCCCTGCACCTGGCCTTCGACTCGCCCCGGGACAAGATCGTCTGGGACGTCGGGCACCAGTGCTACACCCACAAGATCCTGACCGGCCGCAGGGACCGCTTCGCCGGCCTGCGCAGGTGGGGCGGCCTCCTCGGCTTCCCCTGCCGCGAGGAGAGCGAGCACGACGTCTTCAACACCGGCCACGCCTCGACGGCCCTGTCGGCCGCGCTGGGCCTGGCCGTGGCCCGGGACAGGGCCGGGGAGGGCCACCACGTCGTGGCCGTGGTCGGCGACGGCAGCCTGACCGGCGGCGTCGCCCTCGAGGCCCTCAATCAGATCGGCCACCTACGCGAGCGGCTGATCATCGTCCTCAACTTCAACGAGATGTCCATCTCCATCAACGTCGGGGCCTGGTCGAAATACTTCTCGTACCTCGTCTCGGGCCAGCGGTACATCCAGATCAAGGACCAGGCCAAGTCGTTCCTGCGGCGGGTCCCGCTCGGCCGGGCGGTGATCAAGGCCGGGCGGGCCCTGGAAGAGCTGGCCAAGAAAATGCTCTTCCCCGGGCTCGTCTTCAAGGAGCTCGGCATCCGCTACATCGGCCCGGTCCACGGCCACAACATCCAGTCGCTCGTCGAGGCCTTCGAGGCGGCCAAGTCCCACGACGGGCCGGTCCTCATCCAGTGCGTGACCCAGAAGGGCCGGGGCTATCCGCCGGCCCGGCTCCGCCCGGAGAAGTTCCACGGCGCGGGGCCGTTCCAGGTCACGACCGGCGAGCCCCTCAGCAAGGACTGGGGGCCGTCGTACTCGAGCGTCTTCGGACAGGCCATGATCGAGATCGCCCGCCGCGAGCCGAAGGTCCTGGCCGTCACGGCGGCCATGGGCGAGGGCACGGGCCTGAGGGAGTTCTCCGAGAGGCTCCCCGACCGCTTCTTCGACGTCGGCATCGCCGAGCAGCACGCCGTGACCTTCGCGGCGGGACTGGCCGTCGCCGGGCTCAAGCCGGTCGTGGCCATCTACTCGACCTTCCTCCAGCGGGCCTACGACCAGGTCTACCACGACGTCTGCCTGATGGGCCTGCCGGTCGTCTTCGTCCTCGACCGGGCCGGCATCGTCCCCGACGACGGGCCGACCCACCAGGGGATCAACGACATCGCCTTCCTCCGGACGATGCCGAACATGGTCCTCATGGCCCCCAAGGACGAGGGCGAGCTCCGGCACATGCTCTGGTCGGCCCTGGCCTACGGCCGGCCGGCGGCCGTGCGGTTCCCCAAGGCCAAGGGCCTGGGCGTCCCTCTCGACGCGCCGCTCGAGGTCCTGCCGCTCGGGCGGAGCGAGCTCGTCCGGGAGGGGACGGACCTCATCTTCGCCGTCGGCCACATGGTCCGTCCGGCCGTCGAGACGGCCGAGGCCCTGGCGCGGGAGGGCCTCTCGTTCGCCGTGGTCAACGCCCGCTTCGTCAAGCCCCTCGACCGCGACGCGATCCTCCGGTTCGCCGGGCCGGGGCGGACCGTGGTGACGCTCGAGGAGGGCGTCGTCGAGGGCGGGGCCGGGAGCGCCGTGCGCGAGCTCCTCGACCGCGAGGGCCGGTTCGGCATCCGTTTTCTGTCGCTCGGTCTCCCCGTCGGTCCCTACGCCCTGGGCAAGGCCGAGGAGATCCGGGCGGCCCTCGGCCTCGACGTCCCCGGCCTCGTCCGGCGGATCAAGGCGTTCCGCGGGACGCCCTTCGGCGGCGGCGATGAAGGACAGGGCGGATAGGCTCGTGGCCGGGCGGGGCCTCGCGCCGAGCCGCGAAAAGGCCCAGGCCCTGATCATGGCCGGTTCGGTGACCAGCGCGGGCCGCCCGGTGCGCAAGCCCGGCGAGCTTCTCGACACGGAGGCCCCTCTCGAGATCGCCCAACCCCTGCCCTTCGTCGGCCGCGGCGGGCTCAAGCTCGAGGAGGCCCTGGACCGCTTCGGGATGGACGTCGCGGGTTTGGTCGCCCTCGATATCGGGGCGTCCACGGGCGGCTTCGTCGATTGCTTGCTGAAACGCGGCGCGACAATGGTTTACGCGGTGGACGTCGACACGAGGCAGCTCGACTGGACGCTCGCCCGGGACCCCCGGGTGGTCCGGATCGAAAAGAACGCCCGCGAGCTCGCGCCCGAGGACGTCCCCGAGCCGCCCGGGATCGTCACCATGGACGTCTCGTTCATCTCGGTCCTCAAAGTCCTTCCGGCCCTGCGGCGGGTCCCCGGCGACTGGACGCTCGTCTCGCTCGTCAAGCCCCAGTTCGAGGCCGGCCCCCGGGAAGTCGGCAGGAAGGGCGTCGTCCGCGACCCGGCCGTCCGCGCCGCGGTGCTGGCGCGGGTCGTGGCCGGGGCCCGCGAGCTCGGCTTCGGCCCGGCCGGGCTCATCCGCTGCTCGACCCGCGGCCAGAAGGGGAACGTCGAGTTCTTCGTCCGGTGGATCAAAGACGGCCCGGAGCTCAACGCGGGCCCCGTCGGAGCCTGGATCAAGGAGGCGACGAGCCATGACTAATGTGCGCAAGGCCGGCATCGTCATCAAGCCCCACGCCCCGTCGGTCGAAGGCATCCTGAAGACCGTCGTCGAGTGCCTCGAAGGGCGGGGCGTCGCCTGCGTCCTCGAGGACGCCGCCGCCCGAAGGCTGGGGCGGCCCGACGGACTCGTTCGGGAGGCCATCCCGGCGGCCTCGGACCTCGTCGTCGTCCTGGGCGGCGACGGGACGCTCCTCAGCGTCGCCCACCTGGCCGCCGAGGCCGGCGTCCCGGTCATGGGCGTCAACCTGGGCCGGCTGGGCTTCCTGACCGAGGTCACGGTCAAGGAGGCGACCCTGACGCTCGAGCGGTTCCTGGACGGCGACACGGACCTGGTCAGCCCGCGCTGGCTGCTCGAGGCCCGGACCAAGGGCGATGTCTCGTACTGCCTGAACGACGTCGTCGTCACCAAGGGCGCCAAAGCCCGGATGATCGAGCTCGAGATCGGGATCGACGGCCGGGACGCGGCCCGGCTCAAGGCCGACGGGCTGATCGTCTCGACCCCGACCGGCTCGACGGCCTACTCGCTCTCGGCCGGGGGCCCCATCCTCCATCCCCAGGTCCCGGCCATCGTCCTGACGCCCATCTGCCCGCACACGCTCTCGTTCCGGCCGCTGGCCGTGCCGGCCGAGTCGGTGGTCACGGTCCGGCTCCTGACCGGCGGGGAAGAGGTCTGCCTGACCCTGGACGGTCAGCGCGGCGGCGTCTTCGAGCAGGGCGACGCGGTCGAGGTCCGCCGGGCGCCCCGCGACCTCCGTCTCATCGGCTCGCCCCGCCGCAGCTACTACGACCTGGTCAAGGAGAAGCTGGGCTGGGCCGGATAGCCCGGCGAATTGACAAGGCGCGGCCGAGGCGCTATCATAAGGAAACTCGACAATAATGCTAGGAATTGGAGCATGACATGTCCGAAGCGATCCTGACCGGGACCGACGCGAATTTCGACGCCGAGGTCCTCAAGGCGGACCTCCCCGTTCTCGTGGATTTCTGGGCCCCCTGGTGCGGCCCCTGCCATATGATCGCCCCGCTCGTCGAGGAGATCGCCGAGGCCCACAAAGGCAAGCTCAAGGTCGTCAAGATGAACGTCGACGAGAACGCCCGGATGCCCCAGGCCTACGGCATCACGGCCATCCCGACCCTGATCCTGTACAAGGGCGGCGAGGTCCGGGAGAAGATCGTCGGCTTCATGCCCAAGGCCAAGTTCAACGACCTCCTGGCCAAGCACATCTGACCCTCCGGGCGAACCGATCCAGCCCCATCTGCTTCGTTCAGGGGCGGAATTCCCGGGACACGATACCGCCCCTCTCCCCCTTTCTAGGCCGGTTTCGACGCCGGCGGTTTGCCCGAGGCCGCGGCGTATTTCTCGTTGAGCACGGCGGCCAGCTCCGCCCCCCAGAGCATGATGACCATCGAGGTCGTGATCCAGAGCAGGAAGAAGAGGATCGAGGTCAGCGTGCCCTTGATGAGCCTCTGCAAGACGACGCCGACCGCGGAGAAATGGAAGACGTAGAAGGCGAAGGCCCGCTTGAAGACCTCGAAGAGCAGGGCGGCCGCGGCCGCCGGGATGAGGCCGGCCCGGGTGTGGACCTTGACCTCCGGGATGTACTTATAGAGGATGAAGAACATCAGGAAGGTCAGGGCGTAGGGAATGACGTAGGCCAGCAGGAAATTGTTGACCACCGCCACGGCCTCGGGGTTGATCGTGGCCCGGACGAGCTCGCTCCGCTCGAGCATCCGGCCGAAGGCCGTCCAGGCCGCGGTCATGGCCAGCGAGAAGACCATGAAGACGCCGACCACGGCCATCATCAGGAACTCGATCAGCCGGTTGTAGACGAAGGAGCGGTGGTATTTCGTCCGGAAGATCTGGTTGACGGTCGCGATCAGGGTCGAGAAGAGGAAGCTGGCCGAGACGAGCGAGCCGACGACGCCGAACAGGCCCAGCTGGCCCACGGCCCCCGAGAGGTCGCCCAGGCCCTTGAAGAAGCCCGGGTCGAGCCGGGCGAAGAACTCGTCGGTGAAGATGTTGAGGCTCCGCAGGGCCACTTCCGTGTCGCCGAGGACGCGGGCCGCCGCGGCGAAGAACAGGGCCACGAGCGGGACGCTGCAGAGCAGGGCGAAATAGGAGATGACGACGGCCGAGGTCCAGCACCTGTCCCCGTTGAACCGCTTGAAGGACGCGGCGAGGAGCGAAAGCGTCGGACGGATCATCCGCTCGGGGGTCCGGAGGGGCCTCGGCCCTCGGCCCTCAGACGTACTTCCCCCACTGGACCATCAGGATGATGATGGTGATGAGCAGGGCGTAGATGACCAGGGTCTCGATGAGGACGAGGCCCAGGATGAGCAGGCCGCGGATGGCCGGGGCGCCGGCCGGGTTGCGCGAGATGCCTTCGCAGGCGGAGCAGATGGCCCGCGACTGGCAGAAGGCGCCGGCGATGACGGCCAGGGTGATGACGGCGCCGCCGACGATGAGCGACAGCTTGAACAGGTCGGCGCGGGGCTTGGCCAGCTCGCCCGCGGGAGCCGCTTCCTGGGCCAGAGCGGGCAATGCCGCGAGGACGACGGTGCAGGCCAGCAGGCTCAGGACCTTGGTTCTCTTGGACATGGCTGAACTCCTTTACGTTGAGTGCTCTTCCTGGTGGGCGACGGCGCCCGCGATGTAGATGCAGGCCAGCAGGACGAAGACGTAGGCCTGGATGACCGAGGTGAAGATGGCCACGGCCATGAACGGCAGGGGCAGCAGGAAGGGGATGATCGAGGCCATGATGACGATGAGCAGCTCCTCGGCGAAGATGTTGCAGAAGAGCCGCATCGACAGGGACACCGGCCGGGAGAAGTGGCTGATGATCTCGATCGGCAGCATCAGCGGGGCCAGGGCCGGGATGTCCCCGACGAAGTGCTTGAAGTACTTGAGCCCCTGGCTCCGGACGCCCTGGGCGTGGTAATAGAGGAAGACGACCAGGGCGCAGCCGAGGGTGACGTTGAGCTTGCTCGTCGGCGACATGAAGCCCGGGATGAGGCCGATCATGTTGCAGGCGAAGATGAAGATCCCGACCGTGCCGATGACCGGGACGTACTTGCGCCCCTCCGGGCCGACGGCGTCGACGACGACGCTCTCGAAGGCCTGGACGACCATCTCGGCGACGGTCTGGCGGCGGCCGGGGACGAGGGCCGGCCGGCGGGCCAGGAGCCTCAGGAGGACGGGGACGGCGACGGCCACGACGAGGACCATGACCAGGTAGTCGGGCACGGCGTGAAGGGGGTCGACCTCGAGCCCGAAGAGGCCGAGGAAGGCGGCGACGGGGGGGCCGAAGACGCGGTTGAAGGCCTCGACGAGCCAGAGGCTGTGCTCTAAGCCTTCCATTTTCTCAGTTGAAGAAGACCCCGGACGGCCTCGGCCAAAGCGACCGGGACGACCGTGGAGAAGCCCGCGACGAAGGCCAGGATCCTCTTCGGATAGACGAGGATTATAAGGAAAAAGACGGCGCAAATCAACACGAGCCGGAGGGCGTAGAGGAGGACGCCGGAGCGCCGGGCCCCCCGGACGCCCTTCGAGAGCAGGCGGGTCAGGGACTGCTTGAGCCAGAGGAAGCCGAGGGCGGAGAAGAGCCCTCCGGCGAAGAAAAAGAGCCCGGTCGGCGGGCCGATGAACAGGGCCGCCGGGACGGCCAGGAGGGCCGCGAGCCCCACGATCTCGAGGGGGATGCGGCGGAGGAAGAGCTCCTCGGAAGGCCCGGTCCGTTCGGTCGTCATGCCGGGGCGATTATATCACTTTCGGGCCGTTTGCGGCCCCGGGCCGAACGAAATTCCCGGTTTCCGTATTTTGTAGCATAATAGGGCCGGCGGCGGACGCCGGCCCTGGAGGAACGACACATGTCCACGGGTTTCCTGGTCACCTTCTTCGGCCTGCTCCTGGGCATCCTGGCCCGGACGGCGCTGCCCTGGCTGCGCAAGGTCCAGGCCGGCCGGGTCCGCGGCTTCGACCGCCGCTACCTCCATTCGGCCCTGGCCTCGGCGGCCGTCGGCCTCATCCTGGCGCTGGTCCTCTTCCCCAAGTTCGAGGCCGTCCCCGAGAGCGACGCCTTCGAGGCCTTCTTCAAGCTCTTCTGCCTGGCCTTCGGGTTCGGCTTCGGCTGGAACGCCCTGGTCAACGAGGGCGCGGCCTGGGCCTCGAGGCCCGGGCCGATCGACGCGGGGCGGTCCGACGGGAGGCCGTCTGCCCGATGAGCGACAGGCCGCGCTGGACCGACTTCCGCCGGCTGGCCGAGATGAGTTCGACCGCCCTGGTCCTGCCATCCTCGATCGCCGTCGGCCTCTTTTTCGGCTACTTCCTCGACAGGAAGCTCCACACGGCGCCCTGGCTCCTCCTCATTTTCACCGTCCTCGGCATCGCCTCGGGCCTCCTCAGCCTGTTCCGGGTCCTCCGGAAGCAGATGAAGGACGGGCCGCCGGAGTCCTGAAGGCCCCGTCGTTTGCTTCTGGCGGAACGGTGTGCTAAGAATCAGAGGATGGAGTTTCGTCCGTTCCGGCCGGCCCTCTCTCGGCTGACCGCGGCCGTCCCGCTGGCCGCCTTGTCGTTCCTTGCCGCGCTCTCCGCCCAGACGGCCCCGCCGCCTCAGGCCGCTCCTCAGGCGCCGCCCGGCGGTCCGGCCGCCTCGTCCGAGGTCCGGATCACCGCCCGGGCCTGGGAGCGGGCCAAGGACCGGGTCTTCGCCGCCGGCGACGTCGAGCTCCGCTGCGGCGACATCCTTCTTCTGGCCGACCGCGTCGAATACGACCTCTCCTCCAAGGACGTCCTGGCCGAAGGGAACGTCGTCGCCCAGTCGGCCGGCCAGGTCGTCCGGGCCGAGCGCGTCCGCTTCAACCTCGAGTCGGGCCGGGGCACGGTCGAGAAGGCCACGGGCCTGATCCCGCCGTTCCTTCTCTTCGAGGCCGAGTCGCTGGAGCGGAAGCGGGCCGACCTCTACGAGCTGAGGAAAGGCCGGATCACGGCCTGCGCCCAGCCCAACCCCCGCTGGAGCTTCGGCGTCTCCAGGGGCCGGATCGAGACGGACGACCACATGACGCTGCGGGACGCCGTCCTCCGGATCAAGAGCGTCCCGGTCCTCTACGTCCCCTACCTCCGCTATCCCCTGAAGGACAGGGCCACGGGCTTCCTCATGCCCCGCCTCGGCTTCGGCGGGGCCAAGGGCCTGTCGCTGTCCCAGAGCTTCTACTGGGCCATCGCCCCCAACATGGACGCCACGGCCGGGGTCGACCTCTATCTTTCCCGCGGCGCCGGGGCCAGCCTCGAGTACCGGTATCTCTTCCCCGGCGGCACCAGGGGCGACCTCAGCCTTTACTACTTCGTCTTCAAGCGCGACGCCTCGGGCGCCAGGCCCGGCAACTCCTCGATCGTCCGCATCAACCACACCCAGGCCCTGCCCCTCGGCTTCAGCCTCGTCGCCGCCGTCGACCAACAGACCTCCTACGGCTTCCTCCGGGAGTTCGACGACAGCTTCCAGCGGGCCCTCACCTTCACGCGGACCTCCCAGGCCTACCTCTCGCGGTCGTGGCGGCGCTTCAACGTCAGCGCCCGGGTCTCGCGCTTCGAGACCTATTTCTCCGAGGTCGACGACGCCAACGTCTCGACCGCCCTGCCGCAGCTCGCCTTCAACGTCTTCAAGACCCGGCTCTTCGCCCCGCTCTACTTCTCCCTGACCTCGTCCTTCAGCCGGACCCAGTACGGCTGGAAGTCGGCCTACGAGGCCGGGACCGAGCGTCGTTCGACCAAGCTCGCCGTCAGCCCGACGCTGAGCCTGCCTTTCGCCTCGATCCCCTGGCTGACGGCCACGACCTCGGTCACGGCCAACCTGGCCTACTACGGCCAGAGCCTCGAGCCGGGGAGCGGGGCCGTCGCCGACGACCCGTTCTTCGCCGGGAACGTCAAGGCCGGGATCGAGATCGTCGGACCGGTCTTCTTCCGGCTCTTCTACGGGCGGGACGGCCGGGCCCGGCTCAAGAACATCGTCGAGCCCTACCTCGACTACTCCTACGACAGCCCGACCCGCCGGGCCGGCCGGATCGTCACCGACTACGGCTTCTTCCGCTACCACCAGATGGGCTACGGCGTCACCGGCCGGTTCCTGTTCAAGACCGGCGACCGGACCGTCGAGGTCTTCTCACTCGGCCTGGGCCAGACTTATTACTTCTCGCCCGAGGACGGCCCCCTCTCGCGCTTCTCCGTCGACGGCCGGCCGCCGCGGTTCTCCGAGGTCGCCGCGACGCTCCGCTTCTACCCCCAGGCCAAGTTCAGCTTCGACGCCGCGGCCGCCTACAATCCCTATCACCGCCGCCTCTCCAGCCTCCGGCTCGGCGCCACGGTCGGGGCCAGGGCCGACGGCGACTTCCTGACCGTGTCCTGGTTCTCCAGCCGCGACTCCTGGGCCACCGGGGTCGATCCGGGCCTCATCGCCCTGTACAACCGCGACCAGGTCGGGGCCTCGGCCGGGCTGAGGCTGCCGGCCCTCGGGGTCGACCTCCAGGCCGAAGCGGACTACAATATCCGGGAGCGGAAGCTCCTTTATACCGGGGCCCAGCTCGTCTGTCATTGGCAGTGCCTCGACTTCCTCGTCGACGTCCGGGCCTACTACTTCCGGGAGCGGCCGGACGTCCAGGTCCGGTTCTCCCTGGGCCTGGGGGCCATCGGCAGGACGCTCGGCTTCCTGCAGGGCTTCGGAACGTGAGCACGGGAGCGCGACCATGAGCACGGAACGCACCCTCGAGGGCAAGACGGTCCTGGTCACGGGCGGGGCCGGCTTCATCGGCAGCCACTTCGTCCGCGAGACCCTCCGCCGCCACAAGGACGCCAGGGTCGTCAACCTCGACAAGCTGACCTACGCCGGCAACCTCGACAACCTCCGCGACGTCGCCGAGGACCCCCGCTACGAGTTCGTCTTCGGCGACATCCGGGACAAGGCCTTGGTCCGCGGCCTCTTCGCCCGCGTCCAGGGCGTCGTCCATTTCGCCGCCGAGACCCACGTCGACCGGTCGATCTACGACGCCGGCGAGTTCGTCCAGACGAACGTCCACGGCGCCTACACGCTCCTCGACGCCCTGCGGGCCTTTCCGGGGATCGAGTTCTTCGTCCACGTCTCGACCGACGAGGTCTACGGCTCGCGCCCGGGCCGGGCGGCCCGGGAGACGGACCCCCTGCTGCCGTCCTCGCCCTACGCGGCGACCAAGGCGGCCGGCGACCACCTGGCCCGGGCCTACCACGTGACCTACGGCCTGCCGACGATCGTCCTCCGGCCCTCGAACACGTACGGCCCCTGCCAGTTCCCGGAGAAGCTCATCCCCCTCTTCGTGACCAACGCCCTCGAGGGCAAGACCCTGCCCGTCTTCGGCGACGGCCTCAACGTCCGCGACTGGCTCTACGTCGAGGACCACTGCCGGGCCGTCGAGGCGGCCCTCCTGCGCGGGCGGGCCGGCGCCGTCTACAACGTCGCCGGCGGTTGCGAGATGACCAATATCGACCTGGCCCATCGCATCCTCGACGCCATGGAGGCGCCGCGCGAGCTCATCCAGTACGTCCCCGACCGGCCGGGGCACGACCGCCGCTACGCCATGGACGGGAGCCTCGTCCGGGCCCTGGGCTGGGAGCCGGCCGTGCCGTTCGCGGAGGGGCTGAAACGGACGGTCCGCTGGTACGCGGCCAACAAGGCCTGGTGGCGCAAGGTCCGGACCCGCTCGCTCTGACCGGCCGCCGGATCAGATGTCGAGCTCGAGCTGGCCGTCGCGGTCGCGCTTGCGGTCGGCCTCGATGTCCTCGAGCAGGTCCGGGGTGATGTCGCCCGTAGGGTAGACGCCGTCGAAGCAGGCGGCGCAGAAGCTCTCGAGCCTCGGGTTCTCGGCCCGGGCGGCCTTCTCGAGGGCCGCGAGCGTCTGGTAGATGACCTTGTCGGCGCCGATCCTCCTGGCCACGGCCGCCTCGTCGGCGTCCTGGGCCACGAACTCGGTCTTGGTCTGCATGTCGATGCCGTAGACGCAGGGGTGGCGGAGCGGCGGCGAGTACGAGGCGAAATAGACCTTCCTGGCCCCGGCCTCGCGGACCATCTCGATGATGGCCTTGGAGGTGTTGCCCCGGACGATGCTGTCGTCGACGAGGAGGACCTTCTTGCCCTTGATCTCCGAGGCGATGGGGTTGAGCTTCTGGCGGACCGAGCTGCGGCGCTTCCCGGCGGCCGGCATGATGAAGGTCCGGCCGATGTAGCGGTTCTTGACCAGGGCCTCGCTGTACTTGAGGCCGAGCCGGCGGGCGATCTCGATGGCCGCGTCGCGGGCCGAGTCGGGCACGGGGACGACGACGTCGACGGCCAGCTTGCGGCGCCGGATCTCGGCGGCCAGGAACCGGCCCAGGTTGACCCGGCACTTGTAAACGTTGACCTTGTCGATGACCGTGTCGGGGCGGGCGAAATAGACCCATTCGAAGAGGCAGGGCGACGGGCGGCCCTTGCGGACCCGCTTGCGGTGGACCGTCCGGCCCTTGTCGATGAAGACGGCCTCGCCGGCCTCGACGTCCCGGATCTCGCCGAAGTTCATGATGTTCAGGCTGACCGACTCCGAGGCGAAGGCGTAGGAGGGGAGGAGGCCGTCGCGGCGGACGCCGAAGGCGAGCGGCTTGATGCCGTAGGGGTCGCGGAAGGCCGCCAGGCCCTGGTCGGCGATGTAGGCCACGACCGAGAAGCTGCCCTTGACCTTCCCCATGACCGCCTCGACGGCCCGGAAGATGTGCTCCGGCGCGAGGTCTCGGGTCCTCTCCCGGGCCAGGGACTCGGCGAAGAGGTTGAGGATGATCTCGACGTCGCAGTCGGAGTTGAGCAGCCGGTGATGGACGTCGTAGAGCTCGCCGCGGAGCTCGCGGTAGTTGGCCACGTTGCCGTTGTGGGCCATGGCGATGCCGAAGGGCGAGTTGAGCTGGAAGGGCTGGGCGTCCTCGCCGCCGCCGCCGCCGACCGTCGGGTAGCGGGTGTGGCCGACGCCGATCGAGCCGGTGAGGCGGGCGACGGCCTCGGGGGTGAAGATGTCGTGGACGAGGCCGTTGCCCTTCCTGGCGTGGAAGCGGCCGTCGAAGGTGATGGCCCCGGCCGAGTCCTGGCCCCGGTGCTGCATGGCCAGAAGGCCCTGGTAGAGGTCGCGGATGACCGGGCCGTTGGCCCAGACGCCGATGACGCCGCACATGGTCAGGGCTTGACCGGCCGGTCCGGCTCGACGGCGGCCTCGTCGACGATCATGACCGGGATGTCGCCCCGGACGGGGTAGACGCGCTGACAGGCGACGCACTTCAGGCCCGTCTCGTCGGCCGTGAGCTTGATGTCGCCCTTGCACGCCGGGCAGGCCAGGATGGCCAGGAGGGCGGGACTGATGGGCATGGACGGACTCCTCTCTCAGCATAGCGGCCCCGGCCCCGTCCGTCAAGCGCGCGGACGGGCCCGCGCTTGCCCCGGGACGCCGAAAGCGCTTATAATCCCCGGCGAGGACCAGCCCTTCGAGGAGGCCGGCCGTGCTCTACTTCGCCTACGCGTCGAACCTGAACCAGGCCCAGATGAAGCGCTGGTGCCCGGCCAGCCGGTTCGTCAAGGTCGCCTGTCTCGAAGGATATCGGTTCGTCTACGACGGCTATTCGGTCCCCTGGGACGGCGCCGTCGGCAACATCGTCAAATCCGAGACGGAGAGGGTCTGGGGGGCGGTCTTCGACATCACCGAGCGCGACCGGCTGACCCTGGACGCCTTCGAAGGCTATCCCCGGCACTACGAGCGCCTGGAGGTCGAGGTCAGGGACCGGGACGGGCGGACCGACCGGGTCATGACCTACGGCCGCACCGGCCGGGCGGCCGGCCAGCCCCACCCCGATTACGAGAAAGTCGTCCTCGACGGGGCCAGGGAGTGCGGCCTGCCCGAGGACTACGTGGACAAGGCGCTCCGCGTCCCGCGGCTCTAGAACCGGTAGCGGACGCCGGCCCGGACGGTCCCGCCGGACAGGTCGAGGACGGCCGCGCGGGCGCCGCTGATCCCCGTCCCGGACGGAAGCGCGGGCATGACGAAAAGACGCGGATACGCCGTCTCGTCGGGGGCCTCCTCGTTCCAACGGGTGAGGGTCCCGATGACGGTGCCGGTCGCGCCGGACGGGGACCTGTGGACGTCCTTGCCCGTCAACTTGGTGAAGCGGGCGTAGCGGAAGCCGGCCTCGATGAACACGGCGGTCCTCGCGGCCGGCTCCCACTCGCCGCCGAACGCCGCCTCGCCGCCGAGCCCGCTCGCCGTCGCCGCGCCTTGCCACCGCTCCCACGCTCCGGACCGGTCGACGCGGTAGAGATAGGAGGCCTTGACGGCGTAGGCGCCGAGGCCGCCGCGGACATAGACCCCGCGGCCCAGCGAATACCTGGCGGTGACCTTGACCGGCACGGCCCGGGCGGCGGGCCGGGTCCGGACCGTCGCGCCGTCGGAGAACTCGACCACGGAGGCGTTCGCCCCCTTCAAATGGTCCGCGGCCAGCCCGACGGCCAGCTTCGGGGAGAACCTGTAGTTGAGCTCGACCCCGGCGAGGAGGCCGGCGCGGAGGGCCTCCGCCGCCGCCGTCGCGGGAACGCCGGTCCCGGCCCCGAAGGCGCCGGCGAAGCCGCGGGCCCCGTCGTTGAGGTCGCGCGGCGCCATGGTGGCCAGCCCCAGGGAGAACGCGGCCTCGAGCGGGAAACTCCCCGTCCGGAACTCGGGCCGCTCGATCGGGCCGATCCGGGGCCGCCGCGGCTTCAGGGGGGGCCGCTCGCGCGGCGCGGCAGGCGGCTGCTCCGGCTTCACGGCCGGCCTCGTCGCGGCGGGCGCGGCGGCCTCCTCGACGGCCTCGACCAGGCTCTCGTGGATCCAGCCGCCGAGGACCCCGCCGTCCTCGAGCGTGTAGCGGACATAGAACCACTCGCCCTCTTTCCGGTCGGCCTCGAGGACGGTCCCCTCGGGGACCTGCTGGACGATGCCGCTGCCGATGTCCGGCTTCTCCCGGAGGTTGGCCTGTTCGGCCGTGACCTTGATCTTCGCCGCCCGGGCCGGCGCGACCTGGGCCGGGGCGGCCAGGGCCGCGCCGAGAAGGAGGATCAGAGAGGCGGCGAGACGGGCTCTTGTGCGCATGCCGGGTTCACCCTGCGACGATTATAGTGGACCTCGTCCGCCCGGGCAAGCCGGCATCGAGGGCCGGCGCCGAGGGCGTCGGGGGGGGGCGGAACGGCTGGACACGGCCTTGGGCGATGGGATATAGTCATGACGGGGGGCGAGAAGGCGCTGGACTTCGCCCGCCCCAAGCATCCCCAGGAGGTTGCCATGCAGGCCCGAAAACGCTTCACCGCCGAAGGCCATCTCATCGATTCCGGCATCCTGACCAAGCTGCTCAACCTGATCATCGAAGAGGGGGCCGACTACGAGATCGCCGAGCTCAAGGTCGGGAAGACCGAGCTGCTGCCGTCGTCGCTGGAGCTGGATGTCATGGCGGCGACAGAGGAGCGGCTCTCCGACCTGGAGAAAAAGCTCGTCCGGCTCGGCTGCTACGGGAAGGCGGCCCCGGAAGCGGTCTTCAAGCCGGCGGAGAAGAAGGCCTGCGTCCCCGACGATTTCTACTCGACGACCAATCACCGCACCGAGGTCTTCTTCGGCGGGGGATGGCACCCGGTCGGCCGTCAGCGGATGGACGGCGTCATCGTCAAGGCCCCGTCCGGGCTCGTCTGCAAGAAGCTCCGGGAGGTCGAGCCGGCCGATCCCGTGCTCTGCGGCTCGGAGTCGGTTCGCGTCTTCCCGCCCGAGCTGGACCGCCAGGGCAGCAGCTTCGGCTTCATGGAGAACCCGGTGTCGTCCGAACGGAGCGTCAAGCTGCTGGTCCGCGACCTGGCCGAGGAGATCCGGGGGATCACCGGACGCCAAGGGAAGATCGTCGCCGTGGTCGGGCCGGTCGTCGTCCACACCGGCGGCATCCCGGCCCTGAGCGGGCTCATCCGCGGCGGCTTCATCAACGGGGTCCTGGCCGGCAACGCGCTGGCCGTGCACGACATCGAAACCGCCTACTTCAACACCTCGCTGGGCGTCGACAAGGACTCGGGCCGGCCGACGCGCGAGGGCCACCGCAACCACATGCGGGCGATCAACCGCGTCAACCGCTTCGGCTCCATCCGCCAGGCGGTCGAGGCGGGCGACCTGACGACGGGCATCATGTACGAGATCGTCAGGAAAGGGATCCCCTTCTGCCTGGCCGGGTCCATCCGCGACGACGGCCCCCTGCCGGAGACGGCGACCGACATGATCGAGGCGCAGCGCCGTTACGCCGAGATCTGCGAAGGCGCCGAGATGATCCTCATGCTGTCCTCGATGCTCCATTCGATCGGCACCGGCAACATGATCCCGTCCTGGATCAAGACCGTCTGCGTGGACATCAACCCCGCGGTCGTCACCAAGCTCTCGGACCGCGGGACCAGCCAGGCGGTCGGCGTCGTCAGCGATGTCGGCCTGTTCATCAACGCCTTGGCCGAACAGCTGGGCTGCCTGGCGAAAGGCCCCTCCCGGCCCGGCGAGTGACCGCGGCCCCGCCGGCCCCGGGGCCTCCGCGGCCGCCCCGCCGCCGCCGCCCTCCGGGAGGCCGCGCTTTGACATTTGGCCCGGCTCATCTATAATAAGGTCCGTTTTACGGACCGGATTTTCCTGGAGGAAAGGCGTCCAAGTCCTTGATTTTCGGGGCGGGCACGGACATCATCGAGGTCCAGCGGGTCGAGGACAAGCTCGTCCGCACGAAGAGCCTCAAGACCAAGCTCTTCACCCCGGCCGAGATCGCCTACTGCGAGTCCAAGCACCGGCCGGCCCTCCACTTCGCCGCCCGGTTCGCGGCCAAGGAGGCCTTCCTCAAGGCCATGGGCACGGGCTGGTCGGGCGGCCACAAGTTCTCCGAGATCGAGGTCGTCAACAACCGGCTGGGCAAGCCGGAGCTTTTCGTCCACGGCAAGGTCAGGGAGTTCTGCGAGGCCCACGGCATCGGCGCCATGGAGGTCTCGCTGACCCATATCCAGGACGTCGCCTCGGCGGTCGTCGTCCTGGAAAAGCGCGCCCCATCCCCACGAGCGGAGTGAGATCGCCCATGTCGAACATCGGCTCCTACGACGAACGCGTCAAGAACTTCAGCTGGGAGATCGCCGAGAAAGAGCTCGGCTGGAAGCCCGGCGACGTCATCAACATCGGCTGGCACTGCACCGACCGCATCTGCCGGCAGGGGAAAGGCGGCAAGGTCGCCCTCCGCTGGGAGGGCTTCACCGGCGCCGAGAAGACCTACACCTACGACGACATCCGCCTGGCCACGAACACCATCGGCGCCTTCCTGCGCGGCCTCGGCATCGAGCCGGAGGAGCGGGTCTGCCTGTTCCTGGACCGCCTCCCCGAGCTCTACCTGGGCTTCCTGGGCATCCTCAAGACGGGGGCCGTCGCCCAGCCGCTCTTCTCGGCCTTCGGCGACGAGTCGCTTCTTGTCCGGCTGTCCAACGCCGGGACCTCGGCCGTCATCACCCAGAGGAAGCACGCCCCCAAGGTCCGCAAGATCCTCGACAAGCTGCCCCACCTCCGCCACATCGTCATCGTCGACCACGACGGCGCCGCCCCGCTCCGGGAGCGCGAGGTCGCCTTCTCCCTCGAGAAGGCCGCGCCCGTCGAGCGCTTCGACGCCCACCCGACCACGGCCGAGTCGCCCTCCGTCCTCCACTACACCTCGGGCACGACCGGCATGCCCAAGGGCGTCAAGCACGTCCACTATTCGCTCGTCTCCCAGTACCTGACGGCCAAGTGGGCCCTCGACCTCCGCGAGGACGACATCTACTGGTGCACGGCCGACCCGGGCTGGGTCACCGGCACGTCCTACGGCATCATCGCGCCCTTCGCCCTGGGCGTCACCCAGTGCGTCCTCGACGCCGGGTTCTCGGCCGAGGCCTGGTACCGGTGGATCGAGAAGCGCCGGGTCACGATGTGGTACTCGGCCCCGACGGCCATCCGCTCGCTCATGAAGGCCGGCGACGAGGTCGTCCGGAAGTACGACCTGTCCTCGCTCCGCCACCTGGCCAGCGTCGGCGAGCCGCTCAACTCCGAGGCCGTGGTCTGGTCGGAGAAGGTCTTCGGCAAGCCCTTCTACGACACCTACTGGCAGACGGAGACGGGCTCCATCGTCATCAGCAACTACCCGGGCATGGAGGTCCGGCCGGGCTCGATGGGCAAGCCCTTCCCCGGCATCACCGGGACCGTCCTCGACCCGGTCAAGGGCGAGCCCCACCCGGCGCCCGGCAAGATCGGCCTGGTCGCCTTCAAGTTCGACTGGCCGGCGCGGATGCGGGCCTACTGGAACAACCCCGAGGCCTTCGAGAAGAAGTTCCGCAACGGCTGGTACATCACCGGCGACCGGTCCCGGCTCGACGCCGACGGCTACTTCTGGTTCGCCGGCCGGGACGACGACATCATCAACACGGCCGGGCACCTCGTCAGCCCGTTCGAGGTCGAGTCGGCCCTGCTGGAGCACCCGGCCGTGGCCGAATCGGCGGTCGTGTCCAAGCCCGACCCGATCAACCTCGAGGTCGTCAAGGCCTTCGTCGCGCTCAAGCCCGGGTTCGCGGCCAGCAAGGACCTCGACCTCGAGATCATGAACTTCATCCGCAAGAAGCTCTCCCCCCTGGCCATGCCCCAGGAGATCGAGTTCGTCCCGGCGCTGCCCAAGACGCGCAGCGGCAAGATCATGCGCCGGCTCCTGCACGCCAAGGAGTGGGGCCAGGAGATCGGCGACACCTCCACCTTAGAAGACGATTGACGGGGACATGTACCGAATTCTGCCAGGAACCCGGGACACGCACCTCCGGGACATGTCCCGCAAGCAGAATTCGGTCCGTGTCCCCCAATTCGAGAAAGAAGGAGGCCGCAGATGGCCGAAGAGCTCAAGGACATCGTCCTCGACTACGTCGTCAAGGAGTACCTCGAAGACGACAGCGAGCCCCTGACCTACGACACGCCGCTCATCTCGGGCGGCATCGTCGACTCGTTCTCGATGGTCTCGCTCAAGCGCTTCCTCGAGAACAGGTACCGGATCGCCATCCCGGACGACGAGGCCACGCCCGAGGCCTTCGACTCGGTCAACAAGATCGTCTCGCTCGTCGAGCGCTTCGTCGCGAAGAAATAAGGAGAACACATGGCTTACAGCGACAAGGTCCGCGGCGTCTACCAGGCCCAGCTCAAGGCCATCCGGGACGCCGGGCTGTTCAAGCAGGAGCGCTTCATCCACTCGCCCCAGGCGGCCGACATCGAGGTCGAGTTCCCGGCCGGCTCCCCCCTCAAGAAGGTCATCAACATGTGCGCCAACAACTACCTCGGGCTGTCGAGCCACCCAGAGGTCGTCCAGGCGGCGCACGACGGCCTCGACTCGCGCGGCTACGGCATGTCGTCCGTCCGCTTCATCTGCGGCACCCAGGACATCCACCGCGAGCTCGAGCGGCGCCTGACCGAGTTCCTGGGGACCGAGGACACGCTCCTCTTCCCGTCCTGCATGGACGCCAACGCCGGCGTCTTCGAGGCCGTCCTGACCAAGGACGACGTCATCGTCTCCGACCGCCTCGTCCACGCTTCGCTCGTCGACGGCATCCGCCTCTGCAGCGCCATGCACGACACCATCAAGCACTCCGACATGGGCCACCTCGAGGAGAAGCTCCAGCTCCACGCCGACAAGCGCCTCAAGCTCGTCGTCACCGACGGCGTCTTCTCCATGGACGGCGACACGGCCAAGCTCGACGAGATGGTCCGCATCTGCGAGAAGCACGACGCCATGGTCCTCGTCGACGACTCCCACGCCACCGGCTTCATCGGCCGGACGGGCCGCGGCACGCACGAGAAGTGCGGCGTCGTCGGGAAGATCGACATCATCACGACGACCTTCGGCAAGGCCCTCGGCGGGGCCTCCGGGGGCTGCGTCAGCGGCCGCCGCGAGCTCGTCGAGATGTGCCGCCAGCGGGCCCGGCCGTACCTCTTCTCCAACACCATCGCCCCGGTCGTCGTCGAGGGCGTCCTCAAGGTCATGGACATCGTCTCCCGGTCGACCGAGCGGCGGGACAAGCTCGAGAAGAATGCGGCCTACTGGCGCAAGGGCCTGACCGAGGCCGGCTTCGTCCTCAGGGAAGGGGACACGCCCATCGTCCCGGTCATGCTCTTCAACGCCAAGCTGGCCCAGGATGTCTCCCGGGCGCTCTACGACGAGGGCGTCTACGCCATCGGCTTCTTCTTCCCGGTCGTGCCCCAGGGACAGGCCCGGATCCGGACCCAGATCTCGGCCGGCCACGAGACCCGCCACCTCGACCGGGCCCTCGAGGCCTTCACCAAGGTCGGGAAGAAGTTCGACATCCTGGGCAGGACCAAGCAGGAGATCATCGCCAAGTACGGGATGTGAGGCGGCGGGACGGCCCCCCGGCTTGGCCCGGGGCGGGCCCCGGTCCGGGGGCCCCGCCCTCAGAGCCCGTCGAGGACGTCCAGGGCGAGCCCGATCTTGCCCAGCGGCGGGCTGACCTGGACGCCCTGGACCCTGTCCTTGAAGGCCCGCAGGACCTCCCTCGAGATGGCCACGCCCTCGTCCCGGGCGCTCTCCGGGCTTCTCGCCTGGGCCCGGCGCATCCGCTCCATGACCCGCGGCGGCACCGAGGCCCCGGGGACCTCGTTGTTCATGAATT
This sequence comes from Acidobacteriota bacterium, assembly GCA_029569255.1. Classification (GTDB taxonomy): domain Bacteria; phylum Acidobacteriota; class Aminicenantia; order Aminicenantales; family Saccharicenantaceae; genus RBG-16-66-30. Next base: position 107,763 of record JAKQUO010000019.1, on the reverse strand, counting down.
CGGCGTTGGCCAGGCTCCACAGGGGCCAGATCCCGATCAGGACCGGCACGGGTGGGCGCCCGATCTTCCGCAGGAACCCGTCCAGCACCTCCGTGTCGAACACCGGTTGGGTGATGGCGAAATCGGCCCCGGCCTCGATCTTCCGGTGGAAGCGCCCGATCTCGTAGGCGAGGTTGGCCGCCCCCGGATTGACCCCCACCCCGATGAGAAAGGAGGTCCCCTGGCGCATGGCCTTCCCCCCGATGTCGAGGCCCCTGTTGAGGGCGGCGACGACGCCCGTCAGGCCGATCGAATCGACGTCGTAGACGGCCGTGGCGCTCGGATAGTCGCCGAGTTTGGGGGGGTCCCCGGTGACGATGAGCATGTTCCGGACCCCGGCGGCCTGGAGGCCGAGAAAGTCGGACTGCATCCCCAGGAGGTTCCGGTCGCGGCAGGTGTAATGGAGGATGACCTCGATCCCCGCCCGGGCGGACAGGATCGTGGCCAGGGCCATGGGGCTCATCCGCGCGCTCGCCCGGGGGCCGTCGGGGATATTGACGCAGTCGACGCCGCGGCCGGCGAGCTCCCGGGCCGCCTCGACGGCGGCGGCGGGGTCGTGCCCGCGGGGGGGGACGATCTCGACGCTCCGCACGAACTCGCCCGCGGCCAGCTTCCGTCCCAGCCGGGACCGCTCGCCGGCGGGGACCGCGGGGAGGCGCGGCTCGTCGGCGGGGCCCGTGACGGAGACGGCGCTTCTCGGCGGCGGCTGGAGGGCCTTGACGGCGAAGCGCATGGCCTTGATGTGGGCGGGGGTCGTCCCGCAGCAGCCCCCGACCACCTTTGCGCCGCCTTGGACGAACCGCTTGGCGTACTCGGCCATGTAATCGGGCGAGCTGAGGTAGATGAGGCGGCCGCCGACCTCGCGGGGCATGCCGGCGTTCGGCATGACCGACAGGGGGCGCGCGGTCGTCTTGGCCATGCGCTCCAGGCATTGGAGCATGGGCGCCGGCCCGACGCTGCAGTTGATCCCGATGACGTCGGCCCCGAGGCCGTCGAGCCTGGCCGTGAACATCTCGGCCGGCGTCCCGCCCAGGCTGTCGCCGTTCTCGTCGATCGTCATCTGGGCGATGACCGGCAGGCCGGGGGCGGCGGCCCGGACGGCCTTGACGGCCAGCTCGATCTCCCGGACGTCCGGGAAGGTCTCGAGGATGAACAGGTCGACCCCGCCCTCGGCCAAGGCGGAGGCCTGTTCGGCGAACATCGCCTCGGCTTCGGCCGCGGGCAGCGGCCCCAGGGGGGCGACCTGCGCCCCGAGAGGGCCGATCGAGCCGGCCACCAGGACCTCCGGGCCCGCCTCTTCGCGGGCCAGGGCGGCGCCGGCGAGGTGGATGTCCCGGACCTTGGTTTCGAGCCCGAACCGCAGCAGCTTCCTCCGGTTGGCCCCGAAGGTGTTGGTCTCGATGATATCGGCCCCGCTCCGGACATAGTCCCGGTGGACCTCCCTGACCAGGGCCGGGTTGGTCAGATTGAGCTCGTCGAAGCAGGCGTTCAAAAAGACGCCCTTGGCGTAGAGCATCGTGCCCATGCCGCCGTCGCCCAACAGCACGCGCTCGCCGAGCAGTTCGAGGAAACGGCGTTTCATGGGGGCCTTCGTTCCGTCAGCGGATGTTCCGGGGATTATAACCGAACGGGGGGACGGAGTCCAGGACACGCCGGCGGACAGGCGGCCGCCGGGGGAGGGGGCGCGGCCGAAACGTCCTTGACAGCCGCTGAGGGCGAGTTATACGATGGTCCCTCGATTTTCATCCCAAGCAAGGAGTGTCGTGATGGAGAACAAGCTCGCCAATCCCGCGCCCCTCGGGCTGATGGGCTTCGGCATGACCACCGTGCTCCTCAACATCCACAACGCCGGGTTCTTCCCGGTCAGCGCCATGGTCCTGGCCATGGGCATCTTCTACGGCGGGCTGGCCCAGATCATCGCCGGCGTCATGGAGTTCAAGAAAGGCAACACCTTCGGCGCGACCGCCTTCTCCTCCTACGGCCTGTTCTGGCTGACCCTGGTCGCGCTCTGGGTCATCCCCGGGACCGGGGCCCCCAACGGCGGGGCCACGCCCTTGCCCTACCTGGCCTGGTACCTGTTCCTCTGGGGCGTTTTCACCTTCCTCATGTGGTTCGGCACGTTCGGCAAGAACCGGGCCCTCCAGTTCGTCTTCTTCTCGCTCTGGGTCCTGTTCTTCCTGCTGGCCGCCCGCGACTGGACCGGATCGGCCTTGATCGGCCGGATCGCCGGCTTCGAAGGGATCGTCTGCGGCGCGTCGGCGATCTACCTGGCCATGGCCGAGGTCCTGAACGAGGTCCGGGGGCGCACGGTCCTGCCGATCGGCGAGGCCAAGAGGATCATCGACTGACGGGCCCTTCGGTCCCCTCCCGCGGCGCCCCGGCCGTGAGGCCGGCCGCCGACAGCCTGGAGGCCCCTCGCCTGGGCTCGCGCAACGGCGGGAAGGGAGCGGTGGCGGCGGGCCCGTTCCCGTGCTATAATCGACGGCTATGACTGGTCACGGACGCTCAACGTCACCGCGCGCGCCCCGGCTCCTGGCCGCCGCCCTGGCCGCCGCGCTCGCCCTGTTCGCCGCCTGCGGACGGCCCGAGCCGGCCCTCAGGAACGTCATCTTTTTCATCGGCGACGGCATGTCGGCCGAGTCCGAAGTGGCCGCCAGCCGCTATCTCTACGGCCGTGACGACGGCCTGGCCTGGCACAGCCTGCCGGCCCGGGCCTATGTCGCGACCTGGAACATCGACGTCTACAACAGCCGCGCCCGGCAGGCCGGACGGCCTCTCTATTCCCCCGCCTCCTTCAGCCCGGCCCTCGGCTACGACGTCCGCGCCGACGGGCCCAGGCCGTTCGCCGGCGCCGGCCTTCGCTTCCCGCCCGGCCCGGCCACGGATTCGGCTTCGGCCGCGACCGCGCTGGCCACCGGGCTCAAGACCGATTCGGGCAACGTCTCCTGGCTCCCCGGGGACCCGCCCGGAGGAAAGATCGCGACCTTGCCCCTGGATTACCGGGCCCGCGCGGGGGCCTCGATCGGCGTCGTCACGACCGTGCCCTTCGCTCACGCCACGCCGGCCGCGTTCGTCAGCCACAACACCGGCCGGAGCCACTATTACACGGGCCTCAAGGGCTACAAGGGGCTGGGCCTGGCCGACGAGATCGTCCGGGAGACGAAGCCCGAGGTCGTCATCGGCGGCGGCTCGCCGCTTCTCGACAACCCCGGCTTCGATCCCAAGAAGGGCTTCATTTCGGAGGCGCTCTATCGGGAGCTCCAGGCTTCGGAGGACTATCTCCTGGTCGAGCGCCGGCCCGGACAGGACGGCGGCCGGGCCCTCATCGAGGGCGCCGCCGAGGCGGCGCGCCGGGGGCGCAAGCTCTTCGGCCTCTTCGGCGGCAAGGGCGGCGGTTTCGAGGTCCCCCGGGTGGAGGACGCGCCGGGACGCCCGGCGGTCCGGCCCGGCGACCGGGAGAACCCCACGCTGGCCGAGGCCTGCGAGGCGGCGCTCGGCTATCTCGCCCGGGACCCCGACGGCTTTTTCCTGGTCGTCGAGCAGGGCGACATCGACTGGTCCAACCACGACAACGACTACCGGGCCATGATCGGCGGCGTCGCCGACCTCGACGGGGCGGTCCGCGCCGCCCTGGCCTTCGTCGACAGGCCCGGCGACGCGATCGACTGGACGAACACCGTTCTCCTGGTGACGGCCGACCACGCGACCGGCGGCCTCCTGCTCGATCCGGGAAAGCGCCTGGGCCCCGGCGAGCTGCCCGCCCAGATCGCCCGGGTCAAGAGCGCGGACGCGGCCCCGGCCGGGCCGGCCTCCGAGACCGACCCGGAGAACGGCGCCGCCGTCACCCCCTCCGGATACGTTTCCCCCTTCGTCTATCCCGGCGGCGAAGCGTCCTACGCGACGGCCGGCCACACCAACGAGCTGGTCAATCTGGCCGTCAAGGGCGCGGCGTCGCGGACCTTCCTGTCCTTCCGCGGGACCTGGTACCCGGGCCTGATCCTCGACAACACCCAGATCAACGCCGCCCTGCGCAAGGCGCTCGGATTGCCGAGCCGCTAGCCCGAATCGTTCACGGATCGAGACGGCCCTCGGATGCGAGGCCCGGGGGGCTGTGCTCTTCGGCGGTGCGGATCCCCGGGAACGAAGCAGCCGGGGCCGGATCGGTCCGCGCGGAGGGCGCGGCCTCTCCCCGCGGGATCTCGCGGATGAAGATGTTCCGGAAATAGAGCGGGCTGTCGTGGGCCTGGAGCTCGATCGGGCCCGAAGGATAGATGGGCTTGTCCCGCTCCCAGTAGTTCTCGAGGACGACGTCGTCGACGACGAGCCGGTCGTTGAGGAAGACCGTGACCCGCTCGCCGATCATGACGATGCGGAACGTATTCCACTCGCCGACGGGACGGTCGGCTTTCTCGAGCGGCGCGCTCGGGCCCTTCCGATTGTTGTAGAGCCCGCCGGAGCCGGCGGGGTTGGCCTCGGCGTCCCAGATCTGGACCTGGGGCGAGCCGCGGAGGTAGAGGCCGCTGTCGCCGCCCTTTTCGATCTTCCAGTCGACGAGGAGCTCGAAGTCGCCGTAATCGGCGGCCGTGCAGAGGCTGTCACCCTCGCCGTCGAAGACGAGGACGCCGTCGGCGACCCGCCAGTGGGCCCGCATCCTCTCGTCGGCCCCGGCCTGGGCCGCGGCCAGCTCGGCCGGCGCCATCCTGGCCCGGGCGGGGGGATCGGCGACGAGCCCCTTCCATCCGGCGAGCGACCGGCCGTCGAAGAGCGGGACGAAGCCTCCCTGCCGCAGGCGGTCGGCGACGAGAGCGGCGACCCGGGCCTTTTCGGCCGGGTCGGCCTGGAGCGCCTCGACGCGGCGCAGGGCCGAATGGGCCTCGGGTCCCGAGAGCCAGCGCTCGTGCGGCGCCTGTTCGGAGGCCAGATCCAGCAGGGCAGCCGCGGCCGTCTCGCCGAGGGCCGGGTTGTCGAGCAGCCCGGCCAGGAGGCGGAGCGAACCGGGGTCGCGGACGGCCCCGAGGCCGCGGACGACGGCCTTCTTGTCGGCGTCGTCGAACGCCTGGCCCAGGAGGTCCTTATAGAGCGCGAGCTTGCCCGCGGCGGGGGTGCCGGACTGGCCGACGAGCCGGACGTAGCCGTCCAGGGCCAGGAGGCGATAGCGCCTGCTGGCGGTCGTCGCGGCGACGCGGAGAAGGCCCTCGGCCGCGCCGAAGTCCGGCCATTGGGACAGGGCGTAGACCGCGGCCGCCTGGACCTGGAGGTCGGCCGCGGCCGTCTCTTCGACCACGGCCCGAAGGGCCCGTTCGCCACCGACCCGGGACAGGACGCGGAGGACCGCGGCCTTGCGCGCCGGCGAGGCGTCCTTCATCAGCCCGACGAGCGCGGTCCCTCTCCGGCCCGGGTCGGCGCCGCGGGAGGCGGCGATCACGGCGTCCTGGAGCCGGACGATGTCTTCGGCGTCCACGGCCTTCTCCAGCATGGCGACGAGGCTGGGCAGCTCGAACTCGCCGGCCAGCTTGGCCAGGGCGCCGAGGGCCGCGGCCCGGGTGGCAGGCTCGGGATCGGCGGCCAGCCTGAAGACGCGCTCGATCTCTCCCCGGGCCCCTTTCTCGCCCAGGACGTCGATGAGGACGGCCTTGCCCGGATGAGGGGTCGTGTCGATGCGGCGGGCGGCCGCGGGGACGACGTCTCCGGCCTCGAAACGGAGCAATCCCGCCCTCAGGGCCGCCGCCTCCTCGTCGTCGGCCGTGTCGAGGAGCCGGAGGAGAAGGGAGGCGTCGTCCGGCGGCGACGAGCGGATGGCGGCCAGCCGGACGACCTTGTCCGGGTCGGCCAGGCTTTCGCGGATGAAGGCCAGGGCCGCCGGGTCTCCGCTCCGGCCCACCATGTCGATTATCCCGGCCCGGGTCTCGGGCCCCGAATCCTTGGCCCGGCCGATCCAGCGGCCCAGCGCGGCGCCGTCCCAGGCGATGCCGGCCGCGGCCTCCAGCGCGGCGCCCCTGAGGCGAGCGTCCGGACCGCAGGCGGCCTGGAGGAGATCGGGGAGGGCCTCCGGGCCGATGGCCGAGGCGAGGAGGGACAAGGCCCCGGCCGCGACCTGGCTCTCCGCGGGCCCCCGGTGCGACGCGAGGAGCGCCCGGGCCGCGGCGAGCCCCTCGGCCGCCCGGCCGGATTCGACGAGGCGGCGGGCGAAGAGCAGGAGGTCTTGCGGCGCCCGGGCCCGTTCCCCGCTCGATGACGAGACGAGGACCCGGGAGAGGACGCCCGTCGCGGCCGGGTCGCCGATGTTGGCCAGGGCGGCGCGGGCGGCGCGGCGCAGGCCTTCGTCGTTCGAGGCGGCCAGCGGGATGAGCTTCTTGACGGCCTCACGGCTCCGCAGCGCGCCCAGGGCCTCGACGACGGCCGCGACGTCCCCGGCCGGGGCCTTCTTCGCGGACAGGGCCGCGAGCAAGGCCCTGGCCGCTTCCGGACCGCCGATCGCCTGGAGGGCCCGGGCGGCCGGGCCGGCGAGGGACCCGTCGGAGAGAAAGAGGGCCAGCGGCTTCACGGCTTCCGCCCGCCCGGCCAGCTCGACCTGCGAGATGAAGAACGAGGCCCGGTCCTTGTCCGGGCTCGCGGCGGCCGCCGCGAGGAGGGCCTTGACGAAAAGGAGGCGCTCGCGTTCCGCGCCCGGGCGGGTCACGTGGACCGCGAGGCCGTTCACGGCGAAGCGGGCCTTGGCGTCGTCGGCCCCGCCCGGCGGCTCGACCAGGGCCAGCGTCCCGGCCAGGCCGGCCGGGCCGAGCGCGACGAGCTCGGCGGCGAGCGCGGCCGTGGCCGCCGCGGTCCCGCCCGGGAAGCGGCCGACGATCGAGGAGACCCGGGCCGCGAGTTCGGGGGGCGGGGCCGGGGAGCCGCCCTGGGCGAGGGCGGGACCGGCGAGGCCGACGGCCAGGGCCGCGAGGACGAGGACGGCGAGCTTCTTGTCCATGGGCGTCTCCTCCCGGCCTTTCAAAGGCGCCACGGGGCCCGCATGGGCTGGTTCGCGAGCCTGTCGGCCGCCTCGTCGCCGGGGAAGGTCCCGGTCGCGGGATCGTATCTCAGGGGGCGGCCGAGCTGGACGGCGATCTTGGCCAGGTTGACCAGTGTGCAGGAGCGGTGCCCGTTGGCCTCGTTGAGGGCGAAGCGGCGCCTCGACCTCACGGCCTCGGCGAAGTCGGTGAGCTGGGGCGCGGGGTCGGGCAGGCCGGCCAGCTTCTGCCGGAGGCCGGGGATGTCGGACTCGAAGCCGCGGTAGAGCTTGCCTAAGGGGCCCTCGAGGAACGGCGCCCGCGTGTCGCGGTTCTCGCCGTCGAGGACGATGGCGCAGCCGTCGGCGTACCTCAGCTCGATCCGCCGCCAGCTGCCGCAGGCGTCGGGGTGCTGCTGGGGGCAGTCGGCGAAGACCTCGACGGGGCTCGTGTCGTCCTTCTCCAGGATGTACTGGACCGGGTCGAGGTAGTGCATGCCCATGTCGCCGAGCCCGCCGCCGTCGTAGTCCCAGTAGCCCCGGAAGGTGCCGTGGACGCGGTGGGGATGGTAGGGCTTCCAGGGCGCCGGGCCGAGCCAGAAATCGTAGTCGAGCTCGGGCGGAACCGGCTCGGGCCGGGCGTGCGTCAGCCCGCTCCAGAAGAACTTCCAGTCGAAGCCCGTCGCGGCGCTGACGACGGCCTTGACCGGCCAGCCCAGGAGACGGTTCTCGACGGCCTTCTTGATCGGCCGGACCTCGGTCCCGAAACCGTAGAAGCGGTCCGTGAACCGGAACCAGGTGTTGACGCGGAAGACGCGGCCGGTGCGGCGGACGGCCTCGACGACGGCCCGGCCCTCGGCGATGGTCCTGGTCATGGGCTTCTCGCACCAGACGTCCTTGCCGGCCTCGGCCGCGGCGATCGAGATCAGGGCGTGCCAATGGGGCGGCGTGGCGACGTGGACGACGTCGATGTCGGGCCGGGCCAGGACCTCGCGGAAGTCCGTGTAGCCGGCGACGCCGGGCCCGGCCATCTCCAGGGCCGCGGCCAGGTGCCCGCGGTCGACGTCGCAGACGGCCCGGAGGACCGCGCCGGGGTAGCCGAGGTGGCCGCGGCCCATGCCGCCGACGCCGACGACGGCCTTGGTCAGGGTGTCGCTCGGGGCGAGATGGCCCTGGCCGCCGAGGACGCGGCGGGGGACGACGGCCAGCGACGCGGCGGCCGCCGCTCCGGCGCGGATGAAGCGGCGGCGGGTCAAGGGGCGGGGTTTCGGCATGCGGCGCTCCTCTCTCCACGTCATTCGCGAGCATTATAGGGTTTTTCGCGGAAGAATGGGATGGGGGCGGCGTCTAAAGGGACGGATGTCACCTCGCCATTGTGCCCGTTCCGCGCAAATCCCCCCAAGGAGGTCGGAGTGCGTCGCTTTCTGACCGGTTTCCATCGTCCGGCGGCCCTTCTGCCGCTCCTCGCCGTCCTGGCCCTCGGGCTGGCGTCGGGCCCCGCGGCCGCGCAGGGCCCGGCCGGCTACCGAGACCACGCCGCGCTGACCAAGGCCGTCCAGGCCCTGGCGAACGCGAACAAGGCCGTCGTCAGGCTCGAGTCCATCGGAAGATCGGCCGGCGGCCGGGACATCTGGGCCCTCGAGATCGGCGGCCCCGGCCCCGTCCCGCCGGCCCAGCGCCCGGCCCTGCTCGTCGCCGCGGGCTTCGACGGCGACCGCCTCGCCGGCACCGAGATCGCCCTGGCCGTGGCCGGGATCCTGGCCAAGGCCCCGGCCTCGGAGGCCACGGTCTACGTCCTCCCGCGCCTCAACCCCGACGGCGCCGAAGGGTTCTTCGCCCCGCTCAAGACGGGCGCGAGGACCAACCGCGAACCCTACGACGACGACAACGACGGCCGGGTCGACGAAGACGGCCCCGACGACCTCAACGGCGACGGCCTGATCACGGTCATGCGGGTCAAGGCCGCCGGCGGCGAGTACATGATCGACCCCGAGGACCCCCGGCTCATGAAGAGGGCCGACCCGAAGAAGGGCGAGACCGGGAGCTACCGGCTCTACACCGAAGGGATCGACAACGACGGCGACGGCTTCATCAACGAGGACCCGCCGGGCGGCATCGACCTCGACCGCAACTTCGCCCACGAGTATCCCTACGGCCAGCCCGGCGCCGGGCCCCACATGGTCAGCGCGGCCGAGGCCAGGGCCCTGATGGCCTGGATCGTCGCCCACAGGAACGTCGCCGCCATCCTGACCTTCGGCGGGAGCGACAACCTCATCGTGCCGCCGACGGGCGCCGGCCGGCTCGGCCCGGCCCGCGAGCTCGACCTGGTCCGGTTCGCGGACACCGCCGTAGCGGCGGCTCGGGCCGCCGGCTTCATCCAGACCGGCGGCGCCATGGGGCGCGGCGGGCGGATGATGATGGGCGGCTTCCCGTTCGAGATGCCCGGGGGCGGCGGTCGCCAGGCCCCGCGCGCGGCCCAGGCCGCGGCCGGCTCGGAGTTCTCCCGGTTCATGATGCCCGACCGCAAGCCGGCCACGACGGTCGCGCCGGGCGATTACGACTTCTTCAAGGCCGTCTCGGACAAGTACGTCGAGACGACCGGCATCCGCCAGCCGCTCTGCGTGCGCGAGCCGCGGGGGGCCTTCTTCGAGTACGGGTACTACCAGTTCGGCGTGCCCTCCTTCTCGACGCCGGGCTTCGGCCTGGCGACGGCCGAGCCGGGCCCGGCGCGCCGGCCGGCGGGCGGCGCGCCTCCGGACCCGGGGGCGGCGGTCCCGCCGGTCCAGGCCGGGCGCGGCGCGGCGCCGGCCCGGCAGACGGGAGCCGCGGGAGGCGGCGGCGTGGGCGGCTTCGGCCAGGCCGGGGGCGGCGGTCCCGCGCCGGCCGCCGCGGCGGCGGCGCCCGGCATCGACAGGCAGGTCCTGAAGTGGATGGAGGCCGAGAAGATCGACGGCTTCGTCCCCTGGACCAAGGTCAAGCACCCCGAATTCGGGGAGGTCGAGGTCGGCGGATTCAAGCCTTACGCGGCGGCCAACCCGCCGGCGGACAAGCTGGCCGGGCTCGGCCAGGCGCACGCCGAGTTCGCCGCCTATCTGATCTCGCTGTTCCCGCGGGTCCGGGCGGCCTCGTTCGAGGCGGAAGGGCTCGGTGGCGGCCTCTACCGGCTCAGGGCCGAGGTCGAGAACACCGGCTTCTGGCCGACCGCGCTGGCCCAGGCCGTGACGGCCCGGTCGGTCAAGCCGACCATGGTCCAGCTCGGCGTCGACCCCGGCGCGGTCGTCTCCGGCAGCCCCAAGACCTCGTTCGTTCAGACGCTCCCCGGCTCCGGCGGCCGGGCCAAGTTCGAATGGCTCGTCAAGGGCAAGCCCGGCCAGGCCGTGGAGCTCGTGGTGCGGTCGGAGAAGGGCGGGTCGGCGACGGCCCGGGTGACCCTCAAGTGAAGGAGGCGACGATGAGAACGCGAAAGACACCGGTCCTGGCCCTGGCCGCGGCGGCCGGGCTGCTGCTCCTGACCCCCTTCGCCCCGGCCCAGAAGGCCTCCGACCCGGCCTTCAAGGTCAAGCTCGACTTCAACCGCTGGCACGACTGCGACGAGCTGGCGGCCGACATGAGGCGGCTCCAGGCCGCCTTTCCCAAGTTCCTCAAGCTCGAGTCCATCGGCAAGAGCCACAACGGCCGCGACCTCTGGCTCATGACCATCAACAACCCCGCCACCGGCCCGGAGTCGGGCAAGGCGGGCATGTACATCGAGGCCAACGTCCACGGCAACGAGATCCAGGGCTGCGAGGTCTGCCTCTACACCATCTGGTACCTCATGGAGAACTACGGCCGGAACGCCGACATCACCCGGCTCGTGGACGAACGCGTCTTCTACATCATCCCGACGGTCAACCCCGACGGCCACCAGTACTTCATGGAGGGGCCGGGCGGCAACGCCCGGTCCGGGCACGTCCCGGTCGACGACGACAACGACGGCCTCTTCGACGAGGACCCGCCCGAGGACATCAACGGCAACGGCATCGTCGAGATGATCCGCAAGTACGTCCCCGGGCAGGGCAACTACCGCATCAGCCGGGACAACCCCGACCTGCTCGAGCCCGTGCCGTTCGGCGAGAAGGGCGATTACATCCTCCTCGGCCAGGAGGGCATCGACAACGACGGCGACGGGCTGGTCAACGAGGACGGGCCGGGCTCCTACGACCCCAACCGGAACTGGCCCAGCGACTGGCAGCCCAACTACGTCCAGGGCGGGGCCATGGACTACCCGTTCCAGCTGCCCGAGGCCAAGGCGGTGGCCGATTTCCTCAAGGCCCACCCCAACATCGCCGGCGTCCAGTCCTACCACAACACCGGCGGCATGATCCTGCGCGGGCCGGGCGCCGAGGCGGTCGGGGAGTACCCGCAGCCCGACGCCAGGGCCTACGACGAGCTCGGCCAGAACGGCGAGCGCATGCTGCCCTTCTACCGCTACATCGTCATCTGGAGCGGCCTCTACACCGTGCACGGCGGCTTCATCGACTACACCAACGACGGGCTGGGCATCGTCTCCTTCTCGAACGAGCTCTGGAACGGCGAGCAATACTTCACCAGCCCGGCCCTCAAGGAGCAGCAGCAGGACCCGTCGAGCCCCATCGCCCCCGCCCAGTCCCGGTACTTCTTCGACAAGTACCTCGAGTTCGGCGAAGAGTACGTCAAGTGGACGCCCTTCGACCACCCGCAGTTCGGCCGGGTCGAGATGGGCGGCGTGTGGAAAAAGTACCAGGGCCGGGTCCCGCCCCGGTTCATGAACGAGGAGCTCTGCCACCGGAACATGGCCTTCTCCCTCTACCAGGCCGACGAAATGCCGCTCGTCCGGCTGGACGACGCGGAGGTCGAGCGGATCGGCGGCGACGTCTACCGGGTCTACGTCGACATCACCAACCCCAAGGTCGTGCCGACGGTCCTGGCCAAGGCGGCCCAGACCGGCACCGTCCGCCCCGACCTGCTCCTGACCGAGGGCCGGAACGTCGAGGTCCTGGCCGCGAGCTTCGTCGACAGCAAGACCGTCCACAAGATCAACCCCTCGGTGACCCCGCTCGTCGACCAGAAGGACCTCAAGCGCATCCTCATCCGGAACGGGCAGCCGGGCAAGGCCACCCGGACGGCCGTCCTGATCGTCAAGGGGTCGGGCTCGGTCAAGGTGACCTACGACAGCGTCAAGGGAGGAAGGGCCAGCAAGACGGTCGCCCTGAAATAGCCGATGGGGGACATGTTCCGAAGGTACGTGTCCCCGTCCCGTCTCAGGGCTTCGAGGACGGGCGGCCGTGCAGCCACCAGTGGATGAAGCCGACGAAGAAGGCGCCGCCGACGATGTTGCCCAGGGTGACCGGCAGCAGGTTCCGGAGGAGGAACTGCCCGGCGCTCACCCCCGCGCCGTAGAGCATCCCGTTCGGGATGAAGAACATGTTGGCCACGCTGTGCTCGAAGCCCAGGCCGACGAAGGCCATGATCGGGAACCAGACGGCCAGGAGCTTCCCGGCGACGTCGTCGGCCGCGGCCGCCATCCAGACGGCCAGGCAGACCAGCCAGTTGCAGCCGACGCCGCGCCAGAACGCGGCCCCGAAGGACAGGGCGGCCTTTTCCGCGGCCATGGCCCTGACGGCGCCGAGGTACGGCTCGGCCGCGCAGAGGCCCGTCAGGTAGGACAGGGCGTAGGCGACGAAGAGGGCCCCGGCGAAGTTGCCGAGGTAGGACAGCCCCCAGTTCCGGAGGAGGCCCCGGACCGGGGCGCGCCCGGACAGCACCCCCGGCATGACGACGGCCGTGTTGCCGGTGAACAGCTCGGCCCCGGCGACGACGACCAGCATCAGGCCGACCGGGAAGACGGCCGCGAAGAGGAACCGGCCCAGGCCGTTGAAGCGGACGTCGCCGACGAGCGTGGGCGCGACGCCCCTGCCGATCACGATCGCCAGCAGGCCGCCGAGGCCGATGTAGGCCCCGGCCAGGAAGCCCGAGACGAGGAGCTTCCGCCATGGGAGCCCCGTCTTGACGACGCAGACCCCCCCCATCGCCTCGACCACTTCGGCCGGGGTCCTGCAGGCCATCAGAACAGGCCCTTGACCTTGCCCGTCGCGAGGTCGAGGTCGACGTCGTAATAGACGGGCCGGGTGGGCAGGCCGGGCATGGTCCGCATGTCGCCGCAGAGGGGATAGAGGAACCCCGCTCCCACGCTGGCCCGGATGTCGCGGACGGGCAGCCGGTAGCCGCGCGGCACGCCCTTCAGGTTCGGGTCGTGGCTCAGGCTGAGGTGGGTCTTGGCCATGCAGATGGGCAGCTTGTCGAACCCGAGCCGGGTGTAGAGCGCGACCTTGGCCTCCGCTTCGGGCGTGTAGTCGACGCCGTCCGCGCCGTAGATCTGGGTCGCGATCGTCTCGATCTTCCTCTTGATGTCCCACTCGAGGGGGTAGAGGAACTTGAAGTCCGACGGCTTCCGGCACGCGGCCATGACCGCCTTGGCCAGGGCCACGGCCCCGGCCCCGCCGTCGGCCCAGTGCGTCGAGGGGACGGCGTCCTCGGCCCCGGCCTCGACGGCGGCCCTGCGGACGGCCTCGACCTCGGCGTCGGTGTCGGTCGAGAAGCGGTTGACGGCCACGACGGCGGGGACGCCGAAGCGCCGGGCGTTCTTGATGTGGGCGACGAGGTTGGGCAGGCCCTTGACGAGGAGGTCGATGTTCTCGTCCGTGTACTCGGGCGCCAGGGGCTTGCCGGCCACGACCTTGGGGCCGCCGCCGTGCATCTTCAGGGCCCGGATGGTGGCCACGATGACGACGGCGCTCGGGACGAGGCCGCTGGCCCGGCACTTGATGTTCATGAACTTCTCCATGCCGCAGTCGGCCCCGAAGCCGGATTCGGTGACGACGTAGCCGTCCTTGCCGACGAGCCGGAGGGCGATCCGGTCGGCGATGATCGAGGAGTTGCCGTGGGCGATGTTGGCGAAGGGGCCGGCGTGGACGATGGCCGGCGTGTTCTCGACCGTCTGCATGAGGTTGGGCATGATGGCGTCCTTCATCAGGACGGTCAGGGCGCCGGCGACGCCGAGGTCGTCGGCCGTGACGGCCTCGCCGGCCTTGTTCGTGCCGATGACGATGCGGCCGAGGCGCTCGCGCATGTCCGCCAGGCCCGTCGTCAGGGCCAGGATGGCCATGATCTCCGAGGCCACGGTGATGTCGAAGCCGGTCTCGCGGACCCGGCCCTTCTCCTCGGGGCCCAGGCCGATCTTGACGACGCGCAGGAAGCGGTCGCTGATGTCCATGACCCGGTTCCAGGTGATGCTGGCCGGGTCGATGTCGAGGCGGAACATCCGCCGCTTCTCCTCGGGGGTCAGCTCGTCGGGGTCCGTCTTGGCGATGCCGAGCTTCTTGAGGCGCCGGAGCATGATCGGGGAGAAGCGGCGCTCGCCCTTCTTGTTGGCCGGGCAGAAGGCGCTGAAGAGCTTCTCGTCGTCCTGGCCCGACTCGTGGAGCATGCGGACGTCGATGGCCGCGGCCAGGAGGTTGTGGGCGGCCGTGATGGCGTGGATGTCGCCGGTCAGGTGGAGGTTGAAGTCCTCCATGGGCACGATCTGGGAATAGCCGCCGCCGGCCGCGCCGCCCTTGATCCCGAAGGTCGGGCCCATGCTGGGCTGGCGGACGACGGTCATGACCTTCTGGCCGAGGTGGGCCCCCAGGGCCTGGCTCAGGCCGGCGGTCGTGGTCGTCTTGCCCTCGCCGAGCGGGGTCGGCGTGATGGCCGTCACGTCGATGTAATGGCCCTGGGGACGGTCCTTGAGCCGGTCGAGGACGTCGAGGTGGATCTTGGCCTTGTGCTTGCCGTAGAGGTCGAGGTCGTCCTCCTCGAGGCCGAGCTGGGCGGCCACCTGGACGGCCGGCAGGAGCTCGGCGGACTGGGCGATGTCGATGTCGCACGGGACGGGCCTGACGATCTTGATGGACATGGGGCGGGCCTCCTTGTCGTTTTCGCTTCGCGAGCCCCTATGGTAATGAGAAAGGAGGCGTAAAACAAGCCCTCGCCGCCGCGGAAGGCCCCCGGCGTTCCCGGCCGCTACATGCCCATGTGGAACGAGCGGCCGCCGTTGCCGAAGCGCGGATTGACGACGTTGCTCCGGGTCGAGCCGAAGGAGAAGTTGAAGCCGACCGAGAACGAGTAGCTGTGGCCCGTGGCCAGCTGCCTCTGGCGGAGGAGGATCTCCTCGAGCGTGGCTCCCTCGGCCGAGAGGGAGAGCAGGTCGCGGATCCGGGAGTAGCCGCCTTCGATCTGGAAGCTCAGGCCGCGCCAGATCCGGAACTCCAGGTCGGCCTCGATCTCGAGCCGGTTCTTGGAGAAGTCGTGGAAGAAGTGCGAGCCCTTGACCCGGGCCTCGGCCTTGCCCCAGGGCCGGACGACCTTGTAAGCGATGTCCAGGGACTCCTGGAGCAGGGTCTGGGCGGTCCTGAGGTAGACCGTCTCCTCGTAGTAGCGGGCCCGGGTGAGGCCGACCCGGTAGAGGAGGCGGAGCTGGCGCCGGGTCGATTCGGAGTAGGGGAAGAGGTCGTATTCGAGGGCCGGGGCGGCGGTCAGGGACAGCCGGAGGTTGGAGAAGGTCGAGGACTCGGCCTCGAGGAAGCCGCCCGCCGACCAGTGATCGCTCAGGCTCTTGACGACCAGGGCCGACCCCCCGTAGCCGTGGGTCGCGCTCTCGTAAACGGCGCCGCCGCCGAGGTCGAACCAGTTGTCGTTCCAGTTGCCGTAGGCCCGGGTCTGGATCTTGAGGGCGGGGGTGACGCGGTCGGCCGAGACCGAGGCGTAGTAGGACCCGCTCCGGTATTGGGTCTCGCCGTTGAGGAAGGTGTTGGCGCTCAGGCTGAAGACCCAGAAATCCCACTTGTCGTTGACCGATGTCGGCTTGGCCTGGTCGAGGAACGTGACGGCCAAGTCGGCGGCGACCGGGGTCTTGGCGGCGTAGCGGAGAAGGCCGAGCTTGACCGCCCCGGCCAGGCCCCGGGCCGCCTCCCCTGGCGTCGCCCCCGGGTCCGGCGCGAAGGGCAGGACGTTGTCGTCGCCCTGGAAGGGGCCCTTCCCGGTGAAGGCGAGCGTGAACGCGCCGCTTGCGGCCGGCCCGGCGGGAGCGACGGCGAGCAGGACGTTGGCGGACGCGAGGTCGGCCACGAACTCGACGAAGGGGGCCTCCGCCTGCAGAGCGGCCAGGTCGCCGCCCGGCCAATCGACGAAGACGCGGGGCTTGGGCGGCGGCGGCCCGGCCGGGCCGGGCGGCGGGGCCTGGGCCGCGGCGGCGGCGGCCAAGAGGAGAACGACCGGGAGAAGGGCGGCGGGGCGGCGGCGTTGCGTGCTCATGGCGATCTCCCCCATCCTAGAAGAAGCGGAAGGACATGCCGCCGCGCCGGGGCGAGCCGAAGCGGGGGTTGATGACGTTGGTGAAGATGGAGCCGAACTGGAACTCGAAGCCGACGGAGACGAAGTAGTTGCTGTTCATGGGCAGCTCGACCAGGCGCAGGAGGAGCTCCTCGTAGGTCGGCTGCCGGAGGCGGAGAGAGAGCTGGGAGTCGTGGTACCAGGTATAGCCGCCGAAGAAGGAGACGCTGAGGCCCTTGTAAAGGCGCAGGCTGAGGCTGCCGAAGGTGTCGATGCGGTACCGGCCCAGGTCGTGGAGGTAGTTCGAGCCCTCGGCGTTGAGGCTGATCGTGCCGAACTTCTCGCGCAGCTCGAGGGTCAGCGAAAGCTCCTCCTTGAGCAGGGTCTCCCGCAGCTTGCCGAAGGCCGTCTCCTCTCGGTAGCTGATCGGATTGAGCGACAGGGTGTACAGGGCCCGGAGCTGGCGCCGGGTCGACTGGGAGTAGGGGAAGAAATCGTACTCGACGGCCGGGGCGATCCTCAGGGACAGGTCGATATTCCGGTAGAAGGACGACTCGGCCTCGAGGAAGACGCCGGCCGACCAGTGATCGCCCAGGCTCTTGACCCACGTGCCGCTGGCGTCCCAGCTCGACGACACGCCGGTGAACGTGTCCGTGCCGCCCGCGCCGTTCTCGAACTCGTAGCGCTCCTTTTTCCGATCGGCGAACAGTCCCAGCCGGAGCTTCGAGCCCGGCGTGACCCGGTTGGCCGAGAACGAGCCGTTGAGCATGCGCCTCGAGTAGCTCTTCTCCCCCGAGAACCAGCCGTCGCCCGAGAGGCTGAAGACCCAGGACCGCCAGCGGTCGCGGACCTCGATGGGCCTCTCGGGCGGCGCGTAGTCCACGGCGATCCGGCAGGCGATGGGAGTCCGGGCGACGAAGCTCATCAGGCCCAGCTTGAGGGCCTTGACCAGGCCGCGGCGGACGTCGTCGCGGGTGTCGGTCTTGACGGAGTAGTAGGTCTGGACGTCCTGGATGTCCCGGCAGTCGTTCTGGCCGATGAGGGTCAGCGTGTATTCGGTCCCGCCGCCGCCCGTGGCCTGGGTGCTGATGAGCACGTGGACCTGGGCCTCCAAGCGGTCCCGGACGTAGTTGACGAACGTGATCTCGGTCTTGATGTACTCGAGATCGCAGTAGTCGCAGTCGAGGAAGACCTTGAGGGCGGTCTTTTTCAGCTCGTCGATGTCGGGCCGGTCTTGCGGACGGGCGGGGGATGGGAGGAACAGGCCGAGGAAGGAGAGGACGGCGAGAACTGGCGCGGCTCCGGACGGCTTCTTCATTTGCGCTCCTCCGCGGCGGCCCCTGGCCCCCCGAGATGAATATCTCCTCCCCTCTGCCCGGCGATCCGCGTGCCGGAAGGGGAAAACACGCGGTCTCGAGGAGGGCCGCAGTCCGCCCTCCGGATTAATACTCCCGAATGTCTGCAAACGTTACATCTTCAGAAAAAATAATAGGCCGCCAGGAGGAGGCGGAGGTTGCGGACGAAGCGGGCCTCCCGGACCTTGCCGAAGGCGTCCGGGGTCCCGTAGGAGGCCGCGGTCAGCTCGGCCTCTCCGGCGAAGCGCATCTTGCCGATGTTGCAGACGAGGCGGGGCGAGACGCGGTAGAGCGCGGCGATGTCGGGGCCGCGGGCGTAGGCCGGGCCCAGGATGCGCTCGGGGGCGCCCAGGTTCCTGGAGTATCCGGCGAAGAGGCCGGCCTGCCAGGGCGCGCCGTTGGTCATGACCTCGGTCCAGGCCGCAAGCGCCGCGATCGGCGTGTAGGTCAAGTCGAGGCGGAGAGGGTCGGCGACGCCGCTGACGCCGTAACCGCCGAGCATGGTCAGGTGATGGAGGTTCTGGCCCCAGACCGCCTCGGCCTTCCAGGTCCATTTCGGCCGGCGCTGCCGGACGAAGGCCATGGCCGCGAGTCCGGTCAGGGACTCGTTCGTCTTGAAGCCGGCGACGGTCTGGATCCGCGGGGCGATCTTCATCAGGTCCCCGCCCAGGCCGGCCACGGTCTCGGTCCCGCGGGCCCCGTTCCCGGAGGCGTACTGGAGCTTGAGGTTGAGCTCGGGCAGGGCCGCGTTGCGGAGGTAGGCGGAGCTCGCCCCGTCGGGTCCCGTGCTCGTGAAGTCGCGTTGGGCCAGGGCCGTCGCCGCGAGGGCGATCCGCCCGAAGGTTCGGGTGAGGCGGACCTGCGGGCTCCGGTTGAACGGCTGGAACGGCGCGCCGGTGTTGAACGAGACGACGTCGGGGAAGCTCTCGGCGACGAACATCGGGTGCCAGAACTGGCCGATCATGAGCTCGGTGCGGGGCCACTCGAGCTTGAGATAGCCGTGGCGGAGGCGGAAGCCGTTGAGGTCGGCGTCGGAGGTGCCGAAGAACTCGGCCTCCAGGTAGGCCGAGGTCTTGGCGCCCAGGGCGTCCGGCCCGGTGACCTTCCCGGCGATCCGGGTCTGGACGGACAGGATGTGGAACTGCGGCCGGCCGTTGACGTCGCGCCCATCGAGGTCGGGGAGCGGGCCCTTGGGATAGAGGAGGAAGTGGCCCTCGCGGAGGCTCGTCGTCTGGCGCGAGTCGTAGAAGATGTCGGTCTTGACGAAGCCGGACAAGGCGATGCCGAAGGCGGCAGGCTTCGCCTCCTGTTGGGCCGCGGCGGGCGGCGCGGCGGCCGCGGCGGCGAGCGCGAGTCCGAGGCCTGCGAGGCCGAGGCGCTGTCTGGTCATCTCGTTCTCCCTGGCGGGCCGGCCGGAGCGGTCCCGGGCCGGGCGCGGCCGGCCCGAATCCGGAGGGGATTATAGCGGCCGGGTAGCGAAAGTCAATTGTGTGATAGAATCCGTCCGTGAAACCCTCGGGGCGGGCGATCGTCATCCTGCTGGCGGCGGCCGCGCTGGCCTCCGCGCTCCCAGGCCAGCGGCGCGACTTCCGGCTGGGGGAGAGGGACTTCCTTCTCGACGGCCGCCCCTTCCGGATCATGGCCGGCGAGGTCCACTACCAGCGCGTCCCGCGGGAGTACTGGGCCGACCGGCTGGCCAAGGTCAGGGCCGCCGGCCTGAACACCGTCGGGACCTACGTCTTCTGGAACGCCCTGGAGCCCGAGCCGGGGCAATGGGACTTCGGCGGCGGCAACGACCTGGCCGCCTTCATCCGGACGGCCCAGCGCCTCGGGCTCTGGGTCATCGTCCGGCCCGGCCCCTACGTCTGCGCCGAATGGGACTTCGGCGGCCTGCCGGCCTGGCTCCTGCGGACGCCCGACATCAAGGTCCGCTGCTCCGACCCGCGCTATCTCGCCGCCTGCGAGGCCTACGTCCTGAAGATCGCCGGGGTCATCCGGGACCTCCAGGTCCACCGGGGCGGCCCCGTCATCATGGTCCAGGTCGAGAACGAGTACGGCAGCTACGGAAACGACCGGGACTATATGCTGGCCCTGAAGGGCTTCTGGGACAAGGCCGGGATCGAGGTCCCCCTCTACACCGCCGACGGCGCGACGCCCCGCATGCTCGAGGCCGGGACCCTCCCGGGCGCGGCCATCGGCCTCGACCCGGGGACGAACGAGAGGCATTTCGCCGAGGCGGCCCGCCTCGAGCGCGGCGTCCCCGTTTTCTGCAGCGAGCTCTACCCCGGCTGGCTGACCCACTGGGGCGAGGGCTGGGCCCGGGTCCGGACGGAGGACTTCCTGCCCGACCTCCGCTGGCTCCTCGACCAAGGCAAGTCGTTCAGCCTCTACGTGTTCCACGGCGGGACGAACTTCGGCTTCACGGCCGGGGCCAATCACGGCGACCGCTACCAGCCCGACGTGACGAGCTACGACTACGACGCGCCGCTCGACGAGGCCGGCCGGCCCACGCCCAAGTACTGGGCCGTCCGGGAGCTCCTCGCGCGCCATCAACCGCCGGGGAGCCGGCTCCCGGACCCGCCCCGGCCGGTCCGCGCGATCGGCCTCCCGCCGGTCGAGTTCGACGCGAACGCCTCGCTTTTCGACAACCTGCCTCCGGCCGTCCGCAGCCCCCAGCCGGGGCCGATGGAGTCCTACGGCCAGAACCACGGGTTCATCCTCTACCGGACGAGGCTCCTCGGCCACCGGGGCGGCAAGCTCACCGTGACCGACCTCCACGACTACGGGCTCGTCTTCGTCGGCGGGCGCTTCGCCGGCGCGATCGACCGGACGAAGAACGAGACCTCCCTCGACATCCCCGGGGGCGAACCGGCCAACGAGACGCTGGACATCCTCGTCGAGGCCATGGGCCGGATCAACTACGGGCCGCGCCTCCTCGACCGCAAGGGCGTCACCGACCGGGTCACGCTCGACAACATGACCCTGATGGGCTGGGACGTCCACCCGCTGCCCATGGACGCCGATTTCCTGGGCCGCATCAGGTTCGGACGCCGTCCGGCCGAGCGGCCGGGGAACTTCTTCCGCGGCCGCTTCGAGGTCCGCGGGGCCGGCGACACGTTCCTCGACATGAGCGGCTGGAAGAAGGGGGTCGTCTGGGTCAACGGACGCAACCTCGGCCGCTACTGGGACATCGGCCCGCAGAAGCGGCTCTACTGCCCGGCGCCGTTCCTGAAGGAGGGGGCGAACGAGATCGTCGTCTTCGACCTGCACGCCCTCCGGCCGGCGCCGGTGGCGGGGTTCGCCGACCTAGAGTAGGTCCTTCGACACCTCGACGGGCGAGCTCTCGAGGTTTCCAAGGAGTTTTAGCCTGGCTTATTCGCGAGCCGAGGCGGCCGCAGATGCGAGGCGTCAAAGGCGAAGCTGTACTCGGAGTACTGCGAGCCTTGGCAACGATGCAGATGCGGCTGGATCGGCCCGCCCGAAGGGCTAAGACGCCGGTCTTGGTTCTTCTTGTCTTATGAAAATAGCCGGCGTCTTAACGAATAGCCGGGCTATAACTCTTTGGAGACCTCGACGAGCGAGCTCTCGAGGTCGTTGACGACGCGGAAGCCGCGCTTCTCGAAGACGGCGATCATGCGCGGGTTGTCGGTCGTGGTGACGGCCGTGACCGTCCGGACGCCCCACCGCTTGGCGATCTCCAGGCAGGTGTCGGTCAGCAGCCCGCCGAGTCCGCGGTCCTGCCAGCCGTCCTGGACGAGGACGGCGTACTCGGCCGTGCGCCGGCCGGGCTCGGCGGCCAGGCGGCCGACGCCGACGAGGCGGCGCTCCGGCCCTTCGCCGGTCTCCGCGACGATGGCCATCTCCCGGTCGTAGTCGATGTAGCAGTAGCGGCTGGCCACCTCGTGCGACTGCCAGAAGAAGAGATGGCGGAAGCGGGAATAGATGGACTCGCGCGAACAGCTCGAAAGGAGCGCCAGCCAGAGCGGCTCGTCCTCGGGCCGGATGGGGCGGAGGGTGAGCGGCGCGCCGTCGCGGAGCTTCGCGGGCCGGACGAACTCCTCGGGATAGGGGCGGAGCGCGAGGTGGGCGTAGGGCCGGTCCGGGTCCTCGGCCGCGGCCGGGTCGCCGACGACGCGGGCGTCGAGGGCCAGGACGCCTTCGGGCGTGACGAGGAGGGGATTGATGTCGAGCTCGGCGACCTCGGGTAGATCGGCGGCGAGATACGAGAGCCGCACCAGGGCCTCGACGAGCTTGTCCACGGCCGCCGCCGGACGGCCCCGGTAGCCTTCGAGGAGCGGCCGCATCCTGAGCCCCTCGAGCATGAGACGGGCCAGGCGCTCGTTGAGCGGGGGGAAGCCGATCGCCCGGTCGCGGTAGAGCTCGGCCGCGGTCCCGCCCGTTCCGGCCATGACCACCGTCCCGAAGGTCGGGTCCTTCTTGACGCCCAGGATCATCTCCAGGCCGTCGCGGACGCGGGCCATCTTCTGGACGGTCACGCCCTCGAGGCGCGCGCCGGGCGCCTTCTCGGCCGCGGAAGCGAGGATCGCGGCGAAAGCGGCGCGGACCGCCGCGGCGTCGGCGAGGCCGAGGGCGACGCCGCCGACGTCGCTCTTGTGGGTGATGTCGGGAGACCGGATCTTGAGGACGACGGGGAAGCCCATGGCCTCGGCGGCCCGGACGGCCTCGTCGGCCGTGTCGGCCAGGACCGGGCTGGCCACGGGGATGCCGTAGGCGGCGAGGAGCTCCTTGGAGCCGGCCTCGGAGAGGGGGCCGACGGCGGACCTGAGCGGGCCGGCGAAGCGGGCCCGGAGGCCCTTGCGGTCGAGGGGCGGATCGACGCGGATGTCCCGCGGCGTCTCGTAGAGGGCCGCGAGATTGCGGGAGTAGGCGACCAAGGTCATGAAGGCCCGGACGGCCTGTTCGGGCGTCGCGTAGGTGGGGATGCCCGCCTCGCTCAGGAGCGACGCGCCCTCGCGCATGGCCGCCCCGCCGATCCAGGCGGCCAGGACGGGCTTGGGCGTCGCCGCGGAAAGGGCGGCCACTTCCTTGGCGATGGCCGTCGGGTTGGTCATGGCCTGGGGCGTGACGATGACGAGCAGGGCGTCGACGCCGGGATCGCGGAGGACGATCGTCGCGGCCTTGGCCACGAGCTTGGACTTGGCGTCGCCCAGGACGTCGACGGGGTTGCGGCGGGACCATTGCGGCGGCAGCCCCCGGTCGAGCTCGGCCAAGGTCGCGTCGGAGAGGCGGGCCAGCGTCCCGCCCGCGGCGACCAGGGCGTCGGTGGCCATGACGCCCGGGCCGCCGGCGTTGGTCAGGACGGCCAGGCGGGGGCCCTGGGGGGCCTTGTGCCGGCCGACGAGGTCGGCGAAGTCGAAGATCTCGCCGATGTTGAAGACCCGGACGAGGCCCATGCGCTGGAAGGCGGCGTCGTAGACGGCGTCCTCGCCGGCCAGGGCGCCGGTGTGCGAGGCGGCCGCGGCGGCCGATTCGGGGAAGCGCCCGGCCTTGTAGGCGATGATCGGCTTCATCCGGGCGAAGGCCCGGGCGGCGGTCATGAACTTCCGGGCGCCGCCGATCGATTCAATATAGAGGATGATGGATTTGGTCTCCTCGTCCTCGCCCAGGTAGTCGATGAGGTCGCCGAAGTCGACGTCGAGCATGTTCCCGGTCGAGACGAAATGCGCGAAGCCGAGCCTCTCCTCGATCGCCCAGTCCAGGACCGCCGTGCACAGGGCCCCGGACTGGGAGACGAAGGCGACGTGGCCGGGCCGGGGCATCGCCCCGGCGAAGCTGGCGTTGAGGGACCTGGAGGGGGAAATGATCCCCAGGCAGTTGGGGCCGAGGATGCGCAGGCCTTCGAAGCGCCGGGCCTCGTCGAGGACCGCCTGTTCCAGGGCTAGGCCGGACGGGCCGGTCTCGCGAAAGCCCGAGGAGACGACGACGAGGCCGCGGACGCCGGCCTCGCCGCAATCGCGAACGAGGCCCGGCACCTGGTCCGCGGGAGCGGCGACGATCCCCAGGTCGGGCGTCCTGGGCAGGGCGGCGACGTTGGGGAAGCAGGGGATGCCCGTGACGGCCTCGAGCGACGGGCTGACCGGATAGACGACGCCGCGGAAGCCGCCGCCGACGAGGTTGGCCAGGATCTTGGCGCTGACGCTCTTCGGGTTCGGGCTCACGCCGAGGACGGCGATCCGCTGCGGCTTGAAGATCCTGTCGAGGCTCCTGATGTCCATGGGGCCTTCATTCTCCCGCATGCCCGTCCCGTTTTCAAGCTGCCACCGGAGGCGGGCATCCGTCTCTTCGGCCGCGCCCGGGATGGCGGCTCCCGCCCTCGCGCCTCGGAAACCCCCGGGTCCGGTTTCACCCGCTTCCGGCGGGCCCGTCCCTCGCGGTGGCCCGGGGAGCGGCGCGCCTCCCGCCTCGTGACGGGCGCCCGCTTCAATAGAGGGCGAGGCGGAGGCCTGTGCGGAGGACGCGGCCGGGCGAGCCGTAGCCCCAGACGGTCTGGTAGTCGGCATTGAGCAGGTTGTCGACCCGGGCGAAGACCTCGAGCCCCGAACGGAGGGTCTTGGTGATGACGAGATCGAGGAGGACATAGCCGGGCAGGGTCGTCGTCGGGTAGGGATAAGCGCTGAAGTCGCGGTCCAGGCGTCGGCCGACGCACAGGACGTGAACCGCCAGATCGAACGCCCCGAAAGGACGGAGCCCCGCTTCGGCCGAGAACTTGTCCCGGGGCCGGCGCGGAAGCTCGGTCCCGGATACGAGGTCGCGGGCCGAAAGGCGCGTGTAGGACGCGAGGAGGCGCGAGTTCCGGCCGGGCAGGACCTTTGCCGAGACCTCGAGACCCTGAGTCCGGGCCCGGCCGATGTTGACGTATCCGGCCCCGTAATCGAAGGTGACGAGATCGCGGAACGAGCTATTGAACCAGGTGACCTCGAGCACGGTCCGCCCGCCGGCCAGGCTCTGCTCGACCCCCGCGTCCCAGCCCAGGGACCGCTCCGGGCGGAGCAGGGGATTGCCGACCGGGCCGAACGGCGTGGCCGGGGCGAAAAGCTGATAGAGCGATGGCGATTTGAAGCCGCTGCCCAAGCTGGCCTTGAACCGCGTCCCGGCGCCCGCGATGAGATAGGCCGGGGCCGCCCGGAACGTCACGGCCGCGCCGGAGCGGCTGTGGCCGTCCGCCCGGACGCCTGTCGTGACGAAGAAGCGGCCGCCGCTCTCCCAATGATCGAGCAGGTAGAGGCCGGCCGAGCGGGCCCGGACCGACGGGAAGGCGGACTCCCAGAGGCCGTAGGCGCTCTCGGAGACGCAGTCCGAGCTCCCGCTTTCGCTCGCGGCCTCGAGCCCGGCCGTCAGCGTGTGCGTCGGACGGAGGAAGAAGTTGTTCTGCCAGTCGAGCTGGACGAGGCCGCCGCGGTAGAGGCTGCGGTCGCTGTCGGCCGGATGGGCGGGGTCGACCGGGTTGCCGGTCGCCCGCCGCGTCCCGACCCAGGAGAGAGACACGGCCTTCTCCCACCGCCCGTTCGCCGACAGGCTCCGATGCTGGCCGCGCACGAGGAGGTTCTTGTAGCTCTGGACGTTGTTCGGATCGTCCCCGCCCGGGCCGCCGAAGTTGTCGATCTCGGCGCGGTCCGCCGTCCCCCGGACGGTCAAGGTCAGTCTCGACGCGGGCGTGAAGGCGTATCCGAAGCGGCCGGCCAGGGTCAGGTTCCTGTAGCCGTCCTTCTCGGTGTTGCCGGGGTAGGCTTCGGCCGCCGCGGACAGGCCGGCCGTCCGCTCGTGGAAGGCCGAGAAGGCATAGTCCGCCTTGCGGCCGGCGCCGGCGAGCGAGAGGTCCGCCGTGAGCGAGCTCAGCGTATCGAACGAGGAGGCGAGGGACAGGCGGGGCTGCCCGCGCCCCGAGCGGGTGATGATATTGACGACGCCGCCCAGGGCGTCCGAGCCGTAGAGCAGGCCCTGCGGCCCGCGCAGGACCTCGACCCGTTCGACCTGGCTCAGGGGCAGGTGGGAGATGTCGCAGGAGCGAGAGGGATTGATCGGGTCGTTGAGCTCGACGCCGTTGAGGAGGACGAGCGTATGCTCGCTATTGGCGCCGCGCACGAAGACCGAGGCGGACGCGCCCGGGCCGCCGGCGCGGACGACCGAGAGGCCCAGGACATCGACCAGGGCGTCGAGGACGAAGCTCCGGCCGGTGCGGACGAGCTCTTCGCCGCTGACGACGGTGATCGAGCTTCCGACCTTTTTCTCCGGCGTTTCGAGCCGGGTCGCGGTGACGACGATGTCGTGCTGAAGCGGGCCGGCCTGGCCCTGTCGGTCCTCCGCGAGGAGGCCCGCGGGGATCAGGGGGAAGAGAGCGATGAACGACGCGAGAACCGCTGACCGTCGGAACATGGCGGGGTCTCCTGGCCGCCCCCGCCGCTTTTTCCGGCCCCGTCTTCCTCCCGAAGACCGCGCGACCGGGCTTTTTGGAAGGTCTCCTGACTCCCGGATCGTCCTCCTCCCGAGCCTTCCGGCTTGGCGGCCGTGGCGTCCTTCGGGATTCGTCCCCGGATACAGTAGCGGGGGCTGTGTCCGCGTCTAACGGACTTCCCTTCTCACAAAGCCGCGTCCATTCTAAGCTAAAGAAAAGAAGGGGTCAAACCTTTAATTTTTTAATTTCCCGGCCTAACGAATAGCCTGAGTTATTCATGACTCGAGGCGGCCCCACAGATACGAGGCCCGAGGGGTGAAGCGGAAATTGAAAAAATAAAGGTTTGACCCCAGAGGGCCGCCCTGGCCGCGTCACCAGGCCGGGGCGGCCCCTGGGGGGGAAGGAGGTTATCGAAGAAGCCGAAAAGGAGGTTTCACGTTCATCCTGTCCACTCGCTTGATAGAACGGCCTTCCCCGGCGCAACGTTGCGTCCGCCGAAGAGGGAAGGGCGGCGGCCGGAGGGCGGAGATCGACGCCTTGCATTTTTTTGGGTTTTTCCCCCCGCCCTCCGACGACCGTTATCCATTATAGCACAGGTCGAGCGGCGAAATCAATATTTTTCTGCGATAGCCGGGAAAAAACAGCTTCGGGCCCTTTCCCGGGCCTGAAGGCGGCCGGAAACGGCCCGAAACGGCGTCTTCCCGAGAACAGCCCCGAACCCGGCCTTCCCCCTGGAGCCTTCCCCTGAAAAACAGTATAATGAAGCCGCCCGCGGGAGCCGCGAAAGGCCCGTTTCCGTGGAGTTGGCCATGAAAAACGACGATTTCCGCCGCTCCGGGCACCAGTTCGTGGACTGGATCGCCGATTATTTCGAGAATATCGAGAAATACCCGGTCCGATCGCGCGTCGGGCCGGGCGAGATCAAGGCCCTCGTCCCCGCCGTCCCGCCGGCCCGGGGCGAGGCCATGGACGTCCTGTTCCGCGATTTCGAGCGGATCGTCATGCCGGGCATCTCGCACTGGCAGCACCCCGGCTGGTTCGCCTATTTCCCGGCCAACAACAGTCCCGCCTCTGTCCTGGGCGAGCTCCTGGCGGCCGGGCTCGGCGCCCAGGGCATGGTCTGGGAGACCTCCCCGGCCGCGACCGAGCTCGAAGAGGTGGTCATGGACTGGCTCCGCCAGATGATCGGGCTCCCGGCCGGCTTCTCGG
The DNA here is from genome assembly GCA_029569255.1 of Acidobacteriota bacterium. Taxonomy (GTDB): domain Bacteria; phylum Acidobacteriota; class Aminicenantia; order Aminicenantales; family Saccharicenantaceae; genus RBG-16-66-30. The sequence goes on along the minus strand of JAKQUO010000019.1, from coordinate 80,375 downwards.
GCGTCATCCAGGACACGGCCTCGACGGCCACCCTTTGCTCCCTGCTGGCGGCCCGGGAGAGGGCGACCGGGTTCGAGACGAACGAGTCGGGCTTCAGCGCGCCCCTGGCGGTCTACGCCTCGGAGGAGGCCCATTCGAGCGTCGTGAAAGGAGTGAAGATCGCCGGCTTCGGCCGGAAAAATCTCCGCCGCATCCCCACGGACGGCCGGTTCGCCCTGGTCCCGGAGAAGCTCGAGGAGGCCCTGGCGCGGGACAGGGAAGCCGGCCTCGTCCCGGCCTGCGTCGTGGCCACGGTCGGCACGACCTCCTCGGGGGCCATCGACCCGCTCCGCCCGGTCGGCGAGATCTGCCGCCGGCACGGCCTCTGGCTCCACGTCGACGCGGCCTGGGCCGGGACGGCCGCCTTGCTCCCCGAAAAGCGCTGGATCCTCGACGGGGCCGAGCTGGCCGACTCGCTCGTCTTCAATCCCCACAAGTGGATGCTGACGAACTTCGACTGTTCGGCCCACTTCGTCAAGGACCCGGCCGCGCTCGTCCGGGCCTTGGAGGTCCATCCCGAGTACCTCAGGACGGGCGTCGACGCCAAGGTCAGGAACCTTCGCGACTGGGGCATCCAGCTCGGCCGCCGCTTCCGGGCCCTCAAGCTCTGGTTCGTCGTCCGCGGCTACGGCGTCGAGGGCCTCCAGGCCATGGTCCGCGAGCACCTGCGCCTGGCCGCCCTCGTCCGCGACTGGGTCGAAGCCGACGCCCGCTTCGAGCTCCTGGCGCCGGCCGAGCTGGGCCTGGTCTGTTTCCGGCTCAACGACGGCCGGGACGAGGACGCCCTGAACGAGCTCAACAAGCGGTTCCTCGACCGCGTCAACGCAGCGGGCCCGGTCTACCTGACCCACACGACGCTCCGCGGCAAGTTCACGGTCCGGCTGGCCGTCGGCCAGCGGACGACCGGGGAGCGGCACGTCCGCGGCGCCTGGGACATCGTCACGGCCGCGGCCGCCGAGGTCCTGGCGGCCTGAGCCCGGCGGCCCCTACCCGCCTCAGGGCGCGGCGCGGCGCGCGGTCAGGCGTTTCGCCGGCCGCCGGGGCGTCCGGATGCGGCCCTTGCGGTCCCGCGCCGTGTAGGGCTTGATGTCGAGGACAGGCGTCCCGTCGACGAGGTCGAGGCCCGAGACGTCGAGCCGGGCCCCGTCGCGCCGCAGGAGCTTGAGGACGCTCAGGCCCAGGGGGTTGGGGCGATGGGGCGAGCGCGTGGCGAAGACGCCCCGCTCCCGGCTCTCGCCCGGGGGTGTCGCCTTGAGCTTGGCCGCGCCGGCCCGGTGGAAGTGGAAGACGACGATGATGTGCGAATACTCCTCCAGCCGGTCGAGGGCCGGGGCGAACTCGGGGAAGACCTCGATCGACCCCGTCGAGCCCTCGAAGAAGCGCGGCGGGGCGAAGGCCGGAGGCGGCAGTTCGGCCGGTTCCTTGTATCGCGACCGGACGACGCCGACCGGCCGGAGGCGGAGGCCGGGGTCTACTTCCCGACGTGGGTCAGCCACTTCTCGTAGCGGGGCGCTCGGCCGTGGACGGCGTCCTGGAAGGCCTGGATCAGCCCTTGGACGACCGGGCCGGGCTTGCCGGAGCCGATGACGCGCTTCGTCCGGGGACCGGCCGGGTCGGAGCCGTCGGTCACGGTCACGATGGGGATGATCTCCACGGCCGTGCCGCAGTAGAAGGCCTCGTCGGCGCCGAAGAGGTCCTCCTTGGCGATCGGCCCGACCTCGGTCTCGTAGCCGAGGTCGCGTCCGAGCTCGAGGATGCTCGTCCGGGTGATGCCCTCGAGGGCGGACTCGGTCCGGCCGTTGGTGACGAGCTTCCGGCCCTTGACGATGAAGACGTTCTGGCCGGGCCCCTCGGCGACGCGGCCCTCCATGTTCAGGAAGACGGCCTCGTCGAAGCCCCCCCGGCGCGCGTCGAGGCCGGCGATCATCGACTGGACATAGACGCCGCCGAGCTTGGCCGACATGTTGAACTGGGTGTGGTGGATGCGGCGCTCGGGCACGATGAGGGTGTTGACGCCGCGGGCGGCGTTCTCGCCGAGGTAGGCGCCCCACTCCCAGGCGCAGATGAACAGCTCGACGGGGCAGGCCTTGGGCACGAGGCCGAGGTTGCCGTAGGAATAGAAGAGGAGCGGGCGGATGTAGCAGCTGTCCAGGCCGTTCTCCCGGACGGTCCGCTTGATGAGGTCCGCGATCTGGTCTTTCGTATGGGGGCATGCCATCCGGGCCGCATCGGCCGAGAGGAGGAAGCGGTCGTTGTGCTCCGGCAGGCGGAAGACGGCCGGGCCCTTGGCCGTGCCGTAGGCCCGGATGCCCTCGAAGATGCAGGAACCGTAGTGGAGGGCGTGCATCGCGGGATGGAGGCCGCCCTCGGACCAGTCGTGGAACGCCCCGTTGTGCCAGTATCTCCGGGCCTTGGGGAAGTTGGTGTTAACGAACATGTCGCGCTCCTTTGGGGTGGTTTCCGGCGGCCGAACGAAGGGTCCGGTGACGCGGGGACCCGCGCTGTCGGTCGAGGGCCGTTCCGGGCTTGAAGAAGGCGTCACCTCGTCGAGGGATCGGGCCCGAGGCTCGGGCCCCCAAGAAACGCAATGCTATCACAGCGCCGGACGGCGAGTAAAGGCTAGGCGCCCCGGCCGGCGAAATAGGTCCGGCCGCCGTGGACGAGCACGCGGGCCCGGCCCCGGGTGAGGAGGGCGGCGAGCGTCTTGAGGACCTCGTCGCGGTGCCGGCCGAGGGCGACAGCGATGTCCTCCGCCGTCTGGGGACGCCGCGCGACCGTGGCCAGGACGGCCCGCTCCAGGCCGCCCGCGGCCGGGGCCGGCTTGCGCCTGGAGAACGGGGCCACGATCCGCGCCCGCGGCCCGAGGGCGGCGCGGACCTTCTCGAGGTCGGCCGGTCCGAGCGCCCCGGCCCGCCGTTCCGCGGGCGGGCGGACGACGGTGTTCAGCTCGATCCGGTCCGGCCGGATGCGGGCCACGGCGGCCTTGAGCGCGGCGATCGCGGCCGGGGAATCGTTGATCCCCTTGACCAGCATGACCTCCAGGCGGATCTCGCCGGCGAACTCGTCGCGGAAGCGGGCCAGGCCGTCGACGACCCCGGCGCTGGCGATCCCGGCGTGGGGACGGTTGACGCGGCGGAAGAGCGCGGCCGGGACGGCGTCGAGCGATGGGACGACGATGTCGGCCGCGGCCAGGTCGCGGCGGACGTCCCGGCGCGTGAGGAGCGTCCCGTTGGTCAGGACGGCGACGGGGATGCGGGTCGTCCGCTTGATCGCCCGGATGAGCCGCCCGATGTCCTTGTTCAGGGTCGGCTCGCCGGAGCCCGAGAAGGTGATGACGTCGATCTTCGTCCCGGAGGCGACGGCCGCCCTGACCTGGGCCAGGACCTTCGCGGGCGGGACGAAGCTCCGGCGCCGGGCGGTCGTCTTCCCCGTCGAGCCGAGCTGGCAGTAGACGCAGTCGAGCGTGCAGGTCTTGTAGGGGATGATGTCGACGCCGAGCGAGAAGCCCAGCCGGCGCGAGGCCACAGGCCCGTAGACGAAGCGGCGGCCGGCCATCAGGCCTCGTCCTTGTAGATCTCGATGAAGCGGCGGAGGGACCGGTCCCAGGTCCTCTCGGCGTCGTCCGGGAACAGGCAGGCCGGCAGCTCCCGGTTCCGCCAGTGGTAGGCCAGGCAGTCGCAGCAGACGCCCTTGCGGGGGCAGGGCTCGTAGGTGCAGTTGCACCGGCTCATCGTCTTGGCGCTCTTGCATTCGCTCATCAGGGATCCCTCGTTCGTCCGGCCGGAACTCGCTTCCTTATTATAGTGAAACCGCGGCGCTTGGAGAATGCCCGTTGCCCCCGCTGTGATAGCCGAGCGATAATGTCCCCTTCATGAAGGAGGTCGCGGAAAGAGGGGCCGAGGGGTATCCCGGAGTGAGCATAAAGCGGTGAAATAGCCGTCATCGGTGTCTGAAAACCCGGGACACGTACAAGTACATGTCCCGTTTTCAGGCCCCGGGACGGCGTGAAGTTTCACCGCAGCGAACGGAGCGGATCCCCGAAGCCCCTCCGCGGCCGTAGCAAGACAAGCGAGGGGCTCAGTTGTGTGGCCCGGACGATTCGTGTATCATTGGTTCTTTCAAGGAGTTGGGAGAACGAGGATGCCCCGATACACCGACCGCGAGGCCAAGGCCGGCCTGGACGCCAAGCTGCCGCCGCTCGAGACCTTCCCCAACCAGTTCCCGGACTACGAGATCGCCGTCGAGTTCCCCGAGTTCACCTCCGTCTGCCCGAAGACGGGCCGGCCCGATTTCGGGCGGATCACCCTGCGCTACGCGCCCGCCGGGCGCGTCCTCGAGCTCAAGTCCCTCAAGGAATACTTCCTGGCCTACCGCAACCTGGGCATCTTCTACGAGAACGCCGTCAACCGCGTCCTCGAGGACGTCGTCCGGGCCTGCCGCCCCAAGGCGGCCCTCGTCCGGGGCGAGTTCAATCCCCGCGGCGGCCTGAGCTCGGTCGTCGAGGCCCGATACCCCCGGCCGAAGCCGCGGCGGGCCTGAGACGGAGACCCCGCTTATCCCGGGCCCCATTTTCCCTTCCAGGAACGAGACATGAGCCGGACGACGGAACCGGGCGGGACGGGGAACGGCGCCCGCCTGGGCCCGACCGACCTCCTGATCGTCCTGGTCGTCGCGCTCTGGGCCGTCAATGTCTCGGTGCTGAAGATCGGCCTGCGCTCGCTCTCGCCGCACGGCTTCAACGCCGTCCGGCTGGGCCTCGCGGCGGCCGCCTATCTGGCCGTTCTCCTGGCCCGGCCTCGGATGTTCCGCCTGGCCCGGAGGAACGACGTCTGGAAGGCGGCCGGGCTGGGGCTTCTCGGGATCACGGGCTACCAGGTCGTCTTCATCCGGGGCCTCAGCGCGATGAACGCCTCGACGGCCTCGATCGTCATGGGCACCAGCCCCCTCTTCATCGCCCTGCTGGCCACGGCCGTCGGCGAGGAGAGGATCTCGCTCGCCGGCTGGGCCGGCATCGTCATCTCCCTCGGCGGCTTCCTCCTCGTCATCTCCGGGGAGAACGGGGGGCACGTCTTCGCCTGGGAGGCGTGGCGCGGGGCCGCGCTGATCCTGGCCGCCAACGCCTTCTGGGCCGGCTACACCGTCTTCGCCAAACCCCTTCTCGATCGGAACCCGGCCTTCCCCGTGGCGGCCCTGGGGACGGTCGCCGGGACCCTGGTCTACCTCCCCTTCGCGGCCGCGGACCTCGTCCGGATCGAGTGGGCCCGCGTCCCTTGGCAGGGCTGGGGGGCCATCGCCTATTCGGGCCTGGTGGCCATCTTCCTCTGCTTCGCCATATGGTACCAGTCGGTCAAGAGGGTCGGCAGCGCCAAGACCGGCATCTACGGCAACCTGACCCCCATCCTGTCCATTCTGGTCGCCGGCCTCGTCCTCGGCGAGCGCCTGACCGCGCTTCAGGCGCTCGGGGCGGCCGTCACCCTGGCGGGCGTCTACCTGACGCGCTCGGGCTACCGGTTCTTCGAGCGCCGGACCGCCCGGGAGGACGCCCGCGCGGGGGACGCCGGATAGGCCGGCCCGGGCTAACGAACCTTGTAGATCCGGTGCAGCTGGACCGCCAGGCGGACGCCCTCGAGCCCCGACCGGGCCGCTCCCCGCAGGAGCCCGAGCGCGCGCTCCCGGCTCCAGGCGGCGTTCGACTGCGGCTGGATGAGGAGCGGCGTCCGCCGGGGGAAGGCCGCCCGGACGGCCCTCACGGCGTCGAGCGTGAGCGACCGGCAGGCGACCAACTTGACCTCCCGCGCTTCCTTTATTATACCGGGGTGGGCATCGTAGTCCGGCGGCTTGGGCGAGGCCGTGAGCCAGTCGGCGCCGGCGACGGGCGGGAACGTCCCGTTCGTCTCGACCTGGACCTTGAACCCGGCGGCGCCGAGAGCCCGGAGGAGCGGGCCGACGTCCTGGGCCAGGGGTTCGCCGCCGGTCACGCAGGCCCAGGCCGCGGGAAGGCGGCGGCGGAGGCGGACCGCCTCCCCGACGATCCCGGCGACCGTCCTCTCCCGGCCGCCCCGCCAGGCCCGCTTGGTGTCGCAGAAGCCGCAGCGGAGGTTGCAGCCGGCCAGGCGGATGAAAACGGTCGGCTCGCCCTGGCGGAGGCCCTCGCCCTGGACCGAGGCGAAGACCTCAGTCGTCTTCAGCGTAGGTGGCCGAGGCATCTTCGGACTCCCAGACGGTCACGGACGCGACCGGGTAGGACCTCTTGAGCTCGCCGTAGAAGTGGCGGGCCAGGTTCTCGGCGGAAGGGTTGAAGGGGAAGGCCTCGTTGAGGAAAGCGTGGTCGGGGAGGACGGCGGCCAGGGCCTTCCTGATCTCGGTGAAGTCGTAGCCGATCCCGGCCCCGTCGAGCTCCCGGGCCCGGACCGCGACCTCGACCCGGAAGGTGTGGCCGTGGACCTTCTCGCACTTGCCCCTGTATCCCTCGAGGTAGTGGGCGGCCGAGAACCTGTCGCGGACCTTGAGCGTCCAACTCATGGCTGTCCTTCCTTTCTGAGGCGGGCGAGGAGGGGGTCTTCGCGGCCGACGGCCCTCCAGGCCCGGGCCCGGTAGCGGCAGGACGCGCACGTCCCGCAGGGGCGCTCCCCGCCGGCGTAGCAGGAGACGGTCCGCGAATAGTCGGCGCCGTGCCGGAGGCCGAGCCGGATGATCCCCGGCTTGTCCAGGCCGAGGAGCGGCGCGACGATCCGGGGCGCGGGGGAGGCGCCGAAAGCGGCCCCGGTCCCGGCCCGGATGGCCCTCTCCATGGCCCTGACGAAGGCCTTCGTCGTGTCGGGGTAGCCGGGGGAGTCGGCGACGTGGAAGCCGCAGACGAGGTCGCGCAGGCCGCGGGCCTCGGCCCAGGCGGCGGCCAGGGCGAGGAAGACGCCGTTGCGGAACGGGACGTAGGTCGCCGGCGGCCCGGTCCGCGGCTTCGACGCGCGCTTCGGGCGGGGGAGGGGAGCGCGGGGGTCGGTCAGGGCCGAGCCGCCGACGGGCCGCAGGTCGACCTTGAGGACGGCGTGCGGGACGCCGAGGCGCCGGGCCGTCAGGCGGGCCGAACGGACCTCGGCGCGGTGCCTCTGGCCGTAATCGAAAGTCAGGGCCTGGACCCGGTCGTAGCGGTCGAGCGCCCAGGCCAGGGCCGTCGTCGAGTCGAGCCCGCCCGAGAACAGGACCACGCACGAGGTCACGACGCTTCTCCTCCGCGAAGATGATAAAGGACGTCCGCGCCAATATCAAGGCGCTGCCCCAGCCGGCCGCGGCAGGGCCTCGGGGGTCATCTCCGTTCACTGCGGTGAAACTTCACGCCGTCCCGGGGCCTGAAAACGGGACATGTACTTGTACGTGTCCCGGGTTTTCAGACACCGATGCCGGCTATTTCACCGCTTTATGTTCACTCCGATGCCACCCCTCAGCCCCTCATCCGCGGCCGTTTGCCGGTGCCCGGCGAGCGAAACGGCGCCGAGGGATTTCCCGAGGAGGCCGCAATGAAGCGGCGAGGAGCGTTGCCGAGCCCGATTTGGAAAAGTTCAGCCGGGACGCGTGGCGGACGAGGGCAGTTTCCCTGGAAACCGACAAAACGTGTTTGAGCGAGCCGTAGCGAACGGCGAGCGAGTTGTTTTGGCGCCGAGTCCGGCGCACGTCCCGGCGTCTTCGAACTTTTCCCATGAGGGCGAGGTAATGCTCCGAGTCGCTCCGCGGCCTAGCCGGGGAGCGACTCGGCCCTCGAGCGTTTGACAGCCTCCGGGCGGGGTGGTATATCTTGAAATTCCGCAGATGAGCGAAAAGACGATCGCCGAGGGCGTGGCCGGTGTCGTTCGGACCTACGAGCTCATGGACCGCGTCCGGACGCGCCAGGACCTCGTCATCCGCGACGACCAGTTCGGCCACGAGGCCCTCCTCGACGCCGCCGCCTACGCCCGCCGCCGCCGCATCCCCCTCAGCGTCCTCGACACGGGCCGGTTCGGGCTCGTCGAGGTCGAGGCCCTGGCCCGCGCCGGGGCGCGCGTCCTGACCTCGGACGAGGCCCGGCCTCGGGCCGACGAGTGGGAGGTCCTGCTGGCCGCCTGCCGCAAGGGCGGCGCGCGCCTTTCGGTCTTCTGGGCCGGCCCCCTGCCCGGCGCCGAAGCCGCCTCCGGCCCGTCCTTCCAGGACCTCGAGGACCTGCTCGGGGCGGGCCTGGACTTCCACATCTCCGACCGGACCCATCCCCGGGACGCCGCGGCCCTGGCGAGCCTGGCCGCCGCCGCGAAGAAGGGCCGGGCCTACTTCGTCCTCTATCACGTCGGGCCGCCGGCCGACGGCCTGGCCGGGACGGCGGGCCGGGGGGCCTGGATCCATTTCGGGGACGAGGGCCTGGCCGAGGAACCGGCGGCCGAGCGGGCCGTCGCCATCGCCGCGGCCGCCTCGCGGGCGGGCTCGCGGGCCGTGGTCCGCGTCGAACGCGGCCTGCCGCTCGAGCTCCTCGAAGCGCTCTGGGCCGCCGGGGCCGCGTTCGTCTTCCTGACCCCGCCGAGCGACGACGGCTCCGGGATCCGCCTCTTCGAGAGGAAGGCCCTGCGGCGCAAGCTGCCGCCCCGGGCCTACCATCTCTCCACGGTCTTCCTGCCTTGAAGCGGCGGGGCGGCCGCCGCCTTCGGCCGAAAACGCGCCGGCCCTTGAAATAAGCCCCGCTTCCGCTACAATACGCCTCTTATGAGCGCTCACGAGCTCGGCCGGACGATGTCGCTGTGGACGGTCGTCCCGTTCGTCGGCCTCCTGCTGTCCATCGCCCTCCTGCCGCTCCGCGCCCCGCACTTCTGGGAGGACCACAAGAACAAGGGGCTGGTGGCCTTCCTCTGGTCCCTGCCGATCGCCGTCTACTTCCTTTTCAACGCCCCCCACGAGCTGGCCCTGTCGATGAAGGACTACGCCTCGTTCCTCCTCCTGCTCACGGCCCTGTTCATCATCTCGGGCGGCATCGTCCTCAAGGGGGACCTCAAGGCGACGCCCGAGGTCAACGCCCTGTTCCTCCTCGTCGGGGCCGTCCTGGCCAACTTCATCGGCACGACCGGGGCCTCGATGCTCCTCATCCGGCCCCTGCTCCAGACCAACTCCGAGCGCAAGCGCACGCTCCACGTCCCCATCTTCTTCATCTTCGTCGTCTCCAACATCGGCGGCCTGCTGACCCCGCTCGGCGACCCGCCGCTGTTCATGGGCTTCATCAAGGGCGTGCCGTTCTTCTGGACCCTGCGCCTCTTCCCGCTCTGGGCCATCATGGTCGGCGGCGTCGTCCTCTTGTTCTACCTCTACGACGGCGTCCAGTATCGCAAGGAGGAGTGCCGGGACCTCATCCGCGACCGGCGCCGGGTCGTCCCCCTCCGCCTGACCGGGACGGTCAACTTCCTCTGGCTGGCCGGCGTCATCGCCGGCGTCTTCCAGCCCTTCCCGCGCCGCGAGGGCGCGCTCATCCTCATGGCCGTCCTGTCGCTCCTGACGACGAAGCGCCAGTGCCGCCTCGACAACAGGTTCACCTACAACCCGATCATCGAGGTGGCCGTCCTCTTCGCCGGGATCTTCGTCACCATGGTCCCGGCCCTGCTCATCCTCAGCGCCCGGGCGGCCGACCTCGGCGTCGCCCGGCCCTGGCAGTTCTTCTGGGCCACCGGCGCGCTGTCCTCGTTCCTCGACAACACGCCGACCTACCTGGCCTTCTTCTCCATGGCCCAGGGCCTCGGCCTCGACGGGCCGATGCTGGGCATCCCGACGACGATGCTCATGGCCATCAGCGCCGGCGCCGTCTTCATGGGCGCCAACTCGTACATCGGCAACGGCCCGAACTTCATGGTCAAGGTCATCGCCGAGGAATACAAGCTGAAGATGCCCTCGTTCTTCGGCTACATGGCCTATTCCTTCGCCCTCCTCATTCCGCTCTACGCGGTCGTCACGCTGGTGTTCTTCAGGTAAGCGCCGCCCGGACCCCTCCATGAACTCCCAGTTCGCCCTTTCCCCGGACGCGCGCGCCGCGCCCGGCCGCTCCGGCCGGCGGTCCCGTGTGGACGATTTTGCGGCCCCGCGCCGAATGACACTACCGGTGGTGGCGGCCGCAGCCTCTTCCACAAAAAAAAGTGGTCTCGTCCGACAAAAGACTTGACAATTGGTTCAAATGGTCTATATATGAAAATGAATTCAAATGAACGTGACGGAATTCTCGCGCGTGAGCGTCGGTTGAAGGAAGGGCAAGCGAAATGAAAGTGGCGTTGGTCTATAGCTCGAAAGCGGGGATGGAGGCGACCCTCCCGCCCCGCCCCGAAGCGCCGAAGAGCGAGGAGGACGAGCCTCCATTGCCGCCGGACATGCTCGCCGAGTGCGACTCGGACGAGACGATCGCGGCGGTCGGGCAGGTTCTCCGGGAGAGGCACCAGGTCGTCTTCATCGAGTCCGACGACAAAGCCTTCGGCCGGCTGAAACGCCAGCGGCCGCACCTCGTCTTCAACATGGCCGAGCGCGTCGTCGGCCCCAACCGCGAGTCGCACATCCCCTCGATCTGCGAGATGCTGGACATCCCCTACACGGGGTCCGATCCGCTGACGCTCGGCATCTGCCTCGACAAGTCGCGGGCCAAGGAGATCCTGTCCTACCACCGGGTCCCCAACCCGGCCTTCTGGGTCGTCGAGTCGCCGACGGCCATCCCGGCCGGCGTCCGCCTGCCGGCCATCGTCAAGCCCCTCTTCGAGGGCTCGAGCAAGGGCATCAGGAACAACTCCCTCGTCCACAGCCTCGGCGAGCTCTACGAGCGCGTCGAGGAGGTCACCGGGGCCTACCGCCAGCCCGCGATCGTCGAGCGCTTCCTCACCGGGCGCGAGTTCACGGTCGGCGTCCTGGGCAACGACCCGGCCTACGAGGTCCTGCCCATCGTCGAGATCGACCACGCCCAGCTGCCGGCCGGCGCGGCGCCCGTCTACTCCTACGAGGCCAAGTGGCTGTGGGACACGCCGGAGAAGCCCCTCGACATCTTCAAGTGCCCGGCGCCCATCCCCGCGGTCCTCGCGGCCAAGATCGAGACCGTCGTCCTCCGGACCTGCCGCGTCCTGCGCGTCCGGGACTGGGCCCGGCTCGACGTCCGGCTCGACGAGAAGGGAGAGCCGAACATCCTCGAGGTCAACCCGCTGCCGGGCGTCCTGCCCAACCCCGAGGACAACTCCTGCCTGCCCAAGGCGGCCCGGACCGCCGGGTATTCCTATTCGGACCTGATCCACAGGGTCGTGGAGGAGGCGAGCAAGCGCTGCGGCCTCCGTCCGACGCGCGTCCGGCCCGCGGCGAGCGAGCGGCCGGCGGTCCACGCGGATCGCGCATGACCCCTGCCCCCGCGATCGCCATCGTCTTCAACGCCTACGAACCGAGACCGACGGCGGCGGGCGAGCGTTTGTCCGAGGAGTCCGTGGCCGAGATGGCCCGGCAGGCCCAGGAGGCCGTCCTCAGCCTGGGGCTCGGGGCGACCCTCGTCCCGCTCCAGCGGAGCCTGCTCAACTTCATGAGCCGGGTCCGGGAGCTCAACCCCGACGCCCTGGTCAACCTCTGCGAGGGCTACTACGGGCGGCCCCAGTGGGAGTCGAACGTGGCCGGCATGTTCGAGCTCCTGGGCCTCTCGTTCACGGGCAACGGGGCCAAGACGCTGGCCCTCTGCCAGGACAAGTTCAGGGCCAAGGCGGTGCTCAAGGCGGCCGGGCTGCCGACGGCCCCGGCCCAGCTCATGACGACCGGCGAGGAGCCGCTCGAGCTGCGCTTCCCGCTCATCGTCAAGCCCAACGCCGAGGACGCCAGCCTGGGGGTCTACCCCGAGTCCGTCGTCCGCGACGAGGAGTCGCTGCGCCGCCAGGTCCGCCGCTGCCTCGACAGCTACCGGCAGCCGGTCCTGGTCGAGGCCTTCATCGACGGCCGGGAGTTCAACGTCTCGGTCATGGAGAACGGCCGGGCCCGGGCCCTGCCGGTCTCCGAGATCGACTTCTCGGCCATGCCCGAGGACACGCCGCGCATCCTCGGCTACGACGCGAAATGGTTCGAGGACCACCCGCTCTACCAGAAGACGCCGCCCGTCTGCCCGGCCCCGATCGACGACGGGCTGCGGGCCGGGCTGCAGGGCCTGGCCGAGGCGGCCTTCCGGACCATGGGCTGCCGCGACTACGCCCGGATCGACTTCCGCATGGACGCCAGGGGCCGGCCGTTCATCCTCGAGGTCAACCCGAACCCCGACATCAGCACCAACGCCGGCTACGCCCGGGCCCTCGCGGCCGCGGGGATCGAATACGCCGCGTTCTGGGGCGCCATGATCGACAACGCCCTGAAGAGAAGGACGGTCAATGATCCGGCCGATGGAAGCGCGCGATAAGGACGCCGTCCTCGGGCTCGTCCGGGCGACGGGGTTCTTCACCGAGGCCGAGGTGGCCGTGGCCGAGGAGCTCGTGGACATCTACCTCGGCCGGCCGGAGCAGACGGACTACCGCGTCGTCGTCGTCGAGAACGACGCGAGGGGAGTGGCCGGCTACATGACCTGGGGCCCGACGCCGCTGGCCGAGGACGCCTACGACCTGTACTGGATGGCCGTGGCGCCGGCGGAGCAGGGGAAGGGCCGGGGCAAGGAGCTCGTCCGCTGGCTCGAGGCCGAGGTCCGGCGGCGCGACGGCCGGGTCGTCTTCATCGAGACCTCGTCCCAGCCGAAATACCACGCCACGCGGCGGTTCTACATCGATCTCGGATACAAGGAAGTCGCCCGCGTCCCCGATTTCTACCGGGCCGGCGACGACCGCGTCATCTACGCGAAGTATCACCGTTAGGAGCTTGGAGATGGACGACTGGCAACGCTCGCTCCGAGGCGCTCTCCGGAAACCCGAGGAGATCGCCCGGAAGTTCGGGCTCGACGTCGAGGAGGTCCGGCGGATCGCCAAGACGTTCAAGATCCAGATCACGCCTTACTACGCCGGGCTGATCAAGGAGCGCGGGGACGCCATGTGGCGCCAGATGGTCCCGGACCCGGCCGAGCTCAGGACCGGCAGCGGCGTCGCCGACCCGCTCGAGGAAGACCACGACTCCCCGGTGCCGAGCATCGTCCACCGCTACCCCGACCGGTGCCTCTTCCTCGTCTCGCACAGCTGCGCCTCCTACTGCCGCTTCTGCACCCGGAAGAGGAAGGTCGGCGATCCCTCCAAGATCCACCCCCGCTACATCGAGGACGGGCTGGCCTACATCCGGGCCCACGGCGAGATCCGGGACGTCATCGTCTCCGGCGGCGACCCGCTCATGCTCAGCGACCGCCGGCTCGAGGCCGTCATCAAGGGCGTCCGGGCCGTCCCGCACGTCGAGATCATCCGCGTCGGCACGCGGGTGCCCTGCGTCCTGCCGCAGCGGGTCACGGAAAAGCTCGCGGCCATGCTCAAGAAGTACCACCCGCTCTACGTCAACGTCCACTTCAACCACCCCGACGAGCTGACGCCCGAGGCGACGCGGGCCCTGGGCCTGCTGGCCGACGCCGGCATCCCGCTCGGCAACCAGACGGTGCTGCTCAAGGGCGTCAACGACGACCCGCTGGTCATGCGCCGGCTCATGCAGAGGCTCCTGGCGGCGCGGGTCCGGCCGTACTACATCTACCAGGCCGACTACGTGAGCGGGACCGAGCACCTGCGGACGACGGTCGAGAAGGGCCTCGAGATCATGGAGGCCCTGCGCGGCTGGACGTCCGGCCTGGCCGTCCCGTACTACTGCATCGACGCGCCCGGCGGCGGCGGCAAGATCCCCGTCCTGCCGAAGTACATCCAGTCGATCACCGACGAGCGGGTCGTGCTGCGGAACTACGCCGGCGAGCTGTTCGTCTACCCCCAGGTCAAGGCCAAGCCGAAGCGCAAGCCCCGCCCGGCCGCCGCCCCCTGTTACAGCCTCGAAGCCTAAGAAGGGGTCAAACCTTTAAAAGTTTAATTTTCTCCTTTTCCTTGATGCCGGATTCCCGCTCTTCCAGGTTTATTCATAAAACGCCCCGTTCGTTCTCGCCCCCGGGACTTCGCGTCTGAGGGACGTCTAGATTCGACGACGATTCAGGTCATTAGCCGGGCTTATTCTTATCCGGGCGCTTTGACCCTTCGGGCGAACCGAACCGGCCCCATCTCGTTCGTTCTCGGGATTCGCGGTGCCGCAGAGTACGGCTTCACCCCTCGGGCCTCGCATCTGGGAGCCGTGTCGATTCGTGAATAATCCAGGTTAGCCGTTCTTTGATTCTTTCGAAAGCGCCTTTCAAGACTTCGTTGGCGGCCACGGTGCTTTCTATGGCGTGGAACGCGATAGAAACCGCGGCCGGGCCGATCCCGTAGAATTCCCCGATCTCCTTGAGCTTGTAGCCGGCGTAATGGCGGGCGAAGTAGATCGCGCACTTCCTGGCCAGCTTGTTCTTGTCCCCCAACTCTCTGTGGATCTCGTCCGCGATCCTTCCGAGCTCCGGCCTGATCCGGAGCCTCCTGAGTCCTCCGAGCTCATCGTCGTTCGCTTCGAGAGCCTCCTTCAAGAAAGACCGGCGGAGCTTGTCTACGAAATCGTCGTCGCCCAGGATGCCGACGCTGGCGGCCGACCTGAGCTGCTCTCTGAACGACAGATCTTCCGGGGAAGCGAGATAATCCTCGTGCTCCTTTCGCAGGGCTGATGCGTTGCCTTCGAAACAAGCCATGATCGTTTTCGTGCTGAGCCAGGCGGGCGCCTGCCGAAGCCCAAAATAGACCCGGCAACTCGACCACTCGAAATCCTCCGGCTTCGCGACGATGCCCTTCCGGACGGGATTCGCGTGGATGTACTTCGTCAGGGTCCGGGCGTAGAGGCCGGTTTGAACGAGGATGGCCTTGAATCGCCCCTGGAAAATATGGCCGCACCTTTCATGTTTCGTGTTCAGGTAGATGGAATAGGCCGAGTTGACGAAATGCATGATCTGGGAGAGATTGGCCTTCGGCGTTTCCAAGCCCAGGTGATAATGGTTTTCCATGAGGCACAGAAGATGCCACATGGCCGAGAATCGCTCATGGGCGTCCCTGAGGATCTTCAGGAAGAAGCCTCGATCCTCGTCAGAGAAAAAGATCCGTTGTTTCTGGTTTCCCCGGGAATAGACATGGTAGAAGGCGCCTGGATACGCGATTCTCGGTTGCCTTGACATGGGAGGCTCGCTTTTCAAGGGACGGATATCCGCCCTTGATAAAGACGCCGAAACGGGTCCCGATTCTCACGGACGGGGAAAAATTAAAAAATTAAAGGTTTGACCCCGTCTTGAGGTAGTCGCTCAGGCTGACCGTCCTGACGATCTCCAGTGCCTCGGCCGGGCCGACGCCGCGCTTCCGGCCCAGCGACTCGAGGATGCGGACGATCGACAGGGCGACCTCGGCCGTCTGCCCCGCCTCGGCCGGCCGGCCCGCGAGGAAGGCGATCGAGTCGTACAGGACCGCGTTGGCCTCGCCGTACGTGATCGGCTCGCGCGCTCCGTGGGCCGACACCCACTCGGGGCGGGCCAGGACGTCGTTGACGTGGGACTGGATGAGGTAGGTCGCCCTCCCGATGAGCTTGAGGTTGCTCGGGCTGACGTTGGTCATGGTGTTGCCGACGACCTTGCCCAGCTTGGCCATGACCGCCGTCGAGTGGGCGTTGAGGAGCATCTTGGCCGCCGTCTGCTGGCGGACGCCGAACGCGTCGCCGGCCGTCCGGACGTGGACCGGGACGACGACGAGCCGGCCGCCCTTCCCCGTCCAGCGCCGGCGGACGCTCTCTTCGAGCTTGGGGAAGTCCTTGGCCGGCCGGTTCGTGACCGTCAGCACGGCCGCGTCCGCGCCGCCCTCGCGGGCCAGCCGCAGGACCTCGGTGAACGACGACGACGGGAGCTCGAACTCCGTCTCCTCCGGGCTCAGGGCCACGAGGACGCACAGGTCCCCCTTCTTCGGCCCCCGCCTCTCCCGGTTGGCTTTCGACAGCGAGAAATCGTAGCGCCCGGCCTGGTCGTCGCCGGCCCTCTTCAGGCTCTCGAGGGCGGCCCGCCTCAGGTAGGGGTCCTCGACCTCGGTCTCGAAGGGCCGGCGGTACAACGCCTCGGACAGCCCCCGGAACGGCCGGCCCAGGAAGGCCCGCCACGCCGCCGCGGCCGTCCCCGCCCTCGTCCAGACCTGGATCCAGCACTTGCGCGCCGGTTCGCCGACCGTGTCGAGGGGGTAGAGCCGGAAGGTCGGGCTGCGCTCGGTGCTGTCGATGAAGACGGTGATCAGCCCCTTCTCCGCGTAGTACGTGGAGAACCGGCCGGCCGCGTAGGCCGCCGCCTCCATGTCGGTCAGCGCCGCCAGCGCCGGCAGGGCCGCCCGGGCGCCGTCGAGGACGGCCCCGAACTCCCGGAGCCTGTCCGCGACCCCCTCCGCCGCCGCTCCCCCCGCGAACCCCAGCCGGGCCAGCTCGCGCCTCCCCAGCGTCCTCGCCAGGGCCCGCTCGACCGCCGTCTCGACGACCGCGGCCAGGACGTAGGTCTCGATCGTCGTCGCCTGCATGCGCGTCGAGCCGGCGATCGCCTGCGGCCCCGTCGTCAAGTTGATCTTGGCGATGCCCGGCTCGGCCAGGACGCTCCGGCTCCGCTCGAAGGGCAGGAGCCGGTCGTCCGGGTTGTTGTAGACGAAATACAGCCGCTTCCGGCTCTCCTCCGCGCCTCCCGCCCCGGGCTCCGCCCGCCACTGGTCCAGGGCCGCCAGGACGGTCCCGATGACGGACGACGTCTCGCCGCCCTCGGTGACGCAGATGACGACGTCGCCCCGCGCGACGCCCCGGTCCCGGAGCTGGAGCCGGCCGATGAGCTGGAGGTCCTCGAAGCCCTCGAGGGAGCTGATCAGGGCCCGGTCGCCGCCGGTCATCTCGCCGACGAGGGCCTCCTCGATCCCGGCCGGGATGCGTCCCTGGAGGCGTCTCCAGATCGTCGGGTCCGCCTTGACCTTGCGCCAGAACGGGCGCCAGAAAGCGCTCTCCATCTGCTTGGCCAGCCGCCCGGTCGCGCCGCAGCCGTAGACGTAGACCTTACGGCCGCCGACGATGGCCTCCTCGACCGCCCGAGCCGCCCGCTCGAGCGTTTCCGGCGCCGCCGCGAGCCCGTCCATCCTGGCCCGGATGTCGTCGTCGACCGAGGAGAGCATCCTCAGCCCGGCCAGCGTGTCCCCGCGGACCGTCTCGCCGAGCCGCCACGTCTTCGGGTGGCGCTGTTCCGTGAGCAGGGTGTGGAGCTGGAACGGGGTCTTCGCCCGGACGTAATCGGCCGACTCCGCCGAGGGCGCGATCCCCAACAGGTCGAGCAGCCCCTTCGCCGGGGCTCCCCCGGCCGTCCTCTCCTGGCCCTTTCCGGTCACGAGCGCGACGACGGCCGCGAGGACGGCGATGATGATGACCAGGCGCAGAAGCCCTCCCCTCGCCTCGCTCCGGGGGGGGCATCCCCGCCCCGCGGCCCGCTTCCCCATCAGTCCTTCCCGTACTGGCGCTGGTCGTCGAGGATGTCCCGCTCCTGCCAGTCGCGGATCCAGTCCTCGAGCCGGAAGACCAGCGTCCCGCCGCCGGCCTTCGAGCAGACGACCCGGCCGAGCCCGCAGTTGACGATCATCTTCTTGCAGATGAAGCAGGGGACGGCGCTGATCGGCTCCGCGGCCCCCGGCGCGCCGCCGTAGATGTACATGTCGCCCCCGAGCAGGCTGACCCCGGCCCGGGCGGCGTTGATGATGGCGTTCTGCTCGGCGTGGACGCTCCGGCAGAGCTCGTATCTCTGCCCGTGGGGGACGCCCAGCCTGTCCCGGAGGCAGTAGCCGTGCTCGAGGCTGTCCTTGGTCTTGCGCGGCGCGCCGACGTAGCCCGTCGAGATGATCTGGTCGTCCCGGACGATGATGGCCCCGATGGCCCGGCGGAAGCACGTGCTCCGGGTCGACACCTCCCGGGCGATGCCCAGATAGTACTCGTCCTTGGACGTCCGCTGCGGCGTCATGCGACCTCCTCCAGCTTGCGGTGGAATTCCTCGAGCGTCCCGTCGTTGACGATGACCCGGTCGGCCGCGGCGATGCAGGCCTCGAGCTGCTGGGCCGACGCGCCGCCCGCCCGCTCCTGCTCTTCCTTCTTCCGGAAGGCCTCGAGGTCGGGCGCCGACTCGTCCCGCCCCCTCGCCGCGACACGGGCGAACCTCGTCTCGACCGGCGCGTCGATGGCCAGCAGGACGAAGTCCCCCTGGGCCCGCAGATAGGCGACCTCCCGGAGATTGCGGACGCTGTCGATGACGGCCCGCTCGCGCGGCCCGACCTTGGCCATCGTGCGCCGGGCCAGGACGTCCGGCCCGAAGCGCTCCCGGAGCCCGTTGCCGGTCCGGATGAGGGCGCTCCGGCTCTCCGGCTCGCCCCGCTCGCGCAGCTCGTCCCGGATGACGTCGGAGAGCGAGTGGGCGGCGTAGCCCTTGCCCCGGAAATAGGCCGCCGCCTCGCCCTTGCCGGCCCCGTTCGTGCCGGTCAGGCCGATGAGACGCGGCGCCGCGTTCATGTCCTCAGGACCCTCGGCAGGGCCGGGACGGCCCGGGCGCATTCCCCGCGGGAGGCGGCCGGGACCTCGCCCGCCGGCCCGGGCGTGGCCGCGGCCCCCGCTCGCCCCCCGTCGATGTTCTGGCGTCCGTCCATGGCCTCGCCGCGCTCCTTCCCGCCGCCGCGCCTCTCCCGTCATCCGGCCGGCCCGGCGTCCCCGGCCCGCCGCTTGCGCTCCTTGCCCCGGCCGACGGCCAGCGCGATCAGGATGCTCAGCCCGTACAGGACCAGCATCGGGACGGCCACGATGCTCTGGGTGACGACGTCGGGCGTCGGCGTGATCACGGCGGCGACGATGAAGACGACGAGGACGGCGTACTTGAAATTCCGGACCATCCAGCCGGCCGTGACCAGGCCCATCTTGGCCAGGAAGAAGACGAGCGTCGGCAGCTCGAAGACGACGGCGATGCCCAGCAGGACCTTCAGGGCCAGGCCGAAGTACTGGTCGACGGTGATGACCGGCTGGAAATCCGAGGCGATGGCCAGGAAAAAGCGGCAGGCCCAGGGGAAGACGATGAAGTAGCCGAAGACGGCCCCGAGCGAGAAAAAGAAGGTCGTCATCAGGACGAAGGGGACGACGTACTTCCTCTCCTTCTGGTAGAGGCCCGGGGCGACGAAGTACCAGACCTGGAGGAAGACGAAGGGGGACATCAGGAAGATCGAGCCGAGGAAAGCGACCTTGATGTAGAGCATGAAGGGCGCGGTCAGGCTGGTGAAGGCCAGCTTCGTGCCCTCGGGGAGATAGCGCGTCACCGGCCGGGCCAGGACGGCGTAGATGTCCTTGGAGAAGATCCAGCCGGGCACGAACCCGGCGATGAGGGCGAGGACCGAGTAGAAGAGCCGCTTCCGGAGGTCCTCGAGGTGCTCGAGGAAGGTCATCTCGTCAGGTGACTTTCTGCCCTTCCCCAGTCTCATGGGTCTCCGTATCCTTCCTGATCTCGTCCTTGATCTCTTCGGGAACGCGGGTGAGGCCCGTCGCGATCTCGGTCACGCCCGCGCGCAGGTCGTCGACGCCGGACTGGATGTCCCTGCGGACGTCCTTGAGCTCGGAGGCCTCGATCTCCTCCTCGATGCGGCCCTTGATCTCGTCGGAGGTTCTCTTGAGCTCCCGGAGGGCCTTGCCGACCGAGCGCCCGATCTCGGGCAGCTTCTTGGGGCCGAAGACGAGCAGGGCGACGACGAAGATGAGGACGAGCTCCGCGGGGCCGATGCTGCCTAACATGGGGCCTCTCGAGCCGGTATTATAGCACTCCGCCCCGGGGTTACAAGGGCCGCCGCCTCCGGGGGCGCCCCTCCCCCCGCGTCGCCGCCCCTTCGGCGGCTTTACTTGGGGGGCGGGCGTGTTATAATTGAGGAACGAGAAGTCTATGAAAAAAAAGGTTCTTCTAGGCGCCCTGGCGGCCCTCCTGCTCCTCCAGGCGCCGTCCCGCAATCAGGACCTCTGGTCGGCCTCCCTGGCCAAGGCCCGGGCCATCGCCGGCCTCCTGGAGCGGAACTATTACGAGCCGCTCGACGAACAGGACCTGGCCGTGGCCTCGATCAAGGGAACCCTGGACACCCTCGACCCCCACTCCTATTTCCTCGACCCCTCGAGCTTCTCGCGGATGCGCGAGGACTACACCGGCAAGTACTACGGCACGGGCATGCAGATCCAGAAGCAGGGCGACAACATCGTCGTCATCGCCCCGATCGAGGGCGGGCCGGCCTACCGCCTGGGCATCCAGCCGGGCGACATCATCACCCACATCGACGGGGAGTCGACCGTCCCCCTCTCGAGCAACGACGCCATGCAGAGGCTCCGGGGGACCGAGAAGGGCTCGACCGTCACGGTCACCTTCGCCCGCGAGGGCGAGAAGCCCTTCGACCTGACCATCGCCCGCGAGGAGATCCCCCTCCTGAGCGTCCCCTACGCCTTCCTTCTCCGGGACGGGATCGGCTACATCTACGTCCGGAACTTCGGCGAGGAGACCCCCCGCGAGCTCGAGAGCGCCCTGGCCAAGCTCGCGGCCGAAGGCATGAAGAGCCTGGTCCTCGATCTGCGCCTGAACACGGGCGGCGCCCTGGCTCCGTCGATCGAGATCGCCGACCTCTTCCTGCCCAAGGGCGCGCTCATCGTCTCCATGAAGGGCCGCAACCGGGCCTACGACCGGGAGTTCCCGGCCTTCCTGAACGATCAGTACGAGAAGCTGCCGCTCGTCATCCTCATCGACCAGGGCACGGCCAGCGCCTCCGAGATCGTCAGCGGCGCGGTCATGGACCACGACCGCGGCCTCGTCGTCGGCGAGGACTCCTGGGGCAAGGGCCTGGTCCAGACGGTCTTCCAGCTGGCCCCGGACATGGCCGTGGCCCTGACCGTGGCCAAGTACCTGACCCCGAGCGGCCGGTCCATCCAGCGGGACTACACAAGGATCGACGATTACCTCATGAGCAAGCGGGCCCCGGACGAGAGCCGCGAGGTCCGCTTCACCGAGCACGGCCGCAAGGTCCTCGGCCAGGGCGGCATCACCCCCGACTACGCCGTCAACTCGTTCATCAAGCCGTTCACGGCCCGGCTCCGGAGGGCCGGGGCCTTCTTCGCCTACGCCCGGCGGTTCGCCCAACACCAGACGGACCCGGGCAAGAGGCTCGTCTTTCCCTCGGACCCGAAGGGCTCCGCCGCCCCGCCCCCCGGCGGCATCCAGGCCGGCGGGACGATCGCCGTCGACGACGGCGTGGTGGCCGATTTCCGCAAGTACTTGGCGACGCGCAAGATCGAATACGACGAGAAGACGTTCCTGGACGCCGAGCCGGAGATCCGCCGCGAGCTCGAGGGGGAGATCGCCGGGGCCGTCTGGGGCGTCGAGGCCGGCGTCCAGGCCTCGCGCCGGAACGACCCCGCCGTCCTCAAGGCCGTCGAAGTCATGCCCGAGGCGGCCAAGCTCCTGGAAAAATGAAGATCGCCCTCGCCTCCGACCACGCCGGCTACGAGCTCAAGGCCGCCGTCGCGGCCTTCCTCCGCGGGCGGGGCGTTCTCTTCGAGGACCTCGGCTGCGGACCGGGCGAGTCGGTCGACTACGTCGATTACGGGGCCCGGGCGGCCCGGGCCGTCGTCGCCGGCGCCTGCGACCGGGCCATCCTCGTCTGCGGCACGGGCATCGGCATGGCCGTCGTGGCCAACAAGTTCAGGGGCATCCGGGCGACGCCCTGCTGGAGCGAATTCACCGCCGAGGTCAGCCGCAGCCACAACGACTCGAACTGCCTGACCCTGGGCGGCCGGACGCTCTCGCCCGACCTGGCCCGGGCCATCGTCCGGATCTGGCTGGAGACGCCCTTCGAGGGCGGCCGCCACGCCCGCCGGACCGGGAAGATCAGCGACATCGAAGCCGAAAATCTCAAATAAGGACTCGTCCATGCCCACCTTCGCCGAGAAAGCCACGGACCTGGCCGCCCGCGCGGAACGGAACAGCGCCTGGCGCCAGCGGGACTGCTTCAACCTCATCCCCTCCGAATCGACGCCGTCGTTCCTGGTCAAGATGTGCGAGATCGCCGACCCGGCCGGCCGCTACGCCGAGCACCGGACGATGAAAGGGGAGGAGGTCTATTTCTACCAGGGGACCGACTTCATCCGCGACGTCGAGGTCGAGTGCCAGAGGGAGATGGCGGCCTACTTCGGCTGCACGGACATCGAGCTCCGGCCCGTCAGCGGCCAGATGGCCAACGAGGTCGTCTTCAAGGCCCTGGTCAAGTTCCTCAACCGCGGCCGGGCCGAGGGCCAACCCTCCCGCCGCATCCGGCTCGTCTTCAACAACGACCTCATCTACGGCGGCCACCTCAGCGCCCAGCCCATGGGCGCGCTGTTCAACTTCGTCGAGGAGGACCCGGCCACCGGCCGGGAGCGGGTCGTCAGCCTCCCGGTCCGCAAGGACAACCCCTACAAGCCCGACGTCGAGCGGCTGGCCGGGCTCCTCGAGGCCCACCGGCCCGAGCTCATCGTCTTCGGCAAGAGCATGTTCCTCTACCGCGAGCCGGTCGAGTTCGTCGCCGACATCGTCCGGGGCTGGCCGGAGCGGCCCGTCCTGATGTTCGACATGGCCCACGTCCTGGGGCTCTACGGCGCCTTCCAGGCCCCCTTCGAGGAGGGCGCGGACGTCGTCACCGGCTCCACCCACAAGACCTTCTTCGGCACCCAGCGCGGCGTCGTCGCCGGCAACGTGCCCGCGGGCTCGCCGCTGCGGGGCCTCTGGTCCGAGATCAAGGGCCGGGCTTTCCCCGGCTCGACCAGCAACCACCACCTGGGCACCCTCCTCGGCCTGCTCATGTCCGCCTACGAGATGAACGCCTTCAAGAAGCCCTTCCAGGAGCAGGTCCGGGCCAACGCCAAGGCCCTGGCCAAGGCCCTCCACGCCCACGGCATCCCGGTCGAGGGCGACCCGTCGGACGGCTACACCGAGACGCACCAGGTCATCCTCCGGGTCAAGGCCTTCGGCCCCGGGATGGAGATCGCCCGGCGCCTGGAGGAGAACAACGTCCTGACCAACTATCAGGCCCTGCCGGACGACGCCTCGTTCCTCGACTCGAGCGGCCTCCGGCTGGGCGTCCAGGAGATGACCCGCTTCGGGATGAAGGAGAAGGACTTCGACACGCTGGCCGGCCTCGTCAGCGACATCGTCGTCCGCGACCGGCCGGCGGGGCCCGAGGTGGCCGCCTACCGCAAGAGCTTCCTGACCATGGGCTACACCCTGCCGCCGGCCGAGGCCCTGCCCCTCGCGGCCCGGATCCTGGCCGCCGCCGTCCCCGACCGCGCCTACGCGGCCCGGTTCGCGGACAACCTGCGCCGGGCCGCCGGGGAGTGACCGTGAAGGTCCTCGTCGTCGGGTCCGGCGGCCGGGAGCACGCCCTGGCCTGGAAGATCGCCCAGAGCCCCCGGGCCGAGAAGGTCTTCTGCGCGCCGGGCAACGGCGGGACGCGGCTGGTGGCCGAGAACGTCCCCATCGCCGAGACGGACATCGCCGGGCTGGCCGATTTCGCCGAGCGGGAGGCCGTCGGCCTGACCGTCGTCGGGCCCGAGGCGCCGCTGACCCTGGGCCTGGCCGACGAGTTCGAGAAGCGCCGCCTCCCCGTCTTCGGGCCGACGAAGAAGGCGGCCGAGATCGAGGCCAGCAAGGTCTTCGCCAAGGAGTTCATGGAGCGCCACCGCATCCCGACGGGGCGCTTCAGGGTCGTCGACAGCTTCGACCAGGCCAGGAAGGTCCTGGCCTCGGGCGAGTTCGGCTACCCGGTCGTCCTCAAGGCCGACGGCCTGGCGGCCGGCAAGGGCGTCGTCGTCTGCCCGAACCAGAAGAAGGCGGAGGACACGGCCGGGGAGATGCTGGTCCAGAAGAAGTTCGGCCCGGCCGGCCGGCGCGTCGTCATCGAGGAGTTCCTCCGCGGCCGCGAGGTCTCCTTCATGGTCGTCTCCGACGGCCTGAGGGTCCAGCCCCTGGCCACGGCCATGGACCACAAGGCCGCTTACGACGGCGACAAGGGGCCGAACACGGGCGGCATGGGCGCCGTCTCGCCCTCGCCGCTCATGACCGAGAAGCTCTTCAAGGAGGTCCTGACGACCGTCGTCGGCCCGGCCGTCACCCGCCTCCTCGAGGAGGGGCGGAAGTTCAAGGGCGTCCTCTACGCGGGCCTGATGATCACCGAGTCCGGGCCGCGCGTCCTCGAGTTCAACGGCCGCTTCGGCGACCCCGAGACCCAGGCGCAGATGCTCCGGCTGGAGAGCGATCTCGTCGACCTGCTCATGGCCGCGGTCGAGGAGGACGTCCTGCGGGAGGAGGTCCGCTGGTCGGCCCGGCCGTCGGGCTGCGTGGTCATGGCCTCGGGCGGCTATCCCGTCCATTACGAGAAGGGCAAGACGATCACCGGCCTCGACGAGGCCGAATCCATTCCCGGCGTCGCCGTCTTCCACGCCGGGACCCGGTTCGAGAGCGGCTCCTATCTGACGTCGGGCGGGCGGGTCCTGGGCGTCTGCGCCTCGGAGCCCGACCTGGCCGGGGCCATGCGCAAGATCTACGAGGGGTGCGGGAGGATCTATTTCGAGGCCATGCACTACCGCCGCGACATCGGCGCCCTGAAGGAGGAGCGGACATGAGGGTCATGGTGCTTCTGGGGAGCGAGTCGGACTTCGTCGCGATCGAGGAGGCCCTGGGCGTCCTCCGGGACTTCGGCGTCCCCTTCGGGATTGAGGTCAGCTCGGCCCACCGCTCGCCGGAGCGGACGCTCCGGCTGGTCGAGTCGTCCGAGGCGGCGGGCGCCGAGGTCTTCATCGCCGTGGCCGGGAAGGCCGCCCATCTGGCCGGCGTCGTCGCCGCGCGTACCATCAAGCCGGTCATCGGCGTCCCGGTCGAGAGCGAGGCCCTGGCCGGCCTGGACGCGCTCCTCTCGACCGTCCAGATGCCCAAGGGCGTCCCGGTGGCCACGGTCGCGCTCGGGAAGCACGGCGGCACCAACGCGGCCGTCCTGGCCGTCGAGATCCTGGCCCTCAAGGACGAGGCCCTGCGGACGAAGCTGGCCGCCTACCGGGCCGGGATGGCCGAGAAGGTCGAGGCCGCCTCGGCCAAGCTCAAGGAAAAAATCTAACGGGCGGCGATGCCCTCCGTTGCCGTCCGCAATTTCGGCTGCCGGGCCAACCAGGCCGAGGCCTTCGCCTGGGTCGATGAGCTCCGCGGCCGGGGCCTGGCGGTCGGGACGGACTGGGGCCGCAGCGACGTCGTCCTCGTCCATTCCTGCACCCTGACAAGCCGGGCCGACCGCGACGTCCGCAAGCTCATCCGGAGGGTCGGCCGGGAGCGGCCGGGAGCGGCCGTCGTCGTCTCCGGCTGCTACGCCGAGCGGGCCCCGGGCGAGCTCCGCGCGCTCGGGAACGTCGCCGCCGTCCTGCCCCGGAGCGCCGGCAGCCGGGTGGCCGAGACCGTGGCCGGGATCGCCGCGGGGCCTGGGGGCGCGCACCCGGTGCGTGTCCCCGTCAGGGGCGAAGAGGCCGTCGGGCCTTCCTTCCGGGCCCGGGCCTATCTCAAGGTCCAGGACGGCTGCGACAACCGCTGCGCCTTCTGCGTCATCCCGCGGCTGCGCGGCCGGAGCTCGAGCGTCCCGCCGGGCGAGGCCGCGGCCTCGGCCCGGGGCCTGGCGGCCCGGGGCTTCCGGGAGATCGTCCTGGCCGGGATCCATCTCGCCTCCTACGGCCGCGACCTCGAGCCGCGCCGGTCGCTGGCCGGCCTTCTCCGGGAGGTCGGGGAGGCCGCTTCGCCCGCCCGGCTGAGGCTGAGCTCGCTCGACCCGAACCTCGTCGACGCCGGCCTCGCCGCCCGGCTCGCGGGGGACGGCCGCGTCTGCCCGCACTTCCACCTCTCGCTCCAGCACGCCTCGGAGCGTGTTCTGCGGGCCATGGGCCGCGCCGGCGGCCCCCCCTCCTACGGGCATGTCCTGGGTGAGCTGCGGCGCCTGGCGCCGGACGCCGCCCTCGGCGCGGACGTCATCGTCGGGTTCCCCGGCGAGACGGACTCCGACTTCGAGGAGCTGAGGGCCTTCGTCGAGGCCTCGGAACTGACCTACGTCCACGTGTTCCCGTTCTCGCCGCGGCCGGGGACGCCGGCCTGGGGCCGGCCGAGGGCCGCCGCCGCCGTCGTCACGGCCCGGGCCGAGGCGCTGCGGGCGCTCTCGGCGGCCAAGGACTTCCGGTTCCGGGGCCGGTTCGCCGGCCGGACGCTCGAGGCGGTCGTCATCGGCGAGGCCGGCGGGGATGTCGAGGTCCTCACGGCCAACGGCATCAGGGTCGCGGTCCCGGGGCCGGCCGCCCAGCGCCGCGAGTCCGTCCGGGTGAGGGTCGGCCGGGTCCTGCCGGAGAGGACGGAAGGAGAGGTCGCGGCATGAGGAAGATCCGTGTTCTCCCCGACGAAGTCGCGCAAAAGATCGCCGCGGGCGAGGTCATCGAGCGGCCCGTCTCGGTCGTCAAGGAGCTCGTCGAGAACGCGCTCGACGCCGGGGCGACGGAGGTCCGGATCGAGCTCGCCGACGGCGGCAAGGCCCTCGTCAAGGTCCAGGACGACGGCTCCGGCATGGACGCCGAAGATGCCGCCCTCTGCTTCCGCCGCCACTCGACGAGCAAGATCCGTCGCGAGGAGGACCTGGAGCGGATCGCGACCCTGGGCTTCCGGGGCGAGGCCCTGGCCTCGATCGCCGCCGTCTCGCGGCTGACCATGCGGACGTTCGACGGCGCCTCGGACCGCGGCACGATGATCGAGCGCGAGGGCGAGCGCCTCGTCGCCGTCACCGACATCGCCTTCCCGCGGGGCACGGGCGTCGAGGTCCGGGACCTTTTCTTCAACCTGCCGGCCCGGAGGAAGTTCCTCCGCTCGGCCTCGTCCGAGCTCGGGCCGGTCACCAAGTACGTGACCCAGGCGGCGCTCGGCGCGCCGGGCGTCCGTTTCACCCTGGTCCACGGCGGGCGCGAGACGATCGCCTGTCCGCCCGTCGGGACGCTCCGGGAGCGCGTTTTCCAGCTCTTCGGCGGGAAGATGGTCGACCGCCTGATGGACGTCGCCGCGGAGGAGGGGCCCGGTCGGATCGAGGGGCTGGCCTCGCTGCCTTTGGGCGGACGGCCGGACAAGACCGTCCAGCATTTCTTCGTCAACGGCCGTCCGGTCAAGGACCGCGTCCTCATGGCCGCCCTGAGCCAGGCCTACACGGGCGTCCTCGAACGAGGCCGGCAGCCGGAGGCGTTCCTGTTCTTGGAGTTCCCTCCGGGCGAGGTCGACGTCAACGTCCATCCGGCCAAGGCCGAGGTCCGCTTCCGGGACACCCAGCTCGTCTTCCGCCTCGTCCTGAGGGCGATCGGGGCGGGCGTCTCACGCGGACAGGTCGTCAAGGAGGTCGTCCCGGGCGGGTCCGGCGCGGCGGCGGCCCGGGTCGCGGAAGGGGAGGCCGGCTATCGGGCGCCGGGGCTCGCCTTCGGCCCGGCTGACGCGGAGGCTATCGGCGCGGACAGGGCGGGAGACGTTGGCGGCGACGCGGCGGGGGACGCGAAAGGGGATGCGAAAGGGGACGTGTACCGAGCTTCGAGGTACGTGTCCCCGTCTTCGACGGCGGCGGCCGCCCAGGCCGGCCCCGCCGTCCTCGGCCAGTTCGCCGACATGTACATCGTCGCGGCCGACGGGGACGGCCTCTTGGTCATCGACCAGCACAACGCCCATGAGCGCGTCCTCTACGACAAGTTCCGGGAGATCGACCGGGAGAAAGCCTGGCCCCGGAAGACGCTCCTCATCCCGCCGGTGCTCGAGCTCTCGCCCTCGGCCGCCGCGGCCTTCGAGGAGAGCGCCGCCCTGCTCGACGAACTCGGCTTCCGCGCCGAGCCCATGGGAGGCCGCTCCTTCGCCCTCAAGGAATACCCGGAGCTCTTCAAACAGGAGGAGGCCGGGGACATCTTCCTGAGCCTGCTCGAGGTGGCGGAGGAGAGGCCCGCCGAGGAGCGCCGCGGCCGCCTGCTGGCGACGATGGCCTGCAAGGCCGCGGTCAAGGCCGGGGAGCCGCTGAACCGGGACAAGATGGGCTACCTCGTCGCCGAGCTCTTCAGGACCTCCCAGCCGGCCCTCTGTCCCCACGGCCGTCCCATCGTCGTCCGCCTCGAGAAGGCGACGATCGACAAAGGCCTCGGCCGGAAATAAGAGGGGACCAGGTCTTCGTAAAACGGACGGCTGGCCGAGAGGGGGTCCGACGTAAGGGGTCTGACGTGAACTTGTTCAGTTTTTCGCGCTTCTTATGAGTTGCCGTCTCGAAAAAGTGAAGAAGTTCAGGTCTGACCCCTTCTTGTGCTAGAATTCTACGGCCGAACGGAACGGGGAGTGGCGCAGCCCGGCTAGCGCGCCTGCCTTGGGAGCAGGAGGTCGGCGGTTCAAATCCGCTCTCCCCGATTCCCTCTCCGCGGCCTCGACGCGCCTGTAGCTCAGGTGGATAGAGCAGCTGCCTTCTAAGCAGCGGGTCGGGGGTTCGAGTCCCTCCAGGCGCGCCACCCCATTCCTCATGATTTCCGGGAGCAGGGCCGCCCTGGACTACGGCTGCGGGCTCGACGGGCTCCCCCCGCCGTAGACGCCGATCCTGTGGATAAGCTGGTGGCGGCTCGTGACGTCCATCTTGCGGTAGAGGCTGTAGACGTGGCTCTTGACGGTGTGGATGGAGATGTGGAGCGAGCGCTCGATCTCCTTGTAGCTCTTGCCGTCGATCATGAGCCCGAGGATCTCCATCTCGCGGGCGGAGAGGCCGCGGGCCCGGCCGATCGCCGGCAGGTCGAAGCGCGTCGCCAGGACCTTGCCCAGGCCGCCCGCCCAGGGCAGGAACCAGGCTTTGAGCCAGATGAGGGGCGCCAGGTTCGTGTAGAGGCCGAGGAGCCGGGTCATCGTCAGCGCAAGGAACGGAGCCGCGGCCGGGCTCCAGACGCTCAGGGCCAGGTGCAGGGGATAGCGGGCCAGGAACAGCCAAGCGAACGCGGCCTCGACCTTCCGCCGTCCCGGATCGGCGTCCTTCCGGCTCCGGGCCAGCAGCCAGCCGAGACAGCCCATATCGAGGAGGCCGGGGGGCCAGACGAGGGCGAGCCAGAAGGTATTATCAGGCCGCGGAGGCGTCAGGACCGGGATCCTCAAGGCCAGAAAGTACCAGGCCAGCACCGCCGCGGCGAAGACCGCCGCCACGGGAACGAGCCAAGGCGGCAAGCCCCTGCCCCGGCGGCGGAAGATGAACACATAAAGCGAGATGTGGACGGCCAGGACGAGGGCGGTGGCGACCGGCCATTCGACGAACTTATACCAGAAAGAGAATCCCGCCAGCTGGTCCGGGGCGAGATTGCTCTGCCCGTAGGCCCCGAGAAAGGTGACCACGGCCAGGGCGTTGTAAAAGACGAGGAACAGCCAGAGACCGCCCAGCCGGTGCTCGGCGTAGCGGCGGGCCCACTGGCGGAACTCGACGACGGCCCAGACCCCGACGACGAGGACGAGGGCCATGGTCAGGACGTTGAAATGCTTCACGGCTCGGTCTTTCTCCCTCGACGGGGAGGAATTATATGAGAACGGGAGCCCCGGAGGCAAGGAGGCCTCGGGAATCGGTATGATTTCTCGGGATCACCCGGTTTCCCGATAGCCGCCGCCGCCCTCCCGTGCGTATATAGGACAAAGGAGCGTCCATGAACAGACTTGGCCCATGTGTCCTGGCCCTCGGCCTTCTTGCCTTCGGGCCGCAGGCCGCCTTGTCCCGGGAAACCCGTCTGCTGCGCTATCCGGACATCCACGGGGACAAGATCGCCTTCTGTTACGGCGGCGATCTCTATATCGCCTCGATCGCCGGGGGGAACGCCCGGCGCCTCACCTCGCTGCCGGGGGAGGAGCTGCTGCCGAAGTTCTCGCCCGACGGCCGCGAGATCGCCTTCTCGGCGGAGTGCGAAGGGAACAAGGACGTCTACGTCATGCCCGTCTCCGGCGGCGCGCCGCGGCGGCTGACCTTCCATCCGGCTGACGAGTGGGTCGTCGATTGGCGCCCTGACGGCAAAAGCATCCTCTTTCGCTCCAACGCGGCGAGCTTCACCGAAGGGGTCAACCGGCTGCTGTTCGTTCCCGCCGCGGGCGGACTCGTCCGGGCCTTGGAGCTGCCGGAGGCCGACCTCGCCTGCTTCAACGAGGCCGGGGACAAGCTGGCCTTTTGCCCGACGCGCTCCGACGGCCTGGTCAGGGGCTATCGCGGCGGGGCCGCGCCCGATATCTGGACGTACGACCTCGCGAGGCGGACCGCGGAGCGGATCGTCGCCGACGGGTCCGTCAACAACCATCCGCTCTGGATCGGGGACCGCCTCTATTACGTGAGCGACAAAGGCGATGGGGGCCGGGCCAACCTGTGGGTCCGCGATCTCAGGACCGGGGCCGTCCGGCAGCTGACCTTCTTCAAGGAATGGCCGGTCCGCTGGCCAAGCCGGGGCGGCGGCCGGATCGTCTTCGAGAACGAGGGGCGGATCGTCGTCTTTGACGTCCGCACGGAGACTTCGAGGCCCGTCACCATCGGGGTCCCCGGGGCCGGCGATCCCGGGAAGGCGGAATCGGTCGGCGTCGAAAAGCACGTCTCGGGCGCTCCGGCCCTGTCGCCCGACGGGCGGAAGGCGATCCTCGGCGCGCGGGGAGACCTGTTCCTCATCGACTGCGAGCGCAAGACGACCGTGAACCTGACCCGGACACCGGGCGCCAACGAGCGGTATCCGCAGTGGAACCCCGCGGGCGGGAGCTATGCCTACGTCTCCGACGCCACGGGGGAGGACCAGATCTATGTCTGCCGCGAGGGGGACGGGCGGGAGCCGGAGCAGGTCAGCCGCCTCGGGGCCGGGCGGATCGGGCCGCTCAGCTGGTCTCCCGACGGGCGGCGGATCGGCTTCGCCGACCATCGGGCCGTCTACCGCGTCCTCGATCTCGAGACCCGCGCGACCAAGCAAGTCTTCGTCAACGCCTACCAGGGCTCGGTGCCGTTCGTCTCCGCGGCCTGGTCGCCCGACGGCCGCTGGCTCGTCTACGCGCTCGGCGGTCCCAACTGGCTCAGCTCGATCTGGCTCTATTCCCTCGACCGGGACCGCTCCTTCCGCGTGACGGACGGGTCCGTTCATGCCTCCGATCCCCAGTTCGACCTCGCCGGCCGGCGCCTTTATTGGGCGGCCTATGGCAAGGGCAGCGTGGAGGACTCTTTCTGGGACGGCGATCATCATATCGCCAATCCCTCGACTATCGTCGCCGCCACCCTGCGGCGGGAGGAGCCGTCTCCCTTCGCCCCCGGCGCGGCGGACGCCGGCCGCGTCCCGGGAGAGGCCGCCCCCGGGCCGATCGAGATCGACGTCGAAGGACTGGGCGAGCGGATCATGGCCCTGCCCGTGGAGGATTCGACGTACGACTCCCTGCGGGCCGTCGAGGGCGGCCTGGTCTATCGGTCCTCGCCGGCCTCGGGCGGGTCGAGCTTCAAGCTCTTCGACCTGGCCTCCAAAAAGGAGACGACCCTGTCGGAGAGCGCCTTTTATCTCGTCCCGGCGGCCCATGCGGACAAAGCCGCCTATCGGAGTGACGAGGGGATCGGCATCCTCGACCTCAGGGCGAAGCGGGGGAGCGCGGACGGCGCCGGGCTCGACCTTTCGGGGCTCCGCATGGACCTCGACCGCCGCCGGGAATGGGCCCAGATCTTCGCCGAGTCCTGGCGCATCGTGAGGGACTTCTTCTACGACGACAAGATGCGCGGCCTCGATTGGACGGCCGTGCGGAGAAAATACGAGAGCCTTCTGCCGTACGCGGCCTCGCGGCGGGACCTCAATCTCCTCCTCGAAGAGATGTTCGCCGAGCTCGGCCACAGCCACTTGGAGATCTCGGGCGGGGACCTGGAGGTCGTCCCCCGGCGCGGTCACGGCCTGCTCGGCGTCGATCTGGAGGCGGACCCGGCGACGCATCTTTACCGGATCTCGAGGATCTTTCGGGGCAGGAACTGGGAGCCGGAAATGACGAGCCCGCTCACTCTGCCCGGGATGAACGTCAAGCCGGGGGACTATCTCCTGGCCATCGACGGCGCTCCCCTCAAGGAAGGGGTCAACCCGGATTCCCTCCTCCTGGACAAGGCCGGCCGGGATGTCGTCGTGACGGTCAACTCCCGACCGAGCCCGGAAGGAGCCCGGCGCCTGACCGTGAGGGCGGCCGCCTGCTCGGAGAACGGGGCCGATCCCCTCCGCTATGCCGATTGGGTCGCCCGCAACCGGGAGGCCGTGGACAAGGCGAGCGGCGGCCGGATCGGCTACCTCCATCTTCCCGATACCTATGTCCCGGGCGTCGCCGCGTTCTTCCGTCAGGCCCCGGCCCTGCTCCACAAGGAAGGCCTGATCCTGGACGTCCGCTGGAACGGCGGCGGCTACTCTCCCGTCTGGATGATCGAGAGGCTGAACCGCCGCGTGATCTTCCGCTCGTCGCTTCCGCACGGGAAGGCCTCGATCTCCGAGCCCGATCCCGTGTTCGCCGGGCTCAAGGCCTGCCTGATCAACGAGGGGGCCGAGTCGAGCGGGGAGACGTTCGCCGCGATCTTCCGCCAGTGGGACGTCGGACCCATCGTCGGCCGCCGGACGGCGGGCCGCCTGGCGTCCACGGGAGGGATGAGGCTTGTCGACGGCGGCGTCCTCGTCTATCCGGCGGAAGGCAAGGGGGTCATCGAGAACGAGGGCGTCCCGCCCGATATCGAGGTCGAGAACCGGCCCGACGAGATGATCCGGGGAGTGGACGGGCAACTGGAGCGGGCCGTCGCGGAGCTGATGAAGCGCCTGCCGGGGCAGGACAAGATAAGGAGACAACCGTGAAGCGAACAGACATGCGACGCAACGCTTTCATAGGTCGGGCAGTCCTCATCTTGCTCTTTTCGACGTTGCCGCTTCACGCCGAAAGTGCCTCGCAAAAGATCGACAGGGTCATGACCTCTTATTACAGATGCGGGCAATTCAACGGCGCCATCCTGGTCAAGAAAGGCCCCGACGTCCTCTACGCGAAGGCCTTTGGCTTGGCCGACCGGCAATGGAACGTCAAGAACACCCTGGACTCAAAATTCCTGATCGGGTCCGTCAGCAAATCATACACGGCCTTGATGGTGCTGATCCTGGCCGGCGAGGGCCTGATCGACCTGAATGCCACCCTCAACACCTATATTCCGCAATATGACGGCCCGGGCAAGGACCGGGTCACGATCCACCAGATGCTGACGCATACGTCCGGGATCCCGGATCACGGAGCGATCCCCGACCTGTCCAAAAAGCGGGTCCGCTGGATCTACGATTCGGATCAATATCTGGAGCTGGTCAAGGAAACCTCCTTGAAGTTCGAGCCCGGCACGGGTTTTCAATATAGCGGGATCGCTTACAACCTGCTCGCCATCATGTGCGAGAAGGTGACCCATAAGGGTTTTGCCGAGTTGTTGAAGCAGAGGATCTTCGCGCCCCTCCGCATGGACGACACCACGCTCAACAACAACCTCGCGCTCGACCCCAAACGGGCCTTTGGCTATGAGTATTACCTGCTGGAAGGGTATAAGCTCCCCGCCTACATCTCCATGGATCACTGCAAAGGCAGCGGGGGGATCCTGTCCACCGTCGAGGATATGGCCAAGTTCAACCACGAGTGCTTCACGGCCCAGACGCTGACGAGCAAAGCGCTGTATCAGAAGATGTTCACCCCCCACGTCAAAGACTGGCAGTATTACGGCTACGGTTGGTGGATCGACACGATCGCGCCGGACGGCAAAAAAAAGACGCTGATCAGCCACGGCGGCTCGACCGACGGATACAAGGCCTACTCGACCAGGATCGTGGAAGACCAGACGGATATCATCATTTTGGAGAACGATTATTTCAGGACCGACGTGGGGGTCAAGTGGTGCTACGACATCACCGATGACATCATCGACATCCTGGCGGGCCGGGACGTCCCGGAGGCCAAGAGATCGATCGCCAAGGCCGTCGGGCTGACCATCGGACAGGCCGGGATCGAGCGGGCCATGGCGCAATTGTCTCTGCTCAAGAAGAAGGACGACTATCGCATCGGCGCGCCGGATTATTACACTCTCGCCAGCGAGCTGGACAACAAGCACCATCTGAAGCAAGAGTCGATCAGAATATGGGAAGCGGGCCTGGCCGACTTCCCCGACGATTTCAGGCTGAATTACTACTGCGCGGAGACCCTGAGGGGCGTCGACGACGCAAAGGCCCTCGCGCTGTACAAGAACTGCGTCAGGCTTTATAGCAGCGATGAAAAAAACAAGCGCTTTGCCGAGGAATACGAAAAGGCGGTGAGCGCGCTCAAGGAACCCACAACCTCCGCCCTCTCCGGAAGGTAAGGAGATAGCGTCCATGCGCCGAACCCGTCCAGTCCTCATCGCCATCCTGTGCGTTTTCTCCGCTGCGGCCCTTCCCGCGGGGGCTCAAGAGAGAACCGCTCCTCCCGCCGGCACGGGGACCCTGACCAAGGTCGAGAGGATCGATCCCGCGCCGGAGCCCCAACGCGCCGGGCTCGCCTCGATCACTGGGCGGGATTCCCGGACCCTCGTGACCTGCCTTGCCTCGGACCTCTTGGAAGGACGCGAGGCCGGGTCCCGCGGCTACCGTCTCGCGTCCGATTTCGCCGCCTCGCTTTTCGCCCTCTGGGGGATCGAACCGGCCGGCGACGCGGCGGACGGGGAGGAACGCGGGTACTTCCAGGACGTCGTCATGAAGGAGTACACGGACCTCGGGTGCGCGATCGAATGGCGGACCGGGACTCCCGACGGGGGGGCCGTCCGGTCCTTCAAGGAGCACGCGGACCTGGAGAATTACTATCTGAACCGCGTCCCCGAGACGGTCTCGGGCCCGGTTGTTTTCGCCGGCTACGGCCTGCGCGAGGAGGCGGTCGGCTACGACGATTTATCCGGCGTCGAGGTCAAGGACAAGATCGTCATGATCCTGGACGAGGTCCCGGGGGCGGGCGACCCCGCCTCGCCGTTCGCGAAAGACAAGCTCAAGGAGAAGTATCGGACCTACGCGTCTTGGGTGGGGCGCCTGGCCAAGGCGAACGCGGTCGCCAAGCTGGGGCCGAAGGCCGTCCTGGTCGTGAGGAACACGCTCGACGGCCGCGACATCTATCCCGAGATGGGGCGGGTCGAGGACGACGAGCGGCCCGTCATCGACGAGCCGACCCGCCTCGTCGTCCTGCCCGGCACGAAGCGCGGCGGCGGCGCGATCTGCATCACGCGCGAAATGGCCGACGCGATCCTGGCGCTGGCCGGCCAAAGCGTCGAAAGCCTGAAAGCCAAGATCGCCTCCCGATGGCGGCCAGTCTCGTTCGAGATCGGCGGCGGGACGCTCACCGTCCGGACGACGGCCGGGGACGAGCGGCTGCTCCGCTGCCGCAACGTCATCGGCGCGATCACGGGAAGCGACCCGTCCCTCAAGGAGCAAGCCGTCGTCGTCGGCGCGCATTTGGACCATCTGGGCAAGCGCGGTCCCTACGTCTTCAACGGCGCCGACGACAACGCCAGCGGCGCCGCTGGCGTGCTCGAGATCGCCCGGGCCGTCGCGGCACAAGCCCGCAAACCGAAGAGGACAACGGTTTTCTGCCTCTGGACGGGGGAGGAGCACGGCCTGCTGGGTTCGACGCATTACGTAAGGCACCCCGCATTCCCGATGTCCGGGACCACCGCCTATCTCAACCTCGACATGATCGGGCGGAATGGCGACCGGGGCAGTCGGGACAGCCGGCTGGCCAGGCTGAAGGTCCCCGTGCCTGACCGGGCGGCGATCTTGCCCGGGAATTTCGCGGCCGTCGCCTTTTCGGCGGGTGGCGACCTGGGCGGCGTCCTCCGCGAGGCCGACCGGGCCGTCGGCCTCGACCTCTGGCAGATCGAGGAAGCGGTGCCCAAGAGCTCCGGGACCGTGAGCGATTAACTCCCCTTCGCCCAGGCTGGCGTGCCCCATGTCGCCTGGGATGGTCCCCGGCACGCGGACTATCATCAGACCGGGGACGCGGCAAGCCGGGTCGATTTCGAGGGGATGGCGAAAATCGTCCGTTTGGCCTACCTTACGCTGACGACGCTGGCCGACAAGTAGGCCGGAACGGCCGCAGGTCGCCTCGGGAATCGGTATGAATTCCCCGATTCACGCGGTTTCCCGATTGCCGACGCCGGCTCCGGGGCGTATGGTGCCCGCGAGGAGATCACGAGGACGTTCATCACAAGGAGAAGACCGTGAGCCAAGAACAGGACCGGCGCAGCTTTCTCGTCCATCTCGCCCGCGTGCTCGGCCTGACGGCGGCGCTGGGCGTCTTCGCGCCGCCGGCCGCGGCCCAAGCCGTCCGCCCGCCCATCTCCCAGGTCCGCGTCGAGCGCATCGTCTCGGCCCGCCTCGGCGAGACGCGGGAGGCCTGGGTGTCGCTGCCCGACCGCTACGACGAGACCGGCGACCGCTACCCGGTCCTCTACATGCTCGACGGCGAGATCAACTTCAACTCGGGCGTCATCGGCGGCCTCCGCCAGGCGGCCTTCCTGGGAGAGATGCCGGAATTCATCGTCGTCGGCGTG
Organism: Acidobacteriota bacterium; assembly: GCA_029569255.1. Taxonomy (GTDB): domain Bacteria; phylum Acidobacteriota; class Aminicenantia; order Aminicenantales; family Saccharicenantaceae; genus RBG-16-66-30. The sequence goes on along the minus strand of JAKQUO010000019.1, from coordinate 43,629 downwards.
GCCAACACCGATCGCTCCAAGGACATCTTTCCCGAAGTCGTGACCTACGGCGACGGGACCAAGGACGGCGGCCGGGCCGACGCTTTCCTGGATTTCATCGGCCAGGAGCTCTTCACCCGGATCGAGAAGACCTATCGGACCGAGCCGCTCCGCGTCCTCTATGGGACGTCCAATACGGGCTTCACGGCCGTGTATGCGCTCTTCCGCGATCCGCGGCTGGCGAGCGTCTATATCGCGGCCAGCGCCACGCTGTCCGTTCCCGTCTTCCGCTCTCATCGGGACGCTTGGATCCGCGGCTTCAAGGGAGGGGAGAAGCGCTTGGTCCTGATCATGGGCGAGAACGACCTGCCCACCGTACTGAGCCAGAACGGGGCGCTGAAGGAGCAATGCGATCTCACGGCCCCGGCCGGATTGACCTGCCGCCTGGCCGTCCTGGGGGGCGGCGGCCACGTCCCCGGCGCCTCTTTGGTCGAAGGGCTGCGGCTCGCCTTCGAGGGCTGGAAGGACCGCCGGGCCGCGGCCCGGCCCAAGGAGAGCGACAAGAAATGAGGCCCCGGCAACCTCCGTCCCCCGCGGCGAGTGCTCATCGCGGCCGCGCTTTAATAGGCCGCCCCATTCCAACATCATAAGGAGAAGACCGTGAGCCAAAAACTGAATCGGCGGAGTTTCATCGGGCAATGCGCGAAGTGCGGTGGCGCCGGCTGCGCCCTGCTCGCTTGGGGCCGGATCTCCCCGGCCCAGGAGAGCGCGCCCGCAAAGCCCGGGCCGGGAGCAAAACCCCTCGATCCGAAGACGCTGTGCTATTGCGGCATCCCCCGGGCGTATTGCGAACAGCAGTGCGAGCTCTTCAAGGCCACCCGGGAGAACGATGCCGCGCTGAAGAAATCCGTCTACGAGCGGTGGGAGATGAAGAAGAAGTTCGGGGTCGACTTTGATGCCGACAAGATCTTCTGCTACGGCTGCAAGCCGGGCGACAAGCCCCTGAAGGTCGGCATGGCCGAGTGCCCCGTCCGCGCCTGCCCGGCGGCCAACGGTCTCGAGTCGTGCGTCCAGTGCCTCGACCTGGGTTCATGCGACAAGTCGTTCTGGAAAGAGTGGCCGAACGCCTTCGAGCTGGCCAAGAAGCTGCAGGCCCGCTACAAGGGCCAGCCCGGCGCGGTGCTCAAACACGCGCGGACCTAGAACCCGCATAAGCCGGCCATGAAAGCGATCGTCTACGACGAGTTCGGCTCCCCCGACGTCCTCCGGCTCGAGGATGTCGCCCGGCCCGTGCCGAAGCCCAAAGAGATCCTGATCAAGGTCCGGGCGTCGAGCGTCAACTTCGGGGACCTCATGGCCCGGAGCTTCAGGTCGGTCACGCCCCGCGGCTTCAACATGCCCTTCCTTTTCTGGCTCATCGCCAAGATGTCCATGGGTTGGAGGAAGCCCAGGATCCGGGTCCTGGGGAACGAGTTCGCCGGTGAAGTAACCGCGGTCGGCCGGGATGTCAAGCGCTTCAAGCCGGGCGATCGGGTGTTCGGCCATGCCGGCCAGCGTTTCGGCGCCTACGCCGAGGACATGTGCCTGAGCGAGAAGGCCCCGGTGGCCCACAAACCCGCTCATCTGTCCTACGAAGAGGCCGCCGTCATTCCCTATGGGGCCCTGATGGCCGTCTCCCTCCTGCGCAGGGTGAAACTCCTCCCGGGGCAGCGGATCCTGATCAACGGGGCCAGCGGCGGGATCGGCGCGGCCGCAGTCCAGATCGCCAAGCATCTCGGCGCCGACGTGACCGGAGTGTGCGGCGGCGCCCGGCTGGACTACGTCCGGGCCTTGGGCGCGGACCGGGCCATCGATCACGCCGCGCAGGACTTCACCGAAAACGGCGAGACTTACGACGTCATCTTCGACGTCCTGGGCCTGACGCCCTTTTCGCGCGGCCGCCATTCGCTCGAGCCCCGCGGCATCCTGCTCTACGCGAGCTTCAAGGGGAGGCATCTCCTGACAATGTTGTGGACTTCGCTCGCCCGAGGCCGGCGGGCGGTCTGCGCGATCGCCCCCGGAGGCCTCGAGGACCTGCTCGCGGTCAAAGAGATGGTCGAGGCGGGCAAGATCAGGGCCATCGTCGACAAACACTTCCCGCTGGAGCAGGCCGCCGAAGCGCACCGGTACGTCGAGACCGGGCAGCGGCGGGGGAGCGTCGCCATCATCATGTGAATTCCATCAAAGGGGATCCGCATGAAAGCCATCGTCTATCGCAAATACGGTTTGCCGGACGTCTTGGAGTATCGGGACGCGGAGAGGCCCGTCCCCAAGGACGATGAGGTCCTGATCGAGATCGAGGCGGCCGCCCTCAACGCCTACGACTGGCATCTCATGAGGGCAAGCCGTTCGTCGCCAGCCTGTCCGGCGGATTGTTCAAACCCAAGAACACGATCCTGGGGGAGGATGTCGCGGGGCGCGTCGAAGCGGTCGGGCCGAAGGCCGGCCGATTCAAGCCCGGCGACGAGGTCTTCCGATCCTTGTTCCTGGGGCCGTGGCTGTCGCGCGGGCGCCGTAAGAAGATCGTTGTCCTGATGGCGAGAATGAACCATAAGGACCTGGGCTTCATCGCCCAGCTCCTGGAAGCCGGAAAGGTCAAGCCCGTCATCGACCGCCGCCACCCGCTGAGCGAGACCGCCTCGGCGATGCGCTACCTCGAGGAAGGGCACGCCAAGGGGAAGATCGTCATCACGATCGATGGACCCGAATTCAGGAGGGGTGATATGCTCCTGCGCGGGCTCTGGCAAAGACGGGCTGGCCTTCTGGGGCTCCGCGGTCCGACATGAAACGAATCGCCGCCGTTCTCTCGATCCTCTTCTGCCTGGGGCGCGGACAAGCCCAGGAAGCCGAAACCCAGACCTTGCGTCAGGCGGTCTCGAACCGCCAGACGATCATCTACACGCGCGTCATCAGCCGGGACGACCGGACGCATCTGTTCCACGTCCGGGACTACTATGAGAACGGACAGATCCAGATGGACGCCTTCTACGCCTCCTTCGACAAGCGGGTGAAGGAGGACTACCAGTGCAATTACCGCTCGAACACCAAGGAAGGGCCCTACACGGAATGGCACCGGAACGGCCGCAAGAAATTCGAGGGCCGCTTCAAACGGGGCCGGCTGAGCGGCGCGAGCACCGACTGGTATGAGAGAGGGCAAAAGGAAGCGGAGCAGAATTGGCTCGACGGGCAGCTGCACGGCCGGGTCCGATACTGGTCAGAGAAAGGGGACCTGCAGTTCGATTCGACGTCCGCGCACGGCATGAACCAGCATCGCCGGAACGTCAGCTATCGATACCTGTCGTATCTCCCTAAGGATTACGAAGCGGACGCCACGAGGAAGTGGCCGCTCGTCATCTACCTGCATGGAGGCTCCGATCGGGGGACCGATCTGAAGAAGCTGTACTCGTCCGGGATCCCCGATCAGGTCTATCGGGGGCGGGAGTTCCCGTTCATCATGCTCGCCCCGCAGTGCCCCGAGCATCTCCGGTGGGAGACCGATGACTGGTTCGAGAACTTCTATAAGGAAGTGACGGCCAAGTACAGGATCGACTTCGACAGGGTTTATCTAACCGGGCCGAGCCTCGGCGGCTCGGGCACGTGGTACATCGCCGCCCGGTATCCCAAGATCTTCGCGGCCATCGCGCCGATCTGCGGATTCACGAGCCATCTCGGGTACATCGGCAAGCACATCTCCAGGCTGCTCGATATGCCTGTCTGGGCCTTCCACGGGAAGCTGGATACGGTCGTGCCTTTCGAAGAAACGGAACGGATCGTCAGGAGGCTCGAAGGGGAGAACCGGAGCCTGAGATTCTCCGCCGAACCGGATGTCGGCCACTGGATCCACTGGCAGGTCTATCCAGGCCGGGAGATCTACGACTGGCTTCTGCGATACGACAGACGATCGAGAAAGTGACGCCCGGTGAGCACAATTCTGAGCACATCGTCCATTAGGGCGCTCGCAACCTATTCTGCCCGCATCAGTTAATGACGTAGTCCTGCTGCCTTCTCAGCAGCGGGTCGGGGGTTCGAGTCCCTCCAGGCGCGCTCTCTGTTTTCCCAAAAGCAGGGCCATTATGGTGCCGTCCTCGGCCCTGGCTCCGATGGGTGCGAATTCCGCCGGCGTCAGACAGATGAGCTTCTTGACGCTCCCCGACTATGATATATTTGGACGGTGAAGATCATCGACTCCCCCCTGCCCTTAGGCGAGCTCAAGGTCATGGCCGAAGGGCGCTTCGGGAACCTGGTCAAAGCCGTCGTGGACGTCGAGCGGAAGATCATGGCCGTGGACGGAGAGCTTCACGCCGACGAAGAAGCGCTCCTGCTGGAGAACGGCTCCCTCCAGGAGAACCTCTGGGGGATCAACATCTATCCGGAGCTTGAAAGCCCAGACCGGATCGAATTCGCTTCCGTCATCAATATCCGGCCCTCCCAGGGAAATGGCTCTCGCGGCGTCGATGATCCCGTGATCCGCGAAAGGATCGTTCAGGCCGTCACGGGACTTCTGCAATGACGCCGGCCCAGCACGAAACGCTCTCGGCCGGCCGGTGGCGGGTTTTCTCCTTGGCCGAACAATTGGCCCATGTCGGGAGCGAAGTCGAACGGGCCCTGAATTGGCGCGCCAAGCACAACCCCGAATACAGTCGCCTGGCCGTCCTCCGGGCCTTGGAACTCCTGAACCTGACCATTGCCGATCCCAAGCACCTGACCCGGCTGAAGGAGCTGACTAGGGTGCGGGAAGCTCTTCTTGATTACTTTCTCGGGGACAATGAATTCCGTTCGTCCGAGAAGGCCTGGCGGAGCTATTTCTACGGATTCGCCTACGCTGCCGCGCTGAGAAAGCCCCAAAACAGGGGAGGCCGTCCAACCGCCCTCTAAGCAGCGGGTCGGGGGTTCGAGCCCCTCCAGGCGCGCTCTGTGTTTCCGGGGGAAACGGCCATTTTGATTAGGTGCCGTTGACCGTTCCTGCCCTTGAAGTCGAAGTGCCCTCGAGGCTCGCCACCTTCCCGGGCTGGGTGGGCTCTTGACTTCCGGCCCCGCCCGATATACCCTCGTTCCGCGCGGGAAAGGGCCGATCCGGGGGCCGAGACCGACGTTTCGCGACCCGCGCTCGGAAGAAATCCGATTTCCATAACAAAGGAGGTCCCATGAAGACCAGTATGGCGCTGTTGAGCATCCTGTTGTTCGCGGCCTTCGCCGCCGCGGCCGACGTCGACGGCACTTGGACCGGCAAGATCGACATGAACGGCATGGAAGTCTCCGTCGTCTGGACGTTCAAGGCGGAAGGCGCCGTGCTGACCGGCGGGGTCAGCCAGGAGGGCTCCCCGGTGATGCCCCTGAAAGACGGGAAGATCGAGGGCAAGGACCTCACCTTCGTCCTGGTGGTCGATATGCAGGGGGAGCAGCTGTCCATCAACTACAAGGGCATCCTGGTTTCGCCGACCGAGATGAAGCTGACCGGCGAGGTCATGGGGCAGTCTTTCGAGTACGTGGTCAAGAAGAAGGCCTAGAACGGAGAACAGGGCGTGAACGCGAAGAAACCGGGGTCGATCGCTCTCGCGCTGGCGGCGCTGGCCCTGGGCTTGGCGGTCCAGGCCCGGAGCGCGGAGGTCAAGCGCGTCCCCTTCACCAAGGAGGAGGCCGCCCGGCCCGAAAACCCGGCCCAGGCCGCCAAGATGGTCTCGGTCGACAACCTCGTCTTCCCGTCGGGGGTCTACGGCACCAAGCCGGACCCGCTCGACCAGGTGGAGGAAGTGATCGAGACGATGCACGCCCGGCTGGCCGAGCAGGGGCTGGGCATCGGCAACATGCTGCAGCACACGATCTTCGTCAAGGACGGCGCGGTCAGCCCCGGCGCCGTTCTCGACCGGTTCCACAAGACCGCCACCCGGCTGGCCCCCAGCCTCAAGACGCTGCGCAGCGTGGGGACCATCATCCGCGTCCCCCAGATGCCGGGGACGGGGGCGGTCATGCTCGACATCGTGGCCGGGAAGCCCCTGGCCCAAGGGGCCGACGACGACGGCTACAAGCGCGTCCCGTTCGTCTACGGCCCCCAGGAGATCGCCGAGACCGTGACCGGGGGCCGGTTCATGTTCACGGCCGGGCTCGAGGCCATGGACTTCCGGAACGGCACGCTGCCGAAGACGCTCGACGAGCAGGTGACGGCCGTCGTCGACAAGCTCGAGCAGGCCTTCAAGGGGGCCGGCCTCTCGCTCACGCAGATGGTCCAGCACAACATCTATTACAAGGTCGGCTCCGACGCCGCCGCGATCGTCGAGAAGTTCCACGCGGAGATCGGCAAGCGCGAGCCGTTCCACAAGAAATATCCCGGCGTCGGGGCCATGATGGGCGTCAACGGCATGGCGGCCCCCGGGTTCCTGCTGGAAATGGACGCCGTCGGCACGACGGCCAAGCCGGAGGAGATCAAGGGCGCCCCCTACACCGAGGTCCCCATGGACGTCAACAAGACGGCGACGGTGGCCGGCCTGTCGCACATCGTGGACGTGGTGGGCGTCGAGTACGCCAACGACATGGCCTACAAGGACGGCCTGGAGGGCCAGATCGACTTGACCGTGAGGAACCTGCGCGACTTCATGCGGGCCGGCGGCCTGGAGCTCAAAGACCTGGTCAAGGTCCGCCTGATGGTGAAGAAGGGCGCGGGCGACGCGGCCCGGGTGCGAGCCGAGTTCTACGAGGCCCTGTCCCGCCTGGCCCCGGAGCTGAAGGCCCATCCGCCGGCGGAAACCCTGATCTACGTCGAGAAGCTCGACCGCGAGCTCGTGTTCCAGGTCGTCCCGGTCTCCGCCAAGTAAGGCGGGGCGGGGACCGCGCAAGAGGCCCGGCGCCGCCGCGGAGCTCGCGCGGAGCCGCGAACGCGCGTCGAGCGTCGACTGGAGAACCGATGACCGGCCTGGACTTCGAAGGGCGCGTCACCATGGTCGGCTGCGGCAGCATCGGCCAGGCCGCGCTGCCGGTCCTCGGCCGGCATCTCGGGGACCTGCGCGGGCGGCTCACCGTCCTGGCCGCCGACGAATCGGGGCGCCGGATCGCCGAACGCTGCGGCGCGCGATTCGTCCACGGCCACCTGACCCCCGGCAACTACCGCGCCGCCCTGAAGAGCTACGTCCGCGGCGGCGACCTGCTGCTGAACCTGTCCATCGACATCTCGAGCGTCGACCTGATCCGCTTCTGCGCCGAGCGGGACGCGCTCTACGTGGACACCTCGATCGAGCCGTGGCCGGGCGTGTTCGACAATCCCATGCTGAAGCTCTGCCAGCGGACCAACTTCGCCATCCGGGCCAAGCTGCTCGACCTCGCGGCGGAGCTGGGGCCCGGGGCGCCGACGGCCGTGGTCGACCACGGCGCCAACCCGGGCCTGGTGAGCCACTTCGTCAAGCGCGCCCTCCTCGACCTGGACCGGCACATCGGCCAGGGGCCGGCCGCGCCCGCCGGGCGCGAGGAGTGGGCCCGGCTGGCGCGCCGGCTCGACATCCGCACGATCCAGATCTCCGAGCGCGACACCCAAGTGAGCCAGCGCCCGAAGCGGCAGGGCGAATTCGTCAACACCTGGTCCATCGACGGCTTCGTGGACGAGCTGATGCAGCCGGCCGAGCTCTCCTTCGGCTCCTTCGAGAAACGGCGCCCCCGGGAGGCGCGCGAGCACCGGTCCGGCTCCGGCACGCTCTATCTGAAGCGCCCCGGCTGCAGCACCTTCGCCCGCAGCTGGACGCCCTCGATCGGCGGCTTCCAGGGGATGCTCGTGACGCACGACGAGGTCTTCTCGATCGCCGACTACCTCTCGGTCCGCGAGGGCGGGCGGCGCGTCTACCGGCCCAGCGTCATGTTCGTGTACCACCCCTGCGACGACGCCATGCTGTCCGCGCTCGAGCTGGAGGGGAACGGGTGGGCCCCGCAGGTCGGCCGCCGGCGCCTCGGGCCGGACATCGTGGACGGCATGGACGAGCTCGGGGTCCTGCTGGCCGGCCACGAGAGGAACGCCTACTGGTACGGCTCGCAGCTCACCATCGCCGAGGCCCGCCGCCACGTCGACTACGCCAACGCGACGACCATGCAGGTCGTGGCCGGCGCCGTCGCCGCCGTTCTCTGGGCCATCCGGAACCCGCGGCGGGGCGTGGTCGAGCCCGAGGACCTCGATCACGAGGCCTGCCTGGAGACGGCCCTGCCCTACCTGGGCCGCATGGCGGGGGAATTCACGGAGTGGACGCCGCTCGACGGCCGCGGCAAGTACTTCCCCGAGAAGCTCGACATCCAGAACCCCTGGCAGCTCCAGAACGTCCGCAGCCGGCAATGGTACGGCGACTGAGGGCCGGCCCGTGGTAGAATATCCCTGACGCGGTCCCGGAGGGCCGGAAGCCGGGACCGGAGGAGGCCGACACATGGATATCCCCGCCAAGATGCTCGAGGTCCTGAACCACGAAGGGGTCGTCGCCATCGTCACCCAAGGCGAGGCCGGGCCCCACGTCGTCAACACCTGGAACAGCTATGTGACGGTGACGCCGGCGGGGGACCTCCTCGTCCCCGCCGGGAGGATGAAGGTCACCGAGGCCAACATCGCCAGGAACGACAAGGTGCTGGTGACGCTCGGCAGCCGCGACGTCGAGGGGCTGCACTCGAAAGGCGCGGGCTTCCACCTCGCGGGCACGGCGAAGCTCCTTCACGAAGGGGCCGAGTTCGAGAGCCTGAAGGGGCGGTTCCCCTGGCTGCGCGCCGTCCTGCTGATCAGGCCCGTCGCCATAACGCAGACCTTGTGACCGGGCGCCCGACGCCGGCCCGCCGCCGGCGGGCGGCGCGCCCGTGACCCCGGGAGGACAGGCCCATGGACATCGACGCCGTCAAGAACGCCATCGTCAAGAACGTCTACCACATCGACGCGGCCAAGAAGGTCCCTCTGCACAAGCACCCCAAGCACGACGAGGTCTTCTACTGCATCGCCGGCGGCGGTTTCGGCGTCCTGGAGACGGGCGAGACCGCGCTTGCCGCCGGCAAGGCCTTCATCGTCCCGGCGGGGGTCATGCATTCATTGAGAACGGACGGCGACCTGTTCGTCGCCTCTTTCCTCATCCCGGTCCAGACCGGTCAGTAAAACGCCCCGTCTCCCCCCGGCTCCCCAGGCCCCCGCCGGCCGGTCCCCGGCGGCCGTGCCCGGGCCGAGGAACTTCCAATCGAGCGGCATGTCGGCCCGGAGCTTCCCGCCGCCGAGCCACAGCCGCAGCAGGGCGATGGGCAGGCTGCCCCGTTCGACCACGGCGTCGTGGAAGTCCTTGAGGCTCATCCGCCCCGAGTCCACCAGCTCCGCCTTGAGGGCGCGCATCTGGAGCGCCCCGACGAGGTAGGCGGCCTGGTAGAGCGGCCCGTATCCGCCGGCGAACGAGCGCCGGACCTCGGCCGTGGCGTTCTCGCGCTCGTGGCCGACCGTCTCGACCAGGTAGTCGATGCATTCCTGCGGCGACCAGTCGCCCAGGTGGAACCGGAGGGAAAACACGATCCGGGCGCAGCGGTGCATGCGCCAGAAAAGGGCGCCGACCCTCTCCTCGGGCGTGGCGTCGAAGCCCAGGTCGTAGAGCAGGGTCTCCCAATAGACGGGCCAGCCCTCGAGCCAGAACGAGGTGCCGAGGTCGGATACGAGGCCCCTGAAGCGCCGGGACATGAAGTTCTGCATGTTGTGGCCCGGGATCATCTCGTGGAAGGCCGTGGCGTGGGAGAAGGGGATATTGTTGCCGCGCAGGCTCTCGAGCTTCTGTCCCGTGGTCATCGCGCTCGTGGGGAAGGACACGCTGATGAGGGCGCCGCCGGTGAAGAACGGAGTGACCAGCTGGCGGCGGGCCGACATCATCTCCATGCGGAGCGTCTCCTTCTCGATCTCGGGAACCGTGATGAGGTCCTTTTCCCGCAGATAATCGACGGCCCCGAGGATCAGGTCGCGCACGACGGCCGGCTGCCCGCCGGGCTCGGCGTGCATGGTCTTGACCTTCTCCACGGCCGCCTTCCAGTCGCCGCCCAGCCCCATCTCGGCCGCCGTCGCCTTCATCTCGGCTTCGCACCAGGCGAACTGGCGGTCGGCTTCGGCGATGAGCTCCTCCGGGGTATAGGGGATGAGCTCCTCCGCCAGGCCGAGCAGAAGGGCCTCGCGGCCGATGGGCTGTCCTGCGATGCCGCTGTCGTCCGGCTTGCGCGGGACGTCCGGCCGGGTCGGCAGCTCGGCCCGCCGGAGCTGGACCTCGAGGCTGTTCCGCAGGTAGAGATAGTCGATCTGGGCCGGCCGGCCGAGCTTCCTGAAATCGAGCTTCTTCAAAGCGGTCAACCAGGCGGACAGGTAGGCCTTGTCCGGGGCGGCGGCTCCGCCGGGCCCTCCCGGGCCGCCGAAGCCCCGGCCCCCCCTGAAACGTTCCACCACGCCGCGCATCTCATCCTGGGGGAAAGCGATCAGGCGCGCCAGGTCGGGCACCTGGGAGAAAGGCGGCGCGGCGGCCGGCTCGATGGGGGCCGCCGTCGGCGCCGGGGCCTTTTCCGCGGCCACGGCCGGGGCGAGCGTGTCCCTGAGAAAGGTCTCGTATTCGTCGAAGGCCTTGTCCGCCTGCCCGTACGGCTGGGCCAGCCACCAATCGAACAGGGGATCGTACTCATGGTAGAAGCCGTGCCAAGACTTGAGCGCGGCCCTGAGGACCTTGACGGCGTCGGCGGCCCGGAGGACGACGTCCCGACCCGGGGCGATATCCGCGAGGCCCGGCCCGTCCTTGAGGGATTCCAGCTTGGCGCGCGTCTCGGCCGCGTGGTCGACCGCCCCGCTCAGGATTACCGCCGCCTTCCGGGCGTCCAGGGTCTCCATGCGCATCCTCGCTTCCTCGAGCCCGGTGACGGCCGGCGCGAAGGGGACCAGCGGCCCGATCCTGGCGGCGGCCGCCGCCTCGGCCTCGAGCTGTCGGAGGTTGACCTGGACGGTCTCCTGGAGGGCCTCGAGGTCCTTCCTCGCCGAGGCCTTCAGAGACGCGGGCTTGATCGCGGCCAGCGCCGCTTGCCAATCCAGGTCGAATCTCTTGAGCCGCCCGAAGCGGACGGGCGAGGCCAGGCGATAGAACCGTGACAATTCGTCGCGGTCGGCCGCGTACCTGTCGGCGACGAGGCGCATCTCGCTCTGCGCCGGCGTGAGCAGCGGCTTCAAGTCGGCCGGGGCCTCCCGCGGCGGGGCCGGCCGCTGCGGCGGCCTCGGCCCCGCTTGGGGCGGCGCCGTCCGGGCCGGGAGGGACGCTGTCAGGACGAGGAGAAGGACCGCGGGCATCGACTTCCGGGGATTCATGGGCGAGGCTCCTTTCGCGGGCCGGTCCGGGCAGGCCGTGACGTTCTGTTTTCAGGGCCTTGCCGTCCGCGAACGGCGCGGACGGCTTTCTCTTTGGACGCGGAGGAGGCGGCGTTCTTCCGCACGGCGGTCGTTTCCGCCGGCGCCGTCGAAACGGTCACGGCGCCCGCGGGTGAGAGAGCCTTTGTTTGGCCCCGGAATACGGCCGGACATCGGAGGAAGTCAAGCGCGCGGAGGGCGGTGAACATCCCCCGGATGGCGCGGGGAGGCCAGGGAGTCGGGCCGGGGCGTTTTCCCTTCCCCGGAAGCCCATCCCCGCGTGGCTTCCGCCGCCCTCAGCCGAGCGAAGAGGTGATGGCCCGGGCCAGCTCGACCGCCGCCGCGGCGAAGCGCTTTTCGACGTCCTCTTTCGAGAGCCGGATCGAGACGACGTCGAAGGACACCGCGCCCAGGACCTTCCCGTCCGCGCCGAAGAACGGGGCCCCGACGGAGATGATGCCGGCCACGTATTCCTCGTTGTTGATGGAGTAGCCCCGCGCCCTCGTCAGCTCCAGCTCGCGGTGAAGGCCGGCCATATTCGCGACCGCGCCGGGCATCCGTTTCTTGAAGGAGACCTCGGCGGTCGCCCGGGCCAGGTCTTCTTCGTCCATGACCGAGAGACAGGCCTTGCTCAGGGCGATGCAATGGACCCGGGCCGCCGGCAGGACCTGGGGCAGCTTGAAGGTCAGCGTGTCCCGGGCCTCCCGCCGGTAGAGGCGGACGAACCGGACGTCGTCCAGGATGGCGGAGTCGATAGTGACGTTGTGTTTCCGGAAAGCGCCGTCGATGAGCGGCTGAACGACCTGCAGGATATCGAAGCTGTTGATGATGTTCTGGCCGAGCATCAGGGCCTTTGGCCCGAGCTTGATCAGCTTCAGCCTCGGGTCTTTCCTCAGATAGCCCAGCTGGACGAGCGTGTCGACGAAGCGGAAGCTCGAGGTCCGGTTGATCCCGGTGGCCTCGGCGATCTCCTTGAGGCTCAGGCTCGTCGTCTCGGGGCGGAACAGGTCGAGGATGTTCAGGCCCCTGTCGATGATCTTGGAGAAATAGATGTTGTGAGCCCCGTCCGGGCCTCTTTTCGCTTGCGGCCGCGCTTTCTTGCCGGCCCCCCTGTTTTCGGCGCTCATGCCAGGGCCTTCAACGCCGAGACCAGGCGGCCGATCTGTTCCTCGGTGTGGGTGGAGAAGACGACCGCGCGCAGGACGCCCTCGGCCTCCGCGCCGACATACCGCGCCCGCTGGATGCAGATGCCGCGGTCCATGAGGCCCCGATGGACGCGGTCCATGTCCCGGGCGTTCTTGAGCGTCCAGGCCGCGACCGGGAACGGGGTCTCCGCGACGGGCAGCCCGATCCCGCGGAGGCCGCTCTTGAGCCTCCGGGCGTTGGCCAGCAGCCGCGCCCGCATCTCCGGGCGCTTCATCAAGGCGTCCAGGGCGGCGAGCGCCGCGCCGGACGCGGCCGCGGTCGGGCCCGTCGCCCCGTTCATGATATGGCCCCGCAGGATCTCGTCGACGAAAGCCTTCGGCCCGGGGATGAGGCCGCCGTGCGAGCCGAAGGCCTTGCTCATCGTGCCGCAGAAAAAGAGGCGGTCCCCGGCCAGCCCGAAATGGTCGTAGGCGCCGCGGCCGTTCGGGCCGAGAACGCCGACCCCGTGGCTGTCGTCGAGCCAGACGGAGCCTTCGTACGGCTCGACCGCTTTCACGTAGTCCGGGACGGGCGCGATCTCCCCGAAGGTCGGGAAGACCCCGTCGCTGACGAGGAGCGGCCTCTGGCCGGCCTTCAATCCCGCGGCCAGCTTGCGGCGGGCGTCGTCGGGGTCGGCGTGGGCGAAGCGGGTGACGGGCTTGCCGGTCAGGCAGAGATAGTCCATGACGCTGTAGTGGGACCCCTCGTCGACGAAGACGGCGTCGAACCGCCCCAGGGCCGCCAGGGCCTGGAACCCGGCCGCGTTGCAGAGATAGCCGGACGCGAGGTAACAGGAGCGTTCGGCGCCGAAGTACGCGGAGGCCTTCTTTTCGACCTCCTCGTAGATGGGCGAGTTCCCGAAGCCGGCCCGCGACGTGGACGGGTGCAGGCCGTATTTCCTGATGGCCCGGCAGGCGGCCTCGGCCACGGCGGGATCGCCCTGGAACCCGTAGTAGCTGGTGCCGCCGAAGTAGAGATACTTCTTCCCGTCGATGACCGTCTCCGTCCCGGGCGGGCCCTCCATCATGGGGCCGGCGAGGAACTGGGCCGCGAGGCCGCGGACGCCAGCTCCCACTGCCATCAGCCCCGCGGCCGCCTGTCGCAGGAAACGTCTTCGAGCGGACATGTCGCCTCCTCCTTCCGTGTCCCCTGACCGCCGGGCCGGCGCGTCCCCTTCGCGGTCAGGCCTTTTTCAGCTTCTTGAGGAAGGCCGGATCGACGACCGCGCCGAGCCCCGGCGTTTCGGGGAGCGTGGCCGTCCCGTTCTTGACCGTCATCCCCCCGGCGATCGGATCGATCCCCAGCGCCAGGAAGGCGTCCAGGTCGGCGTAGAAGATGTTGCTCTGCGCGCCGAGGACGTGGCCGGCGGCCGTCAGCCCGAGACGCGTCTCGCTGTTGCAGCCGAGCATGCAGCGAATGTTGGCGGCCTCGCCGATCGTCGAGATCTTGACGGCGTTGGCGATCCCGCCGCACTTCATCAGCTTGATGTTGAAATAATCGCAGGCCTCTTCCTTGACGAGCCGGATGGCGTCGACGGGGGAGAAGAGGGATTCGTCGGCCATGATGGCGATGGGGCTCGCCTCGCGGACCTGCCTCAGGCCGGAGATGTCGGTGCGGACGACGGGCTGCTCGCAGAACTGGATGTCGAGCTTCTCCATCCGCCGCAAGGCGTAGAGGGCCTGGGGCACCGTGTAGCCCTGATTGGCGTCCAGCCGGAGCGCCGGGCCGGGGCCGACGGCGTCCCGGATGGCCTGGAGGCGGGCCACGTCCGTGTCGGGGTCCTGGCCGATCTTGACCTTCAGCGCCCTGAACCCGGCGGCGACATGTTCCCGGGCGCTCCGGGCCATCTTCTCGGGGGTGTCGATGCCGGTCGTCGCGTCCGTCTCGAAGGTCGTCCTGTCCCCGCCGAGGAGCCGGAACACCGGCAGCCCGGCCGCTTGGCCCAGGATGTCGTAGAGGGCCATGTCGAAGGCGGCCACGATGCACGGGTTCGAACGCCCGAACGTCCCGATCGTCCGCCCGGCGCTTTCGATGGCCAGGGGGTCCTTGCCCTTGAGGGATTCCCGCAGGTCCCGGGCGACGTCGATATTGGTCTGCTGCGTGTCGCCCGTGACCGGGGCGAACGGACAGGACTCGCCGAGCCCGACGATGCCCGCGTCCGTCAGGACGCGGATGAGCACGCCGTTCGTTTCGGTGATCGTCCCCAGGGCGATGGTGAGCGGTTCCTTGAAAGGGATGTCCCAGTAATAGATCTCGACGTCCCTGATCCTCAGGGCCTTGGCGGCCGCCTTGGCGCTCTCCATCCGCGGGGACGCCAGGCCGGCGCGGGCCGGGAAGGCGGAGGCCAGGGCCCCCGCGCCCAGCATCTTCAGGAACTCCGTTCTCGTGAAAGGCCTCATCGTGACTCCCTCTCCCTCCTCCGGCCCGCGGGACGAGCGGCCCGGCCCGTCATTCCTCCACTCGGACGGCTTTCGTCTTGAGGATGCCCCGGACGAGGACGAAATGCGAGACCCGGCCCGAGGCGTCCTTCTCGAAGATCACGTCCATGTTCGCCCGTCTCGAGAAGAACGCCGCCTCCGACCGGGGCCGCAGGACCAGCTCCGGCTGCCCGGGGGCCTGAAGCAGGAGGTTGTCGCCGTCCCTCACGACGGTGAAGACCATCGGCTCGCCCTCCACTTGATAGCGGCCCGGATAGGAATCCAGGACCGCGGCCGGGAGCTTGACGGGCTTTCTGTCCTCCGGCATCTCGACGGCCTGGCCGAACAGAAGGGCGGCCAGGGAATCGCTGACCCTCTGGATGTGGGCGGTCAGGAAGTTGTTCAGGACGATGACGCAGGCGTCGTCGTCGGGGAAACGGGCGATATGCGTGGCGAAGCCGTTGACCCCGCCGCCGTGGCTGATCTCCTTGTGGCCGGCGGACGACTTGACCACCCAGCCGTAGGCGTAGGTCTCCTTGGACATCCCGGTCGCGGGGGCCGGACCGGCGTGCGGATCGAACGGCGTGAACATCCTCGTCAGCGCGGCCTGGGGCACGAGCTTGTCCGTGTACAGGGCCCGGTCCCACTTGTAGAGGTCGAGGACGGTCGAATAGAGGGCCCCCGCCGCGTAGGGGACGGACATGTCGACGTAAGAGGCATTCACCTTCTGGTCCTTGACGAACTCGTAGCCGGACGCCCTGTCCTTCAGGATGTCCTCGCGGTGGTCGTACCCCGAATCCTCCATGCCCAGCGGCCGGAAGATGTTCTCCCGGAGAAAGGCCTCGTAGGTCTCCCCCGAGACCTTCTCGATGATGGCCCCCAGCAGGACGTAGCCCGAATTGCTGTAGCGGAACTTCTCGCCCGGCGGGAAGTCCAGCGGCCTGTTCTTGAACCGGTCGACCGCCTCCTGGACCGAGGTCGGGAAGAGCATCGCCTTCGGGTAATCCGGGAACGAGGTGAAGTTGGGGATGCCCGCCGTGTGCGTCAGGAGATGGTGGATGGTGATCCGGTCGCCCTCCGGGTAATCGGGGAAGACCGACCGGACCGTGTCCGCGACCTTGAGCAGGCCTTTCTCTTCGAGCTGGAGGACGGCCATGGCCGTGAACTGCTTGGTGACCGAGCCCAGGCGGAACTTGGTCCGGGGCGTGAACGGGACGCCGAGCTCGTAATCGGCCAGGCCGTAGCCCTTGTTCAGGATGACCCGGCCGCCGCGGGCGACGAAGACGTTCCCGCTGAACCACTGGAGCTTGTGGGCGGCCGTGAGATAGGCGTCCATCGCGGCGGCGACGTCCGGGGCGCCCTGGGCGTCCCGGGCGGTCCGGGCGCAGGCGCAGAGCGAGCAGAAGGCCAGGACGGCCGCCGCCAGGATCCACGGGGCCGGGAGCTTTCGCCCCCGGCCCCGCGAGTCGTTCGGGTGCCTCGCCATGAGCCCGGTCCTTCTAGAACTCGAAACGGAACCCGAGCCGGACGGCCCTCGGGTCCTGGATCGCGGTCATCTGCCCGAACACGTAGACCGGGCTGCCGCTCCGGGTGTGGACGGAGGTGGCCTTGTTCCCGTTGAAGAGATTGAAGCAGTCGGCGAAGAAGGCCACCTTGGTCCCGCCCAGGCGGAAGAGCTTTTCCAGCCTCAGGTCCAGGATGACCTGGCTCGGGAGCTCCCGGGAGCCCCTCTTTTCGGCGTTGATGGTCTCGTTCCCCTGAGCCAGCGTGACCCCCATGTCCGAGCTGTGCAGAGTCCGCGTGTAGCGCTGTCCCGTGAAATAGCGGAAGAACCCGCTGACGTTGATGCCCCAGGGGCCGGCGACCATGCCCAGCACCTTGACCTGGGACCGCGGCGACAGCGACGCGTGGCCGTACTGGTTGATGTGGGAGTTCGGGTTGTCGAAGAGGCCGGAATTCGCGGTGCTGCCGCCCCAAGAGGTGGAGATGAGCCCGACCGCGTCCTGCCAGACGTAGCTGGCCATGAGGGACCAGCCCCGGGAATAGCGCTTGTTCAGGGTGAGCTCGACGCCCTTGAAGTCCCTTTCGGCCCCGGGAGGGTTCATGAGGTAGGAGTCCGGCGGGAGGATGGCGTTCATGCTCCAGAAAAACCGCTCCTGTCCGTCATAGGGGTCGGTGAACGGAACCTGTGTCCAGTTCGTCCAGACGAGCGCGCCGTCGGCCGCCAGGCGGTCGATGTCCAGCTGGTTGGCGTCCACGTCCTCGATGAGCTTCCGGTCCGCCTTGCGGGTGTAGCGGGCGGACAGGACCCAATCGGGAAAGAGCTCGCGTTCCACGGCCACGGCGAATTCGTCCGTGTAGGGGGTCTTGATGCCGGCGCCGTCGTAGCCCGCCTTGGCCGGGATCGGGAAGCTCGCGTTGAGGTAGGCGCCCGGGACCGGGGTCCAGTCCGGGGCCAGGGCCTGGACGTAGGAGAAGGAACCGTTGGGGTTGGCCGACGCGTAATAGGCGATGATATTGGACTGGAGGTAGCGGGAGTAGCTGGCCTTCAACAGCGTCTTGCGGTCCCCCGTCAGGTCGAAGATGACGCCCAGCCGCGGCGCCAGGGCCGTCCGGTTGAACGCGTTGATCGTCCGGGTGACGCTCCGGTTGAAGGAGACCCCCAGGAAGTCCTGGGGACCTTCGCTCTCGTTCTGCGGCGGGAAGCGGCCGCTCTGGTAGGTCAGGCGCAGGCCCGGGTTGAGCGTCAGCCGCTTGGCGGGCTTCCAGCTGTCCTGGAGGTAGGCGTGGATGTTCGTCCCGGCCACCTTGTTCGCCGACGGCGCCATGACGACTCCGTAACGCGGCGTGCCTCTGCGGGTGATGATCTGCGACATGCCGTTCCGGGGGTCCACATTGGGCGTGAAGCTCTGCGTGGAGTCGATGGCCTGGAACTCGACGCCGCCCTTGAATTCGTGGGACCCGGCCAAGCTGTCGGCGAAATAGGTCAGGTTGGCGTTGGTCTGGAAGCGGCCGGCCGTGTAGAGGTCCGTGCCGACGTAGCTGCCCGACTGTTGCGCGGTCGTCTGCTCGACGATCAAGGGCAGGTCCTCTTTCGACCGGAGCTCCTGGTTGTTGACATAGTAGCCGACCTTGAAATCGGCGAACATGGTCGGGGAGAACGTCGCCGTCCATTGCAGGTTGAGGATGTGGGTCGGGGCCGTCCACTTGACCGTGGTGCTCTCGGTCGCGAACCGGTTGGCGCCGGCGTTGTCCTGGAGGTAATCGGAGTAGTTGTAGGAGGCCGAGAACCGGTGGGCCTGGCTGGGCTGGAAGGTCAGCTTGACATAGGGGTAGTAGCGGGTCTCCTTGGCCGGGACCTGCGCGGGCTGGTCGTAGGGGAAGCCGGGGATGAGCCTGGACCGGGAATTCAGGCTCAGGTTGGTGAAGAACCAGAGCCTTTCCTTGGCGATCGGCCCTCCCAGGGCGATCCCGGGTTCGAGGACGTATTGGTAGCCGCTCTTGGCCCCCTCCAGCGGCGTGCCGGCCGTGTTGTTGGACTGCAGCTTGAGGGTGTTGTAATAGACGCTGGCCGACCCGCTCAGCCTGTTCCCGCCCGAGCGCGTCACGATGTTGATCGAGGCCCCCATGGCGTCCCCGAACTCCGCCGGCATCCCCCCCGACTGGATCAGGATCTCGTCGATGATGTCCGTGCCGAACTGGAACTGCTGGGTGCCGACGTCCGGCGCCGTCATGTTCACCCCGTCCAGATTGTAGCTGTTGTCGCGGACGCCGCTCCCGCTGGCGGACGACATCAGCCCGTTGGGGTTCCGTTCGGCGGTGACGCCGGGGGCCATGTTGAAGTAGGCGTCCAGGTTCCGCGCCGTGGGCAGGGCGGCGATGAACGTCCGGTCCAGGTTGGTCGCCTTGGTCGTGGACTTGACGTCGATCGTCGGGCTCTCCCCGACGACGACGACCGTCTCGCTCAGCGTGGACGGCTCCAGGACGGCGTCGATCGTCGTCGTCTGCGCGACGCTGATCCGGATGTCCTTCCGGACGAGCGTGTCCATGCCGTCGAGCGAAAAGGCGACCTCGTAGAGCCCGGGGGGAAGGGACAGGAAGCGGTAATTCCCCTTAGGGCCCGTGATCGCGTCCATCTGGGGCACGATGATGACCGGGGACTTGATCGTGACCGTGGCCCCCGGCAAGGGCAGCTTGTCGCTGTCCGTGACCGTGCCGGCCAGCGTGCCCGTCTGATTGAGCTGGGCCGCGGCCGTCGAGGGCAGCGCGGCGGCCAGGGCCATGATGATGAGAACGGCGAAAAAGCGGGTTTTCACGAGCGTTTCCTCCTCTCGAATGGCCTCGCCTTCCCCCCGCGGGGAAGTCCGGGCCGTCTATCCTGGACCGGCCGGGGACCGGCCGGAGAAGCCTCTCTTCACGGTCGCTCTCTATATTTCTATAATAGAAACACGATTTCTATAAATGAAATATCAAACCCCGCCGCGGTTGTCAAGGCTTTTTATCGCCCGGGCCTGAATAATTCAGGCTGGAAAACGAGGGCCTTCGGGCCGCCGAGGACGTCGGCCCTCCCCCCTGGTCAAGACGCGGGGACTGTGTCAATATGGTCCCCGGACGCGGCGCTGCGCGGTGCCGTCGCCCGGGCGCGGAGAGGCCGATCCGGCCCCTGGAGATGCCATCGCTTCCCGAGCGCCGACGCCCTGAGGAACTCGTATCCTCCGGAGCGGGGGCCTTCGACTTGCCCGGGAGGATGAAGGAGGGCCCATGATCACGACGCTCCACATGGTCCTGCGCATCGGGCTGGCCACCGCCCTGGGAGCGGTCATCGGCATGGAGCGCGAGCGCTCCGAGCGGGCCGCCGGACTGCGGACCCACGCCATGGTCGCCCTGGGCGCCGCGGCTTTCATGCTCGCGTCCGCGTACGGCTTCAAGGGCGTCCTGGGGACCCCGGCCGTGGTGCTCGATCCTTCCCGGGTCGCCGCCCAGATCGTCACCGGGATCGGGTTCCTGGGGGCCGGCGCGATCATCCTCCAGCGCGAAGTGGTGCGGGGCCTGACCACGGCCGCGAGCATCTGGGTGGTGGCCGCCATCGGCATGGCCGTCGGCGGCGGCCTGTACGCGCTCGCCGTCAGCGCCACGGCGCTGACGCTGGTCGTGCTCGCCGGCTTGAAGATCGTGGAGGACCGCTGGCTGAGGCGCCGCCGATCGGCCTCGCTGGACCTGAGGATGGACCCCGGGGCGGTCTCCGTCGAGGAGGTCCGGTCCTGGATCGAGGAGCAGGACATCAAGGTCGAGCAGGTCAGGATCGTTCCGGGCGGGCCCGGCGCCGGCGACGATCTCCACATCGTCCTCAGCCGGCCCGCGGCCCGGAAGGCCGCCGCTCTCCTGGACCGCCTGCGCGGCCGGGCCGGCGTCCGCGAGATCGACCTCCGCGGCGCCTGAGCCGCCGCCGCCGCGGGCCCGGCGCCCTCACCGTCCTTCGAACAGCCGCTTGATGAGGCCGAAGGCGGTGTCGATGTTCCTGTCTTCCAGAACGATCGTGAACTCGTTGCTCGTCGAGACGACCTCGGTGACCGGTATGCCGTCCCAGGCCAGGGCCTTCAGGATGAAGCTGTAGACGCCGGGGACGGCCGCCGAGCCCGGCGGCAGGAGGACGCTCACCGAGGAAAGCCCGTCGTGCAGGGCGATCCGGGTCGCGCCCTCGAAGGCGGACAGGACGCGCTCCCGGAGCTGGCTCCCGGCGATGATCGTCGTCTCGTTGATCCCCTGGGTGACCGTCAGGAAGGGGGCCGCCCGGCCGCCCGCCCTGTCGATGAAGAGACGGGGCGCTCCGCCCCCCCGGGGGATGTCGACGAACGTGACCTCGAACAGGTTCGACCTGACCATGAGGTCGGGGGGCGCGCGGAAATAGCGCTTCAAGGGCCTGGCCCGGGCGTTCCGGGTCCCGGCCAGGCGGTTGAGGGCGATCGTGACCGCCCCGTCCTTGACCTTCTTCTGGACGATCGCCTCGACGTCCGGGCGGATCGAGCGGGCCACGGCCGAAAGGTTGAGCCAGCCGCGGGACATGGCGTCCTCGAGGAAGGGCGACCGGCGGACGAGCTGGGCGACGGCCTCGGGGATGGTGATCATGTATAAAAATATACATAAAAAATTGAATATGTAAATAATTATTATAAATTTGACATTCTCGGCCAGCCCCCGGAGAATGGCCCCGACCTGGCCGTCCATTATCTTTTCGTCCGGAGGAATCGATGTCCAAGACGCCCGCTGAAACGACCGTGTCCGGGGAGTGCCCCGTTTGCGCGGCCCGCCTTTTCCGGCCCTCTTCGGTCGAGGAGACCGAGATGCTGACCTGCGACGAATGCCGTTCGGCCCTGGTCGTCGACCGCCGAGTCGACGGGCTGATGGTCCTGGGCGAAGCGCCGCGGATCGAGGAGGACTGGGGGGAATGACCCGCCTGGCCCTCCTCCATTCGACGGTCCGGGCGGAAGAGAAGCTCCTGGCCGAGGCCGCCCGGGCCCGGGGCGCCGATGTCCGCTGGGTCGACATCCGCGAAGCGGTCCTCGACCCGCGGCGCCCGGTCCCCGAGGCCGATGTCGCCCTCGAGCGCTCGGTCTCGACCGTCAAGGGCGGCTATGCCGCGTCCTTCTGGGAAGCTGCCGGCGTCCCGGTGGTCAATTCGCCGGCCGTGGCCGCCGTCTGCCGGGACAAGTTCGCCACTTCGCTCGCCCTGGCCCGGGCGGGAGTGCCCGAACCGCGCTTCGCCCTCGTTTTCAACCTCGCCCGGGCCCGGGAAGTGATCGAGGGGTGGGGCGGGTATCCGGCCGTGATCAAGCCGGCCCAGGGTTCCTGGGGGCGGCTCCTGGCCAAGGTCAACGACGAGGACGGGCTCGAGGCGGTCCTGGAACACAAAGAAGTCCTGGGCACGCCGCCGCAGAAGGCGTTCTATCTCCAGGAATACGTCCGCAAGCCGGGCCGCGACATCCGGGCCTTCGTCGTGGACGGACGGGCGGTCGCGGCCATTTACCGGGAATCATCCCATTGGATCACCAACACGGCCCGGGGCGGCCGCGCCGGCGCTTGCCCTGTCACGCCGGGCCTCGAGGACATCTGCCGGCGGACGTCGGCCGCGGTCGGCGGCGGGGCCCTGGCCGTCGACCTCTTCGAGGCGCCCGGCGGCCTCCTGGTCAACGAGGTGAACCAGACCATGGAATTCCGCAATTCCGAGGGGCCGACCGGGGTGAGCATCGCCGGAGCGGTGGTCGAATACGCGCTCCGGCTGGCCCGGGACGGGAGGCCGGAAAGATGAGCCGGCGGCGGCTGCGGGTCTCGGTCGTCGGAGCGGCCGGCTACGGCGGCGGCGAGCTTCTCCGCCTGCTCCTGGGCCACCCCGGGGCGGATGTCCGGCAGGCGACCAGCCGGCGTTTCGCCGGAGAGCCGGTGTCGCTCGTCCACCCCAACCTGCGGTCCTTCCCTCCGCTGTCCTTCTGCCGGCCCGACGAAGTCGCCCCGTGCGACGTCCTCTTCATCAGCCTGCCCAACGGCGAGTCGATGGGGGGAATGGACCGGTGGCTGGAGACGGCCCCCGTCGTCATCGATCTTGGGGCGGATTTCCGCCTCCGCGGCCCGGAGGACTGGCGGACGTGGTACGCGTCCGACCATCGGCGGCCGGGCCTCCTCGGACGCTTCGTTTACGGCCTCCCGGAGATCGCCCGCGAGGAGGTCCGGACGGCCGACCGGATCGCCGGGCCGGGCTGCGAAGCCGCCGCCTCGATACTCGGCCTCTACCCCCTGGTCAAGGCCGGGATCGTCCGGTCCGGGCCGGTGATCGTCGACGCCAAGATCGGCAGCTCGGCGGCCGGGGCGGCGCCGGCCGGGTCGACCCATCACCCGGAGCGGGCCGGCGTGGTCCGGACCTACATGCCGACCGGCCATCGGCACACGATCGAGATCGCCCGGGCCCTGGAGTGCGCGGGGGGCCGCCCCGCGCTCCACGTGACCGCCACGGCCGTGGACATGGTCCGCGGCGTCCTGGCCACGATCCACGCCTTTCCCGAGAACGGTCCGCTCGAGGAGAAGGACATCTGGAGGGTGTACCGGTCGGCCTATGCCGACGAGCCGTTCGTCCGGCTGGTCAAGCAGAGCCGCGGCCTGTACCGCCTGCCCGAGCCGAAGCTCCTCCAGGGGACCAATTACTGCGACATCGGCTTCGCGCTCGAGGACGGCGGCGGCCGCCTCGTCGTCCTCGCCGCCCTGGACAACCTGGTCAAAGGCGCGGCCGGGAACGCCGTCCAATGCTTCAACTTGAGGGCCGGGTTCCCCGAGACGACGGGGCTCGCCTTCGCCGGCCTTCATCCGGTGGGATCATGAATCATTCACCTTCATCCGTGCTCAGACATTTCAAGGGCGTGGTCGATTCCACGCTCCGGGAGGGTTTCCAATTCGCCGGCGCCGATTTCAGCCCGGACGATCAGGCGGCCATCTTCGACCGCCTGGTCCGCCTGGGCGTGGACATCGTCGAGGTCGGCAATCCCGTTCAGCCCGAGATCCGGCAACGGGTCCTGGCCCTGTCCCGCCGGCGGGGGGCCTCGCTCCGGCCGCGGCTCTTCGCCCACATCCGCAATCACGAGCGCGACGTCCGGGCCGCGGCCGAAAGCGGGGTCGACGGCGTCAGCATCCTCTGCACGGCCGACCGCGAGCGGCTGGCGGCGATGGGCCTGACCCGGGACTCGGCCCGCGACCGGCTCCGGAGCAATATCGCCCTGGCCGTCTCGTTCGGGCTGGAAAGCCGGGTGGGGGTCGAGGACTTCTTCGGCCGGTCCTTCCGCGACTGCCTGGAGGTCTACGACCTGGCCGCGGCGGCCGGGGCGGCGCGGATAGCCCTGGCCGACACCTTGGGCAAGGCCCAGGCCTGGGACGTCGCCCGCAAGGTCGCCGCCCTCCGGAAACGGACGGCCCTCGGGATCGAGGCCCATTTCCACAACGACCTCGGCCAGGCGGTCTCCAACGCGGTGGCCGCCGTCCGCGCCGGCGCCAATTGGATCAGCTGCTCGCTCCTCGGCATCGGCGAGCGGACCGGGATCACGCCCCTGTCCTCGTTCCTGGCCAACCTTTACGTGCTCGACCCGGCGGCGGCGTCCCGATACCGGCTGGAGGAGCTGACCGATGCGGAGGGGCTTGTCTCTCGCCTCTGCGGGATCGACGTCCCCCTGCACCTCATCACCAGCCCGGCCAACGGATTCGCCCACAAGGCCGGCATCCATCTGGACGCCCTGATGAAATTCGGGCCGGGCAAGTACGAGCCGCTCCCGCCCCGGGTCGTCGGCAACGTCCGCCGGCTCGTCCTCCACACGCCGATCTCCGGGAAGACGAGCGAACGGCAGGCCCGGGAATTCGAGCAGCGGTTCGGGTGATCCGGCCGTGCTGATCGTCAAAGCCGGCGGGGGCCCGGGGATCAACTGGGACGGGCTGGCCGCGGACCTCGTCGAGGCCAGGGGCCGGGAAGAGACCGTGTTGATCCACGGCGGCAACGCCGTCCGCGACGCCCTGGCGGCCCGGCTCGGCGTCCCGGTCAGAAGGGTCGTGTCGCCTTCGGGCGTCGCCAGCGTGGTCACCGACAAGGACGCCCTGGACGTTTTCCTCATGGCCTATCCGGGGCTGGCCTCGACCGGGATCGTCGCCGGGCTCCGCCGCCGGGGGCTGGACGCCGTGGGGTTGAGCGGGGTGGACGGCGGGCTCTGGCGGGCGAAGGCCAAGCGGGAGATCCCGGTCAGGGAAGGGGACAAGACCAAGCTCCTGCGGGGGAACCGGACCGGCCGCGTCGAGGCGGTCGAGGCCCGGCTGCTCCAGGTCTTGCTCCGGGCCGGGTATCTCCCGGTTCTGTGCGCCCCGGCCCTCGATGAGGACGGGCTGATCGTCAACGCGGACAACGACACGGCCGCGGCCGCGACGGCGGCCGCGCTCGGGGCGGAGACGATGGTCTTCCTTTTTGAAGCGCCCGGGTTCCTCTCCGACCCGGACGATCCGGGGAGCCGGGTGGCCGAGATCCCGGCCGCGGAGATCGAAAGCCGTTTGCCGTCGGCCCGCGGAGGGATGGCCCGAAAGCTCATCGCCGTTTCGCGGGCCCTGGCCCGCGGCGTGCGGGCCGTCTATTTCGGCGACGGGCGGGCGGCGCGCCCTCTCCGGGACGCCTTGGCCGGCCGGGGAACGGTCTTCCGCTGAGACGACGAAAGGACGCGGACCGATGATCGACGCGCAAGGGCTCGAGGCCCTGAGGCTTCTGGACGCTTACCCCCGCCGGGGCTTGACGATCCGGAGCGGGCGGGGGATGTACCTGGAGGACGACCGGGGCCGCCTGTACCTGGACATGATGTCCAACTACGGGGTCTCGATCCTCGGCCACGGCCACCCGGCCGTCGTCGAAGCCCTGGAAAGGCAACTGCGGACGCTGGCCGGCCTCCACGGCAGCTTCGCCGCCGAGGTCCGGGCCAGGGCGGCCGGCGCGTTGCTGGACAGGTGCGGCGGCGGCCTGGCGAAGGTGTTCTTCACCAATTCCGGCTCCGAAGCCAACGAGGCCGCCCTCAAGTTCGCCGTCCTGGCCACGGGCCGCAAGAAGTTCATCGCCTTTCGCCGGGGCTTCCACGGCAAGACCTTGGGGGCCCTTTCGGCCACGGACGGCGGCGCTTACCGTCTGCCCTTCGAGCCCTTGCTTTGGGAGTTCGAGTTCGCTCCCTTCGGGGAGGCCGCGGCCCTGGAGATGATCGACGGGCGGACGGCCGGGGTCATCGTCGAGCCGGTCCAGGGCGAAGGCGGGGTGCGTGTCCCCCCGCCGTCCTTTCTGGGGGGGTTGGCCAAGGCCTGCGCGACGGCCGGAGCCGTCCTGATCCTGGACGAGATCCAGACGGGGATGGGCCGGACGGGCCGGTTCCTGGCCTCGTCGTCGGAAGTCCCCTGCCCGGACGTGATCACCCTAGGGAAAGGATTGGCCGGAGGCGTCCCGGCCGGGGCGGTCCTCCTTTCCGGGCGGGTCGCCCGGGCCGTCCCCAGGAAGATCCACACGTCCACGTTCGGGGGGAACCCCCTTGCCGCCGCCGGTGTCCTGGCCGTCCTTTCGGTCTTGGACGACGGCCTGTTGGGCCGGGTGGAAGGGCTGGGGCGGGAGCTGGCCGGGCGCTTGCGGACGGCCGCCGCGGAGGACGCCTTCGAAATCCGGGGCAGGGGATTGATGGTCGGGGCCGAGGTCGGCCCGGAGCGGGATTCCGTTCTCCGGCTTCTCCAGCGGGAACGCGTCCTGGCCATCCCGGCCGGGCCCGGCGTCGTCCGTTTCCTGCCGCCCTACATTCTGGAAGAGGGGCATGTCGAGGCCGCCGTCCGGGCTTTCGCGGCGGCCCTGGCCGCGGTCCGCACGTCGCGCCGCCTGAATTATTCATGAGGTTCTCTTCCATTTTCCGTGGGTGGCTATGGGATCGGTTGCCGGCCCATCCGACCCACACAACGTGGAAGAGATCCATCGATCCGGCCCCATCCGCTTCGTTCCCGGGGGTTCGCAGCACCGATGAGCACGGCTTCACCCCTCGGGCCTCGCATCCGAGGGCCGTCTCGATCCGTGAATCATTCAGGTTAGCCGCTGCCGAGGGAAAAGGATGTGCCGCTTCCTGATGGTGAAGAGCGCCGCTCCGGTTCGGCCGGCCGAGCTCCTGTGCCGTTTCGCGGAAATGTCGGAGCGGAGCCGTTCCGCGGACGGCGACCGCCAGGGCGATGGCTGGGGGTTCTGCGGCCGGGACGGTTCGGGCCGCTGGCGCGAGTACCGGTCCCTTCGCCCCATTTGGAAGGAGGAGCGGCTGTTCGCCGGCTTCCCCGCCTTCGCCCTGCTCGCCGTCCACGCCCGGAGCGCTTCTTTCCCGGGCCAAACGGGGAACCTCGACTATATCCAGCCCTACTTCGGAGGGGGGCTGGCTTTCGTCTTCAACGGACTGTTGCGCGGCGTGTCTCTCGGCCGGCCCGTCGCCGGCGAGATCGGGGCCCAGAAGATCTGGCGCCTATTCGGCACGCTCTCCGTCGGGTCCCCGCTCCGGAAGCGCCTGGCCGCCCTGGTCCGGCTGCTGGAGAGGTCGTCGCGCGAGATCCCCGCCCTCAATCTCGGCCTGGCCGGGGACGGCGCTTTCCTGGCCTACAGCCGGGCCGCCGAGGCCGGCGACTACTATCGTCTTTGGCTGGCGGAGGGACCGGGGTTGAGGGCGATCTGTTCCGAGCCGCTGCGCGGCCGCGACTTCCGGCCATTGCCGTTCGGGCGGATCCATTCGTTCTAGCCCGTCGCCTCGTCGTAGCAGCCGAGGAACTTCATCGTTTTCGCTCTTTTCCGGACCTCGTCGAGCAGGGACCCGGTCCGCGCGGAGTCGCCGTCGTTCAAGAAATCGAGGAAGAAGACATAGTCGCCCGGGCTCGCCGGGGAGGCCATGGATTCGATGCGGGTCAGGTTGACGCCGGCCGCCGAGAAGAGGTTGAGGATGGCGCCGAGCGAGCCGGCTTCGTGGGGCGTCGAAAAGACGATCGAGCACTTGCCGCCCGCCGGCCGGGCCTCGCTCTTGGCCAGGACAAGGAAGCGGGTGTAATTGTCCGGGTGGTCCTCGATGTTCTCCTTGACGATATCGAGGTTGTAGATGTCGGCGCAAAGGCGGGACGCGACGGCGCCGGCCATTTGCGGCCGCTCCTCGGCCAGCATGCGGGCCGCCCCCGCGGTGTCGTAATACGGCCGGGGCTCGAGCTTGTGCCGGACCAGGAACCGGCGGCATTGGGCCAGGGCCTGCGGATGGGAGTAAGCCGTCCGCATTTCCCGGTAATCGGACCCGGGGTGCTGGAGGAGGCAATGGCGGATGCGGAGCTTGACGGCCCCCACGATCTTGAGGTCGCTCCGTATCAACAGCTCGTTGACGTCGGCGATCGCCCCGCCCAGGGAGTTTTCCACCGGCACGATCCCCAGGTCCAGGCTGCCTTTCTGAAGGCCGTCGAAGACGTCGGCGAACCCGGGGCAGGGGAGGGGGGTCAGGCCGGGGCCGTAGGCCAGGGCCGCCGCCTCGCCGAAAGCCCCGTGTTCCCCCTGGAAACCGACGAGCGTCCGGTCCCCCTCCTGGATCTTCCGGCTCTCGTCCATGACCGAGGCGAACAGCCCGCGGACGAACCCGTCCCTCAGGATCCGGGACGAGCCGGAATTCCTTGTCAGGCGGTCGAGGATCTCCCTTTCGCGGTCCGCGTCGCGGACGGTCTCCTTGAACCGTTTGGTCCTCAGGCCCAGCTCCATCCTGCGGTGGAGCGCCCTGAGGATCTCGTGGTCGATGGCGTCGATCTCGGCGCGGATCTTTTCCAGTCTCATGTGTCCCTCCCGTGGATTCTGGGGATGTTCTGTCCCAGCAGATGGAGATCGGCCAGGACGATGGCCGCGGCCGCCTCGACGATGACCGGCATGCGCCGGGCGATGCAGGCGTCGTGGCGGCCCCGGACGGCGATCTCGGCGGGAGCGTTCGTCCGGAGGTCGACCGTGAGCTGCCGCCTGGCGATGCTCGGGGTCGGCTTGACGGCGACGCGGAAGACGAGGGGATTGCCGTTGGTGATGCCCCCGTCGGCCCCACCCGAGTGATGGGTCTCGGTCGCCCCCCCCGCGTCGAGCAGGGCGTCGTTGGCCTGGCTGCCCCGCATGCGGGTGCAGGCGAAACCCGAGCCGAATTCGACGCCCTTCACGCCGGGGATGGCGAAGACCGCGTGGCCGATCAGGGACTCCACGGAATCGAAGAACGGCTCCCCGAGCCCGGCCGGCAGTTCGCGAACCCGGCATTCGAGGAGGCCGCCGACGGAATCCCCGGCTTCGCCGGCCGCCCGGACGGCGTCGTCGATGTCCGGCGATCCGCCCGCCTCGAGGAGCGCGCATTCGACCGCCGCCGGGCGGATCAGCTTCTTCGCGACGACGCCCGCGGCCACCAGGCCGACCGTGATCCGCCCGGAAAAATGTCCGCCGCCGCGCGGGTCGTGGAACCCCCCGAACTTGCGCCGGGCGACGAGGTCGGCGTGCCCGGGCCGCGGCAGGTCCCGGAAGCCGGCGTAGTCCTCGGAACGGACGTCGGTGTTCTCGAAGGCCACGAGGATCGGCGCGCCCGTCGTCAGGCCGTTGTGGACGCCGCTTCGGACGAGGGGCGCGTCCGGCTCCCGCCTGGCGGTCGTCCCCGGCGCCCCGGGCTTCCTTCTCCCCAGGTCGGCGAGGAAATCTTCGGCCGCGAGAGGGACGCCGGCCGGGCAGCCGTCCACGATCACCCCCGCCTCCCGGCCGTGGGACTCGCCGAAGATCTCGATCCGGAAGAGCCTGCCGAAGCTGTTCATGCCCGGCCCCTCCCGAGGGATTCGAGGTCCCGGAAAAACCCGGGATAGGATTTGGAAACGCAGGTCCAATCCGAAACGGCCACGCCCTCTCGCGAAGCCAGCCCGGCCACGGCCCCGGCCATGGCGATGCGGTGGTCCCCGCGGGGGTCCACGGTCCCGCCCCGGATGCGTCCGCCCTCGATCTCCATCCTGTCCTCCGCCAAGGCCGTCGTCACGCCGATGTTCCCCAGGGCGGCGGCCAGGGCCGAAGCCCGGTCGCTTTCCTTGTGTATCAACCGCCCGGCGCCGCGTATGACGCTTCGGCCCGGGCAGGCGGCGGCCAGCGCGGCCAGGGGCGGGAAAAGGTCGGGACAGTGCGTGGCGTCGAAGACGAAGGGCCTGAGGCTCTCGTTCTCCACGGTGACGGACCCGTCGCCGACCCGCACCCGGGCGCCCGCGGCGTCGAGGGCTTCCAGGACCCTCTTATCGGGCTGGAGAGAGGCGGTCTGAAGGTTGTCGACGACGATGCTTCCGGCCAAGGCGCCCGCCACGAGGAGAAAGGCCCCTCCGGACCAGTCCCCTTCGACCGCATAAGACGCGGCCGTGTAGCCTTGGCCCCCCCTGACGAAAAAGGCCTCCATGTCGCCGGACGCTTCGACGCGGACGCCGAACCTGGAAAGCACGTCGACGGTCATGGCCGCGTAGGGCTTGCTCTTCAAGCCGGCGGCCCGGATGTCGGAATCCCCGGGGCAGAGGGGCAAGGCGCAAAGGAGCCCGCTCAGGAACTGCGAGCTCGTCGTGCCGTCGACGGCGACGCGGCCGCTCGCGAGCGGCCCCCGGACTTCGACCGGAGGCCTCCCGTCGCGGGTCCGGCACGCGGCGCCCAGGCGGCGCAGGGGCCCTTCCAGCATCCCCATGGGGCGCGCCCTCAAGGACCCGGAGGCGGCCAGGACGGTCCTGTTCCCGGACAGGGCCGCGATCGGCGCGAACATGCGCATGCTCAAGCCGGATTCCCGGCAATCGAGGACCGCTTCTGGCATCGGCGCTCCGCCCCTGACGGTCATCCTGTCGCCGGCGCTCTCGAGGCGGGCGCCCAGGGCCTCGGCGATGCGGAAGCCGGCCAGGGCGTCTTCGCAGAGCGACGGGCCCTCGATCGAGGACGCGCCCGGCGCGAGCAGGGCCGCGGCGACGGCCCGGAGCGTCATGCTTTTCGACGGGGGGGCCGCGAGCGTCCCCGCGATCTCGAAAGGCTCAACCCGTTTCACATTCATGCTGGATCCTCCTGGCCGCTTCCTCCGGCGTCGCTGACTCGGTGCTGACCACCAGGTCCGAAAGTCGCGCGTACAGAGGAAGGCGTGATCGAAATAGTTCCTCCGCTCTCCGGCCGTCGCCGTCGCCTTCGAGGAGCGGCCGGGAGGCCGGCTCGACCCGCCGCGAGGCCGTCCGCGGAGAGGCCCAGAGCCAGACGGTCCGGCAGGACCGCCGGATGAGGGCCCGGTTCTCGCCGTCGAGAACGGTCCCGCCGCCGAAGGCGAAGACCGTCCGCCTGGCGCCCGGGAGGCGCGCGGCGAGAAGGGCTTTCTCCCGGCGCCGGAAATAGCCTTCGCCCCGCGTCTTGAAAATGTCCGCGACGGTCATTCCCGCCGCGCTCTCGATGACCGCGTCCGTATCGACGAGCGAAAAGCCCGTCCGCTCGGCGAGCAGGGCGCCCAGCGCGCTCTTGCCCGATCCCATGAACCCGATGAGCCCGAGGTTCCGCCGCGGCCGTTCCTCTTCGGCCTGCAGGGCCTCCCGGGCCTCGGCTCGGGCCGCCGGGGACGCGTCCCGGCCCGTGAACAGCCGAAAGGACAGAAAGGCCTGATGAAGAAGCCACTCCGTTCCGTCGACGACGACGCAGCCCGCCTCGGCGGCCTCACCGGCCAGGGGGGAATCCCTGTAGTTGGCGTCCAGGACGGCGAGGCCCCGGCGAAGCCAGCTCCGCCGGACGGGCGTCTCGGCGCCGGAGAGGCACGATACGAGGATATCGCTCCGTCCGAGAACGTCCGGCATCTCCTTGAGGAGGGCCCAGGCGCAGCCGAGCCGCCGGGCCGCCGCCTCGGCTCTTTCGGGCGTTCTGTTCATCAGGACGACCGCCGCGGCGCCGGAGCGGACCGCCCCGAGGGCCGCGGCCCGGGCCGCGCCTCCGGCGCCGAGGACGGCGACGCGCTTTCCGGCGACCTCGATGCCCTTCGACGCGAGGGCCCGCGCGGACCCGGGAATGTCCGTGTTGTGACCGGTCCAGCGGCCGCCCCGGACAACGACGCAGTTGACGGCCTCGACCGCGCGGGCCTCCGGCTGGATCCGATGCAGATGGGGGAGCACGGCGCTCTTGAGAGGGGCCGTGACGTTGAACCCGGCCAGGCCCATCGCGGCCGCCGCGGCCGCAGCCTCCCCGGCGCTCCCCGCCGACAGCCGGATGAAGGCGGCTTCCCGGCCCTGGCCGGCGAACAGCCGCTCGAAGATCCGGGGGCTCCGGCTGTGGAGAACCGGAGCTCCGGCGACGGCCAAGAGCTTCATCTCAGCCATCGCCGCTGAGTCCCCGGAGATATTCGCGGAGAGCGGCCTGGTCGATCTGCCCCTCGGCCGTCTCCAGCCCCGGCTCGGGCGAGGCGTAGGTGAACGGGCTGCCGAGGAGAGGCGCGGCGATCCGGGTGATCCTTCCGGCCGGGCCCATTCCGACGACGACGAGGGGGCGCGCCGCGTCGAGCAGCCCCAGCAGCCGCGCGTTGTCGGCGGGAGCACGGACGCGGCAGGCGACCTTGACGACGTCGGCCCCGTCCTCGAAGCCGGCGCGGATGACGCGCTCGAGCTCGGCCCGAGGCGGGGTCCTTTCGAAATCATGGTGGGAGACGATCACCCGGCAGCCGCGGGCCCGGGCCTCGGCCACGAGCTCTCGTTTATAGGCCTCGCCGGCCTCGGCCTCGAGATCGACGTAGGACGCCCCCGCGGCGATGGCTTCCGCAAGGAGCGCCTTTCGCTCGCTCTCGCTCCTCGCCCCCGGACGGCAGGCGGCGACGAGGAGCCGCGGACGGGAAAATAGGGCCCGGACTTTTTCGGCGTCGACGTCCATGGAGTCGATGCGGATCTCGGCGAAAGGGACCGTGTCCAGGACGGCCAGGCACTTTTCGAACGCGACGTTACCGATGCTGACACAGATCACGGACGTGCTCCTCCAAGTCGCGGAAAGGGATCTCGCGGACCTCGGCCCGGCCGAGGCCGGACAGAAGAACGAAATGGACGTCCCGGCCGCGGCGTTTCTTGTCTTTTCGCATCGCCTCGACGATCGGGCCCGGGTCGGAAGGGGGCCGGACGGGCAGCCCGGCCCGGCCCAGGAGGCGCTTGAGCCGGCCGACCTCCTGCCCGGAGACCAGGCCCCGGGCCTCGGAGATCGCGGCGGCCATGGCCATGCCGACACTGACGGCCTCCCCGTGCCGGAACCGGCCGACCCTCTCCAAGGCGTGCCCCAGCGTGTGGCCGAAGTTGAGTTTCCGCCGTTCTCCGGCCTCTTTCTCGTCCGCCTCGATGATCCCGGCCTTGATCTCGATCGAACGGAGGACGACGGCTTCGAGGTCGCGTCGCTTCAAGGACGCCCACTCTCCAGGCAGCTTCTCCAGCGTCTCGAAGAGCGAGGGGCTGGCGATCGAGGCGTGCTTGATGATCTCGGCGGCCCCGCACCGGAATTCCCGGGCCGGCAGCGTCTTCAGGAAATCGAGATCCACCAGGACGAACCGGGGCTGGTTGAACAGGCCGACGACGTTCTTGTAGCGGTCCAGGTTGACGCCGTTCTTGCCCCCGATGGCGGCGTCGGCCTGGGCCAGGAGGGTGGTGGGGACGAAGCCGAAGGGGACGCCCCTCATGAAAACCGAGGCGGCCAGCCCCGCGATGTCGCAGACGACGCCGCCGCCGATCCCGACGACGAAGGACGACCGGTCGAGGCCGAGCTTCAGGAATTTCGCGCAGAGCGCCTCGACGGTCGCGAGCGTCTTGCCCCGTTCCCCGGGGGGGAGCGCGACGACATCGCGTCCGGCCAGGAGCCGGGGATAGAGGCGGCGGATGGTCGTGTCGGTGACGACGGCCGTCTTTCGCCCGGCCGCGAGGCTGCCGAACCCGGCCGCCGGCGCGTTGACGTGGATCTCGCAGCGCCCGGCCGGCGTCGCGTAGCCCGTCGTCTTCATCGCGCGCTCTCCATGTAGGCCAGAAGGCCCCGGGCGGCCCTCGCCAGCTCGGCGAACTGCTCGGGCCTCAAGGCCTGGTCCTTGTCGCTCAGCGCGTTTTCGGGGTGGTTGTGGACCTCGACGATCAATCCGTCGGCCCCGGCGGCCAGGGCGGCCAGGCTCATTGGCGGGATCAGGCTCACCTTGCCCGTCGCGTGCGCGGGATCGACGATGACCGGCAGGTGGCTGAGCTCCCGGACCGCCGGGACGGCGCTCAGGTCGAGCGTGTTCCTCGTGTACGTTTCGAAGGTCCGGATGCCCCGCTCGCAGAGAATGACATCGGGATTGCCTTCGTGGAGGATGTACTCGGCGCAATTGAGCCATTCGGCGATCGTCGCCTGCATCCCCCGCTTCAGGAGAACGGGCTTGTTCACCCGGCCGACCTCCTTGAGGAGCGAGAAGTTCTGCATGTTCCGCGTCCCGATCTGCAGGATGTCGACGTATTCGCACATCCAGGAGACGTCGCGGGGGTCGAGGACCTCGGAGACGACGGGGAGCCCGGTCTTTTCGCGGGCCTTCTCCAGGATCTTCAGCCCCTTCAGCCCGAGCCCTTGGAACTTGTAGGCCGAGGTCCTCGGCTTGAAGGCGCCGCCGCGGAGCATGTCGGCCCCCGCCTCCTTGACGGCCAGGGCGATCTCCACGGTCTGGGCCTCGCTCTCCACGCTGCAAGGCCCGGCGATCAAGACGAAGTCCTTGCCGATGATCTTCCCGCCGACGGGGATGAGGGTCCGGTCACGGCCTTTCAAGCCCGCCAATTTGATGTCGTTCATGGCCGGTTCCTTCCTTGGGGTTGGGAGTCGAACGGACGATCCGATACGTCCTGAAAAACGGGGCAGAAGGGGGGGAGGATCTCTTTGGGCGGCTAGCGCCCAAAATTAAAAGAGAAGAGATGGAACGTCGGGGAGACTCTGCGGCCGGCCGTCAAATGACTTGTCATCAGGGGCGGTAGTCAACCACGTTCTCGAGCCCTTGTCAAGCTTTTTTCCCGGGATCTTTTCTCAGGACGGCGAAGAGGCTCGAGCCGTCGACCTCGGTCAGGGTGAGGGCCGCGGGGAGCCCGGCCGCCAGGCGCCGGAACTCGGTCCCGGTGAAGGTGCGGGCGGTGAATCCGTCCTTGCAGACGATGACCCCGTCGCCCGTGCTTCGCTCGTCGATCTCTCCGAGGAGCCCGGCCGCCGCCTGCAGCCGGAACCACTCCAGCCGCTGGGGCCAGAACGCCGCGGCGTAGGTCGAGAAGAGCGCCGCCCCGCCCGGGCGGCATACGCGCAGCGCCTCGCGCAGCAGCGTCCGAGGGTCGCGATGGAAGGCCGAGATCCCGTTCTGCAGGCCGAGGACGATGTCGAAGCGGCCGTCGGCGAAGCCCAGCGCGGCGGCGTCCATCTCGTGCAGGGAGACGGCGGCCAGGCCGGCGGCGGTCTCTCGCGCCAAGGCGATGCTGGCGGGAGAGATGTCGACGGCGTCCACGAAGGCGGCCCGGGCGGCAAGAGCGGCCAGCGTGCGGCCGTAGCCGCAGCCGAGGTCGAGGACGGAGTCGCCGGACCGGATGAACCCCAGGGCGAAGTCCAGCTCGGCCCGCAGGTAGCGTTGGACCCGCGGCGGAGCGATCTCGTAGCACCGGCGCAGCCTCTCCGCCGCCAGCCTCTCGGCGTAATAATGGTCCGTCATCCCGATCGCTCCACGGACGGCCCGCTCCGCCGCGGGCCGTCGGGCGGGCGCGCCGGCGACAATGATACTCCCCCGTCGGGCCGGCCGCAACGCCGCACGGGGTCCTCGGTTCTTGACTCCCGGCCGGGGCCGGGTTATCCTCGGCCCGTGAGCGGGAGGGCCGATGGCCGCCTTGGATGAGGCGATCTCGAAGGCCGGAGCCCGGGCGCTGATCGGCGTCCTGGCCGCGGCGGCCTTCCTCGTGGCCTGTTCGAAAGAGGGCCCGGCGCCGGCCGACGGGCTGGCCTTGATCCGCACGGACCTCGAGACCGGGTTCTCCAACGGCGGCTGGAACGTCGACCGCTATCCCGGCCTGGAGCCCCTGAAGGCCGGGGCCAGGATCGTCGTCGCCGATCTCGCGGGCCCCGGGGCCATCCGGCACATCCACCTGACCCGGCACCACCCGGCCGAGCTCTTCGCCCGCGGCGTCGTCCTCGAGATCTGGTTCGACGACGCCCCGGCGCCGGCCGTGATGTCGCCCCTGGCCGATTTCTTCGGCGACGGCTGCAACGGCCGGGCGGCGGACTTCAGCGCCGACCTGATCGAGTGCGCCCCCGGGAGCTACAACTGCTATTTCGTCATGCCGTTCCGGGCCCGGGCCCGCGTCGTCCTCCGGAACGACACGGACCGGGACGCCGCCGACTACAGCTACGTGGAGTGGGAGAGATCCCCCCGGTGGGATGGGCGCTACGGCTACTTCCATGCCGCGTATCGAAGACGGGCCTTCCGGCTGCTGCGGGACGCCTCGGAGCTCCTCTTCGAGGCCCGCGGGACGGGGCACCTGGTCGGCCGCCAGCTCAGCGTGGCCACGGACGAGCCGCTCTTCCGCGGCTTCTACTACGTCATGGAGGGCAACAACGAGGTCGCCGTCGACGGGCGCGAGCGGGCCCTGGACTACCTCGGGACGGAGGACTCGTT
The DNA here is from genome assembly GCA_029569255.1 of Acidobacteriota bacterium. Lineage (GTDB taxonomy): Bacteria > Acidobacteriota > Aminicenantia > Aminicenantales > Saccharicenantaceae > RBG-16-66-30. The sequence goes on along the minus strand of JAKQUO010000019.1, from coordinate 7,441 downwards.
CACCTTCAGCTGGGGGTTCCGCAACGCCTTCGTCGGCCGTTCCGCCGGCATGCCCCTGGTCGAACCGGGGGCGCCGGGGGCGCCGGCGAGCCTGTCCATCTTCCGCTTCCACGACCGCCTGCCCATCCGCTTCCGCCGGTCGCTCAGCTGGCGCATCGAATGGGGCCAGGAACGGCACATCCATCGCTCGCCGGGCTTCGCGGCCGGGGCGGGGAGGCTGGCGGACGACCCGGAGCGCTGCTGGGTCGATTACGCGGCCGTCTTCTACTGGTACCAGCGGGAGCCCGGCGGATACGCCCATGAGGCCCTCGAAGCGCCGGCCGACCGGCGGGCCGCGATGCTCCACCCGAACCGCTTCCCGGCCGACAAACGGCCCTGATCCGCGCGACCGGGCCGCGGGCGGCACCGCCTCACGAACGGCCGGCTCCTTTCGAGCGGTCGCCGGCTCGGGTTGACAAGCGCCGCGGCCTCCGTTTACCATGGCCACCCGAGGGAAGAGGAGCCGCCAACATGGCAGGAACCGGGTCACGGCTGAAAGCGAGGGCCGCCGGGCGGCTCGTTCTGGCCGGCCCGCTGATGACGGCCTGGCTGTTCGGCGCCGGCCAGTCCGTGGCCGGGAAGGCCGTCACGGTCAACGGGCCGGTCCCCGCCGGGGAGCTGGGCGTCACCCTGGCGCACGAGCATCTTCTGTCCGACTTCAGGCTGCCGGACGAGCGTCCGGAGACCTGGGCGGCGTCGGGCCGGAAACAGCCCCGGACCCCCGAGAAGGTCCGCCTGTACAACCAGCCGGTCGCCATGAGCATCCTCGGGCCCCTGGCCATGGGCGAGGAGAACCGGGACAACTGGCTGCTCGACGACGAAAAGACGGCCGTCGCGGAGCTCCTGGAGTTCAAGTCTTTCGGCGGCCGGACGCTCGTGGACCTCACGACCGACGGGCTCAAGAGGGACCCGCAGGCCCTGAGGCGCATTTCCGAAGCGACCGGGATCCACATCGTCATGGGCGCGGGCTGGTACCGGCGCGCCTGGGTGGGCGCCGGGATCGACAAGCTCTCGGCCGCCGACCTGGCCAAGGTCCTGGTGCGCGAGATCCAGGTCGGCGCCGGCCGGACCGGGATCCGCGCCGGCATCATCGGCGAGCTCAGCCCGGAGGACCCCGATTCCGATTACGACAGGAAGATCCTTCAGGCCGCGGCCCGGGCCGCCCGGGCGACCGGGGCGCCGATCTCGCTGAGCATCCCTCTCGGCCGGGCCGAGCCCCGGGCCATCCTCGGGTCCCTGGACGTCCTGGAGAGCGCGGGGGCGGCCCTCGACCGGGTCGCCGTCGGGCACGCCGACCAGATCGCGCTGGACATGCCGCTGATGCGGCGCCTGCTCGAACGGGGCGTCTACCTGCAGTTCGACCGCCTGGGGGACCCGCCGCACGTCCTGACGCTCGTCAGCGACCACGACGTCGCCCTGGCCGTCATCGCCCTCCTCGAGGCGGGCTTCGGCGGGCGGGTGCTGCTGTCCCAGGGCGTCAACTCCAAGATCGACCTCAAGGCCTTCGGCGGCAGCGGGTACGCCTTCCTGCTCGAGCAATACGCCCCTTACGCGAGGGCCATCAAGCCGAAGGGCATCACCACGGACCAGATGCGGATGATCCTGACCGAGAACCCGCGGCGCCTGCTCGCCTTCGCCGAGCCCAGGGAGGACTGAGCATGACGATGTCCCTGTCCCGCAAGGCCTCGCTGGCCGCCGTCCTGGCGCTGTCCCTGGCCCCGCCGGCCGCGCCCCGGACGGACTCGCTCCCCCCGATCCCCAATATCGCCGGCCTGGCGCTGACCGTGACAGGCCCGGTGGAGCCGTCGCGGCTCGGGCAGACCCTGATGCACGAGCACATCTTCGTCGATTTCAAGTTCTCCGGGTCGCTCCGCCCAGAGCCGGCGACGGACGCGGAGCTGTCCCTGCAGCCGGTGACGCTGGCCAACCTGCACAAGGCGCGGGCCGGCCACTGGATCGCCGACAACGATTTCCTGGGCGACTTCGAGGAGTCGCTGGCCGAGGTCCTGGAGTTCAAGGCCGCCGGCGGCGGGACCATCGTCGACGTCTCGGGCATCCGCCTGGGGCGCGACCCGGTCGGGCTGTTCAGAATCAGCAACGCCAGCGGCCTGAACATCGTCATGGGCGGGAGCTGGTACCAGAAGAAATACCACCCCCCGAATTTCAGCGACCTGACGCTGGACGAATTGACGGCCGGCATGGTGCGCGACATCGCCGTGGGCGTGGACGGCACGGAGATCCGGTCCGGGATCATCGGCGAGATCGGCATCAACGGCGACCCTCTGACGGCCAACGAGCTCAAGCTCGTGCGGGCCAGCGCCCGGGCCAGCCGCCTCACGGGCGCGCCCATGACCTTCCACGTGGGCGGCGTGGGCGAGGAGAAGTTCCGGGTCCTGAAGATCGTCGCCGACGAAGGGGTGGCCATGTCCAGCGTCGTCATGGGCCACAGCAACGGCCTGGCCTTCGACTTCCCGTTCGCCCGGCGCATCCTGGCCCTGGGCGTCTTCATCGAGTTCGATTGGCTGGGCGCGCTGGGCAGTCCCGGCGGGTTCCTGGAGGCCCGCACGAACCGGAAGGTCGCCGAGGGGATCGCCCGGCTGGTCCGGGAGGGATACGCCGGCCAGATCGTCCTGAGCCACGACATCTGCAACAAGATCCAGCTCAAGAAGTTCGGCGGCCTGGGCTACACCTACATCCACGAATACTTCCTGCCGGTCCTGCGCGAGCTGGGGGTCGGCGAGGCGGACATCCGCAAGATGATGGTGGAAAACCCGGCCAGGGCCCTGGCCTTCGCGGAGCCGAAGCCGCTCGTGGGCGGCGGCTCGCCGCGCTGAGGCCGCCGTGCGACGGGAGAACGGAACCGGCCCCCCGCCGGCCCCGCCGGGACCGGGACGGGCGCCCGCGGGCCCGGACCTCCGCCGGCGCGGGGGGCGGGCGGCGAAGGGGGTCGCCGGCCTGGTCGCGCTTTCGCTCCTCGCCCCCGCGGCGGGCGGCGGCCCGGGGCCCGCTCGGGGGACGGGCGGGAACGGCGCGAACGAACGGTTCCGCGCCGTCCGGCTGGACCTGCGCGAGGTCACCGAGCCGCATGTCGCCGCGGCGAGCGACGGCCGTTCCGTCGTCTTCACCCTGCTCGGCAAGCTGTTCCGGGTGCCGGCCGAAGGCGGCGCCGCCGAACAGCTGACCTTCGGCTTCGGCTGGGACTCCGAACCGGCCGTCTCGCCCGACGGCGCCCGCGTCGCCTTCGTCTCCGACCGGGACGGCAGCGGCGGCAACGTCTTCGTGCTCGATGTCGCCGACGGCGCCGTCACCCGGCTCACGAGCGAAGTCGAGGCCGGGAGCCCGCGCTGGAGCCCCGACGGGACGGCGATCGCCTATCTGCGGCACTTCAGGCGCGAGGAGGCCCCGGGCGACCCGGGCTACGGCGGCGCCGGCGTCATGGAGCCCAAGACCGTGCCCGCCGCCGGCGGCGAGGCCCGGTCCGTCGCCCCGCCGGCCGGCTTCGGCGCGATCTTCTATTGGCCGGACGGGCGCCTGGGCTGGGCCGCCCCCGACCCGAAGGGGGGAGGCGGGCCCTTCGGCCCGCGCAAGATGCTCCTCCAGGCGCTCTCGGACGACGGCGCGGTCTCGACCCTGGCGACCGCGGCCGACAGCTTCGGGCCCGTCGTCCTGGCCCCGAAAGGCGACGGCGTTTACTACGCGACCGGCCAGCGTGTCCGGCACTGGTCCTTCGAGGCCGGGAAGCCGGCCGACCTCGCCACCCTGAAGGACGGCGCCGCCCGGGTCGCCGTGGCCGCCGGCGGCGCCGCGCTCTTCTACGGCGACCGGGGGAAGCTCTGGCGCGTCGCGCTCCCCGGCGGCGCCCCGGAACAGGTCGCCTTCGAGGCCGCGGCCTCGCTCACCTTGCGACGGCGGACGGCGCCCCGCTGGACGCCGCCCTCCGAGGCCGCGGCGGCGCCGCGCGCGGTCCTGACGCCGCGGCTCTCGCCCGACGGCCGGAGCGTCGTCTTCATGGCCGCGGGGTTCCTGTACGGGCAGACGCTCGACGGCCGGCCGGCGCGCCGCCTGTTCACGGGCGCGGCCTTCGAGCGCGACCCCGCGTTCTCCCCCGACGGCCGCAGGCTGGCCTATGTGGCCGGCGAGAACGGCCGGCGCGAGCTCCGGCTGTACGATCTCGAAACCGGGCGGACGCGCGTTCTCCATTCGGTCAACCGCTCCTCCTGGGTGGCCATGCCCAGTTGGAGCGCCGACGGCCGGTGGATCGTCTTCCAGCAGAGCGGCCTCCTCGTCGAGCCCTACAGGCTCCTCTGCGCCGACGTCGACGGCGGCGAGGTCCGGGAGCTGGCCCAGACCCGCGGCTCCTGGACGGCCCGCCCGCACTTCTCTCCGGACGGCCGGACGCTCTATTTCACCCAGCGGGCCGGCAAGCTCGGCGAGTTCTATCGCCTGGCCCTCGAGCCCGGCGCCGAGCCCGAACGCCTGAGCGCCCTCGGCCGCAACGTGAACGACGGCCTGGTCTCGCCCGACGGCCGCTGGTTCGCCTTCCGCCGGAACACCGAGATTTGGGTCGCGCCGATGTCGTCCGCCCCGTTCGAGGACGGCCGGATGCGCCTGGCGGCCGACGACTGCAGCCGCTCGTTCGATTTCACGGCCGACTCGAGGGAGATCGTCTACGCGGCCGGGGACCGCGTCTGGCGGCGGCCCGTCGCCGGGGGCGACCGGGTCGAGGCGCCGGTCCGCCTGAAGCTCCCGCGGCCGGTCGCCCCGCCTTTGTTGGTCCGGCGCGTCCGGGTGCTCGACTTCGAAAAAAAAGGATTTCGCGAAGAAGCCTCGATGCTGCTCCGGGACGGCCGGGTGGCCTGGATCGGGGAGGAGGAGGGCCGCAGGATCCCGAAGGACGCCGCGGTCCTGGACGCGGCCGGCCGGTACGCCGTCCCCGGGCTCATCGACGCCCACGTCCATTCGGCCTGGGCCAACCAGATGGCCGATCCCGACAATTTCATCGCCTTCGGCAACACGGCCGTGCGCGACGTCGGCGGCTCGCTCGACCTGCTCAACGCCCTCGAAGACCGCGGCGAATCCACGCTCCTGCCGGTGCCGCGCTATTTCTACGGCGGCGAGATCCTGGAAGGCGAGGTCCCGGTCTGGGGCGACGCCTTCTTCCAGATCAAGACCGAGGCCGAGGCCCGGCGGGCGGTGCGCCGGTTGAAGGACTGGGGCTCGCAGCTCGTCAAGGTCTATTTCTCCGTTCCCTACGACCTGCAGAACGCCATGGCCGACGAGGCGCAGAAACAGGGCCTGCCGCTGGCGGGACACGCCATTTCCTTCGAGGAGATGGCCCGCCACGTCCTCCAGGGCTACGCCGCGGTCGAGCACACGACCATGGTCATGCACGAGGACGGGCGCAAGCTCCTGGCCGCCTCCGGCACGCACTGGGTGGGAACGGTCAACTGCGAGGGCGGGGCGGAGATCTTCATGCGCGAGGAGCCGCCCCGGCGCCTGGACACCGACATGGTCCGCCGCTACGTGACCCCCGAGAAGATCGCCTACGCGCTGAAGAACGGCCGCTTCGGCTCCTACCCGAAGGAGTTCTGGCCGGTCAACCTGAAAAGCGCCCTGGGCCGGATTTTCGCCGGCCACCGGGAAGGGGTCGAAGTGCGCGCCGGCACGGACGCGACCATGGCCGAGGTCTTCTGCGGCCTGTCCCTCCACTGGGAGCTGGAGCTCCTGGCCATGGCCGGGCTGACGCCTTTCGAGCTCCTCCGCATGGCGACCGCCGGGGCGGCCGGGACGGTCGGCGCGGAGCGCTATCTCGGCGCCCTCGAGCCCGGCCGGCTGGCGGACGCGGTCGTCCTCGACGCCGACCCGCTCGAGGACATCCGGAACACGGTCAAGGTCTGGCGGGTCATCAAGGCCGGCGCCGTCTTCGTGCCGGGACAGGCGCCGGGGGAATGACGAGCCGGGAGGACGAGCTGTCAATTCGGGCCGGTTCCTTTTATAATGGCCTTTCCTTTCGATTCGGCATGGGCCGCCGGGCCCGCGGCCTGGAGCAATGGAGAACATGAAGACGATCCTGGTCGGACGCAAGCTCGGCATCGAAGACGTCTGCTGCGTCGCCGAAGGCGGCGTCGCCGTCGGGTTGGACCCCGCCGCCCTGAAGAAGGTCCGGGCCAACCGCCGCCTGGTCGAGGCCGTCCTGGACGGGACGGAGGCCGTCTACGGCATCAACACCGGCTTCGGCCCCCTGAGCGACGTCCGCATCGGCCGGGCGGACCTGGGCGCGCTCCAGCTGAACCTCATCCGGTCCCATTCCGCCGGAACGGGACGGCCCCTCGAGCGGCCGTTCGTCCGGGCGATGATGCTCCTGAGGGCCGCGAACCTCGCCTGGGGCCACAGCGGCGTCCGGCCCGAGGTCGTCGAGTCCCTGCTGGCGTTCCTGAACGAGGACATCGTGCCGGTCATCCCGGAAAAGGGGTCGGTGGGCGCCAGCGGCGACCTGGCCCCCCTGGCCCACCTCGCCCTGGCCCTGATCGGCGAAGGGGAGGTCTTCGAGAAAGGGACGCGACGGCCGGCCGAGGAGGTCCTGCGGCGGCGGGGCGTCCGGCCCCTGCGGCTGGAAGCCAAGGAGGGGCTGGCCCTGATCAACGGCACCCAGTTCATGTCCGCCCTGGGGTGCCTGGGCCTCGGGCAGGCCGAGAACCTGGCCCGCCACGCCGACCTCGTCGCCGCGCTGACGATCGAGGGCGTCATGGGCAGCTTCGCCCCCTTCGATCCGCGGATCAGCCGGGTCCGCCCGCACCGCGGCCAAACGCTCGCGGCGCGCAACCTCAGGGCGCTCTCGGCGCACAGCGAGATCAGCGAGTCGCACCGGGACTGCGGCAAGGTCCAGGACCCCTATTCCCTGAGATGCGTCCCCCAGGTCCACGGCGCCGTGCGCGACGCCCTGGCCTATCTGCGGGCCACGCTGGCGGTGGAGATCAACTCGGTCACCGACAACCCTCTCGTCTTCGACACGGCCATCATCTCCGGCGGCAACTTCCATGGCGAGCCACTGGCCCTGGCCCTCGACTTCGCCTGCCTGGCCGTCACCGAGCTCGGCGGCATCAGCGAGCGGCGGATCGACAAGCTGCTGACCCCGGCCTTCAACAGCGGACTGCCGGCCTTCCTGGTCAGGACGCCCGGCCTCCACAGCGGCTTCATGATCCCCCAGTACACGGCCGCGGCCCTGGTCAACGAGTGCAAAGTGCTGTCCGCCCCGGCGTCCGTCGACAGCATCCCGACCAGCCTGAACAAGGAGGACCACGTCAGCATGGGGGCCACCTCGGCCAGGAAGTTCCTTGAGATCGCGGACAACGTCGAGACGGTCCTGGCCATCGAGCTGATGATCGCCGTGGAGGCCTGCGAG
>JAKQUO010000012.1 GCA_029569255.1 Acidobacteriota bacterium | reverse complement strand
GAGAGCAGGATGACGCCGATGTAGGCCGTCGGGTCGAACGGCGCCTTGGCCGCGATGAAGGCGACGAAGACGCCGATGAGCGACAGGGGCACGGCCAGCAGGACGAAGAACGGCGTCACGAACGACTCGTAGAGCGCGGCCAGGATCATGAAGATGACGACCAGGGCGACGGCGATGGCGAAGTTGATCTGCCTCTGCTCCTCCTCGGTGACGTACCAGCGCTCCTCGAGGCTGGCCCGGAAGCCCGGCGGCAGGTGGAGGGAGTCGTAGACGCCCTGGCGGTAGCGCTCCTCGGCCTTGGACGGGCCGCGGAACTCCCACATGATCGTCTGCTGGAACTGCTGGTCCTCGCGGTCGATCGAGCCCGGGATGGCCGCCTCGGCGAAGTCGGCGACCTCGCCGAGCCGCAGGTATTCCCCGCCCCGGGTCGTGAGCAGGGTCTCCCGGAGGTCGCGCATGTCGCGCGTCGCGGCGTCGGGGAACTTGACCGAGACGACGATGTCCTTGCCCTCGGTGCGGACCCGGGCCGGCTGGCCGAAGGTCCCCTGGATCATGGCCTGCAGGCCGGCGTAGAGGTAGTTCGGGTCGACGTTGTAGCGGTTGAGGGCCGACTTGTCGATCTTGAGGATGTCCTCGACGGTATCGCCGCGGAACCAGCCGTAGCGGTCCGAGACCGTCCGGACCTCCTTGACGCGCGGGTTGCGCCGGAGCGTCCTCTCCAGGTCGGAGGTGATCTCCTTGAGCTTCTTGAGGCTGTAGCCGTAGAACTTGATCCGGGAGCTGTAGTAGGTCCCGGCGCTCATGCTCGAGGCGTAGTACTGGGGATCGAAGCCCGAGACGCTGATGTCGATGCCGGCGAACTGGGTGGCCAGCTGGATGAGCTCCTCCTTGAGGGCGTAGGGCCGGTAGGAGCGCTCGACCTCGGGCGGGAAGCCGATGACGGCCTGGGCGCTTTCGGGGAAGACGTAGACCTGGGCCTCCTTCGCGTAAGGCTGGGCGACGACCTTGTCCTCGAAGGCCCGGATGGTCTCGTCGGTCCGGGAGATATCGGTCCCCGGCGGCATGCCGACGCGGACGTAGAGGTATTGCTTCGAGTACCAATTGTACCAGCGGCCGATCGTGACCTCGGCCCGGAACCACTTGTAGCTCCCGAAGAGCAGGGCCGCGACGACGAGCAGGACCTCGACCGGGTGGCGCAGGAGAAAGGCGAGGGCCTTCTCGAAGCGGGGGCCGCGCTTCTCCTCCCCGGCCTCCGTCCGCTTCCTCCTCTCCAGGAGGCGCGGGCTGAGGGCCGGGATGAGCGAGAAGGACACCAGGAGCGAGGCGGCCATGGCCGAGGCGATGACGAAGGCCAGGGGCAGGTAGTACATCTTGAGCTTGCCCTGGAAGAAGGGGAAGCTGAAGAAAACGGCCATGGTCGTCAGGGTCGAGGCCAGGACGGCGACGAAGACTTCCTTCGGGCCCTGGAGGGCCGCCTGGCGCGGCCCCAGCCCGCGCTCGCGCAGGCGGAGGATGTTCTCGAAGACGACGATGGAGTTGTCGACGAACATGCCGAAGCCGAGGGCCAAGGCCCCCAGGGTCAGCATGTTGAGCGAGATCTTCAACACGTAGATGAGGTTGAAGGTGATGACGATGGAGAAGGCGATCGAGGACAGGATGAGGAGCGACGGCCTGAGCCGCCGGAGGACGACGAAGATCATGGCGAAGACGATGGCCGTGATGATCCCGGCCAGGAGGTAGAAGTCGCGGAGGTTCTTGCGGATCTCCTCGCTCTCGTCGTCGACCTGCTTGAAGACGAGCCCGGGCGGCAGCTCCTTCTCGACCTCCTCCAGCCTGGCCTTGACGTCGCGGGCGACGCGGAGGGTGTTGCCGCCCCGCTCCTTGAGGACGGTCAGGCTGACCGTCGGCCGGCCGTTGATGCGGTGGATGGCCCGGATCTCGGCGTAGGCCAGCTCGACCCGGGCCACGTCCTTGACCAGGATCGGGTTGGCGCCGGAGTGGGCGACGACCGTCTCCCGGAGCTCGCCGAGCGTGTCGATGCGGTCGGCGAACTTGAACAGGAACTCCTGGTTGCCCCGGCGCACCCGCCCGGTCGGATAGGTCCCCAGGCGGCCGGCGATGGCCGCGTTGACCGTGTACGGGTGGAGGCCGAAGGCCTTGAGGCGGTCCTCGTCGAGGACGACCCGGATCTCCGGCTCCGAGCCGCCGGCGACCTCGACGCTGGAGACGCCCCGGACCGCGCCCAGGCCGATCTCGAGCTTCTCCTTGACCATCTCCTGGAGCTCCTGGAGGCCGTAGTCCCCGGAGACCGTGTACCGCAGGAAGGGCCGCTCGCGGAAGTCCTCGGGGACGAAGGGCTGGAGCACGGGCCGGACGAGAGCCGGCAGGAGCGGGCGGGCCTTCGACAGCTCCTCGCGCAGGGCCAGCTGGGCGAAGCCCATGTTCGTCTTGGGGTCGAACTCCAGGGTGATCCGGGACATCCCGATCTGCGACGACGAGGTCATCTTGGTGATGCCCTTGACCGCGGCGCAGGCCTCCTCGAGCGGGGCCGTCACCTGGGTCTGGATGACCTCGGGCGGGACGCCGTACCAGCCGGTGACGATGTCGAGCTTGGGGAAGTCCTCCTTCGGCATCAGCTCGATGGGCGTGTTCAGGAAGGAGTAGACGCCCGTGGCCAGGAGGGCCAGGAAGACCATGGCCGTGGCGACGGGACGGTCGATGAAGGCCCTCATCGTTTCCGGGCCTCCACCCACTCGTAGATGACCGGGATGAGGACCAGGGTCATGAAGGTCGAGAAGGTCAGGCCGCCGATGACGACGACGGCCAGGGGCTGCATGATCTCCGCCCCGCGCTCGAGCGCCAGGGCCATGGGGACGAGCCCAGCCAGGGTGCTGCCCGTGGACATGAGGATGGGCCGCAGGCGGACGTGGCTCCCCTCCTCGACGGCCCGGCGGAGGGGCATGCCGCCGCGGCGGAGCTGGTTGGTGTAGTCGATCTTGACCGTGGCGTTGTCGACGACGATGCCGATCAGGACGACCAGGCCGATGATGGAGATGACGTTGTAGGTCCCGCCGGTGAGGAGGAGGGCGACGATGGCCCCGGCCGCGCCCATGGGCAGGGTGAACATGACGATGAAGGGATGGACGAGCGATTCGAACTGGGCGGCCATGATCATGTAGGTCAGGAGGGCGGCCAGGACGATGGCCAGGACGAGCGAGCGGAAGGACCGGGCCAGCTCCTCGCGCTCGCCGCTCCAGACGACGCGATAATCGGCCGGCAGGCGGAGCTCGCCGATGGCCCGGCCGATGGCCGGCGCGACTTGGCTGATCTTGCGGCCCTTGAGGTTGGCCGTCACCAGGACCTCGCGCTCCTGGTTCTCGCGGCGGATCTCGCGGGGGCCGCGGACGACCTCGTAGGAGACGAGATCGCGCAGGGGGACGAGCCGGTCCCCGAAGGGCAGGGTCTCGCCGAGGAGCCGCTCGATGTTCTCGCGCGAGGCGTCCTCGAGGCGGACGAGGATGTTGTACTTCTTGTCCATCTCCCGGAACTGGGTGGCGACGCGGCCGCGGACGCCGCTGACGAGAAAGGCGCCGATCGTCGAGGGCGAGAGGCCCGGGTATCTCCGCAGGGCCTCCTTGTCCACCGAGACCTTGAACTCGGGCTTGCCCTCGCCGATGTCGGCGGCCACGTCGGCGACGCCGGGGATGGCCGCCAGGCGGGCGGCGAGGTCGACGGAGATCTCCTTGAGACGGTCGAGGTCCCGGCCCTTGACCTTGAGGCCGATCTCGGCCATCGACAGGCCCAGGAACTGGGTGACGGCCGACTGTTCGCGGATGACGGTGTAGGCGATGTCGGGGAACCGGGCCAGGTCGCGGCGGACGGCGTCGAGGACGGGCTCGAGGTCGCGCGGCCTCCCGACCTCGACGAAGAGGCGGGCCGAGTTGACCGTGATGGCCGGGTCGGCCGACTCCATGCCGCTGACGATGCCGACCTGGGACAGGACGGTCCGGACCGGGGCCAGCCCGCGGACGCGGCCCTCGAGCATGACGGCCATCTCGGTCGTCTGCTCGAAGGACAGGTCGACGGGCATCTTCAGGTCGAGCTCGAAGGCCGTCGTCTCCATCCGGGGCATGAGCTCGCTGCGGACGAGGCCGCCGAGGGCGAAGACGACGGCGAAGAAGACCAGGGTCCCGGCCATGACCCGGCCCTTGTGGTCGAGGCTCCAGGCGAGGAACTTCCGGTACCGCTCGACGAAGCGGCCGTAGACCATGTTGAAGCCCGTGAAGACGGCCTTGAGGAGGGGCCGGAAGGGCAGGCCGAGACAGTGGACGATGAAGGCGTCGAGCTGGACGAGGAAGCTGGCCAGGGCGTTGAGGACGAAGCCGACGCCCTTGAAGACGGCGTAGACGAGCACGCGGAGGCCCCGGAGCGGGGCGGAGAGGACCGACGGGGCTTTGGCGGACGCCGGCGGCCCGGCGGCCTTGCGGGGGTCCCAGACCTTCCCCAGGCCCCAGCGCCACCGCCAGCGCTCCTCCCGGCCGGCCCCGAAGTCGAACGGGCGCGACTCCAGGGTGGCGATGAGGGTCAGCGAGACGAGCAGCGAGGCCAGCAGGGCGAACGTGACGGTCAGGGCCGTGTCCTTGAACAGCTGGCCGGCGACGCCGCGGACGTAGATGACGGGCAGGAAGACGACGATGGTCGTCAGGGCCGTCGAGATGACCGCCGGGCCGACCTCTTTCGTCCCGATGTAGGCCGCCTCCTTCAGGCCCTTGCCGAGCGAGCGGTGGCGGAAGATGTTCTCCGAGACGACGACGGCGCAGTCGTCGAGCATGCCCACCCCCAGGGCCAGGCCGCCGAGCGACATGATGTTGAGGGTGATGTCGCCGAAGAAGAGCAGGCTGAACGTGCCGATGACGGAGATGGGTATGACCGTGCCGATGATGAGCGGCGTCTTCCACTCCTGGAGGAAGATGAGCAGGGTCAGGAAGGCCAGGACGGCGCCCTGGATGAGCTCGTCCTTGACCGCCCCGATGGCCCCTTCGATCGTCTTGGCCTGCTCGCTGACGACGCTCAGGACCAGGCCCGGGTTCTCGGCCCGGATCTGGGCGATGACCTCGCGGACGAGCTTCGTCACCTTGACCGTGTTGGCCCCGGATTCCTTGCGCACGAGCAGGCCGATCGCCTCGGCCCCGTCGAGCCGGGTCAGGCCCTGGCGCTCGGCCAGGCCGTCGCGGACCGCGGCCACGTCGCGGAGGCGGACGACGCCCCCCTCCTTGGTGACGAGCAGGCCGATGTCGCCGATCTCGTCGAGCGACTCGAACTCGCCGACGACCCGCAGGGCGTACTTGAACGTCCCCTTGCGGATGGTCCCGCCCTGGAGGTTGCGGTTGAAGGCGTCGACGCGCGAGGCGACCTGCTCGATCGTCAGGCCGTAGAGGGCCAGCTTCCGGGGATCGGCCTGGACCTGGATCTCGCGCTCGACGCCGCCGGTGATCTCGGCCGAGCCGACGCCCTCGATCTGCTCCAGGCGCGGCTTGATGAGGTCCTCGCAGAGCTCCTTGAGCTCGAAGAGCGTCCGGTCGCCGCTCACGGCCAGGGTCATGATCGGCCGGCTCTGCGGGTCGAGGGGGATGATGATCGGGCTCCCGGCGTCCTCGGGGAAGCGGTCCTTGGCGTTGTCGAGCTGCTCCCGGGCGTGGAGCATGGTGAAGTCCATGTCCGTGCCCCAGTCGAACTCGAGCGTCAGGAACGAGACGCCCTCCTTGGAGACCGACTCGACGCGGCGCAGGCCGGGGACGCGGCTGACGGCCGACTCGAGCGGGGCGGTGATGAGCGTCTCGATCTCCTCGGGCGCGACCCCGGGGTAGTTGGTGATGACCGACAGGCGCGGATAGCTGATGTCGGGCAGGAGGTCGACCGAGAGCTCCCGGAGCGAGACGACGCCGAGGAGGATGACGGCGAAGTAGAACATGTACATCGTCACCGGGCGGTCGACGGCCAGGCGGGCGAGCTTCATCGCGGCCTCCCCGGGCTCGTGCTCATCTCGTCCTCCTTGCCGGCTCTTCCTTGCACGGCCGATCTGCCGTTTCAGACTTCATTCCGCGGGCCGCCTCACTCACTGGATGACCCGGTATTTCCTGATGGTGATCGTGTCGTCCTTGGCAGGCTCGACGGCCCAGAGGAACTCGCCGTCGAGAGCGCATGCGCCCGGCGACTGGAGGCTCGCCAGAGCCGGTTCGGGCAGCTTGAGCCAGAAGCGATCCCGGTAGGCGCCGTCGCCGTCGAAGACGTCGATGAGGACGCCCTTGGCCTTGTCCCTTGTCGAGGTCACAGCCCAGATCTCCTCGCCGCGGGTCAGCAGGTTCCGGATATCGGCCTGGTATTTCTGCTCGGGCGGCCCGAAGTGCTTGCCGTCGATGAGGAGGCCGCCCTTCTTTTGCTGCTCCGTGAGGGGCTCGGACTTGATCCTCGAATAGGGCCTCCGGAACTCCCGGACGACCCTGTCCGTCCCCGGGTCGTAGAGCTTGAGGAGATACTCGCTGGTGTGGGAGATCACCAGCTGCTTCCGACGGAAAACGGCCGACAGGAACAGGCCGATGGGCATCATCCCGCCGCCGCCGCTCGCGGATGAGGCGACAAAGGCCGTTATGGGGAACGAGGACAGCGTCTCGATCTCCCCCGTATCTTCAGGGACGGCGATGATGTCCTGCGGCACCTCGATATTCCCGGGCGTTCCCTCGACCCGGGGGAAATCGAAGGCGAGGAGATAGACGACGCCCGCGTGAACGAACTGGGCGGACCCGATAGAGCGCGTTTTCGAGCGGATCAGGAGCTCCCTTTGATACCGGCCGGCGGCGTCGAACCAGAGCAACTTATTGGGGGACCAGGCTTGGACGATGACGTGGCCATCCGAGAAGAGGCAGGCGTCGGCGTAGCCCATCTCGCCCGGCCCCTGGCCCTTCTTGAAGAGGTTGCGCTCGAAGGCGCCATCCGGCCCGAACCACATCACTTGGTTTTCGTCTATGACGAACAGGGACCCGTCGGGCGCCGCCGTCAGCGCATGCGGGTACTTGAAATAATAATCGCTCCTCCCCTCGTCGGAGATGGCCAAGACCTCTCGCGGCGTGACCACCCGCCCGGCGTCGGCGGCCTTCGGATTGGCCGGGTTCTCGACGATCTGGGCGAAGCCGAGCCCGGCCGCGGCGAGAAGGCCGGCGAAGAGCGCCAGGCCTCTCCTGCCGCGGAAAAGAGCCCGGTCTCGAACGGGCGCGCGGGCGGTCCTCATGGCCTTCCTCCGATCCCTATTTGACGAGCCAGGTCACGGCGTAGCGCTTGACGCATTGGTAGCCCTCCTCGTCCTCCTCGAGGGCGTAATACTTGCCTTTCAGGATACCGATGCCGGAGGGCTTGAGGGGCAGGCGGCCGATGAACCGGCCCTCGGCGTCGAAGACGTCGTGAATGAGCCTGCCGCCGTCGGCCTTCTCGTAGGTCTGGACGAAGATGTGGCCGAGATCGCTCAGGAAGAAGCGCGAGTAGGCCGGATGGTGTTTCGGGAACTCGAGCTCCCGGGAATAGCCCGGAGGGACGTCCTTCCTCCGCTCGGCTTTGTCCTCATCGGTGACGGCCACGGGGTCGTAAGCCCGGGTGATCTTGCGGAGGACCTTGGCTTCCGTGGGACCGTAGATTTGGATCTCATAGGTCTCTGGAAAGCCGTAGATGAAGCGATCCTCCCGGTCGATCCCATAGAACGCGACGGGGATGAAGGCCCTGGTCGTGTTGCCGGAACCGGTCGGGGTGGGCGTTTCGCTGATCGTCGCCAGGACGGACCCGTCGGGCGCCAGCTTCCTCGTCGCGTACCTCGAGCTCTCGTTGTCCATGACGATCTCGAGGAGGTAGATCTGGCCCCGGGAATCGAGCCGGGCCCGGGCACCCAACATGACTTTGAGCGACAGTTGACGGAGGTACGTCCCGTCCGTCTTGAAGAACGCGATCCCCCGGGATTGCTGATGGACGGCCAGCTCGCCCGTCTTCTCGTTCAAGGACATCGTCATCGGGTACTCGAGTTCGCCCGGGCCCTGGCCTTTGCGGCCGATCGTCCGAAGGTATTTCCCCGAGGCGTCGAAGACCTTGACGTGCGAGGCCCTCTCGTCGAGAACGTAGAGCGTCCCGGCGTCGTCGGGCAGGACTTGCCGGATCCGGTCGAGCGCGGCCTCTCCCTGGGCGTCGGGCCCGCCGAGCGAGAGGTCTTCGGCGAGCTCGAGGACGGGCGTCCTGTAGAGCGGCTCCTTGGGGTTCCTGACGACGGTGACTTCGCCTTCCTTGACGACCGTGCCCTTCCACTGGGCTCGGGCCGGCGCCGTCATCCCGACCGCGAAGATCAGCGCCGGAAGGGCGAGGGACGCGAAAACGATCCTTCGTTCTATCCCGTTCACTGGTTCCCTCCTTTGCCTAGGACGGTCGGATTCGCGGTCATTTCTCGACGATCCGATACTGGTAGACCGAGACGCCGCGCTCGCGGTCGATGAGGACGAGGGAGTCGCCGGCGACGCGGACGACATCGGCGAAGTGGGCGAGCGGGATCTCGCCGAGGAGGACGCCGTCGGCGTCGAAGATCTCGAGCTTGAACGCGTCGGTCGTCCTGAGGTCGGTGTTGCCCTCCGTCTTGACCGAGGCGGCGGAGACGCCGCCGCGGCCGCCGACCATCGTCATGGTCGTTTGAACCCGCTCCTCCTTCCGCAGCTGCCGGTCATAGGTGACGACCCAGCTGCGCTTCCGGCCGTCGACGGCGATCCCGACCGAGCAGGAATTCATTTCCGGCGCGGACGAGGAGAAGCCGCCGCCCGAAGTGTCGATCTTCCCTTTCTTCCTGACCTCGGTGCCGTAGTTCAGCGGCCGGTCGGCCCGCCAGACGAGCGATCCGTCCGGCGCGTATTTCTCGATCCTGTTCTGGGCGCTGAAGCTGACGTAGATCGAGTCCCCGCCGTCCACGTCGAACGCCGCGCCGTTGCCGACGGCGGTGGTCATGGTCTCGCCGAAGTCGGTGAGCTGGCCGAACGAGCCGACGGTCCTTCCGTCCGCGCCGATCCGGCGGAAAAGACGCATCTCCTCGGGCTTCTTGGCCGGCTGGCCCGGCCGTGGGAAAGCGTAGGTCGAGCCCTGGGCCGCGTAATCCCCGGAGGCCAGGGGGCGGACGTTCCTGACCAGCTCTTCCTTGACGACGATGGACCGGACGTCCCGGCCGCCGTCGATGATGACATGGACGCGGTTCTGGGCCGAATCGGCGACGACCAGGTTGCCGTCCTTGTCGAAGCCGATCGCGTCGGGGAAGATGAATTCCCCGGGGCCCTGCCCCTTGCGGCCGATCGTGGCCAAGAACTCGCCGTCGGGGCCGAACTTCTGGATGCGGGCGTTGGCGGCGTCGAGGACGTGGATGTTGCCGTCCTTGTCCACGGCCACGTCGGCGGGGTAGTTGAAGGCGACGTTCTCGTCCTCGGTGTCGATGTCGCCGATCTTTCTGACGAGCTCGAGCGCGACCCTGGGGGCCTTCCCCCAGACGCCGCCTTTCTCGTTGTGGACGACGCGGACGCCGTCGACGGTCTCGATCCTCTGGGCGGCGAACGGCGCGGCGGCGAGCGGCGCGGCCAGAAGAAGGGGGACGATCGCGAGTGAAGCCGGGACCAGGGGCTTTCTCATCGCTCTTGCCCTTTCCCCGGGACCGCCTCTCGAGGCGGCGAGGGATGTCGCGGAGAGGCGGCTCCCGGGATCGCGGGAAGAACCTTTATCACGGCGCGCTCCTTGGGCCTGCGCGGCTACTGGACGATGCTGACCTTGGTGTCGTGGGCCAGGGTGCCGTGGCCCTCGACGATGACCGTGTCGCCGGCGGAGACGCCCCAGCCGGGCTCCCGGCCCGGCAGGACCTCGGCGAAGCGCTCGTTCTCCAGGCCGACCTCGATGTAGCGCCACTTGGCCGTGTCGCCCTCGACGGCGAAGACGAGATGGCGGCCGCCGCGGACGAGGACGGCCTCCTGGGGCACGAGCAGGCGGCCCTTGTAGATGTCGGTCGGGAACTCGACCTCGGCGTGCATGCCCGGCTTGATCTCCTCGGACGGGTTGTCCATGGCCACGTAGACGCCGCAGGTCCTGTCCTCGGCGTTGATGACCGGGCTGACGGCCTCGATGCGGCCGCGGAAGGACCGGTCCGGGAAGGCGCTGAAGCGGAGGTCGACCTCGCGGCCGGCCACGACCCGACCGACCTCGCTCTCCAAGACCTTGGCCTTGACCTTGATCCGGCTGATGTCGACCAGGGTGAAGAGCTCGCGGCCGGCCTCTATGCGCTCCTTGGGCGAGAGCTTGATGTCGGTGATGACGCCGGCGAAGGGGGCCCGGACGCGGGTCTTCTCGAGGTTGAGGCGGGCGATCTTGACGTCGACCTCGGCCTGGGTCAGGCCCTTGGTCGCGGCCTGGACCTCGTCCTTCTTCCGGCCGGCCTCGATCAGGGCCAGCTCGAGCGCGGCCTGGGCCTTGTCGAGGTCGGACTGTGAGGCGACGCCGGCCTTGAAGCCCTCGGCGACGCGGTCGTAGTCGGCTTGGGCCTTGGCCACCTTGTCGACGACGGCTTGGGGAGGAGGCTCCTCGGCCACGGAGAACTGCCTCTCCAGGAAGAGCTCGGACAGGAAGCGCAGGCGCTGGGCCTCCAGGCGTTCGAGGCTGAGGCGGTATTCGCGGTCGTCGAGCTCGACGAGGAGGTCGCCCTCTCGGACGTGGCGGCCCTCGGCGGCGTAAAGGTTCTTGACAACCCCGCCGACCTCGGCCCTCATGGCGATGCGCTTCTCGGTGTAGGCCTCGCCGGGGGACTTGAGGGTCATGATCAGGTCGCCGACGAAGGCTTTGGCGACCTTGACCGGCAGAGGGGCGGCCTCGGCCCTCTGGCCGGGGAGGTCGGCCGTGGACGAGCCCGAAGACGCTCCGGAGGCCGTTCCCGCCTGTTCTCCGGCCTTGGCGGGGGACTTGTCGAGGACGAGGAAATAGACGCCGGCCGCGGCGAGGGCCAAGACGAGGACCCCTCCCAGGACGGCTTTAGGGACGCGCATCGGCCACCTCCATAGCTATCCGACATATCTATCCGAAAGCTAGGACGCGTTCGGCCCGGCGCGAAGAGACCCGAAATTAACCTGCTTATGAAGGGCATTATATGCAACATTCGGGCCAATAAAAATGGGGACATGATACTCATTCCCCTAATATCGGTCGGGCAGAGGCGGCTTGATCCCGGGCAAGAGCGTGAGAGAGCCGCCTCCCCGCTTATCCCCGGGACTCGTTTTCTGATAATATGGCGGCGAAAGGCCGAGCGGGCATGCGCGTTCTAGCCATCGAAACGTCATGTGACGAGACGTCCGCGGCCGTGCTGCGCGCCGCCGATCCGGGGACACGTGACTCTAGTACATGTCCCCCTTCGTTGACGCCGGCGCCCGAGATCCTGAGCAACGTCGTCATGTCCCAGGACGAGGTCCACGCCCCCTACGGCGGCGTCGTCCCGGAGCTGGCCTCCCGCCAGCACATCAAGACGATCACGGCCATCGTCGGCGAGGCGCTGGAGCGGGCCGGCGTCGGCCTCGAGGCGATCGACCTCTACGCCGTGACCCGGGGCCCCGGGCTCATCGGGTCGCTCCTGGTCGGGCTCTCGTTCGCCAAGGGGCTGGCTTATTACCACAAGAAGCCGCTCGTCGGGGTCGACCATCTCGAGGCCCATCTCGAGGCCTGTTTTCTCGAGAGCCCGGGGATCGCTTTCCCGGTGCTCGGCCTCCTCGTCTCGGGCGGGCACACGGCCCTCTACCTGATGCCCAAGCCGCTCGAGTACGAGCTCCTCGGCCGGACGCGCGACGACGCGGCCGGCGAGGCCCTGGACAAGATCGCCAAGTTCCTCGGCCTCGGTTATCCGGGCGGGCCGGTCATCGAGAGGCTCGGCCGGGACGGCGACGCCGGGGCCTTCGCCTTCGCCGTGCCGCGGACGAAAGACCGCAGCCTCGACTTCAGCTTCAGCGGCCTCAAGACCGCGGCCCTCAAGCACATCCGCGAGAGCGGGCTCTCCCATGGCGACCCGTGCCTCCCCGGCTTCCTGGCCAGCTTCGAGGAGGTCGTGGCCAAGGCCCTCGTCGAACGCGTCCGCGAGGCGGCCGACCGGGCCCGGCCGCGCTCGCTCATCCTGTGCGGCGGGGTGGCCCGCAACGAGCGACTGCGGGCCCGCTTCCGGGCCTTCGCCCGCGAGGCCGGGCTGGAGGCCTGCGTCCCCTCGCCGAAACTCTGCACCGACAACGCGGCCATGGTCGGCGCCGTCGCCCTCAAGCGCTTCGCGGCCCGCCCCGTCCCCGGGCCGGACCTCGACCTCGACGCCTACGCCCGCTCCTGACCTGGGTCATTCATAGAAACGCCCCGTTGCTTCTCCCTCTCTCTTTTATATCGGGCGTTTTCACCCTCTGGGCGAACCGATCCGGCCCCATCGGTTGCGTTCTTGGGGATTCGCGGTGCCGAAGAGCACAGCTTGACCCTTCGGGCCTCGCATCCCAGGGCCGTCCCGATTCGCGAGTGATCCAGGGCAATTCCTGAAGGGCTTGACGGACGATCAGAAATGATGCATATATTAGTTCGTAATAAATCATATCATGATTCAGAGGAAGCGGTGAAATCCATCAGTGTCCATGGCATCGATGAAGAAACGGAAAAAAAGATCATGGAGCGGGCAAAAATCGAAGGCAGAAGCGTCAATAAGATCGTGAAAGAGCTGATCGCCAAGGCGCTCGGAATGGGGGACGGACCGCCGGACAACCGCGCCATGTTCGAGGACCTCAGCGGCGTCTGGACGGAGGAGGAGGAACGGGAGTTCCTGGACTCCGTCGCCGATCTGGAGAAGACGGACGAAAAGGACTGGGCTTGAGAGCCGTTCTGCTCGACACGAACGCTTACGCGAAGTATCTGGGAGGCGATCCGCGGGTCCTCGACGCCTTGGCCGCGTCCGGCCTCGTCTACATGTCCGTCGTCGTCCTGGGCGAGCTCTTCTTGGGCTTCCGGTCGGGATCCAGGGAACGGGAGAACCGGCGGACCCTGGAAACGTTCCTCGCCAAACCGGCGGTCCGGGTCCTCGACGCGACGCGCGAGACCGCGGACTATTTCGGCCTGATCAAGTCCTCGTTGAGGAAAGCCGGGCAGCCGATCCCTCTCAACGACGTCTGGATCGCCGCCCACGCGCTCGAGACGAGCTCCGTCCTGGTGACCTACGATGCGCATTTCAAGGTCGTTCCCGGGTTGCGGACCTGGGACGAGCTCGTGTAGCTATCGGACGTCGTAGCGGATGAAGGCGACGTAGGCCGCCGCGAACAGGACGACGCAGAAGCCGAGAAGGGCGCCGAACGGCGGCAGGGCGGCCCGGACCCGCCCTCCCAGCCCCTCCTCGACGTAATGGAACCGCGGCGCGTCGGACATGTCGATGGCCGTGTTCCAGGGGTCGCCGGTCGGGTCCTTGGCCCGGAAGGCTTCGATCTTCCTTGGTTGGTAGTCGCGGTAGAACGCCTGCCCCCAGAGCCCGGCCAGCCGCGCGAAATGGGCCTGGTTTCTCGTCCCCGTCGACGACAGGTCCGTCGCGAGATAGCTGAAGTCGGCGAGAGGGGAGATCATCGAGATCGCCCGGGCCAGCCCCGTCTGGGCCTCCTCCTTTTTCCTCAGGTCCCGCCGGAGCTCGTCGGCCTTGGCGTTCTGGACCCGGTTGGCCTCGTCCCAGGCCCTTTGGACGGCCGCGCGGCCGGCCTCGTAGGCCGCCCGGTACTGGGGATCCTCCGCCACCCGCCGCTTGACCTCGGCCTCGGTCAGCCTCTCGCCGAGGACCGGGTGCTCCCTGAGGACCTCGGCCCGGTACTGGGCCGCGAGCTTGCGGCCGAGGTCGTCCCGGTCGACGTCGGTCAGTCGGGCCGTCTCCCGGGCCACCTTGATCCGCGACGGGGCCGGCGAGAGGAACGAGGCCGCGTAGGGGCTGAGGTTGGGCACGACGAGGACGAGGAGCGTCCAGACGAAGAGCGAGGTCA
The DNA here is from genome assembly GCA_029569255.1 of Acidobacteriota bacterium. Classification (GTDB taxonomy): domain Bacteria; phylum Acidobacteriota; class Aminicenantia; order Aminicenantales; family Saccharicenantaceae; genus RBG-16-66-30. The sequence continues at coordinate 12,804 of JAKQUO010000012.1, read as the reverse complement.
TGATCGACGAGGCGCTCGACCGGTGGACCGACGAGACGAGGATGCCGATGAGCGCGAAGACCGTCGCGTAGGCCGCGGCCGCGACGAGGATCAGCCCCAGCGCCGCCCAGTCCGCGCCGGTCCAATCGACCCGGGGATCGAGGACGATGACGAGCAGCCCGGCCGCCAGCGAGACGACGAGCGGGCCGAGGAGCATCAGCCCGGCCCCGGCCGCCTTGGCCAGGACGATCTTCGAGCGCGGCAGCCCGTTGGCCAGCATCAGCTTGAGCGTCCCCTCTTCTTTCTCGCCGCTGACGGCGTCGTAGGTCAGGATGAGGGCGATGAGGCTGACCAGGATCGTGACGATGAAGGTCAGGTCGATCAGCGGGAACATGACCGGCAGGGGATCGTTGTCGAAGGCCTCCATGTTGACGTCGGCGGTGAGGCCCCGGACGAGCGCCTGGAAGGGGACGGGCGGCTGGGCCGGCCGGAGGACGTTCCCGATCCGGTTGAAATGGGCGTAGGTCCGGAGGTAGCGGTCGAGCTCGGTCCGGCGGGCGGAGCATTCGTCGAGCCGGCGGACATAGTCCCCGGTCAGGACGAAGGCCGTGACCACGACCAGCACGAACAGGGTGACGAAGCCGGCCAGGAAGCGGAACGACAGGAGGTGCGCCCGCAGCTCCTTGGCGATGAGCGTCTTCCACACGGCGTCACCTCGCGTCGGCCCGGGCGAACCCGGCGTAGGCCAGGGCGAAGGCCAGGATGTTGAAGGCGGCCAGCCAGGCCGCGTCGAACATCGCCCCCGAGGCGAAGACCTCGCCCAGCGGCCGGTAGCGGTACGTGAACGCCGGGTAAGCGGGGTCGCGCTTGCCGGCCAGCAGGTCGGCGATGACGGGATCGATGATCGAGTTCTTGTAGCGGATGACCTCGGCCTTGAGCCGGATCTCCTCGTCGATGCCCGTGCCCGCGATCCCGGTCGCGGCGTCGAGGAAGCCGGCCGCCGGCGAGAGCCGGTTGATGTTGCGGGCCAGGCGCACCAGCCGCTCGAACTTCAGGCGGAAGTCCTCCTCCATCCGGTCCTCTTCCCGGCTGATCGTCTTCATGCGCTCCCCGAGGCCGCCCCCCTCGGCGATGCCGAGCAGGATCTCGCGGGTCCAGGTCTGCGCGCGCTTCTCGTTCAGGGCCTGGACGGACGGCGTCGCGACGAACTGGCGGGCCACGAGCGTGCCGAGGTTGGGCAGGACGAAGACGAGCAGGGCCCAGACGAAGAGGAGCGCGATGACGGACGTGGCCGACCGTCGGGTCAGGGCCGACACGAGCATGCCCAGGCTGAGGAAGAAGGCCATGTAGAGCAGGGCCAGAGCGAGGATGAGCGCGAAACGCCCGAGCTGGCCGGCGCTGAAGCGGATGTCGGCGTCGAAGAGCATCGCCGCCGTCCCCAGGGCCGTCACCAGGAGGAAGGGCGCGGCCAGGCTGGCGAAATTGCCCAGCCACTTGCCGAGGAGGACCTCGGCCCGCGAGACCGGGCCGCTGAGCATGAGCTTGAGCGTCCCCCGCTCGCGCTCGCTGCTGATCTGGTCGAAGCCCAGGAGCAGGGCCACGAGCGAGAGGACGACGCGGACGATGTAGAGGAAGTCCGGCGCCGGGAAGAACGAGAAGATGACGTTGCCCGACGACTGGCCGGCCCGGACGTCGACGCCGATGACGCCGATCTCGAAGGAGCGGGTCATGGCGTTCTCCAGCCCCTTGGCGAAGATCGACAGGGGATTGGGCGGCACGACGGCGGTCGGCGCGCCCGGCGCGGGCCGGATGACCTGGTAGTCGGCCGTCCGCTCGGCGAAATCGCGGTGCATGATGAACAGGCTGGCGGCCAGAAGCAGGGCCATGAGCAGGAGGACGACGGTGAACTTGTAGCTGAGAATGTTGGAAACGATCTCCTTGCGGGCGACGGTTCCGATCATGTCCCTACCTCACGTCGTACCGGATGAAGCGGATGTAGGCATAGGCGAAGGGGGCGATGAGCCAGACGAGGAGCGAGACGAGGCTCCGGGCGTTGGCCTTGAACGTCTCGGCCAGCGAGGCCTCTACGATCGAGAACTTGGGCAGCTTGGAGGCGTCGACCGGTGTCGCCGAGAAGCCCATGGACATCGCGCCGCCCTCATGGATCATGAGCGTCCGCTTGACCTTGCTGAAAAGCCCCGCGTCGAGGGCCTTCTCGTGGGCCCGGACGGCGTCGAGATACCTGGCCCGCTCGAGCTCTCCGGTACCGCAGACGTCGGCGATGAAGCGGGCGAAGGCCGCGCTCGGGGAGATGAGCGACAGGTTGACGGCCAGGTCGAGTTGCCGCCGCCGCTCCTGGAGATAGCTCTCGTCGATAGCCGCGAGCTGCTGGGATTTCCTCTCCCGAGCCCTCAGCTGGATGTCGTCGCGGATCGGGGCCCACTTCTTGCTCTCGGGCGAGTTCGGGTCGTCGCGCGCCTGCGGGGAGGCGGGGCCCAAAATGACGTCCCACTGGTGGCCGAGCTCCTTGGCCGTCTCGATGTCGAGGGCGTGGACGAGGAGCGATTTCCGGAGCGAGACCTGGGTCTCGCTCCGGACGGGGTAGACGAGGCGGGCGGCCATGTCGCCGAGCCGCGGCAGGATGAGCTGGAAGGCCGCCCAGACGATGAGGATGGCGACGAGCGACGTCCGGGCCCTGGCCGTGCTGGCCGAGACGGCGACGCCGATCGTGAAGTAGGTCAGCATGAAGAGCGACGTGCCGAAGAGGATGACGAGGAGGCGGGCGGCGGTGTCCGCGCCGGCCAGCGGGAAGGCCCCGAGCATGAGGACGACCGCGCCGATGACAAAAGCCATAAGGAACGGCACCCAGAGGGCCAGGAATCCCCCTCCGATCTTGCCCGTGAGCAGCGAATCCCGCGGCAGGCTGTTGGCCAGCATGGCCCGCAGCGTCCCGGACTCCTTCTCGCCCGAGATCATGTCCGAGGCGAAGAGCATGGCGATGAGGCTGATGACCATCTGCACGAGGAAGACGAAATCGACCTTGCCCTGGACGGAGAGGATCGATTCGTCGTCGCTCGCCGACTCGCCGGGCTTGAAGCCGTCCTGGGTGAACTCGTAATAGCGCGGCAGGGCGTTCTCGAAACCCTGGGTGAAGACCGAGAGCGGCGAGGGGCGGCGGAATCCTCTGACGGCCACGGTCCCGGCCATGATGTCCTGGATCTTGATGGCCGCGGCCGCTTCATCGGCGAGGCGGACCTGGTCGCTGTAGTCACGGACCCGCTTGGCGTAGGCCGCGTCGTTGACGGCCAAGCCGAGCGGGACGAGGAGAAGGCAGATGACGGCGAAGAGCGGGAAGCGGTAGCTGAAGATCGTCTCCAGCAGCTCTTTGCGGACGATCGTTTTCCACATGGATGGGCTCCGAGGCTCGAAGGCGTGCCGGGGTTCAGGCCGCGGCCGGCGCGGCGGCCTCGGATTCCATGTAGTCGATGTAGATCCGGTTCAGGTCCTCGTTCTGGAGCTCGGCCCGGGTCCGTTCCATGACCAGGCGGCCCTCGCGCATGATGCCGACCCGGTCGCCGATCTCTTTCGCCCGGAAGATGTCGTGGGTCGACATCAGGACCGCCTTGCCCTCTTTCCGGAGCTCGGCCATGATCTCCAGGAACTCGGCCGCGGCCTTGGGGTCGAGGCCCGAGGTCGGCTCGTCGAGCAGGACCGCCGGGGCGTCCTTGACGACGGCGATGGCGATGCCGAGCTTCTGGCGCATGCCCTTGGAGAAGTTCTTGACCCGCTGGTCGAAGGCCTTCTCCTGGAGCGAGACCCGGCCCATGGCCTTGTAGTAGTCGGCCTTGGTGAGCGCGGTCTTGCCGCCGAGCTTGGCGAAGAAGTCGAGGTTCTGGCGGGCCGTGAAGTTGCCGTAGAGCATGACGTTCTCGGATACGAACGAGACGTACTTCTTGGCCTCGAGCGGGTCCCTGGCGACGTCGATGCCGTTGATCAGGCAGGCGCCCTCGGTCGGCGGGATGAAGCCCAGGAAGAGGTTGATCGTCGTCGTCTTCCCGGCCCCGTTGGCCCCGAGCAGGCAGTAGATCTCGCCGGGCCGAACCTCGAGGTTCAGGTGGTCCAGGGCCAGGACGCCGTCCTCGTAGCGCTTGGTCAGGCCGTCGGCCTTCAGGATGGGTTTTGCGTTCTCCATGTCGCCTCCTTATTGGGGGGGACATGTACCCCGGGTACGCGTCCCCGGTCTTCGGTCATGTTCCCCGATTTCTTGTTATTGCTGGATCCGTTTCATCGAATTCGGCCCTTTGGTAATCGGGAAACAGGTATCATGTCCCCGCCCGGGAAAATCAGCGACGGGTCAGCTTGATGCCGAAGACGACGATGCCGACGAGGAGCCCGACGAGGAGGAGCACCAGGGCGCCGATCCCGACGACGTTGGCCTTGGACGAGATGTGGATGCGGACGATCTTGTCCCCGGACTCGACGCGGCGGTTGTCGGCCAGGGCGTCCGTCCGGATCTTGGGCTCGTAATCGCCCACGGACACGCCGTCGGGCGGGAGGAAGCGGACCTTGACCACCTCGTCCTTGTCCTGCTCGAGCGTCCCGATGAGGTCGGGCGTGATCTCGACCCGCCAGTTGAGCGGCAGGTCGCAGAAGACGCGGACGTTGTTGAGCCGGCGGGTCCCCGTGTTGCGGATGGTCACGTCCATCGCGACCGTGTCGCCGACCTTGATCTCGTGATAGAGGTTGACGGCCTGGACCTCGACCTTGGGCACGCCCCGCGGGATGAGCTCGAGCTTGGCGAAGCCGGCGTCGAGGCCCTCGACGGCCCCGGCGCCGACCCCGCCCGCGCCCCCGGCCGCCGCTTCGAGCGCCCGGAGCTTCTCCGTCTGGCCGGCGTCGAGGGCCAGGGCGAAGAACTCGAGCGGCCTGTCGAGGACGACCCGCTCGTCCGGGTTCTTGGGCAGGAACAGCTTCAGCTGGAGCTTCAGGTTGGTGACGCCCTCGCTGAACTTGATCTGCGACAGCCGGGCCCCCGTCGCCGGGTCGCTGAACTCGTAGGTGATCTGCGGCGGCAGGTTGACGGCCTCGAGCTTGAAGACGTTGGCCTCGCCGCTGAACTTCTCCAGCGACAGGTCGTAGGTCGCCGTGCTCTCGAGGTCGGCCTCCTGGGAGAACTGGGCCGAGTTGACCGTGACCATGTTGGCGCTGACGCCCTTCTGGAGATAGACCGCGGTCGTCTCGGTCTTGCCCGAATAGGAGACGCTGACGTCGAGGTTCTCGACGTCCTTGAGGAGCTGGAAGGTGACGTCGCGCTCGGCCTCGATGGGCATCGAGGCGATGGACCTCTCGTAGGGGTCGGAGACGATCTTCCCCTCCGAAAGGAGCGAGACGTAGACGTCCTTGATCTCCTTCATGAAGTCGAGCGGGAAAAGGTCCTCGGCGCCGATCTTGAGGTTGGCCAGCTCCTTGAGCTCCTTCGAGGAATAGCGCAGGGACACGCGGACGAATTTCTTGCCGCCGCGGTCCTGGTACTTGACCGCGCTGGCGACCGAGATGCGGGCCTCGCTGCCCATGAAGCTGATCAGGGCCTGCTGGTAGTCGACCTGGGCCTGGAGGTAGGCCGTCTGGCGCTGGGCGAAGTCGGCCTCCGAGGCGAGGCCGTCCTCCTTGAGCTTGAGGTAGCGGTCGAAATCGGCCTTCCTGAGCTCGAGCGAGAGCTGGGCGCTCTTGAGCCGCAGGAGCTTCATGCTCTGGGACTCCTGGGTCTGGGCCATCCCGGACGCGGCGACGGCGAGGACCCCGGCCAGGGCCAGGGCGGTTCTGAGGATCTTCATGGGCCAGCCTCCCTCGAAGGGCCTATCATAACGCAAACGGCGCGAAATCTCCCGTCCTCCCATCTCTATACGGCCCGGCCCTCCCCGGGGTTTCACCCGGGCGAGAACAAATCCGCCCGAAAAGCGTAATATAATGGACATAGCGATTTCGCGCCATTCTGCCTTATCGGAGGACGGACATGAACACACGGCGGATCCCCGCGGCCCTGGCTTTCCTGGCCGCCCTGGCCCTTCTCGGCGGCGCCGGCTTCTCCCAGGACAGAGGCTCCGGGCTCTCCCTGACACTCGAGGACTCGCTCGTCCGGGCCCTCAAAGGGAACCTCAGCATCGCCGCCGAGGTCATCAACCCCGGCCTGGCCTCGGCCCAGGTCTCGCTGGCCATGCAGATGTACACCCCGACCGTCAAGCTCGACTGGGGCCGGGACCGCTTCGAACAGCTCTCGACCTGGTCCCTCCAGCAGGCGGGCTCGTACATCAACCGGGGCACCAACGCGTCCACGTCCGTCGTCCAGAAGATCCCGTTCGGCGGCACCGTCCAGGCCTCGCTGAGCTACGTCAAGAGCGAGAACAACCAGCTGTTCCAGAACTACAACCCGTCCTACACCAGCCGCCTGAACTTCGTCCTGACCCAGCCCCTGCTCAAGAACTTCGGCTGGTCCGTCAGCCGCCGCGAGATCCTCGTCGCCCAGAGCGGCTTCGAAGCCTCCCGCAGCCAGTTCAAGAAGGTCCTCATCGAAACGGTCTACAGCGTCGAGGCCGCCTATTGGAACCTCGTCTACGCCATCGAGAACCTCAAGACCCAGCGCCTGTCGCTCGAGAGCGGCCGGGACCTCCTGGCCAAGACCCGCCGCGAGGTCCAGGTCGGCACGAAGGCGCCGATCGAGGTGCTCAACGCCGAGGCCACCGTGGCCCGCCGCGAGGCCGACATCCTCCAGGCCGAGGCCCTGGTCAAGCGCGGCCAGGACCAGCTCCGGACGCTCCTCAACCTGGGGACGGACGCCGCGGCCTTGGGGCAGGCCCTCCTGCCGGCCGACAAGCCGGAGTTCAGGCCCTTCGCGATCACGCTCGACGAGGCCCTGGCCCTGGCCCTGGCCCGGCGGCCGGACCTCGAGGTCGCCAAGTCGACGATCGCGACCAAGGCCGTCGGTTTCCGCGTCGCCAGGAACCAGCGCCTGCCCCAGCTCGACCTCCAGCTGATCAAGGCCAGCCCCGGCATCTCCGGCCGGCAGTACATCTACGACCCGGCCAACCCCTTCGGCCCCCCCGTCGGCGTCATCGAGGGCAGCGCCTCCAAGGCCTTCACGGACAGCTTCAAGTTCCTCTACAACAATTGGACGGCGGGGCTGACCCTGACCATCCCGGTCGGGGACGTCGTCGGCAAGGCCAACTACGCCTACGCCAAGCTCGACCTCGAGCAGGCCCAGGCCCGCCTCAAGGCCCAGGAGCAGCAGATCTACCTCGAGGTCAGCGACGCCGTCCGGACGCTCGAGACCGCGGCCAAGGCCGTCGACGCCTACCGCGTCGCCCGGGAGCTCGCCGAGAAGCAGCTCGAGGCCGAGATGAAGAAGCTCAACGTCGGCATGTCGACGAACTACTTCGTCCTGACCTACCAGGACGCCCTGGCCAGCGCCCGGTCCCTGGAGCTCAAGGCCCTCGTCGACTACAACATCGCCCTGGCCGCCATCGCCAAGGTGACCGGCACGACGCTCGAGGCGCGCAACATCTCCCTGGGCGACTTCATCAAGTGACGGGGGCTGTCGCTCCGCCGGCCGCTGTGCTAGGATAGCCGCGTGAGCGTGTTCCTGGTCGACGCGGGCCGCGAGTGGCGCGACAGCCAGCGCCAGCTCCTCGCCGTCGCCGCCGAGCTCCGCAAGAAGGACCTCCCGGCCTATGTCGTGGCCGAGCCCGGAAGCGACCTCGTCCGGAAGGCCTCGGAGGAGGGCCTGGCGACCCTCCCCCTGCGCCTGCGCGGCCGGATGGGCTGGCTCGTCCGCAGGAGCCTGGCCAAGGCCATGAAATCCCGCGGCTGCCGGGTGGCCCATTTTCACGACGCCCTCAGCGCGTCGCCGGGCCTCGCGGCCGCGGCCGCCGCGGCCGTCCCCGTCCGCGTCCTCTCCCGGCCGGCCGACGCCTCGCCGTTCGAAGGCAAGCCGCCGTTCGCCTCGTTCGACGCGGTCGTCGTCGCGACGGAGGGCGTCCGCTCGGCCCTCGTCCGGGGCGGCGTCGCCGAGGACCGCGTCGAGGTCGTCCCGCCGGGCGTCGATTTCTCCCGCTTCACCGGCCAGCCGCGCGGCGACGGCCTCCTCCGCGAGGCCCTCGGGTTCGGGGAGGGGGAGTTCCTCGCCGGGGTGGTCGCCCCGCTCGAGGACGAGAAGGGCCTCGGAGCGCTCCTCGACGCGGCGGCCCTCGTCGCCGTCCAGGCCCCGAAGGTCCGGTTCGTCGTCCTCGGCGAGGGCTCCCTGCGGCTCGAGGCGCCCGGGCCGGAGGCGGCCCGGCCCATGGGCAACGTCGCTTTTTTCCTCGGCTTCCGCGCGGAGGCGCCGCGCGTCCTGGCCTCGCTCGACGCATTCATCGTCTTCAGCCACCTCGACGGCCTGGCCGGCTACCTCGCCGCGGCCGACGTCGGCTCGGCCCGCGGCCTCGTCGTCAACCGCGACAACGGCCTTCTCGTCCCGGCCCGCAACGCCCGGGCCCTGGCCGACGCCGTGGTCAAGGTCCATTTCGACAGGAACCTGGCCGCCCGGCTGGCGGCGCGGGGGCGGCAGACGGTCCTCGAGTCGTACTCGCAGGAGGCCATGGCCCGGCGGGTCATCGGCGTCTACGAATACCGGGCCCACCGCAAGGGCCTCAAGCTCGGCTGAGGCCGCAGCGGAGAAGCGCCCCACTCCGCCAATGTCATCCTGAAGCCTGATAGGCCGAAGTGGTGAATCTGGCTGAGAGATCCAGGGACTTCTCCCCGCGGGAGGAAGGCCTCCCCCGGCGGAACGCGGCGGCGGCCCCCTCTTAGGCCTCGGCGGTGAAATGCTCGGCCAGGATGTCCTGGGCTTCCGGCGCCCGGTTCGCGGGGACGAGAAGGGAAGCGACGCCCAACCCGTCGACGGTCATCCCGAGAACCTTGCCGTAAGCTTCGGCGCTGACCCGTGCCGGGATGCCGAAGGACTCGAGCATGTTCTTGAGGATCTCCGCCTCCGTGACTCCGTTGGACCTGTGGACGGTGACCCAGCGCATGTCTTCATCATAGCACGTAATCCGGCCGAATTGAACCCGCTCCCCGATTCGTCCCCCGGTTCCCGGGGCCTTTTCCCGCGCCAAGCGCGGCTCCCGCAGCTTTCCCCTCGCCCGTCGTCGGCCGGGACGGGCTTCGACGGCCCGGCCGGGCCCGCTGGACCCGCTAGCCTGAGTTATTCACGGTTCGGGACGGACCTTAGACGCGAGGCCCGGGAACGAAGCGGTCCTTGATGGACTTGATGTAGTCCTCGACCTGCCCGCGGAGTCGGTCCTCGTCGATCTTCGGCAGGACGGCCTCGAAGACGGCCTTGGCCTTGGCCGGCTCGCCGCTGTTGAGGTAGGCGATGCCCAGGTTGATGCTCAGGCCGACGTCGTCGGGGGCTAGGACGAGCCCGGCCTGGAAGCTCCCGGCCGCCTCGGGGTAGCGCCCGAGCTGGTTGAGGGTGACGCCCTTGAGGTTGTAGGCCCTGGCGCTCCGGCCGTCCTTCCGGATGGCCGAGAGCGCGTAGGCCAGGGCCTCGTCGAACCGCTTGGCGTTGTAGCAGAGCTTGCCCAGCTGGAAGGCCGACTCCGAATCGTCCTCGGCCGCGATGGCCTTCTTCAGGGCGGCTTCGGCCTTCTCGAATTCGCCGAGCTCGAGGTAAGCCAGCCCGAGCCCCTTCTGGATGCCGGCCTCGGCGGGCCTGAGCGCCGCCGCCTTCTCGTAGGCCTCGGCCGACCGGGCGAACTCGCTCTTGGCGTAATAGGCCGAGCCGAGCAGGTTCCAGCCGTCGAAGAGGCTCGCGTCGAGCTCGACGGCCCGCTCGCCGTAGCGGATGGCCTCGTCGGTCAGGCCGTAGCGCAGGGCGACGACGCCCCGCTCGTACTGGGCCTTGGGGTCCTTCTCGTCGGGCAGCTTCTTGGAGGCCTTCTTCTGCGGCGCGGCGGCGTCGCCGCCGGGGCCGGCCGGCGCGGCGCCCCGCGCGGCCGCGAGCCCGGCGGCGAGAAAGAGAGCCGCGGCCGTCTTGACGATCCGGTGTCGGGCGATCATGCGGGCCTCGGGACTCTATGATGTCACATCGGCCGGGGGCGGTCAAACCGCGGCCTTCGCCCGCGGCCCTTGCCCGGACCGGCCGTACCGCCTAGAATAGAGGCTTGGGAGACGGGACATGGACAGAACCCCCCTGACCGGCGCCGAGACCGCCCGCCTGAAGCGGCGCGAGGCGGAGATCCTCGGCCGCATCGAGCGGCTCAAATCGACCATGAACGATACCAAGGCGCTCGACACGCTCGCCTTCAAGGCCAAGCTCCTCAAGGAGGCCCAGGCCGAGCTCCGCCGCGTCCAGGACAAGCTGGCCGGGCTCTCCGAGGACTGACCGGCCCCCGCCCTACCTCACGACGAAGGTCGTCGAGGCCGTGTTCCCCTCGGCACCGGCCTTGCCGCGGGCGGATATGGTCAGCGTGTGGACGCCGGGCTTGAGGTCGCCGAACGCGAGCTCGAGGAGGCAGGTCCTCAAGGACCTCTCCTGGCGCGTCTCGACGACGGTGACCGGCACGCCGGCTTCCTCCGCCTCCAGGGCATCCGTGGCCGTGATGTCGAGCTCGACCGACGGCGCGCCCAGGGACAGCCGGAGGGCGGCCGGGACCCGCTGCGGGCCGGCCGCGAGCGCCCCCAGGAGCGGGGCGTATTTGGCCGGGTCGTATCCGAACAGCGCCGGCAGCGTCGTCTCGGGCGCCGCTCCGAAGTTCGCCCACCCCGCCTCCTCCCTCAGCAGCAGGGGAGGGTCGAGCCAGACCGAGGCGGCCGCCGGCTCGGCGAAGCTCAAGGCCCCCGTGCCCCGCGCGGCCGCTCCCGTCTCGGTGTTGAGGAGGATCATCCGGCACGCGTAGCGGCCCGGCTTGACGGGCAGCGCGAAGACGGCGACGCCCGCCGCGGGACCGCCCTCCGGCGGTTTCAGCCGGAAGCTCTTGATCGCCGTTCTCCCCTGCGTCTCGTCGGTCAGGAGAAGGTACGCGTCCGCCCTCGGGCCGACGATCGAGGCCGCCGGGTCCTTCGCGACCGCGGCGTAAGCGACGATGTGCGTCCAGCCGCCGATGACGACCGGCATGACGGCCATGGGCGCCTCGACCGGCAGCAGCGTCGCCGGATTGTCGCTGAGGGCCAGGTCCGTCATCTGCAGCAGCCGTTCGAACCGGCTGTGCTCCCGGAACGGCTTCATGTTGTAGTAGCCGTTCTGGCTGACGACCTTGCAGCCCGGGCGCAGGACCTTGACCTTGATCTTGTGGAACGCGCCGTCCCAGGCCGCCGGGACGGCATAGCCGAGGACGTAGAACGCGCTCGTGATGTCCTCGATCGAGGCGAGCGCGTTCCGGTAATCCGCCGTGTTGCTGAAGTACTTACCGCCGCTCGAGCCGGCCAGCTGGACGAGCGAGTCCTTTCCGGAGAGCTCCCGGATGCCGACGGACGTGCCGATGGGATTGTCAATGTCCATCTCCCCGGCGGGCACGGCGCAGTCGATGACATAGATCGGGCTGTTGGCGTTCTTCAGCTCCTTCAGCGCGTCCGAGAATTCGCTGCGCACGCCGGAGTTCGACTGGGCGTTGTCGTAGGCGCTCATGGCCGCGGCCGTGGCTTCGGGATTGGACGGGTCGATCACCGGGGCGACCATGCCGCCCCTCTGGCCGTAGATGAGGGCCCGGCTGATGCCCGCCGAGAACAGGATGACGTTCTTCCAGCCGGGGACGTAGCGCAGGGCCCGCCCCAGGTTGGCGAACGTCTGGACGAACTGGCGGGTCTGGTCGATGTAGCTCTGCCGCCGCCCCTCTTCGACCACGCCGCCGCTCTGGGCCCGGGCCTGCTCGCGGAAATAGGGGTCCGCCCCCCCCTCCAGCTGCTCCGCGTAGTCCGACATCCACATGACCTCGTCGGCATAGAGGAATTTCGTCAGGCTTTCGGCCCGCCCGGAAGCCGCCCGCAGGCCGAAGGCGTCGACGATGAGGCGGGCCTTGGCGTGGTCGGTGGTCAGGTACTCGTGGATGGTCAGCCCGCGCGCGGGCGAGTAGCTCAGGACCCCGACCTCGTCGCCCGGCCGGAGCGACGAGCCCAGGAACTCCAGTGCGGCCTCCCTGGCCTTGCGCGAGCTGCGGGGGTCGGTGAAGGCGAAATCGAAGAAGAGCAGGAACTTGCGGTTGAGCCGCGGTCCTTCGACCGGCCCGGCCGGCGCGAGGTCGTCCCCTCCGACGACGTGGTTCTCGAAATGCGTCAGCGTCACCACCTTTCCGTTGTCGGTGACCTCGAAATCGGCGGCCGTGAGGTCGGGCACGGGCTTGCCGTCCTTGGTCGTGACGTAGGCCTGGAGGAGCTTCAGCGCGACCGTGACCTCCCGGCTGACCTGGCTTCCGGCCGGACGGCCGGCGCCCGCCGCCCCGCCGCACGGCGCGAGCGCAATCAGGAGAAGCCCGGCCGCGCCCGCGACGGCGCCGAAGGCCGCTCCCCTCGCCCCTTTTCTCTTCGCGATCGAATCCATGGCCGAACCTCCTCCGCCGGGACGGGGGCCGGACCGGCGCCCGCCGGCCTGACTTGAAGGTAGAACCCAGGATGATTATGGGCCGGAAGAGGGGGAGAGTCAACCGTCCGTGTCCCGGTGTTGTCTACGATTGAAAAGTGAACTCTTTAGGGTTGAAAAGTGAACACCTGAGCTATAGTCCTCCGCCAGGAGGACCCCATGACACACATTCACAGCCGTTTTTCCGACGAGCAGGTGAAACTGCTGATCCGTTCCTA
>JAKQUO010000011.1 GCA_029569255.1 Acidobacteriota bacterium | reverse complement strand
GGCCACGACTACTCCGTCCCGCTCGAGCCCTGGCCGGTCGACCGCGCGGGCCGGGACCTCTCCTGGTACAGGAACAACGGGACACCCGGCTCCAAGAGCTACTTCACGGTCGGCGAATACGCCGATTTCTACGGCGGCTGGTATGAGAGGTCCGATTCAGGTTATGGCCACTGGTCGCGTTACGAGGACATGCCCGGCCGCAAGGTCTGGATCTGGGACCTGTCTCGCTCGGGTGAGATCTGGGTCGACTTCCTGACCGATGCGGACGGCCAGTACAGCGAACCACAAGCGGGCCGCCTCCTCAACCAGTCCGATCACGGCGATTTCGCGCCCGGCGCGGCCGACCGCTGGCGGGAGCTTTGGTTCCCCTACCGCGGCGTCGGGCCGATGGTCCAGGCCTCGCCCCAGGCCGTGCTGAGCGCCGCCCGCGAGGGCGGGGCCCTGCGCCTCGGCCTCTTCCCGCTCCGGCCCATCGCCGAGGACCTGATCGTGTCAGTCGCGTCGGAAGAGGTCCTCCGCGAGCGCCTCGTCCTGCAGACGGGGCAGGCCTGGACGAAGGACGTCGACCTCGGAGGCGCCGCCGCCGAGGCTCCGTTCGAGGTCCGGCTCGGAACAAAGCTCGTCTACGGAAGCGACCCGAAAGCGGACGGCCTCGACCGTCCCTTCCGCTTCCACAATCCGACGGGCGGCTCGGCCGAGGCCCTCTTCCTCCAAGCCCGCCGCCTCGAGCGGGAGCGCCGCCTGGCCGAGGCGTTCGACAAGTACCTCGAGGCAGTCCGCGAGGAGCCCCTCCATGTCCGGGCGCTGTCCAGGGCCGCCGAGCTGGCCACGCGGCGGGGCGAGCCGGCCCGCGGCCTCGAGCTGGCCGGCCGGGCGTTGGCCGTTTCAATGTACGATCCCGAGGCCAATTACGTCTACGGCGTCGCGGCCCGTCGGCTCGGCCGGCTCGTCGACGCCAAGGAGACCCTCGGCTGGGCCGCCCGCTCGCCGCAATTCAGGACAGCCGCCCTCGTCCAGTCGGCCGAGATCGCGCTCTTGGAGAAGAACCCCGACCGGGCCGTTGAATACGCCCAACGGGCCCTCTCCGCCGACGACGCGAACATCGGCGCCCTCGAGGCCCTGGCCGTGGCCCATCGCTTGGCCGGCCGGAAAATCGAGCACGCCAGGACCCTCGGCCGTCTGCTCGATCTCGATCCCCTCGACCACCTGGCCCGCTTCGAACGCTATCTCCTGAGCCGGAAGCCCGCGGACCTCGAGGCCTGCCGTTCGCTCGTCCGCAACGAGCTGCCGCACGAGACCTTCATCGAGATGGCTTGTTTCTACGACCGCCTCGACCTCACAGGGGACGCGGTCGAAGCTCTCAGGGCCTCACCGGCCCACGCCTCGGTCGATTATTGGCTGGCCTATCTCCAGCGCGACGCGGCCCCGGCCGAAAGCGCCGCCGCCCTCGAGCGGGCCTCCTCCGCCTCGCCGTTTCTCGTTTTCCCCTTCCGCGAGGAAGAGATCGCGGTCCACTCCTGGGCCGTCGCCGCCCGGCCGGCTGACTGGAAACCCAAGTACCTGCTCGCCCTCAACCTCTGGGACAAGGGACGCCTCGACGAAGCCCGCCATCTCCTTGAGATGTGCGAAGGGGCCGATTACGCCCCGTTCTGGCTGGCCCGGGGGGTGTTTTTCGAAAGGATCGACCCGGAGCGGGCCGCGGCCGACTACGCCAAGGCCGTCGAGCTCGACGCCTCGAGTTGGCGGGCCCGCCACGCCCGGACGGATTTCCTTCTCAGGCAGGGCCGGACCAGCGAAGCCTTGGGCTCGGCCCGCCAGGCGGCCGCCGATTTCCCGGCCGACGTCCCGATCCGGGTCGACCTGTCCGAAGCGTTTCTCGCCGCGGGCGACCCTCACGAGGCCGCCCGCGCCCTCGACGCGGTCTCGGTCCTGCCCAACGAAGGCGCGACCGGCATCCACAGCCTTTACGTCCGGGCCCACGTCGGGATGGGGCTCGAAGCCATGAATAAGGGCGCTTGGTCCGACGCCGTCGCGGCCCTCGAACTTGCCAAACTCTATCCGGAGAGGCTCGGCACCGGGGCCCCCTTCCATCCCGACGGCCGGATGCAGGATTACCTCATCGCCCTGTGCTACGACCGGATGGGCGAAAAGGACAGGGCCGCCGCCCTGCGCAAGGCCATCCGGGACTACACGCTGGAATACTGGGACGAGGACCAGCCCCACGGCTATTACGGCGGGCTCGTCCTGGAGAAGCTCGGCCGCAGGGAGGACCGGCTCAAGGCCCGCGAGCTCCTCGGCCGGTCCGCCAAGCCCCCGGCCGAGGTCCTGGCCCTCATCAAGAAGCTGACTTAGCGACGTTCCCGGCCGGGCCGGCCGGGCTTGGATCGGGGACATGTTCCGCCCCGGTACGTGTCCCCGTCTTAGGGCCGCCAGGGGCGATACGGGATGACCGCCGGCGCATCCTTGCCTGTGTAGCGCAGGACCTCGAACAGGCCGCCGGCCTCCGGCACGAGCTTGAACCTCCAGTAGCGGATGAGGCTGTCAGGCGATTGCGGCTTACGCAGGGCCCGGAGGCCGTTGTGCTGCCAGATCGTCCGGTCCCTGAGCGTTTTGCGGCCGTGGCGGGACGCGCCCTCCTGGATGAACGCTAGGATCTCGAAGATGCCCAGACTGTTCCGGCCGTCGTTGAGGTCCGTCGTCGAGAAGCGCTTCATCTCCTCCCGCAGGCCGCAGACGCCGCCGGGCCGGGCCGCGCTCTACGAGTCGTTCGTGACGCCGTTCTTCGTCCTGCTGGCCGTGCCCCTGTCGCTCATCGGCGTCTTCGTCGCCTTCATCGCGGCCAAGGCGCCGTTCGACCCGACGGCCTACATCGGCGTCATCCTGCTCTC
>JAKQUO010000060.1 GCA_029569255.1 Acidobacteriota bacterium | reverse complement strand
CGACGGGAACGCTGACAGATGAGATGGTCCAGAAGTATATTGCGGAACAGGAAGGGGAGCCCGTTGTGGACGATAGTCGATTTGTAATCGACAATCCTGAGAAGCTACCGCCTTCCAGGCGGTAGTTGTTCACTTTTTCCCCGGCCGCAAACTGGCCGGCACTAAAAATTAAAAAATTAAAGGTTTGACCCCTTCTTCTCAATCAACGAGCACGGCGGCGGCGAGGGCCGTCGTCCACAGCCCCTTCTTCCCCCGCGCCGCCTGGGTGACGCTCCGCGTCGTGAGCGACAGGCCGTTCCCGACGCTGAAGGACCCGGGCGCCCTGTCGGTCGGGGGCTTGCGCAGCTTTTCCCCGAGCTTGGTGGCCAGCATCTCCGCGGCCAGATACTCGGTGTGCAGGCCCGTCTCCCGGGCCGACCTCCCGCTGTCGGCGTGCTCGGCCAGGTAGCCGTAGCGCGACGGGTCGTCGGGCACGGCCAGGCCGATCGAGGCCGTGACGAGCTCGCGGGGGACGTCCGTGGCGTTCTCGCTGAGCACGACGTAGAGGATCTGCCCCGGGCGCAGGAGCTTCAGGCCGGAGGCCTTGGGGACCCACCGGGCCCGCGGCGGGAAGATGCTCGAGACGCGGACGAGGTTGTAGGGGGCGATGCCCGCCTGGCGCAGGGCGATCTCGAAGCTGACCAGCTTCTCCTTGTGCGAGCCTCGGCCGCGGACCAGGAAGACCTTGGAGGGGACGAACGGGGCCATGCGCGCTCCGGCCTCAATCCCCGGCCGGGTCTTTCCGGTCCCCGACCTCCTCCGGCTCCTTGAAGTCGATGTCGCGGGCGACGTCGAACACGCCGAGCAGGACGGGGGTCGAGCCCTTGGAAATGGCGAAGAGCCGGACCTGGGCCTGCTTCCATTGGGGGTTGTCGCGGATGCCGGCCAGGTTCTTGCCGTCGACGCCGAGGTTGCTCTTCAGGACGATGGGGTCGCTCAGCCCGCCCGGCGGGACGGCCTTGCCCCGGATGGCGGCCAGGAAGGCGTCGCCGAAGTTCTCCGGGTCGCCCTTGAAGTTGTAGACGGCGTTGAAGTTGACGTAGGTCAGCGGCTTCGCGCCGATGTTCTTGACGCGGAACGAGATCTGCGGGACGAGGATGAGCCGGGGCGGCCAGGGCTGGTAGTACTTGGAGACCCAGCTGGAGGAATACTCCACGACCTCGATCGAGCTCTTGAGCTCGCCGCTCGACATGGTCTTGCACCCCGGCCACAGGGCCAGGGCCAGGATGCCGACGACGCCGAGCGCGGCGGCGGGGCGGGCGGTTCTCTTCATGGGCTCCTCCTCTCTCACGTCCGTATGATAGCGCCGGAACGGCGATCGCGCAACTGCCCGGCCGCTCAGCGGACGAGCTTCGAGACGGGCACGGCCTCGAGGTTGTAGACCTCGACCAGGCCGAAGCTCGACCTGAGGACCTCGAGGGTCTCCGGGAAGGGGTGGCAGATGCCGACCGCCCGGCCCTTCTTCCGGGCCTTCTGGAACAGCTCGATGAGCCGCGGCCGGATCATGCGCCGGTCCTTGTCGGCGTCGAGGAAGACGTCCCGCTGCGCCGCCGGGACGCCCATGGCCCGGGCCTCCTCGTAGGCGACGGTCTTGGCCGTCGTCCGGCTGTCGACGAAGAACAGGCCGCGCTCCTTGAGGGGCCTCAGGACCGCCCGCATCAGGTCCCGCTCGGCCGTGAACCGCGAGCCCATGTGGTTGTTGGCCCCGGCGGCGAAGGGCACCCGGTCGCAGCCGGCCTCGAGCGCGGCGACGATCGCCGGCTCCGTCATCGCGGCCACGATCATCCCCTCCGTCCGGGCCATGTCCTCGTGGTTGCCGACCGACTCGAGGGGCACGTGGAGCAGGACCTCGAGCCCGTTCTCGCGGGCCCGCCGGGCCGTCTCGTAGGCGTGGGCGCTGTAGGGGAGGACGGCGACCGTCATCGGCCGGCCCAGGGCGATGAGGGCGTCGAGGACGTCCAGGCTGTCCCCCATGTCGTCCATGATCAGGGCGACCTCGCCGCGCGGGCCGCGCTTCGCCGCCGCCTCCCCGGCCCCGGCCGCCGCCGCGGCCGCCGGCTCGGCCGGCAGCAGGAAAGCGACCGAAGCCTCCTCGCGCGGCGGCCGCCTCAGGCTCCAGAGGATCTCCGTCCGTCCGGGCCCCTTGGTCCTCTTCTTGCCGGCGACCCGGATGGACCCGGCCTTGAGGGCCTTGTCCAGCCCGGGCTCGATCGAGGCGTAGAGAGAGGCCGGGATCTCGACCTCGAGGAGGGGCCGCCCCCCGGCGTCCTTGAGCGTCAGGACCGCGTCCTCCGAAACGCCGGCGGCGGCGAGGCCGGCCGCCACGGCCTCCTCGATCGTCGTCGGCGCCTTCCCCGCGCCCGCCCCCGGCGTCTCGCTGGGGACCGCCGCCGGGGCCCGGGCCGGCGCGGCCGTCACGGCCGTCCCCCTCGCGGCCGCGGCGAAGATATAGGCCGGCCCGCCCCGGCGGGCGCCGATGTGGTCGAGAAGGACGGCCGAGACGAGGGCGGCCACGGCCAGCGCCGTCACGACCGGGACGAAGCCCGGCCAGGGTTGGCGGCCTCGGGGAAGGAGCCTTTTCGTCATCCGTCAGCGTTTGAGCAGGAGAGGGGCGGTCGTATCGAGATAGGTCTTCTCGTCGAGCTTGTCGATGGGGACGGCCGCGTCCGGCTTGAGGCCCTCGTTCCAGAGCCGCCGGCCCGACGGCAGGGCGTAGACGCTCGCGGCGAGCAGGACGGCGCTGCCGTCGTCGAGCCGGAACAGCGTCCTGCGGGCGACCAGGCCGGTCGTGGCGAAGCCGACGACCGGGGCCTTGCGCAGCTCCTGAAGGAGGCCCGCGGCGAGCTCGCCGGGGCCGGCCGTCCCGGGACCGGTCCAGACGGCCAGGGGAATGTCCCCGAGCGCCGGCGCTTCGGCCAGGACGAGGGCCGCCGCGGCGCCGTCGCGCCCCTCGAAGCGGCCGGCGTCGCCCGCCTTGACGAACAGGTTGGCGAGCTTGACCGCCTCCTCGAGGTCGCCGTCCTGGACCCCCCGGAGGTCGACGACGAGCGGCGCCGGCCTGCTCTTCAGGGCCGGGACGACGGTTTTCCGGAGCTCGGCGGCGAGGCCCGGGACCAGGCGATGGACGCTCAGGACGGCCGGCGCGCCGTCCGCCCGGGCGAAGGTGTAGGGCCTGGGGAAGAGCAGGGCCCGCCCGACGTCCAGGTCCAGCGCCTCGTTGCCCCGCAGGACGCGCAGCTTGACCGGCTCGGGCCCTCGGCCCTGGAGGAGGAGCTTGACCTCGGTCAGGCTCATGGCCAGGGTGGAGAGCCCCTCGACGGCGCTCAGCACGTCGCCGGCCTTGATCCCGGCCGCCTCGGCGGGGGACCGGGGGACGACGCCCACGACCTGGGGGAAGGCCGCGTAGCGCTTGAGGACGACGATCCCGGGCTCGGTCTCCTTTCCCGTCCGGGCCTTGAAGGCGGCCGCCAGGTCCTTCGGCAGGTAGGCCGAGAGCGGGTCGAGCGAGTTGACCAGGCCGCGGAAGGCGCCCTCGGACGTCGCGACGGGGTCCCGGGCCTCGAGATAGTCGTTGCGGATCAGGCGCATCAGGGAGTCGAGGAGGTCGAAGCCTCGGGCCGCCTGTCCGGGGCCGCGGCCGCCCGGCAACAGGCCCATCCGGAAGGCGAAGAGCAGGGAGGCGCAGAGGAAGGCGGCCCAGAGGAAAAAGCGGTATCTCGGGATCCTTTTCATGGCCGGACGGAGGTCCATTCTATCACCTGCGCTTCAGCCATTGCAAGGGATCGAGGGCCTTGGTCTTGAAGCGGAGCTCGAAATAGAGGCACTCGCCCTTGAGCGAGCCGCTGTCGCCGACGACGGCCACGGGCTGGCCGGCCCGGACCATGTCGCCGGCGCCGGCCAGGAACTCGGCGCAGTGGCCGTAGAGCGTGTAGTAGGTCATGCCGTGGTCGACGATGAGGAGGTTGCCGTAGCCCTGGAAGTAGTCCGCGAAGACGACCTTGCCGGCGTGGACGGCCAGGACGAGCGACTTCCCCTTGGCCGGCGAGATCTCGACGCCCTTGTTCATGACCACCGTGTTGAAGTCCGGGTGCTTCTCGAAGCCGAAGGGCGTGATGACCCGGCCCTCGAGCGGCCAGTCCAGCCGGCCCTTGCGCTCGTAGAGCGGGACGAAGGCCGCCGGCAGGACCCATTCCTGGGCGATGATCTTGGTCATCAGCTTCTGCAGCTCCTCGGCGCTCTCCGCGAGCTCGGCCAGGGCCTGCTCGAAGGCGGCCCGGTTCTTGCGGATCTCCCGGACGAGGGTGGCGCTCTTGCGGGCCTCGGTGTCGAGCTCCTGGCGCTTGAGCTGGGCCGCCCGGGCCATGGCGGCCAGGTCCCGCTGTTTGCTCTCGAGCGCGGCCTCGGCGGCGCGCAGCTCCTCGAGCGAGGCCTGGAACTCCGCGACGGCCCGGTCCTGGCTGCGGGCCAGGAGGGCCAGGTTCTTGCTCTCCGAGGCGTAGCTCTCCATGTCCCGGGCCTGGAGGAGGAACTGGAAGAAGTCGACCCGGCCGTGCTTGTAGAGCGCGACCAGGGTCCTCTCGGTCGAGGCCCGCTCCCGGTCGATGCCGGCCCGGATCCCGCGGATGCCGGCCTGGATCGCGGCCAGCTCCGACCGGCCCCGCTCGAGCTCGACGTTCTGGGCGGCCAGCTCCCGCTCGACCAGGCTCTTGTTGAGGTTGATGCGGGCCAGGGAGGACAGGACGGAGGTCTCCTTGCGGGCCTCGGCCTCGAGCCGGCCCCGGAGCTCCTTGATCTGGCCGTTGATGCGGCTCAGGCGCTCCTCGAAGTCCGCGATGTTCCTGTCCTGGGCGGGCCCGGCGCCGGAGGGGGGGCCGGGCTGGGGCCGGGCGGGGGAGGCGAGAAGGAGGGCCGCGGCGGCGAGGACTGGTCCGAAGAGCGGCGCGCGGACGCTTCGCATCCCTTATTTTATAACACAAATCCCGCGCCGGTGATAAAAAACGGGCCGATGGCCGCCGCCCTGTCAACCGGACGGGGTCAAACCTTTAATTTTTTAATTTTGGTTCTTCAGACATTCTTGTGGGTAACAGGGTAAAGGTTTAAGCCGCCGCAGTGGAAGAAGATCGAGGTCTTGAAGTTCTCCCGATTGCGGAACCCGTAGGCCTTCTTCTTGATCGTCTGGATCTTCGAGTTCAACCCCT
>JAKQUO010000059.1 GCA_029569255.1 Acidobacteriota bacterium | reverse complement strand
GCGAGTTGCAGCCTGCAATCCGAACTGGGGACGGCTTTAGGGATTAGCTCTACCTTGCGGCCTTGCTTCCCTCTGTACCGTCCATTGTAGCACGTGTGTAGCCCTGGACATAAAGGCCATGCTGACTTGACGTCATCCCCGCCTTCCTCCCCGTTATCCGGGGCGGTCCCCTTAGAGTGCCCGGCATTACCCGCTGGCAACTAAGGGTAAGGGTTGCGCTCGTTGCGGGACTTAACCCAACATCTCACGACACGAGCTGACGACAGCCATGCAGCACCTCTACTGGCTCCCGGATTGCTCCGGGTCGTTACCCTTTCGGGCTTCTACCACCAGCAGTTCAAGCCCAGGTAAGGTTCTTCGCGTAGCGTCGAATTAAACCACATGCTCCACCGCTTGTGCGGGCCCCCGTCAATTCCTTTGAGTTTCAACCTTGCGATCGTACTCCCCAGGCGGGACACTTAACGCGTTAGCTACGACACTCCAGCAGAAATGCCGGAATATCCAGTGTCCATCGTTTACGGCTAGGACTACCGGGGTATCTAATCCCGTTTGCTCCCCTAGCTTTCGTGATTCAGCGTCAGGAGTAGTTTAGAGAGCCGCCTTCGCCTCAGGTGTTCCTCCCGATATCTACGCATTTCACCGCTCCACCGGGAATTCCGCTCTCCTCAACTACCCTCAAGCCGAGCAGTTTCAAGAACAATTCCGAAGTTGAGCCTCGGGATTTCATCCTTGACTTGCCCGACCGCCTACTCACCCTTTACGCCCAGTAATTCCGAGCAACGCTTGCCCCCTACGTATTACCGCGGCTGCTGGCACGTAGTTAGCCGGGGCTTCCTCTGAGGTTACCGTCAAACCCTTGCGGGCATTCTTCACCTCTGACAGGAGTTTACGACCCGAAGGCCTTCATCCTCCACGCGGCGTCGCTGCGTCAGGGTTTCCCCCATTGCGCAAAATTCCTCACTGCTGCCTCCCGTAGGAGTCTGGACCGTGTCTCAGTTCCAGTGTGGCCGCTCACCCTCTCAGGCCGGCTACCCATCATCGCCTTGGTAGGCCATTACCCTACCAACTAGCTAATAGGACGCAGGCTCATCCCCAAGCGCCTTGCGGCTTTGACTCCGAAGACCGACGTCCCGGAGTGTCATGCGGTATTAGACCCGCTTTCGCAGGCTTATTCCTCACTCGGGGGGAGATTACCCACGTGTTACTCACCCGTTCGCCACTAACCCGGGAGTTGCCCCCCGGATCCGTTCGACTTGCATGTGTTAAGCACGCCGCCAGCGTTCGCTCTGAGCCAGGATCAAACTCTTCGATTATCAGAACTCTTGCGAGTTCTTGGCGAGTTTGATCAGGCAGAAAAGTTCAACGTCTGGTCGCTCCGCTCTTTATTTCAAAGAACCCAGTTCCTCTCTAACCCGAGAGAGAAACGCCTCTCCACTATCGAACTCTGACGCTTGTTACAACCAGTGACGGTTGTCAGAATGATAGCCTCAGGGCCCTAGTATGATAAGGATTCGCGCGGGGCTTGTCAAGAGCCCCGCGAAAATATTTTCGGCCCGGGCGGCCGTCCCCGGCGGTTGACCGGAAACCCCCTCGTTTTTCCGGCGAGCGGCCCCACCCGTTGACGTCCCGGCCGGCGCGCCCCGCCCGCCGCTCCGGGCCGCCTCCGCCGGGCGGGTGGCACGCCGTTCGCTTGGAAGAGGGCCGTGAGCGGCGCGGGAAAGACGGAGCGAGAATACGCGCGGGGCCGCGGGGCCGGGCGGACGGAACGGCGGCGGCGCGGGCGCGGCTCCGGGCTCGCCGAGGTCCTCGTGGCCATGTCGCTCGCCCTTGTCCTCATCGTCGGCGCGGCCGAGCTGCTGACGCTGGCGCTGGCCGCGAAAAGGCGGGCCGACGTCCTGGCCGCGCTGACGAGCGCCCTCGGCGACCGGCTCGAATCGCTCAAGTCCGGGCCGTTCGGCGGCCCCGACCTCGCGGCCGGCGAATACCGGGAGACCGGACGGGTCGAACCGGGCCGCATCCTCGTCGACGCGGCCTGGCGGGTCGAGGACGAGGGCGACGGGGTGAAGAGGATCGTCTTGAAGGTCCGCCGCGCCGGGAACCCCTCCCCGGAGACGTCCGCGGTCGCCTATGTCCTGAGGGACCTGGGGTTCCGGCCGTGAGGGGCCGGCCCGGATTCACCCTCGTCGAGGCCCTGATCGGGCTGGCCCTGTCGCTCTTCGTCATCTCCTCGGGGGCCGCTTTCTTCGGCCTGGCCCAGAGGTCTTTCTCCCGTCTCAAGGAGCGGGAGGAGGCCGGGCAGGCCGCGGCGGCCGCCCTCGACCGGATGCGGATCGACCTCCTCCACGCCGGCCGCGGCCTGGCGGAGGCGCCCGCCGCCGGGCCCGCCGAGGCCGTCCGGGCCGACCCGGGCGAGCTGACGACGGCCTCGGCCGCCCCGTCCCCCGAGACCGTGACCTACTTCGTGGACAACGCCCGGGTCCTGAGGCGGAGGGTGAACGGCGGCGCGGCCCAGCCCGTCCTGGAGGGCGTGCGGGCGGCGGCCTGGACATACGACCGGGACGCCTGCCTCGCCCGCGTCCGCCTCGAAGTCGGCGTCGAAGGAGCCCATCCCTATGAGACCACGGTGCTCGTCAAGAACGCCGTCCTGGCCCGGGGCCGTTGACGGACGCGGGACGGGAACGGCCGCCCGCGGCTCGAGCCGCGGTCCGAAGGGCTCGATCACGATGGCCGTGCTCCTGCTCTCGGTCGTCTTCGCCGGGCTCGGCCTGGCCATGGTCCACGCCTCGGGGGTCCACATGAAGATCAACGCCTTCCGCCGGTTCTCCGCTCTCCTCGACTGCGCTTCCGAGAACGGCCTCAAGCGGGGCCTCCTCGACCTCACCCGCCGACTGGAGGCGACGGGCCTCGCGGCCCCGGTGACGGACGGGCGCCTGGACGCTTTCCGCGCCGGTCCGGCCGCCGGGTTCGCCCCGCTTCTCGAAGAGGCCTGGGGCCCCGTCTTCCCCCGGTTCCTCGGGGAATCCTTCGACGGCATGTTCTGGGAGAGCCGGGCCGACTGCGCCTTCAGCCGGCTCGAGGACAGGAGGGGCCACGTCCGCATCGCCGCGGCCCTCCGGATCGAGGCGTCGGGCGGCCTGGCCCGGACGAGGGCCCGCCGGCGCTCGACTCTCGAGGCCTCCCTCGGCCTCCTGGCCGGCCGGCTGCCCCTCCCGGCCGTCCCCCTTCATGTCAAGAAGGCGATGAGCGAGGCGGAAAAAGCCGCCTTCCTCGAAGATAACGGCATCGAGCTCCGGGCCCGGCCCGGCGAACTCATCGGACCGGGGCTCACGGCGGCGGCGGACGGCGTCATCCCGGACGACCCGGGCCCGCTCGCGGCCAAGGCCTTGGCGGTCGGCGTCTTCAGGCCCGGCGACCTCTCCCCCGCCGAGCTCCGCCGGGCCCTCGGCCTCGAGCCTTCGACCGAGCCGGTGCCGGACGGCGTCTACCTCGTCGAGACCGACTTCGGGCTCGGCGGGGTCTTCGTCCAGGGCGACCTCGACGAGATGGTCCTGGCGGTGGCCGGCGACGCCCAGGTGGTGGTCTTCCGGGCCGGCGGCGCGGCCTGGCGTCTCGAGTTCAGCCCGGCCAGGGGCCGGACGGTGTTCGAGACCCCCGATGGGAGTTTCGGCTACGACCTCGTCCCCCTGCCGATCATCCTCGTCAACGGCGCCGTCGCCTCGCTCGGCGGCGGCGCCGTCGGCCCGGACGGCCGGGTCGAGCTCGCCTTCGGCGGCGAAACGCCCGCCGTCCTCGGCTGCGTCGACCTGACCATCGTCTCGGCCGACCGGGTGACCATCTCCTCCGACCTCGTCCTCGAGGGCGTCCGGTGGCGGGACGGCGTCCCCTACGCCAAGGGCGGCGAGGCCCAGCTCGTCATCTACGCGGCCGGCCGGGACCTCGTCTCGGGGGCCGCGGTCGAGGGCGGCATCGTCGTGGCCGAAGGCGCGCCGGCCGACCTGAAGATCCAGGGCTCCCTGACGGCGGCCGCCGGCGGCTTCCGGATCGACGGCGAAGGAAAAACGATCGAGCTCCTGGGCGCCCTGCACGCCGACGCGTTCGAGGGCAACGGGAACCGGCTGGCCCTCGTCCGCGACGACCGGGCCGCGGCCGGGGAATTCCCGGCCAACGCCCCCGTCACGGCCGCGCCCCTGCTCGCGGTCTTCTCGCTCAAGGTCCTGGCCTGGAAGGAGTATTGAATGGCCGGACGCCGCCCGGGCTTCACGCTCGTCGAGGCCGTCACGGCCCTCGCCATCTCGGGCCTGCTCGTCCTCGGCGGGGCGCAGGCGGTCGGGCGGCTCGGGCCGAGGCTCCGGCTGCGGTCGGGGGCCTGGGAGGTGACGTCGGGGCTCGGCCAGGCCCGTTTCCAGGCCGTCATGTCCGGCGAACCCGTCCGGGTCCGCTTCCTCCCGTCGGGCTTCGTCCTGGAGCGCTACGACGCGGCCGCGTCGGCCTGGCGGACCGCCCGGCGGAGCGTCCTCGAGGGCGTCGCCGTCCGGGCCAACAACGCGCCCGTCTTCCATCCCCAGGGCACGGTCTCGAACATGGCCACCGTCACGGTGTCGAATTCCCGGGGAAGCTACAGGATCACGGTGGCGATCACGGGACGGATCAAGACTACCCGTGTCGGCTGACGGCCGCGGGGCCGCCCTTCGCCGCCGCGGCCGGGGAGCCGTCGAACAGCTCCTTCATCAGGGTCAGGAAGCCCTGCGGGGTCTCGTGGAAGAACTCGACGCCCATCTGGTACCCGCTCTCCTGGGGGTGACGCTTGACCCATACGACCCGCCCCTCGAGCTTGACGCTGTCCATCGTCCGGGCCAGGAGGATGCGGAGGCGGACGGCCGTGCCGACGGCGAAGGCGTCCGGCGCGTGGACCTGGGCCCCGCAGAGCGACAGGTCGTAGGTGAAGGCCTGGCTCTCGGCGGCGCCCCGCAGGCCCAGGCCACCCTCGAGGGGCGTGACCGTCGTCTTGTTCCACTGCTTGATGCGCCTGTCCTTGCGGCGCTCGGAGGGCTTCGGTGCGCGCGTCATGGGCTGTCCTTTCGGCTGTTGTCGTGGAGGTTCCTGATCAGGCTCAAGATGCTCGACGAGGAGGAGTGCTCGAACGCGACGCCCATCTCGTAGACGCCGTCGGCCTCGCTCGGCCGGACCCACTTGACCAGGCCGTCGATGGCGACGGTCTCGCCGCTGCGGAGCAGCTCGAGCCGCAGGCTGACGCGGGTCCCGACCGCCAGGCACGCCGAGGAATGGAGCCGGGCCCCGCCGAGCGACAGGTCGTAGGTGTAGGCCTCCGCGGCGGAGGCCCCGTTCGAGCCGTGGCTGTCTCCGCCGACCCTGAGGATGGCCTTGTTCCACTGCTTGACGCGCCTGTCCTTGCGGCGCTGGACGGACCCGGGCTCGACGCTCATGGTCTCCCCGAACGCTCGAGCGCGGATTTAGCGGCCTCGGCGGCCGGCGGGGCCTCCTTGTCCTTGGCCTCGGCGTCGTGATAGAGGTTCCGGATGATGGCTTGGAGCGTCGATTCCGTGCAATCCTGGAACTCGACGCCGAACTCGTGGACCCTCTGCTCCTCGTTCCAACGGGCCCAGCGGACGGCGGCGTCGACGCCGATGAACTCGCGGGAGCGGACGAGCTCGAGGTGGAGGCGGACGACCGCGCCGACCGGGAAGGGCTCCTCGCACTGGATGCGGGCCCCGCCGAGCGACAGGTCCCAGGCCATGGCATCGACGGGACAGCGGGGCAGGACGCCCTGCCCGCCGGAGGCGGAGTTGATGATGGCCTTGTTCCACTGCTGGAACCGGCGGTATTTCCTTCTTTCCCTCATGGGCGCTCCGAGCCGGGGCGAGGGCCCCGGCTCCCCGCCATTCTGGAGGGGGGCGGCGGCAGGGGCAATCACCCCTGGGGGTGAATCCCCCGGTGAAATCCCCCCCCCTCGAGGGGCCCGGAAGGAAGGGCAGATCCCGGCAGGATTGACTTTTTCGTTACGGCAGGACTATAAGGGGATGACAGGGCTGGGGAAAATGGCTCCTCTCGGTCTGACCGGACAAACGCTTTTACATTACCGGATCCTGGAGAAGATCGGCGAGGGCGGCATGGGCGCCGTCTATAAGGCGATCGATACTCACCTCGACCGGCCCGTCGCGGTCAAGGTCCTGCCGGCGGACAAGGTCGCGGACGCGGAGCGCAAGAGCCGCTTCGTTCAGGAAGCCAAGGCCGCCTCGGCCCTCCGCCACTCGAACATCGTCGTCATCCACGACATCGCCTCCGACCGGGGCCTGGACTTCATCGTCATGGAGCTCCTCGAGGGGAAGTCCCTCGACGAGCTCGTCGGGCGCAAGGGGCTCAAGCTCAACGACGCCCTCGGCCTCGCGGTCCAGATCGCCGACGGGCTGGCCAAGGCCCACGCCGCGGGGATCATCCACCGGGACATCAAGCCGACGAACGTCATGGTCACGGCCGACGGCCTGGTCAAGATCCTCGACTTCGGCTTGGCCAAGCTCACCGAAGAGGTCCCCGGCGGAGAAGGTGGCCCGACCATGACCCTGGGACGCGAGGAGAGGCCGCGGACGGAGGAGGGCTACATCGTCGGCACGGCCGCCTACATGTCCCCCGAACAGGCGGAAGGAAAGAAGGTCGACGCCCGATCGGACATCTTCTCCTTCGGCGCGGTCCTTTACGAGATGCTCACGGGTCGGCGGGCCTTCGGCCGGGACAGCCAGATGAAAACGCTGGCCGCCGTCCTCAATGAAGAACCCAAGCCCGCGTCGGCCGTCAGCGAAGCCGTTCCGGCCGAGCTCGAGCGCATCCTCGCGCGCTGTCTCCGCAAGGATCCGCAGCGCCGCTGGCAAACGATGTCCGACCTCAAGGTCGCCCTCCAGGACCTCAAGGAGGACTCGGAATCGGGGAAGCTCCAAGCCGCCGCTCCGGCCGGACGCGGCAAGCGCAGGCTTTTCATGCCCCTGGTCGTGGCCGCGGGCGTTGTCGCCGCCGCGGCTCTCGTCCTGAGATTCGTCGTGCTCAAGCCCGCCGGCCCGGTGGAGTACGAGATCACGCCGCTGACCTTCGATTCCGGCTTCACGGGGTTCCCGACGTTGCCGACCGACGGGAGCTTCATGGCCTACGCCTCCGACCGGGAGGATGGAAAGGACCTGGACATCTGGGTCAGGCATCTCTCCGGAGGCCAGCCGCGCCTCTTGACCGATCACCCGGCCACCGACTGGTTCCCTTCGTTCTCCCCCGACGGCTCCCAGATCGTCTTCCGGTCCGAGCGCGACGGTGGCGGGCTCTATCTCGTCGATGCGCTGGGCGGCGAAGCCCGACGGATCCACGCCAAGGGCTCCGTCCCCAAGTTCTCGCTCGACGGCCGGTGGATCGTCTTCGTCGTCGTCCCGCCTTCCCTCGAAGGCCCCCTCTACAGGCTCTACCTGGTCCCGGCCACGGGCGGGGAAGCCCGGCCGTTCCATCCCGAGCTCTGCCCGACGTATATCGGACAGGGCGGCCCCCTCCTCTGGTCCCCCGATTCCGGCCACGTCATTTTCCGCGGCCGCCGCGTCGACGACCCGGGATCGAGCGACTGGTGGGTCGCGCCGGTCGGCCCGGGCCAACCGGTGCGCACCCGGGCTGTCGACAACCTGGACCTGAGCATCGTCCACTACCCGGTGGGGTGGTTGGGCGACGACGTCTATTTCGCCTCGGGGACGACCATCGAAGGCGTGAACCTGTTCCGGACCCGCATCGATCCCCGCTCCTTCGCGATCAAGGGGCCGGCCGTGCCGATCACCACCGGCCCCGGCATGAAGATCTACGCGTCGGTCACCCGCGACGGCCGGGTCGTCTTCACGGAGATGACGGCCTCGATCAGCACGTGGGGCATCGCCGCCAAGTCCGACGACGGCACGGCCTCCGGAAGCCCGGAGAGGCTGACGCAGGACCTGATGCAGAAGTTCTCGCCCGCCATATCCCGCGACGGATCGAAGGCCGCGTTCATCGCCTTCGGCGGCGTCCAAGCGGCCAAGATCGAGGTCCGCCTCAAGGATCTGCGGACGGGACGCGAGACGTCGATCCCGATGCGGAGCATCAATCTGGACGGCGCCGTCCTGAGCCCGGACGGCTCGCGCCTGGCCTATCGGGAGTGGGTCGAGGGGAAGTTGAAGACCTTCGTTCTCGAGCCGGGAGCTTCGGCCGGCCGCGAGGTCTGCGAGGGGAGCACGCTCGTCGACTTCTTCCCCGGCAACGACGCCGCCGTGATCAAGGGGGCGTCCGGGCGGCTCGAGAAACTGGACCTGACGACGGGCAAGGCCGTTCTGCTCCTCGATCCCGGCGGGGAAACGATGGGCCGATCGAGCCTGTCCCCGGACGGGAGATGGCTGGCCTGGCTCGGTGGTGGGCCGGACGGCCGGGTGACGCTGCGCGTTTCTCCCGTCGACGGGCCCGCGGACGACGCCAGGGAGCCCGTGACGCTCTCCGTGGCGGACCATTATCTCGGCTCGCCGGCCTGGTCGCCCAACGGCCGCTGGCTCTATTACCTGTCCGAGAGCACGGGGCGGACGGCGCTCGTGGCCAGGGAGCTCGACGTCCGGACGAAGAGGCCCGTCGGCGCGGAGCGCGAGGTCTATGTCTCTCCGAGCTCCAGGTTCATGCTCAATTTCCCGATGGGCAACGGCGCGGTCGCGGTGGCAGCGGACAGGATCCTTTTCACGGTGACGGAGGTCAGCGCGAACATCTACCAGGCCGCGCCCAAAAAGCGCTGATCGGCCCCCCGTCCCCTTCCCGTTTTCCTTCAGTGTCGCCCGCGTGTCCGTTCGCGCCGGACCTGCCGCCGGATGCGCCAGAGGTCCTTGAGCATGCCCCAGGAGCCCTTGACGAGCCGAAGCCGGCTGGGCCGGGCGTCGCGCCACGTGATCGGGATCTCGACGACGAGGTAGCCCAGCTCGCGGCAGAGGACCAGGACCTCGACGTCGAAGCCGAAGCCCGCCGTCCGCAGGCGGGTGAAGACCGCCCGGGCCGCCTCGCGCCGGAAGCCCTTGAAACCGCACTGGGTGTCGCGGTAGCCCCGCAGGACGAACAGCCGGACGAGGACGTTGAAGGCCTTGCCCATGAGCTCGCGCGGCCGGCGCTGGCGGACCTTGATCGTCGAGTCCGGGAGGGCCCGCGAGCCGATGACGACGTCGGCCCCGGCCTCGATCGCGGCCAGGACCTTGTCGAGCTCCTCGATGGACGTCGCCAGGTCGTCGTCCATGAAGAGGACGGTCTCCCCCGCCGCCGCGAGCACGCCCTCGCGGACCGCGGCCCCCTTGCCCCGGTTCGTCTCCAGGCGGAGGACCTTCAGGCCGACCGGCCCGGTCCGGGTCGAGCGGGCCGCCGCGGCCGTCCGGTCGGAGCTCCCGTCGTCGACGGCCACGATCTCCGAGGCGAACGGCTTGGCCGCGAGAAAGGCGGCGACCGCCTCGAGCGCGGCGGCGATCCGCGCTTCCTTGTTGTAGGAGGGGACGACGACGGACAGGCGGAGCGGGGTCGGATCGGGCCGGTTCATCGGAACGCTGCCCGGGACGTGGCGCCGGGCACGGGCATTATAAAAGAAAAAGCCGGTTTTGAAAAAACCCTTTTTGGATTAAAATGGGCCTTCCCGGCCATGCGCCTTCAAACCGCCGAAGGAGATGCCATGAAAACCTTCCTGACCCGTCTGGCCGCGCTCTGCGCCGTCGCGCTCCTCGTCATCCCCGCCGTTCACGCCCAAGAGCCCTACAAGGTGCCGCCGAAGGAGGTCGTCGACATCGTCGACGCGCCGCCGACGCCCGCGGTCTCCGTGAGCCCGGCCGGCGACACGATGGCCCTGGTCGAGCGCGAGTCGATGCCGACGATCGCCTACCTCTCCGAGCCCATCCTCCGCATCGCCGGGATGCGCATCACGCCCTCGTTCAACAGCCGCCAGGTCCTGAGCTTCTCGACCGGCCTGTCGCTCAAGGACATGAAGACCGGCGCGCTGCGCCGGGTGGCCCTGCCGGACGGCTTCAAGTTCTCGGGCGGCATGGGCGGCCCGGCCTGGTCGCCGGACGGGTCGCGCATCGCCCTGCTGCGCTACGTCGAGGGCGGCGTCGAGCTCTGGGTCGTCGACGTCGGGACGGCGATGGCCAAGGCCCTGACCCCGGCGGTCGTGAACGCCGTGCTCGGCGGGGCGGACTGGACGCCGGACAGCCGCCGCATCCTCGTCACGCTCGTCCCCGACGGCCGGGGCCCGGCCCCCGCCGCGCCGCGCGTCCCGGTCGGCCCGGAGGTCCAGGTCTCGGGCGGCCGGGAGGCCAAGGTGGCCACCTACCAGGACCTGCTCAAGAGCGCCTTCGACGAGGTCCTCTTCGACCACTACGCGACCTCCCAGCCGGCCTTCGTCGACCCGGCGACCGGCGAGGTCCGCAAGGTCGGCCGGCCCGGCGTCTACGACGACCTCTCGGTCTCGCCCGACATGTCGTATCTGCTCGTCAGCCGGATCAAGCGGCCCTACTCCTACGCCCTCCCGGCCAACGGCTTCGCCCACTCGACGGAGGTCTGGGACATGGACGGCGGGCTGGTCAAGATCCTCGCCGACCTTCCGACCGGGGAGAACGTCCCCATCAACGGCGTCCCCACGGGCCCGCGCAACGTCGGCTGGATGACGCACAAGCCGGCGACGCTCATTTGGACCGAGGCCCTCGACGAGGGCGACCCGAAGAAGGAGGCGCCCTTCCGCGACCGCTACCTGGCCCTCGACGCCCCCTTCGCGGGCGAGCCGGCGGAGATCCTCAAGCTCAAGGAGCGGGCCGCCGGCCTTCAGTACTTCGCCGTGCCCGGCAAGGTCCTGGCGTCCCAGAGCGAGTGGAAGCGGAGCTGGAGGACGACCTTCCTGGTCGATCTGGCCAAGCCGGGAGCCGCGCCGGTCAAGGTCTGGGACCTGAGCGCGCGGGACAGCTACAACAACCCCGGACGGCCGGTCACGACCCGCCTCGAGACCGGCGAGCGGGTCATCCTGCAGGACAAGGACTGGATCTATCTCTCCGGCGCGGGCTCGTCCCCGCAGGGCGACCACCCCTTCCTCGACCGGATGAACCTCAAGACGATGAAGGTCGAGCGGCTCTGGCAGTGCCAGGACCCGGCCTACGAGACGTTCGTCGATTTCGCCGGCGCCTCGCGGACGAAGCTCGTCACCAGCTATGAGACGAAGGCCGAGCCGCCGAACTATTATTTCTACGACCTCAAGACGAAGAAGCGGACGGCCTTGACCGATTTCAAGGACCCGGCGCCCCAGCTGACCGGCATCAAGAAGGAGCGGATCACCTACAAGCGGGCCGACGGCCTCGAGCTCAGCGGCACCCTCTACCTTCCGCCGGGCTACAAGGAAGGGACCCGCCTCCCGGTCGTCGTCTGGGCCTACCCCATGGAGTACGACTCGGCGGACGTGGCCGGGCAGGTCCGGGGCTCGGTCAACCGGTTCACCTTCTACCGGGGGACCTCCCAGCTCCTCTTCGTCACCCAGGGCTACGCCGTCCTCGACAACGCCGAGATGCCCGTCGTCGGGTCCCCCGAGACCGTCAACGACACCTTCGTCCAGCAGATCGTCTCCAACGCCGAGGCGGCCATCCGCAAGCTCGACGAGATGGGCGTCGGCGACCCCAAGCGGGTCGGCGTCGGGGGCCACAGCTACGGCGCGTTCATGACCGCCAACCTGCTGGCCCACTGCGACCTGTTCGCGGCCGGCATCGCCCGGAGCGGGGCCTACAACCGGACCCTGACCCCGTTCGGGTTCCAGAGCGAGCGGCGGACCCTCTGGGAGGCCCGCGACACCTACGTCAAGATGTCGCCGTTCATGTTCGCCGACAGGATCAAGACGCCGCTCTTGATGATCCACGGCATGGCCGACAACAATTCGGGCACCTTCCCCGTCCAGTCCGAGCGCCTCTTCGCCGCGCTCAAGGGCTTCGGCGCGACGGCCCGCTTCGTCTATCTGCCCTACGAGAGCCACGGCTACTCGGCCCGCGAGTCGGTCCTCGACGTCCTGGCCGAGATGTTCGAGTGGTTCGACACCTACGTGAAGAACAGGAAATGAACACGATATTTCCACAGTGTTTGTGCATAACCCTGTGGAAAAGCTCGGACGCGGCGTCCCTAAAGAATTGTCGGGCGCGGAGTTTTGATGGTTTGCACACCTCGTGTGCAGAGCGAAGGGACGTCGAAGGAGCGGGCCATGGGACCTCGACGGCGTCGGTGTGAGTTCGTCCTCCTGGCCCTCGCCGTCGCCGCGGCGGCCTGCGGGCCGCGGTCGCCCGCCCCGGCCGCGGGGCCGCTCGCGATCCTGGTCACGAACGACGACGGCATCGACGCCGCGGGGATCAAGGCCTTGGCCGAGGCCCTCCGCCCCCTGGGGACGGTGACCGTGGCCGCTCCCGACAGGGGCCGTTCGGGCGCGAGCCACGGCGTCACCTCGGACCGGCCCATCGCCGTCCGGGAGAGCGTCCGGGAGGGGGCCCGCTGGATCGCCATCGACGCCCTGCCGGCCACCTGCGTCCGCCTGGCCGTCGAGGCGCTCCTCCCCTCGAGGCCGGACATCGTCGTCTCGGGCATCAACGCCGGGGAGAACCTGGGCGCGGTCACCTTCTATTCGGCCACGGTCGGGGCCGCCCGCGAGGCGGCCTTCCTCGGCCTCCCGGCGCTCGCCGTCAACCTGGCCCGGGGACGGGGCGAGGATTACGGGACGGCCGCCGCGGTCACGGCCGCGATCGTCCGGGCCCTCGGCCGGGACGGCATCGCCCCGGGCGCGTTCCTCAACGTCAACGTCCCGCCGCTCCCGCTCGACCGTCTTCGCGGCCTGCGCATCACGCGGCAGGACACGCGGGCCCCGGTCGATTTCTTCGAGAAGGCGGCGTCGCCCGGCGGCCGGACCGAATACCTGCCCGGCTGGCGCCACCTCGAGCCGGCCGGCGAGGCGACCGACATCTGGGCCGTGCGCAACGGCTACGTCTCGGTCTCGGTGTTCGGCATCGACCAGACGGCCGCCGCGCCGCCGGCCGCCTCTCTGGCCCTCAGGCGCCTCGAATCTCTGCCCCTGAAGTGACCTCCCCATTCCGGGCGGGCCGGAGGGCCTCGACATGGACGAGAGCCCCCCCGCCGCCCGGACCGGCCCCGGGAAGATCGAAGCGCCGACGGCCCGGCGCCGCCCTAACGCGAGAGGAGCCAGCGGAGGAACGCGTACAGGTAGATCGCGAGAAGGACCGCCACGGCGACGGTGACCGCGGCGTCGATGCGCTTCAGCAGCGGGAAGCGGTCCCGCCGGCCGCGCGTGTTGAGCTTCGGCAGGGCGAAGAGGATCGCGATCGCCAGGAGGAGCAGGAGCCACTTTCTCATCGCCCGCATTATCGCCCGTCCGCGCCCCGGGCGCAACGGGGGGCGCGACGTCCCGCCCGCCCGCTTGGCGCCCTCCCGGCGCCCGCGTTGACACGCCGCGCCGTTGGCGATATGCTCCGCTCCAAGAGAGAGGGCCCGAAGCCATGCGCTGTCCCCGCTGCCAGGCCGACAATCCAAAAGACACGATGTTCTGCGGCCGCTGCGGCGCCCCGCTCGCCGCCGGGACCGGGCCGGGCCAGTCCTCGACCCTGGTGATGGCCGCCCCTCCCGTCCGCGAGCTCACGCCGGGCGAGACCTTCGCCGGCCGCTACCAAGTCATCGAGGACCTCGGCAAGGGCGGCATGGGCCGCGTCTACAAGGTCTACGACACCGAGGTCAGGGAGAAGCTGGCCCTCAAGCTGATCAATCCCGAGGTCGCCTCCGACGAGCGGACGATCGAGCGCTTCCGCGGCGAGCTGCGGCTGGCCCGGACGATCTCCCACAGGAACGTCTGCCGCATGCACGACCTCGGCCGCGAGGGCTCGACCTACTTCATCACCATGGAGTACGTGCCCGGCGAGGACCTCAAGAGCCTCATCCACCGCATCGGCGCCCTGCCCGTCGGCAAGGCCGCCAGCCTCGCCCGCGAGGTGTGCGCGGGCCTCGCCGAGGCCCACCGCGTCGGCGTCGTCCACCGCGACCTGAAACCGCAGAACATCATGATCGACCGGGACGGCAACGCCCGGATCATGGACTTCGGCATCGCCCGCTCGGTCAAGGGCAAGGGCATCACCGGCGGCAACATCCTCGTCGGCACGCCCGAGTACATGTCGCCGGAGCAGGTCGACGGCAAGGAGGCCGGGCCGCGCTCCGACCTCTACTCGCTCGGCATCGTCCTCTTCGAGATGTTGACCGGCCGGCTGCCCTTCGAGGGCGAAACGCCGCTCAGCGTCGCCGTCAAGCAGAAGAGCGAAGCGCCGCCCGATCCGAGGACCCTCAATCCCCAGGTCCCGGAGGGCCTCGCCCGCCTCGTCCTGCGGTGCCTCGATAAATCGCCCGAAAAGAGGCCCGACGGCGCGGACGCGCTCTCGGACGACCTGGCGGGGATCGAGTCGGCCCTGCCGAGCACGGTCACTCCCCTGCCCCTTCGCAAGCCGACGACGTCAAGATCGGTCACGGTCCGCCTTCCCTCGAAGAAGGTCTGGATCCCGGCGGCCCTCGGGCTCGCCGCGGTCGCCGCCCTGGGCCTCTGGCTGGTCCTGCCCCGAGGGTCATCGGCCAAGCGCACGATCGCCGTCTTGGGCTTCAAGAACCAGACCGGAGACGCGGCCTTCGATTATCTTCAGGAGGCCATCCCCAACCTCCTCATCACCAGCCTCGAGCAGTCGGGCCGCTTCCGCGTCACCACCTGGCAGGAGCTGAAGGACCTTCTGCGTCAGGCCGGCAAGGATGCCTCGGCCGCGCTCGACGACGAGGCCGGCTTCGAGGTCTGCCGGCGGGCCGGGATCGAGACGCTGGCCGTCGGTTTCTACACCAAGGCCGGCGACGCCTTTGTCACCGACGTCAAGGTCTTCGAGGCGGCGACCAAGCGCGCCCTCAAGACGACCCAGGCCCGCGGCGAGGGGCCGGCCAGCATCCTCAAGACCCAGATCGACGCGATCAGCCGGGCCATCTGCCGCGGCCGGGGCCTCGAGGCCCTGAAGATCGAGAAGGCCCCGCCGAAGATCATTGACGTCACGACCTCCTCCCTCGAAGCCTACCGGGCCTACCTCCGCGGCCGCGACGAGCTCGAGAGGTTCTTCGCCGCCGACGCCTTGCGCTCGCTCGAAAAGGCGGTCTCCCTCGATCCGCAATTCGCCGTCGCCTACCTTTATCTGGCCAAGGCCCACATCGAGCTCGGCGACAGGACGGCCCAGGAAGAGGCCCTCGAAAAGGCCCGCCGGTTCTCCTTCCGGGCCAGCGAAAAGGAGCGCCTCTACATCGAAGCGTCCTACGCCTCGGTGATTAAGCGCGACGGCGCGGAGAAGAGGCGCATCCTCGAGGGACTGGTGGCCAAGTATCCCGGCGAGAAGGACGCTTATCAAGAGCTGGGTCTGTCCTATAGCGTCGCCAAGCTCTATCCCCAGGCCTTGGCGAACTTCGAGAAGGCGCTCGCCCTGGCCCCCGATTTCGGCTTGGCGCTCAACGAAGCGGCCTACGCCTGCCTCAAGATGGGCGAAGCGGCCAAGGCCATCCCCTATCTCGAACGCTACGCGGCGGCGAATCCGGGCGACCCCAACCCTCAAGATTCGATCGCCGAGATGTATATGCGCACGGGCCGGCTCGAGGATTCCATCGCCAAGTACAAAGAGGTCCTGGCCGCCCACCCCGATTTCTATCTGTCCTGGGGCAGCCTGGCCTATGTCTACGCCCTTCAGGAGAACTACCCGGAGACCCTGCGCTGCATCGACGAGCTGGTCGCCCGGGCCCCAACCGCGTCGGCCAA
Source organism: Acidobacteriota bacterium (assembly GCA_029569255.1). GTDB lineage: Bacteria > Acidobacteriota > Aminicenantia > Aminicenantales > Saccharicenantaceae > RBG-16-66-30. The sequence goes on along the minus strand of JAKQUO010000059.1, from coordinate 26,860 downwards.
GTGGATAGCGGTCTGGCTGCGGGCGTACATCCGCGATTTCCTGGGCCAATGGGACCGGACCCCGGCGGTGGTCGAGGGGCTGAAGGCCCAATCCGAGCGGAACGGGGACACCTTCGGTCTCATGGTCACGAACTGGATGCTGTCGCTCGTTTATCTCGACCTGGGCCGGTTCGACGAAGCCCAGCGGTCTCTGGACGCTTTCGTCGCCCTCAATGTCAAGCGCAACCCCGCCCGCGGCGCCATGACCGGGGCCATGAAGGCCGTCTTGAGCTCCCGGCTGGAGATCGCGCGCGGCCGGCCCGAGGCGGCCCTGGCCACTCTGGCGGGGGCGGAACCGCTCGTCGCCGCCCTGGACCCGGTGGCGAACGACGACGTGTTCCTCCAAATGGCCCTGGCCAAGGCGGAGGCATCGTTGGCCGCGGGCCGCGTCGACGACGCGATCGCCGCGGCGGAAGGCGCGACCCCGCGCGCCATCATCACGGCCCGCATCGGGGACATCTCGTCCTACAATCAACCCTTCCTCAAGGACGTCCTGGCCCGGGCCTATTGGAAGAAGGGCGATCTCGACCGGGCCGCCGCCGAGTACCGCAAGCTCCTGACCGTCGATCCGGCGAACCAGGTCCGCTACCTGATGTCGCCGCTCTATCATTACCGCCTCGGCCGCGTCCTCGAAGAGAAGGGCGACCGCGCCGCGGCCCGCGCCGAATACGCGAAGTTCCTCGAGGGTTGGAAGGACGCCGACCCGTCCCACCCCGAGCTCGCCGACGCCCGCAGGCGCCTGGCCGCGCGCTGACACGGCCCGGAACCACGTCCAGGACCTCGTCGACCAGATCGCGACGATCCTCGACCCGAGAGGCGCCGCCCGCTGAGCCGCGGGGACGACGCTAGCGCTGGAACTTGTAGCCCAGCCGGGGCACCGTCAGGAGGTGTTTCGGCGCGGACGGCTCGTCCTCGATCTTTCGCCTCAGGTTGTACATGAACGTGTCGATCGTCCGGGTCGTCGGGAACTTCTCGAAGCCCCAGACCTTTTCGAGGATGGCCTGGCGCGAAACGGCCTGGCCCGCGTGGGCGGCCAGGAGGCGCAGCAGGGAGAGCTCCATGGCCGTCAGGCGGAGCTCACGCCCGCCTTTGACCGCGGTCTTGGACCGGAAATCGACGGCCACGTCCCCGAAGGCGACGTCGTCGATCTCGACGGTCTCCGGCCGCGACCGCCGCAGCACGGCGTGGACCCGGGCGATGAACTCGGCCATGCCGAAGGGCTTGGTCAGGTAGTCGTCCCCGCCGAGCTCGAGCCCGAGGACCTTATCGACCTCCTTCTTCTTCTTGCCGGAGGTGACGATCAGCGGGATCTGCCGGCCGGCCTCCCGGAGCTTGCGGACGACGTCGAACCCGGTCAGCGAGGGCATGACGACATCGATGACGACGAGGTCGTAGCCCCCCTTGAGGGCCTTGTCCAGGCCCTCCCGGCCGTCCCGCGCCTCGGCCACCCCGTAGCCTTCCGCCGCCAGGGCCGCGGCCAGCGCCGACCGCAGGACCCGGTCGTCGTCGATGATGAGGACCTTTTTCATGCCGCTCGCCTCCTCGGGAATCTCAGCGTGAAGGTCGCGCCGCGGCCGGGCTCGCCTGAGACGGCCACCTCGCCGCCGTGGGCGTCCATGACGTGCTTGACGATCATCAGGCCCAGGCCGACGCCCCGCAGGTCGAGGCGCCGGGCCTCGGCGCCGCGGAAGAAGGCGTCGAAGAGCCGCTCGCGCTCGGCCGGCGCGACGCCGATGCCGCTGTCGCTCACGGCGATCTCCGCCCCGGCCGCCGTCGGGGCCAGGCTCACGGCGACGCGCTTCGGGGGGGTGGAGTACTTGAAGGCGTTGTCGACGAGGTTGAACACGGCCTGGCGAACGGCGTCGGCCTCGACCGGGACCGGTCCGTAGGGCAGGGAGACGACGAGCGCGAGCCCCTCCTCGGCCGCCGCCGGGCGGACGATCTCGACGACCCCGGCGACGACGGGAACGAGGTCGGTCTCGCGGATGTCGTAGCTCTTGGCGTCCTGCTCGATGCGCCCGAAGTCGAGGACGTTGTGGAGATAGCGGCCGAGGCGGCCGCACTCCCCGGCCATCAGCTCGAGCAGGCGCCCGCGGCGCTCGGGATCGGCCACCTTGCCCGACTTGAGGAGCTCCGAGATCGACCGCAGGGAGGTCATGGGCGTCTTCAGCTCGTGCGAGACGGTCGAGATGAACTCGGTCTTCATCCGCCCCAGCTCCTCGGCCTTCTCCCGCGAGGCCCGTTCGTAAACGACCTCCTCCTGGAGGCGGACCCGGCGGAAGGCCTCGGCGGCCTCGGCGGCCAGGGCCTCGAGGAGGGTCCGGTCCTCGGCGGTGAAGGGCAGGCCCGAGCGCTTCGGGCCGACGAAGAGCCACGCGTGCGGAGCGCCCTCGCCGACCGCGAGCGGCAGGGCGACCTCGAATCCCAGGCGCTCGAGCCGAACCCGGGAGAGCGGCGCCGGGGACCCGGCCGGGGCGGCCAGGAGCGCGGCCGCGGCCTCGTCGTCGAGCCCGGCCCGGAGGGCGGCCCCGGACGGGTCGCGGCCGGGCGAGGGCACGAACGCGCCGACGCGCTCGACGGGGAGCGTCTCGGCCAGGACGTCGCCGAAGACGGCCAGGACGTCGCCGGCGCTCCAGGCCTTCCCGGCCCGCTCGGCGAAGGCGCGCAGGGCCCGGCGCTCGTTGTAGCCCCGGCGGTAGAAGGCCCGGTCGACGAGCTTCTGGATCCAGGCCCGGGCCGGGGCGAAGGCCAGCGCGGCGATGAAGGCGGCGCCCGCCGGCAGCCACTTGCGCCCGGCCCCGGTGAGGACCGCGAAGAGAGGCTTCATGGCCTCGACCGCCAGCATGTACACGCCGACCGTGACGGCGGTCAGCAGGGCGTAGACGACGCTCTTGTTGGCGAAGGCCGGGACGTCGAGGAGCCGGTACTTGAAGATGGCCAGGGCCAGGGCCAGCGGCAGGAGGACGAAGAAGGCGCTGGCCGCCTCCTCGCCGAGGACGGTCGCGGCGCCGAGGGCCCGCGGCAGCTGGTAGAGGAAGAGGAAGGGGCCGAGCCCGCCCAGGACCCCGGCGAGGACCCAGCGGATCTGGCCGCGCCGGACCCGGCTGGGCGCCGTCCGGAAGGCCCGGGCCAGGAGAGCGGTCCCGGCGACGAGCAGGACGATGAACCAGACCCGGAAGAACCGGAAGTAGCCTTTGTACCGGAAGGCGGCGACCGACGGCAGGAGGATGGAGGCCGCGAACGCGGCGCTGAAGGACGCCCCGAACAGGATCGAGAGCCAGAACAGGGCCCGGCCGCCCGGAAGGCGGTCGCGGGGCGTGAGGGTCAGGGCGAACTTCAGGAAGGCGATGGGCGTCAGCGTGTAGGCGAAGAAGAAGACCACCCCGGGCAGGATGGCCAGCGGCCGGCCTTGGACGCCGTACCACTCGCCGTTGATCATGACGGCCGCCGAGAAGGCCAGGCACAACCAGAAGAAGTAGCCGGCCCGGCGGTCGACGCGGCGGAGGACGTACACGGCGAAGCCGACCACGAAGCCGAACATCCCGGTCAGGAAGAAGACGAGCGGATAGCCCTCCCCCGCGTAGTGGGCCTCGAGCGCGGCCCGGGCGGCGACCTCGCCGCCGTTCTTGGCGAAGACGAACTCGATTTCGTCGCCGACGCGGTGGCGGGCGGCCACGAACTTGAAATCGGCGTCGCGGTTGACGACGGGAAAGCCGTCGACGCGGAGGGCGAGGCCGGGCAGGTCCTCGGCCGGCACGCCGGTCTGCTGGGCCAGCTCGTCCCAGGGGATGTCCGGGCGGCCGAGCATGCCGACGAACCCGAAGACGCTGACGACGAGGACGAGGGCCCCCGCGATGAGGGAAAGGACGAACGCCCGCCGGCTCTGGCCCACCGATCACCTCTGCGCGTCCCGATTATAAGTGAGCCCCGGGCCCCAAGACAAGGGCGAACGGCGCGAGCCGCAAGCGCGAGCCGCGGGCTTGAACGGGGCGCCGAACCGTGTTACCTTGGCCCCTCCCCCACGGGACCACTCGAGGACCGTAAAAGGAGGCGACATGCCCGATCACGCGGACCCGTCCCCCATCATCACCATCGAGCGGCACATCCTCGACGAGCAGGCCGTCCACCCCGAGGCCACGGGCATCCTGACCAACATCCTCTACGACCTGGCCCTGGCCGGCAAGGTCATCGCCAGCAAGACGACCCGGGCCGGGCTGGCCGAGATCCTCGGCCGCACCGAGGACGTCAACGTCCAGGGCGAGACGGTCATGAAGCTCGACCGCTTCGCCGACCTGACCGTCACGCGCCTGACCGACCACACCGGCCGCCTGGCCGGCCTGGCCTCCGAGGAGAACGCCTCGTTCCTGCCCATCCCCGCGCAGTACCCCATGGGGAAGTATCTGCTCGTCTTCGACCCCCTCGACGGCTCCTCGAACGTCGACTTCAACATGCCCGTGGGCACGATCTTCGGCATCTACCACCGCCTGAAGGACGGAGGGCCGGTCACGGAGGACGAGTTCCTCCAGCCCGGGCGCGACCTCGTCGCCGCGGGCTACATCGCCTACGGGACGAGCACGATGTTCGTCTACACGGCCGGGCACGGCGTCCACGGCTTCACCCTCGACCCGGCGGTCGGCGAGTTCCTGCTCTCCCATCCGAACATCAGGATCCCCAGGCCCAAGTACTTCAGCGTCAATCTCGGCTACCAGACGTACTGGAGCCTCGGCGTCCGGCGCTACACGGAGTACCTCCAGGGCCGCGAGGGCGGCGTCAAGGGGCTGTCGCTCCGCTACATCGGGACGCTCGTCTCCGACTTCCACCGCAACCTCCTGGCCGGCGGCGTCTTCTACTACCCGGCCGACTCGAAGGACCCCAAGGCCCCGTCGGGCAAGCTGCGGCTCCTCTACGAGGCGGCGCCGCTCGCGTTGATCGCCGAGCAGGCCGGCGGCTATGCCTCCAACGGCCGCAAGCCCATCCTCGACGTCACGCCGGCCTCGCTCCACCAGCGGACGCCGCTGTTCATCGGGGACAGGGAGCTTGTGTCCAAGGTCGAGGAGCTCATCCGCGGCCTCGACGGCGCGGAATAGCGATCAGGCGGCCAGGATCCCGCGGATGCGCCCGGCATAGGCCTCGCTGGCCGGGTCGCCGGTCACGATCTCGATCCCGTCCGCCGACGAGACCCCCAGCTCGAGCGTGGCCGCCCAGGCGATCTGCTCCTGGGCGAAGACCGGCGTCTTCATGATGGCGTCGTTCGAGCCGAGGTCCTTGAGGATGGCCAGGCCCACGGCGTCGATCGCCACCCGGTCCGTGCCGGCCAGGAAGACGCCGGCGTCCTTGCGGGGGCCCGTCATCGGCCCCTGGTCGACGAAGGCCGTCAGGCCGTCGAGGACGACGAGGGCCGGCCTGTAGGCCGTGTTGATCTCGGCGATCATCCGCCTCTGGTTCTCGGAGCCGTGGAGCTGGCGCATGTAGGAATGCCCCTTGCGCGGCACGGTGCCGACCGAGTTCTTGAGCGACATCGTGAAGACGCCGCCGAACTGGTGGGTCTTGAGGCAGCAGGTCGAGACGACGGACTCGGCCGCGACGACGGGCCGGGCGACGAGGAAGCCGTCCTTCCAGTGGGAGGCCGGCGGGTCGAACTTGACGTAGCCCGTCTCGCCGAGCTCGTCGAAGTTCAGGAGCTTGGCGTCGAACCGGCCGGCGATCGCCGGGATGCCCTTCTTCTCGAAGACCTGTTCGGTCGGCTCCGGGCCGCTCCGGTCGCCGATGGACAAACTCGAGGGCCCCATCCTGCGGATCCGGTCGAGGAGGGCGGCGAGCGTGTCGTTGTGGGTCGAGCCGGGGCACTCGTCGGAGGTGTTGAAGTTGGGCTTGACCAGGACGCGCTTGCCCTTGAACGGGTCCGCCCCGAAGAGGTCGATGCACCTGTTGACGCCCTCGGCCCGCGACTCCGTCTTGACCAGCACGACGCGCGACTTGACCGAGGCCCGGAAGGCCCGGCGGCGCCCGGCCGCGCCTCCCGCGAAGCCGCGCGGCGCCAAGGCCGCGGCCCCGGCCAGGCCCGCCCCGGCGGCGATGAATTCCCGCCTCGTCATCCCGTCATGGCGTTTCATGTCCCCTCCCCGGCGTTCGAAGATCTCCCGGCCCTTCCAATCTAGCACAACTCGCGCCCCCCGGCTACGGCCCGGCGGGCGACACGAGAAGGCATCCCGTTCGGAAACGCTGCTGTCGAAAGGAGGCGGCCGGAGGCGCCTTTGACAGGGCCACGAAGGGCATGACACGGGCCGCCGCGGCCGTCCTCGCTGGCCGAGGTCCACGGCTGTCGGGCGCGGCGTCGGGGAGCCGCGGGCGCGCGGGCGGGCTTCGGCCGCCGGCAGGCCCTTCCCGGCCCCGGCTCAGGCGGCCCGGGGACGGGTTCTCCCCCCGCGAACGAATCCCGTTTTTTTTCGAAAAAATGAAACTATCCCGCTCTTGGCGGCGTCTATAGGTTTGTGAATCAGGTCGAAAGGCAACGGAACGCGGAGAATATCATGAGAATCAGAACCAAGCTGGCCATCCTCGCGCTGGCCGCCCTCCTGTCGCTGGCCGGTTTCGGCGTCCTGGCCGACACCCTGTCGGTCGGACGGGTCATGGCCGCCGCCCAACCCGAGGTCGAGGTCGGCGTCGTCATCACCGGCTGAGCCCGCCCCGGCCCGCTCGACCCGCCGGGGGCCCTTTCGCCGGCGCGAGGGGCTATTTCAGCGGCTCGATCATGCGGACCGGCCGGCCGTCGATCCAGACGCGCTCGACCCGGGTCCGATAGGAGAAGGGGTCGCCGTCGAGGACGACGATGTCGGCGTCCTTGCCCGGCTCGAGGCTGCCGACCCGGGAGGCCACGCCCAGGACCTCGGCCGCCGTCAGCGTCACGGCCCGCAGGGCGGAGGCCCGGTCGAGGCCGCCCTTGACGGCCAGGGCCGCCGACAGGGCCAGCTCCTCCTGGGCGCCGACGCCCAGGGCGTCCTCGGCGGCGATGGCCGTCTTGACGCCGGCGGCGACGAGCGCGGCCGCGTTCCCCAGGCTCACGTCCTTGGTCTCGACCCGCTTCGGGCCGACGCCCATGACCCCGACGACGACCGGGATCCCCCGCCTGGCGATCTCGCCGGCGGACTTGTAGGCCTCGGTCGCCCCGACGAGCACGGCCCGGAAACGGAACTCGTCGACCAGGCGCAGGGCCGTCTGGATGTCGTCGGCCCGGTGGCATTCGATGAAGGCCGTCAGGCGGCCGTCGAGGAGGTCGGCCAGCGGCTCGAGGTCGAGCCTGCGGGGCGGCGCCGCCGGCGGCTCCGCGCCCTTCTTGCCCTTGGCCGCCGCGACCGCGGCCTGGTGGTCTCGGCGCTTGCGGGCGTATTCGGCGGCCTCGAGCAGGGCCTTGCGGACGACGAAGGCGCTGCCCATGCGCGTCCCGGGCAGCCGGCCCTTGGCGCCGAACGCGCTCTTCGGGCCCTCGCCCAGGGTCAGCTTGACGCCGGCCGGCCCGGGCAGGGCCATCTCCTCGGCCGTGGCCCCGCGCGGCTTGACGACGACGGCCTGGGCGCCGATGACGTTGGCCCGGCCCGGCGCGACCATGAGCGTCGTGATCCCGGCCCGCGCCGCCTGCCCGAAACGCTTGTCGAAGGGGTCCAGGGCGTCGAGGAGGCGCAGGCCGGCCGCAACCGGATCGGAGAGCTCCTCGCCCTCGCCGGCCTCGTAACGCTCTCCCAGGCCGATCGAGGCGAGGCATTCGACGAGGCCCGGCAGGACCCAGCGCCCGGAGGCGTCGACGACCTCGGCGCCCGGGGGCGCGGCGACGGCGTCGGCCCCGCCGACCGCCTTGATCTTGCCGCCCTCGACGAGGACGGCCCCGTTCTCGATCTCCGGCCCGGCCGCCGTGACGACCCGGCCGCCGCGGATGACCAGGGCCTTGTCCGGGCCCGCGTCCGGGGCCGCCGCCCCCGTCACCGCGGCGAGCGCGAGGCCGGCGGCCAGCGCCGCGAATGATGCCGCTCTCATTTCCCGCCTCCTTCGGCCTCCGCCTCATACTCATAGACGCGCCGGCCCTCGATGAAGACCGCCAGGACCCGGGTCGCGACGTCGAAGGGGTCGCCGTCGAAGACGACCAGGTCGGCGTCCTTGCCGGGCTCGAGGCTGCCGATCCGCGCTTCGAGGCCGAGGGTCCGGGCCGGGCTGAGGGTGATGGCCTCGAGGGCCCGCCGGGGATCCATCCCGTACTTGACGGCGATCGCGGCCTGGCAGCGGAGGAACGACTCCTGGACGACGTCGGCGTCGGTCATGATATCGACGCGAACGCCCTTGTCGGCCAGGTAGCCGGCCAGGTTGACCAGGCGCCCCTGGTCGTCGTAGGCGATCATCTGCGGCCCGACGACGACCGCGACGCCGCGGCGGGCCAGCTCGCCGGCCACCTTGTAGGCCTCGACGGCGTGCCCGAGCGACAGCCGCAGAAAGCCGAACTCCTCGGCCAGCCGGACCGCGGTCATGATGTCGTCGGACGAATGGACGTGGATGTGGACCGGGATCTCGCGGCGGACGACCTTGAGCATGGCCTCCTTGCCGAGGTCGCGGGGCGGCGGCGACGCCTTGGGGTCCCCGGCCTTCCGCCGTTCGTACCGCTCCAGGGCCTCGCCGTACTCGGCCGCCTCGACCAGGGCCTTGCGGACGAGGTAGGCGGCGCCCATCTTGGTCGTCGGCATCACGCCCTTGGAGCTGTAGAAGCCCTTGCGCCCGAGGGCCATCTTCATGTCCGCCGGGAAGAGGATGACCATGTCGTCGACCGTGCCGCCGCGCAGCTTGAGCACGGCCGACTGGCCGCCGACGACGTTGCCGCTGCCCGGGCGGGCCGCGACCGCGGTCACGCCCTCGGCCAGGGCCCGGCGGAACTGGCGCTCGTCGGGCCCTTCGCCCTCGGGATGGATGGAGTCTATGATCCGCAGCTCCGGGGTCACCGGGTCGGACATCTCGTTGTCCTCGGTCACCCCGCCCGAAGGGCCGAGGCCGAGGTGGGAGTGGGAATCGACGAGGCCGGGCGTGACGACGCGGCCGGACGCGTCGAAGACCTCGGCGCCGGCCGGGACGGGGACGGACGCCGCCGGCCCGACGGCCTTGATCCGGCCGCCCTCGATGAGGACGACGCCGTTGCCGTATTCGGCCCCGGCCCCGGTCAGGACGCGGGCCCCGACCACGGCGGTCACCCCGGCCTCGGCCGCGGTCCCGGCCCGAGCCCCGGGCCCGGGCGGGGCGGAAGCGCCCGCCGACGCCAGGACCAGCGCCAGCGCGGCCCCGGCCAGGACGATCGTTCTTTCGCTCATGGCCGCCTCTCCTTGACGGAAGCGTCATATTATGGCCTGACGCCGGGCGCGTCAAGCGCGCATCGAGCGCGTCGAGCGGCTTGAAAACGCGGCCGCGCCGTATTACATTCTTCCCGGAGGCCGCCATGCTCGACACGCCGCCGACCGTCCCCGCCATCGCCATCGCCGCCGCCTTGGCCCTCGCCGCATCCCTCTGCTCCGCCTGGCCGGGCCGCGGCCCGGCCGCCCCGGCCTCCCCGCCCGCCCCGGCCTCCCCGCCCGCCGCGGCCGCCGAGCCGGATGACGGCGAGTGCTTCACCGTCCTCGTCGGCAAGGCCGCCAGCGCCGACGGCTCGGTCCTCGTCGCCCACAACGAGGACGACCGGGGCGCGATCGTCGTCAACCTGCGCAAGATCGCCCCCCGCGACTACGGCGTCCCGGTGAAGGTCGACCTGGGCAAGGGCGGGGCCTACGAAACCGACGGCAGGACCGCCGGCTTCCTCTGGATCGAGGCCACGACCCAGGAGTACGCAGACAGCTTCGTCAACGAGCACGGCGTCCTCGTCACCTCCGACAGCTGCCCGTCGCGGGTCGCGGCCGAGGACCTCACCGACGGCGGCATCGGCTGGATGCTCCGCCGGCTCCTCGCCGAGAAGGCGACCTCGGCGCGCCACGCCGTGCGCCTGGCCGGCGACCTCGTCGAGAGGTTCGGCTACCGGGCCTCCGGCCGGACCTACGCGGTCGCCGACAAGGACGAGGCCTGGGTGCTGGCCCTGCTCCGCGGCCGTCGCTGGTGCGCCCAGCGCGTCCCCGACGACGAGGCGGCCGTCGTCCCCAACCACTTCACCATCCGAGCGGTCCGTCCCGACGACCCCGGCAGCTTCATGGGCAGCCCGGACCTCGTCGAGTACGCCCGGACGAACGGCTGGTACGACGAGGCCAGGGACGGCCCGTTCGACTTCAAGCGGGCCTTCGAGCCGCCCTCGAGCCGGGAGCCGGCCGCCGACGGCAACTCCCTGCGCCACTGGCGGGGCCTGGGCCTGCTCACCGGCCGGGCCTGGGAGCTCGGCCGCGACTACCCCTTCTCCGTCAAGCCGGCGAAGAAGGTGACCGCCGAGTCCCTCATGGCCGTCCTCCGCGACCACTACGAGGGGACCGAGTACGACGCCACGGACGGCTACAAGACGGGGTCGCCGAACAGGACCCGGTTCCGGACGATCTGCACGGCCTCGACCATCAACGCCTTCGTCGCCTCGCTCGGCGGGGCCCGCCCGGCGCCCCTCTCCGCAGCGATATGGCTGGCCATGGGCAAGCCCGACACGACCGTCTTCCTGCCTCTCTATTACGGCGTCCCGGCCCTCCCGGAGGGCGCGGGCCTCGGCCCGACGGCCCACGACTACGAGGCCTTCCACAAGGCGCATTTCGAGGACGCCGAGGTCAAGGCGGCCAAGGCGGCGCTCCTCAACACCAAGGTCCTCGAGCTCGAGAGGGCCGTCGAGGCGGACTACGGGCCGATGCGGGCGCGGCTCGAGAGGGAGCTCTTCCCGGCCGAGAAGGCCTGGATCGCCGGCCGCCCCGGGTTCGAGAAGGAGTTCGCCGCCCTCCACGTCAGGGACGAGGCCGGGGCCCTGAAGAAGCTCGACGAGTACGTCGCGGCGGCGTTCGAGAAGGCGGCCGCTCTCACGGCCAAGCTCCTGGCCGCGAAGTGATCGAAGGCCGGGCTTCTCCGGCGCCGGTTCGCGGGGGCCGAACGGCCGCCGGCGGAGATTGACGCGGACGGCCCGCTCGGGTTATAAAAGGGCCTCGAACCCGGCAAGGAGCGACCCATGGACCGGACCCTGGCCATCATCAAGCCCGACGCCACGAAGAAGCGGATCATCGGCAAGATCGTCGAGCGCATCGAGGAGGAGGGCTTCACCATCGCCGAGATGCGGCTCGCCCGCCTGACCGAGGACGAGGCCAAGGGCTTCTACGCCGTCCACAAGGACAAGGGCTTCTACGGCAGCCTGTGCGAGTTCATGTCCTCGGGGCCGGTCGTGCTCCTGGTCCTCGAGGCCGAGAACGCGATCCGCCGCTGGCGCGAGGTCATGGGCGCCACCGACCCGGCCCAGGCCAAGCCCGGCACCCTGCGCCGCGCCTACGGCTTCTCGATCGAGCGCAACGCCGTCCACGGCTCGGACGCCCGCGAGACGGCCGAGTGGGAGATCGCCTACTTCTTCAAGAAGAAATAGCCCCCCGGCCCTCCGATGGCCAGCCCCGCTGTTCGCGCCACCGGCCGTCGCCCCGGCACGGCGGCCGTGACGCCGACAAACCGAATCCCCGAGGTCTTGTCAGATTCTCCTCAGATCCTCCCGCCCGTGGCAGGTCCGGACGTCCACCCCCGGGTAGACGGCGATCTCCTTCAAAGAGCGGAGGAGGCTGTTTCTGGACATTTCACGCTTGGAACTGATCGACTGTGTTCGTGTTATATAAAATACCGGGTCGGCGACCGCCGGCTCGTTCTCGATGAGAAAAAAAGGGCCCGCCGAGCGTCATTATGAATACAATGTGAATCTGCCATCAATGGCTGCGGAATGCCTCATGGAGCTCAACGGCAAGAAGCGAGAAGAAGAATTCGAGGAGCTCCTCAAGAACTACGCTCAGTTCTTGAACATCCAGGTGAAGAAATACAATCTTCAGAGATATGGCTTGGACCCCGAGGATATTCTCCAGGACGTCAGGATCAAGCTTTGGAAATTGATCCGCGAGCAGAGGGCCGTCTTCAATCACGGCTCTTACCTGAAGAGAATGATCAATTCTTCGGTAATCGATCATCTGCGCAAAGTCCGGCGCGACGGCGCTCTCCTGAGGCACGAAAAAGGCAAGTACGTCGCCGAGGTGGTGAAGTCCTATAGTCGCGACGCCGCGCATAAGCGGATGTTCGAGGAGACCATAGGGAGAGCCGTCGAGCGGCTGGCCGGCCCGCGGCGGCAGGTCATCAAGCTCTATCTCCTGAATTTCAACATCCAAGATATCTCGATCTATATGAATTGGTCTCTGGACAGGACCAGGAATCTGCTCTATCGTGGTCTTGCCGACTTGAGGAAATCACTCAAAGACCTGGAAGACAGCCATGACGTCCGCAAATAGGGATCTGAGGGAACTGTTCCAGGCGCACGTCGATTCCAAGGGGGCGAGCGTCGGCGGGCGGTGCCCGACGCTCGAGGCGCTCATCGGCTCCTTCGAACCCGGCGTGTCCGCTCGGAAGAAAAGGAAGATCATCGATCACCTGACCGAATGTCCGGCCTGCCGGGAGGAGTTCCGGCTCTATTCCGACCTCCAGAAGTTCCCGCTTCGCGAATACCTTGGTGGGGCGGACAGCGAGGCCGCTGGCCCTCAGCAGGCCAGGCGTCACGCGGCCTTTCCCCTGTGGAGATTCGCCGCTGTCGCGGTCGGCGCTTTCCTGATCATATCCACAGCCGTCCTGGTCATGAAGAATAACGAGATCTCGGAGACCGAGCGAGTCGGCGCGGCAGGCATCGCGCTCGTCTCCCCGGTATCGTCTCTCCCCGTTTCCGAGGAACTGGTTTTCCGATGGGAAGCGTTCGAGGAGGCCCAGTATTACATCGTCGAGCTTTTTGACGAAGACCTCCTGCCTCTATGGGCCAGTTCCCCCGTCAAGGACACCCAGATCCGTCTCCCCCATGACCGGCGTTTCGCTAATGAGGCGGGGGCTGTCTGCTTCTGGATGGTCACGGCCTATTCCGACTCCGCCAAGATCGGCGAATCGCGCTTGGCCCGCTTCAAGATCGCCTCGAAGCGGTGAGCCCGGCGCTCATTGCCCCGATACCGTCACCTCATGGTCACCGATGAGCACAAAGCCCGCCCAGAAGAAAGGGTGATTCCTCGAACCTTCGAGAAATCTCAGCTTGGCTAGGCGGAGCGCCTCGGTCGAGACCTTTCCGGCGCGGAGGTGGCGGTAGAACTCCCGCATGAAGAGAACGGCCGCCTTGTCGTTGACCGTCCATAGCGAGGCAAGAACAGACCTGGCGCCGGTGAAAAAGAAGGGGCGGGCCAGGCCCATGGGCCCCTCGGCGAGTTCCAAGGGGCCCCAGGCGGTATGGCAAGCCGAAAGCACGACCATGTCGGCGTTGGTCGTCAATTCATAGATCTCCCTCATCCGAAGAGACCCGTCATTATCCCGATCGTCATTCGGTGATAAAGCCAGGGCCGAGCGGTAGGGGTGAGCCTCGTCGAGAAGACCGTGGCAAGCCAGATGGATGATCTTGAATTCCTCGAGTGGGATGCCCTTCACGGCATCTTTGCTGGCCGCCTTGCCCAACAAGACCCGCACCCTGCTCTTGGAGAACATCTTCGCGACTTCCCAGGCCTCCTCCCCACTGAAGGGGAGCGGAGGGAGAACAGCGCCCCTGCCGCCATCAAGGATAGCTCCCCCGGCATCCTCCCCCGGGACGGATCCCGTGGCCTGAACGCGCCTGCCGGCATAGACGGGCGCTCCGACGAATAGCAGGTCCTTCTCCCGCGGACCGCGCTTTGACGCGTTCTTGAGGGTCAACAAAGAGGACGCCGAGGGGCAATACGACAGGGCGAAATCCTCTATGAGACACCTGGTCCCGCCCGACGAGTCGAACCGCAGGGTTTCGAAAGGAAGGCAATGGAGGATCCCGTCCGGCACAACGATCAGCCTAGTCACGCCGCGAAGGTCCTTTCTTTCCAGGAACGGCAAGAGTTCTTGGGCGATCCTCTTCGACGCTTTATAGCCGTTCCCGCCATCGGCCGGCCTTTCCGAAACCATCTTGAGGTAGGCACGGAGCGACCGTTCAATCTCGGCCCTCCCGGGAAGGACGAAGAGATCGACGGACGAAGCCCCGATGAGAAGCAGGAGGGAGCGTTTCTCACCCAGGTCATACTCCAGAAGCATCGTCCTGTCGTCCAGAACCTGCCGTTGGATGTCTTGAACTCCGCAGACGCTCCTGGAAGCGCCTTCCATTCCGGCCGGACGGCTCTCTTTCAAGGCATAGATCAAGCGCAGGAACTCATCCTCTTCATGTCCCAATTCGGCATCAATGAGGCTCTTTTCCGCTTGCGGAAGCCCGGGGCGCGCCAGGCTCTTTTCGAGTTCTTTGATGTTCCGCGAGAGAGCCGTCAACCTCTCCCTGATCCGATGCGGATCGCTCGGCGCGTTGTCCGCATTGGCGCGACGGACATTCTCGAGGAAGGCGCGCGCTTTGGCTCGCTCAACCGTGTTGAAGACACGTTCGATCAACTCCCGTGAAGGGGCGGCTTGGTATTCCGAGGTCAGGAGGTCGATGATATTCTGATAGACTCCCAGCTTATCGCGCTCGAAGCCGATCGTCAGGATCTCCGAAGACAGCCGGTCTCGGATATTCTCCAGAGCCGAGGCCGACCTTTGATAGAAATCAAGGGCCTCCGCGTAAGAATGTTCGAGCTCGCAGCACTGCCCGAGACCGAAGCTCGCCCCGATGACAACGTCCTCCAGCGTCTTTTCGATCCCGGTCCTATAGGACCTCTCATAGAGGCGGCGGGCTTCTCCGATCCGGTGCTCGCTAAGATAAGACGCGGCGATGTTGTTGAGGAGATGCCCCTTCTCTAAGACAGAGAGCCGCCCCCCGGCCTCATTCAGGACCGATTCGAAACAGTCCCTGGCTTCTTGGTGCCGGCCGAGCTCGTTGAGGATGATGCCAATATTGTTGATCGCAGGAAGGTTCGATGCGGGTCCGCCTGCTCCTGATCTAGCCAACTGCAGCGATTTCCTCAGGGCTTCCAGGCCTTGCCGGAGGTCCTGTTTGTCCCTCGCGGCGAGGCCTTTCCTCAAGAAGACGGTGCCGATATTGCCGAGGTCCGCGGAAACAGACGCCTCATCCCCCCTCTTGAGGTCGATGGCTATAGCCTGCGTCAAGCAATGGAGGGCCCTGGAGTAGTTCCCGAGGTCCCTGTACAGGATCCCGATGTTGCTGAGGCACTCGGCCTCCGTGTCCGTGTCGCCGCTTTCTCGGACGCACGCGAGCGCACTCTCCAGATGTTCGACAGCCAGGGAGAATTCGTTCCGCCTGTGATACGCGATCCCGATGTTGTTCAGACACCGCCCTCTTTCAATATCATGATGGATCGCTTCGGAGATCTTCAGCCCTTGTTGGCTCATCAACAGGAACAGATCCAATCGATCCGTCTCCCAGAACACCAGGCTCTTTTGCCTCAAGCATTTGAGCTCAAAATCGGGGAACCCTGTGGACCTCCCAAGGGCGATCGCTTCGTCGAACTTGCGGAGGGAGGCGTAATAGAGCTTTGACCTCCGGTCCATCTTCCCTTGCTCACAGAGATGAACGAGCTCCAGGCAAGTTCGGCAGAACTGCGCTTCGCGTAAATCGCCGGCATCCTTATAAGCAACCATCGCTTCGCCGAAATACCGGGATGATTCCGGCATGTTCCCGAGATCCCAATGGAGGAGCCCCATCCTCATTAAGCTCATGCGCCGACGATGCTGGAACCCGTAAAGCTTGCATACCGAGAGGGCTTGCTCAAGAGATGAAACGGCCTTGTCAAAATCTCCCTGAGAACGAAGGACGGCCGCCTTCATGGAGGCATCCCGGAACAACTCTTGACCCGAGCGGACGCCATCAGCCGTCGAACCGAGGGGACCGGACAGGATCCCAATAAGGACAATTATCGATAGGCTCAGCCTCGGTCTCATCTTAGCCCCTGACATCTTCCGGCAGAAGGGCGGATTATATTGCGGCCGCCTTTGGAAAGCAACCTGCCTGCCTTCACGCCCTTCGTTGTCTATCCCCCCTCCCGCCTCAGCACTGTCCTCGAACCCTCGCCAAGGAGGCCCATGAATTCAGACGACATGCTTGTTGTCACAAAAAGAAAGACGCCGCGCCTTCGGATAATTTCTCACCCAGAGGGTTCTTTCTACGCCGTGGCGAGCGCAACGGGCCCGCCACGGCGCGGCCGGGCCAGCCCCGCTGGAACCGGGGCCCGAACCGGAAAGCGGACCCCCGCGGGGCTTGACGGCCCGCACCTCCCGACCTACCATTGAGGCCGAGGGATGATCCGCAGGCGCTCGAAAAGGAGGTCCCATGAGAAGGTCTTACCTGGCGGCCCTGCTCGCGGGAGCCGTTCTGTTCGTCCTGGCCGCGGGGACGGCCGCGGCCCAGAGCAAGGCCGTGACTATCCCCAAGGGCACGAAAGTCGAGAAGCTCGGCCCCGGGAGCTTCGAGCTGACGACGCCCGACGGCACGGTCTTCAAAATCATGTACAAGAAGAGGCCGGGCCGGGTCAAGAGGGACCTGGCCGAGGCGTCGGCCGTCATCGGCGACTGCGGCATCAGCGACGCGACGGGCAAGTCCATCGCCGCCGGAACGAACGGCGTCCTCAAGGGCCGTCCGGCCGGGGCCCGGGAGGCCAAGGGCGCCCCGCCCGCCGACTACATCACGATAGACGACGACGTCACCTGGCTCCCGGCCGTGATCGAGTTCCAGTCGCTCCGCGTCTTCAACCAGGCGGCGCTCGACAAGCTTTCGCCCCGGTTGGATCTGCCCGCCAAGCGCTGAGCGGGGGACGGGCTCCGAGGCCGGGGCCGGCCTCGAACAGGCCGACGTGAAGGCCCGTTCCTGGGCCGGGGCGAGGCCCGGCCATCGAGTCCCGTTCGCGGGATAGGCGGCGGGCCCGCCGTTCCCGTCGAGGCCGCCCGGTTTCGCCGGAAGGACAGCAGGCGGCGCGGCGGGCCGGAAGGCGCGGCTCAGCGGGCGAAGTGGGCCCTGGCCGAGATCGAGGCCCGGACGCCGGAGCGGGGGTCATCGGGGGCGGCGGCCTTGAGGGAGAGCTTCTCGACGACCCAGAGGCGGGAGAGTCCGGCGAGGCCGCGGAGATAGCGCCCGACGTCCGCGAGGCCGCCCGCGACCTCGATCGTGGCCGCGAGCTCCCCCGTGAATTCCCCGGCGACTTCGACGCCGGGCACGAACTTCGTCATTTGCAGCCCGGACTCGAGGGCGAGGCGCTGGAGCTCCCGGAGCATCGCGGAGGGGTCCTGGCGGGCCGGCAGGGCTTTTTCGAGCGCTTCGAGACGGGAGGCCGGGGTCGCGCCGGCGGAGGAGGGCGCGGCGCCGGCGCCGCGGGCGGACGCCGCGAGCAGGAACTCCACCCGCTCGCGTCCCCGGGTCGTCCTCAGGCTGGAGCCGCGGAGGGTGACGTCGGCGAGGGCGGAGCTCTCGTAGAGGCGCGTCAGGTAGTCGGCCAGGAGGTTGTTGGCCGGGGCGTTGCCGCGGACTTGGATCCCCGTCGGGCCGTAGACGACCTCCGTCAGCCAGGCGCCGCCGGGCAGGGCCAGGGTCAGCGCGTCCAAGGCCCGGGCCGCCGAGGCTCGCCGGGCGAGCAGGCCCTCGACGAGCTCCGCCTTGCGCTCGAGCTTCGCGGCCTCCGCCTCGCGGGATGAAGAAGCGCCGGACGTGGACGGCCCGTGACCGCAGGCGGCGAGCGCCAGGCAGGCTCCCAGGCAGGCGAATAAGGCGGTCTTTCCGGTCATGGCTCGCTCGCTTTCGATATTCATCATTTTAGTCGCTCGGCTCCCGGGAACAAGCGCATAGACCCGAAATGAGAGGAACCGGCCGGCCCCGAGCGTCTTTTAATACGAATACGGATAACAGGGAGGCGTCCATGAG
Source organism: Acidobacteriota bacterium (assembly GCA_029569255.1). GTDB lineage: Bacteria > Acidobacteriota > Aminicenantia > Aminicenantales > Saccharicenantaceae > RBG-16-66-30. The sequence goes on along the minus strand of JAKQUO010000059.1, from coordinate 8,820 downwards.
GACAAGCGGATCACCTGGGAACGTGGGCTTGACCGAGCGTACGCTTTTTGGTACGCTTCGGGAAGAGGTCACGGCCATGACGACATTGACGGCCAGCCAGGCGCGGGCCCGGCTCTACAAGCTCCTCGACCAGGCGGCGGAGTCGCACGAGCCGATCCAGATCACGGGGAAGAGGGCCAACGCCGTCCTCGTCTCCGAAGAGGATTGGCGCTCCATCCAGGAGACCCTCTACCTGCTATCCATCCCGGGGATGCGCGCTTCGATCCGCAAGGGGCTCAAGGAGCCCGTGGAGAAATGCCTGCCCGGCCTCAAGTGGTGAGCTGGCGCCTCGTCTACACGCGCCAGGCCCAGCGGGACGCCAAGAAATTGGCCGCGGCCGGGCTGCGGCCGAAGGCCGAAGCATTGTTGGAGGTCCTGGCCCGCGATCCCTTCGAGGCCCCTCCCCCGTTCGAGAAGCTCCTGGGGGACCTCGCGGGCGCTTATTCGCGGCGCATCAACATTCACCACCGGCTCGTCTACCAGGTCCTGCCGGACATCCGGACGGTCAAGGTCATCCGGATGGGAACTCACTACGAATAGCGAAGCGCGATGAGGAGCCGCCGATGAGCCGGCCCGCAAGAACCCGAACATATCCCTTCCCTTCTTCCGCATGCGTCGCGGCACAGGAGGAAAGGCGCCTCTCCCGCCAGGATCGCGCGTGTCGTCAGGCTTTCGGCCGCAAGGGCTCGGGAGCCACGGGCGAAGGGCCACGGATCTCGACCTTGGTCTCGGCGGCGAACGTGCCGCGGAGATCGGCCTCGCAAGATCGTGCCCGGAGAAGGCAGAGCCCAAGGGCCCGGCTCGGCTCCGCCGAGGCAAGGCCGACGGTTTGGGCCCGCCCTCACTTCTCCGGATACAGGACGACCTGGACGTAGCGCCTCGTGTTGAAGTAGAGCTTGGCCGCGGCCTGGACCGAGGCCGGCGTCAGGACGGCGTAGGAGTCGGGCACGCGGGCCAGGGCGGCCGGGTCCTCGCCCAGCCGGTAGCGCTCGGCGAGCTGGCCCAGCCACCAGCCGTTCTGCCGCGAGTTGGTCTCGTAGTCGCGGGCCTCGGCCAGGCGGACCTCGGCCACCTCCTTGGCCGTCGGCCCTTTCTTCTGCAGCCTCCGGACCTCCTTGAAGATGAGCCCGACGAGCTCGCCGACGCGGGCCGGGTCGGCCCCGAGGTCGATCGCCATCCGGAACTCTTCCTTGGGGATGCGGCCGTAGGTCGGCGAGACCGAGACGTCGTAGGTCCCGCTGACCTTCTCCCGCAGGAGCTGGCGCAGGCGGTTCTCCAGGATGTCGGCCGAGGCCCGGATGGCGACGCGGTTCGGGGCCGTGTATTCGAACGGCCCGGAGAAGACGATGGCCGCCAGGCTCTTCGGCTCGACGCCCTTGCGGACCGTCCGCTCGACCACCCCCTCGGGCGGCTCGACCCGCCAGTCGCGCCAGGTCTCCTTGCGCCGGAGCGACGGCAGGCTGGCCAGGTAGCGCTCGACCAGCGGCCGGAGCGCCGCCGGGTCGAAGTTGCCGACGAAGATGAAGGTGAAGTCGCCGGCGTCGGCGAAGCGGTCGCGGTAGAAGGCCATCGACTTCTCGAGCGACATCTTGGGGATCTCTTCGACGGTCATGGGCCGGAAGCGGGGCTGGTCGCGCTGCAGGGTCGTCCGCAGGGTGTCGGCGAAGACGGTCTCGGGGCTCTTGGCCCGGTTCTCGAGGAAGGTCTTCCACTGGGACTTGAGCGACTCGAAGACGTCCGGGTCGGCCCGCGGCGCGGTGAAGGTCAGGTAGACGAGCTCGAAGAGCGTCTCGGCGTCGCGCGGCGAGGCGCTGCCCGAGAGGCCCTCCTCGAGCTCGCCGATCGACGGCCGGACGCTGACGGCCTTGCCGGCCAGCTTCTTCTGGAGGTCCACGGCGCTGAACTCCCCCAGGCCGCCCGAGGGCACGACCTGGTCGGCCGTGTTGGCCGGGATGAGGTTCTCGTCGTCGGCCAGCGAGACGCCGCCGGCGCTTATGGCCCGGAAGAGGATCTCGTCCTCCTTGAACGGGGTCGGCTTGAGGACGACCCGGGCGCCGTTGGAGAGCGTCCACTCGGTGACGCCGACCGCCCCGATCTCGCGCTCGCCCGCGATCGCGCCGGGCGCGGGCGCCACGGGCAGGAGCGGGGCGTCGGGCGTGGTGTCTTCGTAGGCGTCGAGCTCGGCCGTCTTGACGCCCTCGAGGACGGCCCGGAGCTCCGCCTCGGTCGGCGCGGCCAGGCCGGGCTTTTCCGGGACCGTCACGGCGATGACCCGGTTGCGGGGGGTCATCCACTCGCGGGCCAGGCGGTTCGTCTCCTCGAGCCCGATGCCGGGCATGAACTGCCTGTGGAGGTCGTACTCGACCTGGATGCCGGGCGTCGGCTCGCCCTCGAGGAAGGCCCGGGTGAACTCCTCGGCCAGGGCGCCGGTGTCCTCGCTCTCGCGCTGGGCCGTGGCCCGCTCGAAGTAGCGCAGCATCTCGCTCTTCTGGCGCTCCAGCTCGGTCGCGGTGAAGCCGAACCGGGCCACCTTCTCGCCCTCCTCGTAGAGGACGCGGAGGCCGCGCGGGATCCCGCCGTCGCCGACCATGGCCGACAGGACGAAGACGTCCTTCGAGCCGACGAAGCGGCCGCTGCTCGCCGCGGCCCCGAGGAACGGCGGGTCGGGCTTCTGGAGGATCTCGGAGAAGCGGGCGTTGAGCATGGCGTTGAAGAGCCGCTCGACGAGCATGCGCCGGTAGTCGCCGACCGTGTCCTGGGACGCCAGGGGGAGCTTGTGATAGACGGCGACGATGTTCCGGTCGGCCTCCTTGTCGGCGGCGATGGCGAAGAGCGTGTCGTCGTGGTCGGGGACGGGATAGGCCGGCCGCGGCGGCGCCCCGGGCGGGACGGCGAGCGGGGCGAAGTGCTTCTTGACGAGCGCCTCGATCCGGTCCTTGTCGAAGTCGCCGACGGCGATGACGGCCATCAGGTCGGGCCGGTACCAGGTCCGGTAGAAGCGCTTGAGGGCCTCGTGGGGGAAGGTCTCGACGACCTCCTTTTTGCCGATGGGGTCGCGGTCGGCGTAACGCGAGCCGCGGAGGAGGACGGGGAGATGCTTCTCGCGGACGCGCTCGTCGGCGCCCTGGCCGAGGCGCCACTCCTCGACGATGATGCCCCGCTCCTTCTCGACGGCCTTGGGCTCGAAGGAAACGCCGTGGGCCCAGTCCTCGAGGATGAGGAACGAGGTGGCCAGGATCTCGGGCGAGTCGGTCGGGACCTTGAGGAGGTAGATCGTCTCGTCGAGGCCGGTGAAGGCGTTGAGGTCGGGGCCGAAGCGCATGCCGATCGACTGCATGAACTCGACGAGCTTCTGCTGGGGGAAGTGGGTCGAGCCGTTGAAGGCCAGGTGCTCGACGACGTGGGCCAGGCCGCGCTGGTCCTCGTCCTCGAGGACCGAGCCGGCGTTGACGACCAGGCGCAGCTCGGCCCGGTTCTTCGGCTCCCTGTTGACCCGGATCCAGTAGCGGAGGCCGTTGGGGAGCCGCCCCACGGTGATGCGGGGGTCGACGGGGAGCTTCCGGTCGAGGGCGTAGGTGACGGGGGCCGGAGCGGCCCGGAGGGCCGCCGCCTGGTCCTGGGCCGCGGCGGGGACATGTCCCGCGGACGCGCGCCCCCGTTCTTGGGCCGGCGCGGGGAGGACGAGGGCCGCGGCCGCCAAGGCGGCCGCGAGGGACGCGGCGAGGGAGAGGCGAAGGAGCCTGGGTTGGATGTTCATCCCCTCTATCATAGACGATTCGGGGGATTATGCCACCCGGGCCGGGGAAGGGCCGGGAGCCTGGGGGGGCCGGGCGGGCGGGACGGGGCCGGCGCCCGCGGCCCGCTTTGCGTAAACACCCCCGGCCGTCCGACTAAAATGGCGTTAGATCCCCTATCGGAGGTGTGTTTTGCGCGGAAAGCAGTTATCGGTCAAGTTCCTGGTCGTCGGCGCCCTGGTCCTCGGCGCCCTCGCCTGGGCGGTCCCGGCGATGGCCGGCGAAAAGGGCGCTCGCGTCGTCCCGCCGGGCTTCCTCATCGACAAGGACGCCTTCTCCGTCGCGGGCCCGCAGTCCGATCCCGCGGGGTCCTCGGCCTTCTCGAAGTTGAGCCTCAGGCTCTACGGCGGCTACAACTACATGATGGCCGGCGACGTGAACGAGGGCGCGGACTACTATTTCGAGCTCGTCGAGGCCTACGCCGCCCAAAGCTCGGGGACCGTCACCGGGGGTTACAAGCCCCTTCACGGCGGCTACAACTTCGGGGCCGACCTCATCTACCAGATCACGCCCTTGCTCGGCGTCGGCGTCGGCGCCGGGTTCATGCGCAGCTCGGCCGATTCGCTGGCGACGTACACCCGAGAGGAGTTTACGGTGGACATCGTCAGCGAAGCGATGCTCTCGGCCATCCCCTTGCGCCTCGGGCTGTTCCTGGACGTCCCCATGGGCGGAAAGCTCAGCCTGACGGCCAACGCCGGCGCGGCCTACTATCTGAACCTCAAATTCAAGGGGACCCAGGGGCTTGATTTCGCTGACGGCTCGTGGTCCAGGATGGGCGTCGAGGGCGCCGAGCGAAGCGGGGCCGACATCGGCTTCCACGGCGGCCTGGGCCTCGAGTACAAGATCTCCCCCAAGCTCGGCGTCTTCGTCGAGGCCGTCGGCCGTTACGCCAAGCTCAAGAACTTCGCGGCGGTCACGGGGACGTATGAGAACAGCGACGGCGATAGAGATACGACCTCGGGCAAGCTCTATCTCTACACCCAGAGCTTCGGCGCCTACGAGATCAGCGGGTTCGAGATCTCGGACACCCCGCCGCCTCCCGAGGTGAATGTGCGCGAGCCCAAGTTCGACCTCGGCGGCTTCAGCCTCCAGGCCGGCTTCCGCGTCCGGTTCTGAGCCCGGCGGCGTTCGATCTGATGTGACCGGCCGCGGGCCGGGCCCGGCGGAGACCGGCGGGGACGGGCCCGCGCTTGACGCCGCGGCCCGGGTCGTCTCTAATAGGGGCAGCCCCGTTCAAGGAGTCCCGCCCATGATCGAAAAGAAGGAAACCGCCGTTTTCGTCGGCGTCCTGGCCGCCGTCGCCATGATCGTCCTTTTCAAGGGCCAGGCCGCCGGCCAGGCCGCGGCCGAGCCCCGGCCCCAGCCGGCCATCGTCGGCCAGCCCATGCCCGACTTCACCCTGCCCGTCTACCAGGGCGGGACGCTGACCCTCTCGTCGCTCCGCGGCAAGAACGTCCTCATCCTCTTCCCCCGCGGCTACGCCGCCGAGAACTACTGGTGCACGATCTGCAACTACCGCTATGTCGAGCTGGCCGAGCTCGAGAAGGCCCGGAAGATCCGCGAGCGGTTCAACCTCGAGATCCTGGTCGTCTTCCCCTACGCCCATGACGTCGTCAAGGCCTGGCTCGAGGCCCTGCCCGGACAGCTCGAATCGATCAAGGCCCGGAAGAACCCGCCCGAGCCGGACAAGCTCGACGAGGCGGGCAAGACCCGGATGGAGCGGTCCCGGCAGTTCTACCCCAAGGACTTCGCGCTGGCGAAGGGCGAGGTCCTGGCCCCCTTCCCCATCCTCGTCGACGGCGAGCGGACGCTCTCCCGGAAGCTCGACCTTTTCCGCGCCGAATGGTCGGGGAGCAAGGTCGACCAGAACATCCCCAGCATCTATGTCGTCGACGCCGCCGGCGTGCTCCAGTTCAAGTATCTCGGCCAGAACACCACGGACCGGCCGGGCTACGACTACCTCTTGAAGGTCCTCGAGGTCGTCAACGCCGGGAGATAATCCCTCAAGATCGCCTCCCCTCCGGCGACTAAACTCCCGGAGGCAGCGATGAAAAAGACTCTCTTCGCCCCGGCGGCCGTCTTTTTCCTCGCCGTCGCGTTCGCGGCCGCCGATTCGAAGCCCCGGGTGGCCCCTCCCCCGCTCCGGGTCGAGGCGCCCACGCTCCAGCCGAGTCCCGCCCACGTCTGGGTCCCCGGCTACTGGAAATGGGCCGGCATCAACTACGAGTGGGTCGAGGGCCGCTGGGCCAAGGCCAAGGCGGGCCGCGTCTGGGCGCCCGGCGTCTGGGAGAACAAGGGGTCCTACTGGGCCTGGACACCGGGCAAGTGGGAGAAGGTCAAGAGCGACGCGGGGAAGGGCGCCGAGAAAGGCAAGAAGCGGAAGTAGCGGCCCTCAGTCGGGCGACGTCAGCGCCTTGTAGCAGAAGCCCGTGTAGTGCTTGACGACGTCGGCGACGACCTCGTCCTTGTCCATCCGCAGCACCTTGAAGGGGAAGAGCCCCGGCATGAAGTCCCCGTCCGTCGTCTCGTAGTCGGCCTTGGGGCTCGGGCGGGCCTTGATCTGGAGCTTCAGCCGCAGCTCGACGGAGTTCTTGGGCAGGGAGATGCGGTAGTGGAACTGGTCGTCCTTCGAGCCCGGGAAGAGGATGGTGAAGCGGATGCTCCGGCCCGCGATCTTCTGGTGCGCGGACCTGATCCGGCGCCGGTCCAGCTCCTCGGTCAGGCTCTCGAAGGCGGGCTCGGCGATGAACTCGCAGAACTGGTCGAACTGGGCCACCGTCTCGGCCTGGCACTGAGCGATGACCTTGACGTTCTCGAAGTGGTTCTCCAGCTCTTTCTTCCAGTCGATCTTGCCCATGCTCGGCTCCGCGTTCGTTCCTGCCCCGTATGATAGCACAATCGGGCGGCGGGTTGAACGGGCAAGCGCGGGAAAGCGCGGCGCCGCGGGAGCCGGGCGGCGACGTCCCCTCGGGCTGCCGCGCGAAAGGACCGCCTTCGGGAACGGGGCGGGCCCGAGGCCCGCGGACGGCGGGGGAAAGTGCCGGCTGAGGTCAGCAAAAGGGGGGTGATGATTGGATTTTGTGAGGGAGCCCTCTCCAGCCGGCGAAAGAGAGCCGCTATCATATTAAGGAAAGACGGGGGCCGGAGTCAAGCGAAAAAGCGCGCGAAAAAGCGCGCGGCGGCCGAGCCATCGCGACGGCCGGGCGCCGATGCCCCCTCGGCCGCGGAGATGGGGGGAAGCCCGAAGGGAAATGCCGGCTGTTTCTCTTACAGCAGAAAAGGGGGAAAATGATGATTTCTTGTGTTGGAAGTTCTCTCCAGCCGGCGCAAGAAAACTTGCCTCCATTATAGCCGGCGCGGCGGGAAAATCAAGTCGCGGCCAGGGGACTCAGGCGGCGCGGAGGAGGAAGATCCGGAGGTCCATGACGTTCGTGCCGGTCGGGCCGGTCACGATCAGGTTCCCCGTCTGCTTGAAGAAGAAGTGGGAGTCGTTGTCGTCGAGGTAGGCGGCCGGGTCGAGCCCGAGGGCCCGGGCCGTCTTGACCGTCCGGGCGTCGGCCCAGGCGCCGGCCGCGTCGGTCGGGCCGTCGATGCCGTCGGTCCCCAGGCTGAGGATGAGCCAGTCGAGCCCCTCGACCCCGGCCTTGGCCATCTCGACGAGCGCGGCCAGGACGAACTCGCTGTTGCGGCCGCCTTTGCCCCGCCCCTTGACCGTGACCGTCAGCTCGCCGCCGGCGAGCAGGCAGAGGGGCCGCGGCAGGGAGGCCGCCGAGCAGGCCAGCTCGGCCAGGAAGGCGGCGTAGCCGGCGGCCGTCCTGCGGGCCTCGCCGCCGTCGCTCGACGACAGGAAGATCGGCTCGAAGCCGCGCTTCTCGGCCTCGCGCTTGGCCGCGCGCAGGGCGGTCATGTTCCCGCCGACGATGAAGGCGTGGACGCGCGCGAAGACGGGGTCGCCCTCCTTGAGGGTCTCCGCGACGAGGCCGCGCGCCCCTTCCTCGAAGCGGGCCCTGACCATGGCCGAGGCCGAGTCCCACAGGCCGTAGCATTCGAGGATGGCCCGGGCCTCGGCGAACGTCGAGGCGTCCCAATGCGCCGGGCCCGAGGCTATGGTCCCCAGGTCGTCGCCGACGACGTCCGAGATGGCCAGCGTGACGACCGTCGCGGGGAAGGCCGCCTTGGCCAGGCCGCCGCCCTTGACGGCCGAGAGGTGCTTGCGGACGATGTTGAGCTCCCGGATGGTCGCGCCGGCGCGCATGAGGTCCTCGGTGAGGCGGCGCTTCTTGTCGAGGCCGATGCCCTCGGCCGGGAGCGTCAGGAGCGAGGAGCCGCCGCCGGAGATGCAGACGAAGAGGAGGTCCCTCTCCCCGGCCCGCGCCGCGATCTCCAGGACGCGGCGGGCGGCCTCGACGCTCGACGCGTCGGGGACGGGATGGGCGGCCTCGATGTGCTCGAGCCGGTAGTGGCCCTTGGGCACGGGCCCGGGCATGACGACGAGCCCGGCGGTCAGCCGCTCGTCGAGGGTCGCGGCCAGGGCCTCGCCCATGGCCGAGGCGGCCTTGCCGAACGAAACGACGAAGACGCGCTCGTGGGCGGCCAGGTCGAACTCGCGGTCGTTGACGCAGACGATGTCCCCTTCGCGGACGACGCTCCCGCGGATGAGGCTCCAGGGGTCGACGGCGGCCAGGGCCGCCCGCCAGATGGCCTCGGCGTCAGCGGCGAAGCTCCCCTTGAGCGGCTCGTGCGCGGCCATGCCCCCATGATAGCCGAAAGCGGCGCCTTCAAGAAGGGGTCAAACCTTTAATTCTTTAATTTCTGGATGCTCGAGCCATGTCCCTCACCCATAAAAGGGAAAAAGTGAACAACTACCGCCTGGAAGGCGGTAGCTTCTCAGGATTGTCGATTACAAATCGACTATCGTCCACAACGGGCTCCCCTTCCTGTTCCGCAATATACTTCTGGACCATCTCATCTGTCAGCGTTCCCGTCG
>JAKQUO010000049.1 GCA_029569255.1 Acidobacteriota bacterium | reverse complement strand
GTCATCAGATGGTAGCGATCGAACACGACCTTCTCCTCGGACTGCGGAACGTGCTTCCGGATCGAGGCCAAGTACGGATCCCACATGTCCATGGCGATCGATTCGATCTTCGCCCGGCATCTCGGCGCCAGCTTCCCCAGATAGCCGTCCAAGCTGTCCTCGTCCCGGTTGTCGCCCAGGTATTCCACCGTGCCTCGCTCCAGATCGCTGACCACCGTCAGATAGTTGTGCCCGCGGGCCGCCGATTTTTCGTCCACTCCCATCTTCCTCACGACCCGCGTCCTCTTCCGCCTTTTCCCCCGGGCCACGGCCCGCTTCATGATGCCCCACGCCTCGTCCCAGCTCAACCGCAGGGTCTTGCGGCCGCTCTCGACATCGCTGGCCAGAAGCACGTCGATGGCCAAACGCTCGAACAAGGCCGTGAACCGCGATCTCGCCTCCGCCCCAGCCCCCGGCGTCCCAACTCACGACTCAACCGTTCCTCGGTCTTCTTGAGCGTGATCCGTTCGCCGAGCGTTCGGCCCACTTCCGTCAGCCTGACAGCAGTCCATCCGCTCGAGCTCGTCAGCATCGTCGCCACGCCGGTTGCCGACTTCTCCCCCCGTCCCCAGGAATACGAGCCGCCCCAAGTCCAAGATGGGCCGGACCATGTCCTTGCCGTCGGGGACTGGCTCGCTTGAGTTAAGACGCGAGGGCGGAGCGAGGCTAAGGCGGGAGCCGGAAAATGGTTTGACTCCAACATTCGTTCTTGTTATTCTTGAACCGCATCGGATTGAAGGGGTTTGCCATAGCCTTCACGTGCCGGAAATACCGTTTCGAGAATCCCGGAGATACGAGCTATTGCAGGAAGTGCGGCACTCTGCTCCGAAGATATGTTTCGGATTCTCCGGAATCCGATGTATCTCCCTCGAATTCTCAGGACGCCCAGCCAGACATCTCGGGAACCAGGGAACAACTACCGCCTGGAAGGCGGTAGTTGTTCACTATTCCCCGCTCTCTTCGTTTGCCATCAGGGCAGCCTGTTCGAAGTCATGAGCCGGCGGCGGCTTCTCGGCGAAGAACGTCAACTCCAGATGACGGCCGAATTCGGGCGTCGGCGGAGAGACCTTGGCGCCGGACCATGACCCGGCCCTTGTCGGGGATGTGCGACGTCACCTCCCCTTGTGGGGCCGGAGAGGGCCGCGCTCACTCTCCTACTTGCGGATCCCCTTGAGGAGCTCTTCCCAAATCTCCCTGAGCCCCTTCTCCTGAGTGACGGATGCGATATACCCGAGGTCCAGCTCCTCTCCGGAGATCTTGACGATGCCGGCGATGTCCCTCAGATGCTTATCCGAACGGCCTTCCCGATAGAACTCGAGTTTGCTGACGATGATATCCTCAGGGGACGAATACTGAATGGTCAACCCGTCCGAGGTCTGTACCGCGCGCCGCCTCTCGAAACGCCCGCGGTCGAACGTTCCTCCCTTTGGGATGATGACATCGATCTTGTTGCCGGAGGACGGGTGGATGATATTGAACTGGCTCTTGGCGAGGATGGCCCGCCGGATCGAGGATTCGTCGATATAGAACTCCGTCGCGGGGAAAGACCGGAGCAGGTTCGGGACATGGCTCTCCTGGATGTCGGCAACGATATCGATGTCCTGAGTGAGCCGTGGCTCCCCATACAGGAAGGAAGCCATGGATCCGGTGACGAAATAGGGGATCGCAAGGTCATTGAAGCAACGGGCGGCGTGATGAAGAAGGCTACGTTGATCCACGGAGCATCCTCTCGGCGACCGTTCGTTCGACTTGATCCTCGGTCCAGTCGGGGCGGAAAGATCTGATGGCATCGTAGAGCATTTGCCTTGCGGACAGCCACATGCCGAGTGCTATCTCCAACCGCTTCTCAGGCTCCATGTCCCGGTAAACACCGGCCATGACGTCATCTACGCTTTCGAACGCGGGGATCCGGCCCTCCATGGCTAGGGATGAGTATATAACATTCCGTTCGGCCCGTCCCCTCATGTAAAGAGAATATCCCGGCCGGGGACGAGAGTCAAGAACCCGAGATCCGGCGGCCCAGGGCCGCGGCGGGGGCGGATCGTCGGATCCGCCTCGCGTAGACCTGGCGGAACTAAGGAAAATACTCGAGTTTGCGGAATGGCCGGCGCTATCGAAGTTCCCGGCGGATTCAATGGATCGAAGCAGGATCGACTTCCTGTTCCCGCCGGCTTCACATTGTCGCCCGCCCGGCTCTCGAAGCACGGGACGCGGGTTTTCCCGGCGCGCGGGCCCGTCGGCTCACGCCCGAGGCCGGGCGACCAAGCCGTAGAAATGGAACCGGCCGGCGAGCTCGCCCGCCGAGACCAGGACGAAAACGAGGAAGAGGGCGAGGCCGATCCCCTTCTCCTTCATGATGTCTCCGCCGCCCGTGGCCAGGTCCAAAGCCAGGAAGGCGCTCCCCAGGGCCAGCAGGACGATCCTGGCCCGGTGGAATCGCCGCGGCGAGTCGTCGTGCGGACGGAGCGACGGGGCGGGGCGGACGCCCAGGAGGCCGTGGCGGGGCGCCCAGAGCAGGGCGAACAGGACCTCGGCGGCGACGAGGACCAGGGCGGCGCCCGTCAGGTTCAGGTCAAAGGCCCCCGGCCCGGCCAGGGCCCGGACGGCGACCTCGGTCCCCACGGCGCCCAGGACGAGCGTCGTCAGGAAGAACGAAAGAGGCGTGTAGGCGTTCCTCCAGGCGGGCAGGGCCGGGAGCATGTAGAGCCGGGCCATGCTGGCGATGAAGAGAAGCCCGGCCAGCGAGGCCGCGCCGATCGCCGGCCAGAGCGAGGCCCGCGACGCCGGCCTGACGTAGGCCAGCCATCCTTCGAGCGCGACGAAGGCGCCGAAGAGGAGCTCGAACAGGATCTCCCGGCTGAGCCAGGAGGTCCGGAGATTGCGGAGCGCGTATCTCGCCCGCAGCGGGTGGCTGATATGGAAGAAGGAGGCCAGGGCCGCCGCGGCCGTGAGCGCCGCGACGACGGCCAGGAGCGCGATCCAGGTGAAGCGCCAGCCGCTCCCCGGCAGGCGCCCCCGGACGATGAACGGCAGGTGGAAGACGAGATGAACGCCGACGGCCGTCTGGCCGAGGACGGTGAAAGCGGCGAGCGGCCACTCCTTGAGCATCGAGGGCTAGACTTCTTCCCAGTTGGCCACTTCGGCGCCGCGCTCGGCGGCCTCGGCCGAGTCCCGGTGCGGCTTGATGATCAGGGCCGGCTCGGCCGTGGCCGGGTCGGGCAGGGGGAAGATGCGGCGGACCTCGCCGTACTTCCGCCTGAGCTCGTCCAGGTCGCCGAAGTCGAGGGCCCGCTGGGGGCAGGCCGCCACGCAGGCCGGCGCCTCGCCCGCGTCGACGGCGTCGGCGCAGAAATCGCACTTCGACACGGTGTTGGTCCGGGCGTCGAAATGGAAGGCCGTGTAGGGGCAGGCCCACTCGCAGTAGCGGCAGCCGACGCAGGCCTCCGTGTCGACGAGGACGATGCCGTCGGCGCGCTTGGAGATGGCCTGGACCGGGCAGGCCAAGCCGCAGACCGGCTTCTCGCAGTGGTTGCAGGCCATGGAGATGTTGTAGGCCACGACCGAGGGGACCCAGGCCTCGCCCCGCTTCTCCCAGCCGCCGCCGGCCACCTCGAAGACGCGGCGCCAGAGGACGCCCGGCCCGAGGTCGTTGCGGTCCTTGCAGGCCATCTGGCAGGCCTTGCAGCCGGCGCAGGCCGAGGCGTCGAAGTAGAAGGCGTACTGGTTGACCATCTCAGGCCGCCTCCGCCTTCTCGACCTGGACCATGATCGTGTGCTGGGCGTTGCCGAAGGCGAGCGGCGTCCAGCGCTCCGACGACAGGACGTTGACCGAGCCGCGCCTGTCGACGCCCGCGGCGTCGGGCGTCCACCAGGCGCCCTGGGGCAGGGCCACGACGCCGGGCATGATCCGCGCCGTCACCCGGCACTTGACGACGACGGCGCCGCGGTCGTTCCAGACCCGGACCGGATCGCCGTTCCGGATCTTCCGCGCCCCGGCGTCGACCGTGTTGATGAACAGGCGCTGGGGGAAGGCCTCCTCGAGCCAGTCGACGCCCTCGAGGGTCGAGTGGACGCGGGAGAGGTAATGGTGGCCGATCACGGACAGCGGATACCTCTCCGCTTCGGGGCCGAAGGGGCTCTCCCACTCCTGGATGTACTTCGGGACGGCCGGGATGTCGGCCGGCCGGCCCATGTCGTGGAGGGCCTTGGAGAAGATCTCGATCTTGCCCGAGGGGGTCCGGAGCGGGTATTTCGCCGGGTCGCGACGAAAGTCAGAGAAGGCCACGGCCGGCCGGGTCACGGGGACCGAGTAGACCCCCGCGTTCGAGCGCTCGAGCTCGTCGAGGGAGGGCAGGCCGGGGAAGCGCGTCTCCCGGTAGCGGTCGAGCGACCAGGCCACCCACTCGCGCTCGGTCCGTCCCTCTGTGTAGGCCTGCTCGAAGCCGAGCCGGGCCGCGATCTCGGCCGAAATGCGGTAGTCGCTCTTCGTCTCCGGCGGCGGCTCGACGACCTTGGGCATGAGGAGGACCTCGTCGCCGTACTTCCAGCCGTCCTCGAGGCCCCAGGTCTCGAACTGGGTGCAGACGGGAAGCACGATATCGGCGAACCTGGCCGTCGGGGTCAGAAAGTTGTCCTGGACGAGGAGGAACTCGACCTTCTTCTCGTCGGCCAGGATGCGGGCCGTCCGGTTGATGTTGCCGTGCTGGTTGACCAGGCAGTTGCAGGCCACGGCCCAGACGCACTTGATGTCCGTCGGGAGGCGGTCGGCGCCGCGGACGCCGTCGGCCGGGCCCATCTCGCGGCCGCGCAGGACGGCCTCGGTCCAGAGGAAGCTCGGGATCTCGGCCTTGACCGGGTTAGCGCCGACGGGGAAGACGAGCCAGAACGGGCCGCCGTCGGGCGCCTGCAGGGCGATGCCGCTGGCCCAGCCGCCGGGGACGCCGACGTTGCCGGTGATGGCCGCGAGGACGCAGCCGGCCCGGACGGCCTGCTCGCCGTAGGCGCGGCGCTGCATGCCGTAGCCCTGGTAGAGGACGCCGGGCTTGGTCGTGGCGTATTCGCGGGCCAGGCGGGCGATCGTCCCGCGCGGCACGCCGCAGATGGGCTCGGCCCAGTCCGGGGTCTTCGGGACGCCGTCGCGCGTCCCGAGGAGGTAGTCCTTGTAGCTCTCGGCGTCCTCCGCGCCGGCCGGCATCCCGGTCGAGTCGAACCCGACGCAGTGGGTCCGGACGAAGGCGGCGTCGTGGAGGTTCTCCGTGACCACGACGTGGGCCATGGCCGTCATCATGGCCGCGTCCGTGCCGGGCCGGATGGGGACCCACTCGTCGGCGAGGGAGACGGCGCTCAGGGTCATCCGCGGGTCGACGCAGACGACGCGGGCGCCCTTCTCCCGGGCCTTCCGGACGAGCCACGCGCTGTTGGTGCCGTCGCGCATCTCGGCCGGGTTCCAGCCCCACATCAGGATGTACTTGGAGTTGAGCCAGTCCTGGCGCTGGTTGCCGGTGACTTCGGTGCCGTAGACGGTCGGCGTGGCCGCGGAGATGGCCGCCCAGGAGTAGCTGTTGTAGAAGCCGAGCGAGCCGCCGTAGAGGTTCATCAGGCGCTGGGCGGTCTGGCGGCCGTTGATCTGGTTGTAGCTCCCCGTGCCGTAGGGGACGAAGAAGGCCTCGTTGCCGTAGGTCTTCTTGACGCGCTCGAACTCGGCGGCGACGCGGTCGAGGGCCTCGTCCCAGGTGACGGGCTGGAACTTGCCCTCGCCCCGCCCGCCGACGCGCTTGAGCGGGCGGAGAAGCCGGCCGGGATGGTACTGGCGCTTGCGGTAGGCCCGGCCGCGGACACAGGCCCGGAGCTGGGGGTCGGCCACGGTGTCGCCGGGCCGGTCGTCGGTGTCGATGCGGACGATGACGCCGTCGCGGACATGGACCTTGAGGAGGCAGCGGCCGCCGCAGTTGTGGGACGGGCAGCCGACGCGGACCATGCGCTCTTCGGCCGGCGCTTGCTCGACCAGGGCATGGCGCGGGTCGCGGCGGCGGAAGCCGGCGGCCGGGCCCTTGGACGAGGCGGCCGCGGCGCCGAAGAGGGCGCTCCAGCGGAGGAAGCCGCGGCGGCTCATGGCCGAGGTCTCGATGGCTCTCTTGAAGGCGGAGACGGTCATGGCGTCCCGGAGAAGACGCCCGCTTTCCCCGGCGCCGCCGCCGCCGACGCGCCGGCCAGTCCGACCCAGACCGCGCCGGCCAGGGCCTCGAACAGGATGGCCTGGATGGGCCGGCTCAGGGCCAGAAGGTCCGTGCCGGGGACGAGGAGGTCGAAGAGCTTGAACGACGCGGCCACGGCCCCGGCCAGGAAGACGGCGGCGGCGCTTCGGGAGCGGGCGGCCGCCCGGCCCATGATCAGGACGGCGACGGGGACCATGACCAGGCCCGGCAGGCCGGGGACACGGAGGAGATGCAGGAGATGCCCGAGGGTCGCCTCGCCCAGGCCCCAGACAGCGCCGAAGACAAGGGCCGTGCCGGCCACCAGGCCGGCCCGCGGCCCGCCGCCCTGCTTGTCCAACCCTGGGGCCCCGCGGATCAGCCGACCTTGGTGGTCAGGAAGATCTGCAGGCTCATCTGCTTGATCTGGTCCTGGGTCGCCTCGATCTCGTCCATGTGCTCGTCCTCCTCGTTGAGGATCGTCTGGAGGAGGTCGCCCGTGGCCTGGTCCTTGACCTCGCCGGCCAGGTCGATGGCGTCGTTGTAGGCCTTGATGGCCATTTCCTCGGCCTTGTGGTCGAAGTCGTACATCTTGGGCACGTCGGTGCCGATGAAGATGGGCTTGAGCTCGCTGACGATGGGCAGGCCCTCGAGGAAGAGGATGCGGGCGATGAGCTTCTCGGCGTGCTTCATCTCGTCGATGGCCCGCTTCTCGATGACCTTGTGGAGCTTCTCGTAGCCCCAGGCGTCGCACATCTCCGAGTGGACCATGTACTGGTTGATGGCCGAGAGCTCGTCGGCCAGCAGGGAGTTCAGGACCTTGATGAGTTTCGGATCCCCTTTCATGGTGGCCTCCTTCGATAGGGATTCGGTCGGCTTTGGCTTGAAGCACCATTTTAACGCCGGCGTCGGACAAAGGCAAGTCTCGGCCGGACGAGCGGCCGGACGCCCGGGCGGCTTGGAGAGGCGCCCGATCTGGGCTAGAATAGGTCCCGAACGCAAGGAGGGACACATGAGACGCTCGATCGTGCCGATCGCGGCGCTGGCCGCCATCCTGGTCCTGTCGTCGTGCGCGCCCGGGCCCAACAGCGTCGAGAAAACGCCCGACGCCGACGGCCGGACGGCCGGCTTCTTCCTCGGGCTCTGGCACGGCTTCATCTCCCCGGTGACCTTCATCGTCTCGGTCTTCACCAGGAACGTCCGGCTCTACGAGGTCCACAACAACGGCACCTGGTACAACTTCGGCTTCGTCCTCGGGGCCGGCCTCTTCCTCAGCGGCGGCATCCTCGGCCGGAAAAAGAAGAAGGGGTCAAACCTTTAATTTTTTAATTTTTTGGTTCTCTTCCACGTTGTGTGGGTCGGATGGGCCGGCAAATGGGGACATGTACTCCCAGTACGTGTCCCCATTCAGGCATTCAGGCATACGGGACACGTACCGGGGCGGTACATGTCCCGATACGCGCCTCGAGCACCTGGCAACAGAGCCCATAGCCACCCACAGAAAATGGAAGAGAACATTAAACAATTAAAGGTTTGACCCCGTCCTAGCGGGCGCGTCGCCCTAATTACGCGAGGCGGGGCCGTAGTAGATGCCGTTGAAGAGCAGCTTGAACGTGCCGTGGGGCTGGCCGCGGAAGGCGACCTCGGGCCCGTAGAGGAAGACCTTGCCCTTGCCCACCGACGCCTCGGCGACCTGGACGCTTCGGCGCAGATACGACTCGCCCCAGGCCCAGCCGCTCCGGAGGAGCTTGCCGTCGTCGAACCAGGCCACGGGCCTGACGCCCTTGAGCTCGGCGTCGGGCGGGAGGTTCCAGGCCGGGGTGTTGTTGAAGAAGACATCCACCGTCGCCGGCATCCCGTGGGCCAGGGGGTGGGTGTTGTCGACGACGGCCCGGAGGATCGAGCCGGGGATGTAGAACTTCTCCGGCCGCAGCGGCGTGTCGGCGCCGTCCGCCGCCTTTTCGGTCAACGCGTTCGTGAGCGGCAGCCCGAAGTGGTCGGCGATGGCCGTCGCCGAGTCGAGGGCCAGGATGGTCCCTCCCGCCTCGACGAACGCCCGCAGGGCGGGAATGGTCTTGCCGGCGGTGATCCGCCCGACCCGGTCCTTGTACTCGTCCGGCACGTCGGCCGGCTGGGCGGCCTGGAAACCCCGGAAGTCGCCGCCTCCGGCCAGGCCCGCCGCAGGCGCGCGGGGGATCGATCCGCCGACGAAGATGATCGCGTCGAAACGGCCCTCGAGGTTCCCGGCGTCGAGGGCCGGGGCGAAGACGAGCTCGAACGGGAACTCGAACTGCTCGAGGAGCCAGCGGACCCAGCCCGAGGCCATCGAGCCGCCGTAGGTGTCCCACAGCCCGAGCCTGACCGGCTTCAGCCGGAACGCCTCGACCGCCGGCGCCGAGGCGAGCCCGGCCACCTTCAATCCCAAGTTCCCGGCCGCCTTCTCGAGGACGGCCGCCGCGCCGCCCTTGGCCGGGACGTAGAACGCGCCGGCCGGATAGGCCCGCCCGCCGGCCTCGAACCCGGCCTTGAGCCAGAGGACCTCCTCCCCCGCCTTGACGAGCCGGTTGACGGCCGTGAACGCGTCGTTCACGCGGCGGTCGAGGACGAAACCGGCCGGCGACATCCCCGGCTCGAAGCTCCCCGCCGGCGGCTCGAGGACGCCCAGGACCTTCTCGAACGGCCCGTCGAAGCCGTCGAGGACGCGGTCGAAGGCGACGCCCATCTGGTAGGCCAGCGTCCAGCCTGCGGCGTCGTAGGGGGGCCGCGGCGGACCGCCCGGATAGGGGAAGTCGTTGGGGTGGTCCTGCGGCTCGAACATGGTCAGCACGTGGGGCCGGAAGGCCTGGGCCGTCCTGATGACGTACGACCCCTTCGGATAGGACTTGCCGGCGACGCTGAAATCGGCCTTGGCCCGCTCCACCTCGACCCCGCTCTCGAGCAGGGCGTTGACGAACTTGGTCGCCGTCGGGAAGTCGGCTTGGTCGGACGGGACGATGTAGCCCCGCGAGTCCCGCTTGGCCTGGTCGAACATGGCCTGGTAGTACTTGATGTCCACGCCGCCGCCGCGGCCGAACCCGCCCTGGCCGCCGGGGCCCGCCCCGGGGGCCTGCGCCTGCGCCCGCGCCGCCGCCGCTCCGCCCTGGGCCTGGCCGGCCGCCCGGTCCTTCTCGACCGCGGCCTGGACCTCGGCGATCGTCCCGGGCACGATCGTCCAGGAGTCCTTGCTCCCCAGCTCGATGGCGTGTTTGCCCATGAGGTAGCGCCGGTAGAGGAAGTCCTCGCGGTGCTTCGAGGCCACGTCGAGGATGGCCAAGTCGGCCGTGATGGCGTATTCGATCGACTGGCGGAAGTGCCACTTCTGGGGCGCGACCGGATAGGGGTAGTCCTGCTTCGGCAGCAGCCGGTCCGGGATGAACGGGATCTCGACCGGCGTCGGGCCGCCGATGGTCTCGGTCAGGATGCCGATGACGTTGTGGAAGTAGCCGGCGCTCCGCAGGCCGCCGTTCCACCAGGTCGAGTAGCCCGCGCCCGACCGCATGGTCGCGCCGGGCTTGCCCTCGGTGACGAAGCGGTTGTGCATGGCCGCCGAGACGAGGTCGAGCCCGACCGGGATGAGCGGGTCGAAGACGTAGTTGAAGGGGTCGCGGAAGGGCGGCGCGAACAGCACCGTGCCGGCCGGCCCGGTCTGGTGGTGGTTGTAGAGGATCTGGGGGTGCCACTCGATGTAGAGCTGGCGGCTCATGGCCTTGGTCTCAGGCTGGGTGTTCATGTAGAAGTCGCGGTTGTTGTCGTGGCCGATGTATTTCTGGTAGAGGACGGGCACCCCGCTCATCGACCGCTTCGCCGGCTCCTTCTCGCGCATGTACCAGTCGGCGACGAGGTCGAGCCCGTCGGGATTGGCCGGCACGGCCAGCAGGATGACGTCGTCGAGGATGCGCCGGGTCTCCGCGTCGTCGCGGCTGACCAACCGCCAGACGAGCTCGACCAGCTGCTGGGAGCCGAGAATCTCGGTGGCGTGGAGCCCGCCGTCGATCCAGACCACGGCCTTGCCCTCGGCCGCGAGCTTCCGGGCGCCCGCGTCGGACAGGCCCCGGGCCAGGGCCAGCCGCTTGGAGACGTCCTTGTAGCGGGCCAGGCGGGCCTGGTTGGCCGGCGACGTGACGATGGCCATGACCATGGTCCGGCCCTCGGCCGTCCGGCCGATCTCGACAAGCGACAGGCGGTCGGACTGGGCCTCGAGCTTCTTCCAGTAGGCGACGAGCTGACGGTAGTTGAAGAGCTGGTAGTCGTCGCCGATGGCGAAGCCGAACTGCTCCTTGGGGCTGGTGAGCCCGGCCGCGGCGGCCGTGAGGCCCGAAGCCGCCAGGACGAGGATGAGGGCGAGCCCGGCCAGTGCGGTCCGGGGGAGGCGGCGAACGTGGTCGTTCTCGGACACGGCGCACACTCCTTGTTACCAGATTCCCGGGATGAGCCGGGCCGGGACGGCCGCGGCGTATTCGGCGTACCAGAGCAGGTCGCGCTTCAGCATGCGGTCCTCGAGGGCGGTCCGCAGGACGAGGAGCGCGGACGCCAGGGCCTGCGGGACGAGGGCCCAATAGGAGCCGAGAACGAGCGGCGTCGCCAGGCCGAACATCAGGCCGCCGAGATAGCCCGGGTGACGGCAGAACCTGTAGGGCCCCTCGCGGCAGACCGACTGGCCCCGGTCGGTCTGGATGCGGGCGACGCTCGAGAAGAAGGGGTTGACCTTCTTGGCCCACAGGAACAGGCCCTGGCCGGCGAGGAACACCGCCAAGGCCAGCGCGTAGACCGCCGCCCCCGGAGGGTCGCTCCAATGGCGGCGGCCGGCGTCGACGCCGGCCACGACGATGGCCGCGACGAACAGGGGCGTCGCCAGAAGGAAATAGCCCTTGTCCCACCACTTCACGCCCTTGCCGGGGCGGAGCCGCTCGGCGACGAGGCCGGGATCGTCCCGAAGGAACCACCGGGAAAGGCCGAGAACGGCCAGGCTCGCGGCGACGTAGACCCAGCCCTGCCAGTAGTCGAGGCCCCCCGAAGAGAAAAAGACGAGGGCGGCCACCACGGAGAAGGCCGCGATGCTGCGCGCCCAGAGCGGGGTCCTCGGCGTCATCCCGCTGTCATTATGGACCAGGAGTGTGATATATTCAATATCTGTGATGAAGTTTTTCTTCCGCCCCCGGGTGTTTCAAGAGGCGGCATGCCGTGCCGAGCACGGCCGGATGTTCAATATCCGGACGATTCGCCCGACTAAATAGGCGAATTCGATCGATCATCATACGGAGGTTGTCTTCATGATCATCAAGCGGCTCACGAAACCGGCCGTCGCCCTGACGCTTGCCGCCGTTCTCCTGTCGTTCCCGGCGGCGGGTTTCGCCCAGGAAAGGAAGCACGATCTATCGTTCCAATTCGGTTTAGTGTCCGTCGACCAGTTCGCCGACATCCTCAAGGATGTCATCGTCATCGTCATCACCCTCGGCAACTTCAACAAGGCGGACCAGAAATTCAGCGCCGTCCCCTTCCTGACCTACCACTATTCGGCGAATTCCCGGTTCGGCTTCGGCGCCGCGGTCGGCCGCTACAGCTCTTCGGGGAACCTCTCCCAAAGCGGTTCCGTGGTCGGCGACTTCAGCGAAAAGAACACCATCGTCGCGGCCGAGCTCGACTATCACTGGGTCATGCGGCCCGGGTTCCAGCTCTACTCGGGGGCCGGGTTCGGCGTCCGGGCCCACCGCGGGAGATACACCGACGGGGTGGATACGGACACCGTGAACAAGCTCCTGCCGACCTTCAATCTCAACGCGCTGGGCCTGCGCTTCGGCAAGAAGGTCGGTTTCTTCGCCGAGGCCGGGGTGGGCTACAAGGGCCTCCTGTCGGCCGGGGTCAACGCCCAGTTCTGAGATGAACAGACCGCTCTTCCGGGGGACCGTCGCGCTCATCGCCGCCGCGGTGGCGGCGGGCGCGGCCGTCCCGCTCGGCGGAGCGCCGCGGCAGACCCTCCAGGCGGCCGAGGCCGTTCAGTCGGTCTCGTGGGACCGCTGGCTGGCGGCCAAGGCCAAGGCGGAGGAGTGCGACGCCGCCGGGAACCTGGTGGCCGCCCTCCAGTATTACCTCGAGTACACCCGGCAGGCCGAGGGCCTCGGCAGCCCCCTCCGGGTCGCCTGGGGCAAGAACAACGCGGCCTACATGATCATCAAGATGCACCGGCTGGACGCGACCGTCGACCTCGCTCCGGCCCGGAAGCTGCTCGAGGAGGGCCTGGCCATCGAAGGGGCGTCGGAGGACTGCAAGCGGGCCTTGGCCTCGAACCTCGAGCACGTCAAGAGCATCCTCCGGTCGCCCCTTTGAGGGACCGGGGGAGCCCCGGCGGCGTCATCGCCTCCCCTCAGGAGCCGGAGCGTCGTTCCCGGCGCCCGGTATTGCGCCGGGAAGAAGCTCGGGCGAGATCGCCGAGGAGACGTTCCGCGCGCCCGTCCTCGAGTCCGACAACCTCCGGGTCGCCGAGCGCAAGCGTAGAACGCGCGCGCAAGCGCCGATGTTGCCCCTTCGGGCTCTCTGACGTAAGATAGAGGTCCGGACGGCCGTCCGGGACCGGCAGCGCTCGAGGAGGGATCATGCGTCGAAGTTCGTCGTTCGCGCCGAGGGCGATCGTCCCGGCGCTTCTCCTGGCGGCCCTGGCCGCGGGCCCGGCCCCTGTTCCCGGCCGGGCCCCGGACAAGCGCGCGCCCACGGTCGAGGACCTGATGACCCTGAAGTCCGTCGGCGCGCCGCGCCTCTCCCCGGACGGAACGCGGGTCGCCTACACCGTCACGGAGACCGATCTCGACCAGGACGCCTTCGTCACCCAGATCTGGCTGGTCGAGGCCGGCGGCGGCGAGCCCCTCCAGCTGACGCGCGGCCAGAAATCCTCGACCGCGCCGGCCTGGTCGCCCGACGGCAAGTGGCTGGCCTTCGCCTCGGCCCGGGCCGAAGACAAGCCCCAGGTCTTCGCCATCCGGCCCGACGGCGGCGAGGCCGTCCAGCTGACCAAGGCCGAGACCGGCGTCAACGGGTTCGCCTGGTCGCCCGACGGGCGGACCATCGCCTTCACGGCCGGCGACCCGGTGACGGACGAGGCCAAGGCGCGCAAGGACCGTTACGGCGACTTCGAGGTCGTCCGCCGCGAATACACGCACACCCACCTCTGGACGTTCGACGTGTCCGAGGCCCTGGGCGCGCCCCAGGCCGGGAAGCGCCGGACGAGCGGCCGGTCGTTCACCGTCGGCGCCTTCGACTGGTCCCCCGACGGCGCGAAGATCGCCTTCGGCGGGACGGTCAACCCCGACCTCGTCAACGGCGGGACCTCCGACATCTACGTTCTCGACCTGGCCGGCGGCGCGGTCAAGAAGATCGTCGATCTCCCCGGCCCGGACTCCTCCCCGCTCTTCGCTCCGGACGGGCGCTCGGTCCTGTTCTCGACCGCCGGCGGGCGCCGCGACTATTTCGCCCGCAACATCGGACTGGCCGTGGTCCCGGTCGAGGGCGGCCGGATCCGGCCGCTGACCGGGGCCTTCGACGAGAACCCCAGCGCCGTCGCCTGGACCGCCGAGGGGATCTATTTCGCGGCCCTGCGGAGGACGGCCTCGCACCTCTACCGCCTCGATCCCGAGACGCTCCAGATCTCGCGGATGACGACCCCCGACGACGCCATGGCCGGCGCTTTCAGCGTGGCGAGGGACGGGAAGCGCGTGGCCTTCCAGACCGCCTCGGCGACGGCGCTCCCCGAGATCGCCGTTTCGGAGTTCCCGTGGCGGCCGCGCGTCCTGACGCGGATGACGGAGCAGGTCGCCGACTGGATCCTGGGCACGCGCGAGGTCGTCTCCTGGAAGAGCCGGGACGGCGCCGTGATCGAGGGCGTGCTCATCAAGCCGGCCGGCTTCGACCCGGCCCGGAAATACGCCCTGCTGTGCGCCATCCACGGCGGGCCGACGGGCGTCGACCGGCCGGCGCTGCTCGGCGGGGACACGCGCTACTATCCCTCGGACATCTGGGCCGCCCGCGGCGCCCTCATCCTCAAGGTCAACTACCGCGGCAGCGCCGGCTACGGGGCCAAGTTCCGCCTCCTCAACTACCGCAACCTCGGCGTCGGCGACGCCTGGGACGTCCTCTCGGGCGTCGATCACCTGGTCAAGAAGGGCTGGGTCGATCCGGCCCGGGTCGGGTGCATGGGCTGGAGCCAGGGCGGCTACATCTCGGCCTTCCTGACCGCCTCGTCGAGGGCCTTCAAGGCCGTCTCGGTCGGGGCGGGCATCTCCGACTGGGCCACCTACTACTACAACACCGACATCACGCCGTTCACGATCAATTACCTGGGGGCCAACCCCGTCGACGATCCGGCGATCTACGCCAAGACCTCGCCCATGACCTACATCAAGAAGGCGTCGACGCCGACCCTCATCCAGCACGGCGAGCTCGACCGGCGGGTGCCCATCCCCAACGCCTACGAGCTGCGCCAGGGGCTCGAGGACCGGGGCGTCGCCGTCGAGATGGTCGTCTACAAGGGGTTCGGGCACGGCATCTCGAAGCCGAAGGCGGCCCGGGCGGTCATGGAGCACAACCTGGCCTGGTTCGGCCACTACATCTTCGGCGACCCCAGGCCCGACCTGGGCGCGCCGCCGCTCCCTAAAAAGGACGGCGCGGCGGAGAAGAAATAGGGCCGGGCGGGGGAAAGGCCGAGCCGGCGGAAAGGGGGACGGACGATGAGGTGCAAGGTCTGCGGACGGGACTACCCGTCGCTCTATCACTTCAAGACGGCCGACGTCTGCCTCGGCTGCTACGAGGGCATGGGCGATGAGGAACGGGTCAAGGCCGCCCAGCCGAAGGAGATCTTCCGGCTGACGACGACGGCCTTCACCATCGACGGCTACCGGATCGTCAAGTCGTTCGGCATCGTCCGGGGCATCACCGTCCGGTCGCGCTCGGTCTTCGGCACCATCGGGGCGTCGCTCCAGACGATCGTCGGCGGCAACATCACCCTGTTCTCGGAGCTGTGCGAGCAGACGCGCTCGGAGGCCTTCGAGATGATGGTCAACCACGCCGTCGAGCGCGGGGCCAACGCCGTCATCGGCGTGCGCTACGACGCCACCGACATCATCCAGGGCGCGACCGAGGTGCTGTGCTACGGCACCGCCGTCCTCGTCGAACCGATCTAAGAAGGGGTCAAACCTTTAATTGTTTAATTTTTGGGTTACGTCCGTTTTTATGACGTTCAGAGGGGGCGCGAAAATTAAAGAATTAAAGGTTTGACCCCTTCTTTCCAGACCCGGCCCTGGCTTATAATCAAAAAGGCCCGGGTGGCGGAACAGGTATACGCACGACACTTAAAATGTCGCGGCCGCAAGGCCTTGCGGGTTCGAGTCCCGCCCTGGGCACTCCCCCTCTTCTCCCGGGAAGCGCCGGGGCCCGGCCTATCGGTAGCGAAGCTTGTGCTTCTTGACTTCCTTGAGCCGGGCGGCGAAATCGCGGCCGGCCGCCTTTTCGTGCTGACGGCGGGTCTTCTCGTCTTTCCGGACCTCCAAGGAGCGAAGCTCCCGGCGCAGCTTCAGGTAGCTCCGCCACCGCCCCGCGTCGAGGGCGCCGGACTCGACGGCCTCGCGCACGGCGCAGCCCGGCTCGCCCTCGTGGCCGCAGTCGGGGAAACGGCACCGGGCCGCGAGACGCTCGATCTCGTCGAAGGTCCGGTCGAGGCCGTCGTCGTCCGCCCAGAGCCCGAGCTCGCGCATGCCCGGCGTGTCGATGAGGAGCGCCCCGCCGGGAAGCTTGATCAGCTCGCGCTCGGCCGTGGTGTGCCGGCCCCGGCCGGCGGCGGCGTCGCTGACCTCGGCGGTCCGGAAACGCTCCTCGCCGGCGAGCCGGTTGATCATGGTCGATTTGCCCACGCCCGAGGACCCGAGAAAAGCGACCGTCTTCCCCGCGGCGAAATAGGGCGCTAGGCCTTCGAGCCCGCCTTCGGCCAGCGCCTTGACCGCCACGACCGGCACGCCCGGCGCGGCGGCCGCGGCCTCGGCGACGGCGGCCTCGAGGTCCGTCCTGAGGTCGGCTTTGTTGAGGACGATGACGGGAGCGGCCCCGCTCGACCAGGCGGTGGTCAGGTAGCGTTCGATCCGCCTGACGTTGAAGTCGCCGTCGAGGCCGCTGACAAGGAAAACCGTGTCGATGTTGGCGGCGACGATCTGGGCTTCGACCGCCTCCCCCGCGGCCTTCCGCGTGAAGGCCGTCCGCCGCGGCAGGACCGCTTCGATGAGGGCCGGACCGCTATCGGCCGGCCGGACGGCGACCCAATCGCCGACGGCCGGGAAATCGGCGGGGCCTTGGGCGCCGTGCCGGAACCGTCCCGGCACTTCCGCGGCAAACTCCCCCTCCTCCGTCACGATCGTCGAGCGGTCGCGGGATTGCCTGACCACGCGGCCCGGGACGAGGCCTTCCACGGCGAGCTCCCCGTACGCCGCGGCGAACGCCGCGTCCCAGCCGAAATCGGAGAGGTCGGTCATGATCGTAGGGCCCGAGGGTATGATAGGCTCGCCAGGATAGGAACGTCAATCCGGATCAGGAACGGCGATCGAGAACGGGGACACGTACCAAGGGTCCATGTCCCCTTCTCGGAACCCCGGCCGGGATGAAGGGCCGGGCAAAAGAAAGGGGACGCGTGCTGGCACGCGTCCCCTCATGATCCGGTTCAGTTCGAGGGGGCCGCGCCGTTGGCCGCCTCGCCGCTCTCCTTCTTCCGCCTGAAGTCCTCGAAGAGGCTGTAGACGACCGGCACGACGACCAGCGTGATCAGGGTCGAGCTCAGCAGGCCGCCGATGACCGTCCGGGCCAGCGGGGCCTGGGCCTCGCCCCCCTCCCCGACGCCCAGGGCCAGCGGCAGGACGCCCATGATGGTCGTGAAGGCCGTCATCAGGATCGGCCGCAGCCGGCGCCGCCCGGCCTCCTCGATGGCCGCGCCGACGGGCATCCGGTCGCGCTTCCGGAGCAGGTTCGTGTAATCGACGAGGATGATGGCGTTGTTGACGACGATGCCGCCGAGCATGATCAGGCCGATGTAGGCCTGCATGCTGAAGCTCGTCTTAGTCAGGAAGAGCATCAGGATGACGCCGATGGCCGCGAGCGGCACGGAGAACATGACGATGAGCGGGTCGCGCAGCGACTCGTAGAGCATGGCCATGGTCATGTAGACCAGGAGGAGGGCCAGGGTGATGCTCAGGAGGAGCTCCCGGTTCGACTTCTGCCGCTCCTCGTAGTCGCCGGTGAACCGGATGCCGAAGTTCCGGGGGATGGGGATCGTCCGCAGGGCCGCGCGGGCGTCGGAGATGATCGACCCCATGTCCCGCCCGGCGATCTCGCCGGAGACGGTCACGACGCGCTCCCGGTCGCGCCGCTCGATGCGGATGGGGCCCCGCCGGGGCCGGGTGTCGATGACGTTGCGCAGGCTGATCGCCTCTCCCGCCGCGTTGTTGATGGTCAGGTCCAGGATGTCCGGGATGCCCAGGAACTCCGAGTCCTTGACCTTGACCAGGATGCGGAACTCGCGCCCCGCCTCGCGGAAATACCCCGCCTGGGTCCCGGACAGGACGGTCTGGATGGACTGGCCGATCTCGCTGACGGAGAGCCGCATGTCGGCCGCGGCCTGGCGGTCGATGACCAGGAGCTCTTCGGGGTTGCCGATCTCGCGGCTGAGCCGGGTGTCGGTGACGCCCGGGACCTTCTTGACGATCTCCTGGACCTGCCGGGCCAGGGCCTCGGCCACGGTCAGGTCGTAGCCGCGCACCTCGACCTGGAGCCGCTCCTGGCCGCCGCCGCCGCGCATGCCGAACATCATCTGGCCGCCGCTCGCCCGCGTCCGGATGACCGTGCCGGGGATGTCGGCCAGCTCCCGGCGCAGGGCGACGGCGATGTCCTCGCTCGACCGGGAGCGCCGGCCGCGCGGCACGAGCTTGAGGGTCATGCTGCCGGTGTTCGCCCCGCTCCGCCAGCCGCCGCCGCCGAAGCTCTCCTCTTGGGTGACGATCTCGGGGACGGCCCTCTTGACGATCTCGGTGACCGTGGCGAAGGTCCGGTTCATGACCTCGAGCCTCGTCCCGACCTCCATCTCGACCGTGACCCGGACCTCGTTCTCGTCCGTCGTCGGCATGTACTCCGTGCCGACGAGGCGGATGAGGAACAGGCAGCCGACGAGCACGGCCCCGACGGCGCCCAGGACGAGCGCGCGGTGGCTCAGGGCCCAGTGGAGCAGCCTCTTGTACCCGTCCGCGACCTTGTTGAACCCGTCCAGGAAGAAGCGGGCCAGCCGCGCGCCGGGCTTCATCGCGGCCGGGCCGACCGGCCGGACGGCCCGGATGAGCCGGGCCGAGAGCATCGGGACCATGGTCAGGGCCACGAGCAGGCCCATCAGGATGGAGAAGCTGATGACGTAGGCCAGCTGCTTGAACATGACCCCCGACATGCCCCGCATGAAGATCATCGGCAGGAAGACGGCCATGGTCGTGACGGCCCCGGCCGTGATGGCCGCGGCCACCTCGTTCACCCCGTCGACGGCGGCCTTGAGCGGCGGGACGCCGGCCTCCTCCATGCGGTAGATGTTCTCGAGCACGACGATCGAGCTGTCGATGAGCATGCCGACGCCGAGGGCCAGGGCGCCGAGGGTCATCGTGTTCAGCGTGAAGCCGCCGAAGTAGATCAGGGCGATCGTCCCGATGATCGAAATGGGGATGGAGATGGCCACGACCAGGGTGCTGCGGATGTTGGCCAGGAACACGAGGAGGACCAGGACGGCCAGGCCGGCGCCCCACATGGCCGACGAGCTGACGTTGTTGATGGCCCGCCGGATGTACTCGGCGCTGTTGGACGTCGGGATGATCTCGATCTGGGGGATGTCCTTCTGGATCTCGCCGATCTCCTTCAGGACCCGCTCGGCGACGTTGACCGTGTTCTGGCCCGACTGCTTGTAGACGGCCAGGCGCATCCCCTCCCGGTCGTTGATGCGGGCGACGCGGGTGATGCGCTGGAAGGTGTCGTCGACGCTGGCGATCTCCCGGAGCTGGATGGGCACGCCGTCGCGGACGGCGACGACCGTCGCCCGGAGCTGGTCCAGGCCGGTGAAGACGCCGGGGATGCGCAGGAGGATGTCGTAGTTGCCCCGCTCGATGACCCCGGCCGGCATGTCGACGTTCTCCTGGCGGATCTTGCTGGTGATCGCGTTGAGGGGCAGGCCCAGGGCCTTGAGCTTCAGGGGATCGAGGTTGACCTGGATCTCCCGCTGGCGGCCGCCGTAGACGTCGACCGAGGCCACCCCGGCCACGCGCTCGAGCCGGTAGGCGATCTGCTCGTCGATGATGCGCCGCGCCTGGACGGGGTCGAGGTTGGTCAGGGCCCCGAACTGGAGGATGGGCTGCTGGGCCGGGTCGAACTTGCGCAGGGTCGGCCGGTCGACCTCCTCGGGCAGCCGGCCGACGATCCGGTCGAGGCGCTCCCGGACGTCGCTGGCCGCGGACTCGAGGTTGGTCCCCCAGGCGAACATGATCCGGACCGAGCTCGAGCCCTCGGACGAGGACGAGAAGACCTCCTCGACCCCGGGGACCGCGCTCAGGGCCTCCTCGACCGGCCGGGTGATGATCTCCTCGATCTCCTCCGGCCCGGTGTTGCGGTAGGAGGCGTTGACGTTGAGGGTGGGATAGACGATCTCGGGCATGAGGTCGACGGGCAGGCGCGAGAGCGAGACGAGCCCGATGATGACGACGACGAGCGTCACCATCCAGGAGAAGATGGGCCGGTGGATGGAGAACTCCGAGAGCTTCATCGTGCGTCTCCGGGGGCCGCCTTGGCGGCCGGGGCGGAGGCCCCGGCGGCGTCCGGGGGCAGGATGAGGGTCGTGCCGTTCTCGAGAAGGTGGTGGCCGAGGGTGACGACGTAGCCGGCGACCCGGGCCGGCTCGACGATCTCGGCCCGGTCGCCCTCGACGATGCCCACGGTCGCGGGCTGGAAGACGGCCTTCCTGTTCTCGATGTCGGCCAGGAACAGCCCCTGCAGGGCGCCCCGGTTCACGAGCGCGCTGGTCGGCACGATGGTCGCGTCGGTCTTGTTGGCGAACTCGATCCGGGCGTTGACGAACATGCCCGGCTTGAGGGCCCCGTCGGAGTTGTCGACGTCGACCTCGACCCGGGCCTGGCGCGACGTCTCCTTGAGCAGGGGCGCCACGCGGGACACCCGGCCGAGGAACTCCCGGTCGGAGAAGGCCCCGCTGGTCAGGACGACGGGCTGGTCGCCTCTCAGGCGGAAATAGTCCTTCTCGGTGACGTGGATGACGGCCGTGATGGGCTGGAGCTCGATGACCGAGACGATGGCCGTGTTCGGCGTGAGCATGGCCCCCGGGTTGACGAACCGCTCCCCGACGAAGCGGACGTCGCCCCCGGTCTCCCAGACGGCCTGGATGCGGGTGTAGGACAGCCGGACCCGGGCCGTCTCCAGGCCCGCCTGCTGGTTGGCCAGCTGGGCCTGGGCGACCTTGAGCCGGGTGTCCCGGGTGGAGAAGACCGCCTGCGCGGCCTCGAGCTCGGCGTCCGAGAGGATGCCCTTCCCGTGGAGGGTCTTGGCCCGCTCGAACTCCCTCCGGGCCAGCTCCTGGGCGGACCGGGCGTCTTCCAGGTTGGCCTTGGCGACGCCCAGGTCGGCCTCGGCCTGGATGACCTGCTGCTGGTGCTCCTCGTCCTCCAGGACGGCCACCAGCTGTCCCCGGGTGAGCCGGTCGCCGATGTCGGCATAGAGCGCCTTGACCCGGCCGGAGATCTTGGGGACGATGGTGAAATAGGACTTCGGGATCAGCGTCCCCGAGAACGTGCCGATGTCGCGGATGCCGCCGCGCTCGACGGGCGCTATCTCGACGGCGACCGCGGCGCCCCGGGGGCCGCCCTGCGAGCCGCCGCCCGGCAGGCGGACGACGATCTGCCAGACGAGGACGAGGAGGAAAAGCGCGCCGGCGACGGTGTAGGGCCGCGTTTTCCTGGCCCACAGCTTGGTCCGGATCTTGTTCCAGTCGATTTTTGCCAAGGCATACCTCACGTAACGCTGGATATGGAACTCCGCCAGATTTTTTAGACGGCAGGGGAGGCCTTTTTCTTCCCGCCTCCCGTCCGGTGGACGGCGCCGCTCTCCCCGGCCCGGCCCGGCCGGGGTCAGGCGCCGGCCGAGACCCGGAAGACCTTGTCGCCCTCCCGGACGTGCTCCTTGACCTTCATTCCGGCCGAGGCGCCCTTCCTGACCTCGGGGACCTGGAGGTGCTCCTGCTGGAGCGACTCCACGACCTGGGTGAAGTCGCTCGTGTGCCCCTTGATCCGGACGGTCTCGCCGACCATCAGGCCGTCGGCCGTGATCTCGATGACGGCCACGCCGATCTTGGGGAAGAAATGGGTGATGCGCCCGATCTCCTCGTCCGCCATGAGTCCCTCCTCGTGGCCTCCCGGCGCTCCCGCTCCCCGGGGGGAATGATACGCCGGAAGCCCCGGGCCGTCAACGCGGCCCGGACGGCGGCCCTTCCCCGGCCGGCCGCGGGCGCGCGGCCCGGTCAGCGCGCCGGCAGGAAGGCGTAGTCCCGGCCGTAGCGCAGCATCTGCTCGACGTAGCCCTCGCCGAGGCCGATCTTGACGTCGACGATCCGGCCGTCCTCGACGACCGGCGTGTAGACCGGGTTGACGAAGCCGGCGTAGGGGGCCAGGTCGAGCTTGGCGTAGCGGTCGAGGACCTCCCGGTGGAGCGCCTGGTCGACCTGGACGCCGTAGGTCTCGATGAGGTCGCGGGCGGCCTCGTAGTCCCCCTCGCTCGTGATCCGCTGGACCTCCGCCAGGAGCCGGCCGTAGAGTTCGCGCAGCTTCGGGTAATCGTTGACGACGAAGAAGGTCTTGCCGTCCCGGGTCACCCGCTCGATGACGTTGTCGGGCCGGCCCTTCTCGCAGACCCAGTGGGAGACCATGGCCCGGCCGCGCATGTGGGCCTGCTCGATCGTCTTGCCGGGCTGGATGCGGACGAGCTGGGTCATCAGGCCGTTGCGGACCTGGAGGTCGTACTCGGCCTTGGCCGCGTCGAGGTTCGGCAGGAGGCCCAGCTCGACCATCTTGTCGTCCATGATGTAGTAGAGGGCGAAGAGGTCGGCCCGCGATTCCTCGATCGGCGAGTGATAGTTCTTGAGCGCCTCCGACCCGACCCCGGGCAGGAGCTGGCCCGAGCCGTGGCCGAGGACCTCGTGGAGGTCGGTGTGGATGTTCCCGGCCAGGGGCCCGTACGTCTTGGCCCGCTCGAGGAGCTCGGGGGAGAAGGTGAACTCGCGGCCGAACGGCGAATCGAGCGAGGACTGGTCGTAGGCGTAGGTGATGTTCTCGATGGTCACCGACTTCGAGCCGTGGTTCCTGCGGATCCAGTTGGCGTTGGGCAGGTTGATGCCGATGGGCGTCGAGGGGTAGCAGGAGCCGCCGAGCATGGCCGCGGTGATGACCTTGGCCGAGACGCCCTTGACCTCCTTCTTCTTGAAGCGGGGGTCGATAGGCGAGCGGTCCTCGAACCACTGGGCGTTGGCCGAGATCGTGTCGGCCCGCTTGGTCGCGTCCAGGTCCTTGAAGTCGACGAGCGCCTCCCAGCTGCCTTTCAGGCCCAGGGGGTCGTCGTAGACCTCGATGAAGCCGTTGACGAAATCGACGAGCGAGTCGGTGTCCCGGACCCAGAGGATGTTGTAGGCGTCGAAGCGCTTCAGGTCGCCCGTGCGGTAGAAATCGACGAGGGCCTCGATGACCTCCCGCTGGCGGTCGTTCTCGGCGACGCCGGCGGCCTTCTCGAGCCAGCCGACGATCCGGGCGATGGCCGGGCCGTAGAGGCCGTCGATGCGGGCGACCTCCTCGACGACCTTTCCGCCCTTCTTGACGACCCGGGTGTTCAGGCCGTAGGAGACGGGCGTCTCGTCCTTGGGGTCGACGAGCCGCTTGTAGTAGCTCTCGACCTCGGCCTGGGTGACGCCCTCGTAGAAGTTGACGGCCGAGCCGGCGACCAGGTCCGCGTTCGGGTCCTGGCTGAGCTTCTTCGGGGCCACGGCCGGGTCGAAGAGGATGGGCGTGAGGAAGGCCGCCAGGCCGTCGACCGTCTGGCCCTCGGCCAGGGGGAAGCTCTCCCCTTCCGTGCCCCGGACGACCTCGGCGAAGTAGGCGGCGTCGAAGCCGGGCGCGATCTTGTCGTTCGAGTAGTGGTGGTGGATGCCGTTGGAGAACCAGACCCGCTTGACGTAGGTCATGAACTCGGCCCAGCGCGGGTCGGACCGGTCGCCCGTGTAGCCCCGGACGACGGCGTCGAGGGTCCGGACGATCTTGATGTTGTGCCTGTAGTTCTGGTCGATCATGATGTCGCGGCCGCAGAGGGCGGCCTCGCCGAGGTAGTAGACGAGCTCTTTCTGGCGCGGCGTGAGGGCCTCGAAGCCGGGCACCTGGTAGCGCAGGACCCTCAGGTCGGCGAACCGGTCGATCTGCCACTGGAACTCCGGCGCGGCGGCGGGCCCCGGCGCGGGCTCCTTCTTCTTGCAGCCGGCGGTCACGAGGGCCAGGCCGGCGCAAACGACGGCCAGGACGAGGGCGTTCTTGACGTTCATGGGCGGGACCTCCCGGGCGGATTTCGGTCGGAGCCCTATGATAACCGAACCGCCGCCCCCCCGTCCACCCTATAACAGGGATCGTGTCCCTGTCCTGCTTCACCCCTCGGGCCTCGCATCCGGGGGCCGTATCGATCCGTGAATGATCCGGGCCGATTGAATCGGGAAGAAACGCGGCCGGGCGCCGTCATAAAGACGAACGCCGAATCCCAGGTGGAGGTGCACGTGAAAAAGAACCTGTTCGCCGTGGTCCTCGTCTTCGCCCTGCTCATCGGCCTGCGGGCCCAGGGCCCGCCGCCCCAGCAGCAGATGAAGCTCGAGGACGTCCAGAAGGCGCTGTGCCTGGTCGACAAGACCCAGCCGGCGCCCGAGAAGTACAAGGCCGGCCTCGAGGCCATCACCGCCAAGGAGACCCTGGCGATGCTGTCCTACGTCTCGTCCGACCTGCTCGAGGGCCGCGACACCGCCTCGCGCGGGTTCGATCTGGCCGCCGAGTACGCCGCCTCGCTCCTCAAGATGTGGGGGGTCAAGCCGGCCGGCGACATGCCGGCGGCCATGGGCGGGTTCCGCATGGGCGGCGCCCGGGGCCAGGCGCCCCAGGCCCCGCGGGAGCGGTCCTATTTCCAGGAATTCGCGATGAAAGAGGTCTCCGACTCCGAGACCGTCATCACCATCGAGGCCGCCCGGGGCGGGATGGTCAAGACCCGGTCCTTCAAGGCCGGGCTCGATTTCGGGGGCGGGTTCGGGGGCTTCGGCGGCGGCGCCGAGGGCTCGGTCACCGCGCCCGTCGTCTTCGTCGGCTACGGCATCTCCGAGCCGTCCGCCGGCTTCGACGAGCTCAAGGGCCTCAACCTCAAGGGCAAGATCGTCCTCCTGCTCAGCGACGCGCCGGGCCGGGACAACCCCCAGTCGCCGCTCCAGAGGACCAAGGAGCTCAAGGACAAGTACTTCCCGGCCGCGCCCCAGGGCGACGCGATGTTCATGATGATGCGCGGCGGGCCGCAGCGCTTCAACAAGGTCGCCGAGATCGCCAAGCTCGGCCCGGCGGCCATCGTCCAGGTGGCCAACGCCGGCAAGGACAGCGACATCTTCAACGCCCTGTCCGTCGTCCGCAAGCCCAGCGACGACCGCCCCATCATCAACCAGCCGCGCAAGCGGCTCTCCCTGGCCGGCGTCGCCGGCGGCGACATGGGCATGAGGGGCGCCGCGGCGACCACGATCACCCGCGAGATGGCCAACATGCTCCTCGAGGGCACGGGCCAGACGATCGACGAGCTCAAGGCCAAGATCGAGAAGTCCTTCAAGCCGGTCTCGGCGGACCTCGCCGGCGCCAAGATGACCATCGCCACGACCTCGAAGACGGCCCTGGTCCGGTGCAAGAACGTCCTCGGCGTCATCGAGGGCTCCGACCCCAAGCTCAAGGACGAGTATTTCGTCGTCGGCGCGCACTACGACCACCTGGGCCGGTGGGAGGACTACATCTTCAACGGCGCGGACGACAACGGGTCCGGCTCGGTCGGCGTCCTGAACATCGCCAAGGCCATCGCCGCCAGCCCGGTCAAGCCCAAGCGGTCCGTCGTCTTCGCCCTGTGGACGGGCGAGGAGAAGGGCCTCCTCGGCTCGCGCTACTACGCCCAGAACCCCGTCTACCCGATCGACAAGACCGTCGGCTACCTCAACTACGACATGATCAGCCGGCCCTACGACGCCGAGATGCTCGCCCGCGCCATGCAGCGCTACGGCGTCCCCGGCGCCGAGGACCTGGTCAAGAAGGTCCGCGCCCCCTGGTTCGTCTCCGTCAACCTGACGGACGGCACGCCCTTCGCCGCGATCGCCCGGGAGATGAACCAGCACATCGGGCTCGACCTGGCCTTCACCTTCAACGCGCCGGGCCAGGGCGGGGGCGGCTCCGACCACTCCTCGTTCGCCGCCGTCAACGTGCCCTACGTCTACTACATGGCGGCCATGACGTCCGATTACCACCAGCCGAGCGACAGCGTGGAGAAGGTCAGCGGCGAGCTCATCGCCAAGATCAGCCAGCACGGCTTCCTGACCGTCTACGCCTTCGCCGACAAGTGAGCCGGGCCACGGGGAGGGGCGGGCCGGCCGGTCCGCCCCTCCCGTTCTCTCCGCCCTCCGTCCCCGTTTGACCCGGCCTTTTCTCTTGTCTTAGAATAGGCGCAAGGGTTTCAGGCCCCTTCATGAAGAAGCTCCGCGTCGCGCTCGTCTACAACGCCTACACGGACGCCCAGCCCGACGACAAGTCCGACACCGGCGGCCTCCGCGACCTCCGCCAGATGATCCGGGCCATCGCCCGCGGCCTCCGCCGCCTCCGCCACGAGGTCGTCGTCCTGCCCCTCGCCGGCGACCTCTCGGTCCTCCAGCGCAAGCTCAGCCGGCTCCGGCCCGACGTCGTCTTCAACCAGTACGACGACGTCGTCCACGGCGCCCTCTACGAGATGCGCGTGGCCGCCTTCATCCGCATGCTCGGCTACCCCATGACCGGCTCGCCGGCCCTGGCGCTCGGCCTCAGCCGCTACAAGCACATGTCGCTCAGCCTGCTCAAGGGCGCCGGCCTGCCCATCCCGCCCTCGACGGCCCTCATCGAGCGGCTGTCCGACATCGACGAGCACAAGTGGTCCTTCCCCCTCATCGTCCACGCCGCCCATGAGCACGCCGGCATCGGCCTGGCCCGCGATTCCGTCGTCGGGACCAAGACCGCGCTCAGGGAGAAGGCCCGGGAGGTCCTCCGCGTCTACAAGCAGCCGGCCCTCGTCCAGCATTTCCTGAAGGGCCGCGAATTCAACGTCGGCCTCGTCGGCGGCCGGCGGGTCCAGGTCCTGCCCCTGGCCGAGGTGGACTACTCCCGCCTGCCCCGGAAGATCCCCCCGATCATGTCCTACGCGGCCAAGTGGATCGAGACCTCGATCGAGTACAAGCGGACGGGCGTCGTCTGCCCGGCCCGCGTCGACGCCGAAATGGCCGCCCTCGTCGGCAGGCTCTCGGTCAAGGCCTTCAGGGCCGTCGGCGGCTGGGGCTACGGCCGGGTCGACATCCGCCTCGACGAGGCCGGCCAGCCCGTCATCCTCGAGGTCAACTGCAACCCCTGCCTCGACAGCGGCATGGGCCTGGCCCGCGCGGCGGAAGCGGCCGGCATCGGCTACCCGCAGCTCCTCCGGTCCATCCTCAAGGCCGCCTTCGAAGGGCCGCCCTACGACCTGCGTCTGCCGATCTTCATCCCCAACGCGAACGCGGCCAAAGGCCGTTAGCGCTTTCGTTGGGCTCTGCTCCCTATGCGGGCTTCCCTCTCGAGGCGGCGAGGGATGTTGCCTCGACGATCCCCGTCGCTGGAAGAGGGGACCCGCGCAGCGGGGGGGAACCGTGCGTAACTGGTTCCCCGGGGGCCGGGGAGCTAGAGGCATATCCCGAGCCAAAGCCCGAGAGAGGGACTACCCGGAATCGGGAGGAGAGCCTTCCTTAGCCGGTCAGGCGGCCGGTGTAGGCGTAATCCAGGGCCAGGGCGATGACCAGGGAGACGACGTCCATCAGCCTCTCCCCTTCCGCGCCCGGCCGGTAGGTCAGCCGCAGGGCCGCGGCCCGGGCCTCGAGCTTGCGGATGAGGGCCTCGGCCTCGGCGGGCGTCAGCACCGACCAGTGGGTGACCCGCTCGACGAGCCGGTCCCGGTAGCGCCGTATGAGGGCCGAGGCCGGGCGCAGGACCTGTCCGCGCGACGGCGGGAAGGCGTCGTGGAGGCTGTCGTCGACGTAGCCGCGGGCGGCCCGGCGGAAGCGCTCGGCCTTCTTGCCGTAGTGCTCGGCCAGGGTCAGGCTCATCCGGTCCGCCGGCGAGAGGCGATGGGAGCGCCGGATCCGCGGCGGCTCGCGCCGGATGTCCTTCATCAGCCGGTCGACGTAGAGGAGCTTGCGCAGGACCGGCCAGCCGCGGTACCGCGCCCGCCAGCCCGACCGCGGCGCGAGCCAAACGGCGAACGTCTCGGCGAAGTCCTCGTCGGGGTGCTTCTGGGCGTAGGTCCGTCCGTACGGGTAGGCGGTGAGGTGGCGGACGTAGTGGCGGCTGGTCCGGTCCGGCCGGAACGAGTCCCGGTAGGGCTTGGTGAAGGGGCCGAAGATCTCCGTCCAGCTGGGCCGGCGCCAGAGGCGGTAGGCGTAGTTGACGGCGTGACCGGCCTCGTGGCGGAGGAGCATCATGATCTCTCGGGCGTCCTCGACCTCTCCCGCCTGCTCCTCCTCGAGGCGGGTCAGGCGGGCGTCGGCGAGGTAGAACGGGATGCCGATGACGGGGGTCCGGTCGGGACAGCCCCATTCGTCCGCGAGGTAGACCTCGGGCTTGAACCGGAACCCCTTGGCCTCCATCTCCCGGCGCAGGCGGCGGACGTACTTCTCGACCGGGGAGCCCTCGATGGCCAGCCGGAGCTTGGAGACCGGCGTCTTCAGGAGCTCGAACCGGACCGTCTCCCAGCTCCGGACGAGCGCCCGTATCGACATTCCGCTCATGGTCTGCCCCGAGAAAAGGGAAAAATACGGCATGACCGGGCCCTTGTCAAGGCCGGGCATCGTTTCCCGGCTTGAGCCGATGCGGCCTTTATGGTAGGATAAGTGCCTGAAATTGAAAGGAATATCATGCTCTTCACCGAACTTCCCCTCGATCCCCGGCTCCAGCAGTCCATCGCCGACCGAGGCTATGTCGAGCTGACCCACGTCCAGGAGCTGACCCTGGGCAAGTCCCTGGAGGGCCGGGACGTGGCCGTCCAGTCCCAGACCGGGACCGGC
Organism: Acidobacteriota bacterium; assembly: GCA_029569255.1. GTDB lineage: Bacteria > Acidobacteriota > Aminicenantia > Aminicenantales > Saccharicenantaceae > RBG-16-66-30. The sequence continues at coordinate 22,189 of JAKQUO010000049.1, read as the reverse complement.
AAGACCGCCGCCTTCCTGATCACCCTCTACTCCCACATGCTCAAGCACCCCAAGAGCGCCCGCCGCAAGGCCCTCATCATCGTCCCCACCCGGGAGCTGGCCGTCCAGATCGAGGGCGAGGCCCTGCTCCTCAACCGCTCGATCGGCCTGACGATCGGCTGCTTCTACGGCGGCGTCGGCTACACCGTCCAGCTGGCCCAGATCAAGGCCGGGCCGGACATCATCATCGGGACGCCGGGCCGCCTGCTCGACCTGGCCGAGAAGAAGCGGCTCAACTTCAAGGAGTGCGGCTTCCTCGTCATCGACGAGGCCGACCGGCTCTTCGACATGGGCTTCCTGCCCGACCTCCGGGACATCGTCGTCCAGATGCCCGACCGGACCCGCCGCCAGACGATGCTCTTCAGCGCCACCCTGAACAAGCTCGCCCGGCGGGTGGCCGAGGCCTACCTCAACGCCCCGGTCTTCATCGAGGCGACGCCCGGGGAGATGACCGTCGAGACGATCTCCCAGGAGATCTACCGGGTCGGCAGCCACATCAAGCTCAACCTCCTGCTCGGCCTGCTCCTCAGGCGCGAGCCCCGCAACGCCCTCATCTTCACCAACATGAAGCACACCGCGTTCCTGCTGGCCAAGCAGCTCCAGGCCAACGGGCGCCAGGCCAAGTTCCTCAGCGGCGACCTGCCCCAGAGCGAGCGGCTCAGGATCATCGAGGACTTCATGGCCGGGCGCTTCCCCATCCTCGTGGCCACCGACGTCGCCTCCCGCGGCCTCCACATCGAGGACCTGGAAATGGTCGTCAACTACGACGTCCCCCAGGACGCCGAGAACTACGTCCACCGCATCGGCCGGACGGCCCGGGCCGGGGCGAAAGGCCTGGCCGTCACCCTGGCCAGCGAGAAGACGGCCGACCACATCGAGGCCATCGAGAAGTTCATCGGCCAGAAGATCCCGGTCCTGCCGGTGACCGCCGACATGTTCGCCCGGGACATGAGCCTGGAGCGGCTGGCCGGCCAGGACCTCGCGCGGCGGCCGTCGCGGCGGCGCGGCGGCGGGGGCCGCGGCGGGGGGCGCGACGGGCGCCGGAGGCCTCGTTGACAGGCCCCGGGGCCTCCGTTAGAATGAGCGCCTGACCCGGGGGCCCGGGATCACCGCAGCCGAGGTCGTTCATGGACAAGAAGCCCGCTCCCGACTTGGAATCCATTTGCGCCGCGTTCGACATCGAGGGCCGGTGGCTCTCGTCGTGCCCCATACCCTCCGGGCACATCAACGACACGTACTGCTCCAGGTTCGAGGCCGGCGGGGCCGTCGTCCAGTACGTCAACCAGCGCATCAACCACGTCGTCTTCCGCGAGCCCGAACGGCTCATGGAGAACATCGAGCGGGTGACCCGCTTCGCCCGGGAGAAGATCGTCGCCGCGGGCGGGGACCCGGACCGGGAGACGCTGACCATCGTGCCGGCCCGCGACGGCCGGTCGTTCCACCGCACCCCGGAGGGCGCGTACTGGCGGACGTTCCTCTTCATCGGCGGGGCCCGGACCTACGACCGCGTCGAGGACCTCCGGCACGTCTACGCGGCCTCCCGGGCCTTCGGCAACTTCCAGAAGATGCTGGCCGAGCTGCCCGGCGGCCGCCTGCACGAGACCATCCCCGACTTCCACCACACCCGGAAGCGCTTCGAGGCCTTCCGGGCCGCCTGCGAGCGCGACCCCGTCCGTCGGGCCGCCGGGGTCGGCCCCGAGATCGATTTCGTCCTGGCCCGGGAGAAGGACGCGTCCGCGGTCGTCGACGGCCTGGCCGCCGGCCGCGTCCCCGAGCGGGTCACCCACAACGACACCAAGCTCAACAACGTCATGATCGACGACCGGACCGGCGAGGGCGTCTGCGTCATCGACCTCGACACGGTCATGCCGGGGTCGGTCCTCTACGACTTCGGCGATTCCGTCCGGCTGGGCGCGGCCACGGCCGCCGAGGACGAGCGCGACCTGGCCAAGGTCGGCTTCGACCTGGGCCTGTTCGACCGGCTGGCGGCCGGCTACCTCGACGCGGCCCGGGACTTCCTCGTCCCCGAGGAGACGGAGCTGCTGGCCTTCTCGGCCAAGCTGCTGACGCTCGAGTGCGGCGTCCGCTTCCTGACCGACCATCTCCAGGGCGACGTCTACTTCAAGGTCCGCCGCGAGGGCCACAACCTCGACCGGGCCCGGACCCAGTTCAAGATGGTCGCCGAGATGGAGAAGCGGATGGGCGACATGGACGCCGTCATCCGCAAGTACCTCTAATTCAAGGGAAGGGCGGGCTCAGGGCCGGCGGACGGTCATGCCCAGCTTCTCGAGCGCCTTGACGGCGGTCTCGAGCTTCTGGCTCTTGACGAAGACGTGGTCCGTCGTGTAGGCGGACACCATGAAGAGGTTGACCCCGGCCTCGGCCAGCGCGCCCGAGACCGCGGCGAAGAAGCCGACGAGGCTGAGCGGCAGGACCATGTCGAACGTGATCATCCGCCAGTCGCCCTCGAAGCCCAGGAACTTCTGCCTCCCGAGCCTGGTCTCCTCGATGATGCAGGTGGTCTCGCGGTCGTCCCGGATGACGGCCAGAGAGCCGGCCAGGGCCCGGGTCGTCTTGACGATCGCGTAGCTCCCCGGCGAGACGGCGGCCCGGCCGTTCCGGAAATAGGTCCTGATCTCGTTGCGCTTCATGGCCCGTGCCCCCCCCCGCGTCTCTTCCGGTCCTTGGCCCGTTCCCGGGCCCAGCCCGGCTTCTCGACCTGACGCGCCCGGGCGATGGCCAGGGCCCCGGCCGAGACGTCCTCGGTGATCGTCGAGCCCGCGGCGACGTAGGCCCCGCGGCCGACCGTGACCGGGGCGACGAGCTCGGTGCCCGAACCGATGAACGCGCCGGCCCCGATGCGGGTCGGGTTCTTCGTCGAGCCGTCGTAGTTGCAGGTGATCGTCCCCGCCCCGACGTTGACGTCCTCGGCGACCCGGCTGTCGCCGACGTAGCTGAGGTGCTGGGCCTTCGAGCGCGGGCCGAAGACGGTGTTCTTCATCTCCACGAAATTGCCCACCTTGGCCCCGGCGCAGACGCGGGTCTTCGGCCGGAACCGGGAGAACGGCCCGACCTGGACATCGGCCTCGAGGACGGTGTCCTCCATGACCGTCGAGCTCAGGACCTGGGCCCGGGCGCCGACCGTCGAGCGGACGATGTGGACATGAGGGTGGATGCGGGCGTCGGGCCCGATGGCCGACGGCCCTTCGACGACGACGAACGGGTGGATGACGGTCCGCGGCCCGACGGAGGCCGCCCAATCGATCCAGGCCGAAGCGGGGTCGAGGAGGACGACGCCGCGGCGGGCCAGGCCGTCGTTCTTGCGGTCCCGGAGCGCGCGGGCCGCCCGCGCGACATCGGCGGCGCCGCCGACGGCCAGGGCCTCGCCGGGGTCCGCCGCGCCGACGTAGCCGACGCGCCGGCCCGCCTCGGTCAGGCGCCGGGCGACTCCCCCGAAGCCGGGCCCGCCCGTCTTCGCCGCCGAGGCGCGGAGGAGGGGGAAGACGTCCGCGGTCCGCAAGGCGAGAACGCCGGTGAGCCCGCCGCTCCCGCCGCCGCTCAGGAAGGTCAGGGAGAAGCCCTTGGCCGCGTGGGCCCGCAGGAGGGCCCTCAGGGTCCTCCCGCGGAGGAGCGGGAGGGAAGACGGGACGATCAACAGATCGCCCCCGGGGTAGTCCTCGAGGATGGGCCGGGCCGTCGCCAGGGCGTCGAGGGCGTTCCGCCGCTTGGCCGGCCGGCGCCCCCCGTTTTCGAGAAGGAAGACGGGCGTCTTCGTCCCGGCGCTCCCGATCAAGGCCTCCCAGCCGCCGGCCGGGCCCGCTCCGGGCCCCGGCAGGACCAGGACGGCCTCGGGGCCGACGCCGCAGGCGGCCTCAAGCGCGTAGGCGCCGAGCGGCCGCCCCAGGACGGGCGCGAAGTCGGTCCGTTCCTCCTCACCGGTGAAGAGAACGACCGTCTTTCTTTTCATGCCAGTTTGGCGACGAGCAAGAACTTCTTGTCCTCCCAGAGCGGCTCGAAATCGGGCTCGTTCTGGGCCAGGACGCCGAAGGACCTGTCCTTCTGGACGGCCTTCTTGAGGAAATCGAGCGAGGCCTCGGTCTCGCCCATCAGGACGTGGGCGTCGGCCAGGAGGTAGAGGACGAGGCCTTCGTTCTCCTTGAACTCCAGGGCCTTCTCCAGGACCTTGACCGCGCCGGGGAGGTCGCGCTGGTTGATCCGGGCGACGCCGGCGCGGGCGTGGTCGGCGAAGGTCTTCAGCGCCGCCGCCTCTTTCTTCGGCCGCTTCTGGACGATGGCGAGATAGGCCTTGGCCCGGTCGACGATCTCCCGCTCGACCGGGAACTTCTCGATGAAGCCTTGGAAGGATTCCGCGGCCTTGTCGAAATCGCCCTTGCGGAACTCCTTGACGGCCTGGCCGAAGGCCGCCAGGGCTTTTTGATACTCGTCCTTTTTCGATCTCAGTTCGCGCACGGTGTGTCCTCTCGATGCCGTTTGAAGTGCGCTTATTTTACACGACCTGCCCCCTGTTGACAATAGCCCCGCCGTCGGCCTCGGAGCGGCTCGGAGGACGGCCTCTCCCGACCGGAAAAGTTCAAAGACGCCGGTCCGCGCGCCGGACTCGGCGCCAAAACAACTCGCTCGGCGTACGCTACGCCTCGCTCAGACACGTTTTGTCGGTTTGCAGGCAAACGTCCCTCGTCCGTCACGCGGCCCGGCTGAACTTTTCCAATGTCGGGTTCGGCCGCCCTCCTCGCCGCTCTGTCTGAAAACCCGGGACACGTACAAGTACATGTCCCGTTTTCAGGCCCCGGGACGGCGTGAAGTTTCACCGCAGCGAGCGGAGACGATCCCCGAGAGCCCCCCTCCGCGGCCGGGGCAAGGGGCACCGAGGCAAGGGGCCGGGGGCTTGGCGCCTGTGGTAAAATGGGGGGGTGAGAAAGCGGCTGGAAGAGATCCTCGAGAAGGTCCAGGCCGGCCGCCTCGCCCCCGCCCGGGCCATGGAGCTCCTCCGGGACTACCCCTATCGCGATCTCGACTTCGCCAAGGTCGACCATCACCGCGAAGTGGCCAAGGGAGCGCCCGAGATCGTCTTCGGGCTGGGCAAGACCCCGGCCCAGATCGGCCGCATCGCCCGGGAGATCCTCAAAACGGGCTCGAACCTGCTGGTCACGCGGGTCGAGCCGGCGGTCTGGTCCAAGATCAAGGCCGGCCTGCCCGGGGCCGAATACCACCGGGCCGCCCGCCTGGTCAGCCGGGTCCAGGCGCCCGCGCCCCCCGGCCGCGGCGTCGTCGTCGTCCTGACCGCCGGCACCTCGGACATCCCGGTGGCCGAGGAGGCGGCCGTGACCTCGGAGGTCCTCGGCAACACGACCGAGCGGGTCTTCGATGTCGGGGTGGCCGGCATCCACCGGCTCTTCGGCCAGATGGAGCGCATCCGCCGGGCCCGCGTGGTCATCGCCGTCGCCGGGATGGAAGGGGCCCTGCCGAGCGTCGTCGCCGGCCTGGTCAAGGTCCCGGTCATCGCCGTCCCGACGAGCGTGGGCTACGGGGCCAGCTTCAAGGGCCTGGCCGCGCTCCTGGCCATGCTCAACGCCTGCCCGGGAGGGGTGGCCGTGGTCAACATCGACAACGGCTTCGGGGCCGCCTTCCTGGCCAGCCAGATCAACCACTTGTAGCGCAGAGACCCGGGCGGGGAACGCCCGAGGGGATATTGAACGGGCCCGGTTGACAAGGCGCCGCCCGCCCCCTATATTCTATGAGAAGGCGCGGTCAGAAAAGGCTTCATGGAGATCATCGACCAGGTCAGGCAGGCGTCGTCCATAATCGAGATCGCCTCCCAGTATACGACCCTGAAGCGCCGGGGCCGGAAATGGGTCGGGCTCTGCCCGTTCCACACCGAGAAGACGCCCTCCTTCACCGTCGACGAGGAGAAGCAGCTCTACCACTGCTTCGGCTGCGGCGTCGGCGGGGACATCTTCTCGCTGGTCATGGAGCGGGAGAACCTGACCTTCCCCGAGGCCCTCAAGCACCTGGCCGAGCGCTTCCACGTCCCCTTGCCGGCCCACCAGCGGGTCCGGCCCGAGGTCCTCAAGCTCGAGGAGAAGCTGTTCAAGATCAACGAGCTGGCCCTCGGCTTCTTCAAGAAGAACCTGTTCGGGACCCAGGAGGGGAAAAAAGCGCTGGCCTACCTCAAGGGGCGGGGCCTGTCGGACGAGACCGTCCAGACGCTCAAGGTCGGCTACGCCCCGAACGCCTGGACGTCGCTCCTCGACTTCTTCAAGGCCAGAGACGTGCCCGTGCCGTTGCTCGAGAAGGGGGGCCTCGTCCTGGCCGGCTCGCGGGCCGGCGAGTTCCGCGACCGCTTCCGCGGCCGGGTCATCTTCCCCATCTTCAGCCTGACCGGCCGGGTGGTCGGGTTCGGCGGGAGGACCGTCGTCGACGCGGAGCCCAAGTACCTCAACTCCCCCGAGACGCCGGTCTACTCCAAGGGCAAGCTCCTCTACGGCCTGAACTTCACCAAGGACGCGGTCCGGGAGGCCGGGGCGGCGGTCCTCGTCGAAGGCTACACCGACTTCTCGGCCCTGTACCAGGCCGGGGTCCGCAACGTCGCGGCCTCGCTCGGCACGGCCCTGACGGCCTGGCAGGTCGCCCAGGTCAGGCGCTTCGCCTCGCGGGTCGTCGTCAGCTACGACGGCGACGGCGCCGGCCTCGCGGCCGCGGCCCGGGCCGTCCCGCTCGGCTTCGAGAAGGGCCTCAACGTCGAGGTCCTGGCCCTGCCCGACGGCCTCGACCCCGACGCCTTCCTCAAGAAGCACGGCCGGGACAAGTACCAGGCCCTCCTGAAGAAGGCCGTCCCCGGCCTCGACTTCCTGATCGACTCGCTGACGAGAGGCGCCCGGCTGTCCGTCCCCGAGGAGAAGGGCCGCGTCGTCCGGGCCGTCGTCAAGGAGATCGAGAAGGTCCCCGACCCGGTCGCCCGGAGCGAATATCTCCGGCGGGCCAGCCACCGGCTCGACGTCGGCGAGGACCTCCTGAGGACGATCGTCGGGGCCAGGCCCCCGGACCGGGCCCCCGAGGACACGGGCCTCTTCTGCCCGGCCGAGAAGAGGCTGTTCCAGATCCTCATGGGCGACCGGTCCGTCGCCGCGCGCGTTTTCGGCGGCTGCGGGGAGGAGATCTTCCTGGGCCTCAGGGGCGAGCCGGTCTTCCGGGCCATCCTGGAGGGCCTCAGGGACGACCGCGACTGGAGCCTCCCCGCGCTCCAGGGCAAGGTCCCGCCGGCCCTGCTCTCCCAGCTGGCCCGGGTCCTCTTCGAGAAGGCGACGGCGGGGTCGGTCGAGGAGGCCCAGGAGTGCCTGAAGTCGCTCCGCAAGGTCCATCTCCAGAACCGGCTCAAGGACATCCAGCAGCGCATCGCCCGGACCGAGAAGGCCGGCGAGAAGGAGGAGCTGCTGTCGCTCCTGTACCAGAAGCAGGACATCACCAAGCAGATCCTGGCCATCACCTGACGAGGGAAGGAAAGCGCATGGTCGTTCGTCCAAACCGATGCACCGGAAAGAAGGGCCCCCATCGTGTCCACGGATAGCAAGTTCCAGAAGGACGAGATCTCCCAGCTCATCTCGAAGGGCCGCAAGCAGGGCTATCTCCTGTTCGAGGAGATCGACAAGACCTTCACCGAGGACCTGGACTCCGAGGAGGACTTCGACGACTTCCTGTCGTCGATGGGCGACTACGGGATCAAGATCCTGGATTCGCGCCAGAAGGAGATGACCCCCCAGCGCCGCAAGAGCGACCTCGTCTCGACGCACGGCCTGGAGCGGACGACCGACCCGGTCAAGCTCTACCTCCGGGAGATGGGCAACATCTCGCTCCTGACCCGCGAGGGCGAGATCGCCATCGCCCGCGAGATCGAGCGCGGCGAGAAGAGCATCATCAAGGCCCTCAGCCGGACCCGCCTCGTCCTCAACGAGGTCCTGGCCCTGGAGGACCGGATCAAGGACAACCCCTTCGTCATCCAGGAGATGTTCGAGGTCTCCGAGGACGACATCGCCGAGGGCAAGCTCGAGGAGAAGAAGAAGCAGGTCCTGAGCCGGATCAAGAAGGTCCGGGACCTGAGCAAGAAGCTCGACCGCATCCCGGAGAGGAAGAAGACGCTGGTCAGCCGCGGCCGGATCATCGTCCGGATCAGCCGCAACATCCGCGACCTCAACCTCCGCTCGGCCCACCGGGAGAAGATCATCGACGAGCTGCGGCTCCGCCTGAAGGCGATCAACGACCTCGAGGACCAGCGCGACGAGTGGCTGTCCGCCCTGTCCAAGAAGAGAAAGAAGGACGACCCCGCCCTCAAGCAGAAGGTCCTCGAGGCCAGCCGCCGCCTGCGCCGGGAGACGGCCGAGGTCGGGCTCGATCCCGAGTCCCTGCGCCGGGTCGTCCGGACCATCACGGCCGGCAAGAAGGTCAGCGACCAGGCCAAGAAGGAGCTCGTCGCGGCCAACCTCCGGCTGGTCGTCAGCATCGCCAAGAAGTACAGCAACCGCGGCCTCCAGTTCCTCGACCTCATCCAGGAAGGCAACATGGGCCTGATGAAGGCGGTCGAGAAGTTCGAGTACCGCCGCGGCTACAAGTTCTCGACCTACGCGACGTGGTGGATCCGCCAGGCCATCACCCGGGCCATCGCCGACCAGGCCCGGACGATCCGCATCCCCGTCCACATGATCGAGACGATCAACAAGCTCATCCGGGTCTCGCGGGGCCTGGTCCAGGAGATCGGCCGCGAGCCGACGAGCGAGGAGATCGCCAAGAAGATGGACATGCCGGTCAGCAAGGTCCGCAAGATCATCAAGATCGCCCAGGAGCCCATCTCCCTCGAGACGCCGATCGGCGAGGAGGAGGACAGCCACCTCGGCGACTTCATCGAGGACAAGCTCATCCCCTCCCCGCCCGACACGGTCATCCACATCAACCTCAAGGAGCAGATCGAGGAGGCCCTGAAGTCGCTGACGGACCGGGAGGGCCGCGTCCTCAAGATGCGCTTCGGCCTCGGCGACGGCAACGAGCACACGCTCGAGGAGGTCGGCCAGCAGTTCAAGGTCACCCGCGAGCGCATCCGCCAGATCGAGGCCAAGGCCTTGCGCAAGCTCAAGCACCCGAGCCGCAGCCGCAAGCTCAAGAGCTTCACCAACAACCACTGAGCTCCCCCTCCGTTCGCTGCGGCCGTTCTTCACGCCGTCCCGGTCCGGAGAAGACCTCGGAACCGTCTCCCAAGATATTGGCCGCTCCTCTCCGAGGACACCCCTCGCGGCCGCGCCGCCTGCGCCCGTGGCCCGCCGGCCTTGGCTGCTGCGGTCCCCGCTGAATTGACGCCTCGGCATTATTTTGTTATAAAGATGTGCCGAGGGCCTATAGCTCAGTGGCAGAGCCACCGGCTCATAACCGGCAGGTCCCAGGTTCGAATCCTGGTAGGCCCATAGTCCGAGAGACAGAGGGAACGTGGACTTTGATTTCGAACTGATCATCGAGCTCCAGCGCCTCGACGCCGAGCTCCACAACGCCGCCCTCGTCCTCGAAGGCATCCCCCGCCTCGCCCAGGACGTCGACAACCGCCGGCAGGCCGCGACCAGGCTCGTCGCCGAGGCCAAGGACAAGATGGCCCGGAACCAGAAGAAGCGCCGCGACCTCGAGACCGAGGTCAAGGACCTGAAGGCCCAGATCGGGAAATACAAGCGCCAGCTGAACGAGGTCAAGACCAACAAGGAGTACACCGCCCTCCTCCGCGAGATCGAGGAGGCCCAGATCAAGGTCGACGGCCTCGAGGAGGCCATCATCGCCGAGATGCTGGCCGCCGACGACGTCGAGGAGGAGATCAAGTCGGCGCTCCACAAGCAGGGCCAGGAGGACGAGGCCCTCGGGAAGGAGAAGGCCGTCCTCGAGGAGAAGATGAGGGAGACCGAGGCCCGCCACGCCGCCCTGGCCAAGGAGCGCGCGGCCCTCCTCCCCCGCATCCCCCGCGAGCAGATCAAGCTCTACGACGCGATCTTCCAGAAAAAGGGCGGCACCGCCCTGTCCCCCGTCACCGGCGATTTCTGCGCCATGTGCCACATGCGCGTCCGGCCGCAGATGCTCAACGAGATCCGGGACAGGGCCGCGGTCATCCTCTGCGAGAACTGCGGCCGCATCCTTTATCTGACGGCCAAGCCCGAGCCGGTCAAGCTCCGGCCCGAGGCCGGCGAATAGCCGGAGGCGCGGCCCTCACCCGCCGACCGCCCCGTCGTCCCGCCCGTCCTCCGCGTTTTCGGCGTAGAGGGCGTCGATCCGGTCCCTGAACTCGGCCGTGACGTTGGCCCGGCGGACCTTGAGCGACGGCGTGATCTCGCCCTTCTCGATGTCGAAATCGCGCGGCAGGACGACGATCCTCTTGACCTTCTCGTAGGACGCCAGGAGCGGCGTCGCCCGGTCGACCTCGGCCAGGAGGAAATCGACGACGCGGGGGTCCCGGCAGAGCTCGTCGACCGAGGCGAAGGCGATGCCCCGGCCCCCGGCGAAGTCCCTGAGCTTGTCGAAATCGGGCACGACCAGTGCGGCGATGAAGCGGCGGCGGTCGCCGAGGACCACCGCGTTCGTGATGTAGGGGCTCGACTTGATCTGGTTCTCGATCGGCTGGGGGGCGATGTTCTTGCCGCCCGAGGTGACGATGAGGTCCTTCTTGCGGTCGGTGATGACGAGGAAGCCGTCGTCGTCGAAGCGGCCGATGTCCCCGGTGTGGAACCAGCCGCCCTCCATGGCCTCCCGTGTCTCGGCCTCCTTCTTGTAGTAGCCCTTCATGACGTTGGGGCCGCGGGCCAGGATCTCGCCGTCCCCGGCGATCCTGATCTCGACGCCGGGTACGACCTTGCCGACCGTCCCCAGCCGCAAGTCCCGGAAGGTGTTGACGGCCAGGACCGGCGAGGTCTCGGTCAGCCCGTAGCCCTCGAGGATCGTCAGGCCGATGGCGTAGAAGAACTCGGCGATGTCCTTCGACAGCGGCGCCCCGCCGGAGACGAAGAAGCGGACCCGGCCGCCGGTCTTGGCGACGATCTTGGAGAAGACGAGCTTGGCGGCGACCCGGCGCCGGAGGGCCAGCCCGGCGGGGACGGGCCGGCCGGCCAGCGCGAGGGCGCCGTGGGCCTTGCCGACCTTGACGGCCCAGAAGAAGATCCGGCGCCGCAGGGCCGGGCTGGCCATGACCTGGTCCATGACCTTGGTGTAGATCTTCTCGAAGACCCGCGGGACGCTGACCATGATGTGCGGCCGGACCTCGAGCAGGTTCTGGGCCACGGCCTCGACGCTCTCGGCGAAGGCGACCGTGCAGCCCTTGTAGAGGTAGGTGAACATGACCATCCGCTCCAGGACGTGCGAGAGCGGCAGGAAGGACAGGACCGTGTCCCTGTCGGTGAACTCGATGAGGTCCGAGGCGGCCTTGACGTTGTGGAGGAGGTTGGCGTGGGTCAGGATGACGCCCTTGGGGACGCCCGTCGTCCCCGAGGTGTAGATGAGCGTGGCCTCGTCGTCGGGCCGGATCCGGGACACGAGCGCGTCGAAGAGCCCGGGCTCCTCGGCCGCCAGGGCCCGCCCCTTCTCCTGGACCTCCCGGAGCGTCAGGGCGCCGGCCGGGGCCTCGCCGGCGAAGGTGATGTAGTGCCGGACCTTGGCCAGGCCCTTGCGCAGCGGCTCGACCTTCTTCCACTGGGCGGCGTCGGAGACGACGACGACCGTCGCGTCGGAGTCGTCGACGATGTAGCGGACCTGCTCCGGGACGAGCGTCGTGTAGATCGGCACGGTCAGGCCGCCGGCGCAGAGCGTCGCGAAGTCGGTCATGGTCCAGTCCGGCCGGTTCTCCGACAAGAGGCAGAGCTTCTGGCCCGGCTCGAAGCCCAGGGCCCTCAGGCCGAGCGCGAGGTGCTTGACGCCGTCCCCGAACTCCCGGGCCGAGAGGGGCGCGAAGGCGCCGCCCTTCTTGACCAGCATGAAGTCGGGCTTGGGGTAGGTCTTGACGGAATTGACGATGAGCTCGGCCAGGGTCGCGACCATGCCTCTCTCTTTTCTTTCCGGGATCCGGCAAAAACGGCTTGATTGTAGGTTTTGCGTCCCGGGCTGTCAAGCCGCGCGGATCCGGCCGTCGCGGAGCTCGACCGTCCGGCCGGCCAGGGCGGCCAGGCGGGGGTTGTGGGTGACCAGGACGACCGTCAGCCCCTCCCGGGCGTTGAGCTCGCCGAGCAGCCGGCCGATCTCCTCGCTCCGGGCCGTGTCGAGGTTCCCCGTCGGCTCGTCGGCGAGCAGGATGGCCGGCTTGTTGACCAGGGCCCGGGCGATGGCCACCCGCTGCATCTCGCCGCCCGAGAGCTCCCCGGGCAGGTGGCCGGCGCGCTTCTCCAGGCCGAGAAGGCGGAGCAGGCGGCCGATGTCCTCCTCGGCGCCCGGCTTCCGGAAGAACGTGAAGGGCAGGACGACGTTCTCCAGGACGGTCAGGGTGGGGACGAGATAGAACTTCTGGAAGATGTAGCCGAAGACGTTCCGCCGGACGCGGGTCAGCTTGGCCTCCGAGAGGCCGCGGCCGTCGGCGAAGACGGTCCGCGCGTCGAGGACGAGCCGGCCCGAGGTCGGGTTGTCGAGGCAGCCCAGGACGTTGATCAGGGTCGTCTTGCCCGACCCCGACGGCCCGACGATCGAGGTGAACGAACCCCTCTCGATCCGCAGGGAGACGTCGTCGACGGCGGCGACCTCCTCGGGGCCGCGGCGATAGACCCGCCGCAGGCGCTCCGCCTCGAGGACGAACGGGCCCGGGGCGCTCACCACCCCTCCTCGCTGCGGATGGTGTCGAGCGGACGCATCCGGGCCGCCTTCCAGGAAGGATAGACGCCGCTGGCCAGGCCGATCGCCGTGACCACCCCCAGGGTCATCAGGACGAGGCCGCCATCGATGGCCACGAGGCCGCCGCTCGGCGAGTACGGCAGGAGGTTCCGGACCAGGACCTCGGTCAGCCGGGCCGTGAGCAGGGCCAGGCCGGTGCCGAGGAGCCCGCCGCCGACGCAGAGGACGACCGTCTCGAGCCAGACGAGCTTGAAGACGTCGCCGGCCAGGGCCCCCATGGACTTGAGGATGCCGATCTCCTGGCGGCGCTCCATGACCGACATCAGGACGGTGTTGACGACGCCCATCACGGCGATGAGGATGGCGATCAAGGCGATCGAGAAGACCAGGACCCGGGCCGTCGAGACGAGGGTCATGATGGTCGTCTTGACCTGGCTCAGGCTGACCACCTGGACGTCGGGGAGCTTGTACATCTTGTCCTCGAAGGCCTTCAGGTCGGCGTCCTTCTTGACCTTGATGCCGATCGAGGTCAGCTCCCGGACGCCGAAGATCCGCTGGACCGTCTTGAGGGGCAGGAAGATCGTCCCGTCGTCCTGCGTCCCCGTCCGCTCGAGGACGCCGACGACCTTGACCTCGACCTCCTTCTCCGGGATGAGATAGAGGTCGCCGACCTCGCGCTGCTCCAGCTCGGCCACTTCGTAGCCGAAGACGGCCTCGGCCGCCTCCGGCCCCTCGAACCAGCCCCCGGCCTTGAACGGCAGGGCGCTCTTCAGCCTCGGGAAGGTCAGCGGGTCGACGCCGAGGAAGGCGGCCAGGCCGCCGGTCTCGCCCTTGTTGGGGTCGAAGACGACCTGCATGAGCATGGGCGTCACGCCGTCGACCTCGGGCTCCGCGGCCACGGCCGCGGCGATCGCCTCGTCCATGTACTTCAGCCCGGTGCCGCCCTTGAGCATGAGCGTGGCCGCCTCGTAGGGGCAGCCCTTGGCCACGACCAGCATCTGGAAGCCGAGGTTGTCGATGTCCCTGTTGAGGGAGGCCTCGTAGCCGCGGTTGAAGCCGAAGAGGCTGACCAGGACCCAGGCGGCCATGGCGATGCCCAGGACGGTGAGCAGGCTGCGCGTCTTCTTGCGCAGGAGGCCCTTGTACGCGACTTCGAAGAGGGAGAGCTTCTTCATGGCCCTATCCTTTGAAGAACTTGAGGTGGGGGTTGCCGAGGAGGAACTCGTCGACCAGGACGAGGTTCTTCTTGACCGCCCGGAGGGCCGCCCGGAAGTCCTTCTCGGAGGCCGGGTCCGGGTTCTCGATCCGGCCGACCGGCCCCGGCGGGTCCTCCCGTCCCGTCACCACGTCGTACTTGTAGAAATCTTCCAGGCTCAGGCCGAGGAACTGCTCGCCGAAGGCCGGGGTCCGGAAGGCCTTGGCCGCCCTCGAGGTCAGCTTCTGGAAATAGAAGCCCCGGATGACGCCGGCCGGGTCGAGGGCCAGGAAGACCTGGAGGCCGCCGTAGGTCCCCTTCTGGTTGACCCCGTGGATGTAGCCGACGAGCGCGGCGCCCTTGTAGATCTCGTACATCGTGTAGGGGACGTCGGCCGTCTCGTAGAGCCCCGTGAACGCGTCCCCGAGCCGGGCCTCGATCCGGCGCAGGAGCTCCTCGCCGCCCTTCCTGGAGATCGAGACGTACAGCGTCTTGTAGCCCGTCGATTCCGGGAAGAGCCTCTTCACGTCCCGGTCGGGGTCGTTGAGGTCGCAGCCGACGGCGGCGTAGAGCGACAGGGCGGCCGCGGCCAGGGCGACGCCCGCCGCCGCGAACATGGCGGCCCTGCCCGGGCCGGGCCGCCGCGCGCCGCCGCGCGCGCGCCCTCCGCCGTCGGTCACGGCCGCCGTCGGGTTCCCATTCCGGTCCTTCATGACCCCCTCTCACAATCCCTTGTACCAGTAGAGCTGGACGACGAACCGGGCCCCGCCGCGCTCGCTGTCGTGATAGACCATGAGCCTGCCCGCCAGGTCGGCGTTGAACAGATAGGTCAGGCCGGCGGCCAAGGCGCGCTCCCAGGCCCCGGCCCGCCGCCAGAGCGCCGGTTGAGCCTCGAGCTTGAGCCGGTTCTCCGCGAGGAGGGACAGGCCCGCCCGCCAGAAGAGGAGGGCCATCGCCGCGCCGTCCCGGCGGCCGAGCAGGACCTCGGCCCGGTTCTCGAGGTTGCGCCAGGCGTGCGACAGGTCGAGGCTCACGGCGGTCCAGCCGACCGGCCCGGCCGGGGGCGGCCCGTAGCCCATGGCCTCGAGGACCTTCCCGTGGGCCGCGGACAGGCCGAGGCTGTAGTTGTCGCGGGCCAGGACGCCCTTGAAGACCCGGGCCGCGGCCAGGTAATTGCCCTCCAGGCGGAGCGGCATGCCGCTCCCGGCGGTCAGGGAGGCGGCCGCGCCGCCCCAGGCCGTGTCCCGGTCGGCCCCGGCCCCCCAGTCACGGTCGAAGCCGAAGCCGAGCATGGCCGGCGCGGGCAGCAGCAGGGCGTGGCTGTCGAGGACGGACGACAGGCCCAGCGCGGGCCGGTTGTGCCCGGCCCAGGCGTTGAACGCCCTCGCCTTGAGCCGGAAATAGGCGTTGTAGAGCTGGGGCTCGAGCCTGTGCCGGCCCTCCCCGTCGTAGGCCAGGCGGGCCTGGACGGCCAAGAGGCCGATGTCCCGGGCCTTGCCGCCGAAGCGCCGGACCCAGTCGAAGCCGAGGCCGGGCTTCTGCATGGCGTCGCCGGGCATGAGCGAGAAGAGCTCGACCCGCCGCGCCGGCGTCGAATAGGCCCCGACCGCCTGGAGCTCGAGGAAGAAGAGCGTCCGCTGGGCGAGGGCGGGCCCGGGGCCGCCCGCCCCGAGGAGCAGGGCTGCGACGATCAGGCGCTTGGGCATGGGAGAACCGGGTCTCGTCGGGGGCCGTCCCTTCAGACCTTGAAAGTGATGCGCCCCCGGAAAACGACGATGCCGTTGCGGGAGAAGGTCAGCAGGACCTCCCAGTCGCCCGGCATGACGACGCTGACGGGGAGCAGGTAGTCCCCCGCCTTGTTCGTCTTGAAGGCCACCTCGCCCGAATCGTGGGCCCCGCGCATCGAGGGCATGTCGGACCGTCCGGTGACGGACAGGTCCGAGACGCGCTTCCCGTCCTTGTCGTGGAGCTTGACGACGAGGACGGCCGTGCCCATCTTGGGCGCCTTGTCGAACTCCCAGGTGAAATAGCCGACCTCGCCGATCCAGCACTTCTGGCCGGACTTCGGCAGGTCCTGGAAGACCGGCTCCTGGCCTTGCGGCGTCAGCCCGGGGGAATTGCAGCACGACGCCGCAGGCTGGGCCGCGGCGGACGCCGTCAGCCAGGCCAACGCGGCGGCGGCGATGAGAGCGGTTGTCGTTCGACGCATGGCGGACTCTCCTTCCTGCCTCCAAGGCTTCAATTCCTATCTATTATATAGGAATTGTTCCCGCAACGCCAACCCCGCCCCCCCGGCCGCGGCGGGCCTTTCAGCGGACGAGGCCCAGGGCGTAGAGGACGCCCATGATGACGGGCTGGTGGGCGAGGTAGATCCAGAGGGAATGGCGGCCGGCGACGTTGACGAAAGTCGCCGGCGGGCGCCAAGGCAGAAGGCTCTTTTTGCCGCCGTACACCGTCCGGCCCAGCGCCGCGCCGACCAGGAAGACGCCGAACCAGGGGATGAGCGGGAAATAGTCCAGGGCCGCGAACGACGGGCCGGGCAGCCCGAACGGGGCCAGCCACGCCGACCGGACCGCGAGGGCCTTTTCCAGCGCCGGCAGGAGAGCGGCCAGCCCGACGACGGCCGCGCCGCAGAGGGCGTTGGCCGCCGCCGGGAGCTTCCGAAAAACGGCGCCGTAGAGCAGCATCGACACGGCCAGGCAGTGGAGGATGCCGAAGACGACCGTCTCGGCGGGATCGAAAAGACGGAGCCCCGCGGCGATCAGGTAGGTCGCCAGGGTCAGGGCGAGGGCCACCGCCAGCAGCCGCAGCCCCCGGCGGACGTTGCTCCGGGTGAGCGTCGAGCTGACGCCCGAGAGCAGGACGAACAGCCCGGCGAAGACGGTCTGGGCCACCGTCCAGGCCGCGGTCGAGAGGTCGGTGGACCAGCCCAGGAAGCGCGGCAAGCCGAGGTAGGCGCCGAGGTCGTAGAGGAGGTGGTAGCCGATGACCAGGAGGATGGCCAGGCCGCGGAGAAAGTCGATCTCCCAGATGCGGGCGGCGCGCGCCGCGGTGTTCACGGCGGGAGGATAGTCCAGGCGGGGCCCGGCGTCAAGGCTCCGGCGCGTTGACATCTCCCGGTCCGCGGCGCTATAGTCGGGGCCGGTCATCCATGAACGTCCTCATCCTCGACGGCGGCCCGCGCGACGGCCGGGGCGCCGCCTGCCGCGTGGTCGCGGCCGCGGCCGCCGACTGGGCCCGGAGACGGGGCCACGCCGTCGCCTTCCTCTCCCCCGACGGGATGGCCCTCGAGCCCTGCCGGAGCTGCTTCGCCTGCTGGGTCAAGCACCCGGGGGCGTGCGCGATCAGGGACGACGCGGAGGCGATAGTCAGGGCCGCGGCCGCGGCCGACCTCATGGTCTGGATCACCCCCGTCACGTTCGGCGGCTACGGGCCGGCCCTCAAGAGGGCGCTCGACCGCGTCCTCCCGATCCTTCTCCCCGATTTCATCGTCCGGAGGCGTGAGACCCGCCACCCCCTGCGCTATGTCAGGCGCCGGGCCCTCGTCGTCCTGGGGACGCGGCCGGACCCGGACCCCGAAGCGGAGCGGATCTTCCATCGTCTCGTCGCCCGGAACGCCCTCAACTGGGACAGCGTTCATTCCGCCTCCCACGTCGTCACGGAGAGGGACGAGAGCGGGTCCGCCGGCCGGGTGGAGGACCTGCTCCGGGCGGCCGAGGAGGCGCTGTGAAGGCCCTGCTCATCGTCGGGAGCCCGAGGGGCCAGGCGAGCGCCTCGCGGGCCCTGGGCGGGTACCTGCTGCGCCGCCTCCGGGCGAGCGGGCTGGACGTCGAGGAGGCCGCCGCCGGGGCGGTCCTCGGCTCCCCGGAGCGCCGCCACGCCCTCTACAAGGCCTCCGACGAGGCCGACATCGTCATCGTGTCCTTCCCCCTTTACGTCGACCAGCTGCCGGCCCCGCTCGTCCAGGCGCTCGAGCTTCTGGCCGAGAGGCGCCGGGGGGCCATGGGCCTGACCCCCTGGCCCGGCCCCTTCGAGCAGAAGCTCGCGGCCATCGTCCAATCGGGCTTTCCCGAGACCTCCCAGAACCTGGTCGCCGTGGATATCATGCGCCAGTTCGCCAAGGAAGCGGGCTTCCGCTGGGCCGGCGGCCTGGCCCTCGGCATGGGCGGGGCGGTCGGGAGGCGGCCGCTCGAAAAGGCCGGCGGCAGGCTGCGGAACGTCGTCAAGGCCCTGGACATCGCCGCGGCGTCGCTCGCCGCCGGCGGCGACATCCCCGACGGGGCCGCGGCGCTGATGGCCCGGCCGCTCATGCCCTTCTGGCTCTACCGCGCGGCCGCCACCTGGGGGTTCCGCCGCCGGATCCGGAAGAACGGCGCGCGGACTCCCCGCCGGCCTACTTGAGGCCCTTCTTCGCGATCCACTCCTGCTGTTTCTTCTCCAGCTCGATGTCATGGGCCAGGATGGCCTTGTGGGGGGCGTCGATGCTGGCGTCGGAGGTGGGCGGGATGGGGCCGGGCTTGGGCACGGCGCCGTCGAGGACGGCGCAGACCTGGGCGACGGCCGTCTCGCAGCGGGCCTTGAGGCGCAACGCGCCGATCTGGGCCGTGGCGTACTTCGGGGTCCCGAGGTAGCCCAGCCAGGACTCGGAATCCATCATGCCCCAGGTGTTCTCGGGCGCCTCGAGGTAGCCGGGGTCGACCAGGTGGGGCTGGAGGAAGAGCATGATGCTGGTCTCGTCGATGTCGGCGTGTCCGCCCTGCTCCCGCTTGGCTTCGGGGCTCAGCAGGCCGGCGGCTTCCTGCTGGAGCTTGGCCGCCTCGGGGCTCTGGACCCGGGGGCCGAGGAACCCTCCCAGCACGGCCATGTAGCCGTCGTCGTAGGTCTCGTTGAAGTAGGCGCAGACCTGGGTGAGCATGCGGACGTTGGTGGGGGCGCCGTGTCCGTTGCTCACGAAGACCTTGCGGAAGCCGGCTTCCGCGATGTTGGTCACGAGGTCCATCAGCATGGCCCGGAAGGTCTGGGAGCGGATGACGAAGCTGCCGGGCCAGGGGCGGCGGCCGGGGACCTCGTTCATGGCGTCGGTGCCAAGGGGGACGAAGGGGAACATCAGGGCGGTGTATCCCTTGCGGGCGACGGCGGCGGCGACCTCCCGGGCGACGTGCTCGGCGATGTAGCCGTCCGTGTCGGCCGGAAGATAGGGGCCGTGCTCTTCAAGGACCCCCAAGGGGATGATGACCACGGTCTTGGCCCGGTCGATCCTCTTGTATTGCTCGGTGTTGAGGTCCCGGGCGTGAAAGACCTGGGCCTCGGCGGCGACGGCGCCGAAAGCGACGAGCGCCGCCGTCGTCAGCGGGCGGCGAAGCGCCGCAAGGAGGGTTCCGGCGTTCATGGACCACCTCTCGCATCCAGGGGATCGCGGGCCGGCCGGAAACGGACTCCCTTTGCCCGGCCGACCGCCGGGCCGCGCCGGGCCCGTCCCGGCGCCCCGTCCGGCCCTCGGCGACAAGGATAACCGAGCGCCCGGGGACCGTCAAGGGCGAAGCGCCCCCGCTCAGGCCGCGATGACGGCTTTTTCCGCCAGGCTGTTCAGCAGCAGATGGAAATACACCAGGCCGCCGTGGCCCCGCCACGGCTCCAGGGCCTCGTGGACCGCGGCGTAGCTCAGCGTCCCGGCCAGGCCCAGCCAGCGCCGCAGGTTGTTGCGGGCGCCGACGTCGTCCGCGGGGAAGACATGCGTCCGTCCGAAGCCGCGAAGCAGCGCGTATTCCGCCGTCCAGCGCCCGACCCCTTCCAGGCCGCGCAGGCGCTCGACGGCGTCCCGGTCGTCCAGCCGCTCGATCTCCTCGGGACGGAAGTCCCCCCGGACGATCGACCGGGCCAGCCCGGCGAGGGAGCGCGCCTTCTGGGCGCTGAGCTTCATCCTTCGCAGGTCCCCGACGTCCGCGCCGGCCAGGTCCCGCGGGCGGGGGAAGGCGTGGAAAACGCCGTCGGCGCCCTCGAACGCCGGCCCGTAGGCCTCGGCGAGGCCGTTGAGAAGGCGGACGCCCATCGTCAGCGTGAACTGCTGGCAGACGATCGCGTTGGCCAGGGCCTCGAAGGGCGAATGGAGGCGCGGCGGCTTGAAGCCGCGGAACCGGCGGGCCACGGGCCCCAGTTCGGCGTCGCGCTCGGCCAGGCGATAGAAATCGTCCAGCCTCGCCCGGACGCCCAGCGAACGCTCCACGGCCTGAACGGCCTGGCGCGCGAGCCCCTGGCTTGCTCGTTCGGAACGGACCTCGACCCGCAGGCGCGGCGCGTCGGGCGGGCCCGTCTGCGTCACGGCGACCTCGAACGTCCGGCCGTCCGCGGCGACGAGGACGCGGCGGTAGGTCTCGCCGTCCCAGCGGTCGACGATGTTGTCGGGGCGGCGGCGGAGCGCCCAGACGGTGAGGTCCAGCCGGAAAGGCGGGACGGGCTCGAGGTCGAGGGAGAGACGCTTCATGGCGCGGGGGCGGCCGGGCGTCCGGCTTCGATCATCGCAGGCCGCTCCGGTAGATCCTCTCCAGGGACTCGACCGTGACGGCGGCCGGCGTGATCCTCACGTCCCCTTTCAGGATCGTCTTGGCCGCGAAAAGCCCGATCTCGTCGTCCCGGACGCCGTAGTCGGAAAGCCGGGCCGACACGCCGAGCTCCCGCAGGAACCCCTCGAGCCCGCCGCGGGCCTCGAAGACGCGGGTCACGGTCTCGACCTTCCTCGGGCAGGACGAGCTCTCCCGCAGCGCCGCCAGGACGTGGACCAGCATGACGGCGCTGGCCCGGCCGTGGGGGACGCCGTGGTGGAGCGTCAACGGGTAGCCCATGATGTGGGGCAGGATGGTGCTGGCGTGGGCGATGGCCGCCCCGGCGGCCGCGGCCGCCGCGGCCATCCGGTCCATCGCCTCCGGCTCCTTCTTCGCCGCCCGGGGAAGCTCGGCGACGGCGACGCCGACGGCCTCCAGGGCCAGGGCGTCGTTCAGGGGGAACGACGCGGTCGAGAGATACGCCTCGACGCCGTGGGCCAGGACGTCGAGGCCGGTGTCGACGACGACCGGCGCCGGCATCGACGCCGACAGCTCCGGGTCGATCAGGGCCAGGGCCGGGAAGATCCCCGGGTTTCCGTAGCCGGTCTTCTGCCCGGCGGCCCGGTCGGTGAAGACCGCGAACGGCGTGGTCTCGCTTCCCGTCCCGGACGTCGTGGGGACGGCGACGACCGGGAGCGGCGCGGCCGTGGGCCGTTTCCCGGCGAGATACTCCCGGAGGGGCCCGGGATTCGCGGCCAGCAGGGCCGCCCCCTTGGCCGCGTCCATGGGCGAGCCGCCGCCGAGCCCGACCACGAGCCCCGCGCCGAGCCGCCGGGCCTCCCGGCCGGCCTCTTCGGCCGTCTCGACCGACGGGTTCTCCTCGACCCGGTCGTAGACGGCGACCTCTCTCCCCGCCAGGGCGTCGACGACCCGTCGCAGAATGGGCGTCTTCCGGGCGATCGTCCCGTCGGTCACGACGAGGACCTTTTCGGCCCCGGCGGGAAGGAGCCCGCCCAGTCCGGCCGCGCGGCCGCGCCCGAAGACGATCCTCGTCGGCAGGTGGAAATCGAACGCGTCCATCGGATCCTTCCGTTCCTCCGCGGGCGGTCCGGTCCCTTCCGGGACCGGGCCGGGGCCCCGGCTGTCCCTCGCCGGGGAGTCTAAAACGGGCCGCCGGGCGAAGTCAAGAAAGGGCCCGGTACCGGCCGGGAGGGAAGAAATCCGGGGCTGCGCGGGTCTATAGGAAGAAAGGAGTGTGCTCATGGCCAGCCCCGGCATCAAGCGTTTCCATTGGCGCGCCTTCGTCTCCTTCGCCCTGCTGTTCTCGTTCCTGGCGGCGGCCGGTTCCGGCATCGTCATGTACTTCCGCCTCGAGGGCAGCCTGTCGAGGTGGACGAGCTGGAGCTTCCTGGGCGTCGACAAGAAAGGCTGGGAAGGGGCCCACATCCTGTTCGTCGCCCTGTTCCTCGTCTTCTCCGTCGCCCATCTCGTCCTGAACGCGAAGCCCCTCTTCAGCTACGTCCGGAAGAAGGCCGCTCCCGGACGTCGGGCCAAGGCCGAATTCGCCGTC
>JAKQUO010000047.1 GCA_029569255.1 Acidobacteriota bacterium | reverse complement strand
GCGCGGGCCTCGGGCCCGGAGGGAAGCCCGGGACCGGGCGGGGCCGCGCGCGGCTCCGCCCGCCCGGGGGGCCGGACGGACTACTTCTTGAGGCCCTCGAAGGCCTTCGTCATGAGCTCGACGAACTTGGCCTTGTCGATGGAGCCGGTCGCGAACTGGTTGTAGATCGGGGCGAGGGTCTTGTCGCGGAAGTCGCCCGTGAAATAGTACTGGTTCCAGCTGTAGATCTTCCCGGCGGCGGACCACTCCTGGACGGACTTGGAGAGCTGGCCGGTCGGGCCGATCTTGATGTTCGAGTAGGCGGGGATCATGCCGGCGCCCTCGACCATGTACTTGTTGCCCGCCTCGGTGAAGACGAGGTCGGCGAGGAACTTCTTGGCGGCCTTCACGTTTTTGGAGTTCTTGTTCACGACGTAGAAGGAGGGCGCCGCCGCGAAGATGCCGTCGGTGGCCTGGGCCATGGAGCCGTGGGGCGCGAAGGCCATCTTGAAGGTCGCGTTGGCCTGGGCCATGTTCGGGTCGGTCCAGTTGCCCTGGTGGAGGAAGACGGCCTTGCCGGTCGCGAAGGCGCCGACCTGGGAGTCGTAGTTGCCCGTGGTGAGGACGGTCTTGTCGGCGTACTTGAAGAGGAGCTCGACCCAGTCGGCGTACTCGGAGAGGCGCTTCTGGTCGACCTTGCCGGCCAGGAGGTCGTTCACGACGGAGAGGTCGCCGTAGGGCAGGCCGTTCGAGAGGAGGGAGTTGAAGTTGTGGTGGGCGGTGACCCAGCCCATGTCGACGGCCGCGGCCATGGAGACGACGGACTTGACGCCGAGCTCGGCCTTCATCTTGTCGAGCTTCTCGAAGGCGGCCTTGTAGCCGGCGTAGTCGACGAGGGTCTTGGGATCGATCCCGGCCTTGGCGAGGAGGTCGGCGTTGTAGGCCATGCCCCAGCCCTCGACGGCGACGGGGAAGCCGTAGACCTTGCCCTCGTACTTGAAGGCGACGGAGGTGTTCTTGACCCAGGGCTCGTCGGAGAGGTCCAGGGCGAGGGCGGACCACTCCTTGTAGTCCTCGAGGCCGTTGATGGCGAAGATGTCGGGCATGTCGCCGGCGGCGAGGTCGGCCTTGAGCTGGGTCCCGAGGTCGGTACCGGAGCTGCCGCCCACGGACTTGATGGTCATGGGCACCTTGCTCGTCTTGGACCACTCCTCGGCGTAGGCCTTGAGGGCGGCGTCGATCTCGGGCTTGCCCTGGGCGAGGGTGATCTTCGCGGGCGCCGCGGAGCAGGCGGCGAAGAGGCCGACGACGATGGCGAAGACGGCGAGCAGCGCGAGGATGGTATTGCTTCTCTTCATGATTCCTCCTTGGGCATGGTCGGGCTTTGCCCGACTGCTTGGCCGCGGGGCAAGGACTCAG
>JAKQUO010000035.1 GCA_029569255.1 Acidobacteriota bacterium | reverse complement strand
TTCGAGGAGGGTCCCTTCGCGCACGTGGGCGCCCATGCCCATGCTGGCCTTCTCCAGGAAGACGGAGTTGCTGAAGAAACCGCCCTTCAGCTCGACGCCGGACCCGAGCCGGCAGTTCTCGACGGTCGCCGGGGCCTCGTGCCCGAGCTTGCTGCCTGCGGAGATCACCGTATTTTCCCCGTAAATCCTGCAGCCCGGATAGAGGGTGACGCCGCTTGCGGAGATCCGGTCGACCCGGACGTCGTCCCCGATGTCCAGGCTCAGCGGATTGGGGATGTCCACCCCCCGTTTCAGCAGCAGCGCGACCTTCGCCCCGGCCCTCGACGTATGCTCCATCTCCATGGCGCCCCTCTCACGGCATAAAGGCGTAAACAAATTAGAAAAATTTACCCGGTATCGTCCGGCAGTTCAACAGGTTTTTATCCCGCTCCGGCCGCGCCGGCGTGGGCCATTCCGGCCCGCGCGGGCCCTGTCGGACCCCGGGGTCCCGCCCCCCCGTGTCTGCGCGGACGACCTTTGCACAAAGCCTTTCATTCGCAGGCCGGCGACGTCCGCTGCGCGTTCCGTTTCATCCGGATCTGATCGGCGAGCGTCTCGATCGGCTCTCCAAAGAGCGCTTCGAGCGGGAAGGGCTCCAGATCCCGGTCGCTCCAGGCGATGTTGTACTCGTTCACGAGGTTGCGGAGGTCGCGATACCGGTCGCCCAGGACCTCCATCTTGTCCGCGGGCGACAGCGTCCGGTTGAATTCCACGTGGACGAGCAGAAGCCCGCTCACGCCCGCGTCCCCTCTGAGCAGCGGGATGATGACAATCGGACTGCCGTCGGCCCGGCCCGTCCCGACGTAAAGATTTCCCGTCCGGACGAGCGTGCGCTTCGTGCCCATGAGCGCCCTCGACGTCTCCGTCCGGGAGGGCATCCCGGCGGAAACCCCGCCGCGGCCGACGATGGAGAGGGTGGTCCCGTCGGTGGGGTGACCCTCGGGATCCAGGTCGGCGATCTCGTAGAGGGTGTAGCCCCTCACGCCGGCGACGGCCTTCCGGATCCGGTCGAGGGCCAGGATGTTTTCGGCCTTCAGGTTCTTAGAGGTGAACCTGAGGGTTGCCAGCAGGTCGAAGAGCGCGCCGTGCGGCATCTCCTCCTTGCGGCTCGTGCCGACGGTGACCGTCTTGGCCTGGTGGCGGATCGCGTCGATGGGACGCGACATCTCGTCGATGGCGTGCCCGAGGGCGATATTCAGCAGGTCGACGGGCGAGGCGTGTTCGCCTTCCTCGCCGAAGTCCGCCCAGAAGTCCTCCAGGGGGAGCCTGCCCGCCACGTACTTCGTCAGCAGGGAGATGTCCGTCATCGTCCGGGCGCTCATCTGGGTGAGCGCGCCGCGGTTCTTTCTCTCGGTGAACTGTCCGGTGAAATCCTTGAGCACCCGGTGGAGGTTGCGGTCGAGGATCCGCTGGTAGAGCGTGAAGTTCTTACGGTCCTGCTCGACGACGGCAAGGTTCAGCGCATTGCGGAACCCGCGGAAGAATGCCGCATCGTCGTCGATCGCAGAGGCGGCATAGTAGCCCCAGAGATGCCCGGCCAGCGTGTTGAGAATGACCGGCAGCGGCATGGGCGCCCGCGGGATGCGGATCACCGAGTCGGCGATCCGGTCGAAGCGCGTCTCGCCCTCCTCGGCGAAGACGACGACGGAGGCCTTGTGGGCCTTGAAGATGGCCGTGTCCTTGACGACGTCGCCCGCCACCGTCCCGGGGTTGCCGGCGGCGCAGACGAGGATGAGGGGCTCCGAGGAGAGGTCGATGTGTTTCTTGTCCTCGATGACGTCCGACGAGATCGTCTTGTAGCACAGCTCCGAGAGCTTGATGCGGATCTCGTCCGCGGAGGCCTTGTTGGGGCCGCTGCCCACGACGGCCCAGTATTTCTTGAACCGGGCGAGCCCTTCGGCCGATTGCCGGATCTCGTCCTTTCTCTCCAGGACCTGCCGCATGAGCCCGGGGGCCGTTTCGAGGGTCGCCAGCTCCGCGGCGATGAACTCGTCGGGCCGCGTCCGGAGGATCTGCGCGAAGGCCAGTGCCAGCACGTAGCCCGCCACGATCTGCGAGTAGAAGGCCTTCGTGGAGGCGACCGACATCTCGATGTCGCGGCCGTCGCTCGTGTAGAAGACGCCGTGGGACTTCGCCGTGATGTCCGACTGCCGGCGGTTCACGATGGAGAGGATCGTGGCGCCCCGCTCGGCGGCCATGGCCACGGCGCGGTTCGTGTCCGTCGTGGTGCCCGACTGGGTCACGGCGATGACAAGCGTGTCCGAGAGGTCTTCGCGGAGCAGGAACCCGCTCATCTCGGAGGCCTTCCTGCACTGGACCGCGACGGGAGCGCCCGCGAGGTACAGGGCCAGACCGTCGGCGACGGCCTGGCCGGCGATGGCGGCCGTTCCCTGGCCGATGACGTAGACCCTGCGGATCTTCTTCGCCCTGAGGCGCTTCACGAAGTCCGCCGGCAGGATATCGGCGCCGAGGTTGAAGCGCACCTTCCGGGCGCCGTCTTTTTTCACCGCGATGCGGTACTTGCCGCGCAGGGTCTTGCGGACCGACTGGGCCGACTCGGTGATCTCCTTGAGAAAGAAGTGGGGGAAGGCGCCCCGGTCGATGTCGCGGGTGGTGATCTCGGCCCTCTGGACCATGGACTCCGTGAGCCCCACCGGGTGCCCGTCGTAAGTGAGGGCCCGGATGCCCGAAAGCCCGCCCGCCGAGCGCTGGTCGAGGACGAAGATCTGCCCCGAGGAGCCGGGGTTGTCGGGGTCGCGGGGCTTCTCGCCGTCCATCCTGATGAAGCGCGAGGTGCCTTCCACGAGGCCGTAGAGCTCCGAGGCGAAGAGGTACTGGTCCTCGCGCAGGCCCACGAAGAGCGCCTGGCCGCTGCCCTTGAGGGCAAGGAAGATCTTTCCCGGCTCCACGTTGCTGACCAGCGCGATGGCGTGGGAGCCCTCGAAGTCGTTCACGGCGAGCCGGAAGGCCTCCTCGAGGGCCATTCCCGCCAGGAGGTAGCGCTCCACCTGCAGGGGGATGATCTTCGTGTCCGAGGTGATCTCGGGGGCGATCTCGTAGCCGAAGGCCGACTCGAGCAGGGTGCGAAGCATCCGGTGGTTGTCGATATCGCCGTTGAGGACGACGCTCACCGTCCAGCGGCCCGGCCCGTAGGCGGGGTAGAACTTCATCCCCGGCTCGAGGGCATCGGCGAATTTTTCGGCAACGGGCGCGGGGATGGCGCACAGGCCCGCCGGCGGGATTTGGCCGCCGGGCGCGCAGCGGGTGAAGCTGTCGATGGGATGGCAGTTTTCCTCGGTGATGGAGCCCACCGAGGCCCAGCGGGTGTGGGCGAAGGTCGACTCGGAGTTGGTCGCCTGCCGGGCGAAGGCGCGGAAGATTCGGTCCTCGCGGACGGTCTCGCGGAGCTTGCGGACGTTCTCGCCGAGCTTGCCGATGATGGAGGCCGTCTTGTAGACGAAGGAGAGCCAGACGCCCCCGTCGGGATGGACGTGGTCGGCCACGTGGATGGATCCGTTGAGCAGGTCGCGCTCGACGGAGCGGCGGCGGAAGTCCTCGTGGAGCCCCTGTTCCTTCAGATCCTCGACGACCCGTTCCAGGGTTTCCCGGTTCCTCAGCGTGAGCGAGACCTGGAGGCCCGCCGAGTCGCGGCCCCGGACCTCGAGCCGGTCGATGCAGTTCAGCAGGAGGTTCACCCGGCCGTACTGGGCGAAGCTCTCGGGGGTCAGCTGCCCGGGTTCCGACGCGCCCGCCAGGTGCAGGACCTTCCCGATGTTGGCGAGGATGTCCTTCTCCAGGCCCCACAGGATGTCGTTCAGGAGGATGAGGCGGCCCGTGATGATCTCCATCTCGGCCGTGGCGAACCGCCCTGCCTCGGCCTCCAGCAGGGCCTCTTCGCCGGCCAGGAAGGCGGCCATCCCGGAGACGAGGGAGTGGATGGCTGCGGCCCGGGCGGGCCGGAAGAAGAGCGCCTCGAAGTGCGGCTCCTGCCTCAGCAGGGTCAGGTCGCGCTCCATCTCCGCAAGCGGGCCCGCCCCGCCGAGGTAGCCGTCGGGCTTGATCTTCCCCGCGATCAGCCTCGAAAGAGGGGCTTTGCGGATCTCGGCGAAGCACCGCGCGAGGTTGGCTCCTGCGTCGGTTGCGGGGGACCTCGGGCCCGACTTTACGGCCAGGATGCCGCCGATGCCGCAGAACAGGACCGACGGCCGCAGCGGGAACAGGACGATCGAGAAGGGCGGGGCCCGCCGGGGATCGCGGCCGAGAAGGAGGCGCCACGATGCGAAGGCCGGGCGGATCCGCCGGAAAAGCATGTTGATCATGGGTTCCTCTTACAGCCCCTGCCGTGCCCGGGGTTCACCTTCGCGGCGGCAACGTCCCGCTTCCCCCGGAGCGGTCCCCTGCCGGGACAGGTCCCTGCGCCGGACGCTTTTGAATTATCGTGCCTTGCGGTCGAACAATTGCAGAAAGAGCCCGTGGATCCTCGTGTCGTCCGTCAATTCCGGGTGAAAGGTGGCGGCCAGGATGTTCTTCTGCCGGGCGAGCACGACCGAGCCCCGGTAACGGGAAAGCGGTTCCACGCCCGGTCCCGCGCCCAGAATCTGCGGGGCGCGGATGAACACGGCGTGAAAGGGCTCCGGCCCGAGGGCCTCGCCGTGGATGTCCGCCTCCCGGCTGTCGACCTGGCGGCCGTACGCGTTTCGCTCCACGTCGATGTCGATGAGGTTCAGCAGCTCCTGCCGGCGGCCCCCGAGCCGCTCGGCCATGACGATGAGGCCCGCGCAGGTTCCGAACACGGGTTTTCCCGTGGCCGCGAATTCCCGGAGAGGCCCGATGAACCCGAAGTCGGCCATGAGCTTTCGCATGGCCGTGCTCTCGCCGCCGGGGATGATCAGCCCGTCCACCTCGTCGAGTTCGGCGGGCAGCCGGATTTCGACGGCCTCGGCGCCAAGGGCCCGCAGCGCCCGGATGTGTTCGCGAAAAGCCCCCTGGAGGGCGAGCACGCCGGCTCTCATGAAGCGGCCCTCCCGGTGCGCAGGCCGGCTGTCCGGGGCGCAACCCCGGCCCCGGCGAGTCCGGCTTTTGTATCGGATGGTGAACGGCGAAGGAATCGGAGGCGGCTGATCGTGTGGGCGGACGGCATGGGGCCCGACAGTTCCTATTTTGCTTTCCCGCAGGGGATGCCCAGCGCGGTCATCTTCTTCTGGAACGTGTTGCGGTTGATTCCCAGGAAGGCCGCCGCGGCGGTTTTTACGTTGTTGTTGCGCTTCAGGGCGATCCGGATCAGGCCCCTCTCCACGAGGGCGAGGACCTCGTCGTACACCTGGCTCTTCTTCCCCTGTCCGGCCGACAGGACGATGGTCAGCTCTTCGAGCTTCTTTTCGAAGATCTCGTCGATGCCGGGCAGTGTCGATGCCGTCTTGCGGGCTGGCTGAGCCTTCGTGACTTTCATGTCCTCTTCCTTTTTCTCCGGCGCGTGCCTTGCAGGTTGCGGATGCGCTTCACGATGCGATCTTCATGGCGGCGACGGC
>JAKQUO010000008.1 GCA_029569255.1 Acidobacteriota bacterium | reverse complement strand
TAGTGTAATGTGATCGCATGCGACGCTACCAGGTGGGAGCGCACACGAAGCATGACCTGAAGGTACACCTGGTATGGATACCGAAATACAGGAAGAAAGTCCTGACTGGGGACATAGCGATTCGTGTGCGCGACCTGCTTCGGCAGATCGCGACGGAGCACGAGATAACGATATTGTCCGGTAAGGTGGCATGCGATCACATTCACGTTTTGGTTGGGTATCGGCCGCATGTGGATGTGAGCATGATAGTCCAATGGCTGAAGGGGATATCATCTCGGGTACTCCTTCAGGAGTACCCGCATCTGCGGAAGAAGCTTTGGGGGAGGCATTTCTGGGCACGGGGGTACCTGGCGGTGACGACGGGAACGCTGACAGATGAGATGGTCCAGAAGTATATTGCGGAACAGGAAGGGGAGCCCGTTGTGGACGATAGTCGATTTGTAATCGACAATCCTGAGAAGCTACCGCCTTCCAGGCGGTAGTTGTTCACTTGGCTCGGACGTCCGCTTAGCTCAACTAGGGGAATATCTTGATGGATGTATAAGAGCACAGTTGAAACTCGGTGCAGACGCAATGAATCAACGCTTCTTTTCGGATATGCTATTGCTGTCGTTTTTACAACTCGATTATTTAAGCTGGATAACGGAACTTGAAATATCCTGGCATGAATGGGCAATAGAAATTAGAATTTCGATTATGGGCCAAAATAGCGTCCAACAGTGCCAGTGATCATTAAGGGAAGACGCCTACATGCGTATCAATAGCAGTTTCATTCGATTCTGTTCGATTATCGTCGTCTCGACTGCAATCCTGGTAATTCTCCCGGGCTGCCTTTTAAAGCGGGAGGGCCGGACTTCCAGTTGGCCGGTTTTCAAGAAGGCTGTTGATGGCTTCATCGCTCTTCCGTCTATAGAGAACAGCCGGAGATTTCTGAAGGCTGTTCCGGAAAACGCAACCGGAGAATTCCTGGAATATCAAGAGGAGGCCTTCCGATATCTCTGCGAAGGTAAATTCACTATTGAAGAACTTGAAAGCTGGGAGCGCTATCCTGTCTTCGAGTATGAACTGTGGGCTGGTAATCAACACATAGCAAGAGTGGCCCTACGACTGTTCAATTATGCAAAGAATCCTTATTCATCGAAATTAGGTGCGTCCATC
Source organism: Acidobacteriota bacterium (assembly GCA_029569255.1). Classification (GTDB taxonomy): domain Bacteria; phylum Acidobacteriota; class Aminicenantia; order Aminicenantales; family Saccharicenantaceae; genus RBG-16-66-30. The sequence continues at coordinate 404,722 of JAKQUO010000008.1, read as the reverse complement.
AGCACTTTCATCCGAATTCATCCCGAGCTCTTTCTTAGCGCTCTCGATGAAAAGGAGCAACACCTCGAACCCTCAAAGCTGAGTGATCTGCTTACTTGTCTCCCGGAAGACTACTTCTTGACAACCCAGGCTCAGATTCAGGAACTCTGTATGAGGATCAAGGCCCTTGAGAGAGTCAATTCGAATCGGCTGGCATCGCTGCGAGACAATTGCCGTGCGATCTTGAAGAAACAGATAGAGGAAATCGAATTAACTCCTCTTCTGATCTGGCCTGTCATTGAGCAGTATGAAGAGGGTCCTCCAGAATCAGTTAAAACGGCATTCGAGGAATTCGTGAGATGCCCGTCCATGGCGAACGCCAGGGCCTTTCGCGATTCGATCACACTCAATAAACAGGAAGGATATACGTATGAAATCCAGAACCTGATGCTCATTGGATATTTTCTGAGAAGAACACTCGGATACTTGGTCCTTGAACGAGAGGCTATAGCAGGCAACAGATATGCTGCTGAAGCTCTCTTCCGCATGTATAACATCTTCCCAGGGGGGATTGGTATAGTGGAGCTTCGGGAGTCCTTAAGTCAGCTCATTCGCATTAACCCGAAGCTCTTTCTTGAGGCCCTTAATTCATATAAAGACGTGCTGGATTTGGATGATAAAGAAGGATTAATCGGATTCTTGCCTGTTCATATTTATGAGAATGATCACATGATTCTTGAATATAAAATGAGGCAAGAAGCCTTGGCAGGAGTGGCGGCTCCATTCCTGAGGGAGATCAGGGAATACTGCGTCGATACCTTGGGTGAAAAAATCAGATTCCGAATGGGAAGATCTCGATAATTTGCTCATTCAGTGGACAAGCGTCGAACTGACCGCTCACCGAGCACTGATTTCATCAGAAAGGGTGTTTCGAAGGACTCGGGAGACGCGAAGATGCTCGCCGGGCCTTCGCCGAGCGGCACCTACTACATCTATTCCTTCGACGGGCGGCTTCTGGCCGAGTACGACTTGCTCGGCCAATTGGTCCGGGATTATGTCTATTTCGGCGGCCAACTTGTCGCCGAGCATAAGAATGGCGCCCTCCATTACTACGTCTCGGACCAGATCAACTCGACGCGGATCGTGACCGACAGCACCGGGACGGTCGTCTACTCAGCGGCCCACGAGCCGTATGGGGGGATTCAGAAGACGTGGGTCACAACCCCCTTCGATCCGGAGCCCAAGTTCTCGGGCAAGCCGCGCGACGCGGAGTCAGAGCTCGATTACTTCGGGGCGAGGTATTATGACCGGGCGCAGTATAGGTTTATTTCAACCGATCCGGAATCTAATCCTATGGGACGGACAAATGATCTGCGAGAATGGAACCTATTTAGCTATTGTAGAGACAATCCTCTGAACTTCATAGATCCAGATGGTGCGGCTTCATTTAGCATTAAGAGAAACTATATTTTTTCTGATTCTGACGGCCCAATTTTATTGGGGCATACAGGCGGATGTAGTGTGCCAGATCAAATATTGGATATAAGAATTTCCATCGATCAATCTGGTAAATTCTGCATTGATGTCAAGGCTAATGGCATCATCGTTTTAGCTCATCCTACTGACTCTATCTGGAATCGCTTTGATGTAGTCCTGCTAGGCTGGGATATGCGTAAGGTTGAGGCCCATGAGAATCGTCATCTTTCTTACATTGAAAAATATGTTCTAAAGAAGCTTGAGAAACTGGAAGCCACTCTAAAATCTGATGAAGTGTCCGAAGAACTCCATCAGCAAATATGGCGTTGGATCGATGAAGCTAAGCAGAAATCCAGAGACGCAATGGATTCTATACTTGGTCTTCAAACATGGGCAGAGTTTATTATGAATTTATGGAGGATACCATATGACATCTAGTGTCATGTCACATAAATAACTGAACTATATAAATTCTTGTTGCTATCATGGGCCCATCCGGAAGGAGGCCGCCCATGAGAACAGGAAGGCTCAGAAGGCCTATCGTGCTGAGCCAGCAAGGAGCCAGGGACTTGAACGCCATCGCCAGCTCGCGATCCATGCCCTACGATCTGGTCACGAGGGCCAAGATCGTCCTCATGTCGGCCCAGGGCCTGAGCAATCGGGAGATCGCCGCCAAGGTCGACTACAGTACCCAGTCGTTCGCCCTGTGGCGGAAGCGCTACCTGGAACGGGGCCTCGCCGGCTTGCATGACGAGCTGCGTGCCGGACGTCCCCGCTCCATCGCCGACGAGCAGGTCGCCGAGCTCGTCCGCAGGACGCTCCAAACAAAGCCCCGGGGCCGGACCCAGTGGTCCGTCCGCTCGATGGCCAAGGAGGCCGCCGTTTCCGCCTCGACGGTCCAGAGGATCTGGAGCGCGTTCGGCCTGCAGCCTCACCGCCAGAGCCACTTCAAGATCTCGCCCGATCCCTTTTTCGTCGAAAAGGTCCGGGACATTGTCGGCCTGTATCTGAATCCCCCGGAAAACGCCATGGTCCTCTGCGTCGACGAAAAGAGCCAGATCCAGGCTCTGGACAGGACGCAGCCTGTTTTGCCGATGGGGCTGGGCTATGTCGAGGGGGTGACCCACGACTACGTCCGGCACGGCACCCTGACCCTCTTTGCCGCGCTCGATATCGTTTCCGGCAAGGTCCTCACCAAGTGCAAAAAGCGGCATCGTCACCAAGAGTTTCTCAGCTTCCTGAAGCACATCGACGCCAACGTCCCTCGAGACCTCGAGGTCCACCTGGTCGTCGACAACTACGCCACTCACAAGCACCCCCGGATCAGGCGCTGGCTGACCGCGCATCCTCGTTTCCATGTCCACCTGACACCGACCTACGCCTCCTGGCTGAACCAAGTCGAGATTTGGTTCAACGTCATCACCCAGCAGGCGATCCGGAGGGGCACCTTTCGGAGCGTCAGGGACTTGGCCACGAAAATCGATCTCTTCGTTCATAGTCACAACTCTGAGGCCCATCCCTTCGTCTGGACCGCGACCGCTGATTCCATCCTGGCCAAGGTCAAAAGACTATGTCAATATATTTCCGAGACGCAACACTAGGTGCTATTGATGAATATGGCTTACTAAGAGAATTGCGGGAGCACAAATAATGTACAATATCAACCGGCGACGGATATTTGTTGTGCTATTAATATCGGCAGCGGCAACGCTTTTCGTGGCTGTGCTCTTTCAATCCCTCCGCAGCAACTATATAGAAGGAGTATTCAATCGCTATGGCCAAGTCAAGATAGGGATGCAGAAAGATGAGGTGATAAGGGTATTAGGCCGCCCACGTATGATAAAGAAAATCAAACGTGCAGATATGGAGCAGGTGGTACCAATAAGCAATGCCCAAAAAGAAATAATCGACAAAATAAAAACACAAGATGGGTGGCTAACAAAATACACATATTGGATTACAAATCTGCCGCGACTCTGGGGACGCAGCGAGCATGTTGGGATAAACATATTTATCGAAGAAAAAAGCCATACTGTGGTTTTTATAAGCAGGCTAAACGAATAAGAGCCTCATTCCTCAAAACGGTGGATGACGTATGGTGATGTTCCAACTTGGCATAGGAGGTAGGCCATCGTAAACTCTCTTCGAACAGCAATCCGAAAGAGAGGAGGAGTTTTACTACAATGACCCCCCCGCATTATAAGTCACTCTTCAAAAAGGCGCTATTGCAGTTCATCACGGCACCGATGGGGAGGTCGAGGTGGCTCGGGCCGGCGGGGACAGATTGGAGAGGGAGAGGGGTGAAAAGCGGCAGAGGCGGGGAGACAGGAGCACGCCCGAGACCGGTCGCGGCCGGACGGCGGACAAGCGTCGAACTGACCGCTCGCCGAGCACGGATTCCATCAGAAAGGGTGTTTCGAAGGACTCGGGAGACGCGAAGATGCTCGCCTGTCGCTGGGCATGTAAAAATGTACCAATGATGAGCACGAAAAATGTACCACCCCGGGGATACGGCATCATGGGCCAGCTCGTCAGGGATCATGTCTATTTCGGCGGTCAGCTTGTCGCCGAGCATAAGAATGGCGCCCTCTATTACTACGTCTCGGACCAGATCAACTCGACGTGGATCGTGACCGACAACACCGGGACGGTCGTCTACTCGGCGGCCCACGAGCCTTACGGGGGGATTCAGAAGACGTGGGTCACGAATTTCGATCCGGAGCCCAAGTTCTCGGGCAAGCCGCGCGACGCGGAGTCAGAGCTCGATTACTTCGAGGCCAGGTCCTTCGATCGGGCACAGCATAGGAAATCGGGAAGAGAATGGGAGGCAGCCCCTTTTTTAGAGAGCCGATATCTGATATCGTGAGGCCGGCATGGGCGACCTGCTCGACCTCTTCAAGGTGCTTCTCGGCAAGCGCTTCCCCTTCCAGCTCGTCTACAGCAACGAGTACTGGATGGTCGAGCCGGGCAAGCACGTCTTCCCCGTCCAGAAATACCGGCTCGTCTACGAGAACCTCCTGGCCATGGGGGCGAAGAAGGAGAACTTCCTCCGGCCCCGCCCGGCCCCCGACGAGGACGTCGAGCTCGTCCACTCGCGCCGCTACCTCAGGCGGGTCAAGGCGGGCGCCCTGAGCCCGGCCGAGCTCAGGGCGCTCGAGATCCGGTATTCGCCCGAGCTCGTCCGCTTCGCCCTCCTCTCGGTCGGCGGGACCGTGCTGGCGGCCCGCAAGGCCCTCGAGAACGGCCTGGCCGTCCACATCGGCGGCGGCTTTCACCACGCCTTCCCCGACCACGGGGAGGGCTTCTGCCTGTTCAACGACGTGGCCGTGGCCGCCCGCAAGGTCGTCGAGGACCGTCTCGCCGGCCGGGTCATGATCGTCGACTGCGACCTCCACCAGGGCAACGGCACGGCCATCGCCTTGGCCGGCCGCGAGGAGGTCTTCACCCTGTCCATCCACCAGATGGACATCTATCCCGGCGAGAAGCCCTCGAGCACGGTCGACATCGGGCTCTGGGCCGGCGACGGCGACGACAAGTACCTGGCCGAGCTCCGGGCCCGCATCCCCGCGGTCTACCGGGAGTTCCGGCCGGACCTGGTCATCTACCTGGCCGGCGCGGACCCCTTCGAGCAGGACCAGCTCGGCGGGCTGGCCCTGACCAAGGCCGGGCTGAAGGAGCGGGACAAGCTGGTCATCGGGGGCGCCCGGCGGATGGGCGTCGCCGTGGCCGTCGTCCTGGCCGGAGGCTACGCGCTCGACATCAAGGACACGGTCGACATCCACCTCAACACGGTCCGCATCGCCCAGCGGATGCAGAGGATCTACCCCGCGCCGCCGCCCGGCGCCGCGGCGGCCCGCCGTCCCGCGTAGGGCCCCGGGCCTCGCGTCGGGGAGGGGGGGGGCCCGCCGCTCAGTCCTGCAGAAAGATGTGGCCGTAGACCTTGGCGTTCCCGACCATGTTGTCGATGACGCAGTACTCGTTCGGCTGGTGGGCCGTCTCGTCGAGCTTGGACCAGCAGGCCGCGGGGAAGCCGGCCCGGCGGAAGACGGCGGCCACGGTGCCGCCGCCGATGCCCATGGCCCGGGCCTCCTTGCCGTAGACGGCCTTGACGGCCTTCTTCAGGGCCATGACCACGGGGGCCTGGAGCGAGGTCGGCGGCGCGGCCGGGGCCTTCTGCACGACCTCCGTGTGGATCTTGACCTTGAACTTCCGCTCGACCTTCCTGGCGATCGCCTGGATGGACTTCTCGACGTCCTGGACCTTGTAGTCGGAGAGGATGCGCGAATCGAGGTAGAAAACGTCCTCGCCGGGGATGGTGTTGATATTCGGGACGTTCCCCTCTTTCTTGGTCGGCTCGAAGGTCGAGATCGGCGTGTCGAAGAGCTTGTCCCTGGCCGGATAGATCCTGTAGAGGTCGTCCAGGGCGGCGATGAGGAAGCTGGCCGCCTTGAAGCTGTTGACGCCCTTCTCGGGGGTCGAGCCGTGGGCCTGTTTCCCGAGCGTCGTGAACTTGAGCCAGAGGAGGCTCTTCTCGGCCACCTCGATCATCGTCCCGTGCTCGTTGCCGGCGTCGGGGACGACGATGAGGTCCTGGCGCCGGAAGACCTTGTGGTTCTGGAGGACGTAATCGATGCCCTTCCGGCTGCCCGTCTCCTCGTCGGCGACCAGGGCGATGCCGATGTCGCAGTTCGGGAGGACCCCTTCGGCCTGGAGGGCCTTGACGGCGAAGAGCGAGGCGACCATGTCCTGCTGGTTGTCCTCGACGCCGCGGCCGTAGATGCGCCCCTTCTCGACCCAGGCCTTGAACGGGTTGCCCCGCCAGAGCGACAGCTCGCCGGGCGGCACGACGTCGGTGTGGGTCATGATCCAGACGGTCCGGGCCGGGCTCCGGCCCCGGAAGTGGGCCAGGATGTTCGGGCGGTAGCTGTCGGGGGCGTCGAGGTCGGGGGCCTTGATGAGCGAGATGTCGGCGAAGCCGTTGGCCGCGAGCCAATCCATCAGGAAGGCGGCCTTCTTGGCCTCGCCCTCGCCGCCGCTCGACGGGGCGATGGCCGGGATGGCGCAGAGCCTCATCTGGAGGTCGATCATCTCGTCGCGGAAGCCCTCGATGCGGCGGGCCAGCTTATCGAAATTCGAGGTGGGGTTCATGCGCTCGCTCCTGGGTGCGGTCATGAGGGGGAAATCTTATCACGCCGCCCCCCAAAGTCAAACCCGCCGGGCCTAGGCGGCCGCGGCCGGGCCGCGGCGCAGGAGCCGCACGCCGCGGACCAGGTACTGGGCGAAGGACGCGGCGGCCAGTCCGGCTGTCAGGTAGAACAGCCAGCGCAGGGCGCCGTGCGTCCTGCCCGTGGCGTTGAGGAAGAGGACGAGGTAGATCATGAAGACCTGGACGATCGTGCTGGCCTTGCCGGCGAGGGCGGGCTTGAAGGTCCGCCGGCCGCGTAGAGCCACGACGATCATGGACCCGAGAGCGATGGCCGCGTCGCGGCCGACGCAGATCGCCGTCATCCAGAAGGGCAGCGTGTTGGGCCGGGCCAGGGCCGGGATGGTCAGGACGACGAAGGCCGCTGTCAGAAGGACCTTGTCGCCGATGGGGTCGAGCCAGAGGCCGAGGTCGGATCTCTGCTTGAGGGCCCGGGCGGCGAAGCCGTCCAGGGCGTCGGTCGCCCCGGCGGCGACGAAGACCCAGAAGGCCGGCCACGCCTGCCCCCGGACCGTCAGGACGACGAACACGGGCGTCAACAGGACCCGGGCGAGCGACAGGAGATTGGGGAGGATGGCGAGGTCCCCGGCCGTCTTGCCCATGTCCGCCTCCCCGGCCCCGCCTATCCCGCCAGGCGCAGGATGAGATCCATCGTCCGGATGGCCTCCTCGCCGGACACGGCCCGCTCGGGCTCGAACAGGCGCTCGGGCGTCAGGGCCATGATCTGGTACCCCAGGGCGGAGGTGATGGCCCTGAAGTAGAGGTTGTCGGGCGAGACGTCGGCGATCTGGATGCGGCGCGTGTCGACCAGCGGGACGAAACGGGCGCCCCGGCCCTGGAGAACGCCGATCAGCCGGACGGCGGCGTCGGCCAGATCGGCCCGGTTGATGACCCTGCGGGGCTGGAAGGTGTGGTTGTCGTAGGAGGTCATGATCTCGAGGGAGGCGACCTTGACGATGTACCTCTGGGCCCACGAGACCGAGATGTCGACGAGGATCTCGGTCCGCCGGGCCGGGACGTCGAGATAGGCCTCGAACTTGACCCCGATCAGGGCGGCCAGGTCTTCCCGGGTGACGATGTCGAGCGACGGGATGGCGTCGTACTGGCTGGGGATCTCGTAGACCCCGAGCTTGGCCCGCAGCTCCTCGACCCGCTTGGACGCGGCCGTGTCCCGCGGCTCGGCCTCGGCCAGCTTCTCCAAGACCTCCAGGCTCTGCCCCAGCTCGCCCGCGTCGGCCAGGAACTCCGCGTATTCGCGGAGGAGGGCCTTGTCGGCCGTTCCGGACTCCACGGCCGTCCGGAAGTGGAGCAGCGCCCGCTCGCGGTCCTTGTCCAGGCGATAGAGCCGGGCCAGCTCGAGATGGGCCGAGGCCGTCTCGGGCGCGTAGAACAGGACCTTCAGCAGCTCCCGCTTGGCCGTCTCGCGGTTGCCGGCGGCCAGCGCGGCCCGGGCGGCGGACGCGGCCTCCCGGACGAGGTCGTCGCGCAGGGCCTCGAAGCGGGGCCTGGCCCAGCGGTGGTCCGGGGCGAGCTTGAGGATCTCCCGGTACTCGTTGAAGGTCTTGTCGCGGTCCCGCCGCGACTCGTAGATCTGGGCCAGCCCGACGCGCGAGGGGAGCATCGCCGGCGTGCCGGCGACGGAGGACTTGAAGCGCGCCTCCGCCTCCGGCAGGTTCCCCAGGAGGAGGTCGGCGTAGGCCAGGCCGGCCTCGCGGACGGGATTGGCCGTGCCGAGCTTGAGGAGGTATTTGCGGGCCAGCTCGGGCCGGCCGGTCCGCAGCGCCTTCCAGGCGTCCTCGGCCGCGATCCGGTCGTCGAGCCGCAGCCTCGAGGCCTGGTCGTTCGGCACGCCCTCGACGTAGAAGGCGGGCGGGGCGGGCGGCGGCACGGTGGCGCACGACCAGGCCGCGACGAGGGCCAGGCCGGCGGCGGCGAATCTCCTCACCATGTCTCATCTCCTTGGGCGGCGTAGGGCAGGAAGCGGGCGATCCCCGCCGGGTCGGCCAAGACCCGGAACTCGACGAAGCCGTCGCTCTCCCGCCTCTTCAGGACGATGGAGCGGCGGGCCAGCGAATCGGCCATCTCGCCGGTCTCGCGGGGGACCCGGATGGTGTAGACCCGGTGGCCGGCGAACAGGACCTCGCGGAGCCGGGCCAGGAGGTCCGGCACCCCTTCCCCGGTCAGGGCCGACAGGGCGACCGTGCGCGACCGCGGGTCGGCGTTGCGGCCGAGGAGGAGGGCCCGCTCGCCCTCCGGCAGGAGGTCGATCTTGTTGAGGACCTTGACGACCGGCGCGTCCGCGACGCCGAGGTCGTCCAGGACCGTCTCCACGGCCCGGAGCTGGCTCTCGCACGACGGCGACGAGACATCGACGACGTGGCAGATGCAGTCGGCCTCGCCGACCTCCTCGAGGGTGGCCCGGAAGGACGTGACCAGCTCGACCGGGAGCTTCCTGATGAAGCCGACCGTGTCGCTCAGGAAGAAATGGGCGCCGTCGGGCCAGGTGACGCGCCGGAGCAGGGGGTCCAGGGTGGAAAAGAGGTTCGGCGAGGTGTAGCGGCGCTCCTCGGCCAGCCGGTTGAACAGCGTCGACTTGCCGGCGCTGGTGTAGCCGACCAGGGAGACCGACGGCACCGGGCTCCCGCGCCGGCTCTGGCGCTGGCTCGAGCGCCGCTTCCCCAGCCCGTCGATGTCGCGCTTGAGCCTGGTGATCCGGTCGGTGATGCGGCGGCGGTCGACCTCGAGCTTCTTCTCGCCCGGCCCGCGCGTCCCGATGCCGGCCCCCTGCTGGGTCAGGCTGAGACCCTTGCCCCGCAGCCGCGGCAGCCGGTAGACGAGCTGGGCCAGCTCGACCTGGAGCTTGCCCTCGTTCGTCCGGGCCCGCTGGGCGAAGATGTCGAGGATGAGCTGGGTCCGGTCGAGGACCTTGACCTTGATCTCGTCCTCGAGGTTCTGCTGCTGGGAAGCGTTGAGGTTGCGGTCGAAGATGACCATGTCGGCACGGGCCTCCCGGGCCTCGCGGGCGATCTCCTTGACCTTGCCCTCGCCGACGAGCCAGCGGGGGCTGAGGCGCGGCCGGACCTGGCAGACCCGGCCGGCCACCTCGGCCCCGGCGGCCGCGGCCAGGCCGGCCAGCTCTCCTAGGGACTCCTCGGCCCCCTCCTTCTCCGCCTTGGTCGTGGCCACGTTGACGAGGATGGCGCGTTCCATGGATATCCCCGCCTATTTTAATCGGTTTCGGACGTGTTCCTCAAGGGCGGCGGCGTCGTCCGGCGGGAACCAGACGACGCCGGCCATCTTGCGGAACCAGGTCATCTGACGCTTGGCGTAGCGGCGGGTGTCGGCCTTGGTCAAGGCGACGGCCTCGTCGAGGCCCGTCTCGCCCCGGAGAAGCCTCAGGACGTGGCTGTAGCCCAGGGCCCGGAAGGGCGGAGCCGTCGCGGGAACGCCCCGGTCGAGGAGCGCCCGGACCTCGTCGACGAGGCCGAGGGCGAACATCCGGTCGACCCGGGCGTCGATGCGCCGGGCGAGCTCGTCCTTCTCGAGCCGGAGCCCGATGCGGACGACCGTGCGGCCCTTGACCGGGGATTCCGTGGCCCGGAAGTGCTCCGAGATGGGCCGGCCCGTGGCGGCGTGGACCTCGAGGGCGCGGATGATGCGGACCCGGTCGCGGCCGCGGACCTTGCGGGCGTATTCGGGGTCGACGGCCTCGAGCCGGCGGAAGAGCGTCTCGAGCCCGAGCTCCTTCGCCTCGGCCTCGAGGGCCGCCCGGAGGACCGGGTCCCGGCCGGGGCCGGGGAAGAGGCCGTCGCAGAGGGCCTTGATGTAGAGCCCGGTGCCGCCGGCGACGATCGGCAGGCGCCCCCGGGCGGCGATGCCGCCGGCGGCGGCCAGCGCCTCGCGGACGAAATCGGCCGCCGTGAACTGGACCTCGGGGCCGGCGATGTCGATGAGATGGTGGGGGACGCCGCGCCGGGCCTCGAGGGACGGCTTGTCCGTGCCGATGTCGAAGCCGCGGTAGACCTGGATCGAGTCGCCGCTCACGACCTCGCCGCCGAGGCGCAGGGCCAGCTCGACGGCGGCCCGGCTCTTGCCGACGGCGGTCGGGCCGAGGACGATGACCAGGGCGGGGGCTTCAGCTTCCAAGGCGGATCAGGATCCCGATGACGAGGAGCGTCGCGAGGACGAGGAGGGCGAGCAGCTGGCGCCGCTTCACGGGGCCTCCCCGACCTTCTCCAGGCTCCGGACGAGGGCGGACTCGTGCTCCGGCCCGAGGGTCCGCTTGACGACCAGGACCTCGGCGGCCAGGACCTCGTCCATGCTTCGGAGCAGGCTCCGGCGGCTCTCGTCGCCGGCGATATTGGCGCTCACCTTGAGGGGGGTCTTGAGCTCGAAGCGGCCGTCCGGCTTGAGCTCGGCGGCCTGCAGGGCGGGGTCGAGGCGGCCGCGGACCTCGTCGAAGGCCTTGCCCACGAGCGGCAGGGCGACCGGCCCGACCTCCTTCGAGATGTGCTTGAAGATGAAGGCGCACTTGGCGTTGAAAAGGCCGAGCAGGCGGTCCATGGCGGCGGGCGGGAGCTCGGCCCCGAACTTGGCCGTCTTCGGCTTCGGGCCGGCCGGCCCGGCCAGGCCGAGGAGGACGAGCGCCAGGAGGGCCCGCCGGGCGGCGGGCTCGCCGATGTCGCTCGAGGCGCAGACCTCGGCCAGGCTCTTGGGCGGTTCGAGGAGGCTGAGGACGTAGCGCTCGGCGCGCGAGAGCCCGAACGCGCCGGCCGAGGACGTCGGCAGGCGGCGCAGGATCTCGCCCGCGGCCGGGAGGGCCTCGGCCGGCAGGCCGTCGTCCGCGAGCCCGCGGACGCCCTCGAGGATCAGGCCGGGGATGTCGATCCCGCCCACGTAGACCCGGGCCGGCGGGCCGCTGCGGGTGTGGAACTCCCGCTCGGCCCCTCCGTCCGGGATGAGCGCCAGGACCTCGTCGCGGGCGAAGGCCTCGAGGAGGTCGAACAGGCGCTCGGGCGGGAGGACCGCGGCCTCGACGAGGGCGCGGAGGGTCGAGCCGTCGGCCTTCTCGGCCCGCTCCTCGACGCGGTTCAGGCTCATGAGGTCGGCCGCGCCCGAGGTCAGGAGGTAGCGCAGGAAGTCCTTCTCCTCGAAGGAGACGGAGTCGAGGACGAGCGCTCCGCGCTCGAAGGACAGGCATTTCGGGCCGCCGCCGGCCTTGACGTAGAGCGAGCCGCTCAGCCCCTGCCGCCAGATCTCCGCCAGGACCCGGACGAACGGGACGCGGGAGAACTCCTCCGAGGCGAACCAATCGTCCATGTCGTTAATGTATAGGGCCCGTGGGGTGAAGTCAATCGCCGGAAGGCCCGGGCCTCGCGCCGCCGGGCCCGGGACGTCCGCTAGCGCAGGAAGCTCATGCCGATGAGCCCGATCCCGATGTTGGCCAGGGCCTTGAGCAGCCACATCCCGTAGGACAGGGCCAGGGCCTTCCTGAAGCCGATCCGGAAGATGGCGGCCAGGCCGAGGGCCAGGACGCCGAACATCCAGAGCTGGAAGAGATCGGCCTGGGACAGGACGACGTAGGCCGTCGAGGTGACCTCGAGCCGCGGAAAGAGGAGGGCCAGCCCGGTCGAGGTCTGCAGGACCGACTTCCTGGCCAGGACCAGGGCCAGGCGGACGCCGTTGCCCAGGAGCTTGTCGATGAAGCTGGCGTGGACGAGGGCGGACAGGACCTGGACGTAGGTCCCGTGAATCGAGAGGAGCCGCCCCAAGACGAGCAGGAGCAGGCTTTGGAGGAACAGAGCGGCCAGGAAGAGCAGCGGCGTCGAGACGAGGACCCGGATGGCGCGGGAGGACGCCGACATGTCCTCCGCCTGCCCGATCAGCTTGGCGTAGGCCTCCTCGCCCATGCGGTCCTTGAGGGCGGCGTTGTCCTTCATCAGCCGGAGGTTGTCCTGCTGGGAGTAAGGGGCGACGACGAGATTGAAGGCGATGAGGGAGGCGAGGACGACGACCGCCGCGTCGATCCAGACCGGCTTGGCCGCCAGCGCGCCGAACGTGCGCTCGGGCCCGAGAAAAACCCCTTGGAGGCGCTCGAAAAAGCTCATGGGCTAGGCTCCTGTCCGCTCGTCGCGCTCGATCCGGCCGTCGCGGATGTGGATGACGCGCTGGGCCTGGCCGGCGACCTCGCGGTCGTGGGTGACGATGATGATGGCGTGGCCCTGCTCGTGGAGGCGGTGGAACAGGCCGAGGATCTCCCGGCCCGTCCGGCTGTCGAGGTTCCCGGTCGGCTCGTCGGCCAGGAGGAGGGAGGGCTCGTTGACCAGGGCCCGGGCGATGGCCACGCGCTGGCGCTCGCCGCCCGAGAGCTCGGAGGGCCGGTGGCTCATCCGGGCCGTCATCTCGACGCGTTCGAGGGCCCGGCGGGCCCTGTCCTTGCGCTCGGCCTTCTTCGTCCCGGCGTAGACGAGGGGCAGCTCGACGTTGTGGAAGGCCGTGGCCCGGGCGAGAAGGTTGAAGACCTGGAAGACGAAGCCGATCTCGCGGTTGCGGATGTAGGCCAGCTCGTCCTCGGACATGGCGCTGACCAGCCTGCCGTTGAGCCGGTACTCGCCCGAGGTCGGCGTGTCGAGGCAGCCGATGAGGTTCATCAGGGTCGACTTGCCCGACCCCGACGGGCCCATGATGGCCACGAACTCGTTCCGCTCGACGGTCAGGGACACGCCGCGGAGGGCGGCGACCTCCTGCTCGTCGAGCTTGTAGACCTTGGTCAGGCCCTCGGCGGCGATGACGACGGGCTCGGGGCCGCTCATCTGGCCGGGGCCTCCGTCTTCGTCTCCGGCTTGACGAGAACGCCGTCCTTGAGGTCGCGCAGCGAGGCGTACGGCCCCGTGATGAGCTCCTGGCCCTCCGCGAGCCCCGAGGCGATCTCGATCATCATTCCGCCCGCGATGCCCTTGACGACCGGGGCGAACTTGGCCCGGCCGGCCTCGACGACGTAGACGCCCTCCTCCTCCTTGGCCGCGGCGAGGGCGGCGGCCCCGGGCTTGTCCCGCAGGACGAGGGCGGAGATGGGCACGGCCAGGGCCTGGGCCTTTTCGGCGACGACGATGTCGGCCGAGGCCGACAGGCCGGGCTTCAGCCGCTCGGACGGGTTCTCCAGAGTGACGACGACCTTGAAGTCCTTGGATTCCCGGGTCGAGACGCCGGACGCGGCCCGCTGCAGGGCCGAGCTGCCGATCTCGGTGACCCGGCCGTCGAAGGTCTTGTCGGGGAAGGCGTCGACGCGCACCCGGGCCGCCTGGCCCAGGGCGACGCCGACGACGTCGGTCTCGTCGACCTCGACCTCGACCTCCATGACCGAGAGGTCGGCGATGGTCAGCAGGACCGTCCCGGGGTTGTTCATCGTCCCGATGATGGCCACCTCGCCCTCCTCGACGCGGAGGCTGGTGATGACGCCGTCGATGGGGGAGCCGTAGGTCGTCTTGGCCAGGTTGTCCAGCGTGCTCTTGAGGGAGGCCTCGGCCTGCTTGATCTGGAAGCGGATGGCGTTGACCTGGGCGCTCGTGACGGCGTACTGGGCCTGGGCCGCCTCGAGCTGGTCCTCGGAGATGAGCTCGTCGGCGTAGAGCTTCTGCTGGCGGTCCAAGGAGGCCTTGTCCCGCCCCAGCCGGGCCTCGGCCTGGATGAGATCGGCGTTGGCGGCCCGGATGTAGTTCCGGTCGCGGTCGGCGTTGGCTTCGTACTGGGCCGAGTCGAGGCTGAGGAGGAAATCGCCGGCCTTGACCTCCTGCCCCTCGACGACGCCGATCTTGACGATCCGGCCCGGGACCTGGGCGCTGATGTTGATGTTCTTCTTGGGCTTGACCTCGCCGGACGCGGAGATGATCGAGGTCAGGTCCTGCCTCTTGGCCTTGTCGACGGTCACCTTGACCGCTTTCTCGCGCCGCGACTGCAGGTTCCCGGCGACGATGAGGCCCAGGACGGCGAGGGCGCCGATGATGAGGAGCGCCTTTTTACGTCGCTTGAAGAAGCTCGTCTTTCCGGTCATGGCTGTCTGCCTTTCGGGATGTGAACGGACGCTATCTGCCCATTATACTACGGATTTACCGAGGCTTCGGTTTTGGCCAGCCGGCCGGGGGTCCAGACGGGGTCAAACCTTTAATTTTTTAATTTTTCGGAAGGAGCGACGCATCGGGCCCGGAAAAATTAAAAAATTAAAGGTTTGACCCCGTCTTCTGCTAAGATGAGCCTGATGAGCCCGTACGACGAATTCTCCCGGGTCGGCGAGGCCGCCGTCCGCGAGGCGGGCCTGTACCTCCGGGCCAACCTGGGCCGGGCGGCCGAGGCCTCCTACAAGGGAGAAGTCGACCTGGTCACCCCGTTCGACCTGGGCGCCCAGGAGATCGTCGTCGGCCGGCTGTCGGCGGCCTTCCCCGGCCACGGCTTCCTGGCCGAGGAGGGGCTGGAGCGGCCGGGGAGCTCCGACTGCCGCTGGATCATCGATCCCCTCGACGGCACGACCAACTACGCCCACGCCTTTCCCGTCTTCAGCGTCTCCGCGGCCCTCGAGTGCGCGGGCCGGACCGTCCTGGGCTGGGTCTTCGACCCGATGCGGGACGAGATGTTCCGGGCCGAGGCCGGCCGGGGAGCCCGCCTCAACGGCGTCCCGGTCCGCGTCTCGGCGACCGCCGAGCTCGGCCGGAGCCTGCTGGCGACGGGCTTCCCCTACGACCTGAGGGCCCGCGCCGACAACAACCTCGGCCACTGGGGGCGGTTCATCCTCCGGGCCCAGGCCGTCCGCCGCTGCGGCTCGGCGGCCATCGACCTCGCCTACGTGGCCTGCGGCCGTTTCGACGGCTTCTGGGAGATCAGGCTCAAGCCCTGGGACATGGCCGCCGGGGCCCTGCTCGTCGCCGAAGCGGGCGGCCGGGTGAGCCGGCTCGACGGCGGCGCGTTCGGCCTGGACGCGCCCGGGGTCGTGGCCACGAACGGCCTCCTCCACGCCGCCATGCTGGAGGTCCTGGCGCTCGACGCCGGGCCGGGAGGGGCCCATGGCTGACCTCCGGCGCCGGACGGCTCTCGCCGCCGCGGCCCTCGGCCTGGCCGCGGTCGTCCCAGCCCGGGCGCCGGCCCAGGCCGTCGCGCCTGTGGCCCCGGCCGCGCCGCTGGAGAAGAAGCTCGTCGTCCCGGCCGCGGGCGGCTGGCTGGACACCGGGATCGACGTCGGCCCGGGCGAGGAGCTCCTCTTCGCCGCCTCGGGCGAGATCGTCCTCCAGAAGGGCAACCCCGGCGCGGTCTGCGGGCCGGAGGGGCTCGACCTGGTCACCGTCGAGCAGCCCGTCCCCGTCGCCAACCTCGGCGCCCTCATCGGGCGGATCGCCCAGCTCGTGGCCAGCCGCGTCGACGAGGGCTCCGGCCGGGAGGTCCGCGACGAGATCTTCGTCCTCTTCCCGATCGGGGCGGCGGGCCGGGCCGCCGTCCCCTTCAGGGGCCGGCTCTATCTCGGCGTCAACGAGAACGTCCTCTCGGACAACGGGGGGGAGTTCGAGGTCCTCGTCGTGCGGCGCCCGCTCTGAGCGGGCCCGCCCTCAGGCCGCCTCGCCGTTCGACTTGGCGGCCAGGTGCTCGTCCATGAACTGGGTCGTGTAGCGCCCGGCCTGGAAGTCCGTATTGGACAGGATCTCGAGGTGCAGCGGGATGTTGGTCTTGATGCCGACGACCGTCGTCGTCTCCAGGGCCGCCCGCATCTTGTGGATGGCCAGCTCCCGGCTCGGGGCGTAGGCGATGATCTTGGCCACGAGCGAATCGTAGTCCGGGGGCACGACCCAGCCGCCGTAGGCGGCCGAATCGACGCGGATGCCCTCGCCGCCCGGGAGGACGAGGAAGTCGATCTTGCCCGGCGACGGGGCGAACGTCTTCGGGTCCTCGGCGTTGATCCGGCACTCGATGGCGTGGCCGCGCATCTCCAGGGCGTAGGGCGGGGCGTACTTCTCCCCGGCGGCGATCCGGATCTGGGCCTTGATGAGGTTGATGCCGTAGACCATCTCCGTGATCGGATGCTCGACCTGGACCCGGGCGTTGGCCTCCATGAAGTAGAACTTGCGGTTCTCGTCGACCAGGAACTCGAACGTGCCCAGGCTCCGGTAGCCGACCTTGGAGGCGGCGTCCTCGACCTCCTTGATCATCCGCCGCCGGGTCTTCCAGTCGATGAACGGGGACGGCGTCTCCTCGATGAGCTTCTGGTAGCGGCGCTGGACCGAGCACTCCCGCTCGCCGAACGCCGTGACCTTGCCCATCCGGTCGCCGATGACCTGGATCTCGATGTGGCGCGCCCCGCTGACGTACTTCTCGATGTAGAGCGACGAATCGCTGAAGGCGGCCTTGGCCTCGCCCTGGGCGATGGGGAACTGGTCCTCGAGCTGGGAGGCCGAGCGGCAGATCCGCATGCCCTTCCCGCCGCCGCCGGCCGCGGCCTTGATGATGACCGGGTAGCCGATCTTCGCCGCCGTTCTCTTGGCCACGTTGAGGTCGTCGATGGTCGTGTCGCTGCCCGGCAGGACGGGCAGGCCGGCCTTCCTCATGGTCTGACGGGCCTTGTTCTTGTCGCCCATGAGCCGGATGATGTCCGGAGGCGGGCCGACGAAGGTCAGGCCTTGGGTCTTGCAGATCTCGGCGAACTTGGCGTTCTCGGCCAGGAACCCGTAGCCGGGGTGGACGGCGTCGGCGCCGCTGATCTCGACGGCGCTGAGGATATTGGCCACGTTGAGGTAGCTCTCGGAGGCCTTGGCCGGCCCGATGCAGATCCTTTCGTCGGCGAGGAGGGCGTGGAGCGACTGCCGGTCGGCCTCGCTGTAGACGGCCACGCTCTTGATGCCGAGCTCGCGGCAGGACCGGATGATGCGGAGGGCGATCTCCCCGCGGTTGGCGACCAGGAGCTTCTGGATCATCGGCCTCAGCTCTCCGGCAGGATGGCGAAGAGCTTTTGCCCGAATTCTACGGGCTTGGCGTTCTCGGCGAAGATCTCCGCGACCGTGCCGTCGACGTCGGCCTCGATCTCGTTCATGAGCTTCATGGCCTCGATGATGCAGAGGGTCTGGCCCTTCTTGACGGTGTCGCCGATGTCGACGAAGGGCGCCGCCGTCGGGTCGGGCGCCCGGTAGAACGTCCCGACCATCGGGGAGAAGATGAGGCGGAGGCCCGCCGCGGCCGCGGCCGCCTGGACCTGGGCCTCCGCGGCGGCGGCCGCCGCCGCGCCGTTGATGGCGGGGGCCGGCGCCGCCGGGGTCTGGACCAGGGCCGGCGCCGCCGGGGCGGAGGCGTTCCGGCCGATCTTGATTTTGAGGCCCTCGATCTCGAGCTCGAAGACCGAGAGGTTCTTCTCCTCGAGGAGGGCGACGAGCCTGCGGACCTCGTCGTAGTCGATCTTGCCGCTGAGCGGCGTTTCCTCGGGTCCGGACGTCTTGCTGGTCTTGTCTGTCATGCCCTTTTCCACCTCGCGTCGGTGCCCCCTACCTTATCGGCATCCCCCCCCTCTTGTCAAGCCGGACCCGCGGAGGGCCCCCCTTCCCCGGGCCTTTTTCCCCGTATGACCCCCGACGCCAAGAAGTCAGGGAATCCGCCCCGCGCAGGGGTGTTCCCAGAGGAGGCCGCGGGAGGGCTGAGCGGGCACGGGACACGTACCGGAGGTACATGTCCCCATTCGGCCGCGAGGAGGGTCCAGGGGCCTTCCTATTTGACGGCCCTGGGGGGTTCCCTTATGATGGCCCGAGGGACGCGAAGCGATGTTCGAACAGCTCTCCGGACGCCTCGGGAAGGTGGTCAAGTTCCTCCGGGGCGAGGTTGCGGTCACCGAGAAGAACATGGCCGAGGCCCTCAGGATGATGCGCCTGGCCCTCCTCGAGGCCGACGTCAACTACAAGGTGGTCAAGGACTTCGAGGCCCGGATCCGGGCCAAGGCCCTGGGCGAGGAGGTCCTCCGGGGCCTGAACCCGGCCCAGCAGGTCATCAAGATCGTCCACGAGGAGCTCACCGGGATGCTCGGCGGCGCCCATAAGTCCCTGCAGTTCGCCGGCAGACCCCCCTCGGTCTTCATGCTCGTCGGCCTCCAGGGGAGCGGCAAGACGACGACCTGCGGCAAGCTGGCCCGTTGGGCGGCCGGGGCGGGCCGCCACCCCCTGCTCGCCTCGTTCGACCTGAAGCGCCCGGCCGCCCAGGACCAGCTGGCGACGATCGCCCGGTCGCTGGACGTCCCGTTCTACGAGGCGACCCCGGCCCGGGCGGCGGAGCCCGGGAGGGCCCTCGAGGAGCTTCGGGCCTACGCGGCCAACCGGGGCTTCGACCCGCTCATCGTCGACACCGCCGGCCGCCTCCACGTCGACGACGAGCTCATGGAGGAGCTCCGCGCCGTCCGCGACGCCTTGAGGCCCATCGAGACGATCTACGTCGGGGACGCCATGACCGGCCAGGACGCCGTGCGCAGCGCCCAGGCCTTCGAGGAGCGGATCGGCCTCACCGCGGTCGTCCTGACCAAGCTCGACGGCGACGCCCGCGGCGGCGCGGCCCTGTCCATCGTCTCGGCGACCGGGCGGCCGATCAAGTTCATCGGGGTCGGCGAGAAGCCCGACAGGCTCGAGGTCTTCCGCCCCGAGCGGATGGCCTCCCGCATCCTGGGCCTGGGCGACATCCTGTCGCTCATCGAGAAGGCCCAGGACGAGGCCGAGGCCTCCGAGGCCGGGGAGATGGCCCGGAAGCTGCGCAAGCGGGAGTTCACCCTGGACGATTTCAAGAAGCAGATCCGCCAGATGAAGAGGATGGGCCCGCTCTCCGACCTCGCCGGACACCTCCCCCAGGTCGGGCCCTTCAAGGCCCTGGCCGAGGCCCGGATCGACGAGTCGCGGGTGGCCCGTTTCGAGGCCATCATCGATTCCATGACCCCGGCCGAGCGGGCCGACCCCAAGATCCTCGACGGCCGCCGCCGGGCCCGCATCG
Source organism: Acidobacteriota bacterium (assembly GCA_029569255.1). Lineage (GTDB taxonomy): Bacteria > Acidobacteriota > Aminicenantia > Aminicenantales > Saccharicenantaceae > RBG-16-66-30. The sequence goes on along the minus strand of JAKQUO010000008.1, from coordinate 385,074 downwards.
CCCGGGGCTCGGGCCGGCCAGTCCACGAGGTCAATCAGCTCGTCAGGCAGTTCCAGGAGCTGCGCAAGATGATGAAAAGCTCCTCGTTCCAGAAGCTCCTCGGCGGCCTGAAATAGAGCTGCGAGCGGCGGACTTCGGGACGCCGCCCGGCATGTCCTCTCCAAAGGACAGCCGGGAAAAGCTGTTGACTTAGGCCGGTGAATCGGCTATCATTTTCCGGCATCGACCTCGGCCACGAAAGTGAAACCACAATGATGAGCATGCGCTTGCAGCGATTTGGCACCAAGAAAAAGCCGACCTACCGCATCGTGGTGATGGATTCGGAACGAGCCCGTCAGAGCCAGGCCCTGGACACGCTGGGGACCTACGACCCCCTCGACGACCCGGCCGGCGTCAAGCTCGACCTCGCCCGGGTCCAAGCGTGGCTCGCCAAGGGCGTCCGCCCTTCGAGCACCGTTCGGTCCCTTCTGGATAGGGCCGCCAAATCCGCGAAGACCGCTCCAAGCACGGAACCGTAAAGGAGGGCAGCGTGAAGGAACTCGTTGAGCTGATCGCCAAGGCGCTGGTGGACCAGCCGGACAGGGTGCAGGTGTCCCAGCTCGAGGGAGAGCAGACCTCCATCCTCGAGCTCAAGGTGGCGCCGGAAGACCTCGGCAAGGTGATCGGGAAGCAGGGGCGGACCGCCCGCGCGATCCGCATCATCCTCGGCGCGGCCGGGATGAAGCTCAAGAGGAGATTCAACCTCGAGATCATTGAAAAAGGCTGATCTCGTCGCCCTGGGCCGGATCGTCCGGAGCCAGGGCCGCGACGGGACGGTCAAGCTCAAGCTCAGGGAGAAGGGGATTCCGGCGCCGAGCGGGGGCCAGGTGTACGTCGATAAGGGCTCCGGCCCCGAGGCCTTCGCGGTCGAATCCTTTCGGATCGACCGGAACGCCCCCTTCCTCAAGCTCAAGGGGATCGAGACGCTGGCCCAGGCGGACGCCCTGGCCGGCGCGGAGGTCTTCGCCGCCGCGGCCGACTTCGGGCGGCCGGCCCCCGGCAGCTTCTTCGTCTTCGAGGTCCTCGGCAGCCGGGTCGTCACCCGGGACGGGACGGCGGTCGGCGAGGTGTCCGGCCTCCTCGAGCCCGGCGGCCCGGTCCTCCTCGTCGTCCGGAGGGGGGCGGGGGACGTGTACGTCCCCTTCGCCGAGGGGATCGTGGTCGAGGTCGTCCCGGAGGAGCGCCGGATCGTCATCGACCCGCCGGACGGCCTGTTGGAGTTGAATGAGATTTGATATAATCACGATCTTCCCCGGGATGTTCACCGGCGTCTTCTCGGGGGGGGTCGTCAAGCGGGCCCTGGACCGGGGACTGGTCCGGATCGCCGTGCACGACCTGCGGGACCACACCCAGGACAAGCACCGGCAGGTCGATGACCGGCCCTTCGGGGGCCTGGAAGGGATGGTCTTGAAGCCCGAGCCGATCTTCCGCGCCGTCGAGGCCGTCCGCGAGGACGGAGGCGGCCGGGTCTGCCTCCTCTCGCCGCAGGGGCGCCTGCTCGACGCGCGGCTGGCCCGCGAGCTGGCCGGCGAGCGCCAGGTCATCCTCATCTGCGGCCGGTACGAGGGCGTCGACGAGCGCGTCGCCGAGCGCCTGGCCGACGACGAGATCTCGATCGGCGACTACGTCCTGTCGGGCGGCGAGCTTCCCGCGGCGGTCGTCGTGGACGCGACGGCCCGGTTCGTCCCCGGCGTCGTCGGCAAGGAGGGCTCGGTCCGGCGCGACTCCTTCGCCGCGGGCCTCCTCGGTCACCCCCAGTACACGCGGCCGCGGGAGTTCCGGGGGATGAGGGTCCCGCAGGTCCTCTTCTCCGGCGACCACGGGAAGATCGAGAGCTGGCGGCGCCGGAAGGCCCTGGAAAAGACGGCCCGGCGCAGGCCGGACCTGGTCCGAGATGAGCGCCTCGCTCCGGAAGACCGCCGTCTGCTGGAGGAGCTCGCGAACGAAAGGAAAGACGAATGAACCTGATCAACGCGGTCGAGGAGAAACAGCTGAGAACGGACCTCGAGCCGTTCCGGGTCGGCGACACCGTCAAGGTCCACGTCATCATCCGGGAGGGCGACAAGGAGCGCGTCCAGATCTTCCGGGGCGACGTCATCGGCCGTCGCGGCGCGGGCCTGAAGGCCACGTTCACCGTCCGGAAGGTCTCGTTCGGCGTGGGCGTCGAGCGCGTCTTCCCGCTCCACTCCAGGATGATCAAGAGGGTCGAGGTCGTCCGCAAGGCCAGCGTCCGCCGGGCCAAGCTCTACTACCTGCGCGACCTCAAGGGCAAGGCGGCCCGGCTCAAAGAGGACCAAGGCTGAGCGGCTGGGGCCGTGGCCTCCTTCAGGCTCGAAAAGGCGCTGGCCCGCGGCGGCGCCCGGCTCATCGCCGGCGTCGACGAGGTCGGCCGGGGCGCCCTCTTCGGGCCGGTCGTGGCCGCCGCCGTCATCCTCCCCCCCGAGTGGCTCGTCCGCCGTCCGCCCGCCTGGGTCTCGGGGGTCGTCGACTCGAAGCTCCTTTCGGGGGCCCGCCGCTCCGTCCTGGCCGCGTCCCTCTCCCGCGAGGCCGCGGCCGTCGGCCTGGGCCTGGCCACGGCCCGGGAGATCGACGACCTGAACATCCACCGGGCCACGCGCCTGGCCATGGTCCGGGCCCTCGAGAACCTCGCCCGGCCCCCCGACGTCGTCCTGGTTGACGGCTTCCCGCTGAAAGATGTAAATTACCGCCAGATGGGTGTCCCGCGGGGGGACCGCGCCTGTCGGTCGATCGCCGCGGCCTCCATCGTGGCCAAGGTCTTCCGGGACGGCCTCATCGAGGCCTTGGACGGTCTCTACGGGGGCTACGGCCTGGCCAGGAACAAGGGCTACGGGACGGAAGAGCACATCCGTTCGCTGAGGGAGCGGGGTCCGTCGGACCTCCATCGGGCCTCCTTCAAGATCGGATGAGGGACGGGACGAGATGAGCGCGCGAGGCGACCGGGTCAAGGTCATCGAACAGGCCGAGAAGTACGTGCGCGGCGGCCGGATCAAGGAGGCCATCGCCGAGTACGAGAAGCTGGCCCTGTCCGATCCCCAGGACGTCGGCACGCTCAACATCATCGGCGACCTCTACGTCCGGCTCGGCCACGTCGACCGGGCCGTCCGCTCGTTCGAGAACGTGGCCGAGGAGTACGAGCGGCGGGGCCTGTATTCCCAGGCCCTGGCCATCGCCAAGAAGATCAACCGCCTCGTTCCCGGCGACGTCGAGACCGCCCTGAAGCTCGGCGACCTCTACGCCCAGCAGGGCTTCGTCGCCGACGCCAAGAAGGTCTTCGCGTCCGTCGCCTCCCGCCTGGCCGAGGCGGGCAGGACCGCCGACGCGGTGACCGTCTTCGAGAAGGTCGTCAAGCTCGACCGGGAGGACACCGAGGCCCGGCGGGCCCTGGCCGGGCTGTTCCGGGACGTCGGCAACCCCGAGGCGGCCCTGGACCAGCTCAACGAGATGGCCCTCGTCCTCAGCGAGCAGGGCCGGATCGACGCCGCCGTGGCCGCCATCGACGAGGCCCTGGCCCTCCAGCCGGGCCATTCCCGGAGCGTCGTCACCCTGGTCGAGGTCCACAAGCGCGCCGGCCGGCCCGAGCGGGCCGTCGAGCTTCTGGAGCGGGAGCTCGCGGCCGCGCCCGACAACGTCCAGTTCCTCAACATCCTCGGCAACATCCACTTCGAGGCGGGCGAGACCAAGCGGGCCGAGGAGATCTTCACCCGGATCGTCACCGGCCATCCCCTCAACGTCAACGCCCGGATCAAGCTCGGCCGGATCCAGATCCTCAAGGACAAGCTCGACCAGGCCTACGAGCTCTTCGAGCCGCTGATCAACAACCTGGTCAAGAAGCACCGGGACGAGAAGGCCATCGGCCTGCTGGGCCTCATCCTGGAGAGCCAGAGGCCCCACCTGCCGGCGCTGGAGAGGCTGGCCCTGATCTACCGCTCCAACAAGGAGGTCAAGAAGCTCGAGGTCGTCGACCGGGCCATCCTCGACGAGCTGCGCAAGCAGGGCCTCAAGGACCGGATGGTCACGGTCTACGGCGAGCTCCTGGAGATCCGGCCCGACGACGCCGACCTGGCCCGCGAGGCCCGGGCCCTGCGCCAGGAGCTGGGCCTGGCCGCCGAGGAGATCCGGGAGGAGACGCCGGGGCTGTCGGACCGGGACCGCGAGGCCATCCGCGAGGTCATGGAGCAGGCCGACCTGTACCTGCAGCAGGGCCTCGTCCGGATCGCCCGGCGCCTGCTCGAGAACCTCCGCTTCCGCTATCCCGAGGACCCCCAGATCATCCGCAAGATCGCCGTCCTCGACGAGGTCCGCACCCACATGGACGAGGAGGAGATCCGCCGCCGCGTCGAGAAGACGACCGTCCTCGAGGCCGCGTTCAAGGAGAAGCTGGCCGGCAAGAAGGCCGGGGAGCGGAAGGCCGAGGAGAAAAAGACGGCCGAGCGGGTGGAAGGGCCGGAGGCGGCGAAGGGGGAAGAGCCCGAGCCGCCGCCGGTCGGGGCCCCGGGCGAGAAGGCTTCGCCGGCGCCCGGGGCGCGGCGGCCGCCGTTCAGGGCCGAGGTCCTCGAGGGCGAGAAGGTCAGCACGGCCGACATCTTCGCCGAGACGGACATCATCCCCTTCGTCTGCTCGGAGCCCGGCGAACGGGTCTATCCCGACCTCGGCGGCCTGGCCGCCGCGGAGCTCGGCTGGCTGGCCGCGGCCCGGGCCCGGCAGCTGGCCGGGGAGATGTCGCCGCTCGAGCGGGCCCTGACGACGATCGTCGCCGAGTTCCGCAGGGACCTGGCCTCCAAAGGCGGGCCGGACAGCGCCGAGGCGCGCTACCAGCTCGGCCTGGCCTTCATGGGCCAGGGGCTCCAGGCCGAGGCGGTCGAGGAGCTGACCCGGGCCGCCGAGGACCCGGCGCTGGCCGTGGCCAGCTACGGCCTCATCGGACAGGGCTACCGGCGGAAGAGGAACTTCGAGGAAGCGGCGAAGTGGCTCGAGAAGGGCCTGGCCGAGGCCAAGCCGGGGTCGGAACAGTATTTCGCCCTCGCCTACGATCTGGCCGAGGTCGCGGAAGCCGCCGGCGACCGGGCCCGGGCCGCGGCCCTCTTCCGCGAGGTCCGCGCCTGGAACCCCGGCTACCGGAACGTCGCGGCCCGTCTGGCGAGCCTCGAAAGCTCCTCGGCCGGCTGACCGGGACGTTGCCGCTATCAAAAACCCAGGATGATCCCCGTTCCGAACCGGATGTGCTCCGCGTAGGGGCCGCGGAAGGCGTAGGTCGCCTCGGCGGTCAAACGCATGTTCCGCCGCAGGAGATAGCCGACGTGGGCCGTGGCGGCGGTGTAGCGGAGCTCGGCCTGGTCGGAATCCACCCAGTTGAAAAGCCCCGTCGCGTACCAGCGGCTGTCGTCGCCCTTGGGCAGATAGATCAGCTCGGCGAAGGCCCCCCGCGTCGCCAGCTTCCCGGGGGGCGGGAGGGCGGCGAAAAAGGGGTTCGTGTCGCGCCGCTCGACGTACTGGAGGTTGAGCTCGAACGGCCTGGCCGAGAGGGTGGCGTCGCCGCCGAACATGGTCACCGCATTGGCGACGTCCTCCGGGCGCTCCTTGCCGAAGTAGCCGAAGCCGCCGATGCGGACGGCCGAGGCGACCTCCTGCGAGACGCGCACGAAAAGGTTCTTGTAGGGATCGTCGTCGAAGCTGCGGAAGATGTTGGCCTCGCCGATGCCGGTGCCGTTGAGGACCTCGACGGTCACGTCCGTCCCGGTCGGGAGGCCGTAGGTCAGCATGACGCCTCGGTCGTAGGTCAGGTTGATCCGGGACGCGCCCGGGGCCGTGTCGTAGATGGCGTAATCCTCGAAGGGCAGGCGGAGCTCCCGCTTGAAGAGAGGGTCGGAGACCTGGAACTGCCCGACGAAAAGGTCGAGGTCGGAGCCGAAGACGTTGTTGAACATGACGAAGGCGTCCTCGATCCCGGCCACCGAGCCCCGCTCGCTGAAGAAGAAGTAGAAGTAGTAGGCGATGTCCTTGGTGATGGCCCCGCCGGAGAGGAACTTCAGGATGTAGGGCGCGAGGAAGTCGACCTGCCGCTCGTTGGCGTTGTTCCAGGCCAGGAAGCCCTCGAGGCGGAGGGCGATGGGCAGCTCGCGCAGGAGCGACAGCGCCGGGTCCCCCGTGTCGATGGTGTAGCGGGGCGTGTCCTTGTCCTTGATGACGAAGCCGTTCGCGGCGAACTCCTCGCCGTAGGGCTTGAGCTTGGGGAAGGGCGCGTGGCAGGTCTTGCAGGACATGCTGTACTTGCGGGCGAACGCCGGCATGGCCAGGAGGCCGCCGCTCGTGACGGCCAGGAGCAGGACGGCGGCGACGGCGGCGCGCGGGAGGATCTTCATGGTCGTCTCTCCTTTCTTCGGCCCCGTCAGTCGACGATCTTGACCGTCGTCGAGTGGCGGTTGACCTCGACGATCTCCGCTTCGTCCGGCGGCACGCCCAGGAAATCGGCGGCCGGCTTGACCAGCTTCCGGTAATTGAGGACGGCCGTGACGGTGAGGTCGCCGAGGGCGGCGCCGTCGGGCAGGCGGAACGTGCAGGTCTCGAGCTTGGTCTCGCGCGGCCCGATCCGGTAGTCGGCGCCGAGCGACTTGGTGTTCCACTGCTGCAGGGTCATCCGGCCCTGGGGATCGAAATAGGCCATGCGGAAGATGCGGTCGCCGACGGGGACGCCGTCGCGCGGGAGGCCCTTGAAGGCGGGATCGTTGAGGGCGATGCCCATGTCCTGGTAGGCCAGCGTGTCGGCGCCGATGGTGTACTCCTCGCCGGGGAAGCCCTTCTTGTCGACCGGCAGGTGGTAGACGGTCCCCTTGGCGTCGACGGCCTCGACGTGCATCCAGACGATGCGGTCCTCGACCGAGCCCGAGGGGAACTTGTGGCCGGTCTTCTGGTTGAACAGGGCGATCGTGAACTTGACCGGGTCGCCCGGCACGGCCTCGCGGACGTCGGGATGGACCCGGAGCTCGATCGTGCCCTGGACCTTGCCGTTGTCGTGGGCGCCGTGGAAAAGGTGCTGGCGGACGTCGGGGTAGCTCGCGCCCATGGCCGCGGACTTGCCCGGCGCGTAGGTCATGTGGCAGTCGTGGCACTTGACGCCCTGCTTGGCGTAGGGCCCGTCCTTCCACTCGAGGTGGGTCGACTTGACCCAGACGCCGTAGGGGCTCATCTCGTTGTGGCAGGTGCCGCAGAAATCGGCGGAGCCGAGGAAGTCGGACTTGGCCAGGCCGTGCTCGGGCGAGTTCTTGTTCTCCCGCGGCCCGTACTTGGTCTTGCCCGGGTCGGAGACGAAGTTGAAGTTGTAGGGCGTGTCGCCCTGGAAGCCGGTCGCGGTGTGGCAGACCTCGCAGGAAACGGATTCGTTGGCCCGGCTGCCCTTGGCGGGCAGGGGCGGCGGGACGTCACCGGCCAGGAAGGCGATGGGGGCGTGGCAGCCGTTGCAGCCGGCCTTGACCCCGGCGACGGCGCTGTCCTTCTCGGCGTGGGGGACGGCCAGCTTGAAGTACTCGATCTCGTCCCAGTGATGGGTGTAGGCCTGGGACATCATGGCCTGCTGCCACTGCCGGTAGATGTCGGTGTGGCAGGACGTGCCGCAGAACTGCGGCGTCTGGTAGTCGGCGTACTTGCGCGACCCGAGGGCCGCTTCGCCGGCCTTGGGCGCTTGGGCCGCGGCCAGGGCCAGGAAGACGGCGATGGCGAGGATGAGCGCGACGGGCAGGACGGACCGTCTCACGGGGACCTCCTTTGAACGGATGTCCGAGCGTCGCCAATATTAGCATATCGGCCGGACCTGTCAATGCGGCCGGACTGGATCGCTATTTATTGGGATGTCAATCGGATAGAGTGGCGGGGAAGAAGAAGGGAAGAAGAAGGGGACACGTACCCCCGGGGGGATACATGTCCCCGTGAGATCACTCGACGATCTTGCCGGAGATGATGAGGATGAGGCCCTTGTCGCCGCCGTCGAGCTTGGAGACGCCGACGACCGTCCGGTCGCCGGGCTTGATGTTGAGGGTGCTTTCGATGGGCGTCCTGACATCGATCGTCGTGCCGGCCGGGAACTCCTTGCCCTCCTTGACCACGTTGGTCGCGGCGCGGATGATCTGGCGGAGCCGGACCTCGGTCTTGATGACCGGCGTCTTGGCATCGCCGGCGACGTCCGGCATGAGCGCCATCGCGAATTCGGCCTTCGGACCCAGCGAAACGGAAGCCCGGTCCCGGTTGATGACCCTCACCAGCGTCGCGTCGAGGAGCGTGTAGCCCTTGTAGCGGAGGAGCTTGCCCAGCTCCTTGACGATGGGATCGTTCTTGAGCTCGGCGTCGGTCGTCGCGTCGGTCTCCGAGCCGAGGACGAGCTGGACGGTATAAAGAACGTCGGCCGGCTTGACGTCGAGCTCGCGGATGACCGCCAGGATCTTGTCCACGTTCTCGGGCGTATCCCGGACCACGATTATGGACGGCAGGCTGTCCTGGAACGTGATCATGCCCATCTGGCCCGAATAGGCTCGGAGAATGCTATGGATCTGTTCGGCTCGGACGTACTTGAGCTTGACGATCTCCTTGCGCAGGGCGTCGAACTCCTTTCTTTGGTCCGCGACGCGGTCTTGGGCCTGCTGCCCCGGCGCCGGGTCTTCGGCCAGGGCGGGCCCGGCGATCGCCAGCGCGAAGGCCAGCGCGAGAAGTCCGATCATCGTCTTTTTCATTTCTTCACTCCTTCGTAATCGAATGTCTTGTCGAAGAACCAGACGACCTGGAGCCCGGTCTCCTGCGAGACCATGGTCACCGAGACGACGTCCTGCTCCTTGGGTTCGGCCGCTTGGCCGGCGAGAGTCGCGTTCGCCGTTGTCCGCTCCGGGCCCGGCCCGGGGGTCCTGAACAGCACCGACAGGACGACGAACCCCATCAGGAGGCCCAGCGCGGACGCCGCGGCCCAGCGCGGCCAAACGGCCGGCCGGCCGGCGCCGTCCTTCGCCTCCCGTTCCTCCCGCCCTCCGGCCGTCGCCCGGGCCATCAGGGCCTTCCATTCGCCCTCCGTCCAGGCAGGCGCGCCCTCTCCCACGGCCGCCGCCCGGAACGCCCCGAGCGCCGCGCGCAGCGATTCGAATTCGTTCCGGCAGCCCGGGCAGGCCCCGAGATGGGCCCGGAAGGCCCGGGCCCGGCGCGGCCCGAGATCGCCGCCGGCCGCGAGGGGCATGAGTAGGCGGGCTTTTCGACAGGTCATCGTCCCTCCTCGAGGTGGGGAAAGTCCCGCCGGATGAGATCGGCGAGCTTCCGCCGCGCTTTTGACAGGTGGACCCGGACGGCGGCCGCCGAGCAGCCCAGCGCCCGGGACGTCTCCCGGACGTCGAGCTCCTCGAGGTCGCGGAGCACCACGACCTCCCGCTCCCGCGGGCTGAGGGCGTCGAGCAGGCGCAGGAGGCCGGCCCGGAGCTCCAGCCTGTCCTGGCCGGCCTCGGGGTCGGCGGCCGCGGGCGCCCGGCCGGCGGCTGCGCGGAGGGCCGCCTGTTCGCGGGCCCGTTCCCGGAGGCGGTCCCGGGCCTCGTTGGCGGCGATCTGAAAGAGCCAATTGCGGAACGGGCGGGAGGCGTCGAATTTGCGGAGCGAGCGGAAGGCCTTGAGGAAGGCCTCCTGGGCGACCTCCCGGGCCGCTTCCCGGTCGCGGGTCAGGCGGTAGGCCAGGGCCAGGACCGGGCCCCGGTAGGGGGTGACCAGCGGTTCGAAGGCTTCGGCGCGGCCGGCGAGGACCATTCGGATGAGCTCCTGTTCCGTTTCGTTCATCCGCAAGGCTCTACCCCGGCGGCGGGGAAAACGTTAACGCGGGCGCGGGCCGGCCTAGGGCTTGGCGCCGACGACGATGAGGTTCTCGGTGTCTATGTAGCAGACGCCGTTCTCGAAGGCCATGCCGTAGGCGGCCTTGACCTTGTCCGGGGCGTCCCGGTGCATGTTCAAGATGAGGGTCTGCGTCGTCTTCCGCAGGCCGGAGTTGACCAGCCAGTTGTTGATGTTGAAGCGCCGCATCTTGTAGCGGACGGTCTGGACGTCCTGGAAGCCGTTCTTGGCGAAGTAGCGGACGAGAGAGGTTGGGGTGAAGGTCCGCCGCGTCTCCTTGTGTTTGAACATCTCGGTGTACCAATCGACGATCTCCGGGTCCTCGCCCGGCGGGACGCCCTCGGCGACGATGAGCTTGCCGCGGCTCTTCAGGAGGTCGAAGCAGCGCAGGAAGGCCCGGTCGAGGTTGTCGAGGATGTGGTGGAAGACCATCCGGCCGACGATCTTGTCGAACAGGTGGTTGCGGAACAGGATGTCGTTGATGTCCCACTTGACCATGGAGATGCCTTCCCAGCGGCCCTGCTGGAGCATGGAATCGGAGAAGTCCAGGCCGACGACGTGGCGGACGTGGGGCCGGATGGACCTGGCCATGGCCCCGGTCCCGGTGCCGACGTCGAGGACCAGGTCGTTGCGGCCGAAGCGGGCCGCCTCGATGATCTTGGCTATGTAGCCGGCGTCCTTGGTCCAGTAGAGCTTGTCGTAGTTCTTGGCCCGGATGTTCCAGAAGTGCCTGTCGGACATCGCGCCGCCCCCGGCTCAGCCGCCGATGTGAATGAGGTCCTTGACCTTGCGGAAGACCCCGAGCACCCGGTCGACCTGCTCGTCCGTGTGGGTGGCCATGTAGCTCGTCCGCAGGCACGAGAACTCGGGCGGGACGGACGGGGGCAGGGCCACGTTGGTGTAGATGCCGGCGTCGAAGAAGACCTTCCAGGCCTGGAGCGCCTTCATCATGTCGCCGATGACGATGGGGATGATGGGCGTCTGCGAGTCGCCGATGTTGTAGCCCATGCCCCGGAGCTCGGCCCGGACGCGCGCGGCGATCGCGTTGACGCGCTCGACCCGCTCGGGCTCGGCCTCGAGGACGTCCAGGCAGGCCAGGACCGTGGCCACGTTGGACGGCGGCAGGCTGGCGCTGAACATGAACGGCCGGGCGAACATCTGGATGAAGTGGACGACCTCCTTGGGGCCGGCGATGAAGCCGCCGACGGAGGCGAAGGACTTGCTGAACGTGCCCATGACCAGGTCGACGTCCTTCTGCATGTCGAAGTGCCAGCCGGTGCCCCGCCCGCCGCCGAGGACCCCCAGGGCGTGGGCGTCGTCGGACATGAACCGGGCGCCGTATCTCTTCGCGATGGGGATGAGCTCGGGGAGATCGGCGATGTCGCCGCCCATGCTGAAGACGCCGTCGACGATGACCAGCTTGGCCGGGCCCTCGGGCAGGCCCTTGAGGACCTTCTCGAGGTCGGCCGGGTCGTTGTGCTTGTAGGTCCGGGTCTGGACGTTCTTGAGGACCTTGGCCATCCGGACGCCGTCGATGATGCTGGCGTGGACCTCCCGGTCCGTGACGATGACGTCGTCCTTGTCCATGACGGCCGGGATGGTGCCCAGGTTGACCAGGAAGCCCGTGCTGAAGACGAGGGCCGCCTCCATGCCGGTGAACTTGGCCAGGCGCTCCTCGAGCTCGATGTGGAGGTCGAGGGTGCCGTTGAGGAAGCGCGAGCCTGTGCAGCTCGTGCCGTACTTCATGACGGCCGCGGCGGCCGCCTCCTTGACCTTGGGGTGGTTGGTCAGCCCGACGTAGTTGTTCGAGCCGATCATGATGTACTTCTTGCCGTGGATGTAGACCTCGGTCCCCTCGGCGTGCTCGATGGGGATGAAATAGGGGAACAGGCCCATGGCCTGGGCGGTGCGTGGGTTGGTCGGATAGCCGTACTTCTCCGCGACCTTGGGGTCGTTATAGAAACCCTTGCATTTCTCGAAAAGGTCCATGGTTCACGTCCTTTGGGTGGAGTTCAGCCCTTGAGTATAGGTTTTACCGCCGGGGATGTCAATTTCCCCCCGGGGCCCCGTTCCTCCGGCGGGGCAAGGGCTTCACGGGATGAGCCCTTCGGGCCTTGAGTTGCGCGGGGGGCGGCCCCCCTGAGAGGGCGGGTCAGGCAGGTGGGGCCGCCGGCGCCCTTGACCGAGATCTCCCGCCCCCCGTAGGTCAGGACCTCGAGGCCGGCCTTTCGCAGGACCCCGGCCGTGCGGGGGTTCCCGGCCAGGGCCAGGCACCGGCCGCCGCCGAGGGCCAGGACGTTCCCGCCCATGGTCTCGAACTCGGGCCCGGGCACCTCGAGCAGGGTGAAGCCCCTCTCGAGGAGGCTCCGCCGGAAGGGCACGGGAAGCAGCGGCGAGTAGACGAGGAGCTTGCCCTCGTCGACGGGGCTGAGGATGGACATGAGGTGGAGGACGCCCTCCGGCCCGGCCCAGTGCGGCAGGGGGACCTCGATGACTTCGCAGCCGTCGCGGCGGACGAGGGCCCGGAACTGCCGGATGCCCTCGGCGTTGGTCCGGTAGCCGTGGCCGACGGCGGCGGTCGCGGCGTCAAGCCAGACGACGTCCCCGCCCTCGAGGGCCCCCGGCTCGCGGACCTCCCCGGCGACGGGCCAGCCGGCCTCGCGGCAGAAATCCGCGACCGCCCGCGGCTCGTCGCGCCTGAGGTCCTTGCCCATCCGGGCGACGATGACGCCCCGAGGCGTGACGCAGGCGGCGTCCCGGACGTAGATCGAGTCGAGGCCCGTGCCACGGTCGGCCGGGAGGAACCGGATCGAGGGCGCGAAGGGGCGGAGGGTTCCGACGAAGCGGTCGAATTCGTCGCAGGCCCGGGCGAAGTCGGGCTCGGCCGTGTATCCCAGGGCCCGCCACGCGCCGCGCACGGCGGCCGGGTCGCGCCAGGCGTCCCGCGGGTGCTTGAGGAGGAGCTCGCGGATGGGGCCGGTCTCGGTGCAGGCGCTGAACTCCATGGCTTCGGGGGGATGATACCGCTGACAGAGGGGTTCGTAAAGGGATGTTCGGCCGGAAAAAAGAGCTTGACAACGCCAATAAAATGCAATAAATATTATTTAATAATATTTATTGATAATAAAATGAACGAAAGAAAACGGACGCGGCGGACCCCCCAGAAGATGGCCATCGACGCCTATCTCGCGGGGAACAGGGAACATCCGTGCGCCGAGGAGATCCACGAGGCCCTTCGTCCCCGGTTCCCGACGATGTCCCTCTCGACCGTCTATAACGAGCTCCACCGGCTGCAGCGGGAGGGCCGGGTCCACGAGGTCGCCATCGGAAGCGGCAAGGCCCGCTTCGACCCGGACTCCAGGCCCCACCACCATCTCGTCTGCGTCGAGTGCCGGGCGGTCGTCGACATCGAGAGGAGCTTCGACCTGGCCCTCGGCCCCGGCGACGCCCGCGGCTTCCGCGTCCTCCATCACCACGTCGGCTTCTACGGGCTCTGCCCCGATTGCCAAGCGAAGGCAAATACCGCCAAATCAACGAAGGAGATGTCATGACGGACAACACGACCCTGACCGCCGCCCAGCCTCAGCCGGGGCTGCCCCGGATCGGCTCGCCCGCGCCCCCGTTCGAGGCCGTGACCACCCACGGGGTCCTCAAGCTCGAGGACTTCAAGGGCGGCTGGCTGGTGCTCTTCTCGCACCCGGCCGACTTCACCCCGGTCTGCACGACGGAGTTCATCGCTTTCGCCGAGATCCACCCCAAGCTCCGGGAGATGAACGTCGAGCTCCTGGGCCTGAGCATCGACAGCGTCTACTCCCACATCGCCTGGGCCCTCAACGTCGAGGAGAAGATGGGCACGAAGATCACCTTCCCCATCATCGCCGACCTGAACAAGGAGGTCGCCACCCTCTACGGCATGATCATGCCGGGCGAGAGCAAGACCGAGACCTCGCGGGCCGTCTTCGTCATCGACGACAAGCAGGTCATCCGGGCCATCATCTATTACCCGCTCTCGACGGGGCGGAACATGGACGAGATCCTGCGGCTCATCCAGGCCCTCCAGACGGCCGACAAGCACGGCGTGGCCACGCCCGCCAACTGGCGCCCCGGCGACAAGGTCATCATGCCGCCGCCCAAGACCCAGGAAGCGGCCGAGGAGCGGAAGAAGGACAAGTCCGCCGAGTGCAAGGACTGGTACTTCTGCAAGAAGTCCGTGAAGTGAGGGGCTGCCGTGGCCTGCGTCAACGCTGACGGCACCGTCACCCCGACGGCCAAGGCCCTGCTCCGGAGCCTCGAGACGCCGCTCGGGCCGGAGGCGATCGCCGCCGAGATCGGCGCTCCGCTCTTCCGCGTCCGCTCCAGCCTGCGCGAGCTCCAGGCGGCCGGTTTCGTGGCCGAGTCCGGAGGCCTGTTCCGGGCGACCGAGGCCGGCCGGGCCAAGATCTGAGCGAACGAAAACGGGGGCCGGGACGTCCCTTCCCCGCTGGAAGAACGCCCCGGCCGCCGGTCCCATCGATCGTTCGGCCTGAATGCGCATCTTTGGCCTCGAGGCCATTCGAGGGCCGGGCCGGTTCCTCTGGATTTTCTTCCCGACTTGGAGTAGAATCCTCCGCAGCACAGAATAGGAGGAACTATGAAAGCAGCTGTCCGACTCCCTCTCGTGTTGGCCTTGGCCGCCGTCCTGACGACGGGCCTGTTCGCCAACGGCCTCAACCTGAACGGCTTCGGCGCCCGGGCCGCGGCCATGGGCGGCGCCTACGTCAGCCTGGCTGACGACGTCTCGGCGGTCTTCTGGAACCCCGCCGGTCTGGCCCAGCTGAAGAAGGGGACGTTCGGCCTGGCCGGGGACCTGCTCATCCCGAAGAGCACCTACGAGGTCGGGCCCCTGAGCATGGAGACCAAGAACAAGAAATACCCGGCCGGCCTGCTTGGCTACTTCCAGCCGGTCGGGGACCGGGTCGTCGTCGGCGTCGGCGCCTACACCCTGTCCGGCCTGGGCGCGGACTGGGCCAATCCGGGGCTCGAGAGCGTCTTGCTCTCCGGGCTTCCGGCCGGCTCGACCGTGACCCCCACGGTCCAGGCCTATGACTGGGAAAGCTTCATCGGCTCGGTCACCCTGGCCCCCTCGATCGCGGTCAAGCTCACCGACATGGTCTATCTCGGCGCCAGCGCCAACATCAACTACGGCTTCTTCCAGATGGAGCAGTGGGCCCAGACCTACACGCTCATCGCCGGCCCGCCGCCGTACATCTTCAACTTCGGCCAGTCGGAGCTGGATGTCAGGGGCTGGGGCTACGGGGCGACCTTCGGCCTCCTGATCAAGCCGAGCGACCGGATCAGCTTCGGCCTGACCTACCGTCTCGCCTCCAAGCTCAAGATGAAGGGCGAGGCGGAGGTCGAGAACATGCCGACGTTCGGCAATTTCATCCCCGGCAATCCCACCCTCGACGAAGAGTCCAACGCCGAGCTCACGGCGACGAGCCCCATGTGGCTGGCCGGCGGCGTGTCCGTCAAGCCGGTGGACAACCTGACCCTAGCCTTCGACCTCCAGTGGACCAACTGGAAGAAGCTCGACCTCCTGACCGTCAATCTCTTGAACATGGGCTGGAACGCGATCGGCAAGAGCGCCAACCACCTCGACCTCCGGTGGGCCGACAAGATGCAGATCCGCGGCGGTGTCGAGTACGTCATCGGCAACCTGGCCCTCCGCGGCGGGTACTATTGGGACCCCGCCCCCGCCCCGGACGAGACCTTGAACATCCTCGTGCCCGGCTTCGATTACAACAGCATCGCCGGCGGCTTCGGCTACAAGACCGGCGGCCTGAGCATCGACTTCGCCTTCGAGTATCTCAACGGCAAGAAGCGCACCATCGCCCCGGGAAACGCCATGCCCGGCGTCTACACGATGAAGATCATGGTCCCGATCCTGGGCATCAGCTACGCGTTCTAAGCCCGGAGAGGGCGGCTCGTTTTTCGGAGGAGGGCCCGTGCCCTCCTTGCATGGCTCTTCTCCCGCTGGCGGGGTCCCGCTCCAAGGCGGCCGGGTCTTGCCTCGAAGTTCCCCGCCGAATTGACCCTCGCCGCGCCTTTGTGCTATAAGCCCGGTGGGTCGCTTCAACGCAACTGCCGTAAAGGAGGGTCGGACATGGACGCGAAGAAGAAATCCCTCTCGCTCCCCGGACCGGGCTGGAGCCGCCGGAAGTTCCTCGGCGCGGCCTCGGCTGCCGCGGCCGGGCTCATGGTCGTGCCCCGCCACGTCGTCGGCGGGCAGAGGAAGAGAGCCGCCGCCAAGACGCCGAGCGACACCCTGAACATCGCCTGCGTCGGGGTCGGCGGCATGGGCTTTTCCGACACCCGCGGCTGCCGCTCCCAGAACGTCGTCGCCCTGTGCGACGTCGACGACGAGGCCGTGGCCCGTCTCCTCGGCTCGGACCGGCTCGAGCCTGACGAGAAGGCCATGTACGAGAAAGCGGCCAAGTACCGTGACTGGCGCCGGATGCTGGAGAAGGAGAAGGGGATCGACGCCGTCACCGTGTCGACGCCCGACCACACCCACGCCGTCATCGCCATGGCCGCTATCAAGCTGGGCAAGCACGTCTACGTCCAGAAGCCTCTGACCCACACCGTCAAGGAGGCCCGCCTCCTTGCCAGGGCGGCCAGTGAGGCCGGCGTCGTCACTCAGATGGGCAACCAGGGCCACGCCGGAGAAGGCGCCCGGCTCATCTGCGAGTGGATCAAGGCCGGGGCCATCGGCGACGTCACCGAGGTCCACTGCTGGACCAACCGGCCCATCTGGCCCCAGGGCGCGATCGACGCGCCGGCCGAGATCCCGTCGGTCCCCTCGACCCTCGACTGGGACGTTTGGCTCGGTCCGGCCCCCTTCCGTCCCTACCACCCGGCCTACCACCCCTTCAAGTGGCGCGGGCTCTGGGACTTCGGGACCGGCGCCCTCGGCGACATGGGCGCGCACATCATGGACCAGCCCTTCTGGGCCCTCGACCTTAGGGCCCCGATAAGCGTCCAGGGCTCGTCGACGGTCTTCTCCAAGGACTACGCGCCGGCGGCCGAGGTCGTGACCTACGAGTTCCCGGCCCGAGGCTCGATGCCGCCGGTGACCTTGACCTGGTGGGACGGCGGCCTGACCCCGCCGCGGCCGCCCGAGCTCGAGCAGGGCCGCATGGTCGGCGACGACGGCGGCGGCGTCTTCTTCCGGGGCGACAAGGGCCTGCTCATGTGCGGGACCTACGGCGAGAACCCCCGCCTCGTCCCCGAGACGCGGATGCAGGAGTTCGTCCGGCCCGAGAAGACCATCCCGCGCTCGCCCGGCATCCGCGAGGAATGGTTCGAGGCCATCAAGAAGGGGACCAAGTCGACGACCGACTTCTCCTATTCGGGCCCTCTGACCGAGACGATGCTCCTGGCCAACGTGGCCGTCCGCCTGGCCGACAAGAACATGAGGCTCCTCTGGGACGGCGAGAAGATGGAGTTCACCAACCTTCCCGAGGCCAACGAGCTGCTCCATTTCCAGTATCGTCCCGGCTGGAGCCTGTGACGGGGGCGGCACCCCGGGAACCCGTCCCGGCGGCTTTCCCGATTGCGGGGTGACCGACCCTCGCCGCTTGACGGGCCTTCTCGGGCCTCCTCGACGGTCAAGGGGCCCGCCGGGTGAATAGGCAGAGCGGGACCTCGGGGCGGAGGCCGAAGTAATTTTGATCGTAGTCCTCGCCGAGGGCCGCGCCGATTTCCTCGGCGAAGCCAGCCGAGGCGATGACCGCCGCCGGCTCGCCGGTCCCGGCGAAAGCCAGGGCCCCGGCCGGGTCCGTCCAGTATCCCACCCGCTCGTAGGCCCGCAGATACCACGGCAAGGGCCAGGTCTCGTCCGGCGGGGCGACGACCTGGATGAAGATGCCCTTCCCGGCCGGCGAGTCCGCGGCCGCCCGCTCCACGGCTGCGACCAGCCGGAGGAAGTCCGGGACGGTCTGGGCGTAGACGTACGGGTTGGAGGGGTCCGCGGCGGCCCGGAAATTCGCCCGCCAGGCCTGGAAGGCCTGGAAGGCGAAGCCGCTCGCCAGCAGGAGGGTGACGGCGGTCCGGAGCGTCCGCGGCCGGGCCAGGCGGACGAGGGCCGCGGCCCCGGAGCCGGCCAGCAGGACGAGTCCGAAGTAGAAGGGCAGGACGTTCCAAGGCGTCTTGTAAGGGACGAGGCTGTAGGCGGCGGCCGTGACGATGGTGAAGAGGAGGACGAAGCGGAGCAAGCGCGGGCTGTCCTTCCGGCCGGCGTCCGGGACCAAGGCGGAAACGGCTCCGGCCAGGGCCAGGAAAAGAAGAAAGCCCTCGCTCCAGACCGGCCCCCGGCCCGCCCGGAACCAGGCCAGGAGCTCGAAGTACCAGGGCCAGGGGTGGGCGTGGACGTCCGGGCGTGCGCCGCGGACGATCGAGGCGCCGGCCGCCCGGAACGCGTCGACCAGGCCTTCGGGGTGACGGAGGAAGGACGAATAGAACAGGGCCGCCGCGGCCGCGGCGGCGATGACGAAGAGCGCGACATGAAAGGCGGCCGGCATCCCGACCCGGCGGTCCCGCCAGACCCAGGCGTCCCCCGCGGCGACGACCCGGCCGCGGCGAGAGGGAAGGGCCTCCAGCCCGGCGACGACGGCGAAGGCGGCGGCCAGGCCGGCGAGCAGGACGAGGCTCGTTTCCTTGGTCGCCAGCATCAATCCCGCGGAAACGCCGGCCGCCAGGGCCCAGCCGGCCTTGCGGGTCCGGGCATACCTCCAGCCCGTCCCGAGGAGGGCGGCCAGGAAGAAGACGAGCAGGGTCTCCTGGATGTAGAAGCGGCTGTAATAGCTCAGGGCCGGCGAGACGGCGGCCAGGGCCGCGGCCGCGAGCGCGGCCTCGCGGGAGATCCCTCCCTCAAAGAGGAGGAAGAGGAGGAGCAGCCCGGCGCCGAAGAGGGCCGGGACGGCCCGGAGCGTCGTCTCGTCCAGGTCGGCCAGCGTCCGCGCCCCCGCGGCGCGGGCCGCGGGCAGGGTCAGGTAGCACAGCGTCGGGCCGTGATGGTCCTGAGGGTCGAACCGGTACTCCCCGCGCTCGAGGAGGTCGCCGATCTTGACCGCCTGGTTGGCTTCGTCATGGTGCATCGGCCGGATGTCCGCGCGGACGAAGCGGAAGGCCAGGGCGCCCGCGAGGGCGGCGATGAAGAGCCCCGCGAAGGCCTTCTTGGTCATTTGGCCGGCAGGCCGTAGACCTCGACCTCCACGTAGTGGTTCATGTCGTTCGAGGTGTTGCCGCCGCTGTAGAGGCGGACATAGCGGGCCTTGACCCCCTTGGGATCGAAGAGCTTGCCGTCGAACGTCTCGATGTATTCCTTGTCCTTCCCGGCCCCGAGCCCGGAGCTGTTGTCGTGGTCGTTGTTGAAGACCGTCGTCACGCCGGAGACGAAGTCCTTGTCGTCCGAGACCTGGACGACGACGTCCCGGTAGACGCGGGCCTGGCTGTGATAGTGCCAGGCCACGATGGCGGTGAGCTCATGGGACTTGCCGAGATCGATCTGGACCCACTGGAGCATCGGCCCGAGCTCGACGTAGTAGCCGTCCTCTCCGGACTTCTTGCCGTCGGTGACGAAGGCGGTCTCGCCGATGACGGGCTCCTTGTCGCTCGAGGCGACGGGCCGGCCGAGGGACAGGAGCGTCGTCCCGACCGGGACCAGGAACGGGCCGCGGGGCTTCCCGGTGACCGTTTCGAGGTTGGGGGTGCGGATGTTCCTGGGCGTGCCGACGAACATCGGCTTGGGCAGGTCGATCTTGAGGACTTCCTTGCCGGGGTCCTGCGCGGCCGCGGCCGGGGCCAGGGCGGCCAGGCCGAACGCGGCCGTCGCGATCCAGCTCAAACGCTTGGCCATCGTTGTCTCCTTCGCCGGGAGGCCCCCTGTCCGGCGGCCGCGCCGGCGTTGAATATTCTACACGTTTCCGGGCCGGTTTTCACGAGGGCCCAGATCCCGGGGTGCCGGGCGCAGAAGCGGGCCACCTCGGCCGTCCGCATGACCATGAAGGCCGTCGAGAGGGCGTCGGCGGCGGCGGCCGAAGGGTGCTTGGCCCAGGCGGCCGGGTGGCCGCGGGCCGGCCGGCCGGTCCGGGGATCGACGACGTGCTCGCCCTTGACCTCCGTGCCCGACCCGCTCAGGGCCTCGTTCCTCAGGAGGATGCGTCCCGGCCCGGCCCCGACGGGCCAGCCCCGGTCCGTCCGCCCGGGGCCCGGGCCGGCGGCGAGGGCCGTGCTGGTCCCGGCGTGGAGCAGGACGTTCGCGATCCCCCAATCGGCCAGGACGGCCCGGGCGCTGTCGAGGGCGAAGCCCTTGCCCACGGCGCCGAGGTCGAGGTCGAGCCCGGGCCAAGCGGTCCCGGTCCGGACGACCTCGAAGCCGGCGCCAGTATGGGCGGCCCGGAGGAGGCCGGCGAGGAGCGGAGGAGGCGGGGGCCGCCGCCCGTCCGGAAGCGCCGCCGCGGCCCGGAAGTTCGGGTCGAAGGCGCCGCCCGTCTCGAGCTGGACGAACGAGCAGAGCCCCAGGACATGGACGGTCTCGACGCCGACGGGCAGGGCCTCGCCCGGCCGCAGGCGGGAGACGCGGCTTATTTCGCTCGAGGGGTCGAAGCGGCTGAAGAGGCGCTCGATCCGGTCGATCTCGTCGAAGGCGGCCCGGGCGGCCTGCCCGGCGTAAGCCCCGCCCTTGCCGGCGATGACGACCTCGAACGCGGTCGCCATGGCCTCGTGCGAGAACCGGCGCGCGGCGGGCTTCTTCGCGGCTCGCATGCGGCGAGTATCGCCGAATCCGGGCGTCGAATCAACCTTCCCGTTCCGCCGGGCCGGGACGGGGCCGGGACCGGAGGGCCCGGCGGAGCGGGCTCAGACCCAGCCGCGGCTCTTGCAGGCTTCGGCGACGCGGCTGACCGAGATGACGTAGGCGGCGTCGCGCATGTAGAGCTTCTTCTTCCGGGCCAGCTCGCTGACGGCCTTGAAGGCCGCGGTCATCTTGTCGTCGAGCTTGGTCAGGACCTCGTCCTTGGGCCAGAAGAAGTTCGTGTTGCACTGGACCTGCTCGAAGTAGCTGCAGGTGACCCCGCCGGCGTTGGCCAGGAAGTCGGGGATGACGAAGATGCCCCGCTTCTTGATGGCCTCGTCGGCCTCGGGCGTCGTCGGGCCGTTGGCGCCCTCGGCCAGGACCTTGACCCTGGGGCCGATCTTCTTGACGGTCTCGGCGTTGACCTGGTTCTCCAGCGCGCAGGGCAGGAGGATGTCGACGTCCTGCTCGATCCAGGCGTCGCCGGGGAGCCGCTCGTAGCCGAGGGCCTCGGCCTTGGCCTTGTCGATGCCGCCGAAGCGGTCGGTGATGGCCCGGAGCTCCTCGAGGTCGACGCCGCCCTTCTTGCGGTAGGTGTAGGAGGCCCGGTCGTTCTGGTCCCAGCAGGCGACCGCGACGACCTTGCCGCCGAGCCTGGTGTAGAGCTGGATGGCGTGCTGGGCGACGTTGCCGAAGCCCTGGACGGAGGCCGTCGTGCCCTCGGGCTTGATGCCCAGCTCCTTGAGGGCCTCGCGGACGGTGTAGATGATGCCGTAGCCCGTCGCCTCGGTCCGGCCGAGCGATCCGCCCATGCCCACCGGCTTGCCGGTGATGACGCCGGGGTACTTGGCGCCGTGGATGGCCTCGTACTCGTCGAGCATCCAGATCATGTGCTGGGGGTTGGTCATGACGTCGGGCGCGGGGACGTCGCGGAGCGGGCCGATGTCCTGGGCGATGGCCCGGACCCAGCCGCGGCAGAGGCGTTCCTGCTCGCGCGCGCTGAGGTCGTGCGGGTCGCAGACGACGCCGCCCTTGCCGCCGCCGAGCGGGATGTCGACGACGGCGCACTTCCAGGTCATCCACATGGACAGGGCCCGGACGGTGTCGATCGTCTCGTGGGGGTGGAAGCGGATGCCGCCCTTGCAGGGCCCGCGGGCGTCGTTGTGCTGGCAGCGGAAGCCGCGGAAGACGCGGACGCCGCCGTCGTCCATGGGGACGGGGATGGAGACGTGGTACTCCCGCAGGGGGGACCTCAGGAGGTCCCGGGTCGGCTGGTCGAGCTCGAGAAGGTCGGCCACAGAATCGAACTGCTTCTGGGCCATCTCGAACGCGTTGAAACCCTTGTTGGCCATGAACAAACTCCTTATGAGGACATTCCGGTGTATCGGTCTTCTTCAGAGGGAGGGTCCGAGAAGCTCCGATGTGAGATGATAGCCGAACGGGCCCGAAATGGCAAGCCTCTCCGAGGTGGCCGGGGCCTCCGGCGGCGCGCCGGGCGCGCCCCGGCGGCGGGGCCTTTGACACGCCCCGCCCGGGATGGTACTTTTATGGCGCCATGAACTTCTTGGACACGGCTTTTCTCGGGAACAGCGTCGGGACCTGGCTCATCGCCCTGGGCGTGGCCCTGGGCCTCTTCGCCGCCCTTTGCGTCCTGAAGAGGTTCTTCCATCGCAAGCTTCTGAAGCTCGCGGCCCGGTCGGTCACGGACTTCGACGATCTCGTCGCCGAGCTCATCGGGCGCGTCAGCCCGTTCTTCCTCGTCGCCGCGTCCTTCTACGCCGGCTCCAAGGTCCCCCGCCTCGCCGGCGGGGTCGATCGCGTCCTGGACAAGCTCGCCACGGTCGCGCTCGTCTTCCAAGCCGTCGTCTGGGGGAGCGCCGTTTTCGAATACGCGCTCCGGCGGGCCAGGGCCGGGAAGGGGGAGCCGACGCCGTCGGACGACGCCAAGTACGCGGCTCTCGGCTTCCTGTTCCGGCTGCTCCTCTGGTCCACGGCCCTGCTCGTGGCCATGGACAACCTGGGCGTCAAGGTCACCACCCTCATCGCCGGCCTCGGCGTCGGCGGGATCGCCGCCGCCCTGGCCGTCCAGAGCATCCTGGGGGACCTCTTCGCCTCCCTGTCGATCGTCCTGGACAAGCCCTTCGTCGTCGGCGACTACATCGTCGTCGGCGACCTCCAGGGGACCGTCGAGCACATCGGCCTGAAGACGACCCGCGTCCGCAGCCTGGGCGGGGAGCAGCTCGTGTTCGCCAACAGCGACCTGCTCAAGAGCCGGATCCAGAATTTCGAGCGGATGAAGGAGCGGCGGATCGCCTTCACCGTCGGCGTCGCCCGCGGGACCCCGGCGGACAAGCTCGAGAGGATCCCCGGGATCGTCCGCGAGATCGTCGAGGCCCAGGAGCGCTGCCGCTTCGAGCGCGCCCACTTCGCCGCCATCGGCGACTTCGCGTTCGGCTTCGAGACGGTCTATTACGTGACCGAGCCGGATTTCACGGTCTACAGGGACGTCCAGCAGGCCATCAATCTGGGCCTGTGCCGCCGCTTCCGGGAGGAAGGCGTCGAGTTCGCCTATCCCCGGCAGGCGCTCTACGTCGAACGGGGCGGCCGCGGGCCGGGCGGGCCGGACGCCCCGGCAGTCGGCTGAGCGGCGAAGGCTTCCAACCCGGCGAAGACGGCCGCGGCCGCGAGCGCGGCCAGGGCGCTGCAGCGGTGGAGCTCGAACATGAGCTTCTGCCCGGCCGTCCGCAAGAGCGGCAGCATGGGCAGGAGGGCGGTGAGGATCAGCAGGAACCCGGCCAGGGCGAAGAGCCAGAAGGACCACCGCCTGGCCCGGGCCGCGGTGACGCCCGCCTTGCGCGGGCCGAGGCGGGCAGGCTCCGGGACGGCGATGAACTCCCGGCCCTTGAACAGGACGACGGCCGCCAGGCAGACCGCGAACAGGCCGCCGGCCATGACGTGGCCGACGAGGGGAAAGCCGTACAGGCCCCGGGGGACGAAGACGGTGAAGAAGAAGCCGCTTCCGGCGAGGACCAGGAAGCTCGCATAGAAGGAGGCATAGAGCCACTTCTCCAGGACTGGCGCCCGCCAGAGCGGCAGGCCCTTGAGATACTCCCACCAGGCCTTCGACGAGGCCCGCCTGGACATCTGGATCGCCCGCAGGGCCAGCCAGGCGAAGTACTTCTTGGCCAGCTCCGCGTAGAGGAGGGTCGACCGGGCCTCCTCGCGGGTCGTCCGGAAGCGGTGGAAGGCGAGGCCCAGGAGCGCGCCGGCCAGGACGAGGACGGAGACGGCCGTGAACAGCATGGGCCCTATCCCTTCCCCGTGAAGCCGGCGAACCGGCCGAGGGCGGCCAGCCCCGCGGCGAGGAGCAGCGCCCCGGCGACGGCGGCGCAGACCCCGAGGACGACCTTGAAAACGGGGCGGACGACGAACGACAGCCCGAAGAGGCGCTGGAAGAGCCCGCCGAGGCCCATGGCCGACGCGGCCGAGAGCTTCGCGGTCTTCCCGGTCAGCAGCGGCCCCGCGGCTTCGGCCCCGGCGAAAAAGAAGTCCGAGCCGACGCTGTGGCAGTCCGTGCACCCCTTCCGGCCGAGGGACTGCTGGGCCGGGCGGACATCGTGGGCCAGGGGCCAGGCGACCGGCGCCGCGGCGTCGTCGTCGTCCGCGGCGAGCGTCCCGTCCTTGGCCCGCCGGAACATCCGGCCGCCGGAGACATAGACGGCCTCGGCGTCCCCCGTTTTCCCGGCCAGGGCCTCGAGGACGAGGCCGACCTGCTCCTCGGTCAGCGTCCGTTCGGTCCCGGCCTTGGCCGTGACGGTGCGGACGTCGAAGTCCGAGGCCAGCGGAGCGAGCTTGCCGCCGGCGAGCCAGCCGGGGCCGGACGCTCCGGCCAGCCCGGCCGGGGCCTCGGAGACGTCGAGGAAGCCGTCGACGAGCCTGTAGAGCGTCTTCCGGACGACGATGGCCGGTTCGCCGGGGCGTCCGGCGACCGCGCCGAGGGCCTGGAGGAACTCCTGGAAGCGGGTCTCGACGGCCGTGTCCTTGTCCTCCGCGGCCGGGTCGAAATCGGGAACGAGCGGCAGGACCTCCGAGCCCTTGCGGAGGCCCCAGAACGGGGCCCGGCCGGCCTTCGCCCCGGCCTCTTCCGCGGCGTCGATGCCGCCGTCGACGTTCGGCTCGAAAACGAATCTGCCGGCGGCGAGGACGGGCGTCTCGTCCTCTTCCGCGGCCAGGCTGAGGGCGGCGAGGATCCGCGCGACGCGGTCTTCGGGCCCGAGGATGTCGCCCGCGATGCCGTCGACGGTCTCCGGCAGGAGCGGCGTCACGCTCTTCCCGGCCCTCTTGGCCCAGAAGGCCGGCCAGACGAGGCGGTTCGGGGCGATCTTGCGGTCCCGCCCTTTCATGTAGACGGGCTCGACGATCGCCGGGACGTCGGTGGACCAGGTCGCGACGCCGTAGATGCCGAGGCGGTTGGCCCGCGAGGTCCGGACGCGGGTGAAGCCGGCCTTCGGCTTCGGGCCCGAGTGGCAGACGGTGCAGGAAAGCCGGTCGAAATGGACGGGCGGGATCCCCGCGTGCCTCGGGTACGGCGCGCCGAGCCGTCCCGGCGCGACCGTTTTGCGGCCTTTGGCGTCCTCCCCGAGGTGGCAGCCGCGGCAGGTGAACGCCTCTGCGGTCCGGGACCCGGTCGCGGCCGCTTCGCCTTCGTAGCCGCGGACGATGGCGTGGCCGAGGTCGTTCCGGTGGCAATCGGCGCACTTCAGGCCGGCGGCCGCGTGGACGTCGGCCTCGGCGCTCCACTGGGATTCGTCCACGGGCGAGACGGAGTGGCAGGCCAGGCAGCGCTCGTCCGCCGGCGGGTAGGCGATGTCGAAGAAATAGCGATGCTTGGAGTCGAAGTCGACCGCCCTGTAGCTGACATGGGGGGCGACGGCCCATTCGCGGTCGTCGAGATTGGGCCCGTCGGTGACGTCCCAGGTCCCCTTGAGCCGCGAGGCCATGCCGCCGACCTCGCCGAGGCCTCCGGCCGCCGTGGCCGCCCAGCGCAGGTTCTCGCGCAGGACCTGTTTCGCCCACTCGCTGTGGTCCTGGCGGCCGGAGCGGTTGTGGCAGGCCAGGCAGTTCGCCTCGGCCTTGCCGGAGACGTTCCAGCGGGCCTCCGGGTGGGCCAGGGCCTCCTTGTCCGAGGGCTCCGCCGGCCCCCCGCCCGGCATGTGCCGGCCGAAGAGCAGGGTGAAGTCCCAGGCCGAGAGGCCGAGCGCCTCCGGACCGTAGCTCCCGGGCCAGGCCCGGTAGGACAGCGGCAGGACCGTCCCGGTCCTGGGGTCCGAGAGGATCCAGGGCTCGCCGGGCCGCCCGTCGCCGGCGGCGGCCGTCCCGCCGAAATGCCAGCCGGCCGCGACGGCCGAGTAATCGTGGCAAGGCCCGCAGGTGAACCGGGCCGAGTAGGGCCGCGGGTCCGTCTCCGTCGGGACGATGAGCTCGTCGTTCTCGTCCCGGAGCGGGATGAGGTGGACCGGGACCGTCCGGTCGCCGTTCCAGGCCGTTTGCTTCTGGTCCCCGGCGGCGGGAGGCGCGCTCGCCGGCCCGGCTGGGGCGGCGGCCGTCTGGCCCGCCGCGGCCGCGGCGAGACCGAAGGCGGCGGCGAGGAGCGCGGCGCCGGCGCGAAGGGAGGTCCGTCCGGCGCGGCTCATGCCTTGAACTGCTCCGGCCGGAACTCCATGACCCGCCGGGCCTTGACCGCCTCGTTGGCCTTGAGGACCGCGACGCACGACTCGTAGGCCAGTTCGGCCGGGCAGTTGAGCGGCCCGCCGCTCCGCACGGCGTCGAAGAAGTTCTCGAGGTGCGGCTGGTGGGCCGGCTTGGCCAGCTCGACCGGCAGGGGCCAGCGGCCCGCCTCGGCCGTCACCCGGACGTCGACGTAGATGTTCTTGGTGGCCGATTTCCGGATGGGCGCCGCCTCGGACTGGAGCAGGCCGGCCTTGGCCAGGGAGTCCCATTCGGGCGCGTGGGGCTCGCGCATGGCCCAGTTGCCGCGCTCGGGGATCTCGGACAGGACGAGCGAGCCGTTCTCGCCCATGAAGGTCTCGTAGAAGCCGCCGTGCTGGGTCGTCGTCTGGACTTGGTAGAAGGCCCGGGCCGTGCCCTGCTTCGTCTCGAACTCGTAGATGGCCATGACGTTGTCGTACCACTCCCAGCCCCTGTAGAAGTCGAGGCCGCCGCTGGCCACGACCGACTTGGGCGGGGCGCCGTGGACCCAGCTGAAGAGGTCGATCTGGTGGGAGCCGAGGTCGACCATCGGCCCGCCGCCGTACTTCTTGTAGAGGCGCCAGTTGCGGAACTCGGTCATCGAGCCGTAGCCGTACTTGTCGAGCGTGGCCTGGTCGATGGCGTATTTCTCCGGCCAGCCGAGCAGGTCCGCCTTGGCCCGGTTCCACTGGGCGTAGGCGACGGTCACCCGGCCGAGGAGGCCCTTCTCCCGGATGAGCTTGTCGATGGCGTGGATGTAGCGGGGGTTGGAGCGGCGCTGGTGGCCGATCTGCAGGGGCTTGCCGGTCTCGCGGGCGGCCTGGACCATGGACCTGGCCTGGTCGAGCGAGTTCGCCATCTCCTTCTCGCAGTAGACGGCCAGGCCCCGCCGGAGGCAGGCGATCGTGTGCTCGGCGTGGACCCAGTCGGGCGTCGCGACGACGGCCGCGTCGAGGTCCTTCTCGGCGGCGAGAAGCTCGCGGTAGTCCTCGTAGACGCTGGCGGCCTGGCCGTATTTCTTGATGTAGTTGGCCGTGTACTGGCGGCTGTAGGACCAGATGTCGCAGAGGGCCGCGATGCGGACGGAGGGGATGCGCAGCATCGCCTCGACGAGGACCCGGCCCTGCGCGCCGCAGCCGATGACGGCCACCCGGATCTCTTCGGCGGCCTTGGCCGCGGCGGGGGAGCCGGCGGGCGGGGCCTGCCCGAGGACCGGCCCGGCGAAGGCGGCGCCCAGGCCGGCCGCGGCCGAGGATCTGAGGAAGTCGCGGCGGCTGATCCGGTCGGCCGCCGGCTTGCTGCCGGTTGTGCCCATGAGGTCACTCCTGCCTCGGTTGAGATCGCCCTATGATACTATAGTTCGGACCGTCCGAAGAAGAGGGGGCCTACGATCGGCAGCGCTTCCCGCGCCGGCGGCCGGGACGCCCGCCGGCGGCCCTGTCGGCTCGGCGGCAGATTGACATTTCCCGGGCCCCGGTCTACGCTGGGCCCGACACCCGTCCGGAACGTTCCGGCATGTCCGACCGAAGAGACCGAGGGGAGGACCGACCATGAAAAGAAGGATCGTCGTCGCGCTTTTGGCCGCCGTCTGCCTGGCCGGGCTCGCCGCCTGCAAGCCGAAGAAGCCCGCCGCGCGCGCCGAAGCGGAAAAGGAATGGTACCGCTACATCAGCGCCTTCACCTCGGGGACGGTCTCGCGCAAGGCGGCCATCCGCGTCCTCTTCGTCGACAACGTCGGGACGCCCGGCCCCGCCGCCGCGGGCCTGCTCGAGTTCTCGCCGGCGATCGCCGGCGCGGCCGAGTGGCGGAGCTCCCGCGAGCTCGTTTTCAAGCCCAAGGGCGATCTCGAGCCCGGCCGGGAATACAAGGCCGTCCTCAAGGTCGGCCGGGTCCTCGACCTGCCCAAGGCCTACGCCCGGTTCGAGTTCGGCTTTTCCGTCGCGCGGCCGGACATGGAGATCTCCGTCGCTGGCCTCGTCGCCGAAGACCCCGACCGGCCCCAGACGCAGGTCCTGCGGGGCCGGATCGTCACCGCCGACGACGAGGAGCCCGTCCTCGTCGAGAAGGTCCTGCGGGCCGAGCAGGCCGGGCAGGCGCTTCAAGTCGATTGGAGCCATTCGCCCGGCGGGCTCATCCATCTCTTCGCCGTCCGCGGCGTCGAGCGCGGCGAGACGGCCTCGACCGTGGTCCTGGAGTGGGACGGCGGGCCCATCCGGGTCGAGAGCCGCGGCCGCCGCGACGTCGAGGTCCCGGCCAAGGGCGAGTTCAAGGTCCTGACCGTCGAGCCCGTCACCGTCGAGACCCGCCACGTCCTGGTGCGCTTTTCCGACGCCCTGGCCAAGAACCAGGAGCTCAAGGGCCTCATCACCGTCGCGGACTGGCCGCTGACCTTCGAGATCGACGGCAACGTCGTCCGTCTCTACTCCACCCGCGACTTCACCGGCCAGGTCGACGTCCGGGTCCTGCCGGGCATCCGCAATTACCTCGGGCGGCGGCTCGCGGAGGGGGCCGACCGCCAGGTCGCCTTCGAATCGATCCGGCCCCAGGCCCGCTTCGTCGGCCGCGGCCTCATCCTGCCCCGCAAGGACCGGCTGACCGTGCCCATCGAAGCCGTCAACCTCAGGTCGGTCCAGGTCGCCGCCTTCCAGATCTACCCGGGCAACATGGCCCAGTTCTTCCAGGTCAATTCGCTCGAGGGCTCGGAGGAGCTGGCCCGCGTCGGCCGTTACCTCTGGCGCAAGACCGTGCCGCTCTCCGACGATCCGGCCGTGACCGGCCGCTGGACCCGTTTCGAGCTCGACGTGACGCCTCTCTTCAAGGAGAGCCCGGGCAGCCTCTTCCGCATCGTCCTGTCGATCAACCGGGGCAATTCGACCTACCCCTGCGCCGCGGGCGACGAGCCGATAGCCGAAGAGCCGCCGCTCCGGAACCTGGACGACGCGACCTGGAACCGCTACTCGGACTGGGATTTCGCCGGCGAGGGCTACGGCTACGACGGCTGGTCTCGTCGGAACGACCCCTGCGCGGACAGCTATTACAATCCCCGCTTCAATCCGGACGCCGTGACCGGCCGCAACTTCCTCGCTTCGAACATCGGCCTGGTGGCCAAGCTCGAGGCGAACGGCCGGCTCCACGTCGTCACGACCGACATCCCGACCGGCCGTCCGCTCCCGGGACTGCGGGTCAGGGCCTTCAACTATCAGAACCGGCTCCTCGGCGAATCGGCCTCGGACGGCAACGGCTTCGCCGTCCTCGATCTCCCCGGGCGGCCGTTCTACGTCGCGGCCGAGGGCGGCGGCGACACCGGCTACCTCCGGGTCAGCGGCGAGGGCGCCCTGTCGATGAGCCACTTCGAAGTCGGCGGCGAGCGGCCCGAAAAGGGCGTCAAGGGCGCGCTCTACGGCGAGCGCGGCGTCTGGCGGCCCGGCGACACGCTCCACCTGACCTTCGCCCTCTTCGACCGGGAGAAGGTCCTGCCCGCCGGCCATCCGGTCGTCCTGGAGCTCTATTCGCCCCAGGGCCAGCTCGTCCGGACGCTCAAACCGGAAAGGACGGTCGAGCCGTTCCACGCTTTCCGCGTCGAGACCGACGAGACGGCCCCGACGGGCAACTGGCGGGCCCGGGCCCTCGTCGGCGGCCTGTCCTTCGCCAAGACCCTGAAGATCGAGTCGGTCGCGCCCAACCGGCTCAAGATAGCGCTCGATGCCGGCCGCGAGGTCCTCTTGGGCAAGGACATGCCGCTCACGGCCGCCGTGGCGGCCCAGTGGCTCCACGGCGCCCCGGCGGCCCGCCTGAAATACGATGTCAGCGTGCGCCTGTCCCGGCGGCCGACCCGGTTCGACCGCTACCAGGACTACTCGTTCGACGACCCGGCCCGTGACTTCGAGGGCGGGACGATCGAGGTCGCCCGGGGCACGCTGGACGCGGAGGGGCGGGCGGCGGCCAAGATCGACATCGTGCCGCGACAGCCCAGCCCGGGCGCTCTCGAGGCCGCCTTCACCAGCCGGGTCTTCGAGGAGAGCGGCGATTTCAGCGTCGACACCGTCTCGCTGCCCTTCCATCCCTATGACGCCTACGTCGGCGTCAGGACGCCGGCCGGCGACCCGGTCCGGGGCATGCTTCTCACCGACACGGACCAGGAGGTCCGGATCGCCACCGTCGACCCGGCGGGACGGCCCGTCTCCCGGGACAGGGTCATCGTCTCGCTCTACAAGATCGAGTGGAAATGGTGGTGGGACCGGAGCGGCGAATCGCTGGCCCAGTACGTCTCGAACGTCGCCACGCGGCCGGTCGCGCGCGGCCAGATCTCGACCCGCGACGGCGCGGGGACCTGGACCTTCAGGGTCCGCTATCCGGAGTGGGGCCGCTATCTCGTCCGGGCCGAGGACCCGGCCGGCGGGCACGCGTCCGGCAAGATCGTCTATGTCGACTGGCCGGACTGGTCCGGCCGGGCCCGCGAGGAGGGCGGGGCCGGGGCGACCGCCCTGGCGCTGACATCCGACAAGACCGCCTACAAGGTCGGCGAGAGGGCCGTCGTCTTCCTGCCCGAGGCCGTCCAGGGGCGGGCCCTCGTCTCGCTCGAGAACGGGACGTCGGTCCTGGACAAGTTCTGGGTCTCGACGGTCAAGGGCGAGAACCGGTTCGAGGTCCCGCTCACGGCGGCCATGGCGCCCAACATCTACGTCCACGTCACGCTCATCCAGCCCCACGAGAACAAGGGCACCGACACCCCCATCCGCCTCTACGGCGTCATCCCGATCCTGGTCGAGGACCCGGGGACGCGCCTCGAGCCCGTCGTCAGGACGGCCGGCGAGTTCCGGCCGAAGGAGAAGTTCCGGGTCGAGGTCCGGGAGGCGAGCGGCCGGCCGATGGCCTACACGCTGGCCGTCGTCGACGAGGGCCTGCTCGGCCTGACCCGCTTCGCGACGCCGGACCTGCGCAAGGCCTTCTACGCCCGCGAGGCACTGGGCGTCTCGACCTGGGACCTGTTCGACATCGTCGCCGAGGCCTACGGCGCCGATCTCCGCCGCGTCCTGGCCCTCGGCGGCGACGAGAGCGCCGAGTCCGCGGACAAGGCCAGGCAGCCGCGGCGCTTCCCGCCGGTCGTGCTGTTCGAGGGCCCGTTCGAGCTCAAGGCCGGGGCGGCCGGCGTCCACGAGCTCCTGATGCCGCAGTATTTCGGGGCCGTCCGGGTCATGGTCGTGGCCGGGCGCGAAGGCGCCTTCGGCTGGGCCGAGAAGTCCGTCCCGGTGCGCCGGCCGCTCATGGCCCTGGCCACCCTGCCGCGGGTCGTCCGGCCGCGGGAAGACGTCGTCATGCCCGTCACCGTCTTCGTCACCGAACCGTCCATCAAGGAGGTCACGGTCTCCGTCGAGACGAACGGGGCCTTCGAGGTGGTCGGCGAGCGCTCCAAGAAGGTCGCCTTCGCCGGGCCGGGCGACGACATCGTCGCCTTCGCCCTCAAGGCGGCCGGCGCCGTCGGGCGGGGCGAGGTCCGCTTCCGGGCGACGGGCGGGGCGGAGCGCGTCGAGGACGCCATAGCCGTCCCGGTCCTGGCGGCCAACGCGGCGATGACCCAGACGACGCGGCTGGAGATCAAGCCGGGCGAGACGGCCCGGACCGAGGTCAGGCCGTTCGGTCTCGAAGGCACGAACGCGATCTCCTTCGAGGCCTCGGCCGTGCCGCCGCTCAACCTCGAGAAGCGCCTGGATTATCTCATCCAGTATCCCCACGGCTGCCTGGAGCAGACGCTCTCGGCGGCCTTTCCGCAGCTCTACCTCAAGGAGCTGGTCAAGCTCGACGGGAAGCGGACGCGTGAGGTCGAGGACCATGTCAAGGCGGCGGTCGGGAAGCTGAGCTCGTTCCAGACGCCCAACGGCGGCTTCTCCTACTGGCCCGGCCAGCGCGAGAGCCACGAATGGACGACGACCTACGCGGGGTATTTCCTGCTCGAGGCGGCCCGGCTCGGCTACCATGTCCCGCAGGCGATGCTCGACGCCTGGCGGGCCAACCAGCGCCTGTCGGCCAACGCGTTCGTCTCCGGAGGCGGCGCGGCCAAGCTCGGCCAGGCCTTCCGGCTGTTCGCGCTGGCCCTGGCCCGGGACCCGGACCTCGGGGCCATGAACAGGCTCCGGGAGACGGAGGGGCTGTCCGGGCTGGCCATGGCGATTCTCGGCGCGGCTTTTCAGGTGACCGGCCAATCGGACGCGGCCGCGGACCTGGCCGTCCGGGCCAAGCTCGAATTCCGGGCCTACCGGGACTACAGCGTCAATTTCGGCTCGGAGCTCCGCGACAAGGCCCTGGCCGTCCGGGCCTTCGCGCAAATGGGGAGGCCCGAGCGCGTCCGGAGCCTCGTCGACGACATCGTCAAGACGTTCGGTTCGGACCTTTGGCTTTCGACCCAGGAGACCGCGCTCGGGCTCATGGCCCTGTCGGCTTTCTACGGCGGCGCCGAGATCCAGCCCTTCCGCTACCGCTTCGCCTGGGACGCCGAGAAGTTTTTGGAGACGGAGTCGGCGACGCCGTTCGACCGGCGCGAGTTCCCGGGCTTCCCGGCCGCCGGCCGGACCCTGGCCGTGACCAACGTCGGCTCGTCGCCGCTCTATGTCAGCGTCTACCGGCGCGGCGTGCCGCCGGCCGGGATCGAGGCGCCGTCGGCCGACGGCCTGTCGATCGACGTCCGGTACCGCGACATGAGGATGAACACCGTCGTCCTCGACCGGATCTTGCAGGGCGACGACCTCGTGGCCGAGGTCCGGGTCACCAACAAGTCGCCGCGGCGGCTGGAGAACCTCATCTTGACGCATCTCGTCGCCTCGGGGTTCCAGATCAAGAACCCGCGCTTCGCCGGCGAGGCAGGGGCGGCCGCGAGCGTCGATTACCAGGACATCCGCGACGACCGCGTCTACACCTATTTCGGGCTGGACGAGAAGGAGACCAAGGTCTTCCAGGTCGTCCTCAACGCCTCCTACCGAGGGCGCTATTATCAGCCGGGCGTCGCCGTCGAGGCCATGTACGACGCGGCCGTCCACGCCAACACGACGGGACAGTGGATCGAGATCGCGCAATGAACGGGGAGCCGCGTCGTTGACGCGCGTCCCCTCGGGGAGCTTCGGGGAGAGAAGATGCCGTCTTTCGGGCCGACCCGCGGCGGACAGGCGCGGGCGGAGGGGCGCGCGTCCCGGGTCCGCGTTCCCGTCCTGAAACGCCGCGGTCCGATCCGTTGGATGTCCGCGGCCGTCCTGCTGGCGGCCCTTTTCCTGGCCCTTCCCGTCGTCGAGTTTGACGACCCGGTTTCGCCGGTGCTGTTCGCGGCCGACGGCCGGCTCCTCGGCGCCCGGCCGGCCGCCGACGGCCAGTGGCGCTTCCCGCCGGGAGACAGCGTCCCCGAGCGCTTCTACGAGGTCCTGGTCCGCCTGGAGGACAAGCGTTTCTACCTCCATCCCGGCGTCGACCCCCTGGCCGTGGCCCGGGCCGCGCGGCGGAACATCGGCGCCGGGAAGGTCGAAAGCGGCGCCAGCACGATCACCATGCAGGTCGTGCGGCTGGCCCGCAAGGGCCGGAAGCGGACACTCGGGGAGAAGGCGATTGAAGCCGCCCTGGCGCTGCGCCTCGAGGCCCGCCGCTCCAAGAGGGCCATCCTGGCGCTCTTCGCCGCCCACGCGCCCTTCGGCGGGAACGTCGTCGGCCTCGACGCCGCGTCCTGGCTCTACTTCGGCCGCGGCCCCTCGCGCCTGAGCTGGGCCGAGGCCGCGTTCCTGGCCGTCCTGCCGAACGAGCCCGGGCTCGTGGCCTCGGAGGAGGGCCGGGCCAGGCTCCTCCGCAAGCGCGACCGGCTCATCGAGCGCCTCCGGGCCGCGGGCGCGATCGACGACCTCGAGCGCCGCCTGGCCCTGGCCGAGGGGATGCCCGGGCGGCCGGGGACGGCCCCGCGGGAGGCGCCGCACCTGCTCGACACGCTGGCCGCCCGGCCCGGCGCGGCCCCGCCGTTCCGGTCGTTCGTCGACGCCGACCTGCAGCGGGAAGCGACGCGGACCGTCGAGCGTCACGGCGGCCGGCTCCTCGCGCGGGACATCCGCAACCTGGCCGCCGTCGTCATCGACAACCGGGCCGCGGCCGTCGTCGCCTACGTCGGCAATTTCGGGTTGGACCGGCCCGGCGAGGATGGGCAGAGCGTCGATATCCTCCAGAGCCGCCGCAGCACCGGCAGCGTCCTCAAGCCCTTCCTCTACGCGGCCATGGTCCAGGAGGGCGGGCTGACGCCGGAGACGCTCGTCGCCGACACGCCCACGCGCTACGAGGGCTTCCGGCCCGAGAACTTCGACCGCCGCTTCCGCGGCGCCGTGGCCGCCCGGACGGCCCTGGCCTGGTCGCTCAACGTCCCGGCCGTGCGCGAGCTGCGCGAGTACGGCATCCCCCGGTTCGAGAACCTGCTCAGGCGCTGGGGGATGACGACCCTGGACCGGCCGCCCGAGGACTACGGCCTGACGCTCGTCCTGGGCGGCGCGGAAGGCAAGCTGATCGAGGTCGCGGGGCTTTACGCCAAGATGGCCCAATTGGCCCTGGGCGTCCCGGGCGGGGGGCGCGAGGTCCGCGTCCTCCGCGACGGGCCCGAGCGCAGGTCGGGAATGAGGGAGCTCGGCCCGGCGGCGGCCTGGCTCACGCTCCAGGCGCTGACCGAGGTCAACCGGCCGGACGAGGAAGGCTTCTGGCGCAACTTCAGCTCGTCGAAATGGGTGGCCTGGAAGACCGGGACGAGCTTCGGCCTGCGTGACGCCTGGGCCGTCGGCGTGACGCCGAACTACACGATCGGCGTCTGGGCCGGGAACGCCGACGGGCGGGGCGTCCCCGGCCTGACCGGTCTGGCGGCCGCGGCGCCGGTCCTGTTCGACCTCCTCGGCGCGGTCGACGGCGGCGGGGCCATCGTCCGGCCCTGGTCGGGATTCAAGGAGATCGTGGTTTGCCGGGACTCGGGATATCTCGCGACCGACCTCTGCCCGTCCGAGACCGTGGCGGTGCCCGCGGAGAGCCGCTTCGACCGCATGTGCCCCTATCACCAGGAGGTCCACCTGGACGCGTCGGGCCGGTTCCGGGTCGACAGCCGCTGCGAGCCGGTCGACCGGATGCGGCACGAGTCGTGGTTCGTCCTGCCGCCCGTCCAGGAGCACTATTACCGGTCCGGCCACCCCGAGTACCGGACCCTGCCGCCGTTGCGGGCCGACTGCGCGGCGGGGGCGGCGGGGGAGCGCGGCTCCCGGGTCATGAGCCTCATCTACCCCGAGCCGGCGACCGGGGTCTATATCCCGGTCGGGCTCGACGGCGAGGTCGGCCAGGTCGTCTTCGAGGCCGTCCACAAGGAGAACGGGGCGACCATCCACTGGCACCTCGACGAGCGGTACCTGGCTTCGACGCGGGTCTTCCACCAGGTCGCGGCCCGGCCCGAGCCCGGCGGTCACCGGCTGGTGCTGGTGGACGACGAGGGGCGCAGATTGGAGCGGACGTTCGAGGTGGTCAGCCCGCCGCGCCGCTAAGAAGGGGTCAAACCTTTAATTTTTTAATTTTTTCGAGCGCCTGGTCATCGGCCAGAAAAAAATTAAAAAATTAAAGGTTTGACCCCATCCGGCGGCGCTCAGACGAGCGGCGTCACGCCCGGGACGGCCACCGGGTCGACCGGGTGCGGGCCGAACTCGAGCTTCTTCGGGAAGAGGTCGAGCTTCGAGGCGTTCATGGCCCAGTCCCAGGAGATGGCCCGGCCGGTGTAGGCGCTCATGCGGCCCATGACGGCGCACATCGTGCTCTCGGCGATGCGCCGGCCCTCGTTGAGGGGCTTCCCGTCCCGGATGCCGGCGATGAGGTCGGCGTGCTCGGCGACGTAGGGATTGGGCTCGTCGCCCTCGAACTTCCAGGCGTTCGGTCCGCCGATCTCGCCGTAGCCGAAGGCGTGGCCCTTCGTCCCGACGATCTTCTCCTCGACCCGCTCGGCGCAGCCCTTGATCTGGCGGCACTGGCTGGCCACCCGGACGCCGCCGGGGTACTCGAACTCGACGGCGAAGTGGTCGAAAATGTTGCCGTACTCGGGGGCCGTCCGGACCTGGCGGCCGCCCATGGCCATGACCTTGACCGGCAGGGCGTCGAAGGCCCAGTTCATGACGTCGATGTTGTGGACGTGCTGCTCGACGATGTGGTCGCCCGAGGTCCAGGAGAAGTAGAGCCAGTTGCGGCACTGCCACTCCATGTCGCTCATCCCGGGCGTCCGCTCGATGACCCAGAGGTCGCCCTGGTTCCAGTAGCACTGCCCGCCGACGAGCTCGCCGATGGCCCCGTCGCGGACCCGCTTCATGAGCTCGATGTAGCTCCTCTGATGGCGGCGCTGGGTGCCGGCGACGATGGCCAGGCCCTTCTTCGCCGCCAGCTCCGAGCTGGCGATGACCGAGCGGACCCCGACCGGGTCCACGGCCACGGGCTTCTCCATGAAGACGTTCTTGCCGGCCCTGACGGCGGCGTCGAGGTGGAGGGGCCGGAAGCCGGGCGGCGCGGCGGTGACGATGTAGTTGATCGTCTTGATGGCCAGGAGCGCCTTGTAGCCGTCGAGTCCGGTGAAGCAGGTTTCGGGCGTGACCTTGACCGCGGCCGGGACCGTCTCCCGGAGCCGCTTCAGGCAGCCGTCGACCCGGTCCTGGAAGGGGTCGTAGAGGGCCGCGATCTCGACGCCCGGCGACGAGTTCACGGCGTCGATCGCCGCGCCCGTGCCCCGGCCGCCGCAGCCGATGACGCCGACGCGGATCGTGTCGGAGCCGGAGGCGCACCGCCCGCCCGAGCCCGAGACGCCCGCCACGAGCGCGGCCATGGAGGCCGCCGAGGCCGTCTTGATGAAGTCCCTGCGCGTCAGTCCGTTCTCGTCCTTGCCGGTCATGTTCCTCCTCCTT
The DNA here is from genome assembly GCA_029569255.1 of Acidobacteriota bacterium. Classification (GTDB taxonomy): domain Bacteria; phylum Acidobacteriota; class Aminicenantia; order Aminicenantales; family Saccharicenantaceae; genus RBG-16-66-30. The sequence goes on along the minus strand of JAKQUO010000008.1, from coordinate 347,667 downwards.
GTCAAGAATGGCTCGCGGCGGCCCGGCGAGCCTCCCGGGAAGGGGGCCGTCCCGAGTTCATCGCCACGCCGGTCAGGCTCGACCCCCTCTCTCCTAGAAATCGTCGGCGGCGCGGTAGGCCGCGAGGAAGGCCTTCTCGCCCTCGAGGCCCTTGCGGCTCAGGCCGTGCTCGCAGCAGAGGACGCCCGTGTAGCCCTTGCCGTGGATGTGCTTGAAGATGTTGCGGTAGTTCATCTCGCCCGTGCCCGGCTCCCTCCGCCCCGGCGAGTCGCCGATGTGGAAGGCGGCGATCTCGTCCCAGCAGGCGTCGATGTTGGGGATGATGTTGCCCTCGGTGATCTGCTGGTGGTACATGTCGTCGAGGATCTTGACCGACGGGCTGGCCACGGCCTTGACGATCTGGTAGGCCTGGGCCATCTTGCTCAGGAACAGGCCGGGGTGGTCCTTGGGATTGAGCGGCTCGAGGACGATGACCAGGCCCGACGGCTCGCACCGGCCGGCGAGGCGCTTGAGGCTCTCGACGACGTTGGCCGTCTGGTAGTCCCAGTCGAGGCTCTCGTCGTAGCGGCCGGGCACGAGCAGGGCCCAGGGGCAGCCCGTCCGCTTCTTGGTCTCGACGGCGCTCTCGAGCCGCCCCGCGACCATGTCGAGGACGGCGGCGTCGCGGGCGACGAGGGACTTGACCTTGAAGTCGGCGTAGACGACGAACGGGCCGATCGTGAGGCCGAGGCGCGCCGACTCCCTGGCCAGCGCCTCCTGCTCGGCGGCGGGGCGCCCCATCAGCCCGTTGTCGAACCAGGCCGAGAAGCCCTGGTCGGCCATGAACTTGAGCTGGTCGGCCGGCGCCTTGCCGGCATGGGCCTCGAACAGGCCCAGGCCGGGGGCGTACTTCAGCCTGAACTTGCCGCCGGGCGCCTGGGCCGTCGCGGCCGAGGCCCGCGTCCCGCCCCCGAGCGGCGGCAGCGCGGCCGCGGCCGCCCCCAGGACGGCGCCCTTGAGGAAATCCCGCCTCGTCTGTCCTTTCGAACGCTTGGCCACGGCGACCCTCCTTCTCCGCGATCCGGGGCGGCCCGAGGCGGGGTCCGGGGACCTGTTCAGGAGGAGCGGAGGGAACGGCTGAAGCAAGGGCACGGGGACGGCTCTCGGACGCTTCTCGGGTCACCCACGATGAGGGGATTCTACGCGAAAGGGGACGGGCTTTTCAACCCGGCCCGCCGCCCCCGGCCCGGACAGCCTCTCTCAACGGCGAGGGCCAGGGGCCCTGCGAGCGCCGCCCGCTACTTCGCCGGGACGAGGACGACCTTCTCCAGGTTCATGGCGTGGTTGTTGGCGACGCAAGTGATCCGGACCCGGAGCCTGTGCTCGCCCGCCCCAAGCGCGACCTGGCCGACCGGGAAGGTCCCGGGGGAGTAGACGCTCGGCGACGGCTCGGTCCTGGCGGCGAGCTTCAGGCCGTCCACTTCGACCTCGTAGCCGGCCTGCCCGCCCCACATGCTGGCGTAGGAGACTCGGACCTCGTAGGCCCCGGCCTTGTCCGTCGTGAACGTCCACTCCGGGTAATCGTTGACGTTCTGCCAGTTGGTCAGCATCGTCGTCCGGTAGAAGTGGTCGAGGTAGGCGCGCTGGCCCATCTCCGACCGGAGGTCGGCGAGATAGACGGGCAGCTCGACGCGGCCGTCCTTCTCCGGGACGATCATGTAGGGCTCGACGACGGGCGCGCCCTGGAGCTCGACGGCGACGACCGTCGCGGCCGGGTCGGGCGCCCGCTCCGGAAGCGTCACGACGACGTCCTTCCCCGCGCGGCGGAACGTCAGCGGCCGGCCCGGCCCGGTGAGCAGGTAGGCTTTCTTCACCTCGGTCTCGAGCCCCGGCAGGCGGATCGTCTTGTCGGCCGGCCAGCCCATGACGTGGATGTAGAGCGTCCGGCCCTTGACCGTGCACCGGCCGAAGAAGGGCAGGCGCTCGAAGACGCTGGCCGTCGTGCCGTAGACGGCCTCGCCGTTGGTCTTGAGCCAGGCGCCGATCTCCCGCAGGCGGGCGGCGAAGTCGTCCTGGATCCTGCCGTCGGGGCGCGGCCCGACGTTGAGCAGGAGGTTGCCGCCCTTGCTGACGATCTCGACGAGCTGGCGGATGAGCTGGGGCGAGCTGTGGAACTCGGTCTCGTAGCGGTTGTAGCCCCAGCCGTTCCAGTTCATCGTGTAGCAGGCTTCCCACAGGCGCGGCGAGCCGTCGGGGTTGCGGACACCCGTGGCCGGGACGAAGTTCTCCGGCGTCCCGAAATCGCCGTAGCCGGGCTCGCGCTTGTAGAGCCGGTCGTTGATGAGGAGCGTCGGCTTCATGGCCATCAGCATCTTGCCGATGGCGAAGGCCCGCTGCTCCTCGTTCGAATGCTCCCACTCGCCGTCGAACCAGAGCACGGCCGGGTCGTACTTGGCGACGAGCTCCTTGAGCTGGTTCTCGGCGAAATCCATGTAACGGCCGAAGTCGGCGCCCTTGGTCGTCCGGTCGGTCTCCCAGGCCCGGCGCGGCAGATAGTCCGGATGGTGCCAGTCCATGATCGAGTAGTAGAAACCCAGAGGGATTCCGGCCTTCTTCATCGACGCGGAGAGCGGGCCGAGGATGTCCCGGCCGTACTTGGAGCGCATGATGTCGTAATCGGTGTAGGCGCTGTCGAAGATCGAGAAGCCGTCGTGGTGCTTCGAGGTGATGACGACGTACTTGACGCCGGCCTCCTTGGCCAGGGCCGCCCACGCGTCAGGGTCGAAATCAACCGGGTTGAAATTGTCGGCGTAGTACCGGTAGTCCTCGAGCGGGATCTGGAGGAGCTGGCGGGCCCACTCCTCGCGGCCGATCATCGAATAGACGCCCCAGTGGATGAACAGGCCGAACTTGGCCTCGCGGAACCACTGCAGGCGGTCGGGCGCCGGCGACGGGGCCTGGGCCGGCCCGGCCGGTCCGGCGGCGGCCGCGGCGGCGCCCGCGAGCGCGAGAAGCGTAACGGCGGCAGAAACCCCGGGGATCCTCATCGGCGACCTCTCCTTCCCGGCGAATGCCCCAAGATTATCCCGCGCCGCGGGAAGTGTCAACGCCGGGGAGGGCCCGGGCTCGAACATCCGGGCCGCCTCGGCGTCGACGTCCCCGGGACCGGGCAGGGGCCGGGCGGCCGGTCCGCAGCGGGCGCGCGCCGCGGCGAGGAGGGAAGGAGTCCGCGATGAATGACGCGAGAATGAGAAAATCGGGCGGCCTCGAGCGTCGTAATGGTGGGACCGGGCCTAGCGGTCCTTTTGGACGGACATGACCCAGCGCTTTCTCGCCCGCATCGCCGAGATCGTCCTCGACGAGGTCGCCTCGGACCGGGCCCTCTTCCGCGTCTTCGGGAGCCCGGGCGACCGGGCCTTCGAGGCCTCGCGCGGCCCGGCCGCCGGGCCGGCGGGGGAGACGGGGCCCTTGCCCGCCGCCGACGAGGCCATCGTCGGCCGGGCCCTCGAGATCGGCCGGCCCGTCGTCGTCCCGGATATCTCCAGGGAGCCGCTCTTCGCCGACCTCGAGCTCGGCGGGAACGGGCAGCCGCGGAGCGTCCTGGCCTATCCCTGGGCGTCCGGAGGGCGCCCGTCCGGCCTGGCCTATTTCGCCCGCGGCGGCCGGGGCCGCCCCTTCGACCGGGACGACCTCGAGTTCCTGACCCTCGCCATGTCCCCCTTGCTCTTCCGCCTCCGCCGCAACGGCGGGCGGGACCGCGGCGAGCCGGCCCCCCTTCCGGCCGAGGCGCGGCCGGGATGCGCGTTCCTGGGGGAGGCGCCCGCGGTCCGGCGCGTCCGGTCGCTCCTCGAGAAGGTCCGCGACACCGACGCACCGGTCTTCATCGCCGGCGAGAGCGGCACGGGCAAGGAGCTGGCCGCGAAGACCCTCCATGAGACCGGGAAGCGCCGGAACGGGCCGTTCGTCGCCGTCAACTGCGCCGCCATCCCCGAGCCGCTGCTCGAGTCGGAGCTGTTCGGCCACGCCCGGGGCTCGTTCACCGGCGCGGTCCGGGACAAGGTTGGCCTCGTCGAGGAGGCCTCGGGCGGGACCTTCTTCCTCGACGAGATCGGCGACCTGCCGCTGGCGCTCCAATCCAAGCTCCTCCGCGTCCTGGAGGAGAGGAAGATCCGCCGGGTCGGGGAAACCCGGCCGCGTCCCATCGACGTCCGCTTCGTCAGCGCGACCAACAAGGACCTCGATCACGAGGTCGAGCGGGGCCGCTTCCGCCGGGACCTCTACTACCGGCTGAAGATCATCGCCGTCGACCTGCCGCCCCTCCGCGAGCGCCCCGACGACGCGCTCCTCCTCCTCAACCATTTCCTCGACGAGTTCGCCCGGTCGATGGGCCGGCCGCGGCCCTTCGTCTCGCCCGTCGCCTTGGAGATGCTCCTCCGCTATCCCTGGCCGGGCAACGTCCGCGAGCTCCAGAACGAGGTCCAGCGGGCCCTGGTCATGGCCGACGGCGGCCCGCTCATCCTCGAGGACTACCTCTCGCCGAAGATCAACCCGTCAGGGGAGACCTATTCGACGGCCAGCCACCGCTTCGCCGAGGCCAGGGCCGACTTCGAGCGCCGCTTCCTGCGCGAGGCCCTTATCCGCTGCCGCTACCATCGGAGCCGGACCGCGGCCGAGGTCGGGCTGACGCGCCAGGGCCTGTTCAAGCTGTTGAAAAAGCACGGGATCGAGGCGCGCGGCGAGATCGGGACGCCGGCGCCCCGGGGCTGATCCGCAAGGCCGGCGAGCGGATCAGATGATCTGTGGCGCGTCTCCGCCAAGTCCCGGATCGATCTTGCCCCACGAACGGAGGCGTTCCTGCCCATTCCCCGGACCGGCGGTTTGTGCTACATTCGGGCCATGTCAGAGACAAGGGACGAAACTCGCGTTTTTTCGGTCGTCTGCCCCTGCTGCGGGGCGACCCTTTGGATCGACGGCGCGACCCGGTCGGTCCTGCGTTCCGAGAAGGCCAGGAAAGCGAAGGGCTCGCTCGACGACTTCCTGGCCAAGGAGCACAAGCGGCAGGGCGAGCTCGACCGCAAGTTCGACGCCACCTTCGAGCTCCAGAAAGAGAAGCACGCCAAGGCCGACGAGCTGTTCAGGGAGGCGCTCGGAAAGGCGGAGAAAGGCGAGGACGAGGAGCAAGACTAGCCCCCCTCTTCAGCTGCCCGCCTGCGTCTCGTCCTCCCGCACCTTGGGCGCCATCGTCCAGCCGGTGAACCCGAACAGAATGAGCATCCCGACCGAGAGGTAGTTCATGAAGGCCCAGGGCAGGTAGGAGAAGGTTGAGACGCCCAGCGTCCCGGTGATGTAGACGCCGGCCATGCTCCAGGGGATGAGAGGGACGACGATGCCGCCGCTCTCCTCGATGATCCGGGACAGGTTCTTGGCCGCCAGGTTCTTCCTCTTGAAGGCGGGCGCCAGCAGGTCGGCCGGCAGGATCATCGACAGGTAGGAGCTGCCGGTGATCAGGGCCGACAGGACGGCCGCGCCGACCGTCGTCAGGACCAGGCTCCAGACGTGCTTGGTGAAGCGCATGACCTTGTCCAGGATGACGGCCAGGCAGCCGGTGGCCTGCATGATGCCGCCGTAGGAGAAGGCGGTGAAGGCGATGAGCTGGGTCTCCATCATGCTCATCATGCCGCCCTTGGAGAGGAGCGTGTCGACGGCGGCGACTCCCGTCCTCGGCGGGAGCCCGGTGTTCATGGCCGTGGCCACGACCGTGAGCGGGACCTTCTGGACGAAGACGGCCAGGGCCGCGGCCGCGAGCGACGACAGGAGCATGGCCGGGATGGTCGGCTTCTTGGCGACGGCGAAATAGAAGATGACGGCCATGGGCAGGAGCAGGAGCGGGGTGAACCGGAAATTGGCCTTGAGGGTCGATAGGATGAGGTCGAGCGTCTCGGACTTGGTCGCGGTCGCGCCGTACTTCAGGCCGGCCGCGGCGTAGATGACGAGCCCGGCCAGCCAGGCCGGCCCGGCCGACGGGACCATGTGCTTGATGTGGTCGAAGAGGTTCGACCCGGAGATGACCGTGGCCAGGTTGGGGATGTCGGACAGGGGCGACATCTTGTCCCCGAAGTAGGCCCCGGCGACGACCGCGCCGGCGGCCGGGCCGAGGGGGATGCCGAGCCCCATGGCGATGCCCATGAAGGCGACCCCGACCGTCCCGATGGTCCCCCAGGACGTCCCGCAGGCGATGGCCACGACCGACGAGACGAGACAGGCCGTGGCCAGGAAGAACCGGGGCGAGATGAGCTTCAGGCCGTAGTAAATGACCATGGGGATGGTGCCGCCGGCCATCCAGGCGCCGATGAGGAGCCCGACCGAGAGCATGATCAGGATGGCCGGCAGGGCCTTGCGGATGCTCTCGACGATGCCGCGCTCCATGTCCTGCCACTTGAAACCCAGGGCGAGGCCCAGGAACGCCGTGACCGTCGCCGCCGTCACCAGCAGGATCTGGGCCTTGATCTTGTAGACCCCGTAGCCGACGCCGAGGAGCAGGGCCATGGCCACGAGCGGGATGAGGGCGACGCCGAACGGGGGCCGGCGGCCCGACGGGGGGGCGATGGTGGCTTTCTCGTCGGCCATCGCTCTGCCCTAGGCGCTGAAAGTGCCGCGGGCCAGGAGCCTCCCGCCGGCGATCATCCTCCGGCCGCGGGCGAAGACATCACTCAGGGCCAGGTCCCGGTCGAGGACGATGAGGTCCGCGTCCCGCCCGGCCTCGACGCGCCCCTTCTTCCCGAGCTTGTAGAAGTCGGCGGCGTTGGTCGAGAAGACGCGGGCGGCCGTCTCGACGGGCAGAAGCCCCCGCCGGAGAACCTCGGTGAACTTGCGGAAAAGGTCCTTCTCCGTGGCGATCGTCAGCCGGACGAGGCGGCCGTCCCCGTCGAAGACGGGCAGGCTGCCGTTGCTGTCCGAGCTCGCGATGAGGCGCGAGAACGGCAGGCCCAGGCCCTTGAAGCGGGCGATCGCGTCCTCGAAGCGGACCTCGGGATCGGGCGGCACGGGATCGGGCCCGACCGTGACATCGATCGAGCCACCGGCCGCCGCCCACTCGAGCGCTTGCTCGAAGAGCTGGGGATTGCGGGTCGTGTGGGTCGCGATGACCTGGCTCGCCGGGATCTCGGTCTCCCGGATGAGCCTGAAGAGGAGCTCGAGCCGGCGCTTGCCGTCGCCGACATGGAGGTGGAGGACGCCGGCCTTGCCGCCGAGCATCCCCCCGACCCGGCACTCCGCGGCCAGCCGGGCGATCTCGTCGAAGGTCGGCTGCGAGGAGCGGTGGTCGCTCACGGCGATCTCGCCCGCCCCGATGACCTTGTCGACGAGGACGAGGTCGGAGCGGACGCTCCCGGTCAGGGTCTTCACCGGGACCTCGTAGGAGCCGGAATAGATGAAGGTCGAGACGCCCTCGGCCTCGAGGCCGCGGGCCTTGGCCAGGAGCGAGGCCATGTGCCGGGTGACGCCGTCCGTCCCCAGGCATCCGACGACCGTGGTGACGCCGCTCGAGACGATGTCCTCGAGGCGGATCTCGGGGGCGCGGGTGGCCGGGCCCCCTTCGCCGCCCCCGCCGAGGATGTGGACGTGGGGATCGATGAGGCCGGGCAGGACCATTTTCCCGGCCGCGTCGACGGCCTCCGCCTCGACCCCTTCGACCCGGACGCGGCCCGGTTCGGCCACGGCGGCGACGGCGCCTCCGGCGAGGAGAACGTCCTTGCGGCCGAGCGGTTCGGGGGCGAAGACCTCTCCGCCGCGGATCAGGGTGATCATGGGCGCCTCCTCGTAGCGGTGAGGGGCCTAAAGTAACACGCCTGTCCGGCCGGCGCAAGCGGCCGGGCGCCGCTTTTTGGGCCCTTTGAATTTCGGCCGCGGTTTCAGTAGAATAGCCCTCGCCGATGCCGACCTTCGAAGAGGAATTCCGCCATATCAAGCCGTTCCTCGATTGGGCGACTCGGCTGTTTCTCCTGCCCAAGAAAGTCGACCTCCGGGGCGGCGAGAACTTCGTCCGGGAGGGCCCGAACATCATCATCGGGAACCACTGCGGCAGCTACAAGGACGTCTCCGTCCTGCTCCGGAAAGTGCCCCGGATGATCTATTTCACGGCCAACCGGGCCATTTTCGACAAGAAGGAGGCGAGCGTCCTCGTCGAGCGCCATCTCCACCGGCACATGGGCCGGTTCGGCGGTTTCGTCCACATCATCCTCGGGCCTTTCTACAGCTTCATGGTCAATTACATCTCGAACCACATCGCCCGGATCGGCACGATCCCCGTCGACCTCTACGGCAGCCGGCGGGAGTCCATCCTCCGCTGCCAGGACTACCTGCGGCGGGGCCGGGCCGTCATCGCCCTCCAGGGCCGCGGCCGGGTCCAGCCCAAGGACCCCAACCCCTATGTCGCGGGCTTCCGGCGGGGCGTCTCGATCATGGCCTACAATCTCTTCAAGGAGAGCGGCCTGGCGGTGCCGGTCACCCCGCTCTCCTTTTTCGGCACGCACATCATGTGGGGCGTCCCGGCGACGATCAAGGTCAACGTCGGCAAGCCCCTGTTCATCCGGGACCACTGGACGGGCGAGGAAACGGCGACCGTGGAGAGGTTCCGGGCCGCCCTCGAAGGGGCGGTCGGCGGGCTCCTGCGCGAGAGCCTGGGCTGGTGACCCGGGCCCGGCCTCCGGGCGAGACAGGCAACAAGGAGGGCGAGATGACACTCGAAGGCATGCTCATCGCCAGGGGGGAGAAGGACCTTCTCCTGCTGCCGCGGATGGCCAACCGCCACGGGCTCGTGGCCGGCGCCACCGGCACGGGCAAGACGGTCACGCTCCAGGTCATGGCCGAGCGCTTCAGCCGCATCGGCGTGCCCGTCTTCGTGGCCGACGTCAAGGGCGACCTGGCCGGCGTCAGCCAGGCCGGGGCGTCCAACCCGAAGATCGAGGAGCGCGTCGCCAGGCTCGAGCTCGGCGCCCACCCCTTCGAGGGGAGCCCGGTCGCGTTCTGGGACATCTTCGGAGAGCGGGGCCACCCCGTCCGGACGACCGTGTCCGACATGGGCCCGCTCCTCCTCTCGCGCCTGCTCAACCTCAACGACGTCCAGAGCGGCGTGCTGACGCTCGTCTTCCGCATCGCCGACGACGCCGGGCTGCTGCTCCTCGACTTCAAGGACCTCCGGGCCATGGCCCAGTACGCCGGCGACCACGCCGGCGAGTTCGAGACGGAGTACGGCCGCATCTCCCCGGCCAGCATCGGCACGATCCAGCGGGGCCTCATGACCCTCGAGGACCAGGGCGCCGACCGGTTCTTCGGCGAGCCCGGGCTCGATCTCGGCGACCTCATGCAGACGGACGGGGCCGGCCGGGGCGTCGTCAACATCCTGGCCGCCGACAAGCTCATGCTCACGCCGCGGGCCTACTCGACGTTCCTGCTGTGGCTCATGGCCGAGCTGTTCGAGCGCCTGCCCGAGGTCGGGGACCAGGACAAGCCGCGCCTCGTCTTCTTCTTCGACGAGGCCCACCTGCTGTTCGCGGACGCTCCCAAGGCCCTGATGGAAAAGATCGAGCAGGTCGTCCGGCTCATCCGGTCGAAGGGGGTCGGCGTCTACTTCGTCACCCAGAACCCGATCGATATCCCCGATGTCGTGCTCGGCCAGCTCGGCAACCGCGTCCAGCACGCCCTGCGGGCCTTCACGCCGCGGGACCAGAAGGCGGTCCGCTCGGCGGCCGAGACCTTCCGCCAGAACCCCAAGGTCGATGTCGCGACCGAGATCACCGCGCTCGGCACCGGCGAGGCCCTGGTCTCGTTCCTCGACGAGAAGGGCTACCCGGGCGTCGTCGAGAGGGCCTGGGTCCTGCCGCCGATGAGCCGCATCGGGCCGATCACCCCGGCCGAGCGCCAGGCCATCGTCCAAAGCTCCGTCGTCTACGGGCATTACGAGAAGGCCGTCGACCGGGAGTCGGCCTACGAGATGCTCCGGGCCAAGGCCGAGCGGGAGGCGGCGGCCGAGGCCCAGGCCCGGGCCGAAGAGCGGGCCCGCCGGGAGACGCCCTACGGCTACCCCTATCCGCCGCCCCCGCCGGGCCGGACCCGGGCGCCCCAGCCCTATCCCGGCTATCCCCCGGCCCCCCGGCGCGCTCCCGGCCGGTCGCGGGACACGCTGATGGAGGCCATGGCCAAGAGCGCCGCCCGGTCCGTCGGCACCAACCTGGGCCGGCAGATCTTCCGCGGCGTCCTCGGCTCGATCCTCGGCGGCAAACGCTGAGAGAAGAGGGGGAAAAAGCATGAAGGAGGTCCGAATGCCAGCCAGAGCGGAGGGGAGGCCGGTGCCCATTTCAGGCATAGCGGTTATCCTGTTGGCGATGACGCTGCCGGCGCAAGAGGCCGCCGAAGCGCGAAGAGCTCAGGTGTTGATGAACAAGCTCGAGGCTTCGAAGCAGGTTCGGGGCTCCGTCGTAGAGCCCCTGTTGGCGAAGCCCGGCGCGCCAAAAGGCTTGCGGGTGCTGCAATACCAGGACTCCCTGCCCCAGGGAACACGCATCGAGCCGGCATTCGAGGTCAAGGGGAGAAAGACGGCGCCCATAATCACGAAGAACCCAAGCTGGCTGTTCATGGTCGACGAGGCCCCTGGCGCGCACTTCGCTCATCCCGTGAAGCTCGTGGTGGTCGATGCCAAAACAAGGGAGCAGCAAGTCGTCGAGACCGAATGGTGGCCCAAGGTCGATAACCGCCCTGTTTTTGAATCGGTTTCCGCGAGGTTGAACCCGGCATCCATTGTCTATTCCAAGCCGGGCCTCGCCTATAAAAAAGCGCAGGCGCTGACCAGGCTCGGCGATCCGGCGAACATCTCTTTCAGTGACACGCTCTGCAACAACTGGGCGGTGATCGTCTGCGGGTACGACGACCTGAGCGATACCTTCCACGTTGACGCGAATGCGATCTACAGCGTCCTCAAGAGCCTCGGCGTGGACGACAGCCGCATCTTCTACACGAGCCCGCATGCGGGCCACCCGGGCGTGGACAGGCCCACCACTGTCGCCAACGTCCAATGGGCCATTGGCCAGGTGGCGAGCCGCGCCCGCACCACGGACAAGGTCCTGTTCTTCTACAGCTCGCACGGCTCGGTCGATGGGCTGGTCTGCGGGGGCTCGTCGATCCCGGCAAGCAGCCTCGCCGGCTGGCTCAATGCGATTCGCGGCAAGGAGATGGCGGTCATCGTCGAGGCCTGCCACAGCGGCAGCCTGATCGGCAAATACCGGGACGGCAGATACATCGCATCCGAGGACGACCTGACGGGCCACGGCGAAACCAACCGCATCGTCTTCACATCGGCCTCCACGGACACGAGCTCGTACGGAGACGTGGATGGCTCCGACGATCCCAATGGCGCTTCCGACCTCGGCAGCGAGTCGATCTATGGCTTCATGATGGCCTACAGCGTCGCCTCCGCAGACAGGAACCACGACGGCAGGGTCTCGTTCGCAGAGGCGTATCAGTATGCCTGGGACAACGACGTCACCCGGATAAGAGGCGATAATGTGCCTCAGCTCAAAGAGGGAGGGCTCAACAAGGACGCCGTCTTTGTTCAATGCCAGTATTCCCGCCTCGCCGAAAGGCGCGCGGGTTCGCGAGGACGTGCGGCGCCTGCCTTCGCGGTGTCTTGGGGGTGCGGGAACCGGCTCATTCCGGCGGCGCTCCCCTCGAGGCCCGATCGAAGTCCTTGAGCCGGCCGCCGTGTCCAAGGCGTTCTTCGATGGGCTCTTCAGCCGCATGAGCGAGACGATTGCCTGACACGGGGGAACGGGATCGTCTTGTGGCCGGGCTTCCCGTCGCCCACCGCTCGCCCCGCCGCTAGCCCCGGAGCCCGGGGGGGATCGGGTTTTCGCCGCCCTCCCAGTCCCAGAGCACGCTCAGCACCCACCAGCGTCCGGCGTCGAACCAGAGCTGGATGCTGTTGACGCCCCGGGCGTAGGGTTCCTGGTCCCGGCTTTTCGTGCTGGCGTAAGCGCTGATGACATGCGCGAACCGCCCGAACCGGAAAACCTCCCGGCCCGTCTCGTACTCGTAGAAATCCTCTGCCGCGAGCTTCGGCTTGGCGAATTCGATGAACTGTTCGCCCGTGAAGACGGCCAGTCCGGAAGTCGGCGGCGCGCCGGCCGGGCCGCCCGCCGGCAGGCCGCGCATCATCCGAGCCAGAGGGTGCAGGAGGCGGCGCTCCCGGTCCCAATCCTTGGGGCCCGCCGGCCCGGAGATCACATCGTAGATCGCGTTGACGATCGCATCGATCGAGATGACGTCTTTCTCATGAGTCATGGCCGCCTCCTAGGTCTAACGCTCCGCTCGTTGTTGTGCGCTTCGCCTTGTCCCGCCCACGGCATTGTGCCGGCCCTCGCGCGAGCGCTCCGGCCGCATGCGCCTCCCGCGCCGGCGGCCTGGATCCCGGCGAGCCGTGCGGCCCGATGCGATTCTAAACCCTTCGTCCGGCCTCCGCAAGCGCTTCCGCCTCTTCCAGGGTGTCGGGCGACTCCCCTCGGGACGAAGCCAAGGCGGGGACGGGAAGGCGGGCCCCCTCTTGTGATATAATCGCCGCGCTTTGACGGCGATCCGGCGTCCATCAAACCCCTTCCGAGGAGGCTGAGCCATGTTCAAGGGACATCCCAAGGGCCTGTTCGTGGCCTTCTTCGCCAATATGGGCGAGCGCTTCGGCTTCTACACGATGATCTCGATCTTCGTCCTGTTCATGCAGGCGAAGTACGGCCTGTCGGCCGCCGCCGCCGGCTCCATCTACGCGACCTTCCTGGTCGGCGTCTACATCTTCCCCCTGCTCGGCGGCTTCCTGGCCGACCGCTTCCTCGGCTACGGCCGGACGATCAGCCTGGGCATCGTCGTCATGTTCATCGGCTACATCCTGCTCGCCCTGCCGACGGCCATGGACACCGGCTTCCCGCTCATCGTCGCCGCCCTGACCGTCATCGCCCTGGGCACGGGCCTGTTCAAGGGCAACCTCCAGGCCCTCGTCGGCAACCTCTACGACGACCCGAAGTACTCGGCCATGCGCGACCGGGCCTTCAACGTCTTCTACATGGGCATCAACATCGGGGCCATGTTCGCCCCCTCGGCCTCCAAGGCCGTCTGCGACTGGACCCTGGGCAAGTCAGGCTACTTTTATGACGCCCGCATCCCGGCCCTGGCCAACGAATTCCTCGAGGGCAAGCTGGCCGACGCCTCCGCCTTCCTCGGCATCGCCCAGGCCCAGGACGCCTCCGTGACCCTGGACACGCTGGGCCGCTTCGGCACGGACTACGTCAACGCCCTGAGCAAGTCCTACCACTTCGGCTTCGGGGTCGCCTGCGTCAGCCTGATCGTCTCCATGGCCGTCTTCTGGGCCTTCCGCAAGCACTACAAGACGGCCGACCTGACCGAGCGCCAGAAGGCCAAGTCCGAGACCCTGAAATCCCAGGTCGTCGAGCTCTCCCGCGAACAGACCCGCGAGCGGCTCGTCGCCCTCGGCCTCGTCTTCGGCGTGGTCATCTTCTTCTGGATGGCCTTCCACCAGAGCGCCGTGACCATGACCTACTTCGCCCGCGACTACACCGTGCCCAGCGTCGGGCAGGCGGCCTTCCTCCTGTTCGATCTGACCGGCCTGCTGTCCGTCTTCCTGTCCATCCTCGGTCTCGTCTTCCTCGTGAGGAAGTCCTCGAACAGCCTGACCCGTCTCCTGGGGGGGGCCGCGTTCGCCGGATTCGGCGTCCTGGCCTATCTCCGCTACGGCGGCTACGCCGCGACGAACCCGTTCCAGCCGCAGATGTTCCAGCACTTCAACCCGTTCTTCATCGTCGTCCTGACCCCGATCGTCATCGGCGTCTTCGGCTGGCTCAACCGCAAGGGCAAGGAGCCGTCGGCGCCGCGCAAGATCGGCATCGGCATGCTCATCACCGCCGCGGCCTATACGATCCTGGTCATCGGCTCCCTGAGCCTGGCCAGCCCGAAGGCCCTGGGCGGCCTCGTCGCCCCGGCCGAATCCCAGGTCTCCGTCTACTGGCTCATCGCGACCTACTTCGGCCTGACCATCGCCGAGCTCTTCCTCAGCCCGATCGGCATCTCCTTCGTCTCCAAGGTCGCCCCGCCCAAATACAAGGGCCTGATGCAGGGCGGCTGGTTCGCGGCGACGGCCGTGGGCAACTCCCTCGTCGGGGTCGTCGCCTGGTTCTGGATGCGGGTCCCGCTCTGGGCGGTGTGGGCCATCCTCGTCGGGGCCTGCCTGCTCTCGGCCGCCTTCATCTTCGCGATCATGAGGAGGCTGGAACGCGCGGCCGCGGCCTGAGCCCGGCCCGGGGCGGCCGCCCGGTGAAATGGTCCGGACGCGTCCCGGGCGCGTTGTAATCCCCCGGCGGCTTGTATTAGAATGGGGGCCACCGGGCCCAAGGAGAAAGGGATGAGACGACGGACGGTCTTCCGGCCGCATTCTGTCCTTTTGACGGTCGCCGTCCGCCCGGAGGCGGGATGAGCGGGACCCCGTCGGCCGCCCCGCCCGAACGGGTCCTCCTCCCGAAGAGGCTCCGGGCGGCCGAGGTCGTGGACGCGCTCGCCGACCTCCGGCGGCGGCCCGAGAACGCCTCCGTCGTCCTCGATTTCGGCCAGGTCGAGGAGTTCGACAGCGCGGCCCTGGCCTTCGTGGGCTACGTCCGGTCCCGCCGCCTCCCCGTCGTGGCGGCCAACGTCGGCGGGGCCCTGGCCCGGGCCGAGGAGAGCTTCGTCCGCCGCCCCCCGGCCGAGCCCGTCCCGGCGCCGCCCGAGGACGGCCGGGCCGGCCGTTTCGCCCGGGCCTGCGCCGACCGCTTCCTGGACCGGGTCCGGGCGCTGGGCCGCTTCCTGGCCATGCTCGGCGACGAGGCCTATCACATCGGCGGCTATCTGCGGACGCGCCGGGGCGTCTATCCCGGCGAGACCTGGAACCAGATGTTCTTCATGGGCTACCAGTCGTACCCCATCGTCTGCCTGCTCCTCTTCCTCGTCGGCGTGACCATCTCGATCACGTCGGCCGAGCAGCTCCGCGTGTTCGGGGCCGACGCCTACATCGCCGACATCATCGGCTACGCCATGCTCCGCGAGCTCGTGCCGCTCATGACCGGCGTCATCCTGGCCGGCAAGGTCGGCGCCGCGGTCACGGCCGAGCTGGCCAGCATGACCGTCCTCGAGGAGGTCGACGCCCTGAGGACGATGGGCCTCGTCCCGGAGAAGTTCCTCATGGTCCCCCGGCTCCTGGCCATCACGCTCGTCGTCCCGCTCCTCGTGGCCATGGCCGACGTGGCCGGCATCCTCGGCGGCATGATCGTGGCCCGGGTCACCTTCGGGATGCTGCCGGCGGCCTTCCTCGAGCAGATGACCAACACCGTCGACTGGGTCGACTTCGCCTGGGGGCTGGCCAAGACGGTCGTCTTCGGCTGGGCCGTCGTCGTCGGGGCCGGCTTCAAGGGCCTGACCGTCGGCCGGAGCGCCGAGGAGGTCGGCCGGGCGACCACGGAGTCGGTCGTCCTGTCGATCACCATGATCATCGTCCTCGACTGCGTCTTCGCCTTCATCATCTACTGACATGGACATCATCAGCGCGCGCGGGCTCTCTGTCGGCTACGGCAAGACGGAGGTCCTCCGCGACCTGACCTTCGGCGTCCCCGAGGGGCGCATCACCGTCGTCCTCGGCGTCAGCGGGTCGGGCAAATCGACCCTGCTCAAGACCCTGGCCGGCCTTCTCCCCCCGCTCGGCGGCGGCTTCGCCTTCGACGGCGCGCCGGTCGATTACCGCTCCGAGGCCTCGCTCGCCCTCGTCTACCGCAGGATCGGCGTCCTCTACCAGGGCGGGGCCCTGCTCAACGGCCTGACCCTGGCCGAGAACGTCGCCCTGCCCATCCGGATGCACTTTCCGGACCTGCCCGAGGACATGGTCCTGGACATGGTCCACGCCGGCCTGGCCCAGGTCGAGATGGCCGACGCCGCGTCCAAGTACCCGGCCGAGCTCTCGGGCGGCATGCGCAAGCGGGGGGCCCTGGCCCGGGCCCTGGCCCTCGACCCGGACGTCGTCTTCTGCGACGAGCCGTCGTCGGGCCTCGACCCGATCACCTCCTCCCGCCTCGACGGCCTCCTCCTCCGCCTCAAGGAGACCTTCGGGATGACCCTGGTCGTCGTCACGCACGAGCTCCGCTCGATCGAGCGGGTGGCCGACCGGGTCCTCGTCCTCCACGACGGCCGCCTCCACTTCGACGACGAGGCCTCGGCGCTGGCCGGCGCGGACGACGCCTTCATCCGGACATTCTTCCTCAAAGAGAGCGCGCCATGATGACACACGAGCAACGAACCCGGCTGGGGATCTTCCTGTCGGTCGCCACGGTCGTCTTCATCGCCGCGGCCGGGTTCTTCATCGCCCCCAAGCTGCGCGACCCCGGCGACGTCTATCTCATCCGGTTCCGGGACACCTCGGTCCACGGGCTCACCGTCGGGTCGCTGGTCAAGTACCGGGGCGTCGAGGTCGGCCGGGTCGTCCGGATCGGCGTCACCCGGACCGACCTCGACAGCGTCGACGTCGAGGTCAAGATCAAGCCCGGCCTGGCCGTCAAGACGGACATGCGGGCGGTCATGGTCTACGTCGGGCTGACCGGGCAGAAGTACATCGAGATCAGCGGCGGCACCCTGACCGCGCCGAACCTCAAGGCCCACGGCGAGATCCCGGCCGGCCGCGGCCTCGGCGACAAGGCCGACGACATCGTCAACAACATCGAGACGACGGCCAAGCGGATCACCGAGCTGCTGGCCCCGGAGAACATCGGGCGCTTCTCGGCCTTCCTCGAGAACGCCGAGAAGAGCTCGGCCTCGGTCTCCGGCGTCCTCGAGTCCCGCCGCCCGGCCCTCGAGAACACCCTGGCCAGCCTGGAGAAGGCCTCGGCCGAGTTCGCCCGGGCCACGGAGAGGTTCGTCCCCATGACCGAGGACCTCGGCCGTCTCGTCCGCGCGGTCGAGGCCAGCTCGGAGAGGACCTTGGGCAACATCGCCGATCGCTTCTCGGCCGAGGAGCTCGGCGCCGTCCTCAAGGACGTCCGGGCCTTCCTCGACACGGCCTCGGTCGGCCTGAAGAAGCTCGAGAACGTCCTCCTCGAGCAGCAGTCCGAGCTCCAGCGGACCTTCGCCAACCTCGGCGTCGCCGTCGACAACCTGGCCCGGTTCTCCCGGGAGATCGCCGAGGAGCCGTCGGCCCTCCTGAGGATACGAAAGGACAAGAAGTGATGAGGAAACCCGCGCTCCCGTTCGTCGCGATCGTCCTTCTGGCGGCCTGCTTCTCGACCCCGGCCAAGCGGTACTTCCAGATCGTGGCCCTGGACGCCGACCCCCGGCCCCACCCCGCGATCGGCAAGGCCCTCTATGTCGAACCGGTCCGGGTCGACCCCCTCTACGACGATTTCCGGGTCATCTACCGGATCTCCCCCTACGAGCTGAAATACTACTCCTCGGTCTTCTGGGCCAAGAAGCCCGACGCGCTCCTCCGGGAGGCCGTCGGCGACTACCTCGGCTGGAAGAAAGGCTTCACCCGCGTCAGCCTCGACGTCCTGCAGGGCGATCCCGAGATCGTCCTGAGGTCGAGCGTCCGGCTCATCGAGGAGATCGACAACCCCAATGTCTGGTACGGGCGCCTGGCCATGGACCTGGAGTTCCTCGAGTTCAAGAGCGGCAAGAGCCTGGCGAAATACGCCTTCGACCGGAGGATGCCGCTCGCCTCCCGCGACTCCCGGCACCTGCCGGCCGTCCTCTCGGCCATCCTCGCCCAGGAGTTGGACGTCGCCGTCGGCAAGCTGGCCGAGGCCCTGGCCGCCAGATGAAGGCCGCGCCTCCCCTCATCGGGGAGAAGCGCCGGCCTCTCGCGTTGAACCCGCCCAGGCGTCGAACGCGGCCGCGATGTTGGCGATGGGGACGTCGGCCTGGATGCTGTGGACCGGGCTGAAGACGAACCCGCCGTCCCGGCCGAGGATCTCGCAGCGCTCCAGGACCTCGGCCCGGACCGCCTCGGGGGTCCCGAAGGCCAGGGTCTTCTGGGTGTCGACGCCGCGCCCGGTCGCGGCGGCCCGGCGGCTCTCCTTCTCCCAGTGGTCGAGGGTCTCGTCGTCGATCGGCCCGAATTCCCGGACCCGAGTTTGACGCCTCTAGGCCCATTTTAGCGCTCTCTTTAGGATCATCTTGCTGATATTCCATAAGATACGCGCACGGAGATAGATAATTTCATCATTAACATAGATACACGCTATATAAATAAGGTATTGACAAGATAGGGTATATATGCATATTGGATAGATATCATGTACATCCGAACCGTCCAGCGCAAGAACGCCGGCGGGGCTTCCGTCTCCTACCTCCAGATCGCCGAAAACGTCTGGGACACCGAAAAACGAAGATCCAAGGTCCAGATCCTTTGCACGTTGGGGCGGGCCGACCAGGATGCCGAAGAACGTCTTAAACAGCTCGTCCGCAGCATCCGGAAGAACGCGCTGGAAGCGCCGGGGCTCCTGGAGCCCGGTTGGAGCTTCCAAAACTCCTGGGAACACGGCCCCCTTCATGTCGTCGCCGGAACGTGGGATTCCTTGGGCATTGGAAAGATCATCCAAGAAGCCGCCAAGGACGAGGACAGGAACATTCCCCTGGAAAAAGCGATCTTCCTGATGGTCGCCAACAGGTGTTTGGCCCCGCAGAGCGAACTCGGCTGCTATGAGCGCTGGCTGGAGGATATCTACTTTCCCCGAGGAGCCGGGATCGAGCTCCATCATCTCTACCGGGCCATGGATTTTCTGGACGGGCATAAAGACAAGATCGAAGAAGCGCTGTACTGGCGACTGGCCGATCTTTTGAGCATGGACGTCGATCTTGTCTTCTACGATACGACGAGCGTCCACTTCGAGACCGACGAGGAAGACGAGAGCCTGAGGAAACGCGGCGACTCGAAGAACAACCGGACCGACGCTCCGCAGATCGTCGTCGGCTTGGCCGTCACCCGGGACGGGTATCCCGTCAAGAGCTGGGTCTTTCCCGGCGACACGACCGATGTCACGACGCTGGAACGGGTGAAGAAGGACCTTCGAGGTTGGCGTCTGAACCGTTGCATCTTCGTGGCCGACGCCGGGATGGTCTCGGACAAGAACCTGGCCGAGCTTCGCCGCGGCGGCGGCCGCTACATCGTGGCCATGCCCTGGCGGCAAGGGACGGAAGTGGTCAAGGACGTTCTCTCCCGCCCCGGCCGATTCCAGAAGATCAAGGACAACCTCGAGGTCAAGCAAGTCCGGGTCGGCGAGCGCCGCTATGTCGTCTGCTTCAACCCCCGGGAAGCGGAACGTCAGCGCCGGCACCGGGAGGAGCTTCTGAAAGAACTCCAGGAGGAGATCCGGGGATTGAAGGGCCACCCCAACCAGGCTTGTCGTCTGGTATCCTCCCGTCGTTTCGGTCCCTATCTCCGGCGTCTTAATAACGGCGAGCTTCGGATGAACCAGGCCGCCATCCATGAACGCGAGCGGCACGACGGCATGTGGGTCATTCATTCCAACGATGACGCGCTCGGCGCCGAAGATCTGGCCCTCGCCTACAAGCAGCTCGTCCGCGTCGAAGAAGCCTGGCGAACGATGAAGTCGACGATCGAGATCCAGCCGGTCTTTCATCGGGTGAGCCGTCGGATCCGCGCTCATGTCTTCCTCTGCGTCCTCGCGCTCCTTCTCGAACGCGTTGTGGAAAAAGCCTGCGACTCCACTTGGTTCCGGATCCGGGAGGAGCTTCGCTCCATAAAGGTTGGTCAATTGTCGGCCCCCCAAGGGACCGTAGTTCAGACGACCCCGGGCACTCCGAAAGCCCGCAACATCCTCAATACATTGAAGATAGAGCCGTTGCCGGCGGTTCTGTCCGCAAAATAGAACCTGGATACACGGCCGGTATCTCGAAAAATACCACATCCCCCTTGATTACTGATGGTTACACGGCCTTTTGGCATCTAGCCGCGTCAAACTCGGGCCAGGGCACGGATTGGGCGGAATTGGCGAAGGCGACGGCCCAGCCGGGCCTGCAACCGCCAGAGCGCCGAAGCCGGAGGACGAGCTGGCGATCATGGAGCAGTTCGGCTGGACGGAGGAGAACCTGGCCGAGGTCGCAGCGCGGGGGAGGACTCGGAATAGGGCAGCAGTCGAGGTGTTGGAGTGGGGGCGGGAGCGATCTTAGGCAAAGCCCTTGACCAATGTACCGGTTTTTACCGTCCGCTTATGCTCGGCCTCACACGCGAAAACCGTTGACCTCCTGTCAAACTTGGCATAGGCGCCTCCAATTCTCGCCGATTAATGAATAAATCAGGTTAATAGTATTAATCCGAAAATATTGAACTCGAACTTTTCCTTGACATCAAAACAACAACTGCCGATAATTTTATCAGCACAGCTAAAGTGGTTAGGGGGCGGTTATGCGTGCGCGGCCTATCAGTTTCATAGGGAAAATACTTCTTTATTTTATTCGTGTCAGCCCTATCCACCTTTTGTGAAAAAAAATCGAACGTTAATAAAGCCCGAGTTCAAGAAAAAGAACAGTTGAAATTGATTCTTGAAAAAGACCTTTCAATCGGAGACAGATCGGAGAAAGCGCCATATACTTTTTCCCAAATTATGCCTATCCGAAAGGATCAGCCCACGATCGCGGTGGATGAAAATGAACGGATCTATGTCCTAGACTATAAGGAGTGCCATATTAAAATATTTGATCGAGCCGGAAACCATATTAAGACTTTCGGCAGGAATGGGCAAGGACCGGGAGAACTTGAAGCTCCACTATCTCTCTCTATTTCGAATAACAATGAGATAATGGTAGAAGATGCCCGGATCAGGCGGCTCCATTTTTTCACCTTAGATGGAGATTATAAAAGCTCAGTCAGCACGGCGATAAGATTTCGCATGCTGAAGTTCAATTTCGATGCGCATGGAAATATCCTCTGTCTTAATGCAACCAATCGAGCAACTGATATTTTGTATGAAATATGTTTGTTCGATAGGCAATTAAACCCAATTCGGACTATCGCTTCTTATATTTATCCTCTTTCATTTTCATCAATGCATGTTTTTACGCCGATGTTACATTACTCAGTATATTCCGATGACTCTATTCTCTACGGCTTTCCGGACCTATATAAGTTGATTATAGTTGACCATTACGGCCACGAGGTCAGAAGTATTGAAAAAGAATATTCTCCGATTGAAGTCACCGCCAAAGAGCTGGAATCGTTTTTAAAGAATTTCCCATCAAATGCAAATTTACGAATCCCGGCATTTCATAATGCTTATCGCTATTTCACTGTGGATGATAAAGGACGGATATTTGTTCAAACATGGGAAAGATCAAAGAACGGTAGGGGTTATTATCAAGACATTTTTGATGACACCGGCGAATTTATAGCAAGCATTCCATTACAGGTTGATCCCGTCTTATGGAAAAAGAACAAGCTTTATACCGTTGAAGAAGATGAAAATGGGCTTCAAATAATGAAGAGATATAAGGTCCTATGGCAAATGGAATAATAATGAATATCATTATCAAACACAAATCCTATGTCCTCGGCAGCATATTATGGATGGCCGCAATTGCGTCTCTACCACGAGGAGAATGGCCCTCCCGTTGGCCTCGGGGATCATCTCCGCTCGCTGCGGTGAAACTTCACGCCGTCCCGGTCCGGAGCCCGTTCTTAGGTCTCCGTCCCGAGGCCGGCTATTTCACCGCTTCATGCTCTCTCCGATGATGCCCCTCGGCCCCGAAGGGCCGGCCCACTTGGCCGGCTGTTCTTATCCTTTATTCGCCGAGGACCGCTGGCGGCTGACTCGCCGCATCAGCAGGAAGACGGGCAGGCCGACGGCGAAGAAGATCGAGCCGTACAGGGCCTCCCGGGTCTGGGTGGCCAGGACGTTCCCGGCCACGGCCAGCATGGTCACGATGAAGACGAGCGGCAGAACGGGATAGAGCGGCACGCGGTAGCCCGTGTAGGCTTCGCCGGACCTCTTGGCCTTGCGCCGCAGGACGAAGACCGACGACGAGACGACGGCCAGGGTGATCGTGTCCAGGAACATGACGTAGTTGACGATGTTCTCGAACTTCCGCAGCAGGAAGATCGAGACGAGGATGATCCCGCCGAGGAAGAGCAGGCCGATCTCCTGGGTCTGAGTCCTCGGGTTGACCTTGTGGAAGACCGCGGGCAGGGTCCGGTCCTCGGCCATGGAGTAGTAGACGCGCGGGATCTGCATCAGGGTGACGTTGAGGAAGCCCATGGCCGAGAGGAAGATGGCCAGCGAAACGATGAGCTTGCCCGTTTCGCCCAGGGTGGCCCGGGCCGTCTCGGCCGCGACGAGCTTGGCCGCCGCGATGCCCGGAACGCCGAGGACCTTGACGTAGGCGACGTTGATGGTCAGGTAGCAGGCCAGCACGAGGAGGATGCCGAAGAAGACGGCCCGGGGGACGTTGCGGCGGGCGTCGCGGACGTCGGCCCCGAAATTGATGGTGTTCTGGTAGCCGCCGTAGGCGTAGAAGACGTAGATGAAGGCGACGCCGAGGGCGAAGAGCCAGGGCCGGTCGAGCGGCAGGGCGGCCGGCCCCTCGGGCGCTCTTTTCGCCAGGAAGGCCGCCGCGGCGAGGACGCCGATCAGGCCGACCTTGAGGAGGCTCAGGACGTTCTGGGCCCTGGCCCCGGTCTTGATGCCGAGATAGTTGATGGCCAGGAGGGCGAGGATGAGGACGACGGCCGTCATCTGGACCCGTGCGGACGTCGGGGCGGCGCCCGGGAAGACGATGGGCGTCAGGTATTCGGCCCCGATCAGGGCCACCCCGGCCGCGCCGGCCCCGTTGAGGATGACGACGTTGGTCCAGTTGAGCATGAAGGCCAGGCCGGAGCCGTAGCTCTCGGCCACGACCTTGTAGTAACTGCCCGGCTTGGAGAAGCGGCCGCCGATCTCGGCGAAGGTCAGGGCGCCGAGCAGGCTGACCAGGCCCCCGAGGGCCCAGGCGGCGTAGAAGACCGCCGGGGTCCTGGCCGCCGCGGCGACCAGGGCCGGGGTCCGGAAGATGCCGATGCCGATGATGAGGCTGACGACGATCATGGTCGCGTCGAACGTGGTCAGCTTGGCTTTGATGGTCATGGGGAGCGCCTCAGCGGGCCGGGCGGGACAGGCCGGCCCGGGCCGGGCCCTCGGCCAGGACCTCGTCGAGAGCGGCGACGAAGAGGTCGGCGTCGGCCTCCGAGAAGCAGAGGGGGGGACGGATCTTGATGACGTTGTGGAGAGGGCCGTCCGTTCCGGTGAGAACGCCGAGCTCGCGGAGGCGGTCGACGACGTAGGCGGCTTCGGCGGCCGCGGGCTCGAGCGTCCGGCGGTCGCGGACGAGCTCGAGGCCGAGGAAGAGCCCCGAGCCGCGGACGTCGCCGATAAGGGCCTGGCGCTCGGCGAGGCGCTTCAGGCCGGCGATGAAATGCCCCCCGACGCGCAGGGCCCGCTCCCGGAGCCGCTCGTCCCTCATGACGTCGAGCACGGCCAGGCCGGCCGCGCACGCGACCGGGTTGCCGCCGTAAGTGCTGAAGAACTCCATGCCGTCGGCGAAGGAGGCGGCGATGGCCTCGGTCGTCACGACGGCGGCCAGCGGGAAGCCGTTGCCGATGGGTTTGCCCAGGACGACGATGTCGGGGACGGCACCCTGGGTCTCGAAGCCCCAGAAATGTGTCCCCAGGCGGCCGAAACCGACCTGGACCTCGTCGGCGACGCAGACGCCGCCGGCCGCCCGGACGCGGCGGTAGGCCTCGGCCAGATAGCCGGGTGGCGGGACGATCTGTCCGGCGACGCTGGGCAGGGTCTCGGCGATGAAGGCGGCCGGGCCGGCGCGGGCCCGGGCCTCCTCGGCCAGGCGCCCGACCGCCTCGGCGTACTTCCGGCCGGCCTCGAGATCGTCGCGGCGATAGGGCCCGCGGTAGTCGTCGGGGAGCGGGGCGACGTGGACCCAGGGCTTGCGGCCCTGTCCGCCCGGGCCGTCGAACTTGTAGGGGCTGATGTCGATGAGCGCCGTTGTGTGGCCGTGGTAGGCCGACTCCAGGACGATGACGTCCTCGCGGCCGGTGTGGGCCCGGGCCAAGCGCAGGGCCAATTCGTTCCCTTCGCTGGCCGAGTTGAGGACATAGCAGACCCGGAGGGGCGCGGGCATCAGGGCCGTCAGTCGCTCCGCGTAACGGACGAGATTGTCGTGGAGGTAGCGGGTGTTCGTGTTGAGCAGGGCCATCTGCTCCCGGACCGCCCGGACGACCCGCGGGTGGCTGTGGCCGACGAGCGGGACGTTGTTGAAGGCGTCGAGGTAGGCCCGGCCCGTCTCGTCGTAGAGATATTGCATCCAGCCGCGGACGACCTTGATCGGCTCGCGGTAGGAAACGCCGAGGTTGCGGCCCAGGAGCCCGCGCCGCGCTTCCAGGGTCTCGGCCTTGGACGGTTCAAGGGGCGGGAAGCGGTCCGCGGGGATGCCCAGGATGAGGTTGGGATCGGGAGACAGGCCGGTCCAGAGCGACCGCCGGCCGGGCGCGGCGACGCCGGGGAAGTCCTCGTCGAGGCCGAGGAGGTCGAGGATGACCTGGACGTGGACGTGGGGCCACCAGTCGCCGTTCGACGGCGGGGCGCCGACGGCGGCGAACGCTTCGCCGGCCCGGAGCGCCCGGCCCGGGGCGAGACCGGCGACGGAATCGCGGTCGAGGTGGCCGTAGAGGGTGAAGAACTCCTCTCCGGACGGGACCGCGTGGCGGAGGATGACCAGCGGGCCGTAGCCCTTGGGCGAGGCGTTTTCGGCGACGGCCTGGACGGTCCCCTCGAGGGGGGCTCGGACAACGCTTCCCGGCGGGGCGCAGAGGTCGATCCCGAGATGGACCGTCCGCCTGTCCGCGGTCGGGCTTTTCCCGGCGGCGAAGGCGCCCGTCGTGTAGATCGCCCGGGCCTCGTCATAGCGCCCCACCCCCACGGCGGCGCCGGCGTCTTCCAGGGCCCGCGCGATCGTCTCCGAGAGACGCGGCGTTTTGAGCCCGGCCGGATCGGCGCCCAGCATCGGGCTGCCGACCGAGAGGTCCAGGACGACGACGGGGGCCCGGCGGAGGTCATGGTCCAGGACCGGGGCGAACGAGCCCCCGGACTCCACGAGCCAGCGGACGACGGCCGGGCCGCGGGGGGCGGGCGGGAGGCCGCAGGCGTCGCGGTAAGAGTAGTGGGCCAGCCGCGCCGGGACGAGGTCGAAGGCCTCCAGGGCGGCCCAGGCGGGCGCCTCGCTGATCGTGAGATAGGGGTCGCCGGGCTCGGCCGCGGCCCGGCAGGCGGAGTTGACGACGCTCACGGCGAGGCGCGTCCGGACCAGGACGTCGAGGACGGCGAGCTCCTCCTCCGTGAGCGGGAGGACGCGGTGATAGCCGGCGACGAGCGGCCGCGCGGCCGCCAGCGGGTCGTCCGCGCCGAACGAGGCGTAGGCGCAGGCGACGGCGATCTCGGCCACGGCCGCGGTCTCGATCGTGTCGCCGAAGTCGAGGAGGCCGGCCAGGCGCGGGCGTTCGCCCGGCTCGATCCGGACCAGGACGTTGTGCTCGTTGGCGTCGGCGTGGACGACGCCGCGGCGGAGGCGGGCCAGGGCCGGGACGGCCTCGGCGTCGTAGCGGGCCAGGACCTTCTCGACGAGGGCCCGGCGCCGCGGGTCGCGGACCGCGCCGATATGATCGCGGATCCAGCCGGCCCGGGCCAGGTCCCACTTGAGCTCGCGGCGGGCGGCCGGGTGGGAGAAACCGGCCAAGGCCAGGTCGATCCGGGCCAAGGCCGCCCCGATCTCGCCGAGGAGGTCGGGCGTCTCGGGCCGGAGGCCGGCGATCGGCCGGCCTTCGAGATAGGAGAGCGCCCAGACGAACCGGGGCGCGCCGTCGCCGAGGGCCGCCGTCGAGAAGGCCCGGCCGGCCCGGTCGGCGAGCACGCGCGGCACGGGGAGGTCCGGGTCCCGCTCGGCGATCGTCCGGAGGGCGGCGCACTGCATGTCGACGAACCCGGGCTCGCGCATGGGGTGCATCACTTTAAGGACGCGCCGGGCGCCGTCGGCCGTCTCGAGGCGGAAGTTGTCGTCGTATTCGCTCGGCAGGGGGCAGGCCCGGGCCTCGAGGCCGTAGAGGTCCCGGGCCAGCGCCGCGGCGTCCCGGGCCGTCGCGCGGGCCGCGGGGTGAGCGCCGATGTCCATCGCCGTCATCCGCGGGCCTTGACGGCCCGCTCGACGCGCTCCAGGGCCTCGAGCAGGACCGAGCGGGGGCAGCCGAAGTTGATGCGGACGAAGCCGGCCGCCTCCTCGCCGAAGACGCGGCCGTCGCTGAAATAGACGCCCGCCCTCTCGAGGAAGAAGTCCGACAGGGCCTCGGGCGCGATCCCGAGCCCGCGGCAATCGAGGAGGGCGAGGTAGGTCCCCTCCGGCCGGACGAGCTTGACGGCCGGCAGGCGCTCGGCCAGGAAGCGCTCCAAGACGTCGACGTTCCCCTCGAGGTAGGGCAGGAGCTCGTCGAGCCAGGGGTCGCCGTGGGCGTAGGCCGCCTCGAAGGCGACGATGCCGAGGGCGTTGCCGAGGTCGAAGCCGGACCGCTCGGTCTCGTCCTCGAACCTCTTGCGGAGGTCGGCGTTGGCGGCCACGACCGCGGCCGTGGACAGGCCGGCGACATTGAACGTCTTGCTCGGCGCGACGCAGGTGACGGTCTGCTGGGCCAGCTCCGGCGAGAGCGCGGCGAAGACGCGGTGGCGGCGGCCGCCGTAGACGAGGTCGTGGTGGATCTCGTCGCTGACGACGAGGAGATCGCGCTCGACGGCGACCCGGCCGAGGGCCTCGAGCTCCTCGCGCGTCCAGACCCGGCCCGCCGGGTTGTGGGGGCTGCAGAGGATGAGCAGGCGGCCGGGGGCGTCGATCCTGGTCCTCAGGTCGTCGAGGTCCATCTCGAAGCGGCGGCCGTCGAACCGGAGGGGGTTGCGGACGACCCGGCGGCCGTTGTTCTCGATGGCGTAATAGAAGGGGTGATAGACCGGGGGCTGGACGATGACCGGGTCGCCGGGGCGGGTGAAGGCCCGGACGATGGAGTTCAGGGCCGGGACGATCCCGGGCGTCAGGACGATCCAGTCCTTCTCGACCGTCCAGCCATGACGCCGCTTCATCCAGCCGATGGCCGCCTCGTAGAACGAGGGCGGCGTGAGGGGGTAGCCGAAGACGCCGTGCTCGACCCGCCGCCGCAGGGCCTCGACCACCGGAGGCGGGGCCTCGAAGTCCATGTCGGCCACCCAGAGCGGGAGGGCGTCCTCGACGCCGAGGACCCGGCGGGGATAGACCCACTTCATGGACTCCGTCCCGGTCCGGTCGATGATCCGGTCAAAGGGGGACATGATGCCTGTTTCCCTGTTTTTTCGACCCTCTTCTCGTTCGGCCACGATGATCACTCTCCAGGCGAGGCTCCACGCTCTCGCCGCGCCCCCGTCGGCGCCGGGGAAAACAGGGGAACAGGCATCATGTCCCCCATTAAATGAGGAACTTGCCGTCCTTGGCGATGAGCTTCCCGTCGGCCCGGAGGGTCGCCTTTTCGACCAGGGCGTCGAAGTGGAACTTGCTCTTGTTCTTCCCGATGCCGTAGGAGTCGCCGATGGCGAAGTGGACCGTGCCGAAGGCCTTCTCGGCCTCGAGCATGTTGGGGCATATCCGGGCGCCCTTGTTCGTGCCGATGCCGAACTCGCCGATCGCGCGGGCCGTCGGGTCGTCGCCGACCGTCCTGATGACCTCGGCGACGCCGGCGCCCTTGTAGCCGACGAGCCGGCCGGCCTTGAAGGTCATCTCCCCGGGGCCCATCTTGTCGTCGATGAGGCCGATGACGATCTTGCCGGTGAAGGTCTCCTCGACCGGGCAGGTGAAGCACTCGCCCGCCGGCAGGTTGCCGTGGACGCCCTTCTTGGAGATGTCGCCGATATCGGCGTCGAAGCGGCGGCCCTTGACGCTGAAGGAGATCCGGGTCCCGGCGGCGTTCTCGACGACGACGTCCTCGGCGTCCTTCACCGCCCGGATGACCTTCTTCGTGAACGCGGCCATCTCCGAGAAGTCGATGGCCACCAGCCGCTCCATCATGTCCCTGGTGATGCCCGGCATCATGCAGATGCGGCCGTGCTTGGCCCCCTCGGCGACCATGAAGCCGCGGAAAGGCTTCTCCGGGAAGCGGCCCTCGAGGAGATAGGTCGTGACGTCGGCCCCGCGGATGAGCTCCTTGAACTGGCGGGTCGGCCCGGTGATCGGCCGCAGCGTCTCGGTCATGAGATAGGTCGTCGTTTCCGCCCCCGCGCGCTTGGCGTGACGGGCCAGGGCCTCGGCGATCTCGAGCTTCTGGGTGTCGGTGACGAGCAGGTACTTTTCGCCCTTCCGGAGCCGGAGGGCCTGGCCGACGGCCCGTTCGGCGGCCGCGTCGAGCTTGGTCTGTTTCATGTCCAACCTCCCTTTCCCCCGGGGTTATTTCTGCCGCCGCGCGTCCCAATAGACGAAGCCGCAGAGCAGGACGAAAGCGGCCAAGCTGATGATCTGCCCGTAGGAGGAGAACCACGGCCAGGGCGTCCCGTCGACCCAGCGCCCGCCCTCGAGCACCATGGGGATGCCCAGGCTGATGGCGTGGTCAACCTTGAGGAGCTTGAGGACGGCCAGGACGATGCCCATCAGGGCCCCGCCGGCGATGAAGCCGGAGGAGATGAGGGTGCCGCGGTTCGCCCGCCGCTCGGCCAGCGCCTTGTCCTTGGTCGAGCTCTTGACCAGGTGCGAGAGGAAGCCGCCGACGAGCAGCGGCGTCGTCAGCGGCAGCGGCAGGTACATGCCCAGGGCGAAGGCCAGCGGCGGCACCTTGGCCAGCTCGGCCACGATGGCCACGGCGGCGCCCATGCCGTACAGGAGCCAGGTCACGGGCTCCCGCGACATCATCGACTTGATGACCGTGGCCATGAGGTTGGCCTGGGGCGCGGCCAGGGCCCCGCTCTGGAAGGAGAAGGCCTTGTCCAGTATGGCGATGGCCGCGCCGACGGTCAGGGCCGAGACCAGGATGCCGGCGAACTTGAACCGCTGCTGGTTGCGGGGCGTCGCCCCGAGCCAGTAGCCGATCTTGAGATCGGTGACGAACGAGCCCGAGATCGACAGGGCCGTGCAGACGACGGCCCCGATGAGCAGGGCCACGGCCATGCCCTCCTCGCCGGCCAGGCCCGCCCCGATGAGCAGCACCGACGAGAGGATGATGGTGATCAGGGTCATGCCCGAGACCGGGTTCGTCCCGACGATGGCGATGGCGTAGGCGGCCACCGTCGTGAACAGGAAGGACAGCAGGACGCAGACGAGGACGCCGATGACAGCCAGCTTGAGGTTCGAGATCCAGAGGAAATAGAGGAACAGGCCGGCCGCGGTGGCCAGGAGGCCCAGGATGACGGTCTTCATGTTCAGATCGCGGTCGGTCCGGGCCACCGCCGCGGCGCCGCCCGCCTTCTCCTTGAAGAGCTCGCGGAAGCCGAGCGAGAACGACTTGACCATGACCGGCATGGACTTGACGATGCCGAGGACGCCGGCCATGAAGATGGCCCCGATGCCGATGTTGCGGACGTAGGCGCTGAAGATCTGGGTCTCGCTCATCTCCGCGATGGGCGCCGTGCCGGGGTAGATCACGCCGGGGATGTGCCGGCCGAGGAACCAGAGGGCCGGGATGAAGGCGAAGTGCGAGAGCAGGCCGCCGGCGACGATGACGGCGTTGTAGCGCAGCCCGATGACGTAGCCGAGGCCGAGGAAGGCCGACAGGGCGTCGACCTTGAGGACCATCTTGGTCTTGACGGCCAGGCTGTCCATGAACGGCAGGAAGCGGAAGTTGATGACCTCGTCCCAGAGCCGGACGCCGATGGCCATGAACTCGTAGACGCCGCTGACCGCGACGCCGAGGATCAGGGCCCAGGCCTGCTTGCCCCCCGACTCGCCCGAGACCAGGATCTCGGTCGTGGCCGTGGCCTCGGGGAAGGGCAGCTTGCCGTGCTGCTCGACGCAGAAATAGCGGCGCAGCGGGGTCAGGAAGAGGACGCCCAGACAGCCGCCGAGGAAGGTCGACAGGAAGATCTTGACGATGTCGGTCGGCAGCCCGAGGATGTAGAGGGCCGGGATGGTGAAGATGGCCCCGGCCACCAGGGCCCCCGAGGCCGAGCCGATTGACTGGAGGATGACGTTCTCGAGGATCGCGCTCTTCCTCTTGTAGGCGTAGCCGATCCCGACGGCCAGGATGGCGATGGGGATGGCCGCCTCGGGCACCGTCCCGACCTTGAGGCCCAGGTAGGCGATCGAGAAGGTGAAGAACAGCGACATGAACAGGCCCCAGAGGACCGACCGGACAGTGACCTCCGGGACGCCGCTCTCGGCCGGCTCGAAGGGCGTGTAGGATTGGCCGGGGGCGAGCTCGCGATAGGCTTCGGGCGGGAGGGACTTGCGGGACGTCTCCATTTCGTCCTCCTAAAACGGGGACATTTTCGCTCGGGCGAGTCGAGCCGGGGGGCTCGGGGACGAGATCGGTCCAAGGAAAACAGGGAAATGGGTATCATGTCCCCCATTTTATTTCTGATAGCGTGACAGCACGTCGTTCGTCAGGCGGAGGAAGGTGTCGTAGCTGATCCGGACCTTCTTCTCCTCGCGGGCCTGGGCCAGGTAGGACTGGAGGAACTTGTTCCGCTTCTCCTCGACCAGGGTCTCCCGTTCCGTCGACTTGGCCTTTTCGAACTCCTCCCGGCCGGCCTCCGTCCGCTCCAAGACCCGGAAGACGGCGTAGCCTCCGTCGACGGCGACGGGCTCGCTCGCCTTCCGGAGCGGCAGGCTGAAGACGAGAGCGTCGATCTCCGGCCGGTCGCCGACGAGGCTCAGGTACTGGTCGCGCTTGTGGGCCTCGACGGTCTTGTACTCGAGCTGGTGCCGCGCGGCCTCGGCGCTCCAGTCGTCCTTGATCCTGGCCGCGGCCTCGCGGAGCCGGGCCTGGGCCCGCTCCGCTTTCCGGGCCTCGAGAAGGGCCTTGGCCACTTCGTCCCGGGCCTCCTCGAACGCGGCCGGCCGCTCCGGCTCGATCGTCTTGAGCTCGACCAGGGCCTCGCCGGCGTAGGTGTAGACCGGGGCCGAGATCTCCTTCTCCTTGAGGCCGAAGAGGGCCTCGCTGACGGCGCCGGAGCCGTCGAACTCCCCCAGCGGGTCGCCCCGCTTGAGGGCCCCGGTCGAGGCGGGCCTCAGCCCCTCCTTCTGGGCGGCGAAGTCGAGGCTTTTCTCCTTGCGGGCCGTCTTCCCCAGCCGCTGGATCCTCCCGGCGACCAGGGCCCGGGCCTTCTGGTCCTCCAGGATGCCCTTGATCGTCGGGCTGACCTCGGAGAGCGGCCGGGTCACGGCCGCGGCCTTGTCGGTGACCTTGAGCACGGCCGCGCCCGTCTCGGTCTCGACGACGTCCGAGACGCCGCCCTTGTCGAGCCGGGCGACGGCCTCGGTCTCCGGCGCGCTCAGGGACCTCCAGTCGTAGAGGCCCCAATCGCCCCCGGCGGCGGCCTTGTCGTCCTTGGAGTATTCGCGGGCCAGGGCGGCGAAGTCGCCGCCGCCGGCCGCCCGGCTCCGGGCTTCCCGGGCCCTGGCCAGGACGGCCTCCTTGTCGGCCTCCGTGTAGGGCAGCCAGATCCGGCTGACCTGGACCCTCTCGGGCTCCTGGAACTGGGCCGGGTTGTCCTTGTAGTACTTGGCGATCTCGGCCTCCTCGACGGCGGCCTCCTTCTTGAAGTCCTCGGTCTTCAGGACGACGTAGTCGCCGCTCCTCTTCTCGGGGATCCTGAAGGCCGCCGGGTCCTTGTCGAAGTGGGCCCGGAGCTCGGCCTCGGTCGGCTCGGCCGGGGCCTCGGACTTGGCCGTCTCGGCCACCAGGTACTCGATCTTGGCCGTGTCGTTCTGCTTCTGGTAGCCTTGCCAGACCTCGTCGTCGGTGACGAAGATCCCGGCCGTGAGGACGCGGACGACCTTGCCCATGACGACGTCCGAGCGCAGGCCGCGCTCGAAGTCGGCCAGGGGGACGCGGTTGTAGTCGAGGACGCGCCTGTAGTCCTCGAACCCGACGAACCGGCCGCCCTGCTGGAAGGCCGGGTAGGACATGATCTTGGCCCGGACCTCGGCGTCGCTGGCCCGGAGGCCCATCTCCCGGGCGATCTTCATGAGCAGCCGCTGGCTGACGAGCTGTTCCAGGGTCTGCTGGGGAACGCCGAGCTGCTGGATGAGGTTGGCGTTGAGCTCGCCGCCGAACTGCTTCTGGATGGACTCGAGACGGGACCGGAGGGCCTGGTAATAATCGTCGGACGTGATCTTGTCCTGGCCGATGCTGACCAGGGTGTCGGACCGGTTGCGCTCTCCCAGGCGCCCGGCGCCCCCCCAGATGGCGAAGATGGCCACGACGAAGGTGGCGACGACGATCCACATGACGGGCTTGAGCGACTTGACGTTCTTGCGCATGGTTTTCAGCATGGGTTCACCTCGAAGGGGCCGCGGCCCGGCGCCGCTTCCCGGCGTCGAACAGGGGGCGCAGCTTCCGATAGGTCGTGTCCAGGTCCTCGATGAAGACCTTGGCCGCTCCGATGAGAGGCATGAAATTCGCGTCCCCCGTCCAGCGGGGGACGACGTGGAGGTGGTAGTGCCCGGCGACGCCCGCGCCAGCGCTCGCGCCCAGGTTCATCCCGACGTTGAAGCCGTGGGGGGCGTAGGCGGCCCGCAGGGCCCGGAGGGCCGTCCGGAGGAGCTCGGCCATCTCGGCCCGCTCGCCGGGCCGGGCCTCGGCGAAGCCGGCGACGTGGCGGCGGGGGGCGATCATCAGGTGCCCGGGCGTGTAGGGGAAGCGGTTGAGCAGGACGATGTGGGAGCGGCCGCGGAAAAGGACGGCCGCGGCCCGGTCGTCCCGGCCCTTCACGGCCGCGCAGAAGAAGCAGCCTCTCATCGGCAGGGCCCGCCGGACGTAGCCGGCCCGCCAGGGGGCGGTGAGGTAGCGCATTATCGGTTGATCAGCTCCTTGAGGAGCTTGCTCGGCTTGAAGTAGAGGACCTTCTTGGGCGGCACCTTGACCGGCTCGCCGGTGCGGGGGTTGCGGCCGGCCCGGGAGGTCCGCTTCCGGAAGCGGAAGCTGCCGAAGCCGCGGATCTCGATCTCCTCGCCGCGGAGGATGGCCTCGCGGATGGTCTCGAAGAAGAGGTTGACGCCCTCTTCGGCCTCCTGCTTGGGGATGCCCAGCTCGACGGAGATCTTGTTGATCAGGTCCGCCTTAATCATGGGGGTCCTCCTTCTTGGTTCCCTTTCTCGGGGCGCGAAGGCCCTTCAGCTGGTCCTTCATGATGTCGCCGAGGGTCATGCGGTCGTCCTGGGACTCCATGAACCGCTGGAAGTCCTGCTTCTCCAGGTCGTACACGGCCTGCTTGAAGCTCAGCGAGATCTTCTTGGCCTTGGGGTTCATCTTGATGATCTTGGCGTTGCGCTCGTCGCCGACGGCGAAGGCGTCCGAGGGCTTCTCGAGCCTCTTCTCGTCGAGCTCGGCCGTGAAGACGACGCCCTCGATGCCCGGGACGATCTCGACGAAGGCGCCGAAATCGGTCAGCCGGACGATCCTGGCCTTGACGATGTCCCCGGTCCTCTGGCGGCCGAAGAAATCCTCCCAGATGTCCCCCTCGAGCTGCTTCATGCCCAGGGAGACCTTCTGCTTGTCGACGTCGATGTTGAGGACGAGGGCCTCGACCTCCTGGCCGACCTTGAGCTTCTCGGACGGGTGCTTGACCTTCTCCCAGCTGATATCGGAGACGTGGACGAGGCCCTCGATGCCCTTCTCGACCTCGACGAAGGCGCCGAAGTCGGTCAGGCTGGTCACCGGCCCCTTGACCCGGGAGCCAACGCCGTGCTGCCGGCGGAACGTCTCCAGGGGGTGGGGCGAGGCCTGCTTGAGGCCGAGGGAGATGCGCTTGGTCGTCGGGTTGACGTCGAGGACGGTGACCACGACCTCCTGGCCGACGGCCAGGACCTTCTTGGGATGGACGAGCTTGCGCGACCAGGTCAGGTCGGAGATGTGGACCAGGCCCTCGACGCCCTTCTCCAGCTCGACGAAGGCGCCGAAGTCGGTCAGGCTGGAGACCTTGCCGGCGATCTTCTGGCCGGCCTGGTACTTCTCGGCGATGCCGGTCCAGGGGTCCGGCGTCAGCTGCTTGAGGCCGAGGGAGATCTTCTCGGTCTTCTCGTTGAAGTCCAGGACGACGACCTCGACCTCCTGGCCGACGGTCAGGTGCTCGGAGGGATGGGCGCCCTTGCCCCATGAGATGTCGGAGACGTGGAGGAGGCCCTCGATGCCGCCGAGGTCGACGAAGGCCCCGAAGTTGGTCAGGGACTTGACCTTGCCGGCGACCTTGTCGCCCTTGACCAGGCCGCCGAAGACCCGCTTCTTCGTCTTCTCCCGCTCGTCCTGGAGCAGGACCTTGCGCGACAGGACGGCGTTCTCGGACTTGCGGTCGAACCGGATGACCCGGAACTTGAACGTCTGCCCGATGAGGCCGCCGCCGTCCCGGACGGGGCGGATGTCGGCGTGGGACTCCGGCAGGAAGGCGGCGATGCCGACGTCGACGTTGAAGCCGCCCCGCGTCCTCTCCGTGACCGTCCCCGTGACCGTCAGGCCGTGAGCGAAGGCCTTGTCCAGCATCTCGACGGCCCGGACGCCGTCGGCCCGGCGCTTGGACAGGACGAGGTAGCCGTCCTTGAGGTCGGTCTTCTCCAGCATGGTCTCGACGGGGCTCCCCTCGCGCAGGGCCTCCAGGGCCCGGGGGTCGGCGAAGTCCTCGTTGGGGATGATGCCCTCGGTCTTGAAGCCGACGTCGACGAGGACGTGGGTCGGGGTCCTCTTGATGACGCGGCCCTTGAGGACCTTCCCCATGGAGATCTCCTTCGTGCTGTACTGGTAGCGGTCCAGCAGGTCGGCGTATTCCTCCGACGACATCCTGGCGTCGTCGCGGTCCGGCGGCTTGGTCGGCTGGGTCATGGCGCGATGCTCCTCGATCGGGAATCCGGGGACGTCCGTCCGGGCCGGGCCCGGAAAGGACGTCCCATACTATCCGAGTCCATCTTCCTTGTCAACTCTAAGTCAAGGCCTTGTTTAGACTTAGCCGGGGTCGCGCGCCCGCCGGCCCGGGGCGGGGCCGGGCCCCGGCTAGGCGTCGGCGGCTTTCTCCTCCTCGAGGATCCTGGCGATCTCCTCCTCGGAGGGCAGCTCGTCGAGGCTGTCGAGGCCCAGGTAGAGAAGGAACTCGTCGGAGGTCCGGTAGACGAGGGGGCTGCCCGGCGCCTTCTTCCGGCCGACGATCTTGACGAGCTTCTTCTCCAGCAGCGTCTTCAGGGCGCCCGTCGAGTCGACGCCGCGGATGGCCGAGACCTCCGACTGGGTGACGGGCTGGCGGTAGGCGATGGCGGCCAGGGTCTCGAGGCCGGCCGGCGAGAGCCGGCTCCTGCGCTCGATCTGGAGCAGCCTGCGGACCTCGCGGTCGTGGGCCGGCTTGGTGGCGAAGAGCCAGCCGCCGCCGGCGCGGACGATGTGGATGCCCCGCCCGCCTTCTTCGTACCCGGCGGCGAGCGCGTCGACGGCCGCCCGGATGTCGGCGGCGGGGACGCCTTCGAGCACGGCCTGCAGCCGCTCCAGGGTCACCGGCTCCTGGGAGACGAAGATGAGGGCTTCGACGAGGTTCTCGAGGTCACTCATGGGCGGCCGTCCCGCGCGCGTCCTTGCGGAGCCAGACCCGGATGGTCCGGAAGAGCTCGTCCTGGCGGGCCGCGGCCTGCCGGGACTTGACCAGCTCGAGGACGCAGAAGAACGAGATGAGCGCCTCCTCCAGCGAGGCGTGGGCCTCGAAGTATTCGAGGAAATCGATCATGTGGCGCTCGCGGAGGAGGCCGACGAGCTCCTTCATCTTGGCCTCGACCGAGACGTCCCGGCCGCGGATCGTCCGGGTCGTCTCGGCCGCCCGGCGCTTCATCAGGAGGAAGAAGGACTCGGCCAGGTCGAAGAGCGCCAGCTCCACGGGCTCGGGCTCGCCCCCGCCGGGAAGGGGCGGGAGGAAGTCCCGCTTCCACTGGAGGATCTGGGCGTCCTCCTTCTCGCGGAGAAGGGCGCAGGCCGCCTTGACCTTCTGGTACTCGACCAGGCGGTCGACCAGGATCCGGCGGGGGTCCTCGCCCTCGGCCAGGTCCGTCTCGCGGGGAAGCAGCATCTGCGACTTGATATAGATGAGGAGGGCGGCGATGAACAGGAACTCGGCCTCGCGGTCGAGGTCGATCTCGGTCTTGCGCTCGAGGTAGCCGAGGTAGTCGCGGGTGATGGCGGCGATGGGGATGTCGTGGATGTCGATCCTCTTCTTGCGGATGAGGAAGAGGAGGAGGTCGAGCGGCCCCTCGAAGACGCCCAGGCGGACCTGGTAGCCGTCGCCCGCCCCGGCCGACGGAGCGCGGGCGGCTTCTTCGGCGGGCGGGATCTCGAAGGCGGGTTCGGGCATGCTAGTTGAAGAGCCTCAGGACCAGTCTCTGGACCGGCGTGAAGACGCGCGTCAAGGCGCCGCTGTACATGAGAAAGAGGAGAAGGAAAAAGCCGTACGGCCGGAGCTTTTCGTAGCCGGCCGCCGCCCTCCCGGAGAGCAGGCCGGCCAGGATCCCGCTGCCGTCGAGAGGCGGGATGGGGATGAGGTTGAAGACGGCCAGGGACAGGTTGATGAGGGCGGTGAAGAGCAGGATGACGCTCAGCCCCTCGAGAGGCCGGGACAGGGCCGAGACCTCGGCGATCCGGGCGCCGAACGGCTTGAGGAGCCGGAAGAGGACCACGGCCGCGCCGGCGGCCAGGATATTGGAGATCGGGCCGGCGAACGAGATCCACAGCCCGCCCTTCCGCGGGCGGCGGAGGTTGTAAGGATTGTAGGGGACCGGCTTGGCCCAGCCGAAGACCGGCATCTTGAACAGGATGAGGAGGAGCGGGAACAGGACCGTGCCGATGGGATCGATGTGGACCAGGGGGTTGAGGGAGGCCCGGCCCAGCGCGGCGGCCGTCGGGTCGCCCATCTTGTTCGCGGTCCAGGCGTGGGCGGCCTCGTGGATGGTGATGGCGAACAGGATCACGAACGCCTGGACGAGGATGAGCCGGATATCCATGGGTCGAAGACCATCCCTTATAGCACAGAACGGGGCGGCCGTAAACAAAAGGCGGCCAAGGCGGCTATCCGGCCCCGCCGTCCCTGAGGCGCTTGTCCATCGCGGCCGCGGCGGTCCGGGCGTCGCCCATGGCCAGGATGACGGTCGCGCCGCCGCGGACGATGTCGCCGCCGGCGTAGACGCCCGGGATCGAGGTGGCCATGGTCGCCCAGTCGACATCGATCGTGCCCCACTTCCCCACGGCCAGGCCGGGGGTCGTCTGGGCGATGAGCGGGTTCGGGCTCTGGCCGATGGCCACGACGACGAGGTCGACCTCGGTGATGAATTCCGAGCCGGGCACGGGCACGGGGCGCCGCCGTCCCGAGGCGTCGGGCTCGCCGAGCTCCATCCGCAGGCACTCCATCGCCTTGACCCGGCCGCGCTCGTCGCCGATGTAGCGCGTCGGCACGGTCAGGAAGTGGAACTCGATGCCCTCCTCCTCGGCGTGGTGGACCTCCTCGATCCGGGCCGGCATCTCCATCCGGGAGCGGCGGTAGACGATGAGGGCCTTTTCGGCGCCCAGCCGCTTGGCCGTCCGGACGGAGTCCATGGCCACGTTGCCGCCGCCGATGACCGCGGCCCGCCGGCCGGGGAAGACGGGCGTGTCGTAGCGGGGGAAATCGTAGGCCCGCATCAGGTTGACGCGGGTCAGGTACTCGTTGGCCGAATAGACCCCGACCAGGTTCTCGCCGGGGACCTTCATGAAGTTCGGCAGGCCGGCCCCCGAGCCGATGAAGAAGGCCTCGTAACCGTCGGCCCGGAGGTCCTCGATCGTCGCCGTCTTGCCGACGATGAAGTTCATGCGGAACTCGACCCCGAGCCGCACCAGGTAGGCGACCTCGGCGACGAGGATCGATTTCGGCAGGCGGAACTCCGGGATGCCGTAGACGAGGACGCCGCCCGCGTCGTGCAGGGCCTCGAAGACCGTGACCCGGTGCCCCAGCCGGGCCAGCTCGCCGGCCACCGTCAGGCCGGCCGGGCCGGCCCCGACGACGGCGACCTTGCGGCCGGTCGGCGGCGGCGTGCCGGGGACGACGGCCCCGCCGCCGGCGAGCTCCGTGTCGGAGACGAAGCGCTCCAGGTTGCCGATGGCCACGGCGACCCCCGAGGCCTTCTTGAGGAGGCAGGTCTCCTCGCACTGCGTCTCCTGGGGGCAGACCCGGCCGCAGACGGCCGGCAGGCTGTTGGCCTGGCGGATCTTGGCCGCGGCGGCGGCGAAGTCGCCGACCTCGACGAGCTTGACGAAGGTCGGGATGTCGATGCCCACGGGACAGCCGGCGACGCAGCCGGGCTTGGCGCAGTCGAGGCAGCGGCGGGCCTCGAGGACGGCCTCCTCGGCGGTCAGGCCCTGGTTGACCTCGTCGAAGTCCCGGTTGCGCGCCTCGGGGGCCCGTTGGGGCATCGGCCGCCGGGCGATCTTCATCCGCTCCTTCACCGGGACGGCCTTGCGCAGCTCCCTGCGCCAGTCCTTCTCGAACTCGGCCAGGACCTCTTCGGCGAGGGAGGCCGGGACCTTGCGCTGCTCGCTCACGGGAACCGCTCCTCTTCCCAGGCGCAGAGGGACCGGACCTCGTCGTCGAAGTAGGACCTTCTCCGGGCGTACAGCTCGGCCCAGTCGACGAGGTGGCCGTCGAAGTCGGGCCCGTCGACGCAGGCGAACTTCGTCCGGCCGCCGACGGTGACCCGGCAGGCGCCGCACATGCCCGTGCCGTCGACCATGACCGGGTTGAGGCTGACCACGGTCTTGACCCCGGAGGGCCGGGTGGCCTCGGCGACGCTGGACATGAAGTAGGTGCAACCGGCGGCGGCGACGCGGTCGATCTTCTCGCGGCCCAGGATGTCGCGGACGCGGCGGCCGACGAACTCCGTGTCGCCGTAGAGCCCGTCGCGCGAGGAGACGATGAACTCGTCGGCCAGCGGCTCGAGCCGGTCGCGCCAGTACAGGAGGTAGTCGGCCTTGACGTCGACCAGGACGAGGACGCGGTTGCCGGCCTCCCTGAGCGCCCGGACCAGCGGATGGATGGCCGCGATGCCGTAACAGCCGCCGGCGCAGAGCACGGTGCCGAAGGGGCCGACCTCGGAGGGCAGGCCCAGGGGGCCGGCGAAGATGGCCAGGGCGTCCCCGGCCCCGAGCAGGGCCAGCTTGCGGGTCGTCGTCCCGACGGCCTGGAAGACGGAGACGACCGTGCCGCGGTCCCGGTCCCAGTCGGCGATGGAGAGCGGGATCCGCTCGCCGCGGGCGTCCGGCATGACGATGACGAACTGGCCCGGCCGGCACTTGCGGGCGATCTCGGGGGCCTCGACCTCGAGGAGGTGGATGTTCGGGACGAGGCGCTCGCGGCGGACGATGCGGGGCATCAGCGGTCCCTCCTCGTTCGGGCGAAGCCGGGGCTCCCGGCGGCGAGATCGAGGCCGCGGAGGATCTCGCGCGGGAGCGGCGGCCCGGCGGCGGCCTTCGGGCCCGGCCGGCGTCCCCGTCGGCGGGATGCGGGCGCCACCGGCGCGAAGCGGGCCTTCCCGACGGGTCTTCCGGGCAGGAAAACGGCCTCTCCCGGGCCGGCCGGGCGCAGCGCGCCGCGAAGGCCGGGGACGCGCTCGCAGAACTCGCGGAAGGCGGCCGCGTGGTCGCGGCGGGCGAAGCCGGGCCGCCCCATCCGTTCGGCGAGCGCGGCGACGAGGGCCCCGTCCGGGCGGGCCGCTCCGGGCGCGGCGACGGCCGGGGGCGAGGTCCGCGCCCGTCCCTCGGTGTTGACCCAGGTCCCCCCCGTCTCCGCGAAGGCGGCGGCCGGCAGGACGACGTCGGCCCGCTCGGCGTTCCGGCTCCAGTGCGTGTCCTGGCAGACGAGGAACGGCGGCCTCAGGGCCCCGAGGTCGGGCAGCGGGCCGGCCAGATAAAGCGCGTCGATGCCCTTGGCCCTCAGGCCGGGCCAGAGCTCCCGGGACCCCGTCGCCGGCGCCAGCGAGCGGAAGCCCCGTTCGACCTCGTAGACCCCGCGCTCGTTGGCGCCGCGCCCGAGGGGGACGAGGCGCGCCCCGGCGAGAAGGGCGATCCCCCAGAGCCAGGCCAGGACCTCGAGGCCGGCCGGCCCGGCGAGCGAGCCCGCGTCGAAGAGGACGGCCGCGGGGGCGCCCGCCGCGATGGCCCTGGCCGCCTCAGCCGCGGCCCGCTTCGAGGTTCGCGCCGCCGCCGCGTGGGCCCGGGCGGCGTCCCGGAACTCCTCGAAGCCGTCGATCGCCGCCGCCGGTCCCGGGGCCGCCTCGAGAAGGGCCGCGGCCAAGGAGGCCGCCGCGGACACGGGACGGGGCGCCAGCCTCAGCTTCAGGGCGGCCTGCCCGACAGGCCCGGCCGGCGCCCGGCCGGCGGAGACGAGGACGGCCCCGCCGCGCGCCGCCTTGACGACCTCGAGCCAGGCGATCGGATGGTCCGCCGGGAGGTCGAGGTCCCAGGCCAGGATGGATCGGGACGCGCCGATCGCGGCGAGCCGGCGGGTCGCCGGGAGCGGCAGGCCGTGCCTGGCCTCGAAGGCCTCGAGCGCCATCTCGACCTCCGGCGCGGGGGACGGGACGACCGTCCCGGCGCCGAGGACCTCGCGGCCGAACTCCAGGAAGAGGAAGGCGTCCTCGAGCGGGACCTGGGAAGGATAGACGAGGGCCCGGCGCCCTTCGGCCGCCGCGAGGAGCCCGGACGAGGCCCGGTCGAGGGCCTCGTCGAGCGTCGCGGGGACGAGCCGGCCGTCTTTCAGGACGTGGGGTTCGCGGATGCGGCCGGCCCCGCCGAGCGCGCCCCTGACGAGGAAGCGGCCCTTGACGCAGGCCTGGCGGCGGTTGGGCTCGGCGTCGGCCGGGACGGCGTCGAGGACCCGGCCGTCGCGCGTCCGGAGCGTCAGGACGCAGCCCTGGGCGCAGAACGGGCAGACGATCTCGGCCGAACCCGTCGCCGCGGGCTGCGGCCGGACGGCCCGTTCGATCAGGGACCCGGTCGGGCAGATGTCGACGCAGGCCCCGCAGAACCGGCAGCCGGAATCGAGGAGAGGCCGGCCGAAGGCCGTCCCGACCTCGGTCCGCCCGCCGCGGTGGATGAAGGACAGGACGGCCGCGCCGCGGACCTCCTCGCAGACCCGGACGCAGCGGCCGCAGAGGATGCACAGGTTGTAGTCGCGGTCGAAGAACGGGTCCTCCCTGTGGACCTCCAGGTTCCGGTAGGAAGCGGGGAGGTCGACCCGGTCGAGGCCGACCTCGTCGGCGACCCGCTGGAGCTCGCAGTCGCCGTTCTCCGGGCAGAGGACGCAGCCGGTGACCTCGCCCGTCTTGCGGATGGTGGACTTGAGGTCATCGCAGGACGCCTTTTCCGGGCAGACCAGGCAGGCGTAGGGGTGCTGGGCCAGGATGAACTCGAGCATCCTCTTCCGCAGGGCCAGGACCTCGGGGGTCCGGGTCCGGACGACCTGGCCGTCCTCGGCCGGGGTGGCGCAGGCCGGGACGAAGCCCCCGCGGCCGGAGACCTCGACGAGGCAGATCCGGCAGCCGGCGAAGGGCTCGAGGCCGGGGTGATCGCAGAGCGCGGGGATCCGGATGCCGGCCCCGCGGGCGGCCTCGAGGATGGTCGCCCCGCTCCGGCACTCGACCTCGCGTCCGTCGATCGTGAGCTTCATCGGCTCCCTCCGGCGCGGGGGCCCGCCGCGCCGCCGGTCGTCTT
The DNA here is from genome assembly GCA_029569255.1 of Acidobacteriota bacterium. GTDB lineage: Bacteria > Acidobacteriota > Aminicenantia > Aminicenantales > Saccharicenantaceae > RBG-16-66-30. Next base: position 305,648 of record JAKQUO010000008.1, on the reverse strand, counting down.
GCGGACGGCCCCGATCCTGGCCGGGCAGGCGGCCAGGCAGAGCCCGCACTTGGTGCAGGCCGCCTGGTCGATCGCGTGGACCTTCTTGAGCTCTCCGGAGATGGCGCCGACGGGACAGGCCTTCTTGCAGAGCAGACAGCCGACGCAGGCCTCCGGGTCGATGTCGAAGGCGATGAGGGCCTTGCAGACGAGGGCCGGGCAGCGCTTGTCGAAGACGTGGGCCTCGTACTCGTCGCGGAAGTAGCGGAGGGTCGTCAGGACGGGATTGGGCGCGGTCTGGCCGAGGCCGCAGAGGGAGCCCTGGCGGACGGCGGCGGCCAGGGTTTCGAGGCGGGCCAGGTCCTCCGCCGCGCCCAGGCCGGCCGTGATCTTGGCCAGGATCCGGGCCATCTCGCCCGTCCCGACCCGGCACGGGGAGCATTTGCCGCACGACTCCTCCTCGGCGAACCGGAGGAAGTAGAGGGCGACGTCCACCATGCAGGTGTCCTCGTCCATGACGATCATGCCGCCGGAGCCCATCATGCTCCCGGCCGACTTCAGGCTCTCGTAGTCGACGGCCAGGTCGAGGCCCGACCGGGGGATGCAGCCGCCCGAAGGCCCGCCGATCTGGACGGCCTTGAATTCGCGGCCGCCGGGGACGCCCCCCCCGATGCCGTAGACGATCTCGCGCAGGCTGATGCCCATCGGCACCTCGACCAGTCCGGTGTTGGCGATCTTGCCGACGAGGGAGAAGATCTTGGTCCCCTTGCTCGTCTCGGTGCCCAGCCCGGCGAACCAGTCCGCGCCGCGGCGGATGATGTGCGGGACGTTGGCCCAGGTCTCGACGTTGTTGATGACGGTCGGCTTCCCCCAGAGCCCGCGCTCGGCGGGGTAGGGCGGGCGCTGGCGGGGGTAGGCCCGGCCGCCCTCGATCGAGGCCAGCAGCGCCGTCTCCTCGCCGGAGACGAACGCGCCGGCGCCGCGGACGACCTCGAGGTCGAAGTCGAAGCCGGTGCCGAGGATGTCCCGGCCGAGGAGCCCGTAGCCCCGGGCCTGGTCCAGGGCGACGCCGAGGCGGTGGATGGCCAGCGGGTACTCGTGGCGGACGTAGAGGAAGCCCCGGGCGGCGCCGACCGCGCGGGCCCCGATGATCATGCCCTCGATGACGGCGTGCGGGTCGGCCTCGAGGACGGACCGGTCCATGAACGCGCCGGGGTCGCCCTCGTCGCCGTTGCAGACGACGTAGCGCGCGTCGCCGGCGGCCCGGCGGGCGGCCTCCCATTTCCGGCCGGTCGGGAAGCCCGCCCCGCCCCGGCCGCGGAGGCCCGATCGCGCGACCTCGGCGACGATCGCCTCCGGCGACATCTCCGCGAGGGCCTTGGCCGCGGCGGCGTAGCCGTCCGCGGCGATGTAGTCGTCGATCCGCTCGGGGTCGATCCGGCCCCGGTTGCTGAGGACGATCAGGCGCTGGTGCTTGAAGAACTCGATGTCCTTCATCCGCGGCACCGGCTCCGACTCCCGCGGCGGAACGTACATCAGGGCCTCGACCGGGCGGCCCTTGATCAGGTGTTCCTCGACGAGGCGGGGCACGTCGGCGGGCCCGAGGCGCTGGTAGAACACCCCGTCCGGCTGGACGAGGAGGATCGGGCCCCGCTCGCAGAACCCGTTGCAGCCCGTGGCCACGACCAGGACCTCGCGCTCGAGGCCGCAGCGCCGGACCTCGTCTTCGAGGGCTCGGCGGACATCGAAGGCCCCGCACGAGACGCACCCCGTCCCGGCGCAGACGAGAAGGTGGGCCCGGTGCGCCGTCACGCGGCCTCGTCCTTCGCGGCGGCGGCCAGCACGGCCCCGACCTTGACCGGCGTCATCTGGCCGTGGTAATGGCCGTCGACGACGACCAGGGGGGCCAGGGCGCAGGCGCCCAGGCAGTTGACGCGCTCCAGCGTGTGGCGGCCGTCGGACGTCGTCCGGCCCGCGGCGATGCCGAGCCTGCGCTCGAACTCCTCGAGCACGGCCGCGCCGCCGCGGACGTGGCAGGCCGTGCCGAGGCAGACGGTGCAGACGTGGCGGCCCCGCGGCGTCAGGCTGAACGACTTGTAGAAGGTGGCCACGCCGTAGACCTGGACGAGCGGCACGCCGAGGGCCTCGGCGACGCGCTCGAGGGCCTCGGGCGGGAGCCAGCGATAGCGGTCGTGGATGTCCTGGAGGACCTGGATGAGGGCGCGCCGGCGGCCCCGATAGCGCCGGACAAGGACCTCGAGCCCGTTCGGAGAGACCGGCATGGTGGCATTATAATGAGCGGGCCGGCGCGTGGCAAGCGCCGCCCGGGGGCGGGCCGAAGACGCGGCCGCCGTCCTTGACAGAATCGCGTGTTGTGCCATAATCGCGTTTTGGACGCCGGAAGGAGGCGCGGATGGTCAAGGTCACCCATTCACCGATCGGGCACCATTACATCGTCGAGGCCTCGGGCTGCGACCCCAAGATCATCGGCAGCGTCGAGAAGGTCCAGCAGATCCTCGTCCGGGCCGCCGAGATCGCCGGGGCCCACGTCTGGTCGATCTCCTTCAGCAAGTTCCCCCCGGCCGGCGTCAGCGGCGTCGTCGTCATCTCCGAGTCCCACATCTCGACCCACACCTGGCCGGAACGGGGCTATGCCGCCCTCGACATCTACACCTGCGGCGCCAGCACCAAGCCGGACAAGGCCGTCATCTACGCCATCGAGGAGTTCGGGGCGGCCACGTCCCATATCACCGAGATCACCCGGGGCATCGACGAGGGCGACTCCGTCTTCTATCACAGCTTCATCACCTGGGAGGAGCGCCTGCGCAACTCGGGCCCGAAAAAGGACCGGGACAAGGACAAGGAGTAGGGCCATGGTCGTCGAGTTCAGCGTCGTCCCCATCGGCCGCGGCGAGGAGATGGCCGGGCCCATCGCCCGGGTCCTCGACCTCGTCGACAAGAGCGGCCTGCCCTACCGGCTGACGGCCATGGGCACGATCGTCGAGGGCGGGTGGGACGAGGCCCTCGGGCTCGTCCGCCGGTGCCACGAGGCCCTGCGCGGCGAGGCGGGCCGGGTCCTGACCCACATCGCCATCGACGACCGGGCCGGGGCGTCAGGCCGCCTGGAGGGCAAGGTCCGCGACACCGAGAAGGCGCTCGGCCGGACGCTCCGCAAGTAGCCCCTTTGTAAAGCCTGTTGACATCCGGCCAGGGCCCGCCGCGGCCCGGCCCGCCAGTCCCGCCTCATCGTCCCCGGCCGGGTCTGGCATGAAATCGGCTTTTTACAGCGGGCGGCGGCTCAAGGATGGTGATATAATGAGTTCTGCCGTGAAGAAGGCGGTCCTCGGGGTCCTGTTCCCGGTCCTGGCGCTCGGGCCGGTCGCCGCCTCCCAATCCGAGACCGTCCCCGCCTTCGTCGAACGCCTCCAGTCGCTCCTCCGGGCCGGGGACAGGGCCGCCTTCGTCCGCCTCATGGCTCCCGGGATCCGGGAGGACGTGGAGGCCCGCCTGGCCGGCTACTTCGACGACCTCGGGATGACCGGCGTCTCGCTGCGGACGGCCGGCGTCCAGACCCCCGCCGGCGGCCCCGCCCGGGCCTTCGTCCAGGTCTTCTACGAGAACGCCACCGCGGCGGCCGTCGAGGCCTGGACGCTCACGCTGGACCGGCGCGGAGACGCCTGGTCGGTCGCGGCCATGGACGTCCCGGGCCAACCGACCCGGCTGTACAAGCTGAGCCTCCCGGCCGACCGCGCCGTCAGGGCCCGCCGGGTCGAGGTCCGCCACGTCGATATCCGCGTCGCCTTCGAGGACGCGGCGGTCTTCTACGACAACATCCCCGGCCTCGAGACGGCCCTGATCGTCATCGGCCGGGGCAAGGTCGTCTTCAGCCCCTCCGACGCCAACGAGAGGCACCAGCTGAGCCTCCTCAACAAAAAAAACCGGCTCGAGGACGACATCGACTCGCTCTACATCCGCGGCTCGTCGGAGTTCCTGGCCGCCAACGTCCGCGTCGAGGCCGCCGCCGCGGACGCGTCCGTGACGGGCGCGGAGCGGGCCAAGGCCGCCGCGGTCTTCGGCCGCAACTACGCCCGCTCGTTCACCGTCGCGAGCTCGTTCGACAACAGCCTGCTCTCGTTCCTGCCCCGCGGCGACGAGGCCGTGCTCGAGTTCAAGGCCCGCAAGGCCGGCGAGCTGGCCTACGTCTATTCCCCCTTCGCGGACGAGGAGGTCAGCCTCTACGACCACGCCCGCGGCCGCGTCGTCAGCCTCTACAGCCCCGCCGGCGAGGACGGGCCGCCCCTCAAGCGGATGTTCATCTCCTTCGAGGAGAAGTTCGACGTCTCGGCCTGCGCCATCGACCTGGGCTACACGCCCGCCACGGCCTCGCTCTCGGCCAAGGCCCGCATCGAGCTCGTGTCGCGCGTCGACGGGCTCGACAGCCTCAAGTTCCGCTTCGACCCCGGCCTCGAGATCCTCCGCATCACCGACGACGAGGACCGGGAGCTCTTCTACACCCAGGACCGGCTCCGCAAGATCCTCTACGTCTATCTGCTGGTCCCGGCCGCCGCGGGGGAGCCGATGTCGGTCCGGGTCTATTACCGGGGGCGGGTCCGTCCGCCCGCCCCGACGACCGACGTCATCTCCCAGGCGCCGGGCACGACCAAGATCAACATTCAGCCCCGCTACGAGACCTATTTCTTCTCCCACGCCGGGGCCTGGTACCCGGGCCCGGCCGACGAGGACTACTTTCTGGCCCGCCTGACCGTCGTTGTCCCCCCCGGGTACAAGTGCGTCGCCAACGGGGAGCTCGTCGCCCAGGGGCGGCGGGAGGACCTCGGCGACGTCGCGGCCATCGAGTCGGCCGGCAGCGCCGTCTACACCTTCGCCACCCGCGCGCCGGTGAAATACCTGTCCTTCATCGTCGGCAAGTTCGACCGCCTCAAGGAAAGGCCCGGTCCCGTGCCCGTCTCGGTCCAGGCCTCCTCGGACGTCCTCCAATTCCCGGCGGGCCTCGTCGACCAGGCCGCGGACATCCTCGATTTCTACGCCCGGTCCTTCGGCCCCTATCCCTACGAGAAGCTGGCCGTCGTCCTCCGGAGCTGGCCGGACTACGGGGGGCACAGCCCGGCCTCCTTCGTCGTCCTCAACGACGTCCCCTGGACCGGCGACACGGGCTTCCGCCGGCCGGGCGACACGCCCGTGGACCTGTCGGCCTGGGACGAGTATTTCCTGGCCCACGAGATCGCCCACCAGTGGTGGGGCCAGGGCGTCTCGTTCGGCACGTACAAGGACCAGTGGCTGAGCGAGGGGCTGGCGCAATTCGCGGCCGCCTCCTACCTGCGCCAGAGGCACGGCCCGTCGGCCTATGCCGCCATCCTGAGGAAGCTCGCCCGCTGGACCCGGAAGCGCTCGTCCCGCGGCCCGATCGTCATGGGCTCGCGCCTGAGCTACCGGGACTTCTCGGCCTACCAGGCCATCGTCTACGACAAGGCCGCGCTGGCCCTGTTCATGCTCCAGGACATCCTCGGCCCGGAGGCCTTCGCCGCCGGCCTCCAGGCGTTCTTCGACAAGCACAAGTTCACGGCGCCCCGGACCGGCGATTTCATCAAGGCCATGGAGGCGGCCTCGGGACGGGACCTCGGCCCCTTCTTCCGGGGCTGGTTCTACTCCTGGGAGCTGCCCGACGTCCGGGTGACCTGGACCGAGACGGCCGTCGAGTCCGGCGTCCGCGTCGATCTCCGCGTCGTCCAGGCGAAGGGGCCGTTCGTCTTCCCGCTCTGGATCGAGTGGGCCCGGGGCGGGGCCGCCGGGCGGCGGATGGTCGTCGTCGAGGAGGCGGCCGAGACCCTGGCCCTGACCCTGCCCGAACGGCCGGGCCGGATCCGGATCGATCCCGACGGGGCCCTGCCCGGCGTCCTCCGCCTCCGTTAGCCGGGCAGGGCGTCCAGGTCGATCCCCAGGCGCTTGATCATCTCGTTCAGCGTCGTCGGCTTGACCCCGAGGAGCTTGGCCGCCTTGTTCTGGACGCCCTTGGTCTTCTTGAGCGCGGCCAGGATGATCTTCCTCTGGAAGGCCAGCGTCCGCTCGCGGAGATCCAGGGACTCCTCGGCCGCCGCCCGCACGCTCTCGGCGGCCTCGCCGCTGAGCAGGAAGGGCGGCAGGCCGTTCCGGGTGATGACCCGGGACCGGGCCAGGACGACGGCCCGCTCGATGAGGTTCTCGAGCTCGCGGACGTTGCCCGGCCAGTCGTAGGCGTCGAGGATCTCGAGGACGTCCTCCGACACCCCCTCGATGTCCTTGCGGTTCTCGCGGCCGTAGACCTCGACGAAGTGCCTGACGAGGAGCGGGATGTCCTCCTTGCGCTGGCGCAGCGGCGGGATCTCGATCTTGATGACGTTGAGGCGGTAGAAGAGGTCCTTGCGGAAGGTCTTGGCGGCGATGAGCTCCTCGATGTCGCTGTTCGTGGCGGCCAGGATGCGGACGTCGACCTTGATCGTCTGGGTCCCGCCGAGCCGCATGAACTCCTTCTCCTGAAGGACCCGGAGGAGCTTGGCCTGGGTCTCGAGGTTGATCGAGGAGACCTCGTCGAAGAAGATGGTCCCTTTGTCCGCCGCCTCGAAGAGGCCCTTCTTCAGGGCCACCGCGCCCGTGAACGCGCCCTTCACGTGGCCGAAGAGGTGGCTCTCGAGGAGGTCGGGCGCGAGGGCCCCGCTGTTGACGGTGACGAAGGGCGCCTCGGCCCGGTTCGAGCTCAGGTGGATGGCCTTGGCCACCAGCTCCTTGCCGGTGCCGCTCTCGCCCTGGAGCAGGATGGTGCTGCGCGTCGGGGCGGCGGCCTTGACCAGCTCGAACACGGCCTTCATGGCCGGGCTCTTGCCGATGATGCTGGCGAAGCTGAAGCGCTTCCGGAGCTCGTCCCTGAGGCGGGCGTTCTCGTCCTGGAGGCGCTTGCGCTCGAGGGCCTTCTCGACGGCCATGAGGAGGGTCTCGTGCTTGAACGGCTTCTGGACGTAGTCCAGGGCGCCGATCTTCATGGCCGCGATGGCCGACTCGACCGAGCCGTAGGCCGTGATGATGATGACGGCGGCCAGTGGGTCGATCTTCTTGATCCGCCGCAGGACCTCGATGCCGTCCATCCCCGGCATGAGCAGGTCGAGGAGGATGACGTCGAAGGAGTGGGACGGGAACTTCTCCAGGGCCTCCTCTCCCGAGGCCGAGATCTCGACCTCGTAGCCCTCCGCCGTCAGGATCTGGGCCAGGACGTCGTGGATGACGGGCTCGTCGTCGATGATGTGGATGATGCCTGCGCTGCTCATGGTCACGTCCTCGGGGCGGCGGGGGGCGCGCCGCGCGGGTTGTTCCGCTCGAGGGGCAGGACGATGGTGAAGGTCGAGCCCCGCCCGACCTCGCTGCGGACCTCGAGGCGGCCGTCGTGCTCCTTGACGACGGCGTAGCTGATGGACAGCCCCAGCCCGGTCCCCTTGCCGACGCCCTTGGTCGTGAAGAACGGGTCGAAGATCCGGGACAGGTGCTCGGGACGGATGCCGGCGCCGGTGTCGGAGATGCGGATCGCCGCGGCCCCGCCCTCGAGGGCCAGGCGGATCCCCAGCATCCCGCCGCCGGGCATGGCGTCGATGGCGTTGAGGATGATGTTGATGAAGACCTGCTGGAGCCGCTCCCCCTGGGCGCGGAGCGGCGGGACGGGCTGGAGGTCGAGCTCCAGCCGGATGTTCATGGTCCGGAGCTTGTAGTCGATGAGCGACAGGATCTCCTCGAGGCTCGTCTTGAGGTCGACCCGGGTGAACGAGGCGTCGGACGGGCTGCGGGCGAAGGCCAGGAGGTTCTTGATGATCCGGGCGACGCGGTCCGTCTGGGCCTCGACCTTGCCCAGGATCTGGGCGTAGTGCGTGTCGGTGAGCTTCTTCTGGAGCATCTGGATGTAGCTCGAGATCCCGGTCAGGGGGGTGTTGATCTCGTGGGCGACGCCGGCCGAGAGGAGGCCGATCGAGGCCAGCTTCTCCGAGGTCAGGAGCTGCTGCTGGAGCCGGACCTTGTCGGTGATGTCCTCGAAGACGATGATCGTGCCGTAGGCCCGCAGGGCGTTGTCGAGCAGCGGCGTCCGGGCGATGTCGAAGATCTTCTTCGTCCCGTCGGCCGTCTCCAGGGTGATCTCGCTGAAGAGGCGGAAGTCGGGCTGGCCCTCCTGCGGGAAGAGCGCCCCGTACGTGGCCGGGCCGATGACCTCGGCCAGCTTGCGGCCGAGGGCCGCCTCCTTGCGGATGGCCAGCTGGCCCTCGAGGACGCGGTTCCAGCCGATGACGGCGCCGTCCTCGTCGATGACCGAGACGCCGACGGTCAGGCTCTCGATGATGTTCTCGCTGTAGTCCTTGAGCCGCTGCATCTCCATGGCCCGGACGAGCTCGCGGCCGTAGAGGTCGGCGTTCTCCAGGGCCAGGGCGGCCGGGCCGGAGACCGTCGTCAGGAGCTCCCAGTCCTCCCGGGAGAAGAAGGACCCGTCGGCCTTCTTGCCCATGGCCAGGGCGCCGATGACCTTGTCCTCGACCTTGAGCGGCAGGACGTGGAAGACGCCCCGGGCCGCGAGCCGCTCCCAGGCGGCCCGGGCCGGCTCCGATTCCTCGGCCGAAACGAAGGACAGGGTGTCCCGCTCCCCGACCTTGGCGGCGAGCCAGTCGTCGAGGGTGAGCCGGCCGGCGAGGCCGGCGCCGCCGCCCCGGGCCTGGAGGACCTTGAAGGACCGGGGGTCCTTCTCGTCGGCCAGGAGAAGGGCCAGGTCCGGCAGGCTCAGGGCGTTGGCGATGGCCTCCAGGAGGGAGGGGGCGAGCTTGGCCAGGTCGCGCTCGCGGCCGAGGTCGCGGGTGAGGGACAGGAGCGTCCGGCGGTATTCGTAGCTCCTTTTATAGATGGCCCGGTCGAGGAGCCCCTGGAAGAGGCGCTTGAGCGGCCCGAACAGCGTCGCCCCGAGGACGATGGCCAGGGCGCCCAGGACGATGGCGTTGAGCCGGTTCTCCGAGAAGATCCGCGTCCGCGAGCCGACGAGGAAATAGAGGGAGGCGATGACGAAGAGGGAGAAGATCAGCGTCGCCGCCTTCTTCAGGAAGACCTCGATGTCGACCAGCCGGTAGCGCGAGATCGAGTAGGAGAAGACGAGCGGGATGAGGGCCTGAAGCAGGACGGTCAGCTCTCCGCCGGTCGAGGGGCGCCCGCCGGCGATGAACGGGGCGGCGTAGAGAACGGCCGAGGGGACGACGCCGAAGGCCAGGCCGTAGACGATGATGCGGAGCTGTTTCTTGACCAGGATGTTCGCGGCCCGGCGGGTGCTGTGAGCCAGGATGGCCAGGGTGGCCAGGGCGAAGACGGTGAAGTGGAGAAGCTCGAGGCGCTCGAGGCCGTCGTGGGCCCGCAGCGCGGCGGCCTCGCTCCAGGCGGAAGGGAACGGCACGTGCAGCCGCGCCCGGGCCAGGAGCAGGAGGAGCGCCGGGGCGTAGAGCAGGGGGAGGGCGGCCGTCCGCTTCCCGAGGATGGCCTTGCGCAGGGGGAAGATCATGAAGAAATGCAGGAGGAGCGGCGGGAAGGCCAGGAAGCCGATCTTGTCGAGGGCGTAGAAGACCGTGTCGATCGCGTTCATCTCGCCCGTCGGCGAGAAGATCATGAAGGCGGCGAAGGCCAGGACGAGGAGGTCGTAGAAGACGTAGGGCAAGGACATCTGGCCCCGCGAGCCGAAGAAGACGATGAGGCCGGTCACCAGCGTGGTCACGCCGACGACGACGAAATAATAATAGATGGGATTGGCCGGCTTCTTCTGCGGGTAGAAGGTCGGGAAGATCTGCATGCCCTCCTTGTTGATCTGGTAGGTCACGCTCCCGTCCGCCGCGGCGGCCTGCCACAGGCTCTTGAGGACGTCGATCTTCGTCCGCACCGGGACCTTGTTGATCGCGGTCAGGATGTCGCCCCTGCGGATGCCCGCCCGCAGGAAGGCCTCGCTCTGCGGGTCGACGCGGATGGCCCGGAGCCCGTTCTCGACCGTCCTCCAGGTGACGCCGTCGGTGACGTCGCGCCAGCGGGCCTTCCTGACGACGTTGACGGTCCCGAAGGCGAGGAGGGCGGCCACGAGGAGCGGGAGCGCGGCGCGGGATATTTTCATCTTCATCCAAATAATTGAATCATGATCGTAAAAAAAATTCCCCCGGGCTAGTCGAGGACGTGCCGGGAGCCTGCCCTGACGGCCCAGGGCAGAGCGCCCTGGCCGAGCATTCGCCGGACGGCCGGGTCCTCCTTGAGCCCGAGGGGATGGGTGCTCCTGGACAGGAGGTTGCTCATGTAGTCGTAGCTGGGCTTCTGGACCTCCTGGGGCGGAGGCTCTTGGGGCGCCGCCTGGGCGCCCGGCCGGAGCTCGCTCGGCCCCGCAGTCAGCATGAGGAGGGCCCCCGCCAAGACCCCGATGACGGCCTGTTTCTTCCGGAACACGGCCTCATTGTCAGACTTCGCCGTCCTTTTGTCAATACGGCCCGACTCAATACGAGCGGGCCAGCCCCTTCCGGGGAGAACGGTCCGGCCCGGACCCGGCGGCAGCGGCGCCGGAGTTTGACAATATTTGCGCCCTGGAATAGATTAAGAGCGGCGCTCGAACGCGAAATTTGACAAGATGCCGTACTATCAGTGCCGCCTGGCCGGCGAGGACGGACGGATCGATGTCCGCTCGGTCCTGGCCCCATCGGCCGAGGAATGCCGCAAGGGCTTCGAGGCGGAGGGCCTCCTCGTCCTCTCCGTCCGGAGGGACTGGAACAGGCTGGGCGGCCGGGGCTTCCGGATCGGCCGCAAGGTCAAGACCCGCGACATCATCCTGTTCAACCAGGAGTTCGTGGCCCTCGTCAAGGCGGGCTTCCCCATCCTCAAGAGCCTCGAGACCCTGACGGCCCGGGTCAAGAACATCCACCTGCGGGAGGTCCTGATCAGGGTCTCGGGCGAGGTCAAGAAGGGCAAGGCGCTGTCGGAGGCCTTCCTGCCCTACGAGAAGCTGTTCTCCCCCGTCTACACGGCCAGCCTCATGGCCGGGGAGAAGGGCGGCAACCTCGCCGGCTCGATCGCCCGCTACATCCAATACATCAAGGTCATCGACCAGACCCGCTCCCGGATCAAGTCGGCCATGACCTACCCGACCATCCTCATCGTTTTCTCCTTCGTCCTCATGGGCATCCTGATCAACTTCGTCCTGCCCCAGTTCGCCGATTTTTACAAGAGCTTCGAGGCCCAGCTGCCCGGCATCACCAAGGCCGTCATGGGCGTCGCCATGGCCCTGAGCCGGTTCTGGTACATCCCGGCCGCGCTGGCCGCCGGTCTCGCTGTCCTGGTCTCCAGGGCGCGGCGCCTCCCGGACTTCGGCTTCCGTCTCGACCGGGCCAAGCTCCGCGTCCCCTTCGGGAGGACGATCTGGCTCGAATCGGGCGTGAGCCTGTTCAGCCGGACGCTCGGGCTGCTGCTCGAGGCCGGGATCACGCTCCTGGGGGCCATCGGCATCGCCGTCCAGGCCGTGCCCAACGCCTGGATCGTCCGGCGCATGGCGGAGGTCCCCGACCGCATCAAGAACGGCGAGAACCTGTCCGACGCCGTGGCCCAGACCGGGGTCTTCCCGCCCCTGGCCCTGGACATGGTCCGGATCGGCGAGAACTCGGCCAACCTCCCGGGCATGCTGGCCGACATGGCCGACTTCTACGACGAGCGGGTTCGTGGTAAAATCGAGACACTGGTCACTCTGGTCGAGCCGGTGGTGATCATCGTCATGGGACTCGCGGTGGCGGCCATGCTGCTGTCCGTGTACATCCCGATCTTCAATATCATCCGGGTCGCCCGATGAGCGGCCCCCGAGGCGCGCGGCATGAGCAGGGATAAGGCCGATACGAGCGGCGGCGAGGAACGGGAGGTGCGGGCCCTGGCCGCCCGCTACCGGGTCCCCTACATCGACCTCGGGGCGGAGCGGCTCGACCGCCACCTCATCCAGTCGTTCCCCGTCGAGTTCATCCACCGCCTCTCGTTCGTGCCCCTGGGCGAGGAGGGCGGGGTCATGAAGATCGCCGTCGCCGACCCCTCCGACATCGCCTCGATCGACGCCGTCGAGGCCTTCCTGGGCAGGAAGGTCAAGGTCTTCGCCGCGTCCAAGCGGGCCATCACCGAGGCCCTGCGGAAGAGCGAGACGGCCATGCAGGTCCTGCGGGACGCGACGGAGGGCTTCGTCACCCAGGTCGTCGAGCGGGAGCCGGGCGAGCAGGACGACGTCATCTCCATCGAGAAGCTGGCCGAGGAGGACGGGTCGATCATCAAGCTGGTCAACACGATCATCTTCACGGCCGTCCAGAAGCGGGCCTCGGACGTCCACATCGAGTCCAAGGACGACGACGTCAAGATCAAGTACCGCATCGACGGCGTCCTCGGCGAGGCCATGGAGGCCATCGACAAGAAGTTCCAGTCGCCCATCATCTCCCGCATCAAGGTCATGTCCGACCTCGACATCGCCGAGCGCCGCGTCCCCCAGGACGGCCGCTTCCGGCTCAAGATCAAGGACAAGACGATCGATTTCCGCGTCTCCGTCATGCCCTGCATCTACGGCGAGGACGCGGTCATCCGCATCCTCGACAAGGAGATGATCACCCAGGCCATCCGCGAGCTCCGCCTCGACGTCCTGGGCTTCTCCGACGAGATCCTGCACAAGTTCCGCAGGTACATCGCCCAGCCCTACGGCATGGTCCTGGTCACGGGCCCGACGGGCAGCGGCAAGACGACCTCGCTCTACGCCGCCCTGACCGAGATCAAGTCGCCCGAGGACAAGATCGTCACCATCGAGGACCCGGTCGAGTACCAGGTCGACGGCATCACCCAGATCCCGGTCAACGAGAAGAAGGGGCTGACCTTCGCCCGCGGCCTGCGCTCGATCCTCCGTCACGACCCGGACAAGATCATGGTCGGGGAGATCCGCGACCCGGAGACGGCCCAGATCGCCATCCAGTCGGCCCTGACGGGGCACCTCGTCTTCACGACCGTCCACGCCAACAACGTCTTCGACGTCATCGGGCGGTTCATGCACATGCAGGTCGACCCCTACAGCTTCATCTCGGCCCTCAACTGCGTCCTGGCCCAGCGCCTGGTCCGGGTCCTCTGCCCGCACTGCAAGGCCCCGGTCCGCTACGGCGCCGCCGCGCTCGCGGAGTCGGGCTTCGACCCGTCCCGCCACGCCGACACGGTCTTCTACGAGCCCAAGGGCTGCCCGGACTGCAACGGGACCGGCTACCAGGGCCGGACCGCCATCGCCGAGATCCTCGAGCTCTCCGACCCCATCCGCGAGCTCATCCTCGAGAAGCGGCCCCTGTCCGAGGTCAAGAAGCGGGCCAAGGCCGAGGGCATGGTCTTCCTGCGGGAGGCCGGCGCGGACAAGGTCCTGGCCGGCGTGACCAGCCTCAAGGACCTGAACAAAGTGACCTTCGTGGAGTGACGCGCGTGACGATCGGGAGACGCCTGCGAGACCGCTTCACCGAACGGCTCCTGCCCGACGCCGTCTTCCAGATCGCGCCCGGCTACCTCAGCGGCGTCCGCGTCGCCCGGGCCGACCGGTCGGTCAAGGGCGGCTTCGTCCTGCCCTTCCGGGAGCGCCCGGTCGTCCCGTCGTTCGACCGGCCCAACATCGCCGATCCCGCCGCCCTCGAGGAGGCCATCGCCCAGGGGATGAGGAACCTCCGCCTCGCCTCCGGGACGGCCGGGCTGCTCATCCCCGAGCCGTCCGTCCGCGTCTTCGTCTTCAACGTCGACGGCTTCCCCCGGACGGGCCGGGAACGGGAGGCCTTCCTCCGCTGGCGCATCGCCAAGCAGATGCCGCTCATCCCCGAGGACGCCCGGATCGATTTCGCCGCGACGCCGGGGCGGGGGCCGCGCCGGATCATCGCGGCCATGGCCCGCCGGGTCGTCGTCTGGGAATACGAGGCCCTGTTCGAGAAGGCCGGCCTGAGGCCGGTGCTGGTCGGCGTCCCTTCGTTGGCCCTGGCCAACCTGGTCAGGCGCGACGGCCGGGCCGCCGACCTCCTCCTCAACCTGGAAGACGAGACGCTGACCCTCCTGGCCCTGTCCGAGGCCGGCTGGACCTTGTACCGCCAGAAGGACGTCGGCCCCGCCGCCGGGACCGGAGCCGAGGAGCGGGCCGAGAACATCGTCCGGGAGGCGGAGACGACCATCCGCTTCCTGGAGGACAAGGAGAGGGTCCGGACCGAGAGGCTCTGGCTCCGCTCGGCCGCCGAGGCCGAGACGGCGGGGATCGCCTCCCGCCTCGGGGAGCGGACGGGCGTCCCGGTCAGGACCGTCGACTACGAAGCGCCCAAGGTCTGGACCGAGGCCCACAAGGCCGTCCTGGCCCCGCTGATCGGACAGGTCCTATGACGGCCGCGCCGCCCCTCGACCTGAACCTGGCCACCCGGCCGCTGCGCAACCGGCGGCTCTACAAGACCGTCGCCCGGGCCCTGATCGGGCTCATGGCCGTCTCGGCGGGCCTCGGCGTCTTCGTCGTCATGAAGGACGGCGGCGAAGACCGCCGGGTCAGGGCGGCCACCGCCGCGGCCCAGAGGCTCCAGGGCGAGGCCGAGCGGGAGAAGCGGGGACTCGACGCCGACATCAAGCGGGCCGAGGCCCAGAGCAAGCTCCGGGTCGACCTGGTCAACGCCGTGATCCTGAAAAAGACGTTCCGCTGGACGGCCCTCTTCGCCGAGCTCGAGATGGCGCTCCCGGACCCGAGCTACATCACCGCCCTGAAGCCGGGGTTCACGGCCGACGGGTCCGTGGCCCTGCACATCCGGGTCAACTCCCGGAGCCTCGACGACCTCTCGGCGTTCATCGATCGCCTGACCGCCCGACGCTTCAGGGACATCAAGCTCGTCGGGACACAGCGCGGCGACGACGGCCGGATCATCGCGGAGATGGATCTCAAGCATGAACGCGCTTTTTGACCTCCTCGACGACGGCGAGCGGCGGACGCTCGGCCGGCTCGGCCTGGCCGCCCTGGTCCTCCTCGCCGTCTTCCTCGTCCTCCTCGTCCGGGTCCGCGGCGGGCTGGTCCGGGACCGGAAGCTCGTCATGCGGAGCCAGGAAGCGGCGCTGAAAGCGGGCCAGGCCCGCGACGAGGCCCGGGTCCGGTGGCGGCTCTGGGAGGACGCCGGCCGGGACCTGGCCGAGCTCCGGGCCGGCTATTTCTATGAAACGCAGGAAAGCGGCCAGGCCCTCCGGGACGACCTCCAGAAGGTCTTCGCCCAGGCGGGGACGGTCATCACGGACCTGGCCTACAGCTATTCCGACCTCGAAAAGGAACAGGTCCGCAAGACCGTCGTCACGTTCACCTACACGGGCACCTACGCCGGCCTGAGGCGGCTCCTGGCCGTCCTCGAGGCCTTCCCCAAGTTCCTGGTCATCGAGAACATCGACTTCCCGCGGACCGGCTCGGGCGGCGAGCGCCTGAGCGCCAAGTTCACGCTGGCGGGGTATTATGGAGTCTAGGGCGCGGACCGCGGTCGCGGCGGCCCTCGCCCTGGCCGGGCTGGCGGGCCTTCTCGCGGCCCAGGACGCCGAGGCGCCCAAGCCGCTCGTCCGCAAGGACCTCCTCGTCCTCGGCGACGGGACGCCGCCGCCCCTCGTCCGGGACATCTTCCGGCCGAAGGCCGCGTCGGCCGCCCCGGCCGCCCTCAGGCCGGCCGGCCCCGCGCCGGCCGCCGCGGCGGCCTCCCCGGCCGAGCCGCCGCCGGCGTTCACGCTGACGATCACTTACCTCGGCTCGATCAAGATGGGCGGGCGGACGATCGGGCTCGTCCTGCGCGGCGGAAGGACCCAGGACGTGGCCGAGGGCGACGAGATCGCGCCCGGCTACAGGGTCGTCGGGGTCACGGCCGAGGCCATCGTCGTCGAGGGCCCCAAGGGGGAGCGGAGAACGTTCGCCAAGCAAGGAGACCGGCCATGAGAAAGCTCGTCACCGTCCTGGCCCTGGCCGCGCTGGCGGCCGGCTGCCGGACGCTCAGCCTGAACTACCGGCAGGGCGCGGCGGCCGAGATGAACCAGAAGTACGAGGAGGCCGTCCAATACTACCAGAAGGCCGCGCTGGACAACCCCAAGGAGCCGGTCTACCGGGTCGCCCTGGTCCGGGCCCGGACCGCGGCCAGCCTCTTCTTCCTCCAGCAGGCCCGGACCCTGGTCGCGCAGAACAAGCGGAAAGAGGCCGAGGTCAACTACCAGAAGGCCCTCGTCTTCGACCCCCAGAACTACCGGGCCGCCGCGGAGCTCAAGGCCCTGACGGCGCCTCCGGAGAAGCCGCGGCCGGGCGGCGAGCGGATCGAGGGGCCCGTCCAGCTCAAGGGGGCGGGCGAGCCGCTCAACCTGAGCTTCCGCAACGACGTCTCCCTGCGCTCGATCTTCCAGACCCTGGGCCGCGTCGCCGGGGTGAACTTCCTCTACGACGACACCTTCCGCGACACCAATCTGGCCATCGACCTGACCGGCAAGGACCTCCAGCAGGCCGTCAACTTCCTCTGCGTCGCCAGCAAGAACTTCTCCCGGGTCATCGACGAGCGGACGGTCATCATCGTCCCCGACAACGTCCAGAAGCGGATGCAGTACGAGCTCAACGCCATCAAGACGTTCTACCTCTCCAACATCGACGCCAGCGACGTCCAGATGCGCCTGACCCAGATGATCAAGACGATGTACAAGGTCCCGTCCATCCAGGTCGACAAGAACCTCAACTCGGTCACCGTCCGGGACACGCCCCAGGCCGTGGCCCTGGCCGAGAAGCTCCTCCGCCAGTGGGACAAGCCCAAGGGCGAGGTCGTCGTCGACATCGAGATCATGGAGGTCAACCGGACCAGGGAGACGAACCTGGGCATCGACCTCAGCACCGGGGCCCTGGGCGTCCAGCTCAACCCGGCCGACGGCTCGATGACCGAGAAAGGCTTCTTCCGCCTCAAGAACGCCGACGGGACCCGCTTCAACTTCGGCGACCTGGCCAATTACCAGATCACCGTGCCCACGGCCCTGGCCTCCATCCTGGCCGCCGACTCGGACACCAAGATCATCGCCCAGCCCAAGATGCGGGGCCTGGCCGGCGAGAAGCTCGAATACGTCGTCGGCCAGAAGGTGCCGGTGATCAACTCCCAGTTCGCGGCCTACGCCGCGGGCGGGGTCGCCAACGTCCCCATCACCAACTACACCATGACCGACATCGGCATCACCATCAAGATGACGCCGAAGGTCCATCTCGAGGGCGAGGTGACCCTGGAGATCGAGCTGACGATCTCCTCGATCGCCGCGTACGTGAACAATCTCATCCCCATCATCGCCAACCGCGAGATCAAGAACACGGTCCGGCTCAAGGACGGGGAAACGAACCTCCTGGCCGGCCTGCTCCGGGACGAGGAGCGCCTCTCGGCCGGCGGCATCACCGGGCTCAAAGATATCCCCCTCCTCGGGAGCCTGTTCGGGGCGACCAAGAAGCAGGTCGAGCAGACCGACGTCGTCCTGACCATCACCCCCCACATCATCCGCGCCATCGAGGTCACGGAGGAGGACGCCAAGCCCCTGTGGGTCGACCCCGACAACCTCTCCGGCGTCACCGGCGCCGGCGCCGCGGCGGCCGCCGCGGCCGGGCGCGAGGACCTGGCCCCGCCCGTGGGCGCGGAGCCGCCCCGCGAGGCCGGGGACCGCGAGGCCAGCGTCGTCTACCTCTCGCCGGCCAGCTTCGAGGCGCCGCGGGAGCGGGAGTTCCGCATGAACGTCGAGCTCTCGAGCGAGAAGGGGATCGGCAACTGCTCGCTCGTCCTGACCTTCGATCCCCGCGTCCTCAAGCTCAAGGACGTCCTTGAAGGCGGCGGCCTGCGGCAGCTCGGGGAGAAGGTGCCCTTCCTCAAGAACATCAGCGGCGGGACCTGCACGATCGGCTTCTCCGCCCCGCCCGGCAGCGCCGGGTTCAAGGGCCGCGGCGTCCTGGCCGTCCTCGTCTTCCAGTCCGTGGGCCCGGGGCAGTCGTCGCTCGGCTTCACCAGCGCGACGGCCGGCACCCCGATGGGCCAGGCCATCCTCCTGGAGACCGGCGAAGCCAGCGTCAATATCCGCTAGCGCCGATGGTCCTCGCGCTCACCGGGCCCGTCCACGGGGGCAAGACGACGTTCCTCGAGCGGGCCTGGCCGGGCTGGGCCGCCGCGGGCCTCGCCTGCGCCGGCTTCCTCAGCCCGGCCGCGACCGACGAGAACGGCGAGACCGGTTACGACCTTCTCGAGGTCCCGGCGTTGCGCCGGCGCCCCTATCTCCGGCGGGGCGGCGGGGCCCGGGCCGCGCGGACCGGCCCCTACGCCTTCCTCCCCGGCGCCCTCGAGCGGGCCAGGCGGATCCTCCGCCACGGCGGCCGCGCCGGCCTGCTCATCGTCGACGAGGTCGGGCCGCTCGAGCTCGAGGGCGGCGGGCTCTGGCCGGCCCTGCGCGGCGCCCTCCGGCGGCCGGAAGGCGCGACGCTCCTCGTCGTCCGCGAAAGCGTCGCGGACGGCCTCGCCGCGGCGGTCGCGCCGCTCGTCCCGGTCTTCTTCGATGTCCGCGACCCCGGGGACATGCGCCTCCTCGACGAGCGCCTCCGCGCCTCGGCCGTCCGTCCGGGAAGGCCATGACCGTCAAGGCGAAGTTCTTCGCCTATTTCCGCGACCTCTTCGGCGGCCGCGAGCGGGACCTCGCCGTCGCCGCCGGCGCCTCCGTCGGCGCGGAGACGATCCCGAGACCCCTCCGCAGCCGGCCGGGATGAACCGGCGGTTCGCGTTCCTTGCGGGGGAAATAGGCTTCTGATATCGTAAGGGCCGGCCATGCCCGACTTCCCGATCCCCGGCTACCACGGCCGCGTCCTCGTCGCCGATCTCAGCGCGGGCGAGGTCCGGACGGAGCCCCTCGCGCCCGAGGCGGCCCTCGATTACCTCGGCGGGCGCGGCCTGGCCATCCGCATCCTCTACGACACGATCGACCCGGCCTGCGATCCCCTCGGGCCCGACAACGCCTTCGTCATCGCCTCCTCGCCCCTCGTCGGGACGGCCGCGCCGACGGCCGGCCGGGGCCACATGGCCTTCAAGTCGCCCCTCACGGGGGTCCTCGGGACGTCCAATTCCGGCGGGACGTGGGGCGCCGTCTTCAAGTCGTCCGGCTTCGACGCCCTCGTCGTCAAAGGCGCCTCGCCGACGCCGGTCCTGATCGACATCGAGGCCGGACGGGCCGAGATCCGGCCGGCCGACGGCCTCTGGGGCCTGACGACCCACGAGACGAACGACAGCCTCGCCGCCGTCTCGGAGCCGGGCCGTCCGGCCCGAGTCCTCTGCATCGGCCCGGCGGGGGAGAACCTGGTCCGCTTCGCCGCCGTCGCCAACGACCGCGACCGGGTCTACGGCCGCTCGGGCCCGGGGGCCGTCTGGGGCAGCAAGAAGCTCAAGGCCGTCCGCGTCCGAGGCCGGGAAAAGACCGCTGTCGCCGACCGGGAGCGCTTCCGGGCGGGCCTCGACCAGGCCCTCTACCTCATGAAACAGGCGCCGGCGACCAAGCGCCTGCTCCGCGACCTCGGCACGGCCGGTCTGGTCGAGCTGATCAACCTCATCGCCATGCTGCCTCACAGGAACTTCCAGGACTGCGCCCACCGCGACGAGGACGTCGAACGCGTTTCCGGCGAGACCCTGGCCAAGACCCTCCTCGAGAAGGCCGGGTCGTGCCACCTCTGCCCGATCGGCTGTCAGCGGCACACCCGGGTCGCCGGCCGCGGCGGCGGGGAGGAGCGGGGCGAGGGCCCCGAATACGAGACCATCGTCCTCATGGGGCCGCTCTGCGGCATCTACGACCTCGAGGCCATCACCCGGGCCAACTACCGGGCCAACGAGCTCGGCCTGGACACCATGAGCTACGGCGGAACGGTCGCCTGCGCCATGGAGCTCCGCGAGCGCGGCCTCATCGGCGACGAGGCCGCCGCCGGCCTCGACCTCCGCTTCGGCGATGCCGCCGCCCTCGAGGCCCTCGTCCCCCTGACGGCCCGCCGCGAGGGCCTCGGGGCCGCCCTGGCCGAGGGGGCCGCGCGCCTGGCCGGCGGGTTCGGCCGGCCCGACCTGGCCATGACCGTCAAGAAGCTCGAGATCCCCGCCTACGACCCGCGGGCCTCCTTCCCCCAGGCGCTCGGCTACATGACCTCGCCTACGGGGGCCTGCCACCTCCGCGGCGGCTACGCCGTGTCCCTGGCCTTCTTCGGCGGGGCCCGGGAGATCCCGCGCTTCAGCCTGCTCCAGTCGCCCATCGCCATCCGGAACATGCAGAACCTCGGCATCCTCCAGGACAGCCTCGGCGTCTGCCGCTTCACCGGCTACGCGTTCTCGACGGACCCGTGGGCCCGCATGATCGGCGGCGTCACCGGCCGCGACTTCTCCTCGGCCCGGCTCGAGGAGATCGGGAACCGGGTCGCGGCGTTGGAGCGGCTGTTCAACCTCGAGGCCGGGGCGACGGCCGCCGACGACGCCCTGCCGGGCCGCTTCGCCGAGGTGCCCATCGTCGTCGAGGGAAAGGAGCGCCGGGTCTCGCGCGAGGACCAGGAGCGGATGAGGCGGGACTACTACAAGGTCCGAGGCTGGGACGCCGAGGGACGGCCCACGGCCGGGCTCCTCCGGGCCCTGAGGATCGGGGGGAGGCGCCGATGAGCGGTCCGAAATGGCGGGCGGCGGAGGACCTCTTCCGGGAGTTCCAGGCCCTGGGCCGGGCCTCCCTCCTCTGCGACATCCAGGACAGCCACAGCGGGAACATGGCCGTCCGCCGGACCGGCGACCGGGGCCAGGACGAGATCGTCGTCACGGCCACGGGCTCGCAGAAGGGCGACCTCGAGCCGGGCCAGATCTGCTTCCTCTCGGCCACGGAGACCGACTTCGGCTACTACAAGGCCTCCTCGGAGACCGACATCCATGCCCGCGTCCTGGCCCTGCCCGGCGTCCGGGCCTCCATGCACGCCCACGTCAAAGACCTCGTCGTCGCCACGCTCGACGACGCGCCCAAGCCGGCGAAGCCGCCGGACTTCGTGCCCGTCGATCCCCTGGCCTGGCGCCATCTCGGCGGCGTCATCCCCGTCGACTGGTTCGCCGTGCCCAGCGGCTCGCCCGAGCTGGCCCGGACTATCCCCGAGCGGCTGGCCGCGCACCCCCTGACCGTCATCTACGGGCACGGCGCCGTGGCCAAGGGCCGCAGCCTCCGCGAGGCCTTCTTCCGGCTCTGCGTCGGCAACTACGCCGGGGCGGTCGTCCGGGCCATGGAGCGCCTCCGCGTCGATGTCGGGGCGGTCCGGCGCGAGGTCGCGGCCGACCCCGGGCGGGCCCTGGCCGCCCCTCCCGCGCCCTACGCGGTCGAGGGCGACGAGCGCTCGGATTTCCGCGAGGAGGAGGAGATCCTCAGGGAGTTCGTCAAGGCCGGGCACCGGATCTTCGAATCCCGCCTCTCGCCGTTCCACACCGGGTCGATGTCCGTCCGGGGCGTCGACACGATGCTCTACGCGCCCAAGGCCTCGATGCCGCGGGACGTCGGCGGCCCGCTCCTCGGCCTGCCCTTGGCCGCGGATCCCGCCGACGACGCCGAGTCCGCCGTCCACAAGGCGATCTACGCGGCCAGCGACTTCCAGTCGGTCATGCACTGCCACGTCGCCGAGGCCGAGGCCGCGGCCAGGTTCGTCTATCCCGGCGAGACCGCCCCGGCCGGCCGCATCGTCCCCATCGACGCCGAGGGCTCGTTCTTCTATCTCGTCATCCCGGTCCTTCCCCCCGACACCCCGGCCGCGGAGCTCATCCGGGCCCTGCACGAATACAAGGTCGCCGTCGTCCGCGGCGGCGGCGTCTGGGCCGTCGGGACCCAGTCGCTGTCCGAGGCCCTCCACCGCCCGTCGTCCCTGCGCGAGATCTGCCTGTACCGGATCGGCGCGGTCGAGCGCGGCCTCGACCTCCGCCGCATGGAGCCGCGCCAGGCCGGCCGCTGGTGAGGCCGGCCGGCGGGCGCCTCACCCTTCCCCCCCCTTTGGGGTGAAGCCCCACCCGGTGAAATCACCCCCAAAGGCCATTGCCTCGCCTGAACGGAAGAGTATCCTGGACATCGCCATGAGCCCGTCATTCCAGGACCCCGCCGGATTCCTCGGGACCGCTTCGGACGGGAACGGGGGCGTCCCGACGCGGCCCGGCCCGGGCAAGATCCGGCGGAAGATGATCCTTCTCGCCGGCCTCCTCACGGTCGGCGTCACGGGCCTGGTCCATCTTATCAACGCCCGCCATGTGGCCGCCATCCCTTTCGGCGCGGCCGTGCTCGCCGCCGCGGTCGCGTTCGCCGTCGTCCTCAGCGGGGTGATCACCCGTCCCATCGTCCAGATGACGCGGACGGCCGAGAAGCTGGCCAACGGGGACCTCCGGCAGCGGGCCCGGGTCTACGACCGGGACGAGGTCGGGCTCCTGGCCCAGACCTTCAACGCCATGGTCGACGGCCTGGAACGGACCATCCGCGACCTCGAGGCCCGCAACCGGGCGCTCGAGGAGGACGCGGCCAGACGGGCCGCCCAGCAGGAGGCGGACGCCGCCGAGCGGGCCCGCGTCGAGAAGGAGCTGCGCCTGGCCCGGCTCGAGATCGACCGGCTCGTCGACGCGCGGACCGCGGAGCTGGCCCGGGCCAACGACGAGCTCCACGGCAAGGTCCTGGAGACCCGCCGCTCCGAGGACTACCTCCAGAGCACGCTCGACCGCCTGGAACGGTCCCTCGATGGGGCCTTCCGGGCCATGGCCATGACCCTGGAGCTCCGGGACCCCTACATGGCCGGGCACCAGCGCCGGACCGCCGACCTGGCCGTGGCCATCGCCCAGGAGATGAACATGGCCTGGGACGCCGTCGAGGGGATCCGTTTCGCCGCCGTCATCCACGACATCGGCAAGGTCGCCGCTCCCGCCGAGATCATGACCAAGCCCGGCGTCCTGACCCCGGCCGAGCTCCAGCTCGTCAAGGAGCACCCGAGGATCGGCTACGAGATGATCAGGGACATCGCCTTCCCCTGGCCCGTGGCCCACATCGTCCTCCAGCACCACGAGCGGCTCGACGGCTCGGGCTACCCCGAGGGGCTGGTGGGCGACGCCATCCTGCCCGAGGCCCGCGTCCTCGCCGTGGCCGACGTCGTCGAGGCGGCCTGCTCCCCGCGCCCCCATCGCCCTCCCATGGGGATCAAGAAAGCCCTCGAGGAGGTTCGCAGGGGTCGCGGCATCCTCTTCGACGCCCGCGCCGTCGACGCCTGCGCCCGGCTCTTCCGCGAAGGCCGTTTCGCCTTCAAGACCAAAGTCGAATCCCCTCTCTATCAGTGAGCCCCCCGCCGCTCAAGGCCGGCTTCGGCCCCCCCCGCGGGGGGGCCTCCGGGCGACGGCCGGGGACGGCGCGTTGACTAAAAAGGGCGATTCCGCTAAAATTCTGGGACCCTTGTGGCGGCGTAGCTCAGTTGGTCAGAGCATGCGGCTCATATCCGCAGTGTCGGGGGTTCAAATCCCTCCGCCGCCATTTCTCCGAGCATCGGCCAGCGTGACCCGACCGCGATGAGGACGCCCCGCCCCGCCCCGGACCGCCTGTTCGCCGCCTTCCGGGCCGCGGCCGTCGGCGGCGGCCTGGTCGTTCCCGGCGACCGCGTCCTCGCGGCCGTGTCCGGCGGCCCGGACTCGGTCGCCCTGGCCGCCCTTCTCCTGAAGCTCCGCGGCGAGATGCCCCTCGAGGTCGGCCTGGCCCACTTCAACCACCGGCTTCGCGAGGAGGCCGACGGGGACGAGCGCTTCGTCCGGGAGCTGGCCGGCCGCTGGGGCCTCCCGCTCGAGGCCGGCTCGGCCGACGTCCGGGCCCACGCCGCGGCGAAGAGGCTCAATCTCGAGGAGGCCGGGCGGGACCTCCGGTACGCCTTCCTCCGCCGGGCGGCCGGGGCCTCCGGGGCGACCAAGATCGCCACGGGCCACACCATGACCGATCAGGCCGAAACGGTCCTCATGCGGCTGATGAGGGGCGCCGGGATCGGCGGCCTGGCCGGGATCGCCCCCGTCGCCGCCGGCGCGGGCTGCCCGATCGTGCGGCCGCTCCTCGGCATCGCCGGCCCCGACCTTCGGGCCTGGCTCGGGAAGCGGGGCCTGCCTTGGCGCGAGGACGCCTCGAACCGTGACCGCCGCTTCCTTCGCAACCGCATCCGCCTCGATCTGCTGCCGGCGCTCGAGCGCGGCTACGAGCCCCGGATCGTCGGGCACCTGGCCCGCCTGGCCGCGCTCGCCCGCGAGGAGAACGAGCTCCTGGACGGCTTCGTCCGCGAGCTGGCCGACGGGCTCATCTTGCGCCGGGGCCGCGCGGTCTCGCTCGACGCGAGGACCCTGCCCCTGCTCGCCCCGGCCCTGGCCCGGCGGGTCGGCCGCGAATTCCTGCGCCGGCTCCTCGGCGACCTTCGGGGCGTCACCTACGAGGACGTGGCCGCTCTCATGGCCCTCGGCGAGGGCAAGGAACTTCGGCTCCGCAAGGGCCTCGTCCTGCGCCGCGAAGCCGGGCGGGTCGGGCCGAAGCGCCGGGCCCCCAAGGCGCGGCCCTTCGAGCTCCTCTGGGACGGGCGGGGCGTTCTGCCTGTCCCCGGCGCGGGCCTGTCGCTCGCCGGCTCGCGGCGCAAGGCGGCCGGGACGGCGCGACGGCCCGCCGGGGGGGACGCGGCCGGGGCCGTCCTCGACGCGGGCCGGCTCTCCTTCCCCCTTCTCGTCAGGAACCGCCGGGCCGGCGACCTCTACCGGCCGCTCGGCGCCCCGGGGCGGAAGAAGCTCAAGGAGGCCCTGAGGGCCAAGGGCGTCCCCGTCGCGGCCCGCGACCGCCTGCCCGTCGTCGTCTCCGGCGGCGAGATCGCCTGGGCCCCGGGCCTCCCCGCGGCCGAGCGGTTCAAGGTCGGCACGGGGACGAAGACCGTCTTCTCGATCCGGGTGAAGCGCGGCCGGTCCCGCTGACCGCCGCCGGCCCGGGCTAGCCTAGGCGGGAGGCCAGGTAATCCCTGTAGGCCCCGACGATCTTCTCGCCCCAGATCATGGCCACGAACGCGGCCGGGGCGAGGAAGGTCCCGAACGGCAGGGCGAACTGGGCCGTCCTGCCCTTGCGGGCCATGACGTAGACGCCGACGAGGGCGCCGGCGAACGATCCGAGGATGAGGACGAGGAGCGTCCGCCACGGGCCGAGGTAGGCCCCGACCATGAGCATCATCATCACGTCGCCCATGCCCAGCCCTTCCTTTTTCCGGACCAGGAGATAGCCGGCGTAAACGAGAAGGAGGAAGCCCGCTCCCCCGACGGCCCCGAGGAGGGCGTCCCGGAAGGCCCCGCCGCCCCGGACATAGGCGTAGGCGAGGGCCAGCGCCAGGCCGGGCAGGGTGACGGCGTCGGGCAGGACCTGGTGATGGTAGTCGATGAAGCCGAGGGCGACGAGGGCGCAGGTGAAAACGGCGCCGGCGGCGAAGTCGAGGCCGAAGGCCGGCCCGACCCGGAAGTGGACGAGGACGAAGCCGGCCGCGGTCAGGGCCTCGACGGCCGGGTACTCGGGGGAGATCCTCCGGCCGCAGGACCGGCACCGGCCCCGGAGGAGGATGTAGGACAGGACGGGGATGTTGTCGTAGGCCTTGATGCGGGCCCCGCAGCCCGGGCAGGACGACGGCGGCCGGGTCAGGCTCAGGTCCCGCGGCAGGCGGTGGATGACGACGTTGAGGAAGCTCCCGAAGACGAGGCCGAAGAGCGCGACGAAGACGACCGTCAGCGTCGCCATGGGCTGATCACCGTCGTCACGGTCCCGGCCGCCGGGTCGTAGACGTAGTCCTTGCCGTCGAGGTCCTTGGGGACCTCGCGGACGAGGCCGGCGCCGGCGAGGGCGTCGAGGCCGGCCGGCGGGCGCCCGGTCCGCTTCCGGTATTCCGCCAGGGCCGCCTCGAGGGCGGCCTTGTCCATGGTCGCCTTGACGTTGTAGAGGTGGTTCGAGGCGATCTTTTTCGTCCGCTCGTCCGGGGCCCGCTTGTAGATGTCGAGCCAGGTCTCCCACGAGGTCTGGAGGTCGCCCTTCTTGAAGATGGCGTTGGCCCGGAGCCGCTCCACGAATTCCGGGGCGCCGGGGATGGCCATGCAGCGCTCGAAATAGGTTTCGGCCAGGGCGTAGTCCTTGAGGGTCATCAGGGCGATGTGGCCGGCGTTGAAAGGGTAGATCCACTGGTCGGGGTTGTTGGCCGCGCCCCGGTCGAGGATGGCGAACGCGGCGGCCAGCAGGCGCGCGGCCGCCTCCGGCCGGGCCCGGTTCTCCTGGGCGCCTTGGACGGCGATCATGGCCCCGACCTCGTAGGGGTCCTGGAAGCGGGGGTCGAGCTCGTTGATGATGGCGAAGACGTGGTCGAGGTGGTCGTAGCGGTCGTCGATCGTCGGCGTGCTGTAGTACTGGATGGACCAGAGATAGACCGCGTCGGCGGCCAGGGCCCGGTAGCCGAAGGCCGCGAACTTCAGGAACTTGCCCGAGGGGACGTAGATGATCGACGAGCCGGGGAGCTTCTCGCGGGCGATCTTGTCCGTCGCGACCTTGAGCGCCGAGAAGCCGGCCGACGCGGCGACGAGGAGCCCGACGAGAAGGAGCGTCGCCCGGCCTCTCCGGGGCGCCGTCGCGGGAACCATGGCCCTGCCGCCTCGGCCCCTCACGTCAGATGAAGTCCCGGCGCCGGAAGATGAGGATGGCCAGGCCCAGGATGAAGGCCGTGTAGCAGAGCCCGTAGAGGAGAGACGGGAGGTAGATCCCCGGCGGGATGGGCAGGCCGTGGACGACCTCGGTCTTGAAGTTGAAGTTCTCGAGGTCGGGGAGGACCGTGTAGAGGGCCCGGACGAGGGCCCGGCCCGGGCCGGGGGCCATCTTCGCGAGGATGAGCTTCAAGCCCCAGGACAGGTGGCCGATGAGGTAGAAGGCCAGGGCGAAGAGCGAGCTCAGGATGGGCGTCGAGAAGGAGGAGAACAGGACGGCCACGGCCGTGACGAGGACGAGCTCGAGGAAGATGTAGGCCACGGCGACGAGGAGGGCCCCCTCGACCTCGAGCGTGTGGGCGAAGACGATGGCCAGGAAGATCGCGGTCATGGCCGCGGTCATGACGAAGAGCGTCAGGACGAGGCCGAGGAACTTGCCCAGGATGAACTCGGCCCGGCGGATCGGCTTGGCCAGCAGGGTGAAGATCGTCTTCTTGTCGATCTCCTTGTAGACGAGCCCCGTGCCGATGAGGATGGCCATGAGGACGCCGAAGACGGCGATCGAGGCCAGGCCGACGTCCTTGATGATCTTCAGCCGGTCGCCGACCGTCAGGATGGCCAGGACGCGGGAGGCCAGGATGCCCAGGGCGGCGAAGAAGAAGAGGAGGTAGAGCACGCGGTCGCGCTTGGCTTCCTTGAACGTGATCCCGGCGATGGCCCCGATCCTCATGTCCGTGTCACCGTTTCGACGAAGATGTCCTCGAGCGTCTCGGTCCGGGGGCTGAGCGAGAGGAGGCGGCCCCGTCTCCTCAGGACGAGGTCGAGGGCCTCGTCGACCTTGGCTTCGTCGAGGATGCGGATCAGGACCCGGTCGCCCTGGGCCGAGACGCTTTCCCCGATCCCGGCGAAGGCCTCGGGGGGGAGGCCGGCGACGACGGCCTCGGTGAACAGGACCCGCTCCGAGACGAGGTCGCGCAGGGCGCCCTCCTTGACGATGCGGCCGCCGACGATGATGGCCACCCGGTCGCAGATCATCTCGATGTCCTGGAGGATGTGCGAGGTGAAGAAGACGGTCCGTCCCTCCTCCTTGAAGCGGACGATGATGTCGCGGATCTCCTTGCGGCCGAGCGGGTCCAGGCCGCCGAGCGGCTCGTCGAGGATGACCAGCTTGGGGTCGTTGACCAGCGACTGGGCCAGGCCGGCCCGCTGGAGCATGCCCCGGGAGTACTTCCGCAGGGGCAGGTCGGCGGCCCGCTCCAGCCCGACCAGGGCCAGGAGCCGGGCGATGCGCCCGTCCCTCTCCGTCCGGCCGAGGCCGAAGAGGTCGGCGGTGAAGGCCAGGAACTCCCGGGCCGTGAGATAGTCGTAGAAGTAGGGATTCTCCGGGAGGAAGCCGAGCGGCTCGCGGGAGCGCGGCGCGAAGTGGGACAGGCCGAAGATCTCGATCGTCCCGGCGTCCGGGCGGATGAGGTCGAGCAGGCACTTGATGGTCGTCGTCTTGCCGGCCCCGTTCGGCCCGAGGTAGCCGAAGATCTCGCCCTCGCGGACGGAGAAGGTGATGCCCTTGAGGATCTTGTGGGTCCTGGGAACGAACCCGAGCCGGAAATCCTTCCGCAGGTCCCGGATCCGGATCGCGTCGGCCATCGCCTCTATTTTAAGGAAGGCCGGGCCAAAGTCAACGGCGAAGGTGATCTCCCGGGCCCGTATTCTCATCGCGGGATTCACCGCGGAGGGTGATTGACCCCCCGGCGGCGGCATGAGAACCTGAACGCGGTCGCAGCCTTCGGGGCGCGACGGCCTCGCGAGAGGCGGTGCCAAGGTCGTGAAAAGGGAGAGGGAGGATCTCTCTCCCCCGTTTTTCCCCGGCCTCCTCTTCCCCCCCGGTTCCCCTTGGGGAACCCCTTTGTTTAGGCTATAATCGGGCGGAATCCCGGGCCCGGAGGTGGACCATGACCGACTTCGGCGGGGCGTTGAAGCCTCTCTCCGAGAACCCCGACTACAAGATCGCCGTCCTGGGCGTCCCCTTCGACGAGAAGTCGAGCTATCTCCGCGGCGCGGCCGGCGGGCCGGCGGCTATCAGGGCCGTCTCGACCGGCAAGTGCTACTGCGCCTGGACCGAGCTCGGGGTCGACCTCGAGGCGGACACGGCCCTGGTCGACCTCGGCGACGTCGACGTCTCCGGCGACCCCGACAAGACCTTCGCCCTGACCGAGAAGGCCGTCGACCGCATCCTGGCCAAGGGCGCCGCGCCCATCGTCCTCGGCGGCGACCACTCCATCACCTATCCCGTGCTCAGGGCCTTCGCCCGGCACGTCAAGCCCCTCGACGTCCTCCACTTCGACGCCCACCCCGACCTCTACGAGGACCTCTACGGCGACCGCCTGTCCCACGCCTGCCCCTTCGCCCGCGTCCTCGAGGACGGCCTGGCCGCCGGCGTCGTCCAGGTCGGCGTGCGGGCCGTCACCTCCGCCCACCGGTCCCTGGCCCTCAGGCACGGCGTCCGGATGGTCGAGATGAAGGACATCCAAGAGACGCTCCATCTGCGCTTCGCCAACCCGGTCTACGTGTCCTTCGACCTGGACGCGCTCGACCCGGCCTTCGCCCCGGGCGTCTCCCACCACGAGCCCGGCGGGCTCTCGACCCGCCAGGCGGTCCAGGTCATCCAGGCCCTCAAGGGCCGGATCGTCGGCCTGGACGTCGTCGAGCTCAACCCGTCGCGCGACCCGGCCTCGATCACCGCCGCGGCCGCCTTCAAGATCGTCAAGGAGACGGCCGGCCGGATGGCCCGGCCGTCGGCGGGAGGGGAGCCGTGAAGCGCGCGCTCTCCGCCGCCGCCCTGGCCGCGGCGTCTTCAAGTCGACCGTCCTCGACGCCGGCTTCGACGCCTTGGGCACGGAGCGCTATCTCCTGACCGAGGACAACAGGAGCCTGCGCGACATCGCCGCCCACGTCCCCTACGACGCGCTCCATATCATGGTCAACCGCGCGCGCTACGGGGGAGGCGGCATCTACAACCTCTATGCCGCCTTCACGTCCGACAACCCGCTGGCCGATTACGTCTTCCTCCACGAGTCCGGCCATTCGTTCGCCGGGCTGGCCGACGAGTACTACACCTCTCTGCAAGGTCTGCGAGGCCGCCGTCCTGCGGACGATCCTCCACTACGCCGACTGATATTTCTCATCTGATGTCCCGTGTGCGGAGAAGTGCGGGCTGTTGTCAGCAAAAGGGGGGTTGATGATGGGAACCAAAAAGGTGGGGGCTTTCTCCAGCCCGCGCAAGAAAGCCACAACCATTGTACCACAGCGAAATCGAATGTCCAGCTTTTTTTTCATTTTTTTTTAATTTTTTTTTCCGCCTCACGCATGTCCTTGATTTTTTTGCTGTTTCGCCCCACAATGGGGGCGACGCCAGGCTCCAGGAGGGACCATGGACCAGAAGACCGAGGCCAAGAAGGTCGAGATCAAGGTCGACGAGGCCGTCGCCCTCGGCCAGTACGCCAACCTGGCCGCCATCCGCCACTCGCGGGAGGAGTTCCTCTTCGACTTCGCCTTCCTCTTCCCCGACGGGCCCTTCGGCAAGCTCGTGGCCCGGACCATCGTCAGCCCGGCCCACGCCAAGCGCTTCCTCGAGGCCCTGCAGGCGAACATCAAGCGCTACGAGGACGCCTACGGGACGATCGTCCCCTCGGACCTGCCGCCGACCGTCGACTTCATCCAGTAGCGCGCCGCCCGGGCCGCCCGCCCGGTCCCGGCTTGACATCAGGGGTTTTTTCTTATAATAGTTGACCCAGGCGGCGAGGAGGCATATCATCCGATGGAGCTCTCCACCGCCAGGCAACAAGACATTCGACATCCCGTCCACGAGGGAGGCATAGACGAGAAGGAGACAGGCGGACAGGTTCTGGCGCGGCCATAATTCTCACGGAGGTAATAGACATGGCTTTTGAATTCAAGAACTCGAAGGGGGTCGGCTACTTCCTGCACTCCAAGGAGGTCCTGCTGAAGGGCGGACGGAAGCAGACGATCTATTTCTTCGCCCGCGACGTCCGTCCCGGCGCCCTGGACGCGGTCCCCAACGGCTACGTCGTTCAGGAAACCGCCAAGACGGGCATGCCCATCCTGAAGAAGAAGTAACGGCCCGACCCGAGGCCAGGCCGCCGGGGGCCCCGGCCCCGGCGAGGAGGGGAGCCGCCCGGGCCCGCGGCCCGAGGGCGGTTCCCCCTATTCATATTCGGCCGCTTTGACCGTGCCGCGCCTCTTGCGTATACTGGGGCCGTGAAAGCCGCCGCCCCCAAGGCCCTCGCGGCCGCCATGGCGCTCGTCCTCGCCGCCGCGGCCTGCGGCCGCAAGCCCTCCGGCGCCGCGGGCGAGGCCAGGCCCCTGACCATCGCCGTCATCCCCAAGGGAACGACCCACGAGTTCTGGAAGTCCATCCACGCCGGGGCGGCCCGGGCGGCCCGGGAGCTCGGCGTCGAGATCGTCTGGAAGGGCCCTCAGAAAGAGGACGACCGGGCCCAGCAGATCACCGTCGTCGAGGATTTCGTCAGCCGCGGCGTCGACGGCATCGTCCTGGCCCCGCTCGACGACCGGGCCCTCATGCGGCCGGTCCGGGACGCCGCCCGGGAGGGCATCCCCGTCGTCATCATCGACTCGGCCCTCCAGGGCTCCGATTATGTCAGTTACGTGGCCACCGATAACCGCAAGGGCGGCGTCCTGGCCGCCCGCCGGCTCGGCTCGCTCCTCCAAGGCCGCGGCCGGGTCTTCGTCATCCGCTACCAGGAAGGCTCGGCCAGCACGACGGAGCGCGAGACCGGCTTCCTGGACACGGTCGCGGCCGAGTTCCCCGGGCTCGACATCCTGGTCAAGGACCAGTACGCCGGGGCGACGACCGAGACGGCCTACCAGCTGGCCGAGAACCTGATCGGCCGCTTCCCGGACGTCCAGGGCGTGTTCGCGCCCAACGAATCGAGCACCTTCGGGACGCTCCGGGCGCTCCAGGAGTCGCGCCTGGCCGGCAAGGTCGTCTTCGTCGGCTTCGACAGTTCGCCCAAGCTCGTCCAGGGCCTCCGCGACGGCGCGATCCATGGCCTGGTCATCCAGGACCCGGCCAAGATGGGCTATCTCGGGGTCAGGACGATGGCCGCCCACCTGCGCGGCGAGCCCGTCGAGAAGGTCGTCGACACGGGCGTCGTCCTGGCCACGCGCGAGAACATGGACGCGCCCGGGATCCGGTCCCTCCTCGTCCCCGGCCTCGCCGCCATCGACGACTGATGCGTGACGTCCCGGCCGCTCCCCCCGTCCTGCGCATGGCCGGCGTGACCAAGAGCTTCGGCGCGACCCGGGCCCTCGACGACGTCGGCTTCGAACTCGGCCGGGGCGAGGTCCACGCCCTCATCGGCGAGAACGGCGCCGGCAAGAGCACGCTGATGAAGGTCCTCAGCGGCGCCCTTGCGCCCGACGCCGGCCGGATGGAGATCGACGGCCGGCCCTACTCGCCCTCCGGCCCCGCCGACGGCCTCCGCTCGGGCGTGTCCATGATCTACCAGGAGCTGACGCTGGCCCCGCACCTGACCGTCGCCGAGAACATCATGCTCGGCCGCGAGGCCCGCGCCGCGGGCTGGCTCGACCGCCGGGAAACGGCCCGCCGGGTCCGGGAGGTCCTCGCGCTCGTCCGCCACCCCGAGATCTCGCCCGACGTCCGCGTCGGCCGCTTGAGCGTCGGGGCCAAGCAGGTCGTCGAGATCGCCCGGGCCCTGCTCCACCGGTCCCGCATCCTGGTCCTGGACGAGCCGACGAGCTCGCTCGGCCAGGAGGACAGCCGGCGCCTCTTCGAGATCGTCCGCGGCCTCAAGGGCCAGGGGGTCGGCGTCGTCTACATCAGCCATTTCCTCGAGGAGGTCCGGCGGGTGGCCGACCGCTACACGGTCCTGCGCGACGGCCGCAGCGTCGGCTCCGGGGCCATGGAGGGGACGGGGCTCGACGACCTCATCCAGCTCATGGTCGGGCGGAAGTTCAGCCGGCTCTTCCCCCGCGTCGGGCACGCCGTTGGCGGACCGGTCCTGGCCGCGGACCGCCTGAAAGGCGCCCGGATGGCCGCGCCGGTCTCCCTGTCCCTCGCCCGCGGCGAGATCCTCGGCGTCGCCGGGCTCATCGGCTCGGGTCGGACCGAGTTCCTGCGGGCGGTCTTCGGCCTGGACGGGATCGAGGGCGGCGCCGTCGTCGTCTCCGGCGCCGAGCTTTCCGGGCGGCGGCCCTGGGCCCGGGTCCGGCGCGGCCTCGGCCTCCTCAGCGAGGACCGCCAGGGCGAGGGCCTGGCCCTGTCCCTGTCGGTGGCCGACAACATGACCCTGAGCGATCTCGCCCCCTACCGCCGCCGCGGCCTGCTCCGGTCCGCCCGGCGGAACAAGGCCGTCGGCGACTGGATCGGGAAGCTCAAGATCAAGGCCGAGAGCCCCGCCCAGCCGGTCGGCGGCCTCTCGGGCGGGAACCAGCAGAAGGTCGCCTTGGCCCGGCTGCTCCACCAGAAGGCCTCGGTCCTGCTCCTCGACGAGCCGACGCGCGGCATCGATGTCGTCAGCAAGGGCCAGATCTACGAGTGGATCGGCGGGCTGGCCCGCGAGGGCAAGGCCGTCCTCTTCGTCAGCTCCTATCTCCCGGAGCTCCTCGGGATCGCGGACCGGATCGCCGTCTTCCACCGGGGATCGCTCGTCGAGTCGCGGCCGGCCGCCGCGTGGGACGCCGCCGGGCTGATGGCCGCGGCCACGACGGGCCGGGCCTCCAAGGACGCAGCCACGGGACAAAGGAACGGGACATGAGCCGCCGCCGGGCCCGCCTGGGCCGCGCCCTCGACGTCTTCGGCCCGTTCGTCGGGCTCCTCCTCGTCATCGCCCTCTTCGCCCTCATCCCCGAGGTCCGGGGGCGGTTCCTGCGGGCCGCCAATTTCAAGAGCGTCGCCACCCAGTCGGTCATCGTCGCCCTCGGGGCGCTCGGCATGACCCTGGTCATCATCAGCGGCGGCATCGACCTCTCGGCCGCGTCGAACATCGCCCTGGCCAGCGTCGTCACGGCCTACGCCGTCAACGCCGGGGCCGGGCCGCTCCTGGCCGTCCTGCTCGGCGTGCTGACCGGCGGCCTGGTCGGCCTCGTCAACGGCGGCCTGGTGACGCGCCTGCGGCTCGTGCCCTTCATCGTGACCATGGGCATGATGGGCATCGCCCGGGGCGCGGCCAAGTGGATCGCCGGCAACCAGAAGATCGACGCGCCCATGACCTGGGTCAACGAGCTCATGGCCAAGAGCCCGCGGCCGTCCTGGCTCCTGCTGGCCCCCGGCATCTGGGTCGTCATCCTCTTGGCCGCGGCCCTGGCCGTCCTCCTGAAGCACACCGTCTTCGGCCGCCACGTCTTCGCCGTCGGGTCGAACGAGGCCACGGCCCGGCTCTGCGGCCTCCGGACCGACGGGATCAAGGTCCTCGTCTATGCCGTCTCCGGCCTCTTCTGCGGCTTGAGCGGGGTCATGGAGTTCTCCCGGCTCACGGTCGGCGACCCGACCGTGGCCGTCGGGCTCGAGCTCGACATCATCGCCGCCGTCGTCATCGGCGGCGGCAGCCTGAGCGGCGGCGAGGGCGGCGTCCTCGGGACCATGGTCGGCGTCCTGATCATGTCCTTCCTCCGCAACGGCTGCACGATGATGGGCTGGCCGAACTACATCCAGGAGATCATCATCGGCGCGATCATCGTCGCCGCCGTCGCCCTGGACCGCCTCCGCCA
The DNA here is from genome assembly GCA_029569255.1 of Acidobacteriota bacterium. Lineage (GTDB taxonomy): Bacteria > Acidobacteriota > Aminicenantia > Aminicenantales > Saccharicenantaceae > RBG-16-66-30. The sequence goes on along the minus strand of JAKQUO010000008.1, from coordinate 271,095 downwards.
CCGGAAGGACTAGCCCGCCGGGGCCCGGGCCCCGGGCGCGTGGCGCCGGCCCTCCCCGCCTCGTTGCCGCGGGTTCCCGGAAATGATATCCTGAGACGGGGGGCGGGGGACAAGGACGGAACGGGTCAAGCTCGGAAAGGGACCGTCATGGCGGATTTGCGCAAACCGGAGAACCGGGAGCTCGTCGAGAAGCTCGTCAAGAAGCGGGACTGGGACGCTTTGCGGACGCTGACGGAGTCCTGGCCGATGCCCGAGCTGGCGGACCTTTTGGGCGACCTGCCCAGGCGCGCCGGGGTGCTCCTGTTCCGCTCTCTTCCCAAGATGGTCGCCGCCGAGGTCTTTTCGCTCCTCGAACGGAGCTCGCGGGACGCCTTCCTGAAAGACCTGACCGACGAGGAGACCCGCGTCCTGCTGGCCGGCCTCAGGCCGGACGACCGGACCGCGCTGCTGGAGGAGCTGCCCGACCGGGTCCGACAGGGCCTGTTGAGCCTGCTCGGCCCGGCCGACCAGGCCGAGGCCCGGACGCTGCTCGGTTATCCCGAAGACAGCGCCGGCCGGCTCATGACGCCGGACTACGTCGCCGTCCGCCCGGATTGGACCATCGGCCAGACCATCGCCCATATCCGCCGCATGGGCCGGGATTCGGAGACCGTCGACGCGATCTACGTGACCGACGCCTCCTGGAAGCTCCTCGGCGTGATCAGCCTCCGCCAGGTGGTCCTGGCCGAACCCGCCGAGACCGTCGCCGGCCTGATGGTCTCGGCGGTCGTTTCCGTCTCGGTCTTCGACGACCGGGAAGCGGTCGCGCTGAGCATGGAGCGTTACGACCTCTACGTCCTGCCGGTCGTCGACGCCGGAGACGTCCTCGTCGGGATCGTCACGGCCGACGACATCCTCGACGTGGCTGTGGAAGAGGCGACCGAGGACATCCAGAAGGCCGCCGCGGTCGCCCCGCTCGAGATCGGGCTGAAAGAGGCGTCCCCGCTCCTCTTGTACCGGAAGAGGGTCCTCTGGCTGATCGCCCTGGTCCTGGTCAACACCGTCTCCGGCGGGATCATGGCCCGGTTCGAGACGACCATCGCCGCCCTGGTCCCCCTGGTCTTCTTCCTGCCCCTCTTGATCGACAGCGGGGGCAACGCCGGCTCCCAGTCGGCGACCCTGATGGTCCGGGCGTTGGCGGTCGGCGACATCCGGATGAACGATTGGGCCCAGCTCCTTCTCAAGGAGACCGGCGTGTCGGCGGCCCTGGGCCTGACGACGGGTCTGTGCGCCTGGGGACTGGGGGTCTGGAGGGGCGGATTCACCCTGGGCCTCGTCGTCGGCCTCAGCATGTTCCTGGTCGTGGTCCTCGGCAGCATGATCGGGGTCGGCGTCCCGCTGCTGCTCAAGAAGCTGAGGCTGGACCCGGCCACGGCCAGCTCCCCGCTCATCACCACGGTCATCGACGTGGCCGGTGTTCTCCTCTACTTCTCGGTGGCCACCCTGCTTCTGAAAATCTGAGCGGGGAGGTCGGCCTCGCGTCCGAAGGCCGTCCCGGTCCGTCGATCGTCCAGGCTAGGACATGTCCCCCCGGCCGGATGTCCTTTGGACAGGACAAGGAGTTGGCTTTCCCGAGGAGAACAGGATGGCACGTTAATTGCTTGGAAGGAGGTTGGAAGGAGAAAGACGATGAAAAGACGATCGATCAAGACGCCGGTCCTGGCGGCCGCTTTCATCGTTTCGATCCCCCTCGGCCTCATGGCCCAGGACGAAGGGTTCTACCCTTACAGCTACGCCCGCCTGAGCTACGTCAACGGCACGGTCTACGTCCAGAGGGCGTCGGACCTGGGCTACGAGAAGGGCGAGATCAACCTCGCCCTGGTCCAGGGAGACAAGATGGGGACCGAGAGCGGCCAGGCCGAGGTCCACTTCGGGCGCCGGAACTACCTCCGCGTCGACGACAACACCAGGGTCGAGTTCGCCGTCCTGCCCACGGAGGGCGACGAGCGCGTCAAGCTCCATCTCACCGAAGGCGGCGCCTATCTCCGGATCAGCCGTCTCGCCCTCGACAAGGGCGTCGAGGTCCACACCCCCGACGCCTCGTTCTACGTCCTCGAGGAAGGCCTGTACCGCTTCGACGTCCGGCTCGACCGGGAGACCGTCGCCTCCGTGCGGGAGGGCAGCCTCGAGGCGGCCGCCGAGGACGGCTCCGCCCTCGTCCGGGCGAACGAGAGCGTCGCGGCCGCCGACGGCCGCCTCCTCGGCGATCCCGCCTATGCGAACGCCCGCCAGGACGGCTTCGACACCTGGAACGCCTCGCGCGACGGCCAGCTCGCCGCGCGCGGCCGGACCCGCTACCTCCCCGCCGAGATCGCGGAGTACGAGGACGAGCTCGACCAGAACGGCGAGTGGGTCTACGAGCGGGGTTACGGCAACGTCTGGGTGCCGCGCGTCACCTACGCCGATTGGCGGCCCTACCTCTACGGCCGCTGGGCCTGGTACCCCGTCATCGGCTGGACCTGGGTCTCGTCCGAGCCCTGGGGCTGGTCCGTGTACCACTACGGCCGCTGGCACTGGCGCTTCGGCCTGGGCTGGTACTGGATCCCGAGGTCCTCTTGGGGCCCCGCCTGGGTGCACTGGTGGTGGGACAGCGACCACATCGGCTGGTGCCCGCTGAGCTGGTACAACCGTCCCGTCCTGATCGTCGACAACCGCTTCTACGACCGCTACTACGACCGCTACTTCCCGGTCCACAACCGGGCCCTGACCGTGGTGCGCCGCGACCAGCTCCAGGCCCGCGACCTCCATCGCCGCGAGATCGGCGCCGCCGAGCGCGGCCGCATCGGGCCCGTGGAACTGCGGCGCGAACAGCCGTCGGTCCGCCCGGTCGTGGACAACGCCCGGCCCCTGGCCCTCGCGGCCAAGCGGGCCCTCGCCGACCGGGCCGGCAGCCGGCGCGACGTGAAGGCCGTGGCCCCGTCGAACACCGTGTCCCCTTCGCGGATGAGACCGGGCGCGACCGGGACCGGCGGCGGCTCGCGGGAGCGGAGCGCCCCCGCCGGGACGACGGAACGGGGCGCCCTGGCCCGGCCGTCCGTCCGCGGCCAGGACAGCGCCGGCCGGGTCCTCCGGACCTTCCCGAGCCAGCGTCCGGCCGTGGGCCGCGATCAGGCCCGCGCCTCCGAGGAGCGCCGGAGCTCCGAGGGCGCGACGGTCCGCCGGAGCGGGAGCGAGGCCCGCGACCCGAGCGCCGGGGTCAACCGGCCGGGCGGCCGTCCGTCCGAGCCCCCGGCGAAGGCCGTCCGCGAGGCCCCGCGGCCCAAGAGCGAGGGCCAGGGGTCGTCGAGCGGGACCGTCCGTTCCGAGTCCGCGTCCCGATCGGCCGTCTCACGGGCGCCCTCGCGGCCGCTCTCGACCCCGTCGGCCCCGGCGCGGCCCTCCGCGCCGTCGGTCACGCGCCCGTCCTCCCGCCCCTCCTCCCCGTCCTATTCCCGGCCCGACGCTTCCGCGCGTCCGTCCGCGGCCCCCTCTTCGCGCGGCTCCTATTCCGCCCCCTCCCTCTCCGGGGGCTCGTCCGGCCGGTCCGTCAGCGCCTCCCGTTCGAGCTCGTCCCCGGGCCGTTCGATCGGCGCTCCCCGCGCGAGCGGCGCCTCCTCCGGGCGGTCCGTGAGCCCGCCCCGTTCGGGCGGGACCTCTTCGGTCCGCTCGTCCTCCCCGGCCCGGTCCGGTTCCTCGCCCTCCCGGTCCTCGGGCTCGTCCTCGCGGTCCGGGAGCGTGAAGCGGAAAGGCTGAGACGGGGCCGTCCCCGGCCCATCCGACCCACACAACGTGGAAGAGAACCTTTTTTCTTTACTTTTACGCCCCGGGGTGGTATAAACTTAGCCTTGTTCGGGAAGCCGACTTCCGGACGCTCGTTCGACACATGGAGGTAGTTCCAATGCGTTTCACCAAGACAGCGGGGATCGTTCTATTAGGGCTGGCTGTCCTGGCCGGTTCCGTGGCCTGTCAGAAAACGGCCGAGACGACGGCCGCCGAGGACCACGTTGCCGTCACGGAGTTCGAGGGCGTGGTCCGGACGGGCCTCGGGCGCTACATGTACCTGTCCACGGCCCAGGGTTTCGACATCGTCCTGCCCGGCTTCGACGCGGCCTCCGTCGTCGGCAAGACCCTCAAGGTCAAGGGCAACCTGCTCGTGGACCACCCGCCGGTCTTCCTCGCCGACTCCGTCGAGTCCGGCGGCCAGACGATCTACACCCGCAGCGGCGGTTTCGCGCCGGAGGACTTCGTGGAGATGAAGGTCCGCGAGGCCGTCCCCGCCCTGGCCATCACCGGCGTCAACAAGCCCGAAGAATGGGAAGGCAAGGGCGAGGGCAAGGTCTACGGCCAGCTCATGAAGGGCGACGTCAGCGCCATCGTCCTCACGGACGACAAGGGGAGAGAGACCGCCAGGATCATCGTCGACTCCGTCTCGACCTATTCGAACTACTACATCCAGAAGCTCAAGCTGTTCGACAAGTTCTGGTTCTACCTCAAGGTCAAGGACAGCGTCGACAGGAAGGACAGGGCCAAGACCAAGGCCATCTTCCACGCCGATGTCGTCGGCGTCGGGCTTTACTGAGCCCGGAAAGGATCGCCGCGCCCCGCTCCCTGCCGGTCCCGCCTCCACGGACGGGGAGCGTCGGGGCGGCGTCCCGCGCCGCTTCGAGAGGGCAGCCCGGAAAGGGCGGAAGAGCTTTCCCTATGCTAGGTCAGGATCGAGGCGAGCTTCCCTAAGGCGGCCTCGAGGGGAGCCGCGAGCTCGACGGTGAGGACGCGCCGGCCTTTCTCCGCGAGAGCCAGCGCGTCGCCCCGGGCCTGGGCCAGGAAGAGGGTCGCGAAATCGTCGGCCGGGCGGGGGACGCCGGGCACTTCCGGGATGGCCAGCCCGTCCAGGGCGGCCGGGACGAGGACCAGGAACAGGCCCTTGTTGCCGCCGCCCTTGTGGAGCTGGCCGGTGGAGTGGAGATAGCGGGGTCCGAAGCCGACCGTGACCGGCAGCCCCGTCTTGAGCCGGAGACCGGCGGCCAGCCCCGAGAGGAGGTCCTCGAGCGACCGGCGCCGGGGCAGGAAGGCCAGCAGGGCCAGGTAGTCCCCGTCGCGGGCGGCGCGGAGGAAGAGGGGGCCGGCGACGGCCGGGCTTTCGGACGTCCCGGCCAAGCGGACGTCTCCCGCGGCGAGCCGGGAGGACGTCGCGTCGGAGGGAGCGCCCGGTCCGGCCGCCAGGACCTCGCGGGTCTTTCTCTTGGCCGATTCGACGTCGGGCTGGTCGAAGGGATCGATGTTCAGGATGTGACCGGCGACGGCGGTGGCGAACTCCCAGAGGAAGAAGTGCCCGGCCACTTCGTAGGGATCGTCGAACGCGAGCTTGACGAGCGGCGCGGCCGACGCCTCCGGGGCCCGTTCGGCCGGCCTCGACGCCGTCCTCCCGCCGGGCCCGATCGCCACGAACAGGCGGTCGGGGCCGTAGCTCTCGGCGGGGCCGGGCCGGTCCTCGACGACGGGGACGATCCCCCGCCCGTCCTTCCCTGTGCTCTCGGCGACGAGCTGTTCGAGCCAGGCGGCGAAGGGCCTGAGCCGCGGCGGCAGGAGGACGGTCAGCTTGTCCAGGCCCCCCAGGGCGGCCGTGCCCAGGACCGCGCCCAGCAGGGCGCCGGGGTTCCCGGCCGCGCGCTCCGACCGGCAGGCCTCGGCCGTCGTCAGGGCCGGCCCGAGGAGACGGACGAGGTCGACCCCCGCGAGCGCGGCGGGCAGGAGCCCGAACACGGACAGGGCCGAGAACCTCCCGCCGATGTCCGGCCGGCCGAGGAAGGTCCGGCGGAAGCCGAGCTCGCGGGCCAAGGCCTCGAGCGGCGTCCCCGGGTCGGTGACGGCGACGAAGCGGCCGCCGGCCTCGCCCGGCCCGAGCGCCCGGCCGACCCGGTCGTAGAAGAAAGCGAGCAGGGCGGCCACCTCGGCCGTCGTTCCCGATTTCGAGGACACGAGAAAGAGGGTCTTGTCCGGGGTGAGCCGGGCCGCGGCACGGGCCACGGTCTCCGGCTCCGTCGTGTCGAGGACGTCGAGGTCGAGGGCGCCGGGCTGAAGGCCGAAAAGACGGCTGTAGACCTCCGGGGCCAGGCTCGACCCGCCCATGCCCAGGACGACGGCGCGCTTGAGCTTCAGGTCCCGGAGCGAGGCCGCGAAGGCCTGGAGCTCCGGGAGGAGCCCGGCGGCCGCCGCGGGGCAGTCGAGCCAGCCGAGGCGGTCCGAGGCCTCGCGCCCGTCCGGCTTCCAGACGGTCCCGTCCCGGTCCCAGACGCGGCCGACGACGGCCTCGGCGTCGAGGCGGCCGAGCGCCGCCTCGAGGCCCGGCGCGAGCGCCTCCCCGCGGACGATCCGGATGTCCCGCGCGTCGAAGTCCATGGCCGAGTCCCCTCCTCGCGGGGATTATACCAGGGGACGGGGCCCGGACCAAGCCGCTTGATTCTTCGCGCGGGATTCAGGAAGATAGGGCCCGACGTCCCCAACGCCGCGACACGGGAGGCCCGCCCATGACCGACGCCGCGACCGCCGAGCCGGCCGGCTTCTTCCATCCGACCCGGCCGCTCTACCGTTTCGTCAACCTGTTCTTCATCTCCACCCTGTCGTTCGGGAGCTACTTCGCCTACGACATCATCGGGGCCATCGCCCCCTCGCTGATCGGCGAGCTCAAGGCCGCGCGGGCCACGGTCGGGACGATGAACACCATGTACAGCGTCGCCGCCATCCTGGTCGTCCTCTTCGGCGGCATGCTCATCGACCGGCTGGGGACGCGCAAGGCGAGCATCATCTTCTCCGTCCTCGTCCTCGCGGGGGCGGCGATCGTCTGGCAGGCCAGGTCGATCCCTCTCATCTTTCTCGGCCGGTTCGTCTTCGGGGCCGGCTCCGAGCCGCTCGTCGTCGCCCAGAGCGCCATGCTGGCCCGCTGGTTCAAGAACAAGGAGATGGCCATGGCCTTCGGCGTCCAGCTGACCGTGAGCCGGCTCGGGTCGCTGTTCGCCTTCAACACGGGGGAGCTGTTCTCGAGCTACTTCGGCAGCTTCCGCTACGCCCTGCTGGCCGCGGTCCTGGCCTGCGCCCTGTCGTTCGCCGGCAACCTCTGCTACATCGTCATGGACAAGCGGGGCGAGAAGGCCCTCAACCTCCGCGACGAGAGCGCCGGCGACAAGATCGTCTTCAAGGACATCAGGGAGTTCAGGCCGACCTTCTGGTTCGTCACCGGCCTGTGCTTCACCTTCTACGCGGCCGTTTTCCCCTTCCAGAGCCTGGCCACGGACTTCTTCCACACCAAGTGGGGCATCGCCCTGACGGCCGAGGCCGGCGGCGGGTTCCTGGCCCAGGTCTTCAACAACCTCCTCCACATCTTCAGCACGGCCGGCGGCATCACCAGCATCATCATCTTCGCCTCGATGGTCCTGGCCCCGTTCGCCGGCCGGCTCGTCGACCGCGTCGGCAAGCGGGCCCAGTTCATGATCGTCGGGGCCCTGATGCTCATTCCCTGCCACCTGGCCATGGGCCTGACAAGGGTCTACCCGGTCTACCCGATGGTCCTGCTCGGCTTCGCCTTCGTCCTCGTGCCGGCCGCGCTGTGGCCGTCGGTGCCGCTCATCGTCCGCTCGGAGCGGGTCGGGACGGCCTTCGGGCTGATGACGGCCATCCAGAACATCGGCCTGGGGCTCTTCCCGCTGCTCAACGGGCTGCTGAGGGACCGGACGGGGGATTACGTCGCCAGCCAGGTCATGTTCGCCGGCCTGGGCATCGTCGGGCTCGTCTTCGCCCTCCTGCTCGGCCGGGCCGACCGCCGGGAAGGCGGCCGGCTCGAAGCCCCGCAGAAGGCCAAGGGCTAGGATCATTCAGGACGGCGCCGCAGGCGGGGAAGGTATCGCCGGGCGCCGCGGCCCGGCCGTGCTCAAGGTATCTTCTCGAGATCCAGCGATACGCTCTCGGCCGCGCTTGATGCCCGTTCAAAAAGGAGCCCGGTCCCGCCGGGCCGGCCCTTGCTCCGCGAGGGACGGTCTTCCCGGATTCGGGCGGAACGGAAGGGCCTCCGCGGGCGATAGGCTCCGCCCTCGGAGCGGCGAGCGACGGAGCGGGGCGGAGCGGAAGGGACCGGGGGCCGGGTCTACTTGGCCGCCTTGGCCTTCTCGGCCTTGCTCTTGCGCCGCAGGTCGGCGGCGTGGGCCCGCTTGTAGGTCTGGATGTCGACGAAACGCCCCTTGGCGTCGCGCACGGCGTAGAGCTTGGTCCCCTTCACGCTGCGGTGGGTCGTTCTCTTGGTCGGCATAATCCCTCCTCTTTTTATGATCCGGCTCTTGTTCGGTTCAACCGTCTCACCGGCCGATTAAAAGATAGCCTTCCGCGCCGCCGATGTCAACCGTCACCGGGGCGCCGTTTGCCGGGTCCCGCCGTTTCTGCTATAAAGGCCCCTCATGATCCGCGCCGTCATCTCCGACCTCGGCCGCGTCGTCCTCTGGTTCGACAACAGCGTCTTCCTGCGCAAGCTCGCGGAGAAGGCGGGGAAGCCGCTCGACGAGGTCGAGGCCGCCGTCCACGGCGATCTCGGGCTCCTCCGCCGCTTCGACGGGGGAGCGGTGACGCCGGGGGGCTTCCTCGCGCACGTGGCCGCGGCCGTCGGGGCGGACATGGGTTACGAGGAGTTCTTCGGGATCTACAACGACATCTTCACCCCGAACCCTCCTGCGATCGACGCCCTGGCCCGGGTCAAGGCGGCGGGCTACAGGACGCTGCTCCTGTCCAACACCGACCCGGAGCGTTTCGGCTTCGTCCGGCGCCGCTTTCCCGAGATCCTCTTCTTCGACGGCTACGTCCTCTCCTACGAGCTCAAGCTGCTCAAGCCCGAACCGGCGATCTATCTGGCCGCGGCCGCCAGGGCCGGTTGCCGGCCGGAGGAATGCGTCTTCATCGACGACATGGATGAGAACGTCGAAGGCGCCGTCGGGACGGGGCTCCGCGGCATCCTGTACCGGCCCGGGACGGACCTCGCGGTGGAGTTGAAGAAGCTCGGCTTGCGCTTTTAAATCGTGTCCCCCTATTTTCCGACGATTTGGACCCAGGCCCGGCGGGTCCGCGGGCCGTCGAACTCGCAGAAGAAGACCCCCTGCCACGTCCCGAGCTGGAGCTTCCCGCCCTCGACGACGAGCGTCACCGAGGAGCCCACGAGGGCGGCCTTGACGTGGGCCGGGGAGTTGCCCTCGCCGTGGGCGTAGGGGAGGGCGTCGGGCGCGAGCTTCCGCAGGACCATGTCCATGTCGGCCCGGACGTCCGGGTCGGCGTTCTCGTTGACCGTGACGCCGGCCGTCGTGTGGGGGACCGCGACGACGCAGACCCCGCTCCGGACGCCCGAGGCCGCCGCCAGCCGCACCACTTCGGCCGTCAAGTCGACGAATTCCCGCCGCGCTTTCGTCTCGATCTCGATCGTATGCATTGCCGCCTCAACGATTTAAGGGTTTTTCAAAAAGGGGCTTGACAAGCCTCCGGACCGGGGTGTAGAGTCTCCTCGGAAAATACAACATTTAGTATTTTCCGCGAACAGGCTCCACAAGATATGGGATAGAGGCCGGTCGGCCCTGATATGCGTCATGGTATCGGGACGGGCCGATTGTAGCACGTCGCCGGCCCGGTTCCCAGTCGCGTGAGCCGGGCGGAGAAGAAGGAGGAGGCACCCGATGGTCAGCACGGTCGGCCGGATCAAGAAGCGCGACGGGACGATCACCGATTTCAACCAGGACAAGATCACCAACGCCATCTTCAAGGCCATGCAGTCCGAGGGCGTCAAGGACCGGGCCATCGCCCAGACCGCCTCGGACATCGTCTGCTTCATGATCGAGGAGAAGTTCGGCGGCTACACCATCCCGTCCGTCGAGCAGATCCAGGACATCGTCGAGATGGTCCTCATGAAGCAGGGCTATCACGAAGTGGCCAAGAGCTACATCCTCTACCGCGAGAAGCACAAGGGCCTCCGCGAGGCCCGGAAGATCGGCCTCAACCTGGAGCGGCTGGTCAAGGACTACCTCAGCAACGCCGACTGGAAGATCCGCGAGAACTCCAACGAGGGCGTCCAGTCGTTCGCCGGCCTGAACGCCCGCGTCTCGGGCGAGGTCCTGTCGCACTTCGCCCTCAACCAGATCTACACCGAGCGGGCCAAGAAGGCCCACGAGACGGGCGAGTTCCACATCCACGACCTGAGCTACCCCATCGTCGGCTACTGCGCCGGCTGGTCCCTCGAGAACCTCATCCGCAAGGGCTTCGGCCACGTCCCGAACCAGGTCCACTCCAACCCGGCCCGGCACCTCGACACCCTGACCCTGCACATGGTCAACTACATCGGCACCATGCAGGCCGAGTTCGCCGGGGCCCAGGCCTTCTCCAGCGTCGACACCCTGCTCGCGCCCTTCGTCCGCCACGACGGGCTCAGCTACGAGGACGTCAAGCAGGACCTGCAGAAGCTCATCTTCGGCCTCAACGTCCCCTGCCGCTGGGGCTGGCAGACGCCCTTCTCCAACCTGACCTTCGACTGGACCATCCCCGAGGACATGAGGAACAAGCGGGCCGTCGTCGGCGGCGAGGAGCTCGAGACCTGCTACGGCGACTACCAGAAGGAGGTCGACTGGATCAACCAGGCCTTCCTCGAGATCATGATCGAGGGCGACCTCAAGGGCCGGGTCTTCACCTTCCCCATCCCGACCTACAACCTCAGCCAGGACTTCGACTGGGACTCGCCCAAGGCCAAGCTCCTCTTCGAGGCCACGGCCAAGTACGGCATCCCCTACTTCCAGAACTACATCGGCACGGACATGAACCCCGGCGACATCCGGGCCATGTGCTGCCGGCTCAACCTCGACCAGCGCGAGCTCATGCGCCGGCCGGGGAGCATCTGGGGCCCCGGGGACTCGACGGGGTCCATCGGCGTCGTCACCATCAACCTCAACCGGGTCGCCTTCGAGGCCTCGTCCAAGGAGGATTTATTCGCCCGCCTCGAGGACCTCATGACCGTGGCCAAGGGCACGCTCGAGACCAAGCGCGAGATCGTCAACAGCATGCTCGAGAAGGGCATGATGCCCTACACCAAGGTCTACCTCGGCCACTTCGACAACCACTTCTCGACCATCGGCGTCTGCGGCATGCACGAGGCGGCCATGAACTTCCTCCACCAGGGCATCGGCACGCCCGAGGGCCGCGAGTTCGCCATCGAGACGCTCCAGTTCATGCGCGGCGTCCTGCGCCGGTTCCAGGAGGAGACCGGCCACCTCTACAACCTCGAGGCCACGCCGGCCGAGTCCACGGCCTACCGGCTGGCCCGCCTGGACAGGCAGAAATACCCGCGCATCCACACCTCGGGCACCGAGAAGCACCCCTACCTCACCAACTCGACCCAGCTCAACGTCGACGCCACCCGGGACATCTTCGAGGCCATCCAGCACCAGGGCGAGATCCAGGCCCTCTACACGGGCGGGACGATCTTCCACGCCTTCCTGCCCGAGGCCATCGACGGCCTGGCCTGCAAGAAGCTCGTCCAGCGGATCGCCCAGACGAAGCTGCCCTACTTCTCGATCACGCCGACCTTCAGCGTCTGCATGAGCCACGGCTACCTCCGCGGCCAGCGCCCCGCGTGCCCGGAGTGCGGCGACGAGACCGAGGTCTTCAGCCGCATCGTCGGCTACCTGCGGCCGGTCCGGACCTGGAACGACGGCAAGCAGCAGGAGTTCCGGGACCGGACGACCTACGACAAGATCTCCTGAGGCCGGCCCGGTCCGGCGGGATTTCGCGCCAGGCGGTGACGTAATGGAATACCTGCTCTTCTCCTATCCCAACTGCGTCAAGTGCGAGGCCATGAAGAAGAGGCTGGCCGAGACGGGGACGGCCTACGCCGAGTACAGCCTGACCTCGCCGCCGGGCAAGGCCAAGATCCGCGAGTTCATCAACGTCGTCAAGCGGGACGACAAGGGCGCCATCATCCTGCCGACGCTCATCCTCCACACCCAGGGGATCGTCCGGGCCGTTCTCAACACGGCCGAGGAGCTCGAGGATTGGTCGAGATCAAGGGCCTAGAGAAGTTCTCCAGCCGCGACTTCCCCGGGCACATCTCCTCGACCGTGTTCTTCGGCGGCTGCGACTTCCGCTGCCCCTACTGCCACAACGCCCGGCTCGTCCTCGAGCCGGAGACGCTCCCGACCCTGGCCGTCGATTTCTTCCTGTCCTATCTCGACGGCCGCAAGGGCTGGCTCGAGGCCGTCTGCCTCACGGGCGGCGAGCCGCTCCTCCACGAGGACCTCGAGGACATCGTCCGGGTCGTCCGGGAGCGGGGCCTCCTGGTCAAGCTGGACACGAACGGCTCGTTCCCCGACCGGCTCGAGGCGCTCCTCGGCCTGGGCCTCCTCGACCGGGTGGCCATGGACGTCAAGGCCCCGCTCGAGCGCTACCGGGAAGTGACGCGGTCCAACGTCCCCCTGGAGAGGATCGTCCGCAGCGTCGACCTTCTCCGCGGCGCCGGGGTCCCGCACGCCTTCCGGACGACGGTCGTCCCCGGCTTCGTCGGCCGGGACGACGTCGTCCGGATCGGGGAGTGGCTCGAGGGCGCGGAGCGCTACGTCATCCAGCCGTTCGTGCCGCAGACGACGATCGATCCGGCCTTCCTCGAGATCAAACCCTACAGCCAAGCCGAACTCCAGGCCATCGCCGACGCGGCCCGGCCCTTCTTCCGCGAGGTCGCGGTCGAAGGCGGGCCCTAGGGCCGAAAGGAGGCCGTCATGGAGCTCAAGGTCAAGCGCATCCACCCCGAGGCGAAGGTCCCCGTCTACGGCCACGCCGGCGACGCCGGCCTGGACCTGTTCTCGGCCGTCGACCGGGAGCTCGGGCCGGGGGACGTCGCCGCGGTCCCGACGGGCATCCAGGTGGCCATCCCGCCGGGCCACGCCGGGCTCGTCTGGGACAAGAGCGGCATTTCCCTCATGGGGGTCCACCGCCTGGCCGGCGTCATCGACGCCGGCTACCGGGGCGAGGTCCATGTCGTCCTGGCCAACCTGGGGGACGGGCCGTTCGCGGTCAAGAAGGGCATGAAGATCGCCCAGCTCCTCGTCCAGCCGGTCGCCGCCGTCACGGTCGTCGAGGCGGACTCGCTCGACGACACCCCCCGCGGCGAGGGCGGCTTCGGATCGACCGGGCTGTTCTGAGAGCGCTCCTCCCGCGTGGCGTGGCACCGCCGGACGAGAATCATCAGGCCCCCGGCTATGATAAGATACCCCCCATACTGGAGCGAAGGATCACCACGATGAAACACACGTTCCGCGACCTCATCGCCGCGGCGCTCGCCCTTTCGATGGCGGCCGCCGCCGGGCCCGCCCGGGCCCAGGACAAGCCGGCGGCCGCGCCGCCGCGCCTGAAGCTCATCTTCGTCGAGCGCTTCCGCTTCGAGACCTGGGACAACGCCGTCAGCCTCGACGACACGGCCGCCGACGCTGCCGCCTACACCCGCAACCGCACCACCCTGGGGCTGAGCTGGAAGCCGCTCGGGAACCTCGAGGTCCTGGGCAAGCTGACCAACGAGTTCCGGGTCTACCTGGCCCCCAAGTCCACGCCCTTCAGCTGGAACGAGGTCTTCTTCGACAACCTCTACGTCAAGTGGACGGCCCCGTGGCGCCGGCCCTTCACCATCACGGCCGGCCGCCAGGACATCAACCTCGGCGAGGGCTTCGTCATCGCCGACGGCACGCCCGGCGACGGCTCCCGGTCCTACTATTTCAACGCCCTGCGCGTCGACGCCGGCCTGGCCGAAGGCCACACCCTGACCGCCTTCGCCCACGCCACCGAGGCGACGGACCGCTACCTGCCGGTGATCGCTCCCGGGCCGCGGGCCCTGACCGAGCAGCCCGAGCGGGCCCTGGCCCTCTACTACGCCGGGACGTTCGGGAAGGCCAAGGTCGACGCCTACGCCGTCCGCAAGACGGCGAAGGCCAGCGCGTCCTGGCCCGTCGCCGCCCGGACCGACACCTTCGGGGTCCGGGCCGCGGCGCCCCTGGCCGGCCGGCTCGCCCTGACGGCCGAAGGGGCCTACCAGGGAGGGGCGTCCGGAGAGGCCGGACGCTCGGCCTACGGGGCCATCGCCCACCTCGATTACGGCTTCGCCGGCCTCCTGGGCTGCCTCGACTCGTTCGTCCTCGGGGCGATCCTGCTCAGCGGCGACGACCCGGCCACGGCCCGCGCCGAGGGCTGGGACCCCATCTTCAGCCGCTGGCCCAAGTGGAGCGAGAGCCTCATCTACACCTTCAGCCGGGAGAGCCGCCCGTCCTACTGGAGCAACCTGTCGTCGCTCTACGCCCAGCTGGCCTTCGGCCTGGGCGAGCGCGTCGACGGCCACGTCCTGGTCATGCCGATGGGGGCCGGGCACGCCCGGCCGGGCCTGTTCCCGGGCGGGGACGGCCGCGGCCGCGGCACCCTCTACCGGGCCCGGCTGAACTACAAGCTCAGCCGGCGCTTCAGCGGCCGGGTCATCTGGGAGCACTTCGTTCCCGGGAGCTTCTACTTCCCCGGGGCCTCGAGCTTCCACTGGCTCCAGTTCGAGATGATCTTCCGCTACTGACGAAAAAGGGCCGGTCTTGCGCATCGGCCCGGCCTCGGCTATGATGTTCCTCCGCCGCGCCGGAAGGCGGCGGCGGGACGAAGAGGCCCAGGACCTCCGGAGATGAAGAATTACTGGTACTTCTTCCTTTTTCTCGTCGTCTCGATCGCCTTCTCGGCCGGGCTCCTCGGCTTCGTCGCCTTGATCCGCTATCGGCCCCGCCCGGTCGGGGACAAGTACGAGCCGTACGAGTGCGGCGTCGAGCCGGCCACGGCCACGGCCCGCGGGGCGACCTCGATCCGCTTCTACCTCCTGACGCTCGTCTTCATCGTCTTCGAGGTCGAGACCGTCTTCCTCTTCCCCTGGGCCGTCGCCCATGACCGGCTGGGCCTGTTCGGCCTGGTCGAGGTCCTCGTCTTCCTGGCCATCCTGGTCTTCGGCTACGTCTACGCCTGGCGGGCCGGGGCCCTGGAGTTCCGGAGGGCCGATGACTGACGCCCCCGGGCCGGCGCCCGTCCTCCTCGCCCGGGCCGACGCCTTCATCACCTGGGCCCAGAAGAACTCGCTCTGGCCCTTCGGGTCCGGCCTGGCCTGCTGCGCCATGGAGATGATCGCCACGGCCGCGGCCCGCTACGACATCGCCCGCTTCGGCATGGAGCTGTTCCGGGCCTCGCCGCGCCAGGCCGACCTGTTCATCGTCGCCGGCACGGTGACGAACAAGATGGCCCCCGTCCTGCGCCGCCTCTACGACCAGATGCCCGACCCGAAGTGGGTCATGGCCATGGGCAACTGCGCCATCGGCGGCGGCCCGTTCCCGACCTACTCGGTCTTGCAGGGCGTCGACAAGATCATGCCCGTCGACGTCTACGTCGCCGGCTGCCCGCCGACGCCCCAGGGGCTCATCCACGGCCTGATGATCCTGCAGGAGAAGATCGCCCGCTCCCGACCGAGCCTGGAGATCGCCGACCCCGATGCCCGCGTCAAGCCCTGACCGTCCCGGCGTCCCGCCGGCCGCGGCGGCCCTGGCCGCCCGCTTCCCGGACGCCGTCCGGGTCGAGGCCGGCGGCGGGGGAGAGGCCTCCCTGCGGGCGCTCCCCGAGGCCCTCGTCGCCCTGCTGCGCGCTCTCAAGGAGGAGGCGGGCTTCGTCCTCCTCGAGGACATCGCCGTCTTCGACAACCTGCGGGCGCCGGCCGGGGCCGGCCCGCGCTTCACCGTCGTCTACCGGCTCCGCCGGCCCCCGGAGGCGGGGAGCGTCCGCTTGGCCGTCGACGTCGCCGAGGACGGCGCCCTGCCCTCGGCCACGGCCGTCTTCCGGGCCGCCGACTGGGCCGAGCGGGAGGCCTTCGACATGTTCGGCGTCCGCTTCGACGGGCACCCCGACCTCCGCCGCATCTACATGCCCGATGGCTTCGAGGGCCATCCCCTGCGCAAGGATTTCCCGCTCCCCGGGAGAGAAGGTGGAGCTTAAAGAGTACGACCTCAACATGGGGCCCCAGCACCCCAGCACGCACGGCGTTCTCCGCCTCAAGCTGGCCATCGACAACGAGGTCGTCCTCGGCGTCGAGCCCGTCCTCGGCTACCTCCACCGGGGCATGGAGAAGCTCTGGGAGAGCCTGACCTACGTCCAAGTCGTCCCGCTGACCGACCGCCTCGACTATCTCGCGTCCCTGTCGAACAATCTCGGCTACGCGCTGGCCGTCGAGAAGGCGGCCGGGATCGAGGTCCCCAGGCGGGCTCAGTACATCCGGGTCGTCCTGGCCGAGCTCCAGCGCCTGGCCTCCCACCTGGCCTGGGCCGGGTTCATGGCCAACGACATCGGGGCCATGTCCGTCCTCCTCTACGGCTTCGAGGCCCGCGAGGAGGTCCTGTCCCTCATCGAGGAGTACTGCGGGGCCCGGCTGACCGTCCACGGCATCCGCATCGGCGGGGTGGCGCGCGACCTCGACCCGCCCTTCGCGGCCCGCGTCCGGACGGTCCTGGCCGGCGTCCCCAAGCGGCTCGCGGACGTCCGGGCCCTCCTCGACGACAACCGCATCTGGAAGGAGCGCACGGTCGGCGTCGGGCGCATCGCCGCGGCCGACGCCCTCGACTTCGGCCTGACCGGCCCGCCCCTGCGGGCCTCGGGCGTCTCCTGGGACCTGCGCCGGGACCAGCCCTACTCGTCCTACGGCGATTTCGCCTTCGACGTCCCCCTCGGCGCGAACGGCGACGTCTACGACCGCTACCTCGTCCGCCTCGGGGAGATCCAGCAGTCCATCCGCATCGTCGGCCAGGCCCTCGACGGGCTGCCCGAAGGCGAGTTCACGGCCAAGGTGCCGCGGGTCCTCAAGGTCGCGCCGGGCGAGGCCTATCACGCCGTCGAGGCCCCCAAGGGGGTCCTCGGCTTCACCGTCCGCTCCAACGGGACCGACCGGCCCGAGCGGGTCAAGATGCGCTCGCCCTCCTTCTGCAACCTCCAGGCGCTCGATTCCATGTGCCGGGGCTACCTCTTCTCGGACGTCATCGGCATCCTCGGCTCGCTCGACATCGTCCTCGGGGAGATCGACAAGTGACGCCCTTCGTCGCCGATGTCCTCATCCCCGTCGGGAAGATCGCCGCCGTCGTCCTCTTCCCCATGGTCATGGTCGTGGTCATGATCTGGCTCGAGCGGCGCGTCGTGGCCCTGATGCAGCTGCGGCTCGGACCCAACCGGGTCGGCTGGCAGGGCCTTCTCCAGCCGGTCGCCGACGCGGTCAAGCTCTTCTTCAAGGAGGACATCCGGCAGCGGGGCGCGGACCGGCTGCTGTTCGCCCTCTCGCCCGTGCTGGTCATGTTCTCCTCGCTCCTCGCTTTTTTCTTCATGCCCCTCGGGGCGCCCGTCCGCGTCGGGTCCACCACCCTGACGCTCTGGGTCGCCGAGAGCCCGGTCGGCCTGCTCATCGTCCTGGGCCTGTCCTCCATCTCCATCTTCGGGATCATCTTCGGCGGCTGGGCGGCCAACTCGAAGTACCCGCTCATGGGCGCCCTCCGCTCGGTCGTCCAGATCCTGAGCTACGAGATCCCGCTGGGCCTCGCCGTCCTGACGGTCGCCTTCGCCGCCCGGTCCATGGACCTGGTCGAGATCGTCCGCCGCCAGGAGGCCTCGGGCGTCTGGTACGGCTTCCTCATGCCGGTCTCGCTGGTCATCTTCTGGATCTCGGCCGTGGCCGAGACGAACCGGGCCCCCTTCGACCTGCCCGAGGCCGAGTCGGAGCTCGTGGCCGGCTACCACACCGAGTACTCGGGCATGAGGTTCGCCTACTTCTACATGGCCGAGTACGCCCACATGGTCCTGGTGTCGTCGCTCGTCGTCAACCTCTTCTTCGGCGGCTGGCTCCCGCCGTTCCCGAGCGTGGCCGCGCTCGCGTTCCTCGGCCTCGTCCCGGGCTTCGTCTGGTACCTGGTCAAGATCATGTTCTTCCTCTACCTCTACGTCTGGATCCGGGCGACCTTCCCCCGCTACCGCTTCGACTCGCTCATCCGGCTGGTCTGGAAATGGCTCATCCCCTTGGCCCTGGCCAATCTCCTCGTCGTCGCCCTGGCGAGGTTCCTCCGATGAGCCGGGTCGGGCGGTTCCTCAGGTCCGTCTTCCTCGCCGACATCCTCCGGGGCCTGGCCGTGACCCTCCGGCTCTACTTCAGCCGCAAGGTGACGGTCGAGTTCCCCGAGAAGGTCCAGGCGCCGGCCGAGCGCTTCCGCGGCCTCCTGCGGCTCCACCGCGACGAGAACGGCGAGCCCCTCTGCATCGCCTGCAAGGCCTGCCAGCGGGCCTGCGGCCAGAACTGCTTCGACATCGAGGGGAAGAAGGAGGAGGGGGCCAAGGTCATGCGGCCGACGAAGTTCGACTGGAAGCTCGACCGCTGCAGCTTCTGCGGCCTCTGCGTCGAGGTCTGCCCGACGAACGCCATCCGGCACAGTCACGAGTTCCTCCTGACGGGGGCCCGGAAGGAGGCCCTCTTCTTCCGCCTCGACGGGATGTACCTCACGGGGGAGGCGCTCCAGGACCATCTCTGCGGCGGCTGCCGGAGGGACCGATGATCACGCTCCTCGTCTTCGCCCTCTTCGCCGTCCTGGCCCTCGTCGCGGCCGTCCTCGTCGTCGTCCAGAAGAACGTCATGCACAGCGTCCTCTACCTGGCGTTCGCCGTCCTGGCCACGGCCGGCGTCTTCTTCACCCTGGGGGCCGAGTACCTGGGGGCCATCCAGATCCTCGTCTACGCCGGCGGCATCGTCGTCCTCTACATCTTCGTCATCGTCATCGTCAACCTCAAGGAGGTCGTCCCGGAGCGCCGGCCGCTCCTGCCCACGGTCTTCCTCGTCGCCGTGCCCGTGGCCACCGGCCTCGAGGTCGCCTATCTCCTTCTCGCGAAAGGGTTTCCCGCGGCCGGGAGAGCCGGCGAAGGCCTCGGCTTCGGGACCCTGGCCGAGACGCTCTTCCGCTCCTATCTCCTGCCCTTCGAGCTGGCCTCCATCCTGCTCCTGGCCGTGCTCGTCGGGGCCGTCATCATCGCCCGAAAGAAGCTCGTCCATGATCCCGATTGAGGCCGTCATTTCCCTGGGCCTGCTGCTCTTCGCGGTCGGCTTCGTCGGGGTCGTCGTCCGCAAGAACCTGGTCGTCATGCTGATGTCGCTCGAGCTCCTCCTCAACGGGGCCAACATCATCCTGGCCGGCCTGGGGCGCCGGCTCGGCTCGCCCCGGGGCTCGATCTTCGCCCTGTTCGTCGTCATGATGGCCGTGTCGGAGGCGGCCGTGGGCTTCGCCCTGATCCTGGCCTATGTCCGGCGCAAGAAAAGCTACGACGTCGACGCCCTCGACGACCTCAAAGGATAGCCGATGTTCGCCCTCATCCCCCTCTTCCCGCTCGCCGGCGCGGCCGTGAACGGGCTCCTCGGCGCCCGGTTCCTCTCCCGGCGGGCCGTCGGGGCGACGGCCGTCGGCGCGGTCGGGCTGAGCTTCGCCGCGGCCGCGGCCTCGTTCGCCGGGCTCCTCCGCGCGGCCGAGCCGGCCGCGGTCCGGACGCTCTTCACCTGGGTCCCGGCCAGCCTCGTCCGGACCGCCTCGGGGGCCCTGGCCGAGGTCCGCTTCGACATGGCCTTCCGCTACGACCCCCTGGCGGCGGTGATGACCCTGGTCGTCACGGGCGTTGGGCTCCTCATCCACGTCTATTCGCTGGGCTACATGGCCCAGGACAAGAGCTACGCCCGCTTCTTCGCCTACATGAACCTGTTCACCTTCGCCATGCTCGTCCTGGTCCTGGGGGCCAACCTGGGCGTCATGTTCGTCGGCTGGGAGGGCGTCGGCCTCTGCTCCTACCTCCTCATCGGCTTCTGGTTCCGGAAGGACGCGGCGGCCGACGCGGGGAAGAAGGCCTTCATCACCAACCGGGTCGGCGACTTCGGCTTCCTCCTCGGCACGGGCCTGCTCGTCTACGCCCTGGGAACGGCCGACATCGCCGGCATCTCCGCGGCCGTCGAGGGCGGCCTGCTCCCGAAGGGCGCGGCCACGGCCGCGGCCCTGCTCCTGTTCCTCGGGGCCACGGGCAAGTCGGCCCAGATCCCCCTCTACACCTGGCTGCCGGACGCCATGGAGGGCCCGACCCCGGTCTCGGCCCTCATCCACGCCGCGACCATGGTCACGGCCGGCGTCTACATGGTCGCCCGGCTCCACGTCCTGTTCACCTTCTCCGGCGCGGCCCTCACGGTGGTCGCCCTGACCGGGGCCGTCACGGCCGTCTACGCCGCGTCGATGGGCCTCGTCCAGAACGACATCAAGCGGGTCCTGGCCTATTCGACGATCTCCCAGATCGGCTACATGTTCATCGGCCTCGGCGCCGGGGCCTACGCGGCCGGGATCTTCCACCTCATGACCCACGCCTTCTTCAAGGGCCTGCTCTTCCTCGCCGCCGGGAGCGTCATCCACGCCCTGGCCGGGGAGCAGGACATGCGGCGGATGGGCGGCCTGAGGACGCGCGTCCCCCGGACCTATCGCGTCTTCCTCGTCGGGGCCCTGGCCATCTCGGGCGTCCCGGGCCTCTCGGGCTTCTTCTCCAAGGACGAGATCCTGGCCGCGGCCTTCGCCTCTGGGAACACCCTCGCCTGGGCCCTCGGCCTCCTCGGCGCGGCCATGACCGCCTTCTACATGTTCCGCCTGATCTTCCTCGTCTTCTTCGGCCAGGAGCGCTTCTCCGCCGAGACGGCGCGCCACGTCCACGAGTCGCCGCGGGTCATGCTCGTCCCGCTCGAGGTCCTGGCCGTCCTGGCCGTCGCCGGCGGCTACGTCGGCCTGCCCCGCGTCCTCGGCGGCGGGGCCTGGTTCGGCCGCTTCCTCGCGCCCTCGACGGGGGCGCACGGGCCCCATCTCGCGGCCGGGACGGAGCTCCTGCTCATGGCCGCGTCGGTCGCGGCGGCCCTGGCCGCGATCTTCGCCGCCCACGCCGTCTACGTGCGGGGGAGGGGCGAGCCGGCCCGCCGGTTCGCCGGGAAGCACGGGACCCTGTACCGGGTCGTCTCCGGGAAGTATTTCGTCGACGAGTTCTACGGCCGGGTCTTCGTCGGGGGCGTCCTTCGCCTGGGTCGGCTGGCGGCCTGGTTCGACCGCCGGGTCATCGACGGCCTGGTGGACGGGGCGGCCGCCCTGGCCCGGGCCGCCTCCCGGCTGGCCATCGGCTTCGACGAGAGCGCGGTCGACGGCGCCGTCAACGGCGTCGGCCGGGCCCATCTCGCCGCCTCGTCCGGCCTGCGCCGGCTGCAGACCGGGCGCATCTACAACTACGCCCTGGCCGTCGTCCTGGGCGTCGTGCTGGTCATCACCGTCGCCGTGGCCGTGTTCTAAGGTTATGGAGGAGCGAACGCCATGAACGTCCTGGGGATCCCGATCCTGACCTTCGTCACCTTCCTCCCCGCGGCCGGGATGGCCGTCCTGCTCCTCCTGCCGGCCTCCCGGACCAGGGCCCTCAAGCTGGCCGCCAACGCCTTCACCGGCCTCGAGTTCCTGGCCACCCTCCTCCTCCTGGCCCGCTTCGACGCCGGCTCCGGCGGGATGCAGTTCGTCGAGCGCTGGCCCTGGATCAAGGCCATCGGGGCCCAGTACCTGCTCGGACTCGACGGCATCTCGCTCCTCCTCGTCCTCCTGACCTCGCTCCTGACCTTCGTGGCCACCCTGTCCTCCTGGGGGGCCGTCCGGACGCGGCTCAAGGAATACTACGTCTTCATGCTCCTGCTCGAGACGGGCATGATCGGCGTCTTCCTGGCCCTCGACCTCATCCTCTTCTACGTCTTCTGGGAGGTCGTCCTGGTGCCGATGTACTTCCTCATCGGGGTCTGGGGCGGGGAGCGGCGCCTCTACGCGGCCATCAAGTTCTTCCTCTACACGCTCTTCGGCTCGGTGGCCATGCTCGTCGGCATCCTGGTCCTGCGCGGGGCCCACCGCACCTTCGACTGGACGGCCATGATCGCCGCCGGCGGCGCCGTCCCGGCCGCCCTCCAGGGCTGGATCTTCCTCCTCTTCTTCCTCGGCTTCGCCATCAAGGTGCCGATGTTCCCCTTCCACACCTGGCTGCCCGACGCCCACGTCGAGGCGCCCACGGCCGGCTCGGTCCTCCTGGCCGGCGTCCTGCTGAAGATGGGCTCCTACGGCTTCCTGCGCTTCTCCCTGCCGCTCCTGCCCGACGCGGCCCGCCGCTACGCCCCGGCCATGGTCGTCCTGGCCCTCGTCTCGATCGTCTACGGCGCCCTCGTCTCGCTCATGCAGAAGGACATGAAGAAGCTCATCGCCTACTCCTCGGTCTCGCACATGGGCTTCGTCATGCTGGGCCTGTTCGTCCTGACCCCGCTCGCGGCCAAGGGCGCGGTCCTGCAGATGGTCAACCACGGCCTGTCCACGGGCGCCCTGTTCCTCGTCGTCGGCGTCGTCTACGAGCGGCGCCACACCCGCCTCATCGCCGACTTCGGCGGCCTGGCCTCGCGGATGCCGGTCTACGCCGCCGTCTTCCTTGTCATGGCCCTGTCGTCGATCGGCCTGCCCGGCCTCAACGGCTTCATCGGCGAGTTCATGATCCTCATGGGCACGTTCCCGGTGAGCTGGCTCTGGACGGCCGTCGCCGCGACGGGCATCGTCCTCGGCGCCGGGTACATGCTCTGGCTCTACCAGCGGGTCATGTTCGGCCCGGTCGTCCATCCGGCCAACGAATCGCTGAAGGACCTGACCGTCCGGGAGTTCGCGGCCTTCCTGCCGCTCCTCGTCCTCGTCTTCTGGATCGGCGTCTTCCCCAAGCCCTTCCTGGACATCATCGACAAGCCGGTGGAGAGGATCGTCCGCATCGTCAATCCCGCCCACTACGAGGCGCCGCGATGACCGTGCCGGCCGGATTCGGACTGCGTCCGCTCGCCCCCGAGCTCGTCCTGCTCGGGGCGGCCGTGGCGGCCCTGTTCGTCCATCTCTTCGCCGGGCGGAAAGGGAGGCGCGCGGCGGGCTGCGTCGCCCTGGCCGGGATCGCCGGAGCGGCCGCCGCCCTGGCCCTGACCCCCGCTTCGGCCGGGGCCCTGTTCGGCGGCCACCTCGCCGTCGACGCCTTCGCCCTCTATTTCAAGGCGGCCGTCCTCCTGGCCGGGGCCTTGACCCTCGTCCTGGCCTTCCGCTTCTTCGACGTCGAGGGGGGCGAGCCGGCCGAGGCCTACGTCCTGGCGCTCCTCTCCATGGTCGGGATGTCGGCGGCCGTCTCGTCGGTCGACCTGGTCACGACCTACGTCGCCTTCGAGCTCTTCGCCATCCCGTCCTACGTCCTGGCCGGGATCTTCAAGAAGGAGCGGCGCTCGGCCGAGGCCGGGATCAAGTACTTCTTCCTGGGGACGCTGAGCTCGGCCATCATGCTCCTCGGCCTGGCCCTCGTCTACGGCCTGACGGGGTCGACCTCCTACGCCGAGATCGGCCCGGCCCTGGCCGGCGCCCGGCCGTGGCCCGCGCTCGCGGCCATGGGGCTCGTCCTCGCGGGCCTGTTCTTCAAGGCCGCCTTCGTGCCCTTCCACATGTGGGCCCCCGACGTCTACGAGGGCGCGCCGACCCCGCTCGCGGTCTTCCTCTCGACCGCGCCCAAGGCCGCGGCCCTGGCCGTCGTCGTCCGGGTCCTGACGGCCCTGTTCGGCGGCTGGGAGGGGGCCTGGGGGCCCGTCCTCCAGGTCGTCGCCGCGGCCACCATGTTCTGGGGCAACCTGGCCGCGATGACCCAGAAAAGCCTCAAGCGGATGCTGGCCTACTCGGCCGTCGCCCAGGCGGGCTACCTGGCCATCGGCCTGGCCGCCTGGGGGGAGAGCGGCCGGATGGCCGTCCTCTTCTATGTCGTCGCCTACATCCTCATGAACGCCGGGGCCTTCGGCCTCATCCTCCTCGTCGACCGGGGCGGCCGGTTCGACGAGAGCGTCGACGGCCTGGCCGGCCTGGCCCGCCGGGCCCCGGTCGCCGCGGCCGGCGCCCTCGTCCTGCTGCTGTCGCTCACGGGCATCCCGCCGACGGCCGGCTTCATGGGCAAGTACTTCCTGTTCACGGCCGCCGTGGAGAGGGGGATGGTCCCGCTCGCGGCCGCCGGCGCGTTGAACTCGGTCCTGTCGCTCTTCTATTATTTCCGCATCGGCAAGGCCATGTTCCTGGCCGAGGCGCCGCCGGCCCCGGCGGGCGGCGTCGATCCCGCCGCCGGGCGCGTCTCCGGCCTGGTCACGGCCTTCCTGGCCCTGGCCGCCGCGGCGCTCCTCCTGGGAGGCGTCCTGCCCGACCTCCTCTCCGGACCGGCCGCCGCGGCCGTCCTCGGCCGTTGAGTCCGTGTTTTGATACAATGGGCACGGGAGGGAACGCATGAGACCGACCGCCGAACTCAGCCGTGAACATCAGGCCATCTTGAAGATGATCGGGATCCTCGGCGCCATGGCCGGCCGCCTCGAGGCGGGGGCCGCCGTCGCGCCCGACGACCTCGAGCGGGCCGTGGACTTCATCCGCGTCTTCGCCGACAAGTGCCACCACGCCAAGGAGGAGGACCTGCTCTTCCCGGCGATGGAGAAGGCCGGCATCCCCCGCGAGAGGGGGCCCATCGGCGTCATGCTCGCCGACCACGTCGCCGGCCGGGCCCGCGTCGCGGCCATGGCCGAGGCCATCCCGGCCATCCGCGCCGGCGTTCCGGAGGCGGCCGCGTCCTTCGCCGCCGCCGCCCGCGGCTACGGCGAGCTCCTGACAGGCCACATCTTCAAGGAGGACCGCGTCCTCTACCCCATGGCCGACGCCCGGCTGACCGCCGAGCAGCAGAAGACACTCGAGGCCGGTTTCGCCGAGGTCGAGCGGACCATCGTCGGCCAGGGCAGGCACGAGGAGTACCACCGCCTCCTCGAGCGCCTGGAGAAGTCCTATCTCGGCTAGCCCCGGGACCGGCGGCCGCGCCGGGCCCGTCATTCCAAGAAGGAGGGACGGCACATGAAGGGCTTGAAATACGGCGCCATCCTCAGTTTCGTCGTGGCCTTGGCGGTCCTCCTCGCCGGCGGCTTCTTCGCCGCCAGGCAGGTCGCCCCGGTCCCGGACCGGGTCGTCGCCGATGGCCGGGTCCTGGCGACCGGCGCGGACATCCTGGCCGGCCAGGACGTCTATCAGCGCTACGGGCTCATGGACCACGGCAGCGTCTGGGGCCACGGGACCTACCGGGGCATGGATTTCTCGGCCGCGACGCTCCATGGCCTGGGCGCCGACATGAGGGAGTTCCTGGCCCGCGAGCGGGGCTCGTCGTACGACGCCCTGCCCGAGGCGGACCGGTCGGCGGTCGACGGCCGGGTCATCGGCCTGATCAAGGCCAACAGCTACGATCCCGGGACCGGCACGCTGTCGCTCTCCGCCGCCCACGCCGAGGCCTACGCCAAGGCGGCCGCCCGCTGGAAGTCCGTCTTCCGGCGGGGCGACCCTTCCTACGGGTTCCTCCCCGAGACGGTCAGGTCCGACGAGGAGGCCGAGAAGCTCGCGGCCTTCTTCTTCTGGACGGCCTGGGCGGCGGGCACGAACCGGCCCGGGCTGGACCACACCTACACCAACAACTGGCCCCCGGACCGCTCGGTCGGCAACACCCTGTCGGCCGATGCCTACCTCTGGAGCGTCCTGTCGATCGTCTTCCTCTTCGTCGTGCTCGGGCTCGTCGTCTACGTCGTCCACCGCTACCGCTTCTTCTACGGCGAATCGAGGTCCGTCGAGGCCGGCCGGCGCCTGCTGGAGCTGCCCCTGACCCCGAGCCAGGCCCGGGCGGCCAAGTTCTTCCTCGTGGTCATCCTGCTCTTCCTGCTCCAGACCGCCATGGGGGGCCTGCTGGCCCACTACACCGTCCACCCGGGGAAGTTCTTCTTCGATTTCATCGCCGCCGGCGTCCCCTACAGCTGGGCCAAGAGCTGGCACCTCCAGCTGGCCATCTTCTGGATCGCGACGACCTGGATCGCGACCTCGATCTACCTCGCCCCGATCATCAGCAGGAAGGAGCCCAAGGGCCAGGGCCTCTTGGTCAACCTCCTCTTCGGGGCCGTCCTGGTCGTGGCCGCGGGGAGCCTCGTCGGCGAGGTCCTCGGGCTCAAGGGCGTCCTGGGGAACAACTGGTTCTGGTTCGGGCACCAGGGCTGGGAGTACCTGGAGCTCGGCCGGTTCTGGCAGATCATCCTCTTCGCCGGCCTGGTGGCCTGGCTGCTCATCGTCTACCGGGCCCTCAAGGACAGGCTCTTCGGCCCGAACAGGGACGAGAGCGGCCTGGTCTGGTTCTACACGCTGAGCGCCGCGCTCGTCGTCGGCTTCTTCGCCTTCGGCTTCTTCTACGGCCGGGGGACCCACCTGACGGTCGCCGACTACTGGCGCTGGTTCGTCGTCCACATCTGGGTCGAGGGCATCTTCGAGTTCTTCGGCATCGCCGTCATCGCCCTGTTCCTCGTCGTCATGGGCCTCGTGGACAAGCGCTCGGCCATGAAGGTGGCCTATCTCACGGCCATCCTCGTCTTCGCCAGCGGGCTCATCGGCACGGCCCACCACTATTTCTGGTACGGCGGCCCGGCCTTCTGGCTGGCCCTGGGCGGCCTGTTCTCCTCGCTCGAGCCGATCCCGCTCATCCTGCTCGTCGTCCGGGCCTGGATGGAGTACAAGTCGATCCGGGAGGCCGGGGCGGACTTCCCCTACCGCTGGCCGCTCTATTTCCTCGTCGCCTCGAGCTTCTGGAACTTCCTCGGGGCGGGCGTCTTCGGCTTCACCATCAACCTGCCGATGGTCAACTACTACGAGCACTCGACCTATCTCACGGCCAACCACGCGCACACGGCCCTCTTCGGCGTCTACGGGATGCTGTCGATCGCCCTGATGCTGTTCACCTGGCGCTCGCTCGTGCGGAAGGACGCCTGGGACGACAGGGCCCTCAAGCTCAGCTTCTACGGCCTCAACGGCGGGCTGTTCCTGATGTTCGTCCTGACGCTCCTCCCGGTCGGGGTGGCCCAGGCCTTGGCCAGCTACAGGCACGGGCTGTGGTGGGCCCGCAGCAACGCCTTCTACCAGGGCGGGATCGTCCAGGCCCTGGGGATCGTCCGGGCGCTCCCCGACACGATCATCATCGTCTTCGGCGCCCTGCCGCTCCTGTATTTCCTCGTCAAGACGTACCCGAAGCTGAAGAAGGTCGGCTGCAAGCCGGGCGAAGACATCTATCAAGGCAAGGACTGCCCGCTCTGAGCGCGTGACCGGCGGGCGCGGAAGCGGTCCCCGCGGACGGCGGGGACCCTTCGATGAAAGGATAGCCCCATGAGAAAGACAGCCGTGCCGGCCTCCGCGCTGGCCCTCTCCGTCGCTCTCGCCCTCGCCTGCGCCGAACGGCCGCGCCGGCCCCTGGCGCACTGGGACGAGAGCCTCCTCTCGCCCCAGCGGTACGAGGTCCGGATCGAGAGGGACGTCCAGGTGCCGATGCGCGACGGCGTCACCCTGGCCACCGACCTCTACATCCCGGAGGCGCCCGGCAGATTTCCGGCGCTGGTCTGGCGCAACTGCTACGGCAAGGACGGCTACGGCGACATGAAATGGTACGCCTCGCGCGGCTATGTCGTCGTGCACCAGGACGTGCGCGGCAAGCACGCCTCGGGCGGGGACTTCGTCCATTTCCGCGACGACGCCGACGACGGCTTCGACACCGACGAGTGGATCGGCGCCCAGCCCTGGAGCGACGGCCAGATCGGCCTGATGGGCGGCTCCTACCTGGGCTACACGGGCATCGCCCAGGCGGTGCGCGGCAGCCGCTTCCTGGCCGCGATGTCGTTCTCGGTCGCGACCGGCGACGTCCACAACGGCTGGGTCTACAGCGACGGCGCCCTGTTCCTCGGCTTCGCTTTCCCCTGGGGCGCGGTCGGCATGGACGGCCGTGAATTCCGCTTCCAGAACCCCGTCCCCTTTCCCTGGCCGGAGATATTCAGTCACCTGCCCCTGGAGAGCATGGACGTCAAGGCCGGGCACCCCCATCCGGTCTACCGGGAGTGGCTGCGGCACCCGCGGGCCGACGATCGCTATTGGCAAGGCGTCAGCTACGAGAAGGACATCGCCGGGATCTCGATCCCCTATCTGCTCCTGGACGGCTGGTACGATCTCTTCCTGCGCGGCGCGCTGCAGGACCACGTCGTGATCAAGAGGGAATGCGGGTCGGAGCTGGCCCGGAAGCACAAGCGCCTGATGATCGGCCCCTGGGCGCACGAGATCGGCGCGCGCAACAACGCCCCCGGGGCGCCGGCCGCCGGGCCCGGCCGCAGCCTCGATTTCGGCCCCGAGGCGGAGGTCGAAACGCGCAAGGTCTATCTGCGCTGGCAGGACCATTGGCTCAAGGGCATCGACAACGGCGTCGACCGGGAGCCGCCGGTCAAGATCTTCGTCATGGGCGAGAACCGCTGGCGCTTCGAGAGCGAGTGGCCCCTGGCCCGGACGCGCTATACGAGATATTATTTCGGCGGCACCAGGGCCAACAGCGTCAACGGCGACGGCACGCTCGCGACCGCCGCGCCCACCTCGCGGGAGGCGGCCGATTCCTTCGTCTACGACCCGGCCTCACCCGTGCCCACGTTGGGCGGCAACACCTGCTGCAGCCAGGTGCCGTCGGGCCCGTGGAACCAGATCGAGGCGGAGCTGCGCGACGACGTTCTCGTCTACTCCACGCCGGAATTGAAGACGGCCCTCGAGGTCACCGGCCCGGTCAAGGTCAGGCTCTACGCCTCGACCAGCGGCCGGGACACCGACTGGACGGCCAAGCTCGTCGACGTGCACCCCGACGGTTATGCCCAGAACCTGTGCGACGGGATCGTCCGGGCCCGCTATCGCGCCGGCCGGGCCGCGCCGGCCGACCTGTTGGAGCCGGGCCGGGTCTACGAGTACGAGATCGACCTGTGGGCGACCAGCAACGTCTTCCTGGCGGGACACAGGGTCCGCGTGGAGGTCTCGAGCAGCAACTTCCCCCGCTTCGACCGCAACCTGAACACCGGCGAGGACCCGATGACGGGCACGAGCATGGTCAAGGCCCGGCAGACGGTCTATCGCTCCAAGCGCTATCCGTCACACATCGTCCTGCCGGTCATCCCGCGCCGGAGATAGGCCGGGAAGCCGGGCCGCCGCCCCGTCGGCCGGAGCGGCGGCCCGGAGGGACAGGTCAGAAGCCGAGGCCGACGAGGACGGAAAGGCCCTTGTTCTTGGCCGAGGTGACTTCTAAATCCGCATTGATGTTGGCCAGGCCGAGATAGTAGCGGCCTTCGAGCGTCAGGATGACCTTGGGCAGCTTGATGTCCACCCCCGCTCCGAAGACCCCGGCCAGGTCCGTCTTCTTGATGGCCTTGGTGAAGTCTTGCCGGTAGTATTGGTCCTCATCGTCGGGGTCGACGTAATCGATGTCAACCCCGTTCCAGGCCTGCAGCCGGTAGCCGAACGAAGGGCCGGCGCAGACGAACGGCTTGGCCGATCCTTTGGTGAAGCCGTACTTCAGCAGGATGGGAAGTTCGAGGTAGTTGACGATGAAGCGGCCTGTATCGGTTTCATAGGCGTCCTTGTACACCTCGAAAGACATGCCGCGGCGGGAATACAGCAATTCGGGCTGGATGGCCACCGGCCCGAGATCGAAGGAGACGAACACGCCGGCGACGAGGCCGGGCTGCGACTTGAAGTCGGGCAGGTCGGCCGGGTCCTCGGCCTTGATTGTCATGTTGGCCAGGTTCAGGCCGCCCTTGAGGCCGATGACGGTCGCCCCGGACAGGGGGGCGAGGCAGGCCAGGGCGAGAGCGACGAAGACGACTGCGGTAAGCTTTTTCAATGATACCTCCGTGATGATGGATTTGATCGACGATCGAACGCAGTCTAGGGCCGGGGTCGGCGGGAGTCCATAGTCACGAGGGGTGATTGGGGCGATGATTCCCCGGACCGGCCGGGATGAGACCCGGTCATCCTGGCCCGAAAGGGCGCCGGCGCGATCGACCCGGCGCCTGTCCGTCCCCTTGTCGGCCGCGGACGGGCCCGGCCGGGACCCGTGGGCCCCGGACCGGAAGCCCTTATCGGACCGCCCCGATAGGGGCGCCGGGGGGCGGCGGCATCGCCGCGGGCGCCTTGAACGCGGCCGGGTCTTTCTCGAACCGGTCGATCTGGAAGATCCCGTACTTGAAATGGGCCTTGTCGTCCACTCCCTGCGCCTTGGCCATCCTTTCGGTCAGCGCCGTCCTCAGCCCGTCGATCTTGACGAGCGCGATCGCCCTCGCCTGGGCCGAGGCTTCGTCGCCCGCGGCCAGGGCCAGGAGCTTGGACAGCACGGCCTTGTCCGCCACCCGTTTCACCTCGGCCTGGTAGGTCGAAAGCGACGGCCTCGGCGCCGCGGTCCAGGTCGCGGCCAGGAGCCGGTCGATGACCTCGTCGAGCCCGGGATTCAGGGCGTTCCGGGAATGATACTCGACGAGACGGGAGGCCCGGGCCGGGTTCAGGATCAAGCCGGCCGTCATCCCGGCCGCTTCCTCCACCGGGACGAACGGGTCGAAGGTCACCCCCGTCCGCCGGCCGAAAAGCTCCCCTCCGCCCGCGAAACCTGGGGGGCGGGGCGGGATCATGGCCACGATCCGTTCGTCCAGGGCGAGGAATTCCGGGCTGAGGGTCTTCATGACGGCCTCCAGGGCCCGGCGCTGTTCGGCCGGGGAAACGATCTCGGCCGGCTTTTGGACATCTCCCCGGAGCCGGTGGAAATACATCGTCCCGCCGATCGACGCGGCCGCCGCCTCGGTCTGGTAGCGGTGGAACAGGTACGCGGTCACGAGCGGCTCCTCCAGGGTCGCCATCGGCCGACCCGGCCGGATCCGCTTCTCCGTGAACGTCTTCAGGGCGATGTCCCTGACCCGGATGACCCGCTCCAGCTCGTCGACGAGGTTGCGGCCGTTGTCCCAGGCCGCGGTCAGGGGATGGGCGCCGCCCGGGCCGGAGTCCGAATCGGAAAGGAAGACCAGGCCGGACGCGAACGCCTTCTCGAGCACGGCCCGGGAGGCCGCGTCGGCGTCGACGCCGGCCGGGTAATCGCGGTAGGCGTATTCGACCGCGACCTTGTCGAACGCCCCGATGCCGACGGCGTAGGCGTTGGACAGGTCCAGCGTCCCGTCGGCCCGGATCTCTATCAGCGGGTGCGGGTAGTCCATGACCGAAGCCCGGTCGTTGACGCTGGCCGCGTAGTTGTGGCCCATGCCGAGGGTGTGTCCGACCTCGTGGGCGGCCAGCTGGCGGATCCGGGCCAGGGCCATGTTCCGCATCTCCTCGGCGTTGTCCCGCCCGTCCTCGTAGGCCCCGACCAGGGCCTCGGCGATGAGGTAGTCCTGCCGGACCCGGAGCGAGCCGAGGGACACGTGGCCCTTGATGAGCTCGCCGGTCCGCGGGTCGGAGATGCCGCCGCCGTAGGACCAGCCCCGGGTCGAGCGGTTCACCCAGTTGATGACGTTGTAGCGGATGTCCAGCGGGTCGGCCCCCTCCGGGAGAAGCTTGACCTGGAAGGCGTCGATGTAGCCGGCGGCCTCGAAGGCCTGGTTCCACCACGAGGCGCCTTCGAGGACCGCCGTCCGGATCGGCTCGGGGATGCCGCGGTCGACGTAATAGACGATCGGCTCGACCGCTTCCGAGCGGGCCGCGCCGGGGTCCTTGCTTTCCAGCCGGAAGCGGCTGACGGACCGCTTCTCCATCGGCTCCCCGACCGGAACGGCGAAGTCCATGTAGGAATGGGCGAAGAAGTTCGACCGGGGATCGAAGGCCCGGAGCTTGTACCCTGGCCCGGGAAGCCGGACGAAGGAATGATGCACCCGGAAGGTCAGCGCCCCGGCGTCGGGAGCCGCGCCCCGGAGCAGCGGGCCGGGGTTCGGGCTGGCGAGGGTCAGGCAGACGTCGATCTCGGTGTTGAAGGGAAAGTTGCGGGCCGCCTCCAGGTCGATCGCCGACCGGGCCGGGTCGACCTGGAACTGGCCCTGGTTCCGCCGGGCGATCGTGCCGGCGATGTTCATGGCGTCCCGGAGAAGGAATGCCGTGGCGTCGACCAGCAGGCGCTCGTTCTCCTCGGCGGCGATGTCGAAGCCCCAGATCACGGACCGGGCGAACGAGCCCTCGATGTTGCGGCGGACGTCGGCGTCGGCCGTGCCGGCCCGAAAAGACAGGTTGGGCTCGACGAGGAGGACGCGGGGCCCGGCCCTGTGGAAAGCGACCGCCTTGGCCCGGCCGAGTGCGGCCCGGTCGAGGCCGATGTCGTTCGACCCCAGGCCCGTGGCCAGCGACGGATAATAGAGGAAATCCGTCTCCAGCTTGTCGATCTCGAGCCAGAGCCTCCCGGCCCCGGCGTCCTTGTAGACCGGGAACCAGCCGTCGAGCTTCTCCAGGCCCGCGGTCCGATCGGCGATGGTCGGCGTCGCGGGGGCCGGAAGGGCGGTCCGTCCCGTCTGGGGCGCCCCGGGCCGCTGGGCCGTCCGGGCGCCGGCGAGGAACGGCGCGGCCAGAACACAAGCGAGGACGGCGGCGAGTCGTTTTCGGGATGAAGCGCTCATGGTCACCTCCGGGTCGGGATAGGGCCAGGGAACATCATATCCGCCTCCCGTCCGGCGGGCAACTTCGTTTCCACTTTTTCGGACTATCGGCTATACTGATTTTTTTCGAGCTTCGTCCGGCGGGTTATCGCGGGCCGAAAGGGCCCACTCGTCAGGGCCGGCGATCCGTCCATCGCCACGGCCCATGTCCTGCAGAACAAGCTCGAGGGCCGGATGAGAGGCGTCTCGGCCGCGGAGGTCTGCCGGAGGCTCCAAGGGCCGGACAAGCCGTTCCTTCTCGACGCCCGCGGCCCGGACGAATACGAGGCCGAGCGGCTGGGCCTGGGCGAAACGCTGATCCCGCTCGGGGCGCCGCGGCGTCGTTTCAGCGATCCGCCCCCGGGCAAAGACCGGGAGATCGTCTGCTATTGCAAGCTCTCGCTTCGGGGATACGAGGCCGCGACGATCCTCGCGGCCAACGGCTGGACCAACGTCAAGGTGATGGAAGGGGGTCTCGCCGCCTGTCCCTATCCCCGGGAAAAAATAGGGTTCTTCCCCCGGAATCCGGGATAGGCGCCGTTCTTACGGCCGCGTGAGGACGGCCAAGGTCTCGAGGTGCGGCGTGTGGGGGAAGAAGTCGAAGGGGGAGAGGGACGCGATCCGATAGCCCGCCTCGACGAAGCCGCGGAGGTCCCGGGCGAGCGAGGCCGGGTTGCACGAGACGTAGACGACGGCCGGGACGCCGAGGGCGACGACGCGGCGCAGGGCCTTCCCGGTCAGGCCGGCCCGCGGCGGGTCGACGATGACGATGTCGGCCGGTTCGCGGCGCGGCTCGGCCAGCAGCGCCTCGACCGTGCCCGGGACGAACTCGACGTTGTCGATCCGGTTGACCAGGGCGTTCTCGACGGCGTTGGCCACGTTGGCCGGCGAGGAATCGATGCCCGTCACCCTCTCCACCGACCCGGCGATCGAGAGCTCGATCGCCCCGCTGCCGCAGTAGAGCCCCAGGACCCGGCTCGCTTTCGTCATCGGCGCCGCTTCGCGGAGGCGCCGGTAGAGAAGCTCGGCTCCGGCGGTGTTGGTCTGGAAGAAGCTCGGCGGGTAGATCCGGAACGAGAGCCCGGCCAGGCGCTCCTCGATGAACGGGGCCCCGGCGACGAGCGTCGTCCGCTCGAACTCGACCAGGTCGGAGCCGCGGCTGTTGGCGACGTGGACGAAGCTCCGCAGCCCGGGCGCGGCCTCGGCCAGCCGGCCGGCCAGCGCGTCCAGGCCGGCGTCGCCGTTCCCGGCCGTCACCAGCGCGGCCATGAGCTCGCCCGTCCGCTTGGCCTCGCGCAGGACGAGGTGGCGGAGCTGGCCCCGGCCCGTGGCCGGCTCGAAGCCCTCGAGGCGGTGTTCGCGGGCGAACTCGGCCAGGACCGGGAAGACGCGCTCGACGGCCGGGCCGAAGATCGGGCATTCGAGAAGGGGCAGCGTCCGCCGGTAGGTCCGGCGGCCCGAGGCCGCCTTCTCCCGCAGGCCGAGGGCCAGGGCCCCGTGCTTTTCGCCGAAGGCGAACTCCATCTTGTTCCGGTAGGCGTAGAGATCGGGCGAGCCGGCGATCGGCCCGACGGCCGCGGCGGCGTTCGGCAGGCCGGCCTCGTCGAGCGTCCGGCGGAGGTGCCGCTCCTTGAGCTCGAGCTGGGTCGCGTAATCCAGGTGCTGGAACGCGCAGCCGCCGCAGGCCCCGAAGTGGCGGCACCGCGGCTCGGCCCGGCGGGGGGAAGCGGATTCGACGCGGATGACCTCGCCGACGCGGGCCGCCCCGCGCTCGCCGACGGCCTGGACCCGGACCGTCTCGCCGGTCACGGCCCCGGGCACGAGCAGCTTCCGGCCGCCGGCCTCGGCCCGTCCGTCGCTCCCCGGGAAATCGATGTCCTCGACCGTGACCGTGAAGGCCGGCTCCAGGAACCGGGCCAGCAGCCGCCTCACCTTCTCGACCGGGAAGCCGACGACGTTGTCGTAATCGCCTTTCATCCGGGCGACGAAGGCGTCGCCGACCTCCTGGACGGCGTAGGCGCCGGCCTTGTCGAGGAAGGTCCCCTGGTCGAGGTAACCCTCGATCATCCCGTCGGTGAGCTCGCGGAAGGTGACGTAGGTCAGGTCGTAGCCGGTGAGGAGCCGGTCTTCGGCCCGGCGATAGAAGGCGAGGCCGGTCAGGACCCGGTGCCGCCGCCCCGACAGGGCCCTCAGCATGGCCCGGGCGCCGGCCCGGTCGGCCGGTTTGCCGAGGATCCGCAGCCCCAGGGCGACGACGGTGTCGGCGCCGATGACGGCCGCTTCGGGGAACCGCTCGGCCGCGGCCTTGGCCTTGAGGACGGCGGCGGCGACGGCGAAGGCGAGCGGGTCCTTCTCGGCGATCGCCGACTCGTCGACGTCGGTCGGCTCGACGCGGAACTCCGGCGCGACCCGGGCCATGAGCTCGCGGCGCCGGGGCGAGGCCGAGGCGAGGACGATCTCCACGCGGGCTATTGTACCCGATTCCGGGCCGTTCGCCAGGGGGCGGGGGCGGTCCGGGCCGGCCTTAGCCGGGCTTGCGCCCGAAGGCGACCTCTCGAAGCCCGTTGCCCCGGCCGTCCTTTGCGCCTACAATGACCCCGTGAGACCGGACAGGAGCCGCTTCGCCCTCGGCCTCGACCTCGGCGGGACCAAGGTCGAGGCCTGCCTCGTCGACGGGTCGCGCCGTGTCCTGGCCCGCAAGCGCCGGCCGTCCGAGCCGGGGCTCGGCCGCGAGCGGGTCGTGGCCAACGTCCTCGAGCTCGTCGCCGAAACGGCCGGGGGCGCCCCGTTCGAGGCCGTCGGCATGGGCGCGCCCGGGACCTACAGCGCCGCCGCCGACATCATGTACGGCGCGCCCCACACGCCGCTCTACGAGAAGCCGGGGCTCGTGAGCCTCCTCCGCTCGAGGCTCGGCGCGCCCCTGGTCGTCGAGAACGACGCCAACTGCCTGGCCCTGGCCGAGTTCTTCGCCCAGTGCCACGGCAGGTACTCGACGGTCATGGCCGTCATCCTGGGCACGGGCATGGGCTCGGGGCTGATCCTGGGGAACAGGCTCCACCGCGGCCCCAACGGCAACGCCGGCGAGATCGGACACGTCTCGATCGACATCGACGGCCGGCCGTGCGAGTGCGGCCGGCGGGGCTGCGGCGAGGCCTACCTCTCCGGCCCGAGCCTCGGCCGCCGCTACGCGGAGCGGACCGGCGAAACGCTCGCTCCCGACCGCGTCTTCGAGCGCTTCCGGGCCGGCGACGCCGACGCCCGGGCGGTCCTGGACGAGTCCTGCCGGATCATGGGCGAGCTCTTCGCCAACTGCGTCAACGCCTTCGACCTCGAGGCCATCGTCCTCGGCGGCGGCGTCTCCAACATCCCCCTCTGGTACGAGCGCGTGCCGCCGGTCATGAACAAGGCCCTGTTCGGCGTCCCCGGCCGCGACATCCCCGTCCTGAAGGCCGTGCTGGGGGATTCGGCCGGCGTCCTCGGCGCCGCCTATCTCGCCCTCCGCGAGATGCGCCTTATGCAGTTCTAAAAGAGGATCTCCCTCTCGCGGCGGCGAGGGAATTTGCCTCGACGATCCCCGTTGCCGGAGGAGGGGACCCCCGGAGCGTGGGGGGAACCGTGCGTAACCGGTTCCCCGGGGGACCGGGGAGCTGGAGGCGATTCCCGGGCGCAGCCGGAGAGAGGGGGAACCTTATTGGTACTTCCCCATGATGTAGTTCTCGAGGTTCTCGATCTTGACCTTCTGGTCGGTGATGATGGCCTTGACGACGTCGCCGATCGAGACGACCCCGGCCAGCCGGTTCGTTTCGCAGACCGGGAGGTGGCGGATGTGCTTGTCGGTCATCAGGGCCATGCATTCTTCGGCGGTCGTCCCGAAGTTGACCCCGTAGACCTCCCTGGTCATGATGTCCTTGACGGGGGTGTCCTGGGACAGGCGTCCCATGAGGACGATCTTCCGGGCGTAGTCCCGCTCGGACAGCATGCCGGCGATCTTGTCGTTCTTGTCGACGACGACCAGGGCGCCGACGCCCTTCTTGGCCATGAGCTCGAGGGCCTCGTAGACCGAGGCTTCGGGCCCGATCGTCCAGGCCTTGTGGCCCTTCTGGTCGAGCATGTCCTTGACGGTGATCATGTTCTCCCTCCTCTACGGAACGCGCGAGCGTTCGGGTCCCTTTCAATATAGCCCCGCCGGGGCCCGTTTTCAATCGAAATTGCCGACGAGTCCGTCCCACGGCGTCTCGCGGGCCTCCTCGGCCAGTCGATGAGAAGAAAGGCCTGGCGGTCCGTTTCCCGGCCGGCGCGGGGCCGGACGCGACGGTTCACGACACCGTCCTTCCGCCGCTGTCAACGGAGCGGGCCGGGCCTTCCTCTGCGCCCCGTCCTCGGCTATAATCGGGCCCATGACCGGGACGCCCGACGCCGCGCGGCTGGCCGTCGTCCTCGTCCGCCCCGACAGCCCGGAGAACATCGGCTTGGCCGCCCGGGGCATGGCCAACACCGGGTTCGCGGACCTGCGCGTCGTCGGTCCGGACCGCTTCGGGCCGGCGGCCTGGCGGACGGCCGTCCACGCCGAGACGGTCCTCGAGTCGGCCCGCTTCTTCGACTCGCTCGGGGCGGCCGTGGCCGACCGCGACCTCGTCCTCGGCTCGACGGCCCGGGTCCGCCACGATTTCCCGCTGGTCGGCCTGCCGGAGGCCGCCGCCCGGGTCCGCGAATATCCGCCCGGGACCCGCGTCGCCTTCGTCTTCGGCAACGAGCGGACCGGGCTGACCCAGGCGGAGCTCGGGCTGACCAACGTCCGCTTCCGCATCGCCCAGGCCGCCCGGCAGCCGTCCTACAACCTCGGCGTGGCCGTCACCCTGACCCTCCACGCCCTCGCCTTCGGGGACGCGCCCCCGCCCGTTTCCCGGCGGGGCCTGCCGCTCAGCCACGCCGAGCAGGCCGAGGCCGGGCGCCGCTTCCGGGCCATGCTCGACGGCCTCGGCTTCATGCGCGCCACCAACCGCGCTTTCATCTCCGCGAAGGTGGAGGACATCTTCTTCCGGATGGCTCTCTCGGCCAAGGACCGGGACGTCATCCTGGCCATGTTCCGCAAGGCCCTGGAGGGCCCGCGCGAGCCCCGGCCGCGCCGACATCACCCGAAGGAGCGCACATGGACCCCAAAGAGCTGAAGGTCGTCTTCGGCGGCAACTACAAGATCGACGTCGCGTACAAGGGCCACGTCGTCAGGACCGACCAGCCCGTCCGCGACGGCGGGGACGGGACGGCCCCGTCGCCCTTCGACCTGTTCCTGGCCTCGCTCGCCGCCTGCGCCGGCTATTACGCCCTGGCCTTCTGCCGCGAGCGCAAGCTCCCCACCGACGGCCTGGGCGTGACCATGACGACCGAGCGCGGCGAGGCCTCGAAGATGATCGACAAGGTGACCATCGCGATCGACCTGCCGGCCGGCTTCCCCGAGAAATACCGGTTCGCCATCACCAAGGCCGTGGACCACTGCACGGTCAAGGCCCACGTCATGCGGGCGCCGCGGTTCGAGATCGTCGTCAAGCCGTAGGGGCCGGGGCCCCCGCCCTCACGGCGTCCGCGGCAGCCAGAGATAGTAGAAGCCCGCCTTCAGGGAGCCGAGCATCGATTCGACGACCTTGGCGTCGAAGAGGGGGATGTCGCCGCCGGGCGGGCCGGCGTAGATGCTGGATTTCGTCTTCGGGAAATAGGTGTAGGAGACGAGCTTGGCGCTCGTGAGCCCGGCCAGGCCGCGGGCCTTGGCGAAGGCGTCGTCGAAATAGCCGACGGCGTCGATGAGGCCGAGCTTGAGGGCCTGGGGCGCGGTGTAGACGCGGCCGTCGGCGATCCGGCGCAGGTCGTCCGCGGAGACCTTGCCCCGGCGTCCCTTGGCGACGACGGCCAGGAAGCCCTCGTAGTACTCGTCGATGACCGCCTGGAACATCTTCTTCTCGTCCTCGGTCATGTCCCGGAAGGGCGAGCCGGAGTCCTTGGACGGGCCGGACTTGATGATATTGACCTTGACCCCGATCTTGGCCATCAGCGCCTCGACGCTGGGGAAGATGGAAATGACGCCGATCGAGCCCGTCAGCGTGGAGGGATGGGCGACGATCGCGTCGCAGGCCGAGGCGATGTAGAATCCGCCCGAGGCCGCGACGCTCATCATCAGGCCCACGACCGGCCGGCCGGTGCGCTCCTTGAACCGCAGGATCTCGTGATAGACGATGTCGCTCGCCGTGACCTCGCCGCCCGGCGTGTCCAGCCGGAGGACGACCGCCTTGACCAGCGGATCGGCGGCGGCCCGCTCGAGCCGCTCGAAGACGCGGGCGACGACGCTCTTCTCCCGGGTGAGGAAGCCCGTCTCCAGGGCGGACGAGATGGTCCCGTCGATGTCGACCATCAGGACCTTCTCCCGGGCCGGGCTGGCCGCCAGGACGACCTCCTGGAGCCTGTCCTCGCCGAGGAGATCGATCCGGATCCGGGGAGAGCAGGCGGAGAGCGCGGCCAGGGCGGCCAGGGCGGACGCGAGCAGGGGAGCGCCGAAGACGGTTCTTTTCATCGAGGGCCTCCTGCCGGGGACGATCGGTCCCGGAAATAACGTCCGGCCCGCCGCGTCGGCGGAACGACCATCCGGATGGTCTTCGGCAGGACGCGGACCTCGACGCGGTCCCGGTCGCCGAGGACCTCGCCGTTGAACTGGACCGGCAGGCTCCGGCCGGTGATGACGACCCGCTTGGCCTTGAAATGGCGCAGGCGGCGCCGGTAGAGCCCGAAATAGATGAGAGGGAAGGCGAACGAGTACTTGACGGGCCCCATCTCGAACAGGGTGACGTCGAGATAGCCGTCGTCGACGACCGCCCTCGGCGCGATCCGCCAGTTGTAGCCGAAATAGCTCGTCTTGGCCACGAGGCAATCGAAGAACTTCGAGGCGACGGCTTTCCGCTCGAACGGGCCCGCCGCGTCCCGGCCCTCGAAGAGCTCGATGGTCTTCTCGTCGAGGGGGGTGGTGAAGAGGCGCCGCCCGGCGAGGACGTGGCCCCAGAACCCCTGGACCCTGCCTTTGAGCTTCTCGCCGGTGACCAGGGCCGTGGCCCCGATGCTGGCGAAGGCGGCGACGCGGCCCTCGACCTCCATGAGGTCGATCGGCCGGGCCGTCCCCTCGGCCAGATGATCGATGGCCCGGAGCGGGTTGAGGGGGATGTCGAAGGCCTTGCGGAAGGCGTTGCCGCTGCCGAAGGGGATGACGCCGAAGAGGACCTCGCCCTGCCGGCCGGCGTCGAAGATGCCCTGGAGCGTGTCGGCGACCGTCCCGTCGCCGCCCATGGCCACGACGACGTCGGCCGTCCGGGCGGCCAGGGCGGCCTTCTCTATCGTCGTCCGGACGTCGCCGAGGCCGTCGTAGATGTCCCCCGGCAGCCTCCTCTGGAGATAGGCGCGCAGGAGCTTCCGTCTCATCCACCGGGAATTGGCCGCCCGGGGGTTGACGAGGCAGGCGGTCCTGAGGCCTTTGATCTTCTCCATGGCGGTCTCCCCGGTCCCGAGGCCCGGCCGGGAAGCTCCCTTATTGTAGCCCATGTCCCGGGGACCGTCAAAAGGCCGGAAGCGGGTCGCCGTCGGCCGGAAGGGCTCCGCCCAGGACGGAGCTCCGAGCTTGGGGGGCCCGGGAAAGCCCTCTTGAAATCGATCGATGAATGAAATATAAAAAGCCGAGGAGGGTCTTATGCGCCGTTCCCAAGCGATGACCGTCGCTCCTCTCTTTCTCGTTCTCCTTCTCTTCCTCGGCGCCTGCGCGAAAGCGGGCCCGGTGCGCGTCGTCTTCATCGCCCTCGACGGCATCAGTGTCGAAGGGCTGCAGGCGGCCGGCACCCCGAACATCGACGCCCTGATGACAAGCGGCTCGTTTTCGTTGAGGACCAGGGTGGTCATGCCGTCCGTGACCCTGCCGAACTGGACCAGCCATCTGACCGGGAGCGGGCCGGAGCAGCACGGCGTGACCGATAACGACTGGCGGTTCGACGCGCATGTCCTGCCGCCGGTCGAGACCGACGGCCAAGGCTATTACCCCTCGATCTTCAAGGTCCTGAAAGACCAGGTCCCCGGCCTGAGGACCGCTTTCTACTACAACTGGGAGAATCTCATCTACCCCCACAACCGCGCTGCCCTCGACGAGGTGCGGTTCCAGGAAGACGAGGGCTATGTCGAGAATTACGAGCGCGCCTTCGAGTTCATCCGGGAGAACGCGGCGAAGCCGCTCTTCCTGTTCCTTTACACCGTCCACACGGACGAAAACGGCCACGCGCACGGCTGGATGTCGCCGGAATACATCCGGTCGATCGAGGAGGCCGACGTCCAGATAGGCGCCCTCCTGGCCAAAATGAGGGACGCGGGGCTTTACGAGGGGACCCATTTCATCTTCGCTTCCGACCACGGCGGCACCGGCACCGGCCACGGGGGGGTGACCCCCGTCGAGATGGAGGTGCCGTGGAGCCTGACCGGGCCGGGAATACCGCGGGGGGAGATCGCGGCGCCGAACGATACCGTGAACTCGGCTCCGGTCATCGCCCGCTTGTTCCGTTGCCGGGTCCCGGCCGGCTGGACCGGCAAGGTGATCCCCTCGTTGTTCGGGAAGTAGGCCCGGCCGGGGGCCGCGATGAGATCCCTGGAGAAGACCGTCGCCCTCCGGCATGACCGGCTGGGGCGCATGCCCCCGGGTTTTGCTATAATAGACGGCTCGAGAGCCGCCATCGTGTCCGATACGGAGGCAACATGAGTAAACCGTTCCTCGGAGCCGCCCTTGCCCTCGTCGCCTTCGCCGCCGCGTGCCCCGCGGCCAAGACGTCCCTGCCGGTGGAGCGGAGGGCCCGCGACCTCCACGCCCGGTTCCTGACCGTCGACACCCACTGCGACACGGCCATGCGCCTGCTCGCCCCGGACTGGAAGATCGGCGACCGGCACGACCCCGCCGACCGCTTCAGCGGCAAGATCGACCTGCCGCGGATGAGGGAGGGCGGGCTCGACGCCGAGTTCTTCGCCGCCTTCGTCGGCCAGGGGCCGCTCACCCCGGAGGGCTACGAGCGGGCCAAGACGAACGCCCTGCGGGCCGTCGAGGCCGTCCACAAGATGACCGAGGACTACGCCTCCGTCATCGGCCTGGCCGTCGATCCGGCCGGGGCCCGGCGCCTCAAGAAAGAGGGCAAGCTCGCGGCCTTCATCGGCATGGAGAACGGCTATCCGATCGGCCGGGACCTCTCTCTCGTCGAGTTCTTCTTCGACAAGGGCGTCCGCTACATCACGCTCTGCCACTCCTCCGACAACGACATCTGCGACTCCTCGACCGACCGCCGCGACCCGGAGGACAAGGGGCTGAGCGAGTTCGGCCGCCAGGTCGTGGCCGAGTGCAACCGGCTGGGGATGATGGTCGACGTCTCCCACGCCTCGGACAAGTCGTTCTACGACGTCATCGCCGCCTCGAAGGCCCCGGTCATCGCCTCCCACTCGAGCGCCCGGGCCGTCTGCGACAACCCGCGCAACCTCACCGACGACCAGCTCCGGGCCTTGGCCCGCAACGGCGGCGTCGTCCAGATCTGCTTTTTGGGCGCCTACGTCAAGACCATGCCGCCCGTCCCCGAGCGCGAGGCCGCCCTCAAGGAGATCGAGGCGAAGTACGGCAATTTCCGGGAGATCCGCGACGAGGCCCTGCGCAAGGAGGCCATGGCCGCCCGCCAAGCCGCCTATGAGAAGTTCCCCCAGGCCCGGCCCGATGTCAAGGACCTCGTCGACCACATCGACCACGTCCGCGAGGTCGTCGGCATCGACTACGTGGGCATCGGGACGGACTTCGACGGCGGCGGCGGGGTCGTCGGCTGCGACGACGTCAGCGGCATGATCCACGTCACCGAGGAGCTCGTCCGGCGCGGCTACACCGACCGCGAGATCGAGAAGGTCTGGGGCGGCAATTTCCTGCGCGTCTTCCAGAAAGTCCTCGACCTGGCGGCGAAGTAGGCCACGCCCTTCCCTGCCGCGGACCCCGGGAACGAAGCCGGTCGGGGGGCCGTCGGTTCGCCCGGAGGGGGAAAAACGCCCCGGCAAGAGGGAGAGGGGGAGAAGCGGGGCGTTTTCAGGGATGAGCCGGGTCAGGCGGATATCGGCCGACTCGGCATGATCCTTGCTCCTGCGGGTCCGCGCGAGGTGCTTTTTCGGGGCTTTTTCGCTATGATGAGAATGTCGCCATGACCATTGGCCGCCGCCTGCGCATCCCGGCCGTATCGGCCCTCGCCCTCGTCTTCTTGGCCGGCCGCATCGCCGCCCCGTCGAGGGCTGCCCGGCAGGCCCCGGGCGAAACGCCCCGCCCCGGCGGGACCCTGAGGATCAGGGGCTTCGCCCAGCCCTTCAACCCGGTCTTCGACCCGGCCCGGCCGTCCCACTATTTCATCACCGAGCAGCTCTACGACGGCCTGGTCCGCTTCGACACCCGGTTCAACCCCATGCCCGCCTTGGCCGAGTACTGGACGGTCTCCCCCGGCGGGAAGAGCATCACCTTCTACCTCCGCAAGGGCGTCCGCTTCCACAACGGCCGCGTCCTCACGGCCGAGGACGTCAAGTACTCCCTGGAACGCCTGGTCCGGAACAGGCCGGGGAACACCTACTTCCAGTATTTCACCCGTCAGGTGGTCGGGGCCCAGGAGTTCTGGGAAGGGAAGGCCCCCGAGGTCTCCGGTTTCCGGGCCGTCGACCCTTCGACCTTCGAGATCCTCTGGACGCGTCCCTACGTCTCGGGCCTCTACCTCCTCGGCATGTATTACTGCAAGGTCCTGCCCAAGGACCTTCTCGAGAGCCAGGGCCGGAACTTCTTCCTCAAGCCCGTCGGCACGGGCCCGTTCCAGTTCGGGGAGTGGCTCCGCGGCCCGCAGCTCGAGATCCTCGGCGTCCGCCTGGAGCGGAACCCCTCCTACTTCGAGAGGAAACCCTATCTCGCGGCCGTCGAATACAGCCCCCATTTCACGGACGGACAGTTCGAGGCGGGGGTCGTGCACATGAGCTCGGTGACGCCCGAGGGGCCGGGGGGCCAGCGCTACCAGCTCCTGGAGAACAACACCCTGAAAACGTTCTTCCTGGCCCTGAGCTGCGACCTCCCGCCGCTCGACCGGCCCGAAGTCCGGCGGGCCCTGGCCCTGGCCCTCGACAAGGGCCCCTTGGCCGAAGTCTATGCCTCGGCCTCGTCGAGCTACCAGGTCTTCAAGAGCTA
Organism: Acidobacteriota bacterium; assembly: GCA_029569255.1. GTDB lineage: Bacteria > Acidobacteriota > Aminicenantia > Aminicenantales > Saccharicenantaceae > RBG-16-66-30. The sequence goes on along the minus strand of JAKQUO010000008.1, from coordinate 227,149 downwards.
CATCCCGCCGCTCCTTCCCGGCTTCACGCCCCGGGCCGAGGCCCCTCTCGCGGACCCCGACGCGGCCAAGCTGCTCCTCGACCGGTACCTCCCCGAGAGCGGCCGCGGGAACCTCCGGCTCGAGCTCCTCATCGAGAGCCCCAAGACCGACGCCAAGGCCCGGTTCGCCCGGGAGCTGGGGCGCCAGCTCGAGGCGCTGGCGATCCGGATCGACGTCAGGTATCTGCGTGCGGCGGACGACGCCGTCGACGTCCGCACGCCCTATCTGAAGCTCCTCGAATTCACGATGGACTTCCCCGATCCCGAGAACATCCTTGTCCCGCTCTACCACTCGCGGGCCGTCGTCAACCTGATGAACTCGCGCTACGCCAGTCCGCAGCTGGACGCGCTGCTCGAACGGACCGAGGTCGAGCCGGGCTGGGAGAAGCGGGCCTCCTTCTTCCGGGAGGCCGAGAAGATCCTGCTCAAGGACACGCCGGCCATCCCGCTGTTCTCGGAGCGCGTCCGCCTGGCCGTGCGGCCCCAGGTCCGGGGGGTGCGGCTCCCGGCCCTGGGGTTCATCTTCCTCGACCTGAGGGACGTCTGGATGGCGCCGTGAAGGACGGGGGATGAGGCTGAAGTTCTCGATCTACGGGCGCCTGGTCTTTTGGATCACGTTCCTCGTCCTGTTCCTCGTCGGGGCCGTCCTCTTCATCGTCCAGCGCCGGGAGGCGGCCATCCTCTCGGCCGAGGCCGAGGCCCGGGCCGTCCTCATCGCCGAGAGCCTGCGGGACGCCAACTTCAATTCGCTCTTCCGGCCCGACCGGGAAGCGATCCAGGATTACGTCGATTCGCACGTCAGCGAGGATCTGCCCTACATCGTCTTCTACGACCGGCCCGGCCGGCCGTACGTCGCCAGCCCGCTCATCCGGGCCCGCGGGGGCATCGACTCGGGCAGTCACATCCCCGAGAACGCGGACCCCGGCGACCCGCCGTTCTCCGAGGAGCGGGAGATCGAGGTCCAGGGCCGGACGGTCCGGGTCCGGGAGGTCGAGATCCCGGTCTTCCCGGTGTCGGGCGATCGCAAGTGGGCCTCGGTCAAGATCGGCATGTCCCTCGAGCCCATGTACGCCAACCTGCGCGAGGTCCGGAGGGCCCTCCTGCTCGTGGGGGTCGGCGGCTTCGCCCTCGGCATCCTCGGCGCGACCATCCTGGCCCGGCGCATCACCCGGCCCCTCCACCGGCTGGTCGAGGGCACGGTCCGGATCGCCAGGGGGGATTTCTCCCGGGCCATCGCCGGCACAGGCCGGGACGAGGTGGGCGACCTGGCCCGGAGCTTCAACGCCATGACCCGCCAGCTCCTCCAGGCCCGGCAGCGGATGGCCGAGGCCAACCGGCGGCTCGTCCAGCAAGAGAAGCTGGCCTCGATCGGGAAGATGGCGGCCACGATCGCCCACGAGATCCGCAACCCCCTGACCTCGGTCAAGCTCAGCATCCAAAAGGTCCTCGAGGAGGAGAGCCCGGCCGAGGCGGCCCGGCCCCTCCTCGCCCTCGGCCTCGAGGGCATCGACCAGATCGACCGCTTCATCAAGGAGCTGCTCAACTTCACCCGCGTCTCGGAGCTCAGCCTGGAGCGCTGGCCCATCGGCCAGATCATCGATGAGGCGCTGAAGATGGTCGGCGGCTCGCTGGCCGAGAAGGGGATCGCCGTCGAACGGTCCTGCGCCCCGGGCCTGCCGGCCGTCCTCGTCGACGCCGACAAGATGCGCCAGGTCTTCCTGAACATCCTCCGCAACGCCCAAGAGGCCCTCGGGCCGGGCGGCCGGATCGCCATCGCCTGCGACGCCGCCAGGGACGGCGGGCGGCCCATGGTCCGGGTCCGCGTCTCCGACGACGGGCCGGGCGTCCCCGACCGGGTCCGGCCGAACGTCTTCGAGCCGTTCTTCACGACCAAGCCGGCGGGCTTCGGCCTCGGGCTGCCCAACGCCCGCAAGATCGTCGAGCAGCACCACGGGACCATCCACGTGGGGCGGAAACGGGGCGCGGGGGCGACGTTCATCATCCTCATCCCGGCCGAGGAGGCGCCATGCGATCCCTGCTGATCGTCGAGGACGATCCCCTCGTCCGCAAGACCCTGGCCTCCCAGCTGGCCAAGAAGGGCTTCGACATCGCGGTCGCGGAGACCGGCGAGGACGGCGTCCGGGCCTTCGCCGAGAAGTCGCCCGACCTCGTCCTGCTCGACGTCCGCCTGCCCGACATCGACGGCCTGGAGGTCCTGCGCCGGATCCGGGAGCGCGACCGCCGGGCCGCCATCCTGGTCATGACCGCCTTCGACGACATGAAGACGACGGTCGAGGCCATCAAGCTGGGGGCCTTCGAGTACCTGGTCAAGCCGTTGAACGCGACCGAGCTTGACCTGGCCATCGAGAAGGCCTTCCAGGTCCGGGCCCTCGAGGAGAAGGTCAGCCACCTCGTCGAGGAGAGGACCAAGGAGTACACGATCGACAACATCATCGGCCGCTCGGCCCCGATGCGCGGCGTCTTCAAGATCATCGGCTCCGTGGCCAACACCCGGACCAACGTCCTCATCCAGGGCGAGAGCGGCACGGGCAAGGAGCTCGTGGCCAAGGCCATCCACTACCACAGCCCCCACCGCGACGAGCCCTTCATCGTCATCAACTGCTCCGCCATCCAGGACACCCTGCTCGAGTCGGAGCTGCTCGGGCACGTCAAGGGGGCCTTCACCGACGCCGTCAGCGAGACCAAGGGCAAGTTCGAGATCGCCGGCAAGGGCACCCTCTTCCTCGACGAGATCGGCGACGTCTCGGCCAACCTCCAGAGCAAGCTCCTCCGGGTCATCGAGTCGCGGGACTTCATGAAGGTCGGCGGCGAAAGGGTCCTCAAGACCGAGGCCCGCATCATCGCCGCCACCAACCAGAACCTCAAGGCCCTCATCGAGAAGGGGAGGTTCCGCGAGGACCTCTATTACCGCCTCAAGGTCGTCGAGATCTCGCTCCCGGCCCTCCGGGAGCGCCGTGAGGACATCCCCGACCTGGTGGCCTACCTCCTCGAAAAGATCGACCGGGAGCTCCGCCGCAACGTCCGCAAGGTCCCGCCCGAGGTCATGAAGGCCCTGACCGAGATGCCCTGGCGCGGCAACGTCCGGGAGCTCGAGAACGCCCTGACCCGGGCCGTCATCCTGGCCAAGGGCGACGTCGTCCTCAAGGAGAACCTGCCCCTGGAGCCGGACGAGCGGCGGGCCTTCCCGGACGATCTCGTCTCCCTCGAGGAGGTCGAGAAGAAATATGTCCAGCATGTCCTCAACGCCGTCAAGGGCAGCAAGACCCGGGCCAGCCAGGTCCTCGGCATCAGCCGCCCGACCCTCGACAAGAAGATCAGGGAGTACGGCCTCGAGGTCGGCGATTAAGAAGGGGTCAAACCTTTAATTTTTTAATTTTCTCCGTGCGCCGGCTGAAAAGGGCGACAGCCCATCGGCAAAATTAAAAAATTAAAGGTTTGACCCCTTCTTCCTTGCTATTGCTTTGCCCGCCTTCTCCCCTTTATAATCCGGATATTCCCATCAGGAGGTCGACCCATGACCGCTCCGTCCCCCCTCTCCCGGCGGGCTTTCACCCGCGCCCTTCTCGCCGGTTCGACCGGCTCGATCGCCGCCCTGGGCGGGCTCAACGCCGCGATCGCCCAGAAGATCACCGCGCTCAACCAGAAGTTCCTCGACGACGAGGCGCCCGACGGCGTCTACTGGGAGGAGATCCGCAGGCTCTACGAGTTCGAGGACCGCTTCATCATGATGAACAACGGCACCCTCGGGCCCATGCCCAAGTCCGTGTTCAACACCCTCATGCGCTATCACCGGGTCCAGGTGACGAACCCCTACGACGGCTACAGCATCCTGCCGGCCGTCCGCGAGTCCCTGCGGACCAAGCTGGCGGCGTTCGTCGGCGCCTCGCCCGAAGAGATCGCCATCACCAGCAACACGACCGAGGGGCTCAACTTCGTCATCGGCGGGCTCGACCTCAAGCCGGGCGACGAGGTCCTGATGTCGACCCTGGAGCATCCCGGCCACATCGGCCCCTGGAAGCTCAAGGAGAAGCGGGCCGGGATCGTCATCAAGGAGGTCCCCCTCAGCGCCACGGCCAAGACGGTCGACGAGATCGTCGGGGCCTTCGCCGCGGCCATCACCCCCAAGACGCGGATCATCAGCATCAGCCACACCGTCTTCATCACCGGCCTGATCATGCCGCTCAAGGAGCTGAGCCGGCTCGCCCACGACAAGGGCCTCCTCCTCCTGGCCGACAGCGCCCACGGCATCGGCATGCTCGACCTCGACATGAAGGCCCTGGGCGTCGACTTTCTCGCCTCGAGCCCCTACAAGTGGCTCGGCGCCCCGACCGGCGTGGGGCTCCTTTACGTCCGCAAGGAGGCCGTGGACAAGGTCTGGCCGACGGTCGTCAGCTCGGGCTGGGAAGCGAACGCCGCGGCGTCCAAGCTCGACCCGTCGGGCCAGCGCTCCGACGCCGCGCTCTACGCCCTCGGCGAGGCCCTCGACTTCAACACCCGGATCGGCAAGAGCCGGATCGAGCGCCGCATCAAGGTCCTGGCCGCCCGGCTCAAGCAAGGGCTGGCCGAGGTCCCCGGCGTCAAGGTCCACACCCCCGCCGACCCCTACCTCAGCGCCGGGTTGACCGCGTTCTCCATGGGCGGAGGCCTCGAGCCGAAGCTCGTGGATTTCGTCCGGGAGAAATACAACCTGGTCGTCCGCACGACCGGGAACGCCAAGGCCGGGACCTACGGCATCAGGGTCTCGACGCCCATCTACGTCTCGACCAAGGAGGTCGACATGGTCGTCGAGGGCGTCCGGACCCTCATGGCCCATAAGGGCCGAGCGACGTAAACGTTTTTTACCGGACGGCCAAGGGAATTTACGCCGGCGGGCCGCCTTCCTTGCGGCCTCAGGGGGAGCCGGCTGGCATAAAATATGCATATTTTCGGGCGTGTGCGCGCTTGACGGGACCCGCAACGCCCAAAGAGTTCCCGATACCCTTCCATAACCCTCCTTCTTTTTTGTTCCCGGAGCGAGGGGCGCCTCGGGGGCGCCCCTCCTCCCCTTGTTCCCGATCGAGCGCTGTCCTTTTTCGGTTCTCTTCCATTTTCCGCGGGTGGCTAGGGGATCGGTTGCCAGGGCGTGTCGGGACATGTACCGCCCCGGTACGTGTCCCGTAGGCCTGAATGGGGACATGCGCCGCCTCGCGTCCCCTGACTTTCCGTTATTCCGGTTGACAGTCGCTCGGCGCCCCCTTATAATGCCCTCAAAGGGATAATATGGGTATGGCGAAGCGCCTGAATGCGCGGCTCGCCCGACTAATACGATATGTTAGCGCCAGTGGAGACCCTTGTCCGAAGACATGAATGTCTCCCCCCGAATAAGGAGGAACTCATGCCGACCGATCTCCCGTGCCGACACTTCTCCCGGCTCCTCGTACTGGCCCTGCTGACCCTCGGGGCCGCGACGACCCTTTCCTCGGCCGTCGTCTTCGACTTCGTCGCCAAGGCCCCCGAGGCGAAGTGGTACCGGTCGCTCTCGCCCGCCGGCGAGATCCCCTGGAACGGGCCCGATTCCGACAGCCGGGGCTTCGCCCGCCATCTGACCGACGCCGCGCTCGAGAACGGCAAGACCTTCGCCCTCGTCCTGGAGACCCATCCCGAATGGAAGAACGGCGGCGCGATCTACGGCGTCTATTCCAACGTGGCCGTCCCGGCCGGGGCCAAGTTCACGGCCCTCGTGGGCTTCCTGAAGGGCGCCGCGACGACCGACGGTGCGACCTTCCAGGTCCACATCTTCGACCAGGCGACGGGGGCCCTGACGCTCCTGGCCTCCAAGGCGGCCAAGGCCGACGGCGTTCTCGACGAGCTGGCCGCCGATCTCGGCCCCTACGCGGGCAAGACGGTGACTTTCCGTCTCCAGGTCGGCGCCGGCCCGACGGCGACCCAGGACTGGGCCGTCTGGGCCTCGGCCGGGATCGCCGCGGACGTCGCCCTCGTTACAGCGAAGCCCGTCGCCGTCGCCAAGACCGCCGGCTTGGCCAAGATCCCGGCCCAGCAGCCCGGCCTGGCCGCCGTCCAGAAGTTCCAGCCGGCCGTCATCAAGAGGATCCCCCTGACGCCGATCGGCGCCCTGCCGCCCAAGCACAATATCGAGGACGTCGGGCCGCTCCCGATCGAGGAGCCCCTGACCCTCCTCAACCGCGTCTACAAGGACAACCAGAAGGCCAACACTTATTATTACCTGCCCCGGGAGATCAACCTCGTCCGCGAACAGCCCGGCGGCGACTACCGGATCAGCGCCGTCTGGACCCAGGACCGGAAGATCCGGACGACCCTGACGCTCGAGGCCAACATCGATCCCGCCGACGTCAAGGTCGTGGAGGAGGCCCTCCGGGCGTCCAAGGGCCCTTCGGCCGTCCTCAAGTCCATGCCCTACGACGAGGCCAACATCATCGACATGAAAGGCTGGGAGGACTGGCAGATCGAGGACATCCGCATCCCCACGTTCGGGTCGCTCGAGACGGAGCTGCCGATCAGCATCGCCATGACCCCGGAGACGCTGGCCCAGCTCAAGCCCCTCCTCGAGAAGGAGGGCTTGACCGCGGGCATGCGCATCAAGACCGGAGCGATCGAACGGGAGATCCCCATCAAGGTCGGCCTCAAATACTTCACCGGGCGCTGGTATTCGCCCCTCGAGGAGCTCGGGTTCTCCTACGACGAGAGGGCCTCCCTCCTGACCCTCCACAACGTCCGCAACTTGTCGGACTTCCCCCTGAAGATCGCCAACGTCAGCCTGCGCTTCAGGCTCCCCAACGGGGAGGAGGTCTACAAGAGCCTGGCCTGCCAGCCGGAGGTGACCATCCCGCCCGGGGAATCCCGCGATGTCGAGGCCCGGCTCACCCTCCGCGGGCAGCTCCTGGCCGAGTACCGCAAGCTCTACCCGACCGCGCCGCCGCCGCCCAAGAAGAAGAACCCCCTGCTCGAAAAGGCCCTCGGCGCGCTCAAGGACGAGGTCGAGAAGAGGCTGGACAAGGACAAGGAGAAGGAAGCGGCGCCGGAGGCCGTGAAAAGCGCCCCGGCCGATCCGAAGATGGACGACTTCTTCAAGACCCGCGCCCGGAGCTACTGGCTCGAAGCGGACCCCGACTTCGATTGCCAGGAATGCCTGGACAAGATCTGGGGCTCGATCGAGGTCGTCTCCTACATCGAGCGGATGAGGAAGGTCAACGTCGAGGCCCTGGCCGGCGTCTTCGATCCCTCGGCCTACGAGACGCCCCTCGAAGTCGAGAAGCTCCACCTCGAGATCCGCTCCCCCTACCTCAGCGCCAAGGCCAAGGAGGGCCTGCTCGCCGCCGTCGATCTCAACAAGGGCAAGCCCAAGGAGGAGGTCACGGTCTACCTCCCGCTGGCGAGCCAGGAGACCTTCGCCTTCGAATACAAGATCAAGGCCGTCCTCAAGACGGGCGAGTCGGCCGAGTCGGCCGATTGGGAGAAGGTCGTGGATTCCCTGGATCTGACCCTGGGGACCTTCCACGTCGGCAAGCTCTTCCAGAAATGAACGCCGAAGAACGGGAGGACACCATGAAACGGAATCGCCATCTCGCCCTGGCCCTGGGCCTGGCCGCGGCGCTCCTGCCCCTGGCCCTCCGGGCCGAGGTCCTGCTCGACGTCGAGCCCATCCAGGCCCCCAACGCCCTGCTCTTCCGCGACCACGCCGACCCGCACGGCTATCACTACATGCCGCTCGGGCCGCGGATCGCCGCCTGGCCCGACGGCAGGCCCAAGTTCAGCTTCATCCAGTACGTCCGCAGCGGCAAGGACATCACCGGCGGCATCCTCCACTTCCTGTGCACGTTCGGTCTGACGACGGAGGAGCTCAGCCAGGCCCGCCGGGAGCTGACGAAGGCGGACAAGGACGGCAAGATCCTCGGGCCGGTGATGTTCACCAAGGGCGACTTCCACATCATCTCGGCCTCGGCCGGCGAGGGCGGCGTCTTCGCCCGCAAGGTCGTCGGCACGGGCAAGGCCCCGCTCCTGGCCGGCTCGGAGGCGGCCGTCTCGATCGCCCTGACCGAGGAGGGCTCGACCCTGCTCCTGAACTCCTTCAAGCAGCCGACCTCCGATATCTCCGTGCAGTTCGTCATGACCTACCAGGGCCTGACCCCGGCCTACCAGGCCAAGCTGACGGTCGATTGGGACAAGGTCTACGACCACAGGGAGTTCAAGATGGACGCCGGCCACCTCTTCGTCAGCGTCCAGATCCAGAAGATCTACGCCGAGCTCCGCGAGCAGGGCGCCATCAAGCTCGAGGTCATCGGCGAGGATACCAAGATGGACGAGCTCCTGGAGACGGCCTACAACACCATCGCCAAGATGATGTTCGACGCCAAGCCGGTCAAGGCCGATGACATCGGCAAGTCCCAGGCTTCGACGGGCGGCAACTGGTTCGGCAAGCTCTTCGGCCAGGCCCACATGGGCTACTACCAGAAGACGGTCAAGATGACCGGCACCTACACCGTCGACCTGACCCGCCGCAAGCGCGACAGCCGCGAGCTGCCGCTGACAGGCAACATCGGCCATTTCTACAAGGACCACGGCAACGACCCGGACCTGTTCACGGTCGTCGACCTCGACGACCCGGCCTTCGAGGAGCGGACGGTCAACGTCATCCTGGACGGCGAGGACCTGGAAACATTCAAGCAGTTCGTCAACTTCGCCGGCATCACCTTCAAGAAGGAATACCAGGACCCGGACATGAAATCGGTCACCGAGGACCTCGTCTTCGACAAGACCAAGTTCGGCCAGAACGGCAACAAGCTCTCGCTGAAGTACCGGCGCAAGGGCGACGCCACGGAGAAGTGGCTCCAGTACCAGTACAGGCCCGTGTGGAGCTACAGCGGCGGCCTCGAAGTCGACGGCGACTGGGTCACGACCGACCAGCCGGTCATCACCCTGACCCCGCCCCACAAGTACCGCTACATCGAGGTCCTGGCCGACGAGGAGAACATGGCCTCCCAGGGCGTCATCCGCATCGCCGTCCAGTTCCGGCACAGGAACTTCGGCCGGGAGCTCCGGAAGGAGGTCGTCCTGCGGAAGGGCGATCCGCTCAACATCCAGTACGTGTATTTCCACGAGCCCAACAACCTCGACTACGAGTACAACGTCACCTGGCTGTTCAGGGACAACACCAAGGCTTCGACCGGCTGGGAAAGGGCCACCGACCCGTTCATCTACGCCTATTACCGGAAGTAGGACATGGGACGAGCGGCGGCCGCGATCGGGCTCCTGGCCGTCCTGGCCGGGGCGGGAGCGGCTCCGCTCCGGGCCGACCCGCTGCTTTCCCGGCCCGAAACGGTGGACGGCCGCGTCCTCATCTTCCCCGACCATAGGTCGGCGAACGTCTATTATTACGTGCCGGCCGGCCTGGCCCTGGTCCGGACCTTCGGCAAGCCCCAGTTCTTCTTCTACAAGTACGTCTACGTGAAGGCCGACGCGCCGGGCGGGCCGCAGACGGTCGCCGGCGGGGTCCTCACCCTGGCCGTCGAGTTCGCCGACGAGACCGAGGCGCTGCGGAAGGCCAAGGGAGCGTCGTTCGAGTTCCGGCCCGTGCCGGTCGAGGAGCTGACCTGCGTCCTCAGCTACACCCGGCTCGAGGGCGAGGGCGGCGCGGCGGAACGGGAGGAGCTGGCCAAGAAGGAGCTCCTCTGGACGCGGAAGAGCTTCACCCTGCCCCTGGGCGGGGATTCGGCCGGCTACCTCTGGAAGATCTTCGAGGACGCCAAGGCCACCGGCCTTTCGGTCGAGTGCTCGTTCGCCTTCAAGGGCTACGAGCTCGACGACGAAGGCAAGCTCAAGGACGGCGAGCGCTCGGCCCGGCTGTCCTTCGCCGTGCCCGTCAGCATGGCCGCCGACCCGGCGCTCTTCCAGGTCGTCAACCTGGCCGGCAAGGTCTCCTTCAACTACCGGCGCCTGAGCGTTATCTGCTTCGACTTCGTCAACGGGACGGCCGGCAAAACGGTCAAGCTCGCGGTCGAGGTCGAGATCCTGACGGCCAAGAAGCAGCGGGACTTCCGGACGGTCGCGTTCATGGCCGGGTCCGAGCCCCAGGTCGACCTGGCCTTCGACATCCCCGAGGCCAGGGGCGGGACCTACAGGTACCGGCTGACCCGGATCTTCGCCGACGGCCGGTCGGAGAGGGGCGAGTGGACGGCGGGCGGGGAGATGTTCCTCGACCTGTCGACCTACGATATCGTGGACAAGGACTGACCGGGGCGGACGGGGCCCCGGCGAGGGAGGACGTCATGAGACCGAAAGCGATCCTGGCCGCGGCGGCGTTCCTGCTGGCCGCGGCGGTCGCCGCGACCTCCGAGGTGGCCCTGGACGAGGTCGTCCAGGCCGGCCGGTTCGTGCTCTTCCGCGACCACGCCGACGCGCACAAGTATTACTATGTCCCCGACGCGCCGCGCCTGGCGACGAAGCGGGACGGCACGCCCGAGTTCGCCTTCATCAAGTACTCCAAGACCGACGGCGCCACCAAGGGCGGCGTCCTCCACTTCCTGGTGACCTGGGGGATGACCGAGGGCGAGCTGGCCTCGGCCGAGTCGGCCCTCCGCCTCAAGGACCCCCAGGCCAAGATCGCCGGCCCGGTGCCGTTCAAGGAGGGGACGTTCAAGGTCGTCTCGGCCACGGCCGGCGAGGACGACCTCTTCAACAGGAAGATCGTCGGCGAGGGCAAGGCGCCCATCATGCCCGGGCAGAAGGCGGCCGTGTCGATCGCGCTGACCGAGGAGGGGGCGTCGCTCCTCTGGGAGTCGTTCAAGAACCCGACCTCCGACATCTCGGTCATGTTCGCCCTGAAGTTCGCCGGGGTCACTCCGGCCTTCCAGGCCAAGCTCAAGGTCAACTGGGACAAGGTCTACACCCAGCACGACATCAAGCTCCAGGCCGAGGGCACGATCAAGGTCGTCAAGCTCCAGGCCGACGTCCGGGCCATCCTCGAGAGCCTGCGCCAGCAGGGGGCCATCCAGCTCGACGTCGTCGGCGAGAACGAGAACATGCAGAAGATGCTCGACGCCGTCTACGGCCACCTCATCACGCTCATGTGCGACAAGGTGCCCGTGGGCCCCGGCGAGGCGGCGAGCCCGCCGGCAGGGAGGCCTACGGCCGGCCTGAGAACAGTACCGGAAGGCCGGCCGGTTCTCCGGCTCGGCGATATCATGCTCAGCGCGGCCGGGACGGACGCCGAAGGGCACGCACTGCCTTGGACCGCGCCGTCCGCCGCCGAATGGCACGGGCCGGAATCTCCCGGCTCCGGCCCATATCCGGAATCCCTTCACTACGGTCCCGTGCGGGACGGCGAGTCCGTGGTCTGGAACGGGCAGGAACAGGATTGCGATGAGTTGACGAAAATGGCCGCGGACCTTTTCTATGTAAGAGCCAAAGCCTTTTTCGCAGCCGGAAATTACCCGAATGCACTGGCGGATGTCAATAAGGCCCTGGAAAAATGCCCGAGAGAACCGGCTTTCTTATTACTGGCGGGAGACATCCATTACGAGACCAGAGCGTATCCCTTGGCCGGCGATTATTACGCAAAGCTCCTACAACGAGCCACTCCGTTCACGAAGATCGACGGAGTGCCGCTCGACAAGGATCGCATACGCCGGAGGATTCATGCCATCGACCGTTATTCAGAGCTGATGGCGTCCGGGAATAATTCAATCGCCAATAAGAAATACAGCGAAGGAATCGGGTCTTTTCTTGCGGCCTACGCTTTCACACAGGACCCTAACGCTCTATTCGCAGCCGGCAAGGCCTGCTATGAGCAATACCTCGAAACCAATCTTTTGGCTTCGATGCGCCTGGCGGAAACTTACATCGACCAGTTCCTCTCTGAAACGAAGAGCAAGTACCCCGGCACATACGAGAGACGCGAAGGTAACGTAGGCGAGGCCCTGCGCATCCGTGACGACCTTGAAGAACGATTGATTGAGGCGGCCAGAGCCCTATCAGCCCAGCAAGACCGGGAGAGAGAGCGACAGGCCGGCGGGCAGCAGGTCCGCGCGGACCAGACAGGCCAGCAGGCCGCGACGGCGGGGGAAACCCAGCGCAGCGAGGCAGACGCCAGGAGGGCGCGCCGCCAGCAGTCCCAGGGCGGGGCTCAGCAAGGCGGGCGGCAACAGGCCGAGCAGACAGGTCAGACCCAACGCGCCGAGCAGGCGACTGCCGGCGCGGCGGCGACCGGAGCTCAGGCCGCGGCCGCCGGCCAGAGCGGCAAACCGCCCGGCACCATCGACGGCGGGGCCAAGCCGCCGACCGGCCAGGCTCAAGGCGGCGATGTCGCCGGCGGGCAGGCCCAGCAGGGCATCACCGCCGCCCAGGGAGGCAAGCCCCCGGACACGGGGGGAGGCGCCAAGCCGCCGACGGGTGCGACGGGGCAGGACGCGACGACGCCCGCGGCCAAGCCCGCGGCCGCGGCCCCCGAGGTCAAGCCCATCGTCAGCGTCCAGGTCGGCTACTCGTTCAAGCGCGTCAAGATGTCCGGCAACTACGAAGTGGACATGCGCAAGCGCCTGCGCGAGGACCGCGACATCGTCATGAGCGGCAACATCGGCGGCGTCTTCCAGAGATACGGCGAGGACCGCCGCTTCTTCAGCGTCGTCAGCCTGGACGACCCGACCTTCCAGGAGCGCGCGGTCGAGGTCATCCTCGACGGCCAGGACGCCGCGGACTTCAAGAGCTACATCAACGCCGTCTCCGTCCTCTTCCGCAAGCAGCGCTTCTCGGGCCCGCCGATGACCGGCGAGGTCAAGTTCGTCGACCAGCAGTTCGCCCAGAGCGGCAACCGCCAGACGTTCAAGTACGGGCGCCTCAACGAGGCCGCGACGGAGTGGCTCGACTACGAGTACAAGCCGAAGTGGAGCCTTTACGGCGGCGTCGAGTGGGAGGGCGAGTGGACGAAGACGTCCGACTCCGTCCTGACCCTCTCGCCGCCGGTCCGCCGCCGGACGGTCGAGATCTCGGTCGACGAGGACAACATCCTCAAGAGCGGCGTCAAGGCCCTGGCCGTCCAGGTCAAACACTCGCTCTACGGCAAGGACATCCTCAAGGAGGTCGTCATCGACTACGACAAGGGCGACCCCCTGCAGACCGATTACACCTACATGCACGAGGACGGGAACCTCGGCTACAGCTACAAGGTCGTCTGGCTCTTCCTCGACGGCCGGGAGGTCCACACCGACTGGACGGCCAAGGAGAGCCCGTTCATCTACGCCGTCTACACGAAGAAATAGCCGCCCAAGGAGGCACCGATGGCCATCGTCAAGAGACTCGTCGTCACGGCCGCCGCGCTCCTTTGCGCCGCGACCTTCCTGGCCGCGGAGGTCGAGCTCGACTCGGCCCCGCTCCAGATCGGCAACGCCCTGCTCTTCAAGGACCACGCCGAGGCCGGGGCCTATTATTACATGCCCAACCAGCCCCGCTTGGCCTATTGGCCCGACGGGACACCCAAGCTGACCTTCCTCAAGTACACCAAGGCCGGCAAGGAGGAGGCCAAGGGCGGCATCCTGCATTTCTTCGTCAAGTACGGCCTCGACGAGCAGGAATTGAACAAGGTCCGCCAGGAACTGGCCAAGAAGGCGCCCGGGGCCAAGCTCAAGGGGCCCATCGTCTTCAAGAAGGGGACCTTCCTCGTCGTCTCGGCCGCGGCCGGGGAGGGCGGCGTCTTCACCCGCAAGATCATCGGCGAGGGGAAGGCCCCGCTCATCACCGGCTCCGAGGTCTCGGTGTCCATCGCCGTGACGCCCGAGGGCGCGGCCTTCCTCGAGGAGGCCCTGCGCCAGCCGACCTACCCGGTCAGCGTCCGCTTCGACATGACCTACGAGGGCCTGACCCCCAAGTACCAGGCCAACGCGACCATCTCCTGGTCCAAGGTCCGGAACTACTTCGAGCAGTACAGGAAGTGGAGGATCTACAAGAAGAAGAAACTCCTGTTCTGGGAGTGGTACGTCCAGAAGGGGACGGGCGAGGAGACGCGCATCTCCGACGACCTCCGTTCCGTCGGGGCCGTCAAGATCGACGTCACCGGCGAGGACCAGAACATGGACGCCATCCTCCAGACCGTCGTCGACCAGGTCATGCGCGAGATGTTCGACGTCAAGATGGAGCTGCCCGGCGAGGGCCAGGAGGCCGAGGGCGAGGGCGGCGGACCGTCCCAGCAGCAGAACAAGCCCTACGGCGTCAGCACGACGATGAAGAGCGTCACCCGGTCGGACAACTGGACGGTCAACCTGACCAAGAGGCTGCGCCAGGAGCGCGAGACGGGCCCGATGGACGCCAGCATCGGCGACACCCTGCGCAAGTTCAAGAACAGCAAAAAGGTCTACGACATCATCAATCTCGACGACCCGGACCTGCAGGACCGCCGGGTCCACGCCATCCTCGACGGCGAGGACTTCGACACCTTCAAGAGGTACATCAACTTCGTCACCGTGAGCTTCCGCAAGACCCACCCCTCCGGCGAGCCGACGACGAGCGACCTCATCTTCAACGCCAAGTCGTTCGCCGAGCAGGGCAACATGCTCGAGTTCGTCTACCCGCGGCTCGGAGAGGGCGCCTCCTGGCTCGCGTACGAGTACAAGACGACCTGGAGCTTCATGGGCGGCATCAAGGTCGACGGCGCCTGGACCCGGAGCGATGAGGCGATGATCAACCTGTTCCCGCCGCACCGCTACCGCCTGGTCGACGTCATCGCCGACGAGGAGAACGTCAGGTCCCACAACATCAAGCTCATCACGGTCGCCTTCAAGAACAGGATCTTCGACCGGGAGAAGGCGGGCGAGGCCAAGATCCTGCCGGCCGAGACGCTCATGTCCAAGTACGAATACCTGCACAAGGACGGCGACATGAGCTTCCAGTACGAGGTCACCTGGCTCCTCGGCGACGGCCGGCGGGTCAGCTCGGGCTGGCAGACGACGACCGACCCGTTCGTCTACGCGCTGTACCAGGAGAAATAGGCCCGGGCCCGGCCGGGCGGCGCCCGGGCCGGGGCGATTGACTCGGGCTCGGGGGCTGGTGTAGCATGAGGCGGCCCTGCGGGGGCGGGCTTCGCCCCGGAGGGCCCGTCATCCTCGAAGGAGGGCCGCCATGCCCAGCCCCGCCAAGAGCCCGCACCTGCCCTTCGGCGACCAGCGCACCGCCCCCTGGTACGGCAAGGACATCATCTCGGTCAAGCAGTTCAGCCGCCAGGACCTCGAATACATCTTCGGCGTGGCCCACGAGATGCGGGTCATGGTCGAGCGGGTCGGGACGTTCGACCTGCTCAAGGGCAAGATCCTGGCGTCGATCTTCTACGAGCCCTCGACGCGGACGTCGTCCTCCTTCATCGCCGCCATGGAGCGCCTCGGCGGCAACGTCATCAACATCAACGAGGTCCGCTACTCGTCGGTGGCCAAGGGCGAGAGCCTTCCGGACACCATCCGGACGCTGGAGTGCTACGCCGACGTCATCGTCCTCCGCCACCCCGAGCTCGGCTCGGCGGCCAAGGCGGCCGAGGCGGCCCAGAAGCCGGTCATCAACGCCGGCGACGGCGTCGGCGAGCACCCGACCCAGGCCCTCCTCGACGCCTTCACCATCCGTGAAGAGCTGGGCCGCATGGACGGCCTGACCGTGACGATGCTCGGCGACCTCAAGTACGGGCGGACGGTCCACTCGCTCTCGCGGCTCCTGTCGCTCTACGGCGCCCGGCTCCACTACGTCTCGCCCGACATCCTGCGGATACCGCCCGAGATCGTCGCCGAGCTCGAGGCGAAGGGCGTCCGGCAGACGGAGCACACGGCCCTGGACAAGGTCCTGCCGGAGACCGACGTCCTCTACGTCACCCGCGTCCAGCGGGAGCGCTTCGAGAGCGAGGCGGTCTACGACTCGGTCAAGGGGGCCTTCGTCATCGACAAGAAGGTCATGGCGGCGGCCAAGGACAAGATGATCGTCATGCACCCGCTGCCCCGGGTCTCCGAGATCGGCCCCGACTTCGACGCCGACCCGCGGGCCGCCTACTTCCGCCAGATGGAATACGGCCTGTATGTCCGCATGGCCCTGCTGGCCATGGTGCTCGGTAAGGCCTGAGCGTCGCCCCGTCCCTCGGATTGACCGCGCCCGGGGGATGTCCTAAACTGGCCCCTTCGAGACGAGAGGAGGCCAGCCATGACCGACACCCGTTGGACGAGGATCGTCCTGGCCGCCGTCCTCGCGGCCGGCGCGGCCGCCCCGGCGCTCCCGGCCCAGAGGACCGGCTACACCCCCGAGGAGTTCGCCCGCCGCCGGGCCGCCCTCATGGCCGAGGTCAAGGACGGGGCGATCGTCCTCTTCGGGGACGCCGCGCTCCCCGCCGGGACGCACTTCCGCCAGGACAACGACTTCTTCTATTTCACGGGGAACGAGGACCTCGGCGGCGTCCTGGTGATGCTGCCGGCCTCCCGCTCCTCCTGTCTTTTCCTGCCCAAGCGGTCGGCCCGCGAGATCCAGTACGACGGCCCCGGCCTGCTCGAGGACCCGGACGGCGGGGCCAAGGCCGGCTTCAACGACGTCCTCGCCGTCGGCGACCTCGACGAGTACCTGGCCCGGAACACGGAGCGCGCGGGCAGGGTGTTCCACGTCCGGCTCTCGCCGAGGGACTCGCTGGACGACGCCCGCTCCGAAACGGCCTTGTGGGACGGCCGCCGGTCCAGGAGCCACTACAACGCCCAGCTCTCGGTCGACCAGTACCGGATCGCCAGGCTCCGCGAGCGCTATCCCCAGGTCGAGCTCCGCGACGCGGCGCCGGCCATCGACGCCCTGCGGGCCGTCAAGACGGCCGAGGAGATCGAGATCATGAGGCGCAACGGCCGCCTCTCGGCCGAGGCCGTCAAGCAGGCCATGTTGGCGGGACGGCCCGGCGTCTTCGAGTACGAGATCGAGGCCGCGGCCATGGCGGTCGTCCTGAAAGGCGGGGCCAAGGGCGCCGCCTACGCCCCCATCGTCGGCTCGGGCCCCAACTCCTGCATCTTCCACTACGAGAGGAACGACCGCCGCGTCGGGGAGGGCGAGGTCGTGCTCATGGACTTCGGGGCCGACCTCGACCACCTGGCCATGGACATCACCCGGACCTGGCCGGCCTCGGGCAAGTTCAGCGACGAGCAGCGCGAGGTCTACCGGATCGTGCTCGAGGTCCAGAAGGCCTGCATCGCGGCCTACCGGCCGGGCGCGACGCCCCGGTCCGTCCGCGACGAGACGGCCGCGGCCATGAAGGCCAAGGGGATCGATCCGCGGGGCCTGCAGGGCGGTTTCGGCCACGGGGTCGGCCTCTGCGTCCACGACGTCCCGCTCGGCGGCGTCCTCAAGGAGGGCATGGTCATGGCCATCGAGCCGGCCCTTTACTACCCGGAGAAGGGCTTCGGGGTCCGCATCGAGGACACCGTCCTCATCACCAAGACCGGCTGCGAGGTCCTGACCAAGGGCGTGCCCAAGGAGATCGACGAGATCGAGAGGCTCCTGGCCGGCCGCGGCCGGTAGCGGGGTGCACGGCCGTGGAGCCCCGCGAGGTCCTGGCCCGGATCGAGAAGGGCCTCAGGGCGCCGCTGCCCGGCGTCCCCGCCCAGCTCGCCATGGCCCCGGAGCCCCGGCCGGGCCACAGGCCCTGCTTCGAGGTCGAGGACACCTGCCGCAAGGCCGGGGTGCTCGTCCTGCTCTACCCGAGGGATGGCCGGCTCCGCGTTCTCCTGACCCGGCGGGCGGAGAGCGTCCTTCACCACCGCGGGCAGATCTCCCTCCCGGGCGGGGAGCGCCACCCCGGCGAGTCCCTCGAGGCCGCGGCCCTGCGCGAGACCTCCGAGGAGCTGGGCATCGATCTGGGGTCGGTCCGGGTGCTGGGCAAGCTGACCCCTCTCTACATCCCGCCGAGCAATTACTGCGTTTATCCCGCGGTGGCCCACGGCGACGCGCCCCTCGAGTTCCGTCCGCAGCCCGGCGAGGTGGCCGAGGTCCTCGAGCCGCCCGTCGGCCACTTGGCGGACCCCGTCAACGTCCGCCGCGAGACCCGGCGCTATGGGGGCCAGGACCACGTGGTCCCGTTCTACGATTTCGAGGGCCACAAGATCTGGGGAGCCACGGCCATGGTCCTGGCCGAGTTCCTCGCCCTCCTGTGATACAATACCCCCGAAACGAGGTCGTCCATGAGCCCACGCAAGCGCATCCTGAGCGGCATCCAGCCGAGCGGCGCCATCCACATCGGCAACTACTTCGGCGCCATCGAGAACTGGGTCCGCCTGATGGACGACTACGAGTGCTTCTTCACCATCGTCGACCTCCACGCCATCACGATCTCCTACGACCCGAAGCTCCTTCAGCGGCGCGTCTGGGACGCCGTCCTCGACAACATGGCCGCCGGGCTCGGCCCGAAGAAATGCACGCTCTTCATCCAGAGCCACGTTCCGGAGCACACCGAGCTCTGCTGGCTCCTCAACTGCGTCACCCCGCTCGGCGAGCTCAACCGGATGACCCAGTTCAAGGAGAAATCCGAGCAGGAGCGGGAGAACGTCACGGCCGGCCTGCTCAACTATCCCATCCTCCAGGCCGCCGACATCCTCATTTACCGGGCCGACGCCGTGCCGGTCGGGGAGGACCAGGCCCAGCACCTCGAGCTCACCCGCGAGATCGCCAGGCGCTTCAACGGCCGCTTCGGCGGGTATTTCCCCGAGCCGGCGACGCTCGTCGGCCGCGGGGCCCGGATCCTGGGGATCGACGGCGCCGCCAAGATGAGCAAATCGCTCGGCAACGCCATCGGCGTCACCGAGGATCCCGACGCGATCTGGGAGAAGCTCCGCCCGGCCAAGACCGACGAGGCCCGCAAGCGCCGCCACGACCCGGGCGAACCCGACCGCTGCAACATCTACAGCTACCACAAGCTGGCGACGCCCGAGGCCGAGCGGGCCGAGATCGCCAGGGGCTGCCGCGGCGCGACGATCGGCTGCATCGACTGCAAGAAGATCTTCCACCGCAACCTGATGGCGGTCCTCGACCCGGTCCGGGAGCGCCGCCAGGCCCTGGCCCGGGACCCCGAGGCCGTCCGGGAAGCCCTGCGGCAGGGGGCCGAGCGGGCCCGGCGCGTGGCCCGGGAGACCCTGGACGGGGCCAAGAAGCTCATGGGCCTTCTCTAAGGGAACCTTTCCGGGCTCCCGTTCGTCTTTCGTTTTGAGCGTCGACGTCCAGGAGGTGTCCCGTGTTCCGAGTGAAAGCCCTGATCGTCCTTTGCCTGACCGTCCTCTTCTTGGCCGTGTCCTGCATCATCGCCGGGGAGGGGCACCGTGAGGAATTCTCGAAGACCCTGCCCCTCAAGGCGGGCCAGCGCTTCTCCCTCGAGAACGTCAACGGGTCGGTCTCCCTGACCACCTGGAAAGAGGACAAGGTCGAGATCAAGGCTGTCAAGACCTCCCGCCGGGGCGAGGAGGAGCTGGCCAAGGTCGAGATCCGGGTCGAGGAATCGGCCGGGGGGGTCTCGGTCAAGGCCGTCTGGCCCAAGTTCCCCCGCCGGGCCCGCGTCAGCGTCGAGTTCGAGGTCCGGGCGCCCGAGGACATCGTCCTCGACGGGGTCGGGACGGTCAACGGGAGCGTCGAGGTCTCGGGCCGGTTCGAGCGGGGCGACATCGGGACGACCAACGGCAACGTGACGGTCGCGGGCGGCTCGGGCGAGCTCGAGGTCTCGACGACGAACGGCGGCATCCGGGTCCGGCGCTTCGACGGCCGGGTCGCGGCGAGAACGACGAACGGGAACATCCGCCTCGAGGGCCTGACCTTCGGGGGCGGCCTGTCGGCCGGGACGACCAACGGCTCGATCACGGTGTCTCTCGCGAACGCCGAGGGCCTCAATGCCGACCTCCGGGCCCGCACGACCAACGGCAGCGTCACCGTCGACTTCCCGGTCACCGTCAAGAACCTGCGCCAGTCGCGGCGCCGGGTCGAGGCCCGGATCGGGGAGGGCGGCCCGCTCATCGAGCTCGGGACGACCAACGGCTCGATTAGGCTGACAAGGTAGCCGTCAAGAAACGGCGTTGTTCCGATCTCCGAGGCGGCGAACCCTCGGGGGCTTCCCGGGTCGCGGCAAAGAACGTAGAATGGAGGGGGTCCGAAGATGGCCGTCCCTTCAGAAACGCCTTTCACCCGCGAGGTCAAGAGAGCGATCCTCGCGATCCCGCGCGGGCGGGTCGCGACCTACGGTCAGATCGCCGCGCTGGCCGGGCGGGAGCGCGGCGCCCGCGGCGTCGCCTGGATCCTCCACTCGTCCGCGGAGAAAGCGGGCCTGCCCTGGCACCGGGTCATCGGGGCGGCCGGGCGGATCTCCCTGCCTCGCGGCCGCCGCCGGGGGACATGTCCCTCGGCGGCGCGCCCCCAAGGAGGCTTCGAAGAACAGAAGATGCGACTTCTTGCCGAGGGCGTCGCCGTCGGCCCCGGCGGCCGCGTCGATCTCGAGCGCTACCGGTGGGAGCCGTCATCGGACGCCGCCGGCCGCTCTCCCGCCGCGAAGCGCTTCTTGCGGGGGCTTCTCAGAGAACGGCCTTGACCTCCCGCCGCCCGGCCTCTAATGGCCGGTCTGCCGGGGGCCGAGGGAGACCGTCAGCACGGACGCTTCGGAGCCCCGGATCCTGCGGGCGAGCGTTTGGCCCGGCTTGAAATCGGCCGGCATCCAGTCCACGACCGTCCCTCCGCTGCTGAAGAAATAGGGGCTGACCAGATAATCCATGGCGTTCCCGCGCACGACCCGGAACTCCCCGACCCGGAACGGCTTCTCCTCGTGCAGATCGAACATGGTCTCGGTGAGCCGGGGCACGGGCTCGAAGGGATACATGACATCGAGGACCAGGCCCTTTTCCTCCTCGGGGATGATGTACTCCTCGACCTCCCCCGCGCCTGAGCGGACCGTCCGCGTCGGGTACCGCAGCCGGGGCAGCGCCGGCCCATTCTCCCTGAACATCGGTGACCTCCCTGTGACGTGAAGAGGATTCGGTTCACAGAGAAGGACGCTTGCCGATGTCCCGTATTCTCACTCGGCCGTGGCGACCTGGTCAAGGTCCGGGACAGCCGGGCCAGAAATCGGAGCCGGGGACACGTACGAGGCGTACTTGTCCCCCTTGCGCTTGCCAGCCGGCCTCGCCTGGGCTATCCTGTTATCCCACCAACCCGTCGAGGAGGTGCCGGCATGACCAAGCGCTCCCTATCCCTTATCGCCCTCGGCTTGGCCGCGGCCCTGGTCCTGGCGTCCTGCGCGCCGAAACCCGCCGCCATCGCCCCTCAGGCCAAGCGACCGCTCATCCTCGGCATGCACGCCATCACCGAGACCGACGCCGACGCCCGGGCGCTCATCGGCGAGGTCCCGGCCTTGGCCAGGCGCGGCGTCAACCTCCTCGTCAACGAGGTCGATTACTGGTACGACTACGCCTCCCATCCCGAGCTGAAGATGGACAACCCGGTCAAAAAGGCGACGGTCAAAGCGCTCCTGGCCGCCTGCCGGGCCCACGGCATCCGCCTGGTCCCCGAATTCCAGACCCTCGGCCACCAGTCCTGGGCCGAGAAGACCTTCCCGCTGCTCGTCAAGTATCCCCATCTCGACGAGACCCCCGGCAAGTACCCCGGCAACAAGGGCACCGATCCCTGGGGCACGGAGTTCTACTGCCGGAGCTGGTGCCCGCTCCACCCCGAGGTCCCGCCGATCGTCAACGACCTCTACGACGAGCTCCTCGACGTCTTCGAGGCCGACGCCCTCCACGTCGGCATGGACGAGGTCTTCATCATCGCCGACGCCGACTGCCCCCGCTGCGCCGGGAAGTCCACGGCCGAGCTCTTCGCCCGGGCCGTCAACGACGCCCACGACCACATCGTCCGCCAGCGGGGCAAGGAGATGATGATGTGGGCCGACCGCCTCCTCGACGGCCAGGCCACGGGCTACGGCCTGTGGGAGGCGTCCATGAACGGGACGGACAAGGCGATCGACATGGTCCCCAAGGACATCGTCATGTGCGACTGGCACTACGAGCCGAAGTACCCGCTCCAGCCGACGCCGAAGTCGGTCTTCCCCTCGCCCAAGATCTTCGCCGACAAGGGCTTCCGGGTCCTGCCGACGAGCTTCCGGGACGCCGACGCGCTCGGCCGGCTCATCGACCAGTCGCTGGCCCTCGGCTCGGACAAGGTCCTGGGCCACCTCTGCACGGCCTGGCGCCCCCTGAGGAAGGGCGACTCCGCCAGGCTGCGGCAGCTCAAGGCGGCCTCGAAGAAGATCAGGAAAGCCCGCGGCTGATCCGCGGGTGCGGCGGCCGCGCCGTTCAGTCCCAGATGTGGGAGTACTTGGCGCCGCCGCCGGTGTTGAAGAGGACGACCGATTCCCCGTCGCGGACCCAGCCGTCCTTCCTGAGGCGCAGCAGGGCGGCCAAGGTCGCCCCGCCCTCGGGCGCCGGCCAGGTCCCGGTCGTCCGCCCCAGCAGGTATGTGGCCTCGAGGATCTCGGCATCGGGGACCGCGACGGCCGTCCCGCCGCTCTCGCGCAGGGCCCGCAGGATGAGGAAATCGCCCACGGCCGCCGGCACCCTCATCCCGTCGGCGATCGTCCGGGCGTCCGGCCAGGGCTCGGCGAATTCCTTCCCCTCGCGGAAGGCCTTGACCATGGGCGCGCAGCCCTCGGATTGGACCGTGACCAGGCGCGGCCGCTTCGGGCCGATCCAGCCGAGCGCCTCCATCTCGGCGAAGGCCTTCCACATGCCGACGAGGCCGGTGCCGCCGCCGGTCGGGTAGACGACGACGTCGGGGAGCGACCAGCCCATCTGCTCGGCGACCTCGTAGCCCATGGTCTTCTTGCCCTCGATGCGGTAGGGCTCCTTGAGGGTCGAGACGTCGAAGCGGCCGTGCTTCTCGACGCCTTCGCGGGCGGCCTTGCCGCAGTCCGTGATCAGCCCGTCTACGAGCGTCACCCGGGCGCCGAGGACGCGGCATTCGTTGATGAAGGGCTTGGGGACGTCGGCCGGCATGAAGACGTGCGCCTCCATCCCGGCCGCGGCGGCGTAGGCGCTCATCGCACAGCCGGCGTTCCCGGCCGTCGGGACGGACACCGACGTCACGCCCAGCTCGAAGGCCCGGGAGACCGCCGCCGCCAGGCCGCGCGCCTTGAACGAGCCGGTCGGGTTGAGGCCCTCGTCCTTGACGTGGACCGGCCCGTGGCCGATCTCCTTTTCGAGCCGGGCCGCCCTCATGAGCGGGGTGAACCCTTCGCCCAAGCACAGCTTGAAGGCGTCGTCCCGCACCGGGAGGAGCTCCCGGTAGCGCCACATCGTCGGCTCGCGCCCGGCGAGCTGCGCCGGCCTCACGGCCGCCCGGGCCGCGCCGAGGTCGTAACGGGCCAGGAGCGGCTTCCGGCACTTCGGGCAGAGGTTCCAGAGCCTGTCGGCCTCGAGACGCTCGCCGCACAGGCCGCATTCGAGATGGGAGAGGAAGCTACGCGCGTTCACGGGTCCGTCCTATTCCTTGTACAGCGATTCGATGACGCCGGCGTACTTTTTCTCGACGATGTTGCGCCGGACCTTGAGCGTGGGCGTGACCTCGCCGAGGTCGATCTCGAAATCCCGGTCCAGGACGGCGACCTTCTTGACCCTCTCGTAGGAGGCCAGGTTGGGCGTCATGCGGTTGGCCTCTTCGAGGAGGAAGGCGGCGACCTCGGGGCGGCGGCTGAGGGCCGTCCGGTCGGCGAAGGCCCAGCCGCGCTCGCGGGCCTCCGCCTCGAGCCGCCCGAATTCCGGGACGACCAGGGCCGAGATGAACTTGCGGCTGCTGCCGACGACGACCGCGCTGGCGATGTAGGGGCTGGCCTGGATGAGGCTCTCGATCGGCTGCGGCGCGACGTTCTTGCCGCCGGAGGTGACGATGATGTCCTTCTTGCGGTCGGTGATGGCGAGGAAGCCGTCCTCGTCGATCCGGCCGATGTCGCCGGTGTGGAGCCAGCCGTCCTTGAGGACCTCCCGCGTGTCCGCCTCGTTCTTGTAGTACCCCATCATGATGTTGGGGCCGCGGGCCAGGATCTCGCCGTCTTCGGCGATGCGGAGCTCGATCCCGGGGATGGCGACGCCCGCGGTGCCGTAGCGGACCCGGCCCACCCGGCTGCCCGTGAGGACGGGCGAGGTCTCGGTCAAACCGTACCCGGGCATGACCTTGAGGCCCATGGCGTGGAAGAACTCCATGATGTCCCGCGAAAGGGGCGCCCCGCCGCAGATGAAATAGCGGATCCGGCCGCCGGTCCGGGCCGTGATCTTGGAGAAGACGAGCTTCCGGGCGACGGCGCGCTTGAGCGCCAGGTGGACCGGGACGGGCTCCCCGGCGATCGTCCGGGCCGCGTGCTTCTTGCCCGTGGCCAGGGCCCAGACGAAGACGGCCCTCTTGAGGCGCGACCCGGCCAGGACCTGGTCCATGATCCGCGTGTAGATCTTCTCGAAGAGCCGGGGGACGCTGACGACGATGGTCGGCCGGACCTCGACCATGTCCGCGGCCACGGTCTCGACGCTCTCGGCGTAGGCCATGCCCGCCCCGACATGGAAGAGGAGGAAGGTGGCCGTCCGCTCGAGGACGTGGGACAGGGGCAGGAAGGACAGCCCGGTGTCGGTCTCGTTGAAGTCGATGAATTCGGCCAGGGACCGGACGTTGCTGACGAAGTTGCCGTGGCTGAGCATGACGCCCTTGGGCGAGCCGGTCGTGCCCGAGGTGTAGATGATCGAGGCCAGTTCGCCGGGCCGGACGGCTTCGGCCGCCCTCTCGAAGCGCCCATGTTCCGCGGCCTCGAGCCGGCGGCCCATCTCGACGATGTCCGACAGGGCGCTCGCGCCGGCGGGGGGATCGCCCTCGATGAGGAAGACCCGCTCCAGGGCCGTGAGCGACCCGCGGACCGCCTCGACCTTGCGCCACATCTCGAGATCGGAGCAGACGACGAACTTGGCCCCGGCGTCCTCGAGGATATAGCGGACCTGCTCGGGGAGGAGCGAGGTGTAGATCGGGACGGTGACGCCCCCGGCCGCGAGGACGGCGAAGTCGGCCATGACCCACTCCGGCCGGTTCTCGGAGAGGATGGAGACCCGGTCGCCCGGCCGGAGGCCGAGGTCCTGGAGGCCCAGCGAGAGCCGACGGACGGTCGTCTCGACCTCGTCCGTCGAGATCCTGTCCCAGACGCCCGCCCTCTTGACCAGCATCCGGTCGGGCTTCCGGTGGGCCCGGCACGAAGCGAGGAACATCCGGTTCAGGGTCGTCGGCTCGGGTCGGGTCATGGCGCGCTCCTTCGGGGCCGGGGTCAACGGCTATGATACACCAGGACGGACCCGCTGGCGATAGACCGGGCCCTCCCGCCGGAACGATGACGGACCTCGCCCTCGATGCGCCTCGCCGGGGATTGCGCCTCCGGGAGACCGGGTGCTTGGGCCGCCGGGAGACGCCTTCTTCATGAAGAGCGGCCGCGCCCGGCGGATCCGAGGGAAACGAGGGCCTGGCCCGCGCGGGGCGCCCGGATCAGGTCAGAAGCGGTAGCCGACGGTGAGCGAGACGGCGGTGCTGTCCGCCCCCCCGATCCCCTCGCGGCGCGAGGCGTACCCCCGGAGCTTGACGTCCCTGAAGGCGTAGACGTCGAACCCGGCCTCGAAGAGCCAGGCCGGGCCGGCCAGTATCTCCTCGGCCGGGCCGGTCTCGGGTGAGCGCGAGCCCCGGCCGAAGGCCGCCCAGGCGTAGCTCGCGCCGGCGAAGTAGCGGCGCACGCCGGCCGTCCAGGTGAACGCGGTCCCCGCGTGGGCGTCGGCCCAGGCGAGGCGGACGTTCGGGTACCAGGGCCCGAGGTAGGCCGCGGCGGAGGCGACGGCCATGGCCGCGTCCCCGGCCGCCGAGCCGATCCTCCGGAGGCCGAGCGAGGCCTCGCAGCGGGTCAGGAAGGCTTGATAGACCTCGGCGTGGACCGCGGAGCGCGGGATGAACGCGGCCCCCGGGGCCAGGCTCAGGTCGAAATAGCCGTAGGCGCCCTTCCAGAGCCGCGGGTAGGCCTCGAGCCCGAGCTGATCGTCACGGCCGCCGGCCCGCCAGGACCGGCCCATCTTGGCCACGAGCCGGACCCGGTCGTCGAAAAGCCCGAAGAGAACGGCCAGGCCGAGGTCGCCGCAGTCCGAGCGGCCGTCGCTCCAATGCTCGTTCCGCCCGGAGAGCCGGACCTCGGCCTTGCGGACGAACAGGGGCACGGCCCGGTCGAGGGCGCGGCGGAAATCGGCGTTCATCGGCTCGAGCTCGGCGGCCCGGGCCAAGTAGCCGCGCGCCTTCCCGTAGTCGCCCTGCCAGAGGAGCACGGACCCGACGCGGAAGAGCGCCCCGGCGTGGTCCGCGTCGAGGTCGAGGGCCCGGCGCGCATAGACCAGGGAGGCATCGAGTTGGCCGCGCCACGAGGCCACGTCGGCCAGGCCGGCCAGGGCGTCGGCCGACCGCGGCTCGGCCTCCGAGGCCCGCCGGAAGGCCTTCTCGGCGCCGTCGAGGTCTCCACGCCGGCAGAGCAGGCGGCCCTTGAGAACGATCAGGTCGGCGTCGGCCGGGTGCTCGGCCAGGAGCCGGTCGAGGACCGCCTCGGCCTCGCCGTTGCGCCCCGCCGAGGCGTAGGCCCGGGCGAGGAGGAACCGGACCTCGGCGTTCTCGGGGTCGCCGCGGAGGGCCTCGAGGGCCAGGGCGATGGCCTTGGCGTGGTCCCCCGCGTGGAGCGCCTGCCGGACCTCGTCCCGGCCCTGGGCCCCCGCCGCGACCGGCGCCGCAAGGGTGAGCGCGGCCAGGGCGGCGGCCGCGAGAGCCTTGATGATCCCGCGTTTCTTGTTCATGGCGTTCGTCCAGCCTTGGCGAAGCCGCGCTTCTCCATGGCCCCCCATTCGTTCTTCCCTCTCAGGTAGTCGATCAGGCTCCAGGCCCTGACGACGCTGAGATACTGCCGGTAAAACAGGTTCTCGGCGACTCCGGAGACGGTCAGGATCAGGATGTCGCGGAGCCGCGGATAGCGATGCTCGGACAGCTCCTCGAGGAGGATGGACAGCAACGAGACGAATGTGCCGTAGAAGACGGCGACGAAGAAGAAAGCGACGGCGAACGGATAGTTGGCCTGCCCGAGAAGGACGTGGCTCGCGAACAGGGCGTAGCCCAGGCACTCGATGAACGGGCCCGTCAGCTCGAACAGGGCGTAGAAGGGCATGGCGAAGAGCCCGGCCGCCCCGTAGCGGGGACGGAAGAGCATGCGGCGGTATTCGACCAGCGTCTGGATGAGCCCGCGGTGCCAACGGCCCCTTTGCCGGGCCAGGACGCGGAGGCTCTCCGGCGCCTCCGTCCAGCAGATCGGGTCGGGGATGAACGGGATGCGGAACGGCCTTTTTTTCTCGTGCATGAGCTTCTGCATGCGGACGACGAGGTCCATGTCCTCGGTGATGGAGGCGGCCCTGTAGCCGCCGCAGGCGATGGCGATGTCCTTGCGGAAGATGCCGAACGCCCCCGAGATGATCAGCGTGCTCCGCAGCATGGCCATGCCCAGGCGGCCGCCGAGGAAGGCCCGGAGGTATTCGAGGACCTGGAAGCGGGCGATCCAGTTGCGGGGGATGCCCACCCGGACGACCTGCCCCTCCCTGACGGCGCAGCCGTTGCTCAGCCGGATGATCCCGCCGGCGCCGATCGTCCGCTCGGGGTCCTCGATGAAAGGCCGGACGACCTTGAGCAAGGCGTCGCTCTCCAGGATGGAATCGGCGTCCACGGCGCAGAAGAGGGGATAGCGCGAGACGTTCAGGCCGGCGTTCAGGGCGTCGGCCTTGCCCCCGCCGTTGACCTTGTCCACGACGACGAGCTTGGGCTGGACCGCGGACCGGTAGATGCCCCTGACGGGGGCTGACGACAGGGACTTGCGATAGACCGCCCTCCAGAGCTTGAGGTCGAAGGCTTCGGCGAGCCGGGCCAGGGTGTCGTCGGTCGACCCGTCGTTGACGACGATGACCTCGAAGACGGGGTAGCGGAGGGCCAGGAGCGAGCGGACGCTCTCGATGATGCCCTGCCCCTCGTTGAAGGCCGGGACGATGACCGAGACGGGCTTGACGATGGGCATGCGGAAGATCTCGCCGAAGCGGACGAAGGTGATCAGGCGCCGGTAGCGCAGGATCCCGGCGAGCGACAGGATGCTGAACAGGAAATAGAACGTATTGAGAAGCAAGAAGTAAACGAGGATGAGGGTCTCGATCCCCGCGTCGAGGACCGGCAGGAGGCCGCTCACGCCCCGCCTCCCGTAAGGACGACCGAGTCGAGGACCATCGCGGCCATGTCGGCGGCGAAGCGGTCCTCCTTCTGCCGGGAGACCTCCTGGAGCTGGAGGACGCCGACCAGGCCGTAGGCGGCCAGCCCGTGGCCGGCGTTGTAGCGGACGTGCCAGTTCGGGGAGAACAGGGCCTTGACCAGGACGGGGATGGCCCGCCAATCCCGCAAGTGGCCGAGGCTGCGGACGGCCTGGGCCTGGACCTCCCAGGCGGGGTCCGCGGCCAGGGCGAGGAGCGTCCGCCGCGAGGCCGGAACGGCCAGCCGGCCGAGGGTCCGGGCCGCCCTGATGCGCAGCTCCTTGTCGGGGCTCAGGGCGAAGCGGACGATGTCGGCGTAGAGGCCGCGCAGCAGGAGTCGCCCGGCCATCTCGACGAGCAGGGCGTGCTTGCCGGGGGGCAGGGGCCTGCGCAGGGACATCCGGAGGAACGGCTCGATGCGCTGGCCGAGGCTGTTGAAGACGTTGGAGTAGGCGTAGAAGTTCGGCGCGGGGTCGCGCTCGAAGAGGTCGAAGATGACGCTCAGCGTGTCGTGCGAGGCGATGCCCGACAGGGCGTTGAGGGCGGCCAGGCGGACGACCGGCTTGTCGTGAAGGAGGTTGACGAGGTGCGCGGCCTCCTCGGGCCGCGAGAAATCGACGAACAAGCGGACGTTCTGGAGCCGCGTCGTGAGCCAGGGGGAGCGGAGCTCGCGGAGGCAGCGGCCGCGGATGGTCCGCTCGAAGATCGTCCGGAGAGGCTCGAGGGCCCGCCCGGCCAAGGCTTCGCGGTAGGCGACGAGGAGCTGCTTGAGGACCCGCGGCCGGGGCTTGTGCCGGCGGGCGAAGGCCAGGGCGGCGCGGTTCGGGTCGGGGGCCGTCAGGACCTCGAGGAGCTCCCCCTCCATCTCGCCGTAGAGGCGGAGGTCCCGGCGCTCCCGCGCGTCGACGAGGAGGCGGCGGGCGAGGATGAACAGGAAGAGCGAGCCCGAGAGCAGCAGCAGGTAGGCGAAGCTAAAGAGGACGATGGTCTGGAGCATGGGGGCGCGCGTCCCTGAGGATCTTCTTGACCTTGGCGATGAGGATGCGGGGCGAGAACGGCTTGACGATGTAGTTCGCCCCTTCGTCGAGGCTCTGGACGATGGTCTCCTCCTCGTCGAGCGAGGACAGGATGAGGACCGGGATCGCGGAGGTCTCCGGGTCGTTCTTGAGGGCCGAGAGGAGCTCGAAGCCGTTCATGCCGGTGACGGCGGCGTCGACGATGAGCAGGTCCGGGCGGCCGCTCCTGGCCCGGGCCAGGCCGTCGCTGCCGCCGGCCGCCTTCTCGACGACGATGTCCTCCTTGCGCAGGAAATGGGAGATGAGGTTCCGCGTCGTCGGGTCGTCGTCGACGAGGAGGACCTTCGGGGCGGCCCGGGCCGCCCGGCCGGCCCGGCCGGCGACGAGCTCGCGGAGGAGGGCCGTCGCCCGGATCTCCTCGTCGACCTCGGCCGGGGTCATCGCCCCGGCGGCCCGCCCGCCGGCCCGCTCAAGGAGCGCTTTCAGCTCGAGCAAGGCTTGGGCCTGGGCCGAGGCCACCTGGGCCAGCATCTCCCGGTGCCGGCCGATCCGGCGGACGAGCCCCTCGATGTCCTGGGCGATCATCTCGGCCGGTCCGGGCGCAGGCACAGTGCTCGTCCTTCCACTCCCGGCGGGCGGTCGGCCTTCCGCAGCCGTCCCCCGCCGGGAGGAAGCCTACCGCGGCCCGCCGGGACCGGCCATCCCTTAACCCGGGGATTGCCCGGGTGAATTTCAGGGCCGGGGGGGCGTCGCCGGGGGTGACGGCCGGTCCCCCCGCCGGGCGAGGGGCCCCGGCGGCCCGGCCGCCGATGGACGGGGCGCGCCGTCCTGTGGTATAAATCCCCGGAGGACCGACTGTGGACGGGAACGTGTACGACGAACTCAAGGAGCGCGGCTTCGTCGCCCAGGTCTCCGACGAGGGGGCCGTCCGCAGGATGCTCGGCGGGAACGCGGCCGCGTTCTACGTCGGCTTCGACAGCACGGCGGCCAGCCTCCACGCCGGGAGCCTCGTCCCGATCATGGCCATGGTCCATCTCCGCCGGGCCGGCCACCGGGCCATCGCCGTCGTCGGCGGCGGGACGACCATGGTCGGCGATCCCTCCGGCCGGACCGAGATGCGCCGGCTGCTCGACGAGGCCACCATCCGGGCCCAGGGCCAGGCCATCCACATCCAGCTGGCCCGCTACCTCCGCTTCGACGGCGTCGGGGCCATCGCCGTCGACAACGCCGACTGGCTCCTGCCCCTGAAATACGTCGAGTTCCTGAGGGACATCGGCCGGCATTTCAGCGTCAACCGGATGCTGGCCGCCGAGGCCTACAGGCTGCGCCTGGAGAAGGGCCTGTCTTTCATCGAGTTCAACTACCAGCTCCTCCAGGCCTACGACTACCTGACGCTTTTCCGGAAATACAACTGCACGCTGCAGATGGGCGGCGACGACCAGTGGGGCAACATCCTGGCCGGGGTCGACCTCATCCGCCGGGTCGAGGGCGCCGCGGTCGAGGCCCTGACCTTCCCCCTCCTGACCACGGCCTCGGGGGCCAAGATGGGCAAGACCGCCCAGGGCGCCGTCTGGCTCGACGCCGGCCGGTTCGGCCCCTACGAGTTCTACCAGTATTGGGTCGACTGCGACGACCGCGACGTCGGCCGCTTCCTCCGCATGTTCACGCTGCTGCCGCTCGACGAGGTCCGGCGCCTCGAGTCGCTCCGGGGCAGCGAGCTCAACGAGGCCAAGCGGGTCCTGGCCTTCGAGGCGACCAAGATCACCCACGGCGAGCTCGAGGCCGAGAGGGCCCGCCAAGCTGCGGCCGCCGCCTTCGGCAAGGCCGTACCGGTGTCGGGCTCGGCCGAAGCCGAAGCCGAGGCCGCCGGCGACGTCACCGCTCTGCCGACCACGGCCGTGCCGCGCTCCCGGCTCGAAGCGGGCATCGCCCCGGCCGGCCTGTTCACCGAGGTCGGCCTGACGCCCTCCCGCAAGGAGGCCAAGCGGATGATCGAGCAGGGCGGCCTCTACGTCAACGACGAGCGCGTCGATTCGACCGAGCGGCTGATCACCCTCGAGGACCTCGGGCCCGACGGCGGCCTGCTGCTCAAGGCCGGCAAGAAGAAGGTCCACCGGGTCGTCGCCGGATGAGGTTTGTATTTCCCGGTCATCTGTGATTAACTGGGCGGACGCGTCCGCCACGCGCCCGAGGAGAACATCATGCCCAAGACGATCAGCCTGATGGTGTTGTCGGCCCTCGTGGCCGCCGGCGCCTGCGCCCCGAAGGCCGAGAAAGCCGTCCTCGAGGAAGGCAGCCCGGCCTACGCCCTGGCCCAGGAGCTGGCGGCGAAGGTCCCGGCCCTGGCGCCCGACAAGACGACCGTGATCGCCGAGGCCGAGGGCCTCTCCGTCACGGCCGCCGAGGTCCTCCTGGCGATGAGGCGCAACAGGGGCAGCTTCACCGACAAGCTCAAGGAGGCCGACGCCGCCCGGCTCAGGGAGATCTTCGAGCGGGGCGCGACCCAGATCGTCGAGCGCAAGCTCCTCCTGGCCGCGGCGAAGGCGGCCAAGACCGTCGTCGCCCCGAGCGAGCTCGACCAGGCCATGCAGTCCGAGTACGCCCGGGCCGGCGGCGAAGAGGCCTTCCTGAAGGCCCTGAAGGACGCCGGCGTCTCCGCCGACTACGTCAGGGCGAGCGTCGGCGAGACGCTCCTCATCAACAAGCTCCTCAAGGGCGTCGCGGAAAAGGCCCCCCGGGTCGGCGAGGAGGAGCTGCGCGAAGCTTACGCCGCGGAGTCCCAAGGCGACAAGACCGCTTCGGTGCGGCACATCCTGCTCCTGACCCAGGGCAAGACCGAGGCCGAGAAGGCCGAGGCCCGGACGAAGATCGAGGGCCTCCTGGCCCGGGCCAGGGCCGGCGAGGACTTCGCCGAGCTGGCCCGGCTGTACTCCGAGGACCCCGGCTCCAAGGCGAACGGCGGGCTCTACGAGGACTTCGGCCGCGGCCAGATGGTCAAGCCTTTCGAGGACGCCGCCTTCTCCGTCCCGGTGGGAGAGATCAGCGGCATCGTCGAGACGGCCTACGGCTACCACATCCTCAAGATCGTCGGCCGGAAGAAGGAAACGCGGACGTTCGAAGAGGTCCGGGCCGAGCTCGAGGCGCGCCTGGCGCAGGCCAAGCAGGGCACGGCCGTCGAGGACTATGTCAAGGCTCTCAAGGACAAGGCCAAGTTCAGGCTCATCGGCCTCTGAGCCCGAACGCCGCCGGGCCGGGGCGCCCTCCCTGGTGGACGGCCCCGGAAGATGAGAAACGGGCCCGGACACCCCCTCCTGCGGGGGGGCAGGAGCCCCTGGCGAATCCTCCCAACCGGGGATTCCCGGCCCCCGGGCTTCCTCCCATACTCGTTGCGGAACGCCTTCGGGGCGCCGCCCCGGGCGTTCGAGGAGGCCCCATGAAGAGAGCTTTGACGGTCCTTCTGATCGCGGCCGGCGCGGCGCTCGTCGTCCTGCCGCGGCCGGCGGCGGCGGACATCCAGTTCGGGATCAAGGCCGGCGGGAACATGGCCAAGCCCATGGGCGCCGACGCCCGGGAGCCGCTGGCGACCCTGAAGTCCCGGGTGGGCATCACGGGCGGCGTCTTCCTGGCCGTCGACCTCGGCCGGGCGGTCACGGTCCAGTCCGAGCTCCTGTACACCATGAAGGGCGCGACCTACGTCGCCCTCGACGACACCTACACCGACAAGCTCTACGCCGACTACATCGAGGTCCCCCTGTTGCTCAAGCTGAGGATCCCGACCCCCGTCGTCCAGCCGTTCGTCTTCGGCGGCCCGACCGTGGGCTTCAAGCTCCGGGAGAAGCTCGTGTCCAACGGCGAGGAGGTCCCGCTCGCGGACAGGCTCCTCAAGAACAACGATTACGGCGCCGTCTTCGGGGCCGGGCTCAACGTGGGCCGGCGCCTCCAGCTCGACGTCCGCTACAGCCTGGGCCTGCAGAAGGTCGTCGCCGTCTTCCAGGGCCAGGCCCAGCCCGACTACAAGAACGGGGTCTGGTCGGCCAGCCTCGGCCTCGGCTTCTGAGCGGGCCGGAGGGCCCGGTCAGCGGACGTACAAGTAGAGGTAGTGGTCTTCCCCGTTCTCGCCCTTGACCGTCTCGGTCCGGACCTCCTTGTCCTCCCAGCCGGGGATGGCGTAGTTGTGAGAGACGACGCGGCTCTTGGGCCGCAGCTGGGCCTCGAGCAGGGGCCGCATCAGGGCGTTCGATTCGGGCAGGAGGTAGAGCGAGACGACGGTGGCCTCCGAGAAGTCGGCCTTGGTGGCGTCCATGGCGATGAACCGGACCTGGCGCTCGAGGCCGGCCGCGGCGGCGGCCGCCTCCGACTCCCCGATCTTCTCCGGGTCGATGTCGATGCCGACGCCGCGGGTGCCGTAGCGGCGGGCCGCCGTGATGACGATGCGGCCGTCGCCGCAGCCGATGTCGTAGAGGACGTCCTTGTCCGTGAGCTCGGCCAGCTCGAGCATGCGGTCGACGACGGGCTGGGGCGTCGCGACCCAGGGGGCGAGGTCGACGGCGTCGGCCCGGCCGTGGGAGCCGAGGAAGAGGTCGACCGATGTCCCGGCGTCGTAGCGGAAGGAGTACGGGCTGCCCGGGTCGAGCGAGTAGACGACGTCCTTCTGGCCGGTGTTGAACTCGATCTCGAGCGCGCCGGCGGTGCGGAAGCGGTCGACGGCCTCGGGGCCGATCTCCCGGGTCTCGAGCGCCTCGGGCTTCCCGACGGGATGGATGCGGTAGGTGATGGCGTGGTCGGTGACGTTGCGGACGGTCGTCTCCTTGAGCCGGAGGTCCTCGGCCGCCCGGTTCGTCAGCGACGCGGGGGACTGATCGCGGCGGGCGCAGGCGGGAAGGCCGGAGGCGGCGAGGGCGAGGAGGAGGGCGACGGCCCGGATCGAAGCTGGCTTCATGGGGACCTCCGTTCGGGCCTATTTTACCACAGACGGCGTCCCCGGCCCGCCGCGGCCGTCCTCCCCGTCGTCACGAAATAAGGGCCGCCGGGCCCCGAAACCGGTATAATATCCCTCCGCGTCGTCCGAGGAGGATGGCCACGCGAGAGCTCGCCGTTCTGACCGTTTGCCTCGCCCTCGTCCTCGTCTACCTGGCCGTCGAGAAGGCGGGACTGGAGCGGGCCCTCCGGCGGGTCCCCCGCCGCGTCGCCGTCACCGGGACGCGCGGCAAGTCCGGGGTCGCCAGGCTCGTCGCGGCCGGGCTGAGGGCCTCGGGCGCCACGGTGCTGGCCAAGACGACCGGATCGAAGCCCGCGCTCATCCTGCCGGACGGCTCGGAGAGGGAGGTCGCGCGGCCGGGCCCGGCCTCGGTCCGCGAGCAGGTCCGGCTCGTCCGCCTGGCCGCCCGCCTCGGCGCCGACACCCTCGTCGCCGAGATGATGAGCATCGGGCCCGAGTACCTGGAGGCCGAATCGCGCCTCATCCTCCGGCCCGGCGCGCTCGCCGTCACCAACGTCCGTCTCGACCACACGGACGAGATGGGCGGGACGAGGGACGAGATCGCCGGGGCCCTGGCCCGGGCCTTCCCGCCGCGGGGGACGGTCTTCGTTCCCGAGGAGGAGCTCCGGCCGGCCTTCGGCGCGGCGGCCGCCCGGACGGGGGCCGCGCTCCGGCCGGTCGGCCGCGGCGAGGGGACGGGAGCGGCGCCCCTGTCCTTCGGGGAGTTCGAGCCGAACCTCCGCCTGGCCCGGGCGGTCCTGTCCCACCTGGGCGTCGGCGAAGAGGCCATCCGGCAGGGGCTCTCCGGCGCGGCGCCCGACTTCGGCCGCCTTCGCCTCTGGCGAGGGCGGTTCGGGCGGGACGGACGTCCGGCCGTGTGCGTCAGCGCCTTCGCCGCCAACGAGCCCGAGTCGTCCGCCGCGGCCCTGGCCCAAGTGCGGGAGCGCCTCCCGGCCGCGGAGCGCCCCCTCGTCGGGCTGCTGTGCCTGCGCGAGGACCGCGGCGCCCGGACGCTCCAATGGGTCCGGGCGGCCGGGGAGGGCTTCTTCCGAGGCTTCGCCGCCGTCGTCCTTGTCGGGCCGTCGTCGCGGGCGGCCCTGAGGCGGCTTCGCGGAACGCCGGGGCCCCCTCCTCCTTCGTTCTCCCGTTTCGACGGACGGGACCCGGGGGACCTCATGGACCGGGTCCTGGCCGAGGTCCCGGAGGAGCCCGTCGTCGTCGGCCTGGGCAACATCGTCGGCTGGGGGGAGCGGATCGTCCTCCACTGGGCCGCCAAAGGAACGCCCCATGATCCTTGAGACCCTGACCATCGGACTCGTCCTGGCCCTCGTCTGGGCGGAGGTCACGGACGTCTCCCCGGGCGGCCTCGTCGTGGCCGGCTATTTCGCCCTCTACCTCGACCGGCCCCTGCGCGTGGCCGCGACGCTCGCCGCGGCCCTTCTCGCCCTGGCCGTCTACCGGCTCCTGGCCGGGCGCCTCATCCTGTTCGGGAGGCGCCGCTTCCTCCTGCTCATCCTCCTCGGGGCGGTCATCTCCCAGGCCTGGCTCCTCCTGCTGCCGGGCCTCGCCGGCGCCCCGGCCGAGCTCCGGGCCATCGGCTGGGTCGTCCCCGGCATCCTGGCCGCGAGCCTGGTCCGCCAGAAGCCCCTGCCGACCCTGGCTTCGCTGGCGGCCGTCTCGACCCTGACTTACGCCGCGGTCCGGCTGATCGAGGCCCTGTGAGGACCGCCGGCCCGTCGAACGCTCCCGGGCACGGCCGGACCTACGCGGCGGCGGCCCTGAGCCTGGCCTTCCTTCTCCTTCTCCGGGCCCTGCCCGCCGGGGACCCCGCCGTGCGCGGGGTGATGGCCGAGGCCGCCTCGCTCATGGCCCGCGCCTCGGCCGCCCTGCGGGACTGCCGGGCGGCGCGGGGGGTCCCGCTCGACCCGGCGGCCGACCCGAACGGGACGGGGCTCATCGGCGTGGAGCGTTCGCCGGTCACGACCTCGCTCGGCAGCCTCGAGGCGAAGAGGACGACGACCAACCCGGCCTTCGCCGCCCTCGTCGCGGCGCTCCTCCATGAAGCCGGCGCTAGGCGCGGGGACGCCGTCGCCGTCGGCGCCTCGAGCTCGTTCCCCGCCCTCATTCTCGCCACGCTCGCGGCGGCCCGGGCCGCGGGCGTCGAGCCCCTGGTCATCTCCTCGCTGGGGGCCTCGGAGTGGGGGGCGAACATCCCCGGGTTCGGCTGGCTGGAAATGGAGGAGTGCCTGCGGCGCGACGGGGCCCTCGCGGCCGCGCCGGTCGCCCGCTCGGTCGGGGGGGAAGCGGACACCGGGGAGGGCATGGACCCGGAGGGCCGAGCCCTCGTCGAGTCGCGCGTCGGGGCCGGCGGCGTCCCGCTCGTCGGGGGCCCGACGCTCGAGCGGAACGTCGCCGCCCGCATGGAGGCCTACCGCCGGGCCGCCGGCGGGCGGCCGATCAAGGCCTTCGTCAACATCGGCGGGAGCTGGGCCAACATGGGCCCGGACCCCGCGGTGCTCGGGCTCGAGCCGGGCCTGGCCCGGAGCGTCTTCGTGCCGCCGCCGGACCGCCGCGGCGTCATCCAGGCCATGGCCGCGGCCGGCGTCCCGGTCATCCATCTCCTCAACATCAAAGGCCTGTGCGAGCGCTACGGCCTGCCCTGGGACCCCCGGCCCCTGCCCGCTCCCGGCCTCGGCCGCCTGTCCCGCCTGGCCCCGGCCAGGCGGGGGCCCGCCGCGGCCCTGGCCGCCGCCTATGTCGCGGCGATGGCCGTCCTGCTCGCGGTCCCCCGTCGCCGCGTCCTCTGACGGCGCCGCGGCGGCGGGCGCGACTTGCCTGTTGACACCGGCGCCGGCCCGGCCCGATAATGGGGCCGCGCGGGCGGCCGCCGCGCCCCGGACTCGTCCCTATTCGCGCTGTCCATAAATCCAACGGAGAGGGAGGAGTCATGATGAGAAAAACGCTGGTCGTCCTCGTCGTCGCGGCCGTCGCCGTCTCCCTGGCCGCCTCGGCCGGGTGCGTGTCCAAGAAGCGCTACCGGACGCTCGAGCAGGAGAGCGCCCGGAAGCTCGGCCAAGCCGAGGCCCGCATCGGCGAAATGGCCCAGAAGGCCGAGGCCCTGAACGAGGGCCTGGCCGCCGCCCAGGGCGCCCTGACCGCGGCCCGGGACGAGAACAAGCAGCTCGCGGCCGGCGTCGCCTCGCTCAAGGACCGGCTGGCCGCCCTCGAGAACCAGAAGGCCGAGCTCGACAAGTCCCTGGCCGCCGGCCGGGAGACCGAGGCCTCCTATCAGAAGAAGGTCCGGGCGCTCAACGGGTCCGTCGGGGCGCTCAAGGCCAAGCTGTCCGGCCTGGAGGCCGCCGTCGCCGCCAAGGACGCGGAGATCGGCGCGCTCAAGCAGGCCGAGGCCGGGCTCACGGCCGCGGCGGAGGAGCAGTCGAAGAAGCTGGCCGCCCTGAACGCCGACAAGGGCGCCCTCCAGGCGGCGCTCGACAAGGCCGTTGCGTCGAGGAAGCAGACCACCCTCGTCCTGGGCATCCTTCTGGCGCTGGCCCTCGTCCTGGCCGTCGTCGGGTTCGCCCTGAGGGGCAAGAGGTCCGCCGCGGCCTGAGAACGGGACGGCTGGGCGCGCCCTGCCCCCCGAACGGGCGGGAGGGGGAGTCCGCCCCTATTCGCGGAAGAGCCGGCCCGGAGGGGCCGTCTTCGGGTCGGTGAGGAAGGCCCCCACGCCCTTTTCGACGACCTCCGCGTAGCGGGGGACGCCGGCGACGACGACGCCCCGGTCCGGCCGGTCGGCCGTCCAGTTCTCGAGGATCTGGAGGACGGTCGAGGTGTGGCGGCCGACCCGGACGTCGATGGGCCAGCCGTTCTCGTCGATCTTCTCGAAGAGCAGCCCGCGCCGGCCGGCCCGGACGACGAACTCGTCCCGGCCCGTGAGGAGGAGGGCGCGGTCGGTCCGGCCGCGCGTCGCGTCGAGGAAGGGCTCCGGGGCCTCGAGGAGGAGCGAGATGGCGCCGGAGGCGTCGCCGATCTCGCGGTGGGACAGTCCCCGCAGGGCCTTGGGCGAGTTCTCGACGCCGATGGAGAAGCCCTCGAAGCTGCTCGTGAACATGGAGGCCGCCGCGGCCAGGTCGGCGCCCCTCTCGTGGGCGACGATGGCGCTGATGACGGGGTACTGCAGCTCGGCCTCGTGGAAGTCGATGGCGATGTCGACCTTCTCGCGGCGGACGAGCTCCATGATGGCGTAACAGGTCCGCTCGGTCAGCGTGCCGCCGGGGCGTCCGGGGAAGGCCCGGTTGAGGTTGCGGATGTCGACGTAGGCGAGCTGCTGGCGCGACGGGTAGTGGAGATAGACCTCGGGGTCGGGCCACTGGTCGAGGGGGTTCGACCAGCGGTCGCCCATGCGGAACTTCTGGCCGCCCCAGGCCGTCGGGACGGTGAAGTCCGGGGGGTAGGCGCCGCCGAGGCGGGTCACCGTCGAGGCGCTCCGGTTGGCCGTCGGGACGACGAGGAGGCGGCCCTGGCCGAGCTCGGCCCGCTCGGCGAAGATCCAGGCCGCCAGGCGGCCGGCCGGCTCCTCGGGGTGGGTTCCGCCGAGGAGGAGAACCGTCCCGCCGGGCGCCTGGCCCTCGAGGATGTAGACGTGGGCGTCGTTGACGCCGCCCTTCAGCGGGGCGAAGTAGTCCCCGAGCGTGGCCACGCGGGCGACCCCCGGCCCGGCCACGAGCGGCTCGGCCAGGTGCCGGCCGCGGTGGAAGCTCGCCCCGGCCAGGACGGCCAGGACGGCCCCGAGCCCCGCGATCGCGGCTTTGCGGATCATTTGAGCCTCAGGAGGCGCAGCAGGAAGGGGACGAGGACGATGATGTAGAGGGCCTCTTCCTGCCAATTTTTCCGTTTCAGGAAGTTGACGGCCAGAAGGACGGCGACGAAGGCCGTCAGAAGGTAATAGAGCGCGGTCACGATCGTCGCCATGTCAGAACACCGTCAATAAGGCCAGTTTCTTGCTGAAGACGACCATCAGGGTCCCGGCCGCGGCGATGATCGCCGCCGGCACCAGGCTGGCCTTCAGGAGCTTGCCGTAAGGCTCCGCCATCCCCACCGTCGCCGCGGTCAGCCGGCCGATGATGGCCGTCGGCGGGACGGCGTCGCCGAGGGGCCAGATGACGCTCATCCCGGCCAGGGCCACGACCGGGTCGAGGCCGATGGTGTTGAAGAGGAGGACCAGGGGCACGCCGAGAACGGGCGCCGCGCCCCACATCAGCACGGCCTCGGACACGGGCAGGGTCAGGAAGAGGGTCAGGAAGACGGCCGTGACGGGCAGCGTCACCGTGGTGATGGCGATGAGGCCGCGGACCCCGGTCAGGGCCATGACCTGGACGAGGACGCCGGCGCAGGTGAGGGTCCCGATGAGCGGCAGGAGCTGGTGGACGGTCTCCCGGGAGACGCGGAAGAAGGCGATCTTCGCCGGCGAGACGGCGAGGGCCGCCGCCCCGGCCGCCGCGAACATCAGCGGCAGGCCGAGGACCGGCAGGTTGAACGGGAAGACCCGGCCGGCGATGACAAGCAGGAAAAAGACGAGAAATGGCGTCGCCACTCGGAGCCAATTCATCCCCGCCGGCGCCTCGGGCAGCTCGGCCAGGGCCTTGGCCAGGTCGACGGGCTTGGCGCCGGCCCCGAGGATGAAGATGGTCGCCAGGGCCAGGACGACGCAGGGCACGAGGAGGGGCAGGAAGAAGCCCACGTAGGGCATGTTGACCCCGGCCGCCGTCAGCATGGCCCAGAGGTTGACGGGCGGCGCCGCCGCGCTCAGCCCGGCGATGATGAAGACGATGGCCGCGACGCGCGGCCCGGGGATGGCCATGGTCCGGAGCACGGTCGCGGCCATGCCGCCCATGATGAGGACGGTGACGCTCCCGGCCCCGGTCAGCGCGCCGGGGACGAGGAGCAGCAGGGCCAGGAGGACGAACAGGGGGGCCTTGCGGCGGTGGAAGCGCCGCAGGATGGCCCGGACGACGAACGCGGCCGCCCCCGACTCCTTGAACAAGTTCATGAACAGGGTGGCCGTGACGAAGATGAGGACGATGTCGAAATAGGTGAACGCGCCCTCGACGAGGTGGCGGGGCGCGACGCCCTGGCCGCCGGCCAGGGCCCCGGCCAGGGCGGCCGCGAAGAGGGCCAGCTCCGTCGAGACCTTGAGGAGCTTGGCGGCGACGAAGGCCGCGACCATGACGGCCAGGATCATCGTCGCCGAGGCCGTGGCGCTCATCGCCCTCCCCTCCGCCTTCCCTCAGCGCTCCGTGACCCGGATCGTGGCGATGCAGGGGAAGCTCTGGGCCATGGTCATGTCGCGGCAGAGGCCCCGCTCGATGACGAGGACGCCCCTCTCGTAGTCGTCCCACTTGTACTTGTCGGCGTCGATGGACTTCCCGGTG
Organism: Acidobacteriota bacterium; assembly: GCA_029569255.1. Taxonomy (GTDB): domain Bacteria; phylum Acidobacteriota; class Aminicenantia; order Aminicenantales; family Saccharicenantaceae; genus RBG-16-66-30. The sequence continues at coordinate 186,309 of JAKQUO010000008.1, read as the reverse complement.
ATCGAGGCCAGCTCCGCCACGCCCGCGGCGACGGGCGGCAGCCCGACCAGCTTGAGGACGTTGTTGACCGTCCGGAGGTCCTTGATGGCCATGTATTTCCCGCCCTCCACCATGGCCAGGGAGAGCGGCGGCCCGGGGTCGTCGAAGACGAAGATCGTCACGGGCCGCCCGTCGGCGTAACCCTGCTTGCGCTCGAAGGCGTAGGAGCGCTCGGGCACCGGGAAGAGGTAGTCCTTGATCGAGGCGAAGGAGATCTTGCCGTCGACGGAGGCCCCGGGCCGTGCGACGAGGTAGAGGGCGCCTCCGATCACGGCCGCGACGACGAGGGCCCGGACGATCGTCTCCATGTCGTTCTTGACGACGATGACGACGATCCAGAGGACGGCCAGGCCGAGCAGGACGAGCAGGACCGACTTCGCCGTTTCCGTTGCGACCATGGCCGGGGCCCCTTACTTCGCGAACAGCTTCTCGAGGGCCGGGATGAGGTCGACCGTCTTCTCGAACTCGACCAGCGGGATCTTCCTGGCCTGGGAGATGGCCGTGAAGCGGCCGTCGGAGTTGCCCTCCTTCAGGACGAGGAGGATGTCGGAGTTGGGGGCGACGGCGTCGATCGACTGCTCGTCGGTCGTGTCGCCGGCGGCCGCGCCCTGGGACCGGCGCTTCATCCCCTCGATGTGGGCGCCGATGATCTTGATCCCCTGCTTGCGGGCCTCGGCCATGAGGGCGGCGGCCCGGTCGATCTCGTCCTCGATCTGGATGCCGGCCGCGCCCATGCCCTTGAGGCTGGCGCCCATGGTGATGATGAGCGACTTGTAGGGCGCGCCCGCCCGGGCCTTGGCCTGGAGCGCCGCGGGCCCGGCCAGGGGGTCGATGTCGAAGTCGAGCTTGAGGCGCTGCAGGACGACCTTGATCGTGGTCGGCCCGATGCTCTGGCCGCAGGACGTGACCAGGACGGGCAGTTCGGCCCGGGGGTCTCCGGCCTGGCCCGCGCCGGGGACCGGCCCGAGGGCGAAGACGAACAGCGCGGCGGCGGCGGCGGCGGGGCGGCGGAGGTTCGGCATGTTCGGCTCCTTTCTTGGGCGCCTCGGGAAAGGGCCCGCGGGGCGCGTCCCCGCCTTCGAGGCGGCGGCCCCATGTTATGCCAAAGCCGGGCCCGGGTCAACCGGGGAGGCCGGCGCGAGGGCCTTGTCCCTCAAAAAGAGGTCGTGTCCCGGGGCCCTGTTGTGCTATAGTCCGAGCGAGTGGGAGGAGACATGGAACGAGAACGAACGACGCTTGGAACCGGGCTCTGCGCCGCGGCGGCCCTCCTCGCCCTGGCCGCCTGCCAGGGACGGCCCGGGAAGTCCGTCCCCATCACGGTCGACGAGATCGCCGGCCACATCCGCTACCTCTCGAGCGACCAGCTGGAGGGGCGGGGCCTGGGGACGAAGGGGATCGAGATGGCCGCCCGCTATCAGGAGGACTACTTCCGGACGGCGGGCCTGGAGCCGGCCTTCGGGACGAGCTACCGTCAGGCCTTCCCGCTCAAGGGCTCCCGCGCCGACCAGCGGGCGTCGCTCGATATCGTCGGCCCGGGCGCCGCCCTGGCGCCCGCGCTCTGGGACGAGTTCGTCGTCGGGACGGACCGGGAAGACGCCCCGGCCGCCGCCTCCGGCGAGCTCGTCTACTGCGGTTTCCTCATCCAAGCGCCGGAGAGGGACTGGGACGACGTCAAGGGCTTCGACCTCGCCGGGAAGGTCCTGCTCGTCGAGATCAACGAGCCGGGCAACCGCCCGGGGGGCGTCTTCGACGGCGAGGACATGACCTACTACGGCCGCTGGACCTACAAGTTCGAGAAGGCCGAGGAGCTCGGCGCGGCCGGCGTCCTGATCGTCCACGACGACAAGGGCGCGGCCTACGGCTGGGAGGTCCTCCGGGCGTCCTACGGGAGCGAGAGCTTCTTCCTGCCCGACCGCGAGCAGAAGCTCCTCTTCAAGGGCTGGGTCCGCGGCGAGACCGCCCGGCGCGTCCTGGCCGCGGCCAAGCTCGACCTCGCGGCCCTCCGGGCCCGGGCCGAGACGCCGGGGTTCGCCCCCGTCCCGCTGGGCCTCAGGGCCGAGGTCCGCCAGCGCCGCGAGTTCCGCACGATCGAGGGCGTCAACGTCGCCGGCCTCCTGCGGGCCCGGCACCCCGCGGCCAAGGCGCGGACGATCGTCCTTTCGGCCCACTACGACCATTTCGGGAAGGACCCGTCGCTCCAGGGCGACCAGATCTACAACGGGGCCGTCGACAACTGCTCGGCCTCGGCGACGATGCTGGCCCTGGCCGGCTTCTTCGCCCAGCGGCCGGAGCGGCTCAAGGCCGACCTCTGCTTCGTGGCCGTGACCGCCGAGGAGCAGAACCTGCTCGGCTCCGATTACTTCGCCCGCCACATGCCGTTCGCGGCCGGCGGGGTCCTGGCCGACCTCAACTTCGAGATGACCAACGTCTGGGGCGAGACCGAGGACGTCTACGCCATCGGGGCCGCGCACTCGGAGCTCGACGGCATCTGCCGGGAGGCGGCCGGGGCCCTGGGGCTCCGCTACATCCCCGAGCGCAACGGCGAGCTGGGCTTCGCCTTCCGGTCCGACCAGCTGAGCTTCCTCAAGGCCGGCGTCCCGGCCGTCTGGCTCAGCCAGGGCGTCACCGCCAAGGGCCCGGACAAGGGCCTGGTCCTGCGGAGGTTCGAGGACTACCGGGCGAACACCTACCACAAGGTCAGCGACGAGATGCGGCCCGACTGGGACCTCCGCGGCGCTCTCCAGATCGCCGCCTGGGCCCGGGAGATCGTCGGCCTCCTCCAGGAGCGCGAAGGCCTGCCCGCCTTCGCCCCGGCGAGCTCGTTCAAGCGCCGGGCCGGGGAGTGACGGGCGGGGCGCCGTCCGCGGCGGGCGGCGTCTTGGCTTTTTCGGCGGGGTGTGCTAGACTCGGGCGGTCATGGAGACCAGACCCGTCCCTCCCGCCAGCCGTTTTTCCGACTATCTCGCCCCTTCTCAGGTCGTCTACGACCTCAAGAGCAAGGACAAGGTCGAGGCCATCGAGGAGCTCCTCGACGTCCTGGCCAAGCAGAAGCTCATCGACAACAAGAAGCTCCTGCTGACCCGGATCATCGACCGGGAGAACCTCGTCTCCACGGCCATCGGCTGCGGCGTCGCCCTGCCGCACGCCCGCGTCGACGCGGGAGGCGGGATCGCCGTGGCCGCGGGCCGCTCGGAACGGGGCATCGACTTCGACGCCCACGACGGCCAGAAGGTCCACCTGATCATCCTCGTCGTCTGGAACCCGAGCCTGCCCGGACTGTTCAACCATCTCTTCGCCGGCCTGGCCCGCTTCCTCATCCGGCCCGAGAACCGCGGCCGGATCCTGGCGGCCAAGGACCGGGCCGAGCTCTACGACATCCTGTCCAAGATCGAGTTCAGGTTCGTCCACGAGGAGAAGATCGTCAGCCGGGCCCGGCTCCTCAAGAAGCTCCAGGAGCTCGAGCTGAAGAAGAAGAGGAAGGGGACCAAGGACCAGCAGAAGGAGCTCCAGAAGCAGGCGGCCATGATCCGCGAGGAGCTCGACCGCGACCTCCTTTCCCGCTTCGACCGGCTGATGGAGCGCTACGGGTTCGCCGTCGCCGACGCCGTGGACGGGGTCTGCCAGGGCTGCAACATCAACATCTCGACCCAGATGGACTCGGCCATGGAAGACTCCAACGACATCTACGTCTGCGAGAACTGCGGCAAGTATCTCGTCTCGGCCAGGAAGAAGAAGAAGTAGCCGCCGCGTTCGGTCAGTCGAAGGCGACCGCCGCCAAGTTCGCCGGGGCCATCAATTTGTACACGGGATAGGTCTGGGCGCCGCGGCCCCACTGGGCGACGATGTCGCGGTCGAAGAAGTTCCAGAAGAGCAGCCCGTTGTCGGACTCCGGCTCGAGGAGGTAGGCGATCAGCCGGCCCAGGGGCTGGGCCATCCGGACGAGGAAGGTCCCGGCCGGGAACTCGCGCGTCTCCGAGGCGGCCTGGCCCGTGACCGTGTTGGTGCGGTGGCCCTGGTAGGGCCGTTCGGCCCCCTTGATCTCCTTGATCCGGAAGGCCTCGACCTCGAGGCCGGCGGGCGCGGTCAGGCGCTCGACGGCGACGCCGTGCTGGCGGAGCTTCTCCGGGACGTCGGTCGAGGCGAGCGGGATGAGATAGGCGAAGGGGAGCCGGGCCGTGCGCTTGGCGAAGAAGTCCGCGTAGTAGGGCATCGCGTAGGCCTTGGGCCGGTCGGTCGGCCGCATCCGGGGGAAGGGCCCGGCCGCGGCCTCGCCTGTCGGGGCCTCCATCTCGTAGCCGAGGACGGTCAGCTTGCCGGGGAGCGGCCGGACGTCGATGTCGAGCCCGAAGGTGTCGGCCTCGGCCGGGGCGAGGCCGACCCGGACCGTCCGGGCGTCGGCGTCGGCGACGAGCTTTCGGAGCCCGGCGGCGTTGGCCGCGCAGTAGTCGAGGATGGCCTTGAGCAGGTGGTAGTTGCCGTGGACGCGGGTCCTGAAGTCGGCGTAGTTGTAGTTCTCGATGAGGATCGAGAGGCGGCCGCGCAGGCCGACGTAGTTGGTCATGTAGTGGGGCTCGTGGCCGAAGGTCCGCCAGCCCTTCTCCATGTCCTTGAAGTCCATGGGGTCGCCGTAGGGGACCGAGAGCGTGCCGTATCTCTTCTTGAGGGCGTCGGCGATCGCGGGGAGCATCTTGTCCCGGGCGTACTCGAGGACGGCCGGGTCGCCGTTGGGGCAGAGGGGCCAGGAGTAGGTCACGGGCTCCCGGTGGTAGGAGCCGTCGGTCGTGTGGCAGTCGACGAGGAGGAGCGGGTCCCAGCGCGCGAGGACGTTGCGGACGAGGCCGCGCATCTCCGGGCTCTCGAGCTTCATGGCGTCCCGGTTGAGGTCGAGGTTCTGGCCGTTGTGGCGGACGCCCGAGCCCTTCTCCGGGCCGGCCTGGCCCATGCGGTTGCGCGGGTCCATCTTATCGTTGCCGTCGGCGTTGAAGAGCGGGGCGACGAGCAGGACGACATCGTCGAGATAGGGGAGCTTGGGGTCGAGGACGATGTCGCGGACGAGCATGAGCGAGGCTTCCTTGCCTTCGACCTCGCCGGCGTGGATGTTGGCCTGGATGTAGACGACGGCCCGCTTGTCCTGGCGCAGGGCCAGGGGGTCGGGGGGCGCGGGCTTGCCGACGACGAGGAGCGGGACGTCGCGGCCCTCGGTCGTCACGGCGACCGTCTCGACCCGGACGAGGGGCGAGAGCTTCTGGAGGGCGCGGATGAAGGCGTGGACGTCGGCGCAGGTGGACGTCGCGGCGAAGTCCGTCGTTTCGGCGGTCGTCAGCGGCCCGGACGCGGGGGCCGGCGGCGGCGGCGGGACGGGCGCGACCGGCGGCGGCGCGATGGGCGCGCGGGGGGACGGCGGGGCCTGGCCCGCGGGCGGCGTTTGACCGCCGGGGGGCGGGACCTGGGCGGCGATGACCAGCGCGGCGGCGACGGCCGCGGCGGCCGCGATGAAAGCGGCGGACAGCGTGCGTGCGGACGGCTTCATGAGCACCTCCGTTGGTTTGGACGCCGAGGAGGCGAGTTTATTCCAAAAGATGCGGGGACACAAGACCCGTTTCCGGGAGTCCGATCCAAGGCGGCGAAGGGAAGGCCGCCCCGGGAAGGCGGGGGATTGGCGTCGCCGCCCCGATCTCGGGTAAGATAGCGGCATGGGAGCGTACGGCGTCGGCCCCGACAAGGCGCGGGCCCTGGCCGAGCGGATGGCCCGGCTCGATCTCCGCGAGGAGGACATCGTCGAGAAGTTCGTCCGTTCGGGGGGGCGCGGCGGCCAGAACGTCAACAAGGTCGCGACCTGCGTCTACCTCAAGCACCTGCCGACCGGGACCGAGGTCAAGTGCCAGAGGGAGCGGTCGCAGGCCCTGAACCGCTACCTCGCCCGCCGCATCCTGGCCGACAGGATCGAGGCGGCCGTCCTCGGGAGGGCGAGCGAGGAAGAGCGGCGGGCCGCCAAGGTCCGCCGCCAGAAGCGGAAGCGCTCGAGGCGGGCCAAGGAGAAGATGCTCGCCGACAAGCGCCGCGTGTCCGAGAAGAAGAAGGCCCGGTCGCTCAAGCCCGACCTCTCGGGCGACTGAGCGGCGGCCCCTCGCCTCCCGGCGGCTCTCACCGGCGGAAGAGCATGCCTCCGGACATGCCGGCCTGGTCCACGACCGGCCAGACCTTGGACAGCAGGAGGGCGCCGTCCTTGAAAACGGCCCGGATGACGGTGTGCTTCTCGATGTCGAAGCTGGCGTCCTTGCCGCCCGTCATGCCCATCGCGTCGACCGTCCCCATCGTCGTCGCGTCCCGGCCGACGAGCTTGCTGTAGACGACGACCCGGAAGGCCCCGCCCGCGCCGAAGATCTCTTCGATCTCCTTCTTCGAGAACTTGACCTTCTTGCGGTTGTGCCCGGCGACGTCCTTCGGCGCCGGGTCCACCGCCTCCCAGGCGTCGAGGCACTCGAAGCCCCAGCCCTCGACCGCGGCGATGACCTTTCCGAACGGCTGCCCGGTCATCCCGAGGAGGGTGCTCTCGTAGACCTTGGCCTGCTCCCTGGGCTTCTGCGGGGCCCCGGCCCCGTGGCCGTGCGCCGCGGCCAGCAAGACCGCGAGGCCGGCGAGCGCCGACGCCGAAGCGGCGAGCCGCGCCCTTTGACGCTGTTTCATGTCGCCTCCCTTAAAGAGGAAGGCCCGTCCCGGCAGGCGCCGGGACGGGCCCTCGTGCTTCTGCGGGATCGTGCTTAGAACTCGAAGCGGGCGCCGAGCCTCCAGATGCGGGGATTCAGGATCTCGTTCAGGCGGTTGTTGTAGGGGTAGGTGTAGCTGCTGTACTGCTGGACGCCGGTGCCTCCGGGGCCGGGCCGGTAATAGGCGTCGCCGTCGTAGGCGGAGTAGCCGCGGATGGGCATGTTGGAGTTGAGCACGTTGAAGACGTCCGCCATGAGGTACATCCGGCCGGCGCCGATGTTGACCCTCTTCTCGATCCGTAAGGTGAGGTTGTAGAACGTGGGGTGGGAGAGAGCGAGGTCGTTGTCCTTGTAGACGGTGACCAGGTGGCCGGCGGCGTAGTTGGGGGCGAGGGCGCTGTTAAGGTCGATCTGGAAGTACTGCGGGATCTTCCAGCCTTCGCGGGCGTTGAACGTCCCGGAGACGTTGAAGCCCCAGGGCAGCTGGTAGAGGGCGCTGAGCTTGGCCATCCAGCGGGTGTACATGAGGACGCTCGTCTTGCCGCTGGCGCCGCCGCCCCAGTCGCCGTAGGGCTTGCCGTCGAACGCCCACTTGTTGGTGGGATCGAAGTAGGCGGTGCCCCAGTAGGACCTCTGGTTCTGCAGGGTGAAGGAGGCGTTCATCATCCACTTGTTGGACAGTCTCTTGTTGACGATGAAATCGACGCCGTAGTAGACGAAGTGGTCGTCCGTCTCGCGGATGACGGTGTAGCGCGACGCGGTCGTGGGATACTCGGGGCCGGGCAGGTAGAAGGGGCGCCCGGCGGCGTTGCCGGAGGAGTAGGTCGTGCCGCCGGTGTTGGTCCACACGCCGGGGCTGGTCTCGGCCCAGGTGCCCCCGATGGTGTAGCTGTTGGGCACCGTGCCGGCCTGGACGTACCAGTTGCCGGCGCCGGGCTCGATGATCCGGGTCCCGGTATACAGCGGATACTCGTCCTGGTGCTCCTGGGGGTAGTAGCGGTAGCCGGCCTGGCTGCCGTCGAAGTAGCGGTAGGTCAGGTTGACCCCGGCCGAGAAATCGGGCAGGACCTCCCGTTCGAGGGTCAGCAGGACCTCGCGGGTCCGGCTGCCCGACATGGCCTTCCTGTTGAGGAAGTAGGTGGTCAGCCCTGCGGTGTAGTTCGGCGGTTCGTCGGGATTGAGGATGTCGTAGCTGTAGTAGTTCCCGTAGACGTAGGCGTCGCTGTTGTAGCCGCCCACGAGAGCGGCCTGGGCCGCGGGCGTGAAGGCGCCCCCGGAGGTGAAGACCCGGTAGGGGACGTAGGCCGTCCCGGCGGGATTCCGGCTGGAATAAGCCCAGTACATCTCGTCGAGCTGCATCTTCTTGTCGCCGTTGTCGTACCACCAGAAGCGCATGCCGCCGCCCGTCGCGGACGGCGTGGCGCCGTACCAGCCGACGCCCATGATGTCGCCGTACTGGGACAGGGCCAGCTTGGCCACGGTCTTGCCGTCGCCGCTGACGTCCCAGGTCAGGCCGATGCGCGGCGACCAGTCGAGCCAGCGGTAGGGCGTGTTTTCGCCGTTGACGATCTGGGGGTTGCCCTTGTACTTGTCGACGGCCTTGTCGGAGAGCAGGGGATCGAGAACGGCCGTGACGGCGGGATCGAAGACCTTGTCCCAGGCCGTCTCGAAGCCGGGGACGCGGACGGCGTCGCGCACGAACCCGCCGCCGCCCGACCACTGCCGGTCGAAGCGGAGGCCGAGGGACAGCGTGAAGTTGCCCTTGACGATGGTGTCCTGGAAGTAGGCGGCCATCTGCTGGGTGGTGGTCGCGCCGGCGTTGCGGCGATAGACATAGGCCCGCTGCCAGCCGGCCATCTCCGCGACGCTCCGGCTGCCGTCGCCGTTCACGTCGAGGGCGAGCGAGGACCAGTTCCGGCCGATGTCGAAGCCCTGCAGGTTGCCGGTCAGGTAGTCCTGGGTCTTGTGGGAGTACTCGGCGCCGACCTTGAACTCGTGGGACGCGCTGAGGAGAGCGTCGTTGAAGTAGGTCGCCTGGAGCTGATAGTTCTTGCGGGGCCGGCTCACGCCGTAGGAGCCCCAGCTCGTGCCGCTGCCGTCGCCGTAGGGGACGTACTTGCCGAGCGTGTTGTCATAGACGATGGGGTTGACGCAGTTGGGGTCCGGGATGGGCCGCCAGCCGAAGCCCGCGTCGTTGAAGGTGAACTTGCCCGAAAGGAAGAAGTTGTTGCCGAAGATGTGCTCGTCCTGCAGCTTGACGACCGGGCTGCCCCAGTGGTATTTGCCTGTCTGGTGGTCGCCTTCGGGCTTCTCGAAGCTGCTGTTCCGGCCGAACTTCTCCTTGGCGCCGGACGAGATGAGGGTCTCGAACCGGTTGTTGGGCAGGACCTGGGCGTTGACCTTGAAGTTGTAGTTGTTGAGCAGGGTCTTGTCCTGGTTGTTCGTGATCGTCCAGACGAAGATGTCCTGGACGCCGTAGGAGCCCCACCACCACAGCTTGTCCTTGATGATCGGGCCGCCGGCGTTGAAGCCGAAGTCCTTGATCTGCTGGATCTTGTTGGTGTTCAGGACGCCCCTGGCCCGGAGCTCGTCCGTCAGGTTCTCGCTCTGGAAGAAATTGTCGGTCAGGTAGAACCGGCCGGCCAGGGTCATCCGGTTGCCGCCGCGGCGGGTGACCATGTTCAGCGCGATGCCGCCCGTCTGGATGGAGACGTCGGCCGCGCCGCCCGTGGTGATGTTCAGTTCCTCGAACATGTCGAAGTCGTAGTATCCCGCCGACCCGCCGAGGGCCGCCGGGTCGGTCACGTCGATGCCGTCGACCGCCCAGATGTTGTTGGCGCCCTGGTTGCCGGAGATGCGGGCCCCGGACGTGTCGCCCTTGCCGATGAACCCGGACTGCTGCCCGGACTCGTTGCCGCCGACGTTCTCGCGGTCGACCATGACGGCCGGAGCCAGCTGGAGGACGACCCACGGGTCGCGGGCCGTCGGGAGCGACTGCATGGCCTCCTTGTCGATGTTCGCCCCGACGGTCGTCTTCTTGGTGTCGACGACGGGCGTCGTGGCGACGACGGTGACCTGCTCCTCGAGGGTCCCGACCTCCATGGCGATGTTGATCGCGGAGTTCTGGTTGAGCTGGACGATGACGCCCGTCCGCACGACCTTCTTGAACCCTGTGAGCTCGACCGTGAGCTCGTAGTCATTCGCGGGGGAGAGGGACACGAAACGATAGGTCCCCTGCGCGGTGGTGACCGTGGTCAAGGGGCGGACTTGGGCGCCCCGGATGGTCACGCTCGCGCCGGGAAGGGGATTCCCCTCCGTGTCCGTGACGACTCCCGAAATGGTTCCCGTACTGACCTGCGCGGTCGCCGAGACGGCGAGCAGCAGCACGGCCAGTGCGACGAAGCATTTCTTCATACTCATTTTACCTCCTGTCGATTAGGCCCTTCCTGAGTTCGAGTGGCCTTCCACTCTCTCCTTCCCCATGGTTGCTTGGCCCTACCTCATTCACACCTCCGTGTCTTATCTTTGAATTCATGACATGCTCGGCATTCCGCTTCTATCCGGGAATGCAATTCCCGTGCCAAGCCGGCGAGGGGCCTTCAGGCGGGCGCATGACCTTCAAATGAAAGAGCTCGGACAGGGTCCGCCGAAAAAGCGGTCAGGCGTAATCTGTTAACAACAATATAATTGCGGCTTTCCCGGCCTAGCCGCGGATCATGATGCGGGAGCCTCGGGCAGCCTCCCGCCTCGAGAGCCGTGATGGCCTGGGTTCTTGGGGACCGATTCGAGGCCCGAATCGGGAGGCGGGCCCTCAATTCCTTGAATGGAATTCAAAAAATTGAAGCCCAGGCCTATTTCTCGGCCTCACGGATGAGGGCCTGGACGGCGGGTTGGGCGGGGTTGAGCTTCAGCGACGCCTTCAAGGCCTCGAGGGCTTCCGTCTTCCGGCCGAGCTTCAGATAGCACTGCCCCAGGGCGTTGAGGACGGTGGTGTCGCTGTCGTAGATCCGGTTCGCCTGGACGAGCTCGTCGAGCGCTTCCTGGAACTTGCCCTGGCCCATCAGGGCCTGGCCGCGGAGGACATGGAACGGGAAGCGCCTCTGGTCGTCGCCCCTGAGCCTTTCCGCGACCTGGAGGGCCTCGCCGAAGGCCCCGGTCTTGTTGAGGAAGGCGGCGTACATGACGACCCCTTCCCGGTAGTCGGGGTTGAGCTGGTAGGCCTGGTCGTAGAGGGACCGGGCCTGGTCCCGGCGTCCCGTTCTCTCCGCCTGCTGGGCCAGCATGTAGCGGTAGAGGAACTGGTTGGCGAGGGCGAAGCCCTTGGCGTTGGCGATCGGGTGCCCGACGGCGGCGAGCGGCGAGATGACGAACGATCCCTTCCCCTCGCCGAGGGTCTCTCCGTTCGCGCCGACGAGCTCGAGCCGGATCTCGTAGTAGTCCGGATCGAGGTCCGACGCGGCGATCGTCTGAGGCACGCTCAGGACCCTCCGGAGCGGCAGGCCGGCGAGCTTGACGGTGAAGGACTTCCGGACCGGGTCGGCCTCGCGCAGGCCCTGCACCACGATCCGCGCTTCGCCGCCCTTGAGGAGGTCCTCGGTCGGGTTGACCACGTTGAACAGGACGGCCAGCGTGTCGGTCCGGGCGAACGTCATCCTCGGGTCCGTGACGAGCTTCTGATCGTCGGACTTGAAGGGGACGTGCACGTCGCGGGGGTAGGCCTCGAACTTGTAGCCGAGGAAGGGGCCGTCGAGCGAGGGCTTCGTTCCCTCGGGCGGGACCTCGATGTCCTTCTCCAAGACGCTGAACTGCTTGCCGACCGTGTTCGTCAGGAGCACGCTCAGCTTGTACTTGCCCTCGATGACAGGGAAGGACTCCTCGATGGCCAGGCCGTTGGCCCGGACCCGCTCCCAGTCGCTCTTGGGGAAATAGAGGGGGAATTCCCGGGTGTACTGGAAAATAACGTCCTCGCCGGACCGCAGGCTGACGTCGGTCCGGAAGCTGCAGTAGAACTGGTCCTTCGGGACGTAGGCGTCGACGTTGACATCGGTGGGGACCATCGAGAAGTGCAGGAAGCGCAGGCCCGTGGCCGGGTCGTGGATCAGGGCCGTCGCCGCGTAGCTCTCGACGTAATTCGTCAGGTACTCCGTGGATACCAGGCCCTTGTAATTGAGGAAGTGGGAGGCGTAGGACGGGTTCACGTCCTTCTTGGGGGACTCGAGGATCGAGGCCATGAGGATGGCGTTGCGCGGCGAAGGCGAGAAATCGAGGCCGTAATCGCCCGGGATGCGGGTGAGGGACAGCTCGGCCAGCGTCGGCGACTGGTCCTCGATCTTTTCGTAGAGGGCCGAGTAGTCGAACGGGTCGCCGATGTCGCGCTGGTGCTGGAGGAGCCGGGAGGGGCCGTCGGAGAGGGGATCGTAGAGCTTGTATTCGCCGACGCCGCCCCGCTGATAGAACAGCAGGGTGAATTGGGGCGGGAGGTCCTTGCGGGGGTCGCCGTAATAGCTCCACGACTGGCAGGGGACGATGCCCTGCGTCCCGTCGAAGCGCTCGATGCCCTGGGGCGGGCCGAGGATCATGTAGATGCGGCCCATGTCGGTCCGCCAGCCCTCGCGGGCCACCGTCCGCCCCAGGAACTCGTTGACGTACCGGAACCGCTTGGCGAGCTCGTCCCGGTACTCGTTCTCCGGCGTCCCGGGCGTCGGGTCCCGCTGTTTCCAGAACGCCTCGATGAAGACGTCCCGGTCCCGGTCGCTCCGGAGCTGCAGGAAGACGTCCCGCTCGACGGGCTGGATGTGATAGGCGACGAGGGCCAGCCAGTCCCGGTACTGCTCGGGGAGGTCCTTCTCGTCGACCTTCTGGGCCGGGGCGGACGCCGCCGCGAGCAGGAGGACGAGCGCCGCGCGCAGGAAGCGTCTCATGGCCGGCCCGGGAGCGCTACTTCTTCTTCAGATACTCGAGGAACCCCTTGACCTGGGCCGACCGCCCGGACTCGGCGTCGACCTTCAGGTACTCCTCGAAGGCCGCGACGGCTTCCGCGTTCCGCTGGAGGTTGAGGAAGGTCAGGCCGAGCTGGAAGAGCGCGTCGGCCGAATCCTTCTGCTTCTCCACGGCCTTCTGGTAGAACTTGAGGGCGTCCTCGAACTTGGCGTTGTTGTAGTAGTTCGTGCCGAGGTTGTAGAGGACCGTCGGGTCGTCGATCTTCTCGAACTCGACCTTGCCGTACCACTCGAGCGCCTTGGCCGAATCGCCGCGGTTGGCGTAGCTGTTGCCGACGGCGATGATGGCGCTGATGTTCTTCGCGTCCTTCTCGATGACCTTCAGGTAGCTCGCCTCGGCCAGCTCGTACTTCTCCTGGGCGAAGTAGCAGTTGCCGATGTTCATGTGGATGAAGGAGGCGTCCGGGTAATTGGCCAGGATGCTCTCGTAGACCGCCCGGGCCCCGTCATAATCCCGGGCGTCGAACAGCTCGTTCCCCTTGGTCAGGAGGTTCCGGATCTCGTCGGTCAGCACGAGGCCCTCGACCTTGACCAGCTTGACGTTGATGTCGGGGTTTTTCTTGCTCTCGGAGATATCGACCGACACCTTCTTGGGGGCGTAGCCGATCTTGACGAAATCGACGTTCCAGCCGCCGCTGCGGATCCAAGCGGCGAGCCACTTGCCGGCCTTGTCCGTCTGGACGGAGATGCCGTCCTGGGCCTTGAGCGAGAACAGCCGGACGGTGACGCCCTCGAGGGGCTTGCCTTGCTCGTCGGTGACGACGCCCTGGAGGCGCCCCTTGCCCTTGTAGTCCTGGGCCAGAAGGGCGCCGGCGCAGAGGAGCGCCACGAGGCCAAGCCATGCCGCTTTCTTCATCTCGACCTCCTCGGTGAGGGACTATTCTAACATGTCGGAGCGACAAAGCAAGCCGCCCCGCCCCGGGCCGCCGCTAATCGTCAACGAACCCCTGCCTGTGGGTGACGCGGAAGTCCCGGCCGCGGACCTTGACGGTCAGGCTGCGGAACCGGCCGTCGGCCCGCAGGGCCGCGGGCGTGTAGTACAGCAGGTAATAGTTCTCCGAGGCCTCCACGGCCTGCCGCATGACCGCGGCGATGTTCGCCGACGCCGCCGCGAGCCCGCCCGTGGCCCGGGCCATCTCCCGGAGGGGGCCGAAGATGTCCTCCGACATCTCCTCCATGCGGACCCCGCTGAACCGGTCGGCCGGCCGGGCGACGTAGAGGAAATGGACCGACGCCGAAGCGTCGGCGTAGGCCTTGGTGACGATGTCCACGTTGAGCGACGTCTCCCGCCTCTCGAGCCCGAAGATGGTGTCGAGGGATTGGGCGATGTCGGGCCTCTGGTTGTATTTCGTCGCCAGCATGTCGATGATCCGGGGGTCGAGCTTGGGGATGAACTCCCTCTGGTAGAAGAAGAAAACGCCCTTCTGGCCCTCGAGGGCCTTGAGATCGGCGGCGAAGGCGAGCAGGCGCTTCTCGTCCACGGCCCGCAGGGATTCCAGGCGGCCGAGGAGCGCGGCGTAGTGCATCAGCTGCTCCTCGATGGCCACGCCCTGATAGGGCGACTCGGCCGGGATGGCCGCCAAGGGATCGACGAGCGCCTGGGTGATCCCTTCCGCGGTGATTTCGCGGGCCCGGACGTCGGAGGCGATGACCCGGGCGAGATCGGTCATCTCCCCGAGGATGGCCCGGGATTCCGTGTAGCCGGACTGGATGTCGCGCCGCAGGAGCCCGACGACCTGGGCGTAGGTCTTCTCCCGTCCGACGAGGCCGAAGAGCTCGCCCTTCATCCGGTAGGTCTTCAGGGGCGTGACGATGGTCAGGTTGTCGCCGGGGAGCAGGACGGTCCTGACGAAATAGCCCAGGGCCTCGCCGACCTTGGCGTCGTAGTCGCCGAGCTGGAAGAAGAGGAAGAAATGGCGGGTCGTGGCCGGCACGGCGTCCCCGCCCGGCTCCTGCCGCTCGATGATCCGCTTCTTGACGAGATAGAAGGCCTCGATCTTCTGCGGGAGGCCGTCCTCGAAGAGCTCGAAGTCGTCGAGGGTCAGGTTGTCGACGAACGCCCCGCCCTGAAAGACGCGCACGGGGACCTCGATGTTGACGGCCGCGATCTCGTGCCGCAGGACCTGGGCCCGGACCCCCGAGGCGACCGTGAGGATCGCCCCGAGGACGGAAAGGAAGCGGCGGACCGGTCCGTTCATGGCCGCCTCCATTATATCACGACCGGCGGCCGGTCCCGGCGCACTCCGAGGCCGCGCCCCTGAGGATGTCGAGGCCGTGCGCCAGGGCCGGGAGGACGGCCGCCAGGCTCTCGCGGACGGCCCGCTCGCTGCCGGGCAGGTTGACGATCAGCGTCGACTTGCGGATGCCGGCCGCCGCCCGGCTGAGGATGGCCGCCGGCGTCCGCTCCGCCCCCGCCCTGCGCATGGCCTCGGGCAGGCCGGGCGTCTCCCGCTCGATCACGGCCTTGGTCGCCTCGGGCGTCCGGTCCCGGGGGCCGAACCCCGTCCCGCCGGTCGTCAGGACGAGGTCGAGGCCCTCGTCGGACCAGGCGACGAGGACGCCGCGGATGTCCGCCTCCTCGTCCGGGACGACGGCCGTCCGGACGACCTGGCCGCCGGCGGCCTCGATCACCCGGCGCGCTGCCGGCCCGCTGCGGTCCTCGCGCTCGCCCCGCGAGGCCTTGTCGCTGACGGTGAGGATCCCGACTCTCATGGTCATCCTCCGATCCGGAACATCTCGCTCGTCAGGGCCTCGAGCGCGCCCCGCTCCCAGGTCGCCTTGGAGGCGAGGGCCGAGCGGATGAGGCCTTCGAGCGCGGCCGGCCCGCCCGTCCCCTCGCGCAGGGCCCGGCGCAGATCGGTCCCCGCGCGGTCGAAGAGGCAGACCCGCAACCGCCCGTCCGGGCCGAGCCGGAGCCGCCCGCAGCCCCGGCAGAAGGGCTCGGACAGCGGGGCGATGAAGCCGAGCCGGGTCCCGTCGTCGAGCCGGAAGACCGAGGCGACGCCGCCCGCGTCCGGGACGGGAGCGAGCGGCCCGAACGCGTCCTCGACGCGGGCCCGGACCTCCGCGCCCTTGACGACGAGGGCCGGCCGCCAGCCCCCCAGCTCCTTGCACTCCGGGCCGAGGCCGCTCGTCGGCATGAGCTCGATGAAGCGGACCTCGACCCGCTCCGCGCGGGCGAAGCGGACGAAGTCGGGGACCTCGTCGTCGTTGAGGCCCCGGATGACGACCGTGTTGATCTTGACGGGCGCGAGCCCGGCCGCGCGGGCCGCGGCGATCCCCGCGAAGATGCGCTCGATGCCCTTTCGCCGGGCGATCTTCTCGAAGCGGTCCGGGCGGAGCGTGTCCAGGCTGACGGTCACCCGGCCGAGGCCGGCGGCCTTGAGCCCGGCCGCGGCCTCGGCCAGCCGCATCCCGTTGGTCGTCAGGGCCAGGTCGTCCGGCCCGAGCCCGGCCAGCAGCCGGACCAGGGCCGCGAGGCCGCGCCGGGCCAGCGGCTCGCCTCCGGTCAGCCGGAAGCGCCGGACGCCGGCGGCCATGGCCGCGCGGGCCACGGCCGCGATCTCCTCGTAGGTCAGCATCTCGGCCATCGGGACGAGAGGAACGCCCGCCTCGGGCATGCAGTAGACGCAGCGCAGGTCGCAGCGGTCGGTGACCGAGACGCGGAGGACCTTAGCGCTTCTCAACGGCGTCCCCGGGCCGGACCGCGCCGCCTTCCAGGACCTCGCAGAAGACGCCGCGGACCGGCATGATGCAGTCGCCGACGATCTTGAACACGGCGCACTTCGTGTGGCACTCCTTGCCGATCTGGCTGACCCGCAGGCGGACGGACGCTCCGACGGCGATCTCGTCGCCGACGCGGAGGGCGCCGAGGTCGAGGCCCCGCGTGGTCAGGTTCTCGGCGTAGGACCCCGGCCCGAGCCGGACCCCGGCCGCGCCGCCGAGCCGGTCCCGCTGGGCCTCGATGTCCTCGATCATCAGGAGCGAGACCTGGCGGTGGCCGAGCCCCCGGTGGGCGTCCCCGGCGATGCCCTGCCCGGCGACGAGCTCGGCCGCGGGTACGGGCGTCTTGAGCTGGCCTTTCTTGGGGCTCGTGTTGACGGAAACGATCCGGCCCGCCGCCGGGCCCCCGGCCGCGGTCATGCCCGTCTCCGGAAGACCCCGCTCGCGCCGCCGCTCTTGAAGTCGAGGCGCAGGCGGGAGATCTCGGCCCCGCGCTCGACGGCCTTGACCATGTCGTAGACGGTCAGGGCGGCCACGGCGGCCCCCGTCAGGGCCTCCATTTCGGCCCCGGTCTTGGCCTCGACGGCGACGCGGCAGCGGACGCGCAGGCCCGTCTTCAGCGCGTCGATGTCGACGGCGACGTTCTCGAGGGGCAGGGGGTGGGTCAGGGGGATGAGCTCGGCGGTCCTTTTGGCCGCCTGGATGCCGGCCAGCCGGGCCGTGGCCAGGACGCCGCCCTTGGCCAGGCGGCCGGACCGGACGAGGCGCAGCGTCGCCGGGCCGAGCTTGACGAAGGCCGAGGCCGCGGCCTCGCGCCGGGTCGCCGCCTTGGGCCCGATATCGACCATGCGGGCCCGGCCCTCGCGGTCGACGTGGCTGAGCTTGGCCATGGGCTCACCGTCCGTCCAGGAAGATCGTCTCGACCTCGCGGCCCGCTTCGACGCGCCGGGCGCCGCCGGGGACGACGATGAGGACCCGGCTGCGGACCATGGACCTGAGGACGCCGCTGCGCTGGTCGCCGTAGGGCGCGACCCGGAGGACCGGGCCGGGCTCGACGACGACGCCGCGCAGGAACTGGGTCCGGTCGTCCTTGACCGTGATGTCCTCGGCCAGGACCGCGGTGACGGTCGCGGGGGCGGGCCCGGGCCGGCCGAGCATCGCGGCCAGGGCGGGCTCGACGAAGAGAAGGAACGTGACCAGGGCGCTGGCCGGGTTGCCGGGCAGCCCGAAGACGAGCTGACGGCCGCGGCGGCCGAAGAAGACGGGCTTGCCGGGCTTGATCCGGACCCGCCAGAAGACGGGCTCGACGCCCGCCGCCGGAAGCTCCTCCTTGACCAGGTCGTGATCGCCGACCGAGACGCCGCCGGAGAGGACGACGGCGTCGTAACCCCGGGCCCGGGCGAGCTTGGCGGCCAGGGCCGCGGGCCGGTCGCGGGCGATGCCGAGATAGCGGGCCTCGGCCCCGGCCCGGACGGCCATGGCCGTGAGGGCCGGGCCGTTGGCGTTGCGGATCTGGCCGCGCCGCTTCCTCCCGCCGGCCTCGACGACCTCGTCGCCGGTGGCGATGACGGCGACGCGGGGGCGGCGGACGACGGGGACGCGGCGCAAGTTCGCGGCGGCCAGCATGCCGATCTCGGCCGGGCCGATGACGGCGCCGCGGTCGACGGCCGTCTCGCCCCGCTTCAGGTCTTCGCCGGCCAGCCCGATGTTGTCGCCGGGCCGGACCGCGCGGCGGACGAGGACGCCGCCTTCGGAACGCTCCGCGTCCTCGGCCATGACCACGGCGTCGGCGCCCCGTGGCAGCGGCGCGCCGGTCATGATCCGGGCCGCCTGCCCCGGGCCGAGGGCGCGGCGGGAGAGGCGGCCCGCGGGCAGGTCGTCGACGACCGCCAGCGCGGCCGCCGGGGCCGCGAGCGTGTCGGCCGCCCGGACGGCGTACCCGTCCATCGTCGCCTTGGCGAAAGGCGGGACCGCCTCGCGGGCCTTGACGTCGCGGGCCAGGGTCCGTCCGAGCGCCCGGGCGAGCGGGACGGTCTCCGCCGGCAGGGCCTTCGCGGCGGCGAGGACGAGGGCGCGGGCCTCGGCGAACTCGATCATGGGGACCCTCGAATCTTAACAGAACCCCGGGCCGAAGGGAAATGGCCGGGGGCCTCCCGGCCCGGGTCGGCCGGCCGCCCCTCGGCGAGATAGAGGACGGCGCCGGCGAGGCGGGAGGCCTGGGAGAAGCTGTGCGTGGAAAAGACGACGGTCGTCCCCTCCTCGGGCCCGGCCCGGCGGAGGAGGGCCTCCAGGCGTGTCCTCAGCCCGGCGTCGAGGCTGGCCGTCGGCTCGTCGAGGAGGAGCGCCCTGGGGCGCAGGGCCAGGGCCCGGGCCAGGGCGACGCGTTGGACCTGGCCGGCGCTCAGCCCGGAGACGGATCGCTTCTCCCAGCCGTCGAGCTCGACCAGGGCCAACGCGGAGCGGACGCGGGCGCGGACCTCGCCTTCGGGCGCCTTGCGGAGCTTGAGGCCGAAGGCGACGTTGTCGCCGACCGAGCCCTTGAAGAGATAGGGATGGTGGGTCACGAGGACGGCTTGGCGCCGGGCCGCCGTGGCGCCGTCGCCGCCGGCCCAGGGATCGCCGCCGAGGAATTCGATCCGCCCGGCGGACGGGCGGGCCAGGAAGGCCAGGAGCGAGAGCAGGGTCGTCTTGCCGGCGCCGTTGGGCCCGACCAGGGCCAGGACCTCCCCGGCCCCGACGGCCAGCGCGTCGATCTCGAGACGGAAGCCGGGCTCCGTCGGACCCGGGTACTCGAAGGCGACGTTCTCGAGGCGGTAGACGGCGTCGCCCATGTCATTCCCGGTCGCGGCCGCGGAAGCCGGTCTGGACGAGGACGTTGATGCCGAGGGTGATGACGAGAAGAAGCGCGCCCAGGGCGACGCCGTTGCTGAAATCGCCCTTGGCCGTCTCCAGGGCGATCGAGGTGGTGATGTTGCGGGTGACGTAGCGGATGTTGCCGCCGAGCATCATGGCGATGCCGACCTCGGAGACGGCCCGGGCGAAGCCGGCCAGCACGGCGACGAGGAGCGGGAAGCGGGCCTCGCGGAGGACGACCCAGCCGGCCTGGCGGGGCGTCGCGCCGAGGGTCAGGGCGGTCCGGCGGGCCCGCCGGTCGACCTGGCGCAGGGCCGTGTAGGAGAAGCCGACGACGAGCGGCAGGATGAGGAAGACCTGACCCGCGGTCATGGCCGCCTGGGTGTAGAGAAGGCCGAACCGGCCCAGGGGCCCGCTCCGGCTGAGGAGGGAGTAGAACATGAGCCCGATGACCACGGTCGGCGCGGCCATCCAGGTCTGGTTGACGACCAGGATGAGCTTCTTGCCGCGGAACTCCCGGCCGGCCAGGAACAGGGCCGCCGGGACGGCCAGGGCGCTGGCGGCGAGGGCGGCCAGCCCGCTCGTCTTGAGCGAGATCCAGACGGCCAGGGCGAGCTCCCGGAAGATCATTTGACGAGGTCCACCCCGGGTGTTCCGGCCAGCGGCTCGAAGAGCGTCCGGCCCGACCGGCCCCGGAACCCGCCGACGAGCTTCTGGCCCCGGGGCGAGGTCAGGAAGGCGATGAAGGCCATGGCCTCGTCGTAGCGGGCTGTGGGGACGCGGACCGGGTCCACGGCCATCACGGCGTAGATGTTCTCGAGCCCGGGCGCGTTCTCGAAGACCGGGCGGAGGCCGGAGAGGGAAGCCAGGGCGCCGAAGGTCGCCGTGTCGGTCAGCGTGTAGGCCCGGCGCTCGGCGGCGACGCGCAGGGTCTCGGCCATGCCCTGGCCGGTCTCGATGTAGGCGGGCGCGGGCGGCGGGCCGCCGGCCTGGGCCCAGATTTCGAGCTCGCGGGCGTGGGTCCCGGACCTGTCGCCGCGGCTGACGAAGGGGGCGCCGGATGTCTTGATCCGGCCGAAGGCCTCGGCGGCGGAGGAGGCGCCGGCGACGCCGGCCGGGTCGTCGGGCGGGCCGACGACCATGAAGAAATTGCGGGCGAAGACGCGGCGGTTGACGCCGTAGCCGTCGCGGATGAACTCGGACTCGAGGGCGCGGGCGTGGGCGATGACGACGTCGGCGTTCCCGTCGCGGGCCTGCTTGAGGGCCGCGCCCGTGCCGACGGCGATCCACTTGAGGGCGATGCCCGTCTCGGCCTTGAAGGCGTCGGCCAGGACGTCGAGCAGCCCCGTGGCGTCGACGCTCGTCGTCGTGGCCAGCATGAGGGACCGGTTGCTCCGACGGGGCGGCTCCCCTTGAGGGCCGCCGCTCCCGGCGAAGGGCGCGGACTCGCCAGGGCGCCCGGAAGGGGGCCTGTGCCCTTGGGACGTGTCCCCGTTGTCGGCGACGGCCGGCCGCGCGCTGACGGAGGGGGACATGTGCCTCGGGTACGTGTCCCCCTTCTTCGGGGCGGAGAAGGCGCAGAAAGCCAGAACGAGCGCCGACGCCGCGGTCACGGGGATGGGCCCGGGCTGGAGACGGGCCGGCCGGGAAGCGCGCCGCATGCGGTCTCCTTTTCTGATGGAAGGAGGAGCCGTTTCCCGCTCCTCCCTGTCGGCCGAAGGGCTTGGCCGCGAAGGCTTTAGCGCCGCCGGCTCGGAGCACGCCTGTGATAGCACAACGCCGCCGGCGTGTAAAGACGAGCCGCGGAGCGGCTCCGTCCGGCAGAGGGCTCGTTCGCCGCTTGACGATCGCTCCGATGACGCCCCTCGGCCCCGCTTCCCCCGGCCTCCTGGATCGTTGCGGGGCGGATGGGGGCAGTCGGGGGGGCATGTGCCCCGGGTACGTGTCCCCGGCTTAAAGAGCGTAGAACGCGTCGATGACGGAGCGCCACTCGTCCTCGGTGCGGACGCCGACGAGGGCGTTGCGGAGGTCGGTCCGGCGGGGGTGCATCTTGGCGTACTGGAGGCTGAAGTGGCGGAGGAGCTTGAGGCCGCGGCGCGGGTCGTAGGCCTCGCAGGCCAGGCGGTAGTGGCGGTAGATCGTGTCGCGCTGCTCGTCGAGGCCGGGGGCGCGCGGCGGGCGGCCCGCGGCGAGGTCCCGGCACTGCTCGAAGAACCAGGGGTTGCCGATGGCGCCGCGGGCGGCCAGGACGCCGTCGACGCCGGTCTCGGCCAGCAGGCGCAGGGCGTCGGCCGGGCGCATGACGTCGCCCGATCCGAGGACGGTCCGGTCGGGGAACTCGCGCTCGACCGCGGCGAGGAAGCCCCAGTCGGCCCGGCCGGAGTACTTCTGCTCGACGGTCCGGGCGTGGACGGCGATCGCTGCCGCCCCGGCCTCGAAGGCGCCGCGGGCGATCCGGAAGAAGCCCGCGGCGGCCGCATCGCCGTCCTTGAAGGCCCGGCGCAGCTTGAGCGTCACCGGGCGGCCGGGCACGGCTTCGACCACGGCCCTGACGGCGGCCAGGGCGCGGGCCGGGTCGTTCATGAGCGCCCCGCCGCGCTTGTGGGCCACGACCTTGCGCACCGGGCAGGCGAAGTTGAGATCGACGACGTCGAAGCCCAGGCGGTCGAGGGCCCGGGCCGCCTCGGCCAGGGTGTCCGGCTCGGAGCCCATGATCTGCCCGGCCACGGGATGGTCGGCCGGGTCGAGGCGGACGAGGCGCTTGCGGAGCTTGCCTTCGAGAAGGACCTGGCGGTCGAGCATGGCCTCGGTGACGCAGTAGGGCGCCCCGAGCGAGCGGCAGACGAGGCGGTAGGGGAGGTCGCTGTAGCCGGCCAGGGCCCCCAGGACGACGGGGAAGTCGACGGCGACCGTCCCGATCCGCAGCGGCATCAGCGGCCTGCGACGAGCGTGACGTCGGCCCGGAACGAGTACTTCTTCGTGCCCGTCTTCGGCCGGGACAGCGGGTCGAACTGGAGGAGGAACTCCTGGGCCGGGGTGGCCACGCCGTCGAGCCCGCCCCGCTCCGCGCGCGGGGTGTTCCGGACGGCCTTGGCGCCGAGGGCCCGGCGCGAGGCGCCGCCCCACTCGAAGGCGACGCGGACGGCCCCGCCGGGCGGGAGGCCGAGGCCGCCGGGGACGGCGTCCGGCGGCGCGAGGGGGACCTTGAGCTCGTAGACGGCGCCCTCCGGGCCTTCCGCGCTCGCGAACGAGGGCGGCTCGTTCTCCGGGTCGATCCGGCCCAGGGGTCCGTGGGCGCTGCCCCCGGCCCCGACGGCGAAGGTCAGGCAGAGGTCGTGCCGGGCCATGTCCCTGAGCCTGGCCTTCTCCGCCTCGGCCAGGGCCTCGCCCTGGCTTTCGCGCCAGCGGATGAGGGCCTCGGCCGGGACCGCCCGTTTGAGGAACAGGACGCCGCGCTCGGGCTTCCCGGGCGCGGCGGCGGCGAGGAGGACGAGGCCGGTCGAGTCGAGCGAGGCCCGGGCCTTGGCGTCCCGGACGATGAAGAGGACGTACAGGTAGCGGCCGTCGTTCCGGAAGGCGTATTCGGCCCCGGACCGGGCGTCGCGGGAGAGGGCCGAGGGCGACCATTCGTCGGCTTGGCCGTCGATCCTGACGGCCGGGGATTGCGGCCAAAGCGGGAGCGCGGCGAGGAGGCAGAGGGCGGCGGCCAGAAAGGCGGAGGCGCGAGCCTTCGGCCTCGAAGGGTGTGTGTCCGTCATCGGCGCGTCCCTCTCGATTGTATCACACGGCGGCAAGGAGAGGGTCAAACATCCGGGACACGTACCGGGGCGGCGCATGTCCCGGCTATCGTCTTCGGCTCATGCGGGTTTGACCCTCTTCTCTTCTTGCGCCAAGGGGAGATTTCCATTAAGATGGCCGACTCGGGAGTTGAACATGAACCAGCGCAAGAAAACGGCGGCTCTGCTCGGCGGCATCGCCCTGGTCCTGGCCGTGGCGGCCGGCATCGCCGCCTCTGCCGGCCAGGAGGTCGCGTCGTCCCGGGCCTACGTCGGCCACGAGAACGACAGCGACATGAAGGGCCTCATCCGGCAATACCCGGCCGCCGCCGGGACGCGCGTCGACGACTGCCAGACCTGCCACCGGGGCGGGGTCAAGGGGACCGACACCGAACGGGAGTACAGCCCGTGCGGCTACTGCCACCTCGTGCCCTTCCCCAACCCGAGGTACCGGACCGGCGTCCCGAAGGACTACGAGGCCACGCTCAACGGCTACGGGCTCGACTACAAGAAAGCCGGCCGCGCGTTCGAGGCCTTCCGGGCCATCGACGGCCTTGACTCCGACGGCGACGGGCACGCCAACGGCGCCGAGATCGCCGACCTGCGCAACCCGGGCGACGCCGCCAGCCGCCCCGGCCTTCCCCTGGCCCCGACGATCTCCCTGGGCTGGGACGAGATCCGGGCGATGCCGGTGCATAGCCAGTTCCTGTTGATGAACAAGACGACCCAGCGGCGCGACGAATACGTGACCTACAAAGGGGTCCGGGTCGTCGATCTGCTCGCCGCCGCCAAGATCTATCTGACCGGCGTCACGGGCATCACCGTGTTCGCGCCCGACGGATACAGCAACGATTACAGCCTCGAGGACATCTCCGCGCCGTTCCCCCAGGGCTATTATTATGACGCGCCGCTGGCTATCGCCGACCCCGAGATGGCCCTTCTCGAGAAGCCGGCCTCGGTCCCGGCCGGCCTCACGAACGGCAAGCGGATCCCCGGGACGCCCTGGCTCCTGCTCGCCTACGAAAGGGAAGGACGGCCGCTCGACGTTTCGGCCTACGAGAAGGCCGCGGGGAAGCTCGTCGGCGAAGGGCCCTACCGGCTGGTCAAGCCCCAGAGCCAGGTCATGGGCGACCGGCAGAGGCCGGGCCGGCCGGACCGCTCCGTCAACGCCAAGAAATACGGCGACGGGTGGGACTATTCCGAACGGATCGACCACAACGCCGGGGCCGGGCCCCGCGGCGCCTGCGTCATCCGGGTCAATCCGATGCCCGAAGGCCAGGAGGAGTACGACTGGAAGAACGGCTGGCCGCTCATCGGCGAGAAGAAGGTCGTCCTCTACGGCCGCGGCGTCCGCTGAAGAAGGAAGAAGGGGTCAAACCTTTAATTTTTTAATTTTCTGATAATCCAGCGCAAAAAGCTGGCCGGTCATCGGAAAAAATTAAAAAATTAAAGGTTTGACCCCATCCGGATCAGGGCGCGGAGGAGCAGGTTGGCGCCCTTCTCCAGGGCGTCCCAGTCGACGCGCTCGCCCGGCGAGTGGCTGACGCCGTCGGGCGACGGGACGAAGATCATCCCCGCCTCGCACGCTCCGGCCAGGACTTGGGCGTCGTGGCCGGCCCCGCTGGCCATCCGCATCGAGCCGTAGCCGAGAGAGCGGCACTCCTCCTCGAGCAGGCCGACAAGGCGCGGGGCGACGGCCACCGGCGCCGTCCTGTCGACGACCTTCGAGACGAACCGGAGCCCCCGCGTCGAGGCGATATCTTCGGCCAGCCCGAACACGTCCTTCTCGATCGCGGCCAGGGCCTCGGGCGAGGCGCTGCGGAACTCGAGCGTGAAATCGGCCCGGCCCGGGATGACGCTGAACGACCCGGGATGGAGGGCGGCCTTGCCCACGGTGATCACGCTGCCGTAATGCCGGGTGGCCACGAGCTGGGTCGCCCGCAGAGCGAAGTCGGCCAGCCCGAGGAAGGCGTCGCGGCGGAGCTCGAGCGGCGTCGTCCCGGCGTGCCCGGGTTCGCCGATGAACGCGCACTGGCGGTAGTGCTTGCCTGCGATCCGCTCGACGACGCCGATCGGGACGCCCTCTTCCTCGAGCACCGGGCCCTGCTCGATGTGGAGCTCGAGGTAGGCCTCGAGGTCGGGCCGCGACCGGTGGGCGGCCAGGATCGTGTCGGCCGTGAACTCCGTCGCCTCGAGCACCTCGGCGAACGGCAGGCCGAACGACGTCCTCCCGCCGCGGACCTCTTTCTCGTCGAGGAGGCCCAGGAAGGCGCGGCTGCCCAGGAAGTCTCCGACGAGGTTCCCCTCCTCGTCGGTGAAGGAGGCGACCTCGATCGCCTTCCTCAGCGGGACCTTCTCCTCGACGATGCGGCGGGCCGCCTCGAGGGCGGCGAGGACGCCGGCCGCGCCGTCGAACATGCCGCCGTTCGGGACGGTGTCGATGTGCGAGCCGGCCATGACCGTCCGCGGGACGCACTCGAGCCGGCCGAACTGGTTGCCCGCCCCGTCCTGGCGGTAGCACAGGCCGGCCCCCTCGATCTTGCTCCGGAGCCAGGCCCGGGCCTCGAGGTCGGCCGGGCTGAACGAGGGCCGGCTGACGCCGCCGCGCTCGTCGCGCCCGATCCGGCCGAGCTCCTCGAGGTCGCGCCTCAGTCTTTGGCCGTCGATCCGGATGCCCATGCCTGCCTCTAATCCAGCGCAAAAAGCTGGCCGGTCATCAGAAAAAAAGCGCCAGCATGTCCATGACGGCCCGCTCGACGCCGACGATGGCCGCCCGGGCGACGATGGCGAAGCCGATGCTGAGCTCCTCGATCTCGGGGATGGCCGCGATGGGCCCGACGTTCCGGTAATCGAGGCTGTGGCCGCCGTGGACCTCGAGCCCGATCCGGCGGGCGTGCTCCGCGGCCCGGCGCACGGCCTCGAGCGCCCGGTCCCGTTCCGGCCCCTCCCGGGCGTCGGCGTAAGGGCCCGTGTTGATCTCGACCGCGTAGGCGCCGATCTCCCGGGCCGCCGAGATCTCGTCGAGGCCGGTGTCGATGAAGACGCTCGTCCGGATGCCCGCGCCGGCCAAGGCGGCGACATGCGGCGCGAGGGCCTTCCGGCGGGGCGTCACCTTCAGCCCGCCCTCGGTCGTCAGCTCCTCGGGCCGCTCCGGCACGAGCGAGACGACGTCGGGCCCGATCTCGAGGGCGATCGCCTTCATCTCCTCCGTCGCGGCCATCTCGACGTTGAGCTTGGTCTTGACGGCCTCCCGGAGCAGCCGCAGGTCGCGCTCCCGGATGTGCCGCCGGTCGGCGCGGATGTGGCAGACGACGCCGCGGGCCCCGGCCTGCTCGGCCAGCAGCGCGGCCAGGACGGGCTCGGGCTCGGCCGCCTTCCGGGCCTGCCGCAGCGTCGCGAAGTGATCGATGTTGACGGCCAGTCTCATGGGGGCCTCCGAACGCGTCTAGGGTTTCTCGCCGAGGCGCTCGCGGACGGCGTCCGCCACTCTCTTCGCTGCGGCCTCGACGAGGGCCGGGTCGCGGGCCTCGACCATGATCCGGGCCAGGGGCTCCGTCCCCGAGTAGCGGAGGTCGAGGCGCCCCTCCCGGCCGAGCCGGGCCCGCGTCTCCTCCACCGCAGCCACGATGTCGGGGAACTCGGCGAAGTCCGGCTTCCGCGTCACCCGGACGTTGACCAGGGTCTGGGGGTATTCGGCCATGTCCCGGACGAGGCCGGAGAGCGTCTCCCCCCGTTCGGCCATGACCTCCAGCATCCGGAGCGAGGTCAGGAGCCCGTCCCCCGTCGGCAGGTCGTCGAGGAAGATGGTGTGGCCCGACTGCTCGCCGCCCAGGTTCGCCCCGCGGGCGACCATCTCGTCGTGGACGTACTTGTCGCCGACCTTGGTCCGGACGAGCCCGAGGCCGTGCTCGCCGAGAGCCGCCTCCAGCCCCATGTTGCTCATGGACGTGGCCACGACCTCGTTCGTCCGGAGCCGGCCGGACCGCTTCATGTGGAGGGCCTGGACGAAGAGCGTGTGGTCGCCGCTGAGGAGGCGCCCGGTCCCGTCGACCCACAGGGCCCGGTCGGCGTCCCCGTCGTAGGCGATGCCCATGGCCGCGCCGGACTCCCGGACGCGGGCGGCCAGGGCCTCCGGGTGGAGCGAGCCGCAGCCGAGATTGATGTTCTTGCCGTCCGGGGCGCAGTGGATGGCCTCGACGCCGAAGCCGAGGCCGCCGAGGACGAGCGGCGCGAGGAAGGAGCTGGCGCCGTTGGCGCAGTCGACGACGACCTTCAGGGCGCTCCGCCGGCCCGTCCGCCGGACGCGGCCGGCCAGGTAGTCCAGGTAGTCCACGGCCAGCCGGGGATCGGCGAAGACCTCCCGCTCCTGCCCGGGCAGGCGCCCGCGGCCCTCGAGGACATCGGCCTCGACCTCGAGCTCCCACTCGTCCGGGAGCTTGACGCCGTCCCGGGAGAAGACCTTGATGCCGTTGTCCTGGAAGGGGTTGTGGGAGGCGGAGATGACCGCCCCGGCCGCGTAGCCGTGCGTCTTCGTCAGATAGGAGACCGCCGAGGTCGGGACGACGCCGGCCGAGACGGCCTCGCCGCCGGCGGCCCTGACGCCCCGGGCCAAGGCCCTCTCCATCCAGGGCCCTGATTCGCGGGTGTCGCGGCCGATGAGCAGCCGCCCGTCCAGGCCTTTCCGCTCCAGGAGCCCGACGAGGGCCTGGCCGAGCCGCGCGATGGTCGGCGGGTCGAGCGGGAAGGCGCCGGCCGTGCCGCGGACGCCGTCCGTCCCGAAGAGCCTCTTTTTCATGGGCTCCTCCGCGCCGGCGCCTTGGCCGCGGGCTTGTCCGCGACGACACGGACCGAGACCCGGGCGCTCGCCGGGGAGTTGACCAGCCGCAGCTCCGGCCGGGGCAGGATGATGTCGGCCTCGAAGACGGTCGGCTGGGTCAGGCCCGTGAGGTCGAGCGGGGCCGTCGTCGCGGCGTCCTCGGACCGGAGCCGGCTCTCCGGCCCCTCGACCTCCACGGTGGCCGGAACGACCTCGACCCCCTCGACGTGGGCGCCGGCCGCGGGCCGGCCCCGCAGCGTGGCCCGGACCTCGAGCGTCGCGGCGGCCGTCCGCTCCAGCCTGATCGTCACCTTGGACGGCGCGATCTTGACCACCTCGGCGCCCTTGGGGACGCTGACGGCCGAGGCGGCGACGGGATATTCCTGCTGCAGGACGGTGGCCCGCTCGAGGTCCAGCCGCGCGGCCAGGCCCGAGGGCCCGATCCCGTCGAGGACCCGGTTCGGCGCCCGGAGCGTGACGTCGACCGTCGCCGGCAGCCCTTCGACGATCTCCAGCCCGGCCGGGACGTTGAGGGCCTCGAGCGGGACGGCCAGGGACTTCACGGCGGTGGCCTTCTCGGCCGGGACGAGGAGCAGCCACAGTCCGACCGCCAGCCCCAGCGAGACGAGCTTCAGGGGCCAGTCTCGGAAGAAGCGGACCTGGAGAGGGCGTCTCATCGGTCCCTCAGGTAATCGAGCAGGCGTTTCTTCATGGCGTCGATGTCGTCGAAGCGCTCGAGCCGGCCCTTGATGGCCAGGGACATCGTCCCGGTCTCCTCGGAGACGACGATGACCGCCGCGTCGGTCTCCTCCGAGAGGCCGATGGCGGCCAGGTGGCGGGTCCGGGTCTGGAAGGGGCTCTTCAGGCGGTGCGCGGCCGGCAGCGGCAGCAGGCAGGCGGCCGCGACGATCGTATCGCCCTTGATGACGGTCGCCCCGTCGTGGAGCGGCGAGCGGGGGAAGAAGATCGAGACGAGCAGGTTCTTCGACAGCGTCGCCCCGATCTCGGCCCCGCGGTCGGCGTAGGTCGAGAGGGAGATCTCCTTCTCGATGGCGATGAGGGCGCCGATCTTCCTCTGGGACAGGAACTCGATGGCTTGGAACAGGTCGTCGACCTTCTCCCGGAAGGAGCGCAGGACGAAGGGCCGGCGAAAGGTCCGCGAGCCGATCTCCGCCAGGAAGCGCCGGATCTCGGCCTGGAAGAGGATGATGACGGCGATGATGACGTACTGGATGAAGGACCGGATGATCCGGTTCGAGACGCGGAGGCGGCCCCAGGCGGTCAGCAGGTAGAGGGCGCCGATCAGGGCCAGGCCGACGGCGGCCTGGTAGGCCTTGGTGTCGCGGATGAGCAGGATGACCGTGTAGATCATGAAGGCGATGAGGAGGATGTCCAGGACGTCGAGGACGGTGATGTGGCGGACGAGCGTCCAGGCCTCAGCGAGCATCGCCCGGCCTCCCCCCGCCCCGGCCCCCGTCCGCCGCGCCGTCCCCGCCGCCGTCGCCGAGGATGGCCTCGGCCGTGCGGACGGCCCGGGCCACCGGCCCGATGTCGTGGACGCGCAGGATGTGGGCGCCCCGCTCGGCCGCGAGGACCGCGGCCGCGATCGTCCCCTCGAGCCGGCGCATCGGCGGCAGGTCGAGGATGACGCCCAGGAAAGCCTTGCGGGAGACGCCCACGAGGAGCGGCCGGCCGAGGGCCTGGAAGGCCTCCTGGCGGCGCAGGAGCTCGAGGTTGTGCTCGCACGTCTTGCCGAAGCCGATGCCGGGATCGACGATGAGGCGCTCGGCCGGGATCCCGGCGTCCACGGCCGCGCGCATCCGCTCGGCCAGGAAGGCCCCGATCTCGCCGAGGAGGTCGTCGTAACGGGGCGCCTCCTGCATCGTCCGGGGCGTGCCCTGCATGTGCATCAGGACGAGGCCGGCCCCCGACCGGGCCACCACGGCGGCCATGGCCGGGTCGGCCCGCAGGGCGCTGGTGTCGTTGACGATGTCGGCCCCGGCCCCGAGGGCGGCCTCGGCCACGGCGGCCTTGGCCGTGTCGATGGAAATGAGGGCCTCGGTCCCGCGGCGCAGGCCCCTGATGACGGGCAAGACCCGGTCCATCTCCACTTCCTCGGGGACGGGACGGGAGCCTGGGCGGGTGCTCTCGCCGCCGACGTCGATGATGTCGGCCCCCTCGAAGGCCAGCTCGAGGCCGCGGGCGACGGCCTTGTCCGTGTCGAAGAAAAGGCCGCCGTCGGAGAACGAGTCGGGGGTGACGTTGACGACGCCCATGAGCCAGGTCCGCGGGCCGAGCGTGAAACGCCGCCCCTTGAGGTCAAGGGAGCGCGTTTCTCTCCTCATGGCCCCCGTCCCGGATCATCTCTCCCCGGGCCCTTTCGCGGTCGGCGGGGCGGGCGGCGGCGCGTCCGGCGCCGCGGCCCGGCCGTCCTTCGCCTTGCCGTCGACGATGGCGTTGATCTCGTCGGAGCTCAGGACCTCGCGTTCGAGGAGCAGCTCGGCGATCCTGACCAGCTTGTCGCGGTTGCTCTCCATGAGCTCCTGGGTCCGCTGGAAGCAGCGCATGACGATCTTCTTGACCTCCTCGTCGATGCGCTCGGAGGTCTTCTCGCTGAAGTTCTTGTTCACGGCCAGGTCGCGGCCGAGGAAGATCAGGTCGTCGCGCTCGCCGAAGGTCAGCGGGCCGAGCTCGGACATGCCCCACTGGCAGACCATCTTGCGGGCGATCTCGGTCGCCTTCTCGAAGTCGTTGGCCGAGCCGGTCGTCGTCTTGTTGAGGAACATGGTCTCGGCCACGCGCCCGGCCATGAGCACCGAGAGCTGGGCCTCGAGGTATTCCTTGGTGTAGGTGTAGCGGTCGTCGAGAGGGAGCTGCTGGGTCAGGCCGAGGGCCAGGCCGCGGGGGATGATCGTGACCTTGTGGATGGGATCGGCCTCGGGGATGAGGGCGGCGGTCAGGGCGTGGCCGGCCTCGTGGAAGGCCGTGTTCCTCTTCTCCTCCTCGCTGATGATCATGCTCTTGCGCTCGACGCCCATGAGGACCTTGTCCTTGGCCGACTCGAGGTCCTTCATGGTCACCTTGTCCTGGCCCTGGCGGGCCGCCTGCAGGGCGGACTCGTTGATGAGGTTGGCCAGGTCGGCCCCGCTGAAGCCGGGGGTCGAGCGGGCCAGGACCTTGAGGTCGGCGTCGCCGGACAGCGGGACCTTGCGGGCGTGGACGCCGAGGATCTCCTCGCGGCCCTTGACGTCGGGCATGTTGACGACGATGCGGCGGTCGAAGCGGCCGGGGCGGAGGAGGGCGCTGTCGAGGATGTCGGGCCGGTTGGTCGCGGCGATGAGGATGACGCCCTCGTTCGAGTCGAAGCCGTCCATCTCGACGAGGAGCTGGTTGAGGGTCTGCTCGCGCTCGTCGTGGCCGCCGCCGAGGCCGGCCCCGCGCTGGCGGCCGACGGCGTCGATCTCGTCGATGAAGATGAGGCATGGGGCGTGCTTCTTGCCCTGGTCGAAGAGGTCGCGGACGCGCGAGGCGCCGACGCCGACGAACATCTCGACGAAGTCGGAGCCGCTGATGGAGAAGAAGGGCACGTCCGCTTCGCCGGCCACGGCCCGGGCGAGCAGGGTCTTGCCGGTGCCGGGGGCGCCGACGAGGAGGACGCCCTTGGGGATGCGCCCGCCGAGGCGGGTGAACTTGCGCGGCTCCTTGAGGAACTCGATGATCTCGCCGAGCTCCTCCTCGGCCTCCTCGACGCCGGCGACGTCCTTGAAGGTGACCTTCTTCTGCTGGCCGGAGAAGAGCTTGGCCCGGCTCTTGCCGAAGGACATGGCCTTGCTCCCGCCGGCCTGCATCTGGCGCATCATGAAGACCCAGAAGACGACGAGGAGCAGGAGGGGGAACCAGCTCATGAGCAGGGCCAGGATCGGGCTGCGGGCCGTGTCCTTGACGACGATGTTGACGTTGTTGTCGCGGAGGATCTTGATCAGGTCGGCGTAGCCGGCGGGCAGGACCGTCCGGAAGGCCTGGCCGTCGGTGAACTTGCCCCGGAGCTGGTTGTCCTGGATCGTGACCTCCTCGACTTTCCGGGCCTCGACCTCGGACATGAACTGGGAGAAGGCCAGGTCTTTCTTGGCCATGGCCGGGGACTGGAGGAAGCTCCAGAGGACGATGATGAGGACCCCCGCCGCGATCCAGAAGAGCAGGTTTCGCATCGGTCTATTCTGAGGCTTGGGCATAATACTCCGTCTTTCTCGAGAAGGCATTTTAGCACGATTCCGCCGATTCCGGTAGGGGACGTGTTGACTCCCCGGCGAGGCCCCCCCTATAATGGATGATGTCCCGAGGGTCATCGGACCAGATGCGCGACTCCTCTTTCCTCCACCGCGGCCCCCGGACGGCCCGGCCGTCCGCCCGGCGCCTCGTCTTGGCCCTCGTCCTGCCTTTCGCGCTCGCGGCCGCGAGCGCCGCGCCGCCCGCCCGGGCCGCCGGTCTCAACGTCCTGCTCGTGACCATCGACACCCTGCGCCCCGACCGTCTCAGCTGCTACAGCACCCGCTATCTCAAGACGCCCCAGATCGACTCCGTGGCCGGGCGCGGCGTCGTCTTCGAGCGGGCCTTCTCCCACGCCCCGCTGACGCTGCCGTCGCACGCGAGCATCCTCCTCGGCGCGATCCCGCCCGCCCACGGCGCCGACGACAACGGCATGCGGGTCGTGCCCCGGGGCGCCCCCAGCCTGCAGCGGACCCTCAAGGCCGCCGGCTACGACACGGGCGCGTTCGTCAGCGCCTTCCCCCTCGACACGCGCTTCGGCCTGGCCGAGGGATTCGACGTCTACGACGACAGGTACCCCGCCCGGGCCGCCGCCGCCCTCGACTTCCCCGAGCGGCCGGCCGGGAAGACGGTGGACGCGGCCCTCGACTGGCTGGCCGCCCGGAAGGGCCGCTGGTTCCTGTGGATCCACCTCTTCGACCCCCACGCGCCGTACGCCCCCCCGCCGCCCTACGACTCCCTTTTCGCCGGGGACGCATACTCCGGAGAGGTCGCCTACGTCGACGAATCCCTCGGCCGCCTCTTCCGCGCCGTCGCCGACCGGGGCGAGACCGGCCGGACGCTCGTCGTCCTGACCGCCGACCATGGCGAGTCGCTCGGGGAGCACGGGGAGATGACCCACAGCTACTTCGCCTACAACTCGACGATCTGGGTGCCGCTCATCGTCGCCGTCCCCGGCTTGAGAGCCGGCCGGGCGAAAGACCCCGTCGGCCACGAGGACATCTTCCCGTCGGTCTGCGACCTCCTCGGTCTAGAGACCCCCGGGACGCTCCGGGGCCGGTCCGTCCGTCCGGCCCTCGAAGGCCGCCGCCTCGAGCCCCGGCCCATCTACTTCGAGGCCCTCGAGGGCTACTACCATCGCGGCGCCGCCCCGCTGCGGGGCGTGATCGACGGCCCGATGAAGTACATGGACTCGCCGATCCCCGAGCTCTACGACCTCGGCGCGGATTTCGACGAGACGAAGAACCTGGCCCCCGTCCGCGACGTCGCCCCCTATAGAAAGGCCCTCGGCGAGCTCCTCCGTCGCGTCGCCGCGCCTTCCGGGTCCTCCGTCCGGCAGGCCGACCGCGAGACGATCGAGCGCCTGCGGAGCCTGGGCTACGCCTCCGGCCCGGCCGCGCCGGCCAAGAAGGAGTTCGGCGCCGCCGACGACCTCAAGACGCTCCTGCCGCTCGAGCAGCGGCTCATCCAGGCCGGCCGGCTGGCGCACGAGGGCCGGCCCGAGGAGGCCGTCCGCCTCCTCGAGGGCCTCATCCAGTCCCGGCCCGACCTCACCCGGGCCTACTCCAAGCTGGCCGAGCTCCAATATTCGCTGGGGCGGCCCGAGGCCCATCTCGCCGCCTACGAGCGCGGGGCCTTGGCCAACCCCGGCTCGTTCCCCATGGTCTCCTCTTTCGGCATCGCCCTTGTCGAACACGGTCGCTTCGCCCGGGCGATCGAGGTCCTCCGCCGCGCCCTCGGCCTTTTCGAGGAGGACCCGAACGTCTGGGGCGCCCTGGCCGAAGCCTATTGGAAGACGGGCGAGTTCGAGAAGGCCGAGGAGCACTTCGGCCGGGCCCTCGCGCTGGCCCCCGGCGACGCGGTCATCAACGGCAACATGGGCAACTTCTATGTCGCCTGGGGCCTGAAGACCCGGGATTCCGGGCGCATCGACCGGTCCTTCGCGCTGTTCGAAAGGGCGCTGGCCACCGATCCGTCCTTGGCCTCGGTCCACAACGGCCTCGGCGGGGCCTGGAAGATCGCCGGCGACCCCGTCAAGGCCGTCGCCAGCTGGGAGAAGGCCATGGCCCTCGATCCGGGCTACGACCTGCCCGTCTACAATCTGGCCCTGGCCTCGCTCGAGTCGGGCGAGAAGTCGCGGGCCGAGGCCCTCTTCCGGAGATATCTCGCTCTCAAGGGAGATGCGATATCGGCCGCCGAGCGGCGCGAGGTCGAGGGCCTGATCGCCGAATGCAGGAAGTGACGGAGCGCCCGTCCCGGCCCCCTAGAGCGCGACCTTCTTCCCGGCCTTGCGGGCCGCGTACTGCTCGGCGATCCAGGCGAAGGTCGGGGCCAGCCCGGTCCGCAGCGGCGTCGACGGCTCCCAGCCCAGGACGCGCTTGATCATCGTGTTGTCGGAGTTGCGGCCGCCCACGCCCTGCGGCTGGGAGAGGTCGTAGCGGCGCTCGACCTTGTAGCCGGCGATGTCCTCGATGATGGCGAGCAGCTCGTTGATCGAGACGAGCTCGCTCGAGCCCAGGTTGATGGGCGTGGCCACGAGCCCGTCGCAGTGCATGATCATGTCGATGCCCTCGAGGCAGTCGCCGATCCACATGAAGCTCCGCGTCCGCGTCCCGTCGCCCCAGATCTCGACGGCGTAGCTGCCGTTGTCCCCGGCCTCGACGACCTTGCGGCAGAGGGCCGCCGGGGCCTTCTCCCGCCCGCCGTCCCAGGTCCCGTAGGGGCCGTAGACGTTGTGGAAGCGGGCGATGGCCGTCTTGAGGCCGCGCTCGGCCCGGTACTCCTGGCAGACGATCTCGGAGAAGAGCTTCTCCCAGCCGTAGCCGCGCTCGGCGTTGGCCGGGTAGGCGTCGGACTCCTTGAGGGCCCGCGACCGGGCGCCCTTCTGGAGGTCGACGTTGTAGGCGCAGGCCGACGAGGAGAAGAAATAGCGGTCGGCGCCGGCCTTCTCCGCGGCCTCGATCATGTGGGTGTTGATGAGGACCGACCGGAGGCACTCGACCCGGTAGCGCTCGATGAAGCCCATGCCGCCCATGTCCGCGGCCAGGTTGTAGACCTCGGCCGCCCCCGCGCAGGCCCGGGCGCAGTTGTCGCGGAGGCTGACGTCGAGGACGAGGTCCTCGACGCCGGGCGTGCGCCGGTACCACTCGTCGAGCGGCTTCTTGTCCACGGCCCGGATGCGGCGGAAGCCCTTGTCGCTGAAGTAGCGGACGAGCGAGCCGCCGATGAAGCCGCCGGCCCCGGTGACGACGAGCAAGTCGTCCTTGTTCCTGACGTCCTCGATGCGCTTGGGCTTTTCGGCGGTCATGGCGGCTCCTTTCGCTCCGCGGCGCTCAGTCCGCGATGTAGCCGAGGCGGTGGGTGACCTTGAGGCCCTCTCCCCGGACCTTGACCACGATCTCCCGGAACCGGCCGTCGGCCTTGTAGTCGAGCGGGCGGTAGTAGAGGAGATAGTAATTGCCCGAGGCCTCCGCGGCCCGCTTCAGGGCGGAGCTCGGATTGGACGTGCTCTCCGAGAGGCCGCCCGTCGCTTCGGCCATCTCGCGGAAGGAAGCGTAGACGTCGGACGAGAGGTCCTGGATCCGGGTCAGGGGGGCGGACCCCCTCTGGGACAAGTCCCTCAGGGCGAAGGCCGGCCTCTTGTTGATGTACAGGCAGTGGACGGTGATCGAGGCGTCCGAGAAAAGGCGCTTGATCTTCTCGACGTCGAAGCCGACCGCCTTGGCCAGCTCCGCCTGGCGGTCATCCCCGAAGACGTGGGCCGGCAGGACCTCCCTCTGGAAGATGAGGAAGGCGTGCTTCTCCCCCTCGAGGGCCTTGAGGATGTCGGCGAAGGCCATGACCCGCTCCTCGGTCAGCTCGGTGAGGTCCCGGATCTCCTTGGCCTGTTCGAAGAGGAGGGTCTCCTTGACGTCGGCCATCTCCGGCGGGAACTCCTCGTCCTCGAGCTGGTAGAAGTTGAGCATCAGGTTCCGGTACCGGGAATTGCCGAGCGCGATGTCGGCCCGGAGGATGCCCTTGAGCCGGGCGGCGATCTCGGTCCGCGGCACGCGGGCGAGGTATTCCGAGCGGAACCTGTAGGTCTTGGCGGGCGTGACGACGAACAACGCGTCCTCGCCCCCCAGGACGTCGCGGAAGAAAAAGTCGAGGGCCTCCTCGATCTTGGGCAGGTACTCCTTGAGGTCCAGGTAGAGGACGTAGTTGCGGACCTTCCGGGGGGTCGGCGGGGACGCGCCGGGCAGGACCTCCTCCCGGAGGACCTCCTTGTTCCTGATGAGATAGACGGCCTCGAGCGGCTGGCGGACGCCGTACTCGGTGACCTCGAAGTCGGCCAGGGTCAGGCCTTCGACGAAGGCGTCCTTGCGCATGACCCGGACCGGGACCTCGATGTTGACGACGACGGAGGCGTGCTCCCGTGGGGGCGGCTGGCGGTCCTGGCCGCGGGCCGCCCCCCCGAGGACGGCCGGGGCCGCAAGAAGGCTCAGCGCGGAGAGCGCCGCGGCGGCGCTTCGCCCCGTCATTCCGGGCTCCTTGCCGGACGGCTAATTCTTCGCCGCGAGCTTGACCTCGCCCTTGGTCGACTGGGTCATGGGGATGCTCATGCCGGCGGCGGGGACGTCGACGGCGATCTCGGCCGTCGATTCGGACACCGCCTTGACGAAGACGCCTTCCTTGACCGCGAAGTGATAGACGTCCTGGCCCTTGGTGGTCCCGGTGAAGGTCACATCCTGGCCCATCTGGTTCCCGGAGCCGCTGATGGTGCCGGTCATCCGGGCCCCGATCCGGGCGCACTCCATGCCGTCGACGGCCTCGAAGCCCTCGAGGGTATTGACGTATTGGAGGTCGATCCTGACCGTCAGCGCGCTCATGCGCTCCTCGATGGAGACGTTCGACGGCCAGGTGTCCCCGATCTTGACCGGCTTGCCGGGCATGTCGGGGAAGAACTGCTTGAACTCGTTGCCGAGGTTCCTCGTCTCGGAAGCGATCGAGTACTCGAGGGCCTCGGCGCCGGTCACGTCGATCTCCGAGCCGAGCGGCGACAGGACCAGGTCGAAGGACTTGCCCTTGAGCGGGCTCAGGTCCGGCGACATGTCGCCCTGCGCCCCGGTCACGCTCATGGTCATGTCGTCGACCGTCACGCCCAGGAGGAGGTCCTTGCCTTTGGGGCCCTTCGACGCGAAGCGGAAAGTGCTCGACTGGGTCGTCGTGCTGTCCATGGACTGGCCCATGACCTCCATGGCCGTGCCCATCTCGGACTTGGTCTGATAGGTCAGGACGCGGCCGGCCGGCATCTTGTACTCGAGCACGGCCGTCTTGCCGGCCTGGGCCGGGGCCGCCCCGGGGCCGGCTGACGAAAGGGCCAGGCCGGACGCCGCCAGGAGAACCGCCGCGGCCACGGCGGTCTTCATCATCGGGTTTCTCGTCATGACGGACCTCCCTGCGTCGGCGCCCTTTCCCGGTCGCCCGGGGGGCCTCGACGCGTGTTCCACTATAATGGGAAATCCCGGCCGAGTAAAGCGGCCGGGTCGCCTCTCATCTCGATACGCGTCTTCCGCCGGACGGGTTATGTCCGCCGCGAGGCTCGTTTCGCGGCGGCGTGGACCCTCCTGATGAAGCCCCAAACCTCCGGCGCTATCATGTTGTGGTCCTTGGGGATGGCGCCGGCGCGGTAGGCTTTGGCGATCAGGGCCTCGAGGTCCGGCCGGCCGCCGTAGGCCTCGTCGAAGAGCGATGCCCAGCGCCGGCCCAGGTCCTGGGCCTCGTCGCTCGCCGGGTCGAGCTCGATGCGGGCCTTGACCTCGGCGACGAGGGCCTCCCAGCGTTTCTGGTAGGCGGCCATGTCCTCCGGCGCGTACTTCTTGCCGAGCTCCCGGAACTTCCCGAGCTCTTCCTCCGTGTAGAACTTCTCGTGCCAGGCTTTCTTGGCGTCTTCGTCCATTTGGATGACCTCCATGATCTTGAGGAGTTTCCGCTTGTGGATGCGGCCGTCTCTCTCCAGGCGGAGGAGGACTTGGCCGATGGCCCGAGAGGCCTCGCGGAGCCTGACGATCTCGTCCCTGACCGCGGCGGCCTGGACCTTGAGGGCCTTGACCGCCTCGTAACCCTTGCTCTCGAGCAGGCGGCGTATTTCCTCGAGGGAGAAGCCCATGAACTTCAGGGTGACGATCTGCTGGAGCTTGAGCAGGTCGGCGTCCGTGTAGACGCGGTAGCCGTTCGACCGCTCGAAGCCGGGCTCGAGCAGGCCGATCTGGTCGTAGTAGTGGAGGGTCCGGACCGTCACCCGGGTCAGCTCGGCGAACTCCCCGATGAGGTAGCCTGTCTTTTTCATGGCCGTATCCACGCCTCCATTGTGCGCCATGACGCAACGTCAGAGTCAAGGGGAAAAAGAAAGAAAGGCGATGTCGCCGGAAAACCCTACCAGCGATCGCGGCGGACGAGCTCGGCCAGCCGGCGGCGGCGCTTGGGCGCGGCCGCGTCGGCGGGATAGCCGAGCGGCGCGAAGGCCGCGGGGACGACCTCCGGCGGCAGGCCCAGGACCTCGCGGGCCGCGGCGGGGTCGAAGGCCCCGACCCAGCACGTGCCCAGCCCCTCCTCGGTCGCGGCCAGGACGATGTGGCTCATGACGATCGTCGCGTCGACCTCGGCCGCGTTCCAGCCGTCGTACTTCCGGACCCAGCCTTCCGACGGCACGGCCACGACGGCGAGGAGGACCGGGGCCTGGACGAACCATTTTCGCGGATAGATCCGCGACAGCTCCTTCTCCCGGCCCTTGGGCTCGACGACGATGACCCGGAAGGGCTGGCGGTTGGCCGCCGTCGGGGCCAGCCGGGCCGCCTCGAGGACGCGGTCGAGCTTCTCCCGGGGGACCGGCTCGGGCTTGTAGGCGCGGACGCTGTAACGGGCGTTGATCAGGGCTTGAAAGTTCATCTTCCGCTCCTAAATGGGGGACATGATACCCGTTTCCCCATTTTCCCTGTTCAGCAAAACGAGCCGGTGCCACGACAGCAAAGATGGCTCTCTGATAAAGGGCATCTCACAGAAGTCGATTAGAACAAATTGGGAAACGGGTATCATGTCCCTCGCCTCCTACTTACCATAGCGCCCGCCGCCCGGTCAATCGGAGTATAATGACCTCGTCACGAGAAGGAAGGTCCATGACACGGAAGGCCTTGTGTTCGTCATTC
This sequence comes from Acidobacteriota bacterium, assembly GCA_029569255.1. GTDB lineage: Bacteria > Acidobacteriota > Aminicenantia > Aminicenantales > Saccharicenantaceae > RBG-16-66-30. The sequence continues at coordinate 146,946 of JAKQUO010000008.1, read as the reverse complement.
TCCTTGCTTTTGATCATCTCCACCATCGCCTCGGCCCAGCGGATCGAGACCGTCGACGGCGTCCGCGTCGTTCACAACGAGAAGGGCGGCGTGTGGGGCGAGGCCCCCAAGCTCGCCGTCGAACTCGTCCGGACGATCGGGAACGTCGATACGGAAGACGACAATCTGGCTTTCGATTCGCCCTTCGACATGGCCGTGGACGCCGCCGGCAACCTCCTCATCCTCGACAGCGGCAACCAGCGCATCCAGGTGTTCGGCCCTGACGGCAAGTACGTCCGGACCGTCGGCCGGCGAGGCCAAGGTCCGGGCGAGTTCGAGAGCCTGAACTCGATCTGCATCGATCGCCCGGGGAACTTCCATGTCCTGGATTCCGCGCAAAGAAGGATCCAGGTGTTCTCTCCGGGTTGGGAAGTCCTCAAGACGACGCCCATCACCAAGCTCCGGATCGACCGGATGCGGCTCCTCGGCTCCGGACCGGTCGCGGCCCGGGCCGCCGTCACCTTCGGGATGGGCAACGTCGCCAAGGAGGAGGCCCAGCCCAAGCTCGTCAAGCTCCTGGGGCCGGACCTCGAGGTCATCGCGGAGTTCGGCGAGCCATTCGACTATGGCGACGAGATGACCAACAGGATCGGGAATTCCTGCTACTTCGAGGTCGACGCGGAGGACCACATCATCCTGTGCTTCGTCTATCAGAACCGGGTCGAGCGGTATTCGCCAGAGGGCCGGCTGCTCTGGAGGGCCGACCGTGAGCTCAACTATTCGACCAAGCTCATCGAGAAGGGCCGGCAGGAGGTCACGGCGAACAGCACCCGCTTCTTCGCGCCCAAGCTGAACCGCGTGACGGACGCCCTCGCCGCCGACGGCAAGGGGCGGATCTGGGTCGTGACCCGGGACAGGCAGATCAGGAAAGAGGAAGAGGTCGCCATCATGGTCTCCGGCTCGGTCAACGGCGGTTCGACCCGGAAGGTCGTCGGCGACACGGACCTCCGCACAACCGATATGTACAAGCTCGAGGTCTTCGCCCCGGACGGCGTCCTGCTCGGGGCGATCCCGCTGACCCATTTCGTGGACGGGATCTGGATCCGGGGGGACCGCCTCTTCCTCCTCGACCGCGACCGCGGCGTCCAGTTCTACGAGTACGGGATCATCGAGAAGCAGCGATCTTAGGGCGGAAAGGATCGCGACCGGCTCTTCTTGGATCGCCCCCAGGAGCTCGTGAGGCTGAAGATAAGTTAGGATCCCCGCGCCTTCTGCGACACTGAGGCCCATAACTCTTCGAGGCCCAGCGTCCGGGCCCAAACCTCGATATAGGCGAGATCGATGATGTCCGCCGAGATCTTAAGGATGCCGGCGATATCGCGGAGGTGCTTGTCGGAGCCTCCCCGCCGATAAAAGTCCAATTTCTTCAGGATCACGTCCTCCGGCGAGGCGAAATCGACTTCGGTGTCTTCGAGGGGCTTGAGCCGACGCACCCGCCTGAAGCGACTCTGATCGAACTCGTCTCCCCGGGCGATCATGATGTCGATCTTCAGGCCGGAGCCGGGATGGATGATGTTGAATTTGGACCTGGTTCGGACGGCCCGCCCGGCGGATCCTTCGTCGAAATAAAATTCCTCGGCCGGATAACAGCTCTTGAGCCGGGGGATCTTGTCTTCGTCGAGATCGGCCACGACATCGATATCGTTCGTCAGCCTCGGCTCGCCGTAGGCGATGGCGGCGACGGCGCCGGTCACGAAATAGCGGATGCCGTGTTCGACAAAGCAGCGCGCGGCATGTCTCAGGAGCTCATCCTGTTCCATGGGACATCCTTCGCGCGACTTCCCCCTTGACGGTTCGGTCGTCCCAGTCGGGGTGCTGGGACCGGAGGAGCCTTTCGAGCATGGCCCTGGTGGAGGTCCATAGCCCGAACGCGACGCGAAGCCGCTCGACAGGCGTCTTGCCTCTGAAAACGGCCGCCATCTCGTCGTCGACGGATTCCGGGTCCCTGTCATCGGTTCGCATGGCAGCCGGACCTATATTCGCACAGGCTCAAAAGGCCGTCAATCCGCTTTCCCGGGGGCCCCGGCGGCAGGAAAGGAGCGGCAGGAAAGGAGTTGAACGCCCAGCGCCGTTCTGCTATAATCCGCCAGTCTTTGAAGCCCAAGACGGCCTCAGAGATTCTCCCCGGTGGGGCTGTAGCTCAGTTGGGAGAGCGCTTGAATGGCATTCAAGAGGTCGCCAGTTCGATCCTGGTCAGCTCCACCACCGAAATAACCCCGTTTCCCCTTCGGCGCGGCTTGCCCCGTACGCCCGCGGCGGCGCGGCTCAGCGCTTCGGCAGGGGCGGCGGGCCGTCCGGGATGAAGGGCCTGTAGACGACGCCCTTGGTCTTCTCCTCGAACTCGGCCCGGATGGCCTGGACGGCCTTGGGGTCCTCGTAGAGGTCGACCATGGTCGCCGCCATCGCCTTGGCGGCGTAGACGAGCCCCTTGTGCCCGATGGACATCCCGGAGCAGGCCACCACCGGCCAGGCGTGCCAGGGAGCGTCGAGGGGCGCCGTGGTGACGTTGAGCCCCAGCATGGGCACGACCCAGCTGACGTCGCCGACGTCCGTCGAGCCGCCGTCGGGATCGGGCTTCGGCGCGGCCCAGGGCCGGACCCGGCCGTCGAGGCCCTCCGGCTCGACGCCCGTGGCCCGCTGGATCTCCTTGGCGAACGCCTGCTCTTCCGGCGTGAACGGGACCGGGCCGAGCCGTTCGAGGTTGGCGTGGACGATTTTCGCCCCGGCCAGGTTGACCAGCGTCTCCCAGTCGCCGCCCTGGACCGTGATCGTGGCCTCGGTATCGGTCATGAGCGCCGCGCCCTCGGCGATCCTGCGGGCCCGGGCCAGGAGCTGCTCGGCCCCCGACCCCTTCGAATCGCGGAGCCAGCCCCAGAGCCGGGCGTAGGCCGGCACGACGTTCGGGACGTCGCCGCCCTTGACGATCGAGTAGTGCATCCGGACCGTGGGCTTGACGAACTCCCGCATGCGGTTCAGGCCCGCCGTGAACATCTCCAGGGCGGCCACGGCGCTGCGGCCGTTCCAGGGGTCGGCGGCCGCGTGGGCGGTCCGGCCGCTGAACTCGGCGATGAACTCGACGATGGCCTGGGAGCTGTTGACGGCGACCTCCGTCTTGTCGCCGGGGTGCCAGTTCAGGCAGACGTCGAGGTCCTTGAACAGCCCTTCCCGGACCATGTAGACCTTGCCGCCGACCCGCTCCTCGGCGGGCGTGCCGTAGAAGCGGACGGTCCCCTCGAGCTTGCCCGCGGCCATGAGGTCCTTGACGGCCAGGGCCGCGCCCAGGGCCGCCGCGCCGAGCAGGTTGTGGCCGCAGCCGTGGCCGGGCGCGCCGGGCTCGAGGGCCTCCTTGGCGCTCCGGGGCTTCTGCGACAGCCCCGGCAGGGCGTCGTACTCGCCGAGGACGCCGATGACCGGCCGGCCCCGGCCGTAGCTGGCCACGAACGCGGTCGGCAGCCCGGCGACGCCGCGCTCGACCGTGAAGCCCTCGGCCTCGGCGAAGTCCGCCAGCGCCTTGGCCGAGCGGACCTCCTCGAGGGCCACTTCGGCGAAGCCCCAGATCAGGTCGCTGAGGGCGACGATCTCGGCCTTGTGTTTCTCGACGGAGGCGACGGCCTCCTCCTTCTTCTTGATAGACGTCTTGACCTGGGCGCCGGGCGCCAACGGAACGAACAGCCCCACGGCGGCGACGGCGAACGCGATGCGCGTGAAGCGTGATCTCATGGGCCACCGTCCTTTGACGCGGACATTGTGAGAGCCCCTTTTAATAGAAATCGGAAGGCCCTGTCAACTTCCGCGGGCCCCCGGCGCCATCCCCTCGGGCCTCAGCGGGCGTCGTGGACGATCTTGCCGCCGACCATGGTCAGCAGCACTTTGGTTTCGGCGATCCTGTGCGGGTCGATGGCGAAGATGTCCTGTGAGACCATGATCAGGTCGGCCAGCTTGCCCGGCTCGATCGAGCCCTCGTCCTTCTCCCGGTGCATGGCGTAGGCCCCGCCCAGGGTGTAGGCGTGGACCGCTTCGGCCGGCGTGACCCTGTGCTGGGGGAGCCAGCCGCCCTCGGGCCGGCCCTCGAGGTCCTGCCGCGTCACGGCGACCTGGATCCCCGGCCAGGGGCTGAGGGTGACCACGGGCCAGTCGCTGCCGAAGGCGAGCCGGCCGCCCCCGTCGAGGACGGCCTTCCAGGCGAAGGCCCGCCGCTCCCTTTCGGGCCCGACGTTCCGGATCCAGCTGTCCATCCAGGCGGGGTCGGGGTCGGCGTGGAGCGGCTGGAAGCTCCCGATGACGCCCAGCCGGCCGAAGCGGGCGATGTCGCTCGCGGCGATCGCCTCGGCGTGCTCGATCTTGTTGCGGACGTCGGGGCCGCCGGCCGCCCGCTGGCCCTCCTCGTAGGCGTCGAGGCTCAGGCGGATGGCCGCGTCGCCGATGGCGTGGGTCGAGACCTGCATGCCCTTGGCGTTGAAGGCCGCCACCGCCTTCTTGTAGTCCTCGGGCGCCCAGAAGAGCTCGCCCCTGTTGCCTTTTTGGCCCTCGTAGGGATCGAGCATGGCCCCCGTGCCGGAGTCGATGACGCCGTCGAGCATGAGCTTGACGCCGTCGACGGCCAGCCACGCGTCGCGGCACCTGGTCCGCGCCTCGTCGTAGGCCCTCCAATCCCCGTCCGTCGGGCCGGGCGCGTCGACCCACATGGCCACGGTCAGCCGCGCGGTCAGGGCCCCCTCGTCGCGGAGCTTCTCGAACAGGGCGAGGTCCTCGAATTCGCCGCCCAGCCCGTGGACGCGGACGACGCCCAGCCGGGCCGCTTCCCTCAGCCCCTGGCGGACCGAGGCCAGTTTCTCCTCGGCCGTCGGCTCGGGGATGAGCCGGGCGACGAGCTGACCGGCCGCTTCGAGCAGCGCTCCGGTGGGCTCGCCCGTCGCGTCGCGGACGATCCGGCCGCCCTCGGGGTCTTCGGTCCGGCGCGTGATCCCGGCGAGCGCCAGCGCCTTGCTGTTGACCCAGCTCGAATGCCCGTCGGCGCAGCGCATGCAGGCCGGGCGGTCGGCGACGATCTCGTCGAGGATCCTCTTGTCCGGCATGTCGCCGGGGAAGACGGGGTACATCCAGCCGCGGCCTTGGATCCATTCGGCCCGCGGATTGGCCGCGACGAAGGCCCGGATCCGGGCCTGGACCTCCTCGACCGTCTTGGCCCCGGCCAGGTCGACGGCGGCCAGGTTCGAGGAGCCGCTGACGAAGTGGACGTGGCTGTCGGCGATGCCGGGCAGGACGAGGCGGCCCGCGGCGTCGATGACCTCGGTGTCCTTGCCTTTGTGGCGCGAGATGTCTTTCGTGGTCCCCACGGCCAGGATGCGGCCGTCCCGGACGGCCACCGCCTCGGCCCAGGGCGCGGCGGCGTCGACCGTGTAGACCCGGGCGTTGAGGATGACCGTGTCCGCGGCCGTCGGCCGCTCGCCGGCGCACCCGGCGAGGAGCGGCAGAACGGCCAGGAAGGCCAGAACGGCCGGGAGCGAAGAGCTCGGGCGGGAGGTCCTCTTGTCTGTCATGGGAGCCATTATACCGTTGCCGGCCCTCCGGGACAAAGGCCGTTTCGGGCCCTTTGCGCCCGTGCCACGACAAAACCCATGAGGAGGTGGGCCATGCGGACACGGAAGGACGCCAGGCAGGACGAATGGGACGCCCGTCTTCCGCCGCCGGCCGCGCGGCGCCGGGGGAACGGCCGCAGCCGGGGGCTTCTCCTGATGCTCATCGCCGCCGGCCTCCCGCTCGTCGTCTTTTTCCTCCAGACGGACGGGGCGCTCCGGTTCTACCAGCAGGACAAGGTCTTCGAGCGGACCCTGACGCCGCAGGAGAAGCAGGAGATCCGGGCCGCCGTCGCCGGCCACAAGGCCAAGCTCGACACGATCCAACGGATCGTCGAGGAGATCAAGGAGACCTACCGCGACGAAACGGGCGCGGCCTACGACCGGGACATGTGGGTCGTCCACGTCAAGGAAGGGCTGGCCATCCCGTTCAAGTACGTCCTCGGGCTCGGGGCGATCCTCTTCCTCGCCGGGATCGGCAAGCTCATCCTGTAGCCGGTCACTTCCGAGGCGCGGACGCGGCCGGCGGCGCCTCCGGCCGCGATCAGCTCTCGGCCCCGTAGCGGCCGGCCGAGCCGAGGACCTCGCGGTTCTTGCGCTTGTACATCTCGACGAGGGCCGCGCGGGCCGGGCCGAGGTACTTGCGGGGGTCGAACTCGCCCGGCTGCTCGGCGAAGACCCGGCGGACCGTGGCCGTCATGACCATGCGGCCGTCGGTGTCGATGTTGATCTTGCAGACGGCCGAGCGGGCCGCCTGCCGCAGCTGCTCCTCGGGCACTCCGACGGCGTCCTTCATCTTGCCGCCGAACTCGTTGATCGTGGCCACGGCCTCCTGGATGACCGACGAGGCGCCGTGGAGGACGATGGGGAAGCCGGGGAGCCGCTTCTCGATCTCGGCCAGGATGTCGAAGCGCAGGGGCGGCGGGACGAGGACGCCGCGGGCGTCCCGGGTGCACTGCTCGGGCTTGAACTTGTAGGCGCCGTGGGAGGTGCCGATGGAGATGGCCAGCGAGTCGACGTCCGTCCGCTTGACGAAATCGACGACCTCGTCGGGGCGGGTGTAGGTCGACTTCTCGGCCTGGACCTCGTCCTCGATCCCGGCCAGGACGCCGAGCTCGCCCTCGACGGAGACGTCGAGCGGCCGGGCGTAGTCCACGACCCGGCGGGTCAGGGCGATGTTCTCGTCGTAGGGGAGGTGCGAGGCGTCGATCATGACCGAGGAGAAGCCGTTGTCGATGCAGGACTTGGCCAGCTCGAAGGTGTCGCCGTGGTCGAGGTGGAGGGTGATGGGGATGGCCTGGCCGGCGCCCTTGGCCTTCTCCATCTCCCGGGCCATGCGGACGGCGCCCTCGGCCATGTAGCGGAGGAGGGTCTGGTCGGCGTACTTGCGGGCCCCGCTCGAGACCTGGAGGATGACCGGCGAGCGGGTCTCGACGCAGGCCGTGATGATGGCCTGGAGCTGCTCCATGTTGTTGAAATTGTAGGCCGGGACGGCGTACTGGCCGGCGAAGGCGCGCCGGAACATGTCCTTGGTGTTGGAGAGGCCGAGGTCTTTGAAGGAAACGGGCATGGTCGAACCTCCTTGATGAACTGGGAAACCCTCGCCCATCTTAGCCCAAGACGGGACGCTTTCCAAGCCGAAAGGGGGCGGCCGCCCGGCCCGGCCTCGGCCGCGGGCTTCCCGGCCGGCCGGGGGCGGAACCGGAAAAAGTGGAAAAACCGGGGCCCGGCCCTTAGAATACCGGTATGCGCGTCAAGCTCGCCTACGGAAAGACAGGGCTCCAGGTCGAGCTCGACGACGCGCTCGACGTCACCGTCGTCGAGCCGGCCTTCGTCCCGGCGCTCCCCGATCCGGCCGCCTCGGTTCGCGCCGCCCTCGCCTCGCCCATCGGCTCGCCGCCCCTCCGCGACCTCGTCCGCCCCGGGACGCGCGTCGGTGTCGTCTTCAGCGATATCACCCGGCCCGCGCCCAACCCGCTCCTCCTCTCGGCCGTCCTCGAGGTCTTGGACGGAGTCCCGGGCGTCGAGATCGTCCTCTTCAACGCCCTGGGCACCCACCGACCCAACACCGAGGCCGAGCTCCGGGCCATGGTCGGCGACGCCGTCTTCGAGCGCCGCCGCATCGTCCAGAACGACGCCTTCGACCCCGCGACCCAGGTCCGCGTCGGCGCGACCTCGAGGGGCCACGAGACCTGGCTCAACGCCGAGTTCATGCGCTGCGACCTCAAGGTCCTGACCGGGTTCATCGAGCCCCACCTCTTCGCCGGCTTCTCGGGCGGCGGCAAGGCCGTCATGCCCGGAATGGCCGGCCAGCGCACCGTCCTCGGCAACCACGACGCCGGCATGGTCGGACACCCCCGGGCCATCTGGGGCGTCACCCGGGGCAATCCCATCTTCGAGGAGGTCCGCGAGGTCGCCGGGCGGGCCGGACGCCTCTTCCTCCTCAACGTCGCCCTCAACCGCGACAAGGCCGTGACCGGCGTCTTCGCCGGCGACCTCGACGCGGCCCACGCCGCCGGCTGCGCCTTCGTCAAGCGCTCGGCCATGGTCGCCGTGCCGCGCCTCTTCGACATCGTCGTCACGACCAACTCGGGCTATCCCCTCGACCTCAACCTCTATCAGTCGGTCAAGGGGATGCGCGCCGCCGACCCGATCGTCCGGCCCGGCGGGGCCATCGTCATCGCCGCGCGCTGCGCCGACGGCGTCCCCGAGCACGGCCTCTACGGCCGTCTCCTGCGCGAGTCGGCGAGCCCCGCGGAGCTTCTGGCCAGGATCTCGGCCCCCGGCTTCCTCGAGCAGGACCAGTGGCAGGCCCAGGTCCAGGCCCTGGTCCAGCTGAAGGCCGGGGTTCACGTCCGGTCGGACGGCCTCACCGACGACGAGATCCGCGGCGCGCTCCTCCTCCCGTGCCGCCGCGTCGAGGACACGATCGGGGAGCTCCTCGCGAGCTACGGCCGCGGCGCCTCGATCTGCGTCATGCCCGAAGGCCCGCAGACGGTCCCCTATGTAGCTTCGTAGGGTCCCGGCGTCCTTCAGAAATCCAGCGACAGCCCGGCCCGCACGCTTCCCCGGGGCCCAACGCCAAGGATCAGCTCGGGGACCGGCTTGACCCGGCTGCGTTCGAGGTAGGCTCGGTTAGACTTCTCCTCGGGGCTCTTGACCAGGAAGGTATAGAGTGCCGCCAGGCCCCCCGAAAAGGCCGCCATGAGAAGCGGGCCCGAAGGGTCGTCACCGCCGTTGGCGATCGCGCCGGCGACTCCGGCGGCGCATATCAGGCCGCCGCCGATCATCCTCGATCTCCGCCCCGTCTTGGCCAGGCGGGCCAAGGCGTCAGCGCAGGCCGCTTCGCGCTCCCCGGGATCGGAGATGTCCCGGACGCGCTTGTAAGACCTCTCGGCCGGGCTGGTGACGGCCAGGGAAAAGACCCCCATCGCGATGCAGAGCCCGCCCACCACGATCAACGGTCTCCCGAAGACCTCGCCCCAACAGAACGGATCCTCCTCGTCGTCCCGGTTGACCAGGTCGAGCCCGCCCGCGAGGCCGACGGCCCCCACGGCCGTTGCAAGGACGCCGCCGATGGTCCGGGCCTTCTTCGTTTTTCGCGCGAGTGTGGACAGATAGTGCTCGGCCAGCGCCGACGGTTCCTGGACCGCGACCCGCGGCGCGACGGCCCCGGCCGACCGGGCAGCGCCCTCGTCTTCCGCGAACGACGGGACCGCTGCCGCAAAAGCGATGAGGACCGCGACCGCCGTCGGGGCTCTCATTCTCTGGCTTCTCATGGGGGCCTCCCTCGTCCGATCTCGACGATAATATCGGGGATTTTGGGGCGGAAGTTGTCAAGAATATGTCAATGTTGTCTGACGTGGGGAGAGGCCCGGGGGGGCCTCGACACGGCTCGCGGCCGTCACCGCACGACGATCTCGTCGACGAAGACCCACGAGAGCCCGCCGGCCGAGGCGCGCCGGGCGGCAAGGCGCTCGGTCCCCTCGACCCTGACCTCGATGAGGCGCCGGACGGAGGCGCAGTAGTCCTCCGGCGTCAGCCCGGAGTCGTCGAGGGTCCGGACGCCCGCGGCCCGGGCGCGGGCCGCGAACTCCTCGAGCCGTCGCGCCATGGCCGGCCGGACGACGGGCCGGCCGCCCTTGTCCTCAAAGAAGCCGCGCGGGCCGAACATGTCGTCCTTGCCGATCTCGAGCTCCGCGTACAGCAGGGGCAGGCGGGCCGTCTTGACCCGGGCGAGGGCCTCGGCGTCCCCGGCCGCGGCCGCCTCGGCCCGGTCGAAGATCTTGTCGTACCGGGCGACGTCGGCGGCGGAGAGGTAGTCACCGGCGTGGGCCGTGGGCGGCTCGTGGACGCCGAGGCGGGCCCCGGTCCGCTCGAGCGCGGCCCGCTGGGCGTCGATATAGCGCCGGAGGTGCGGCGCGGCCGGTCCGTAGTAGCCGGCGAGGAACTCGTCCATGACCGCGTCGGCGTCCGCCCCCGGGTCCCATAGAAGCCGGGCCAGCAGGTAGGACCTGAGCTCGCTCCACTCGTGCCCGGGGCCCGTGTTGGCCTGCTGGAAGTGCTTGCGGACGCCGCGGCCGCAGAAGAAGCGGATGTCGGGCCCGAGGACGTGCAGGTTGGGGAAGGGCGAGACGGAGTGGGAGAGATTGACCGTGCAGTCCCAGAGGGCGATGTTGTTCGTGATCCGGCCCCAGTCCTCGATGTCGCGGACGAACGAGGCGCCCGCCGGGCCCGCGGCGACGGGCCGGCCGCGGTCGAGCTCGATCTCGCGGAGCACGACCTCGACGTTCGGCAGCGGCCGGGCCAGGCGCGGGGCCGGGCGCGAGAGCCGGCAGGCCAGGGTCGAGATCGTCTTGTCGGGGAAGAGCGCCGCGACGCGGTTGACGAAGCGGATGATGGGCCCGGCGGGGGAGCCCTCCTCTTCGATCGCCTTCAGGCACTCGGGGCACTGGCAGTAGGAGAGGTTGTCGTTCTGGCTGATCGACCAGATCTTGCGCTCGGGCTGGGCGGCCATCTCCTCGCGGAGCCCGGCCACGGCGATGTCGAAGACCTCGGGCCGGCTGAGACAGGGTTGGTCGGCGGTCCGCTCGCCGTTCACCAGGGCGAAGTACTCGGGATGGGACTCGAAATACCTCTGAGCGGGGACGAGCCGCCGCAACGTGTGGACGTCATAGACGTCGCCGTGGAGCGCGCGGTGGTCGGTGAGCCGGAGCCAATCGCGGTAGTCGGGGTCGAGCGAGAACTCGCCGTCGACGGCGCGGACGTCGTTGGCGGGGTTGTCGGCCTCGAGGATGCAGCCGAGAAAGAGGTCGTCGCGCTTCGGGAAGACCTCGGCCGTGGGGCTGAAGCGGCGGCAGCCGAAATATTTCTCGAGGAGGTGGACGACGCCGTAGACGACGCCGCGGCCGCCCCCGCCGCAGACGTAGAGGTTGCCGGTCGAGGTCGTGGCCACGAAGCCGTCGGCGCGCATGGCCCGGAGGGAGGGGGCGACGGTCGGGGGGAGCGCCTCGGGCGGGAAGCCGATGGCCGCGACGGCGGGCCCGCCGGGCGCGGCGGCCTCGCGGACCGGGAGGTCGACGCCGCTCATCTTCAGGATGGACGTCCGCAGGATGTCGGCGGCCCGGCGCTCGGGCTCTCCGGCGCCCTCGGGGACGACGATCGCGGCGGCGGGCCGGCCGCGGTCGACGAGGACGAAGGCCCGGCCGCAGGGGCTGAGCTGGAAGGGCCGCGGGCGCCGCGGGCCCGTGGAGCAGGCGGACACCGCCGCGCCTACAGCGGCGAGCGCCGCGATAACCGGCAGGATGGATCGGCGGGCGAACATCATCCGGCACTCTAGAAGAATCGGAGTCTCCCGTCAAACCATGATTTCACGGCAGGCCCCATGGATGGGGCGGCGTCTTCGGAAGGTCTCTGGGCCGGAAGAGAAGACCGAGGCCCGAAACGATTTCCTGGATCCTTTGACGCGATAACGTCCCGATCTTGTCTTTGAGGGCGGACTTGTCGGCGGTCACCATTTGGGTGACGTTGACGACGCTCGCACGGGCCAGATTCGCCTCGCCTTTCCGGAGGAGGACATTGCCCGGAGCCTTGGCCCTGTCCAGGTTCGACGTTATCGCGCACAAGACGGTTGTTTGGATGCGGCTGGCGTTGAAAACATCGTTTTGGACAACGACGTAAGGATGTCGAAAGCCGGGCTCGGAACCCGCGGGTCTGCCGAGATCCAGCCAGTAGATGTCGCCCTGGAGGATCACCATTCCTCTTTCTCTTTGGCGAGGATCGTGCGAGCGTAAAGCTCCAGGGCGGCGCTCCGGGCTTCGCGCTCCTCCTCGGTCTCAGGCGCGGCATAGGCCTTGTTCAGGGCCTCGATAAGTCGGCGGGATTCCAGATCTCTCAAGAATTCCTCGATCGCCTCGACGATGACCTCGCTCCGGGAGCGCTTCTGCTCCTCGGCCAGCTTCTTGACTTCGCGGAAAACGCTGTCAGGAATGGAAATGGCGATTTTCATACCATTAGTATGACTACTGGTATTGATATTGTCAAGACTTTCGGAAGGACCGGGTTCATTTGTCATGCTAACCTGAATCATTCAAAAGGGCCGTCTCGATCCTTGAATGATCCAGGATAATAGAGACGTGGAAAGCGTTGGTTTCATCTCAGTCCGATGGAAGTTGTGGGCGCGAGGGCCATTTCCAGAACCTATCGAGATGCCCGGCCGCGACCCGGAAAACGTCGCGGCTTCCGTCGCGGGTCGAGATGCGCGGTTCAAGATCCGGAGGCTTCTGCCCCAGGTTGGGTCCTTCGTGGCGCGGGAAAGCCTCCCCGCGCACCGGTCCAGCCAAACAGGTCGAGAGCAAGGACGATCGCCGGGACGCGGTATCCGGCCCTCTATCTACCGGACCAGGACGAGCTCCTTCTGGGGCCGGCCCAGCCACTCGGCCCCGTCGCGCGTGACGACGACCATCTCCTCGATGGTGACGACGCCGCGGCCGGCGACGGTCAGGCGCGGCTCGATGGTGAAGACCATGCCCGCCTCGAGCTTCTGGAACGGTTTCCGGGCGTACTTCTCCCAGGGCGGGCCGAGCAGGGCCGTGCCGTCGTGGGCGAAGCGGCCGACCTGGTGGCCGAGGGCGTGGGGGAACTCGGCGTAGCCGGCGCCGGTGACGATGCCGCGGGCCACGGCGTCGATCTCCAGGCCCTGGACGCCCGGGCGCATGGCCCGCCTCGATTCCTCGACCGCCCGGACGATCGTCCGGAAGCCCTTCATGACGTCCTCGGGGGCGTCGGTCTCGCCGGGAGCGAGGACGTAGAACGTCCGCTGCATGTCGGAACAGTAGCCCTCGACCTTGACCCCGAAGTCCATGTTGAGGATATGGCCCGGCTCGACGATGCGGCCGGTCGGCCCGTAGTGGGCCTGGGCCGTGTCCGGGCCGGTGAAGACGGCCGGGCAGGTCGCCCGGCCCCAGGCCGTGGGCAGGCCGCGGCGCTCCGCCTCGGCCAGGATGAAGGCGGCGATCTCGCTCTCGGTCTTGCCCGGGGCGACGAACCCGGCGACGAGGCCGTAGATCTCCTCGGTCTCCCGGACGGCCCGCTTCATCCAGCCGATCTCGGCCTCGGACTTGCGCTCGCGCAGGGCCGAGACGATCCTCTCGGCCGAGACGAAGCGGTCGGCCATCCCGGCCTCGGCCAGGAACCGCCGGAGGGTCAGGTACATGCCGTGGGTCAGGCCGTCGGCGATCTCGCTCCCTTCGGAATAGTTCACGGCGATCGTCCGGGGGTCCGCCTCGCGGAGGAACTCGAGGAGCGGCTCCTTGATGCCGGTGACGAAGCCGACGACCTTGTCGTAGGCCCCGGTCTCCTCGATCCCCTTCCGGTCGTAGAGGCCGACGATGGCCCGGGTCCGGCCATCGGCGCAGACGACGAAGGCCGAGTGCCAGGTGACGTGGCCGGGCGCGAGGAAGACGAGCGTCGGGTCGCCGCAGATCTCGCTCTCCCGGGTGAAGGTGATCCAGCAGTCGACCCCGAATTCGCGGAGAAGGCCGGCGGCCTGTCCGACTTTTTCCCGGATGAGCGACATGGCTGACCTCCGTTCGTCAGGCGGCGAAGCGCTTGAGCTTTTTCAGGAACAGCGCCACGAGGACCGCGGCCAGGAGCATGAGCCCGGCCAGCAGGAGGAAGAACTCGTGGTGGGCCAGGCGGCTGTAGGACTTGCCGAGCAGGCCGCTGCCGTAGCTGCCGGCGGCCGTGGCGGCGAACCAGCCGCCCATCATCAGCCCGGCGAACCTGGGCGGGGCCACCTTGGAGACGAACGACTGGCCCATGGGAGAGATCAGGATCTCGGCCAGGGTGACGATGAAGTACGTCCCGATGAGCCAGGCCGGGGACATGATGTTCCGGTCGCGGTCGCCGCCGGCGAGCGAGGCGGCGACCATGACCATCATGGCCAGGCTCATGATCAGCATGCCGAGGAGGATCTTCACGGGGGTCGAGGGCTCGCGGCCGGAGCGGTTGAGGCGGGCGAAGAGGGCGAGCAGGAGCGGGGTCAGGGCCAGGATGAAGAAGGGCTCGAAGAACTGGTAGGTCTCGGGCCGGAGCCACTTCAGGACGACGGTCGAGCGCTCGGCGAAAAGGGTCAAGCCGAAGAAATCCTGGTAGAAGGCGACCCAGAAGAAGATGACGATGAGGAAGAGGATGACCAGGGTGGCGATGCGTTGGCCCTCCTCGCGCCGGCCCATCGCGGCGCCGGACGGGACCGGCGGGGAGGCGGACGAGGCCGCCCCGCCGGCGGGTTTCGGCGGGGACGGCGGGAACGGCGGGGGCGGCGCGGCGGCGCCGGCCGTCCCGCCCGCCCCGAGCTTGCTGTCCATGGGCCGAAGATGCGGCTCGCCGGCCCTGAAGATGATCAGGGCGAAGACCATCCCCGCGGCGGCCACCCAGAAGGACAGGTTGTAGCTGTGGAAGACGGCGTTGTTGAGCGTGGCCACGAGCGGGGCGGCCATGGCCCCGAGGTTGACGCCCATGTAGAAGATGTTGTAGCCGGCGTCCTTCAGGCGCGGCTTGCCGGCGTAGAGGTTGCCCACGAGGACGGCCATGTTGACCTTGAAGACGCCCGTGCCCAGGCCGATGAGCAGGAGCCCGATGTAGAACGTCGCGACGCGCCCGGGCCCGGACACGGCCAGCCCGACGTAGCCGAGGGCCATGAGGAGCGCGCCGGCCCTGACCGTCCGGACCTGGCCGACGACCTTGTCCCCGAGCCAGCCGCCGAGGAGCGGCACGAAATAGCACAGGGCCAGGAAGAGGCCGTAGATGTCGCCTTTGCGGCCGTCGGGCCAGCCCAGGACCTTGTCCATGTACAGGACCATGATGGCCATGAGGGTGTAGAAGCCGACCCGCTCCCACATCTCGGTGAAGAAGAGGAAGGCCAGGGCCCGGGGGTGTTCCTTCAGCATGGGTCCGCCTTTCGCGCGTATGCTAATCAAAAATGCGGAGAGGGTCAAACGCCCCTATTCTTGACGGAATCTTGACAACTCCGCCCGGCCGGGAGGATATTCTATCCACGGAGCGCGGGATCGCGCGGGATCGTCGGGAGGGGAGAGCGATCATGAAAACGAGATCGGCCGTCTTGTCCCTTGGCCTGGCCGCGGCCCTGGCCGCCCTGCCGGCCTGCAAGGGCGGAGGGCCCGCGGGCCCCGAGCCGCCGCCCGGGACGGTCACGTTCCGGGGCACGATCAAGTCCGGCGGGACGGCGCTGGCCGGCGTCCCGGTCTTCCTTTCCGGGGACGTGTCCAAGAGCGCCGTCACGGACGGCGCCGGGGCGTTCTCGTTCACGGACGTCGCCGGGACGAGCTTCGTCGTCACGCCGTCGCTGCGGAACCACGGATTCACGCCGTCGAACTATGAGCTTGCGCGGCAGTCCCGCTCCGACCTGGCCTTCACGGCCGCCCCGGCCGCCTTCGGCTCCGTCGTCGGGAAGATCGCGGCCGACTTCACCGCCCTCGACCAGAACGGGCAACCCGTCTCGCTCTACGATTATTTCGGCAAGGTCGTCCTGATCGATTTCTCGGCCGACTGGTGCGGTCCTTGCCAGAATGAAGCCCAGAAGGCCGAAAGCCTCTATCAGCTCCATAAGAGCAAGGGTTTCGAGATGTTGACCATCATGATCGACGGCTCGCCCTCGACCTGGGCGGCGACCTACGGGCTGACGTTCTCCGTCCTCGACGACAACGCGTGGACCCTCTGGGCGATCTTCGGGGAGGGCTCCATCCCATTGAACATCGTCCTCGACAGGAACATGACCATCCGCTACAAGAGGGCCGGCTATTACGAGTCCGAGATCTCCACGGCGATCAAGAAGTATCTCTAGAACCTGAGGAACGCCTCCAGGCGCACGCCCTCGAACGGCGGGAAGAGGCGGCAGACGCCGCCGGCGCACTTCATGGAGCCCTTGGTGGCCCCCGCGAACAGGCGCAAGGAGTGGCCTCCGGCCAGCCGCAGCTCCAGCTGCCCGGCCCAGAAATCTTTCCGGCCCGTGGCGAAGACGACGGCCGGGTCCGTCGTCCTTTCGTAGAGGACCGACAGCACCCAGCGCGGCGACCGGTGGAGGGACAGGCCGGCCCGGACCTCGTGATAACCGTAGCCGTCGCCGTCGAAGACCTTGTGCTTCCAGTCCGCCTCGAGGCTCCACCGCCCCGCTAGCGGCCAATTGACGTTGAGCTGATCGTGGACCGTCGTCCCGTCGGTGCTCAGGAAAGCGACGGACGACGCCGATTCCGAGCGCCATCCGGCCAAGGCGTTGAGATAGCCGCCGCCGGAGAATTTCTTCTCGACGCCGCCGAAGACGTGGCCGATCCTGCGCTCGTAAGCCCCGTATTGAGGGTGCGCTTCAGGCGAGTCATCGACGAGGAGACCCTTGGCGTAGAGGAGCGTCGCCGAGGCCGGGGAGTAATGGTCGATCCGGGCCGCGAAGCCCGTGACGTCCGTCCGGTCGAGGTCGAACTGGCCGGCCACGATGTCGAGCTCCTCGGCCTCCAGCAAGGGCGGCCGGGCGTACTCGAAGTTGAGCTCCCGATAATCCTTCATTTCGAGGAGCAGCGAGAATCTGCCGGCGCGGAGCTTCGATCCCACGTACAAACCATGCCCGTTGACGGGGGCCTCGGCATCGTAGGTCCGGCGCCGGATGAGCGAGAACTCCCCGTAGATCTCGGCCAGACCCCGGAGGCCGGGGACCTCCAGGCTGACCGAGCCCAGGTCGGCGCGGCGGCTGCCGAACGCGCCGCCGGGTTCGAGCGCGGCGGTCGCCGCCTGGACGCGGACGGTCCCGAAACCGGCGATCTTCCAGCCCAGAGCCCCGCCGAGGACCTTGTCCCGGACGCTCCGGTCCTCTGGCCGGTCGACGAAGCCCCCGAAGGCCTCTCCGTTGAAGGGGTCTGCGCCGAGCGCGACTTGACCGCCGTCCACGGTCGTGTCGACGACGTAATCGAGGCCCTCCTCCTCGAAGACCTTGACCAGGCTGAAGACGAGGCCGCGCCCGAGCGACGCGTGGAAGTCGCCGGCCCGGGCCCGCAAAGCCTTGGTCGAATACTGGGCATAGCGCTTGGCCAACCGGACAGACGCCTCGAGGGGCGAGAGGCTGACGGCCCCGTCCACGCGGACTCCGGCCAGGAGGCCGCCGCTCGAAGCCGTCAGCTCGAGCTGGTCGAGGACCTCGGCATAGCCCTCCCGGTCCGCGTCCCCCGATGACGCGCTCGGCAGGCGGAGCAGCAGGGATTCGTTGACCCGGACGGCCGGCTTCGCCTTCGGCCGGGCTTCGGCCTCTTCGAGGAGAGAGAGGACCTCGTTCTCGAACAGGCGCTCGTCGCCGGGGCTGTAGCCCTGATGGGCGAAGCGGACCCGGCCGGCCCGGTCGAGGATGACCGTGAAGGGCAGGACGAGCCGGGGATCGAACAGCGCCACGGCCTCGGACCGGCTGTCGAGCAGGACGGGCATGGTGAAGCCGTAGCGCCCGACGAAGGCGGACACCGCGGCCAGCCGGTCCGGCCCGTCGGTGCTGACGCTCAGGACCCGGAGGCCCCGGTCCGCGAGGCGGTCCTGAAGGCTCTGGAGGTGAGGGAGCTCCTTGACGCAGGGGACGCACCAGGTGGCCCAGAAATTGATGAGCGTGACCCTGCCCGCGGCGGCCTCGCTCAGCCGGACGGCCCGGCCGTCGAGGCCGTTCAGGGTGAAATCGGGGGCCTTCTGGGCGAGGACGGCCGTCGGGAAGATCGAGAAGGAAAGGACGGCGCAGGCAACACCGAGGACCCCGCCGATCCGACTTCCCACGCCCGGACTATAGGCCCGGGCCGAGGGCGGTGTCAAGGCGCCTCGGCCGCCGCCCGGCCGGACATCGTGACAGGCGGGTTTCGGTGTTTCAGCATGAGGCTGGAAACGCGAATGGCGCGGGCGGTGCGGGCCGGGAGGACCGGAGAAGGGATCCCCCCATCCCCCGGCATGGACTTCGTCCAGTCGCGGGTCATCGGGTCGCGGGACAAGGGGGACCCCTTCGTCGCCTGGGACGGCATGACGCTCCGGGACGTCCCCGTTGTCGATCCCGGCCGTTGACTCGGCACGCCGTCCGAATCTATAGTCGTCTCGCCATGAAACACGCTTTCCTTGCCGCCTTGGCCGTTCTCCACCTCGCCGCGCTCGCCGCCTGCCGCCGCCCCGCCCCGCCGCCCGGGGGCGAGGTCTGCGTCCTGGAGACGTCCATGGGACGGATGGCGTTCGAGCTCTTCCCGGAGGACGCGCCCCGGACCGTCGCCCAGTTCAAGGACCTCGTCCGTAGCGGGTTTTACGACGGCAAGGACTTCTACCGGGTCGTCAAGGGGCACGTCATCCAGGCCGGCGGCGGCGACGCGCCCAAGCTGCCGCCCGAGTTCAACCGCCGGCCGCACCTCTTCGGCACGTTGGGGCTGGGCCGGACGGGCGACGAGTGGAGCGGCGATTCCGAGATCTACGTCTGCGTCGCGCCGAGGCCGCACCTCGACGGCCGTTACACCGTCTTCGGCCGGCTCGTCGAGGGAGCCGAAGTCCTCGAGAGAATCGCCAACGTCCCCGTCGAGGAGCGCTGGGAGGGGCCCGACAGGAAGATGGCCATGCACAAGCCGCTCGAGCCGGTCGTCATCCGCCGCGCCTCGATCAGAGAGACAGGGTCAAACCCGCTTTCTTCGATAAAAAATAGGTTTGACTCTCTCTTGTGTCCCCGCATTGATTCGGCTATCCTCTAGGGATGATTTGGGGGGAAAAGCTCCGTCAGGGGGCCCCGTCGGCGCTCCTGCTGGCCCTGGGCGCCGCCCGTCTCGCGGCCCAGGCCCCGCCGTCCGCGGTCCTCGACATCTTGAAGCTGCCCCGGACCGAGCGCCTCACCGTCCCCCGCATCGCCGGCCCCGTCGCCCTCGACGGCCGCATCGAAGAGCCCGCCTGGGCGGGCGTGCCGCCGTTCCGCATGGTCATGCAATCGCCGACGTTCGGCGAGCCCGCCTCGGAGCGGAGCGAAGCCCTCCTCGCGTACGACGACGATTTCGTCTACGTCGCCGCGCGGATGTGCGACCGGGAACCGGACCGGATCCAGGCCCCGACCAAGAAGCGCGATGCCATGGTCTCGACGTCGGACTGGTTCGGCGTCTTCTTCGACACGTTCAACGACAAGGAGAACGCCCTGGCCTTCTTCACCACCCCGGCCGGCCTGCGCTTCGACGCGGCGATCTTCCGGGACGCTCAGATGCAGCAGGCGAACGACATGCCCGTCAACCTGAGCTGGAACACGTTCTGGGACGTCGCCGTCGTCCGCGGGGACGAGGGCTGGTCCGTCGAGATGCGCATCCCGCTCTCGAGCCTCCGCTTCCAGCCCAAGGGCGGCGAGGTGGTCATGGGCGTGACCGTCTTCCGCTGGCTGGCCCGCCGGAGCGAGATCGACACCTTCCCGGCCATTCCCATGAACTGGGGCCAGATGAGCTCCTGGAAGCCCTCGCAGTGCCAAGAGACCGTGTGGCCGGGGCTGCGGCCGCGCCGGCCGCTCTATCTCACGCCCTACGCCCTCGGCGGCTTCGACCGGTTCTACGAGCTCAACGACGAGGAGACGGCCTACGTCAGGGACGGCTCGCCCAAGCTCGAGCTCGGCCTCGACCTGAAGTACGGCTTGACGGGCAACTTGACCTTCGACGCTACGGTCAATCCCGATTTCGCCCAGGTCGAGGCCGACGACGTCCAGGTCAACCTGACCCGCTTCTCGGTCTTCTTCCCGGAGAAGCGCCTCTTCTTCCAGGAGCGCTCCAGCAACTTCGATTTCCCCATGGGCAGCGTCAACACCCTGTTCTACAGCCGCCGGATCGGCCTCGTCGACGACAAGCCCGTCCGCATCTACGGCGGGGCCAGGCTGGTCGGCCGCCTGGGGGGGTGGGACGTCGGCTTCCTCGACATGCAGACGGCCGCCCTCGACGAGAACCCGTCCGAGAACTTCGGCGTCCTGCGGCTGCGGCGGCAGGTCATCAACCCGTTCTCCTACGTGGGCGGGATCCTGACCAGCCGTCTCGGGGCCGGCGGGGGCTACAACGTCGCTTACGGCCTCGACGGGATCTGGCGCGTGAGGGGGGACGATTACTTCACCCTGCAGTGGGCCCAGACGTTCGAGAACGGGAAGGCCAACCGGGCCTTCTCGCTCGACGCGGCGCGGTTCGCCGTGATGTGGGAGCGGCGGACGACCCGGGGCTTCGGGACGACCGTCCGGCTCGCCCGGGTCGGGCGGGATTTCGACCCGGACATGGGCTTCATGCAGTTCGAGAACTACACAGCCTTTTACACGCGGACCCTGTACGGCTGGTTCCCGGGCAAGGCTTCGGCGCTGACGAGCCACGACGGCTTCGTCGAGGGCCGGGTCTACTGGGACAACGACACGCGGCGGGTCACGCTGGCCGAGGTCGGGCCGGGCTGGGAGTTCGCGGCCAAGAGCGGCTTCGGCGGACGGATCTGGCCGAAGCTCAACATCGAGGAGCTCGACCAGCCCTACGAGCTCACGGACGACATCCTCGTGCCGGTCGGCCGCTACGTCTTCCCCGGCGCGGAGTTCTTCCTGCAGACCCCGCCCGGGCGCCTGCTCAACACCGCCCTCACCGGGACCGTCGGCGGCTATTACGACGGCTGGCGCGTCTCGCTCGGCGCGAGGCCGACCTGGTCGGGCATCCCCGATCTCGAGGTCTCGGGTCTCCTGCAATACAACCTGGTCCGGTTCCCGGCCCGGGACCAGACGTACATCGCGCCCATCGGGCAGGTCAAGGTGCTGGCGACGCTCAGCGTCAAGTTCTCCGCGAGCGCCCTCGTCCAGTACAACGGCGCCGACGACACCGTGGCGGCCAACGTGAGGCTCCGCTACAACCCGCGCGAGGGCACGGACGTCTATCTCGTCTGCAACGAGGGCCGAAATACCGACCGCCTGTCGCGGACGCCCGTGCCGCCCTCCCTGAGCGGCCGGGCCCTCTATGCGAAGTTCAACTACACTTTCAATTTCTAGCGCCGCTCGGCGGCCTCTTCAGCGGGCGGACTTGAGGCGGTCCCAGACCTGGACGTAGAGGGCGTTGGCGGCCCCGATGTCGGCGATGAACTCGCTCCTGGCCCGGATCTCAGGGGCCATGAAGATGCCCGGATCGTCGCGGATCTCCGCGGGCAGGAGCGGGTAAGAATCCTTGTTGGGGCAGAGAAAGGAGACGGCCGCGGTGTTCTCGGCGGCCACGGCCGGGTCGTGGAGGAAGTCGATGAAGGCGTGGGCCAGGCCGGGCTCGCGGGCGTCGGCCGGGATGACGAGGTCGTCGCAGGAGACGATCGCCCCTTCCTCGGGGACGAGGAAGCGGACGTCGGGGTTCTCCTTGCGGACCTGGAAGACGTCGCCGTTCCAGGCGTGGACGAGGAGGAACTCGCCCGAGGCCAGCCCGATCTTGTACTGCTCGTTCTCGAATTTGGCGATGTTCTTCTTCCATTCGAGGAGAAGCGACTCGGCCGCGGCGAGCTCCGCCGGGTCGGTCGTGTTGATGCTGTGGCCGAGCGCCTTGAGCGCGGCGCCGACCGTCTCGCGCATGTCGTTGAACATGGTCATCCGGCCGCGGAGGTCCTGGCGGCCGAACATGCGCCAGGAGGGGACGATGTCCCGGACCCGGCCCTCGAGGTAGGCGATGCCGCTGTTTGAGATCATGTACGGGACGGAGTGGTCCATGGCCGGGTCGGAGGCCAGGGCCAGGTAGTCGGGGTCGACGTGGGCGAGGTTGGGGATGAGGGCGTGGTCGAGGCGCCGGAGCATCCCCTGGGCGCGCATGAGGCTGACCATGTAGCTCGACGGCGTCAGGAGGTCGTAGCCGGACGCCCCCGCCCTGAGCTTGGCGTACATGGCCTCGTTCGACTCGAAGGTGTCCAGGACGACCCGGCAGCCGCGCTCGCGCTCGAACCGGCGGATGAGCTCGGGCTTGATGTAGTCGGACCAGGTGTAGAGGCTGAGGACCGGCTTGGATTTGCCGCAGGCGGCGGCCGCGAGGACGGCGGCGGCGACGAGGCCGGCGATCGCGAAAGACGAAGCGGCGGAAACGGCGAAGGCCCGCGCGCTCGCGCAGGCCCGAGCGCGGGGCTGGGCGTGGGCTTGGGGCGTTCCGTTCATGCGTCGGCTCCGAAGTCCCCGTTATAGTCCAGTTGGTCCGCCTTTTCAAGGGGGGGAATAGCCTCGGGATCGTTTCCAAGAGCTGAAGGCGAGAGTCGGGACATGTACCGCCCCGGTACGTGTCCCGTATGTTCGAACGGGGACGCGTGCCGGACACGACCGGGGACACGTACCGAAGGTACATGTCCCCTTCTTGAGGCAGTCTCGCCCTCACAAAAAGGAAGAGAATCCGTTGCGCGTCACCGTTTTGCGCGGGCCAGGCGCTGGCTGGCGACCACGGCCGTGAAGGTCACGGCCAGGAGCAGGGTCGACAGGGCGTTGATCATCGGCGGGGCGCCGTATTTGATCATGCTGTAGATCCGCAGCGGCAGGGTCGTCGAGCCAGGCCCGGCCACGAAGAAGGTGATGACGAAGTCGTCGATCGACAGGGTGAACGCCAGCAGCGCGCCGGCGACGATGCCCGGCATGAGCGCCGGGATGAGGACCTTGCGGGCGCTCTGCCACGGGCTGGCCCCGAGGTCGCGGGCCGCCTCGACGATCGAGAAGTCGAAGTCCTGGAGCCGGCCGAGGACGGTCATGGCCACGAAGCTGACGCAGAAGGTCACGTGGGCCAGGAAGACCGTGAACAGGCCGAGGGGGACGCCGGCCGCGACGAAGGCCATGAGCAAACTGATGCCCATGAGGATCTCGGGCACGACGAGCGGCTGGTAGATCAGCGTGTAGTGGACGCGCTGGAGCCGGCTCTGGCCGTAGCGGTGGAGGGCGTAGGCCGCCGCCGTGCCCAGGACGACCGAGACGGCCGTGACCGAGACGGCGATAAGGAGGGTGTTCTTCAGGGCCGCCCAGATCTCGGGCGACTCGAAGAGCCGCCGGTACCAGACGAGCGAGAAGCCCTGCCAGCGGCTGGAGAAGCGGGCCGGGTTGAACGAGTTGGCGACGAGGATGAAGATGGGCAGGTAGAAGAAAGCCATGACCAGGGCGGTGACGACGACGGGGAAGCGGCTCCGCCTCACGGCGCCTCTCCCATGATGATGTCGGCCTTCTTCGACTTGCGCTGGAGGACGAGGACGCCGGCGAGCGGGGCCAGCACGGCCAGGACGAGGACGGCCGAGAGGGCCGCGGCCAGGGGCAGGTTGCGGTCGGTGAAGACCCGCTGGGCGATCTTGTTCCCGAGCATCTCGCCGCCCGGCCCTCCGACGAGGTCGGGGATGATGTAGGAGCCGAGCGAGGGGATGAGAACGACCAGGACCGCCGTCAGGAGGCCGCGGCGGATCCCGGGCAGGAAGACCTTGCGGAAGGCCTGGAAGGGCCGGGCCCCGAGGTCGCGGGCCGCCTCGGTCAGGCGGAAGTCGAACTTCTCCGCGGCGGCGTAGATCGGCAGGATCGTGAACGGCAGGAACGTGTAGACCATGACCAGGACGACCGCGGCCGGATTGTAGAGGAGGGTCGCGTCGGGCCCGACGAGGCCGAGCGCCTCGAGGACGCGCTTGACCGGCCCCTCGGGGTGGAGGAGCGACCGCCAGGCGAAGACGCGGACGAGGAAGCTCGTCCAGAAGGGGACGATGACGAGCATGAGGAGGCGGTTCCGCCAGCGTTCCGAGGCCCGGGCGATAGTGTAGCCGGCCGGGATGGAGAGGAGGAGCGAGATCGCGGTGGTCAGCAGGCTGATCCAGAGCGTCCGCCAGGCGATGGCCAGGGTCGCCGGCGTTGCGAGGGCGCGCACGTTGTCCAGGGTCCAGCCGGCGCCGATGCCGCCGTAGGGGTTGGCCGGGCGGAAGGCGATGACGAAGACGAGGAGCGTCGGGACGGCGACGAAGAGCGTCAGCCAGAGGAAGGTCGGCAGCGTGACCAGCCACTCCGCCTTCCGCCTAAAGATGGGGTCTAATCTGAAGGGAGCTTTCCGGAGGGGGTCAAACCTGCTTTTTTCACTTTTCCGACGCCCGTCATCCATGCGCGAGCCTTCCTGCCTAAAAGTGAAAACAGTGGGTTAGACCCGACCCCATCTTAATCCCCGACGCGCTGCGGCGGCACGGCCAGCAGGCCCTCGTCGGACCTGCGGAAACGGTCGAGCATGAAGCCGTCGTCGGCGTGCCACCAAATCCAGCAGTCCTCTTTCCAGCGCAGCGGCTTCTCGTCGAGGAAATAGCGGGCGTGCTGGCGCAGGACCTGGATCCGGTAGCCGTCGGCCCGGACCCAGAACTTCGTGGTCGAGCCGAGGTAGATGACGTCCTCGACGACGGCCGGGAGAATGTTCCGCTGAGGCTTCTCCTCGGGCCGCTCGTGGGAGATGTGGACCTTTTCCGGCCTGATGCTGAGAGAGATGGGCTGTCCCGGCTGCAGGGACTTGTCGTTGAAGCAGAGGACCGGCGGCATCCCGGCGATCGCGAGGCGGCAGTACTCGCGGTCGGGACAGGCCTCGACCCGGCCCTCGAGGAAGTTCGTGTCGCCGATGAAGGCGGCGACGAAGCTCGTCCGGGGCGCCTCGTAGATCTCGGCCGGCGTCCCGACCTGCTCGATGCGGCCGCCGTCCATGACGGCGATCCGGTCGCTCAGGCTCATGGCTTCGGCCTGGTCGTGGGTGACGTAGAGGAAGGTGATGCCGATCTGGTCGTGGATGAGGTCGAGCTCGATGAGCATCTTCTGGCGGAGCTTGAGGTCGAGCGCGGCCAGGGGCTCGTCGAGCAGGAGGACGTCGGGCTTGTTGATCAGGGCCCGGGCCACGGCGACGCGCTGGCGCTGCCCGCCCGAGAGCTGGTCGGGCTTCTTCGCCGCCTCGCCGGTCATGCGGATGAGCTCGAGCATGCGGTCGACCTCGTCGCGGATCTCCTTCTTGGGGCGCTTGGCGATGGCCGGGCCGAAGCCGATGTTGGCCCGGACGGTCATGTGGGGGAAGAGGGCGTAGCTCTGGAAGATCGTGTTGACCTTGCGCTTGTCGGGAGGGAGCTCGGTGATGTCCCGCCCGTCGAGGAAGACGCGGCCCGCGTCCGGCGTCTCGAAGCCCGCGGCCAGGCGCAGCATGGTCGTCTTGCCGCAGCCGCTCGGCCCGAGCAGCGAGTAGAACTCGCCCTTCTTGATGCCGAGGGAGACGCCGTCGACGGCCTGGACCGCGCCGAAGCGCTTCGACACGCCGCGGAACTCGAGGAAATCGGTGCTCAAGGCCGCTCCATTATGAAAAAAAAGGCAAGATGGGGTCAAACCTTTAATTTTTTAATTTTTCGTGCGAGCTGCATGCGGAGAGGGGAATGTGCCGGTAACGATTTCCGAGAAAATTAAAAAATTAAAGGTTTGACCCCGTCTGGTTTGACAGGAGGGGCGGGGGCGGATAGAGTGGAGCCTCCGCCGCCGGGGAGGGCGAGCCATGACGCCTGACGCTGTCGACCGTACCCGCGCCGTCAACCGCGCCGACGCCGCCCCGTTGAACGGTTGTCCTCCAGCCGTCCCCGCGGGCGGCGCCGCGGCCAACGGCCTCGAACGCAGGCTCGGCCTCTTCTCCCTGACCAACATCGTCGTCGCCAACATGATCGGGGCCGGCATCTTCACGACCTCCGGCCTCCTGATGAAGGACCTCCGCCACCCGGCCGTCATGCTTGCCCTGTGGCTCGTCGGAGGCCTCGTCGCCCTCTGCGGCGCCCTGAGCTACGGCGAGCTCGGGGCCGCCTTCCCCCAGGCCGGCGGCGAGTACGCCTTCCTCTCCCGCCTCTACCACCCCGTCCTCGGCTTCCTTTCCGGTTGGGTCTCGTTCTTCGTCGGCTTCTCGGCCCCGATCGCCGCCTCGGCCATCGGCTTCTCCGAGTACCTGACCCGCGCCTTCCCGGGCCTCCTCGCCGGGCCGGCCGGCCCGGCGGCCATGAAGAAGCTCTTCGCCGTACTGATCATCGCCGCTTTCACCTTTCTCCACACCCGCGGCCTCGAGGCCGGGGCCCGCGTCCAGAACGCCCTGACCGGGCTGAAGGTCCTGCTCGTCGTCGGCCTCGTCGCCGCCGGCTTCGCGGTCGGCAGGGGCAGCTTCTCCCATCTCGCCGCCGCCGCGCCCTTCCGGTTCGATTTCGCCGGCCTCAAGACCATGGGCCTGGCCCTGATGTGGATCATGTTCGCCTACAGCGGCTGGAACGCCTCGGCCTATGTCGGCTCCGAGGTCCGCGATCCCTCCCGCAACCTGCCCCGGTCGCTCCTCCTCGGCACCGGCATCGTCACCCTCCTCTACGCCGCCCTCAACCTCTTCTATGTCTACGCCATCCGCCCGGCCGACATGGAAGGCGTCATCTCCATCGCCGGCCTGGCCGCGGGGAACCTCTTCGGCTCCTCCGCGGAGACCGCCCTCTCGCTCCTCATCTCGTTCGCGCTCTTCTCCTCGCTCAGCGCCTATCTCATCCTGGGGCCGCGCGTCTACTACTCGATGGCCCGCGACGGCATCTTCCCCAGGTCCATCGCC
Organism: Acidobacteriota bacterium; assembly: GCA_029569255.1. GTDB lineage: Bacteria > Acidobacteriota > Aminicenantia > Aminicenantales > Saccharicenantaceae > RBG-16-66-30. The sequence continues at coordinate 120,227 of JAKQUO010000008.1, read as the reverse complement.
TACGTCGACCCGAAGTGCGCCGTCCCGACGCGGTCGATCGTCCTCCAGGGCGCGATCGCCGGCGCGATGGTCTTTTTCGGGACCTTCGACCAGCTCCTGACCTACATGGGCTTCTCGCTCGGCATCTTCCCGCTGCTCGCCGTCCTCGGCGTGTTCAAGCTCCGGCGGTCCGGCCGGAGCGCGGTCAGGCTCCCCGGCTATCCCGTCGCCCCCTCCCTCTATCTCCTCATCGGCGCCTCGATCCTCGTCCTCTCGTTCCTGGAGCGGCCCAAGGAATCGCTCGTCGCCGTGGCCACGGCCCTGGCGGGCATCCCCGTCTACCTGTTCTTCAAACGGGGCGCGTCGAAGCCCCGCTGATCCGTCCCCGCTTTCCGTTCCCCCTCGGCCCGCCGCCGGGCCCGCCCGGGCCAGGCCCGCCGCCGATTTGACTTCGCCGGTCCCGGGGCCTATCCTTGATAGGGTAGAGCGGGGTCGATAGGCCCGATTGAGCCAGGGAGAGAGGTATATGCCGAGACCCGGATCGAAGCGCCCGCCGGGGCCGACGGCCCGAGCGCGCCGCGCCGCCGCTCTATCCTCCTCCGCCGCCCTCCTCCTCGCACTCTCGCTCGGGGCCTGCTCGCTCCGGAGGCTGGCCATCGACAAGGTCGCCGGGATGCTCTCCGGCTCCTCGGGAGGCGGCGACGCCTTCACCTCGGACAACGACCCGGACCTCGTCGGCGACGCCCTGCCCTTCGCCATCAAGCTCTACGAAACGCTCCTCGCCGCGGCCCCCGCCCACGAGGCCCTCCGGCTGCGGACCGGCAGCCTCTACATCATGTACGCCAACGCCTTCGTCGAGGCCCCGGCCGAGATGAAGACGCGGGCCGAGCTGGCCACCAAGGAAAGCCTCCTGGCCCGGGCCAAGAACCTCTATCTCCGCGGCCGGGACATCCTCTTCGTGTCGATCGAGAAGCGCAATCCCCGCGTCCGGCGGCAGCTCAAGGACCGCCTCTACGCGGAGGCCATGGCCCCGTTCCGCAAGGCGGACGCGGACCTGCTCTACTGGACGGCCCTCGGCTGGCTGGCGGCCTATTCGGTCGACCCCCTGGACATGGCCCTCGGCCAGACGGTGCCCCAGACGCGGGCCATGATCGAGCGCGTGGCCGCCCTCGCGCCCGGCTACGGGCAGGGCTCCCTCGACGCGTTCTTCGTCAGCTACTACGGGTCGCTACCGGCCGACCTCGGCGGCGATCCGGCCAAGGCCCGCGAGCACTTCGCCAAGGCCCAGGCGCTGGCCGGCGCGAGGGACACCTCGGCCCTCGTCGCCCTGGCCACGACGGTCTCGGTCAGGGAGCAGAACGCGGCCGAGTTCAGGGCGCTCCTCGACCAGGTCCTGGCCTTCGATGTCGACCGCAACCCCTCGACCCGGCTGGTCAACGTCCTCAACCGGCGCAAGGCCCGCTGGCTCCTCGACCACATCGACGATTACTTCATCGAGCTGGAACGCCCATGACCAAACGCGCCGCCGCCGCCCTGTCGATAACGCTCGCGCTGGGGGCCCTCCCGGCCGCCTCGGCCGCGCCGGGCCCTGCCGCCGCCCCCGCGGTCGTCCTCAAGATCGCCAGCATCGCCCCCGAGCGCTCCCCCTGGGGCAAGGCCCTGGAGAAGGTGGCCGCGGAATGGGAACGCCTCTCGAACGGCGCCGTCCGGGTCAGGATCTTTCCCGGCGCCATCGCCGGCAACGAGCAGGACATGATCCGCAAGATGCGCCTCGGCGTCCTCCAGGGGGGCGTTTTCTCGAGCATGGGCCTGGCCAAGGTCGACCCGTCGCTGACCGTCCTCAGCATCCCCTTCCTTTTCCGCTCCCGGGAGGAATTCAACAGCGTCTTCGAGCGGGTCACGCCCACCCTGGAAAAGACGATCGAAGGCAAAGGCTTCCACGTGGTCCTTTGGACCCTGGCCGGCTGGGTCAATTTCTTCACCAAGGGCCCCGTTGTCGACCCGGACGACCTGAAGAAGTTCAAGATGAGCGTGACCGCCGACTTCCCCGATATCGAGCAGGTCTGGAAGAGGATGGGCTTCGAGGTCGTCACGGGAGAGGAGAAGACGCTGCTCATCCAGCTCCAGAGCGGCGCCGCCTCCGGCGCCTACCTGCCGCCCCTCCTGGCCGCCTCGGGCCAGTATTTCCCGCTCGTCCCACACATGTTCGGACCGTCCCTGGCCCCGCTCGTCGGGGGGCTCCTCCTGAGCGGCCGGGCCTGGGCCTCCCTCCCGGCCGAGCTCCATCAGCCGTTCCTCGAGGCGGTCGTCAGCGCGGCCCGGGGGCTCTACGACGAGACGATGGCCCTCGAGGCCGACGCCGTCAAGATGATGAAGGAGAACGGCCTCGTCGTCCACGACGCCCCGCCCGACATGCTGGCCAAGTGGTACGAGACCGCCGACCGGGCCGTCGACAAGCTCATCGGGCCCGTTTTTTCCAAGGAGCTCTACGACCGGGTCGTCGGATACGTCCAGGAATACCGGAAGGACCGTGGCCGATAGCCTCCGTCGGGCCGTCCGCGCCGTTCGCGCGGCCGAGGACTCCCTGGCCTTCCTGACGCTCGTCCTGCTGGCCGCCCTCCTGCTCGTCGAGATGACCGCCCGCAAGGTCTTCAGCACGGGCGTCCGCGACTCCAGCGTCTACGTCGAGCACCTCGTCCTGGCGGCCACGTTCGTCGCCGGGGCGGTCACGGCCCGGGAGAAGAAGCACCTGGCCCTGGCCACGGGCATGTTCCTGCCGAAGTCCCTGAAGGGCTTCGCCGAGACATTGACGGCCCTCCTGGCCTCGGGCCTGACCCTGGCCTTCGGGCTGAGCGCGGTCTCGTTCGCCTGGAACGCCTTCACCGCGGCCGACCGGGTCGGCTTCCTGCCGAAGCGGCTCGTCGTCCTGGTCATGGCCGCGGGCTTCTCGGCCATGGCCGTCCGCTTCGTCTCCGGGCTCAAGACGCGGCGCGAGCGCCTCTGGGCGGGGGCCGCGGCGGCCGCGCTGGGCGTTCTCCTCGGCTTCCCGCCGCTCGTCCAGCTGGCCACGCGCGGGGGCGGCGCCGCCGCGCCGGCCCTGACGGCGGCGGGCGAGGCCCTCCAACCGGTCCTGGCGGCGGCGGCCGGGCCGCTTATCGTCGTCCTGCTCGGCGCGGCCTTTCTCGGCCTGCCCATCTTCACCGTCCTCGGCGGGATCGGCTATCTGCTCTTCCTCAAGGGCGGCCTGCCGCTGGAGATCGTCCCCAACCAGGCCTACACCGTGCTCACGGGCGGGGCCATCCCGGCCATCCCGCTCTTCGCCGCGGTCGGGTTCTTCCTGTCGGAGAGCGGGGCGGGGGAGAGGATGGTCCGCTTCTTCCAGGCCATGCTCGGCTGGTTCCCGGGCGGGATGGCGGTCATGGCCGTCGTCGTCTGCGCCTTCTTCACGACCTTCACCGGCGCTTCGGGCGTGACCATCCTGGCCCTGGGGGGCCTTCTGGCCGTCATTTTGGAGAAGGCCGGGTATCCGAAAAGGTTCACCGTCGGGCTCCTGACCGCGTCGGGGTCGATCGGGCTCCTTTTCCCGCCGAGCCTGCCGGTCATCATCTACGGCGTCACCGCCCAGACGAGCATCAAGGACATGTTCATCGGCGGCCTCCTTCCGGGGGTGTTCCTGGTCGTCTCGGTCATGGCCATCGGCATCGCGTACTCGTGGAGGCGGGGCCTGCCGCGACGGCGGCTGAGCGCCCGGGAAGCGGCCCGGGCCTTCGTCGACTCCTTCTGGGAGCTGCTCCTGCCGTTCCTCGTCTTCGGGCTCTATTTCGGCGGCGTCGCCAACCTCCAGGAGAGCGCGGCGGCGGCCCTGCTCTACGTCTGGATCGTCGAGACGTTCATCAAGAAAGACATGCGGGTCCGCGACCTGCCGCGCATCTTCCTCAAGGCCGTGCCCATCATCGGCGGCGTCCTGATCATCCTGGCCCTGGCCAACGGGCTGTCCTACTACGTCATCGACGCCCAGATCCCGCAGCGGCTCAGCGACTGGGTCGCGGCGACGATCTCGTCGAAGTACGTCTTCCTGCTCCTGTTGAACCTGGCCCTGCTCGTCGTCGGCAGCCTCATGGACATCTTCTCGGCCATCCTCGTCGTCGTGCCGCTCATCATCCCGCTGGGGAGCCTGTTCGGCATCCACCCGGTCCACCTGGGCATCATCTTCCTGGCCAACCTGGAGTTGGGCTACTTGACGCCGCCGGTCGGGCTGAACCTCTACCTGGCGTCCTACCGGTTCAACGAGCCCATCGCCCGCGTCTACCGGGATGTCTTCGTCTTTCTGCTGCTGGGGCTGGCCGCGGTCCTGCTCATCACCTACGTCCCGCTGCTGACCACCGCGCTGCTTTAAGAAGGGGTCAAACCTTTAATTTTTTAAAAATTAAACAATTAAAGGTTTGACCCCTTCCTATCACGGTCGAAGTGGGGCATGTCCCATGGGACCTCGAGCGAGAGCTCGACGAAGCCGGCGTAGGCGCCGTCCTTGTACCACGGCGCCTGGTAGATGAGCTTCTTCCGGCCCTTCTTCCGGATTGTGTAGACGTTCGTCCGCCGCTCCCCCATCATCGCGGCGAGTTTCGACCGGCTCGGCTCGGGGTGGCAGTCGAGGAGGTTCGTGCCGAGGAGCGCGGCGCCGCCCTCGGCCGCGTACGTCTCGCGCGAGCGGTCGTTCATCTCGAGGATGCGGCCCTCCGTGTCGCAGACGGTCACCGCCGCGGCGAATTCCTTGACCCACGCGTTCTCGTCCATGTTCGCTCCTTCGCCCCGGACTCTATCACAGGCCGCCGGCCGCCCGCAAAGCGCCCGGCCTAGGTTCGGCCGGCCCGTTTTTGTTAAGATGGGGGACATGATACCCATTTCCCATTTCTTCGATCCCGTTCTCCGGGCCGGTGGGCGGTGGAAAACGGGAAACAGGTATCATGTCCCCCATCCGATCCTGGTCGCGGCCCTGACGGTCGCCCTCGCCGGCGCGAACGCCTGCGTCCGGAAGGACGCGCCTCTCCCGCCCGTCTCGCGCGGCTATGCCATCCCGCTTATCGACCTGGCCGCGGACGCGGGGCGCCAGGTCGTGGTCGACCGCGAGGCGGGCCAGTACCTCGGCCATCCGACGACGGTCCTGCTCGAGGACGGCGAGACGATGATCGCCGTCTATCCCAAGGGCCACGGCCGCGGCCCGATCGTCATGAAGCGGAGCCGGGACGGCGGCCGGACCTGGAGCGAGCGCCTGCCCGTGCCGGAGAACTGGGCCACCTCGCTCGAGACGCCGACCATCCACCGCGTCGCCGGGCCCGACGGCACGAAGCGTCTCATCGTCTGGTCCGGGCTCTACCCGGCCCGTCTCGCCGTCTCGCAGGACGACGGCGCGACCTGGACGCCGCTCGCCCCCGCCGGGGATTGGGGAGGGATCGTGGTCATGTCGGCCCTGGTCGAGCTCAAGCCCTTCGGCCGCGGCCGCTACCTGGCCATGTTCCACGACGACGGCCGCTTCTTCGCCAAGGAGCCCCGCCAAGAGGACCCGGCCGTCTTCACCCTCTACAAGACCCTTTCCGAGGACGGCGGCCTGACCTGGACCTTCCCGGAGGCGGTCCACGCGTCGAGCGAGGTCCACCTCTGCGAGCCGGGGATCGTCCGTTCGCCCGACGGCAAGACCCTGGCGGCGCTCCTCCGCGAGAACAGCCGCAGGCGCAATTCCCACGTCATGTTCTCCAGGGACGAGGGCCGGACCTGGACCGCGCCGCGGGAGCTCTCCGGCGCGCTCACCGGCGACCGCCACACGGGGAAGTACGCCCCCGACGGCCGGCTCCTCGTCTCCTTCCGCGACACGACCCTCGAGAGCCCGACCCGCGGCGACTGGGTCGCTTGGGTCGGCACGTTCGACGACCTCGTCAAGGGCCGCGAGGGCCAATACCGGGTCCGGCTCATGGACAACTCCGAGGACGCCGACTGCGCCTATCCCGGCGTCGAGGTCCTGCCGGACGGGACTTTCGTCGTGACGACCTACGGCCATTGGACGGAGGGCGCGGAGCCCTACATCGTGAGCGTCCGCCTCAAGCTCGACGAGCTCGACCGCCTGGCCCGCTAGATCGGGGACACAATGCTCACTTCCGGATTCTTGGCGGGCCTGAAGGTCCGTGTTTCGGGGAGGGATATATCGGAAAATGGCGTCGTGTCCCCGATTTTCAGTTCCGCGCGACGGCGTAGCGGACGACACGCGGGAAGGGGTCCGTTTCCGCGAAATAAACGCGTCCCCCGGCGTCAACGTTATAGGGCGTCCCGGGGATGTCCACGGCGCCGATCTGCTTCCCGTCCCGGAAGATGTCGGCGGTCTTTTTAGCGCTCGGATCGGGGTCCCGGAACGCGACGAGGACGAGATCGCCGCTGGCCGTGATATGGGCGGCCGTGGACAGGACGCCCCGGCCCATCTTCCGGAGAGGCTTGAAGGCTGCGTTCTCCCCGGTGAGCGTCCTCTCGAGCTTCCGGTCCTTGAACACCGCGATCTCGTACTTATGGGGGTTAAGGACGAAGATCCGTCCGTCCTTGGCGCAATCGAAGAGAAAGGGGGCACCGAACATCGGCACGTCCTTCATGGGCGCGAACTCGCCCGGCGGCGTGAACGTGTCGCCGAAAGACGCCAGGAGCTTCCCCTCGGCGTTGAACGCGTGAAGGATCTTGCCCTCGTGCGGCCCGATGGCCACGAGCTCTTCGGTCCCCGCGCAGCCGATCGAGGAGATCATGAAATTGACGAGGAAGGTTCGCGCGTACTGGCCGTCCGGGCCGTAGACGATGACTTTCTGCATGTCGTTGATGAAGAGCGTACCCCCCCGGCGTCACGGCGATGCCGCTCAGGTTGGTCGCCTCCTTGGGGCCCTGGCCGGCCGGCACGGCGATGGACCTCAGGAACCGGCCGTCGCGGTCGCACACGACGACCTTCCGGAATTTGTAGTCCAGGATGTAGATGTTCCCGTTCGCGTCGAGGTCGATCCGGCTGATCTGGCCAAGCATCAGGTTCTCGTCGCCGTCCTCGACGCCGATGGCGAGATCGGGCTTGAGAGCCATGAGCGGCGCCTGCCCGCCCGGCGAACCGGTCCCGAGGATGAAGATCAGAAGAAGACCGAACCCGAGGCGGTGAAGAACGCTGTCTTTCCTTTGCATAGGAACCTCCCTCACTCCGACCCGCAGGCCGCGGTCCTTCATGAAGACTTCGCCGGCCCCGGCCTGATTCAATCATAAACGGGATCGGGATTCAAGGCCGGGCGGGCGGCATGACGTGAGGTCATCGATTTCGGCGGCGCCCGTGATGAGCCGCTGACGGTCCCGCCCCATCCCGGCGGCGAGGGCGCATCGAGTCCGAAGACAAGAGAGACCTCGGCCGCTGCATCGCGGCCACATAGCCTTGGGCGAGGTAGAGGTCGTGGTCGTTCCCGGCGAAGATGTGGGGCACGCCGCGCGCGGCCCTCGCCGCGGACGCGAAGCGCGATAGAGCTCGCCCCCGGCGTTCCAAAGGGGGGCAGGATGCCCGGTCCCCGTTTTCGGGCGCCCCGTCTTCACATCTCCGGCGGACGCTCGGCGCCTGTGAATGCCAGGCGCCGTCTTGACCGCCTGGATCAGCGGAGGACGAGGAGCCAGCCCTGGCCCGGCTCGACGCGGACCGGATCGCCGGGCTTGAATTCCGCCGCGTCCTGGAACTTATCGATGGCCGGGGCGCGCAACACGGCCGTCTTCGGGTCGAGCCCGAGCGCCTTCCAGTCGATCGCAAGCCGGACCTCGACCGGCCCGCCGGCCCAGCTGGCCAGGGCGATCAGCACGGCGGGGCCGTCCGGACCCGGGCCGGAAGGCCCGCGGCCCGACGCGGCGCCCCCGGGCCCGGGCGCGGCGCCCTCAACCGGCCCCGGCGTCCGTCGAGGGCCCTCGCCGCGCCTGACGTAGCACGTCGCCAGCACGTCCTCCCGCCCCGTCTTCACGGGGTTCGCGTCGGTCCACCAGCCGATCATCTCGCTCCCAACTATCCCGAACTCGTCCCAGGCCTTCCACAGCGGCCGCGGGTCGCCCGCCCACGGCAGCCGGGCCGTCATGCCGAAGACCATGCCCCGCCACGGATTGCCGCCGTCCTGGAGCATCTCGCCCATGAGCCCGAACGGGACGCCCGACAGCTCGACCAGCCAGTAGTCGGGGCCGCTCCCGCCGTAGTCGAAGTACTCGCCGAACCACAACCTGTCGAGGAAGGGGAAGTGCTCGAGGTAGAGGTTGGCGCTCGAGGCGAAGCCGTCGCGGACGTTGTACTGGTTGGCGCTGTGGAGGTCGATGAGCGCGCCCGGGCGGTTCCGGTCGAGGGCCTTGCGGACGCGCTTCATCGTCGTCCGGTCGAAGGCGACGTCGTCGAGGTAGAGGCCGTCGATGCCGACGTTGCGGGCCAGCCAGTCGAGGCCCTCGATGTAGTAGTTGTGCCAGCGCGACATCCCGCTGTTGATGACCGCGGCGTCCTTGAGCTCGGGGACGAACCAGGCCGCGATGTAATCGCCGCCGAGGTGCTCCTGGAGCCAGGAGTAGCCGCCGCCCGGCCCGGGCGTGAAGATCTCGTGCCCCAGGCTGCGCAGGGCGAAGAGCTCGGGGGCCCGGTTCGACAGCTCGCGCACGGTGTCGTAGATCTTGACCTTGAGGCCGCGCCGGTGGGCCTCGTCGACGTAGGCCTTCATCTCCGGGACGCGCAGGAACGGGTAGTTGATGTAGGGGTTGACGGCGTTGGCGTGGTGGACGTTGACGACGTTGGCCCCCGTCGCGGCGACCTCGTCCACCGGCTCGAAGGCGTGGAAATAGCGCTCCCGGAAGTGGCGCCCCGGCTCGATGGGCTTGAAAGGCGTGATGAGCAGCGTGAAATCGAAATGGAGCGTCTCGCCGGCCCGGATGGTCCGCGGACCCGAGGCCGCGCGCATGACGACGGCCCGTCCCGCCGCCGCCGGCCCCTCCGCCCGCACGGTCACTTTCCCCCGGCCCTCGTTCCACCACGACGGCGGCAGGTTGAGGGGCTTCGAAAGGTAGAAGTTGGTGTTGAGCGGCCGCGAGTAGTTCTCGGCCCTGAGCCCGACCTGCATTCCCGCGTTGACCGTCCCGATCCAGAGCGCGTCCTGGTTCTTCTCCCGGTCCCAGGACCACTCGAACGTCTCCGGGCGGGCCCCGCCCTTGAAGCCGAGGCCCATCATGTAGCGCGCGGCCTCCTCGCGGTAGGGGACCTCGAGGCGGATGTCGGAGACGGCCGTGTCCCGCCCGGCCGTGACCGCGACCTTGTAGTCGACGAAGCCGTCGAGCTCCATGCGGGCGGCGACCTTCATGGCGATGTCGCCGGCCCGGCTCTCCGCCTCCCAGACGGCCGCGCCGGGGCCTTTCGCCGTCGGGCGCGGGCCGGGCCGGCCCGGGAGCGGCGCCCAGCGGAGCTCGCGCCCCGCGGCGTCGGTCACGATCAGTCTCGCCGGGGCCGCCGTCAGCGGGACGGGCTTGGCCTCGAGGCGGGTCATCGCGGGCGCGAAGAAGCTTTCGATCCGGGCCGGGAGGCCGTCGGTCCCGACGGTCAGCGACCGGCCGAGGCAGGACACCCTGGGGCCGTCGATCGCGAGCGGCGTGTAGGGCGGGACGAGGCCGTCGTCCTGGTGGAGCGTCGAGTCGAGCCAGCGCAGGCGGCCCATCCGATAAGGGTCGGCGTCGCCGCGGTCCTCGAGCAGGGCCTCGGTCACGCGGAGCTCGACGGCCAGCGTCGTCGCCGGCAGGGCCTCGGGCGCCACCGTGACCGTCCCGCCGAACACGCCCGGCCGGGCGTCCTCCGGGACCTGGACGCCGCACCACAGGGCCTGGACCCGGCCTTTCTCCACGGCGACGGTCTTCCCGAACGGCGCGCCGTCCCAGCCGACGCCGCCGGTATTGAAGCAGGTCAGGCCCGCCGCGGGGATGAGCGTCCGGGCGGCAGGGGCGCCGTCCTCGATCCGGTCTGTCGCCTGGACCAGGTCCGAGAACCTCACCTCGAGCCCGGCGATGGGCCCGCGGGCCGCCCAGACGCCGATCTGGAACGTGAAGTACTCGCCGCGGGCCGCCTCGCCGCGGACGACGCCGCCCGGCCCGGCCTTCGCCCACCGCCCGGGGAGGTCGTCCGTCATGCGGATCGAGAGCGAGCGGTCCTCGGGAAAGAGAAGATAGGCCGCCCCGGGATGGGCCGCGAGCAAGGCCTTCGTCTCCGCGGCCGCGGCGATCCTCTCCATCGGCGTGAAGGCGGCGAAGGCGTCGGCCGCCTCGTAGCGGACGGCCTCGCCCCGCAGGAGGCCGTCTCTCGCCCGGGCGGCGACGCCCGGGTCGGACGAGGCCAGGGCGGCCGCCCGCGCCGCCAGACCGGGGCCGGCCGACCAGGCCGGCGGATCGTAGGCGACGTTGGGGTAGTTCTTGCGGCCCTCGGACTTGTAGGGGAGATAATAGAAATAGTATTCGCCGGGGACGGTCGGCGGCTCGAAGACGAACTCGCCCGATTCGCGGCCGATCCGGACGGGCGCGACCTCGGCGACGCGCTGGCCCGTCGCGGCGTCGACGACGACGACGTTCTTCTTCTCCGGCTCGAGGTCCCGTCGCCGCCAGTCGATCCGGACCGACGCGGCCGGGGGCGGGACCGGTCCCGCCGCGGCCTCGATCCTTACCACGACGCGATGGTTCCCCAGCCCCGATTCCGGGTCCCATTGCCCCGCCCCGTAAGCCAAGTCCTCTCCCGGGCCCGTCGGTGCCTGGCGGCCCGGCGAGCCCAAGGACGACAGGCAGAGCGTGAGCGCGGTCGCGGCCGAAGCCAGGCGGACGGCCGCCCCTGCACGCGGTCTCCTCATGTGGTCTCCTCCTCCGCCTTCACGAGTGGACGATAACGGGGCGGGAAGGGCTTGTCAAGGCGGCGCGGCCGGCGCGGCCGGCGGCGAAGCGGGGAGCGGGAGGCCCGGCCCGGGCCGGGCCGGGCCGGGAAAGAGAATTTCCCGGATGTGTGAGAAAGGCCGATTATTTGTTAGAATGGGCGGCGGATCGTCGCGACGTGAATCCCGCTCTCGAGGAGGTCGGCGATGAAACGCTCCGCCATCGCTTCCGCATCCCTTGCCCTCATCCTCGTTTTCGCCCTCGGCGCCCAGACCAAGCGTCCTCCCCAGGCCTCCGATTACGGCCAGTGGGAGAGCCTGGCCTGGACGGCCTCCCCGGGCGGCTTTTCCCCGGACGGCCGCTGGCTCGTCTACGGCATCAACCGCAGCAACCGGGACAACGAGCTCCGGGTGGTGAAGATCGCCGACGGCGCGCTCAAGACCGTCGCGTTCGGGGCCCAGCCGGCCTTTTCCGGCGATTCGAAGTGGCTGGCCTGTTCGGCCGGGATGTCCGAGGCCGACCAGAAGAGGCTCCGCGACGAGAAAAAGCCGGTCCAGAACAAGCTGGCCTTGATCGACCTGGCCAAGGGAGAGACCGCGACCATAGAGGGGGTCGAGTCGTTCGCCTTCAGCCCGGACGGGGCGAGCCTGGCGATGAAGCGCTACGCCCCCGCCGGCGCCTCTTCGGGCCCTCCGCCCGGCGCCTCGCCGGGCCCGGGCCGCCCGGGAAGCGGCGACGAGGCCTCCCCCGCGCCCGGCGCGACCCTCGTCGTCCGGCGCCTGCCGACGGGCGTCGATACGGCCTTCGGCAACGTCGCCGAATACGCCTGGCAGGCCGGCGACAAGGGCCGCTACCTGGCCATGGTCCTCAGCGTCGAGGGGAAGGCCGGCAACGGCGTCCAGCTCTACGACCCCGCGACCGGCGCCCTCCGGGTCCTGGACTCGTCCTCGTCGACGTATTCCGGCCTGGCCTGGCGCAAGGACGCCCCCGACCTGGCCGTCTTCCGGGCCAAGACCGACGCCAAGAAGGAAGGCCCGACGCAGGTCCTCCTGGCCTGGACCGGGATCGGAGCGAAGGAGAAGGCGGTCGTGTACGACCCGACCGCCGACGCCGCTTTCCCGGCCGGGCGCCGCGTCGTCGATTCCCGCCGCCCGGCCTGGTCGGACACCGGCGGGGTCATTTTCCTGGGGATCGCCGGCTGGGAGGACAAACCCGCCCCTGCGGAAGACAGAAAGCCCGGCGGCCCGCCCCGGTCCGGCTCGGCCGACGTCTCGACCGTCGAGATCTGGCACTCCAAGGACGTCTTCGTCATGCCTTTGCAGAAGAACCAGGCCGAGACCTTCCGCCGCCGCAGCCTGCTGGCCGCCTATCACCTCGGCCCCGGGAAACTCGTCGCCCTCGGCCGCGACCCGGTCGACGAGAGCGTCACTCCCATCCCCGGCGGGAAGACCGCCTACGCGGCCGAGTGGTCCAAATACGCCTTCAACAGGACCATCGGCCGGCCCGACGCCGACCTTTATCTGGTGGACGTCCTCACGGCCGACCGGAGAAAGGTCCGGGAAGCTGTCGACGATTCCCTTGTCCAGGCCAGCCCCGAAGGCAAGTACCTCCTCTTCATCCAGGACGATCACTACTGGACGGTCGACACGGCCACGGGCAAGGTCGTGAACATCACCGCCTCGGCCCCGACCTCGTTCATCGACCTGGAATCCGACCAGACCAGCCCCGACAAGCCCGCTTTCGGCGCGGCCGGCTGGGTCAAGGGCGACGGGGCCGTTCTCCTTTACGACAAGTACGACATCTGGCGGGTCGCCTCGGACGGCTCGGGGGCCGTCAAGCTGACCGGCGGCGCGGCCGAGGAGGTCCGCCACCGCCTGGTCCGCCTGGACGCGGCCGGGGGCGGGCGCCGCGGCTTCGGCCGCCCGGCCGAACCCGCCGAGGGCATCGACCTGTCCAAGCCGCTCTACCTGAGCCTCTACGGCGAATGGACCAAGAGGTCGGGCTACGCCCGGCTCCTGCCCGGCGGCGGCGTCGAACGGCTGATTTTCGCCGACCGGGGCGTCGGGGGCCTGGGCAAGGCCAAGAACGCCGAGGTCTACGCCTACACGGTCCAGGATTACGACGTCTCGCCCGATATCTTCGTCGCCGGGCCAGGCCTGAAGGACCCGAAGAGGCTCACCGCCACCAACGCCTTCCAGAAGGATTTCGCCTGGGGGAAAAGCGAGCTCCTCGAGTACACGACCGACAAGGGCCGCCGCCTGCAAGGCGTCCTCATCTCGCCGGCCGGATACGAGCCGGGGAAGACATACCCGATGATCGTCTACACCTACGAGCTCCTCTCCCAGGGCCTTCATAATTACGTCGTCCCCTCGGAACGGAGCTACTACAACCTGGCCGTGTTCTCGGCCAACGGCTACTTCGTCCTTCAGCCGGACATCGTCTTCCGGGAGCGCCAGCCGGGCTGGTCGGTGGTCGAGTGCGTCCTGGCCGGGGTGAAGAAGGCCCTGGAGAACAAGGCCATCGACCCGAAGCGGGTCGGCATCGTCGGCCACTCGATGGGCGGCTTCAACTCCGCCTTCGTCGCCACCCGCGTCGACGGGGTCTTCGCCGCGGCCGTGGCCGGCGCGCCGATCATCGACATGGTCAGCTATTACGGCGACCATCACTGGGGCGAGGGGATCGCCGAGACCGACCACATCGAGACGGGCCAGGAGCGCATGGTCGTCCCCCTCTACGAGGACCTCCAGGCCTACATCGACAATTCCCCCTACTTCGGGACCCACCGGATGACCGTCCCGCTGCTCCTCGAGTGCGGGGACAAGGACGGGATCGTGGCCTGGTTCCAGAGCATCGAGCTCTACAACGTCGCCCGCCGGGCGGGCAAGAACGTGGTCATGCTGGCCTACATGGGCGAGGACCACGGCCTCCGCCAGGAGCCGAACCAGGTCGATTACCAGCGCCGGATCCTGGCCTGGTTCGGCCATTACCTGAAGGGCGAGCCGGCCGAGGCCTGGATCACCGAGGGCCAGAGCCACCTCGAGCGGCAGGCCGAGATCAAGAGGGAAAAGGCGGGGAAGTGAGATGAGAAAGACCGCGTTCGTCCCGGCCCTCGTCCTCGCCCTGGCCTGGTCGTTCCTCGCGCCCGCGGCCGCCCAGGTCCCGGCGCCGGAGTCCGTCTTCGGCTTCAAACCCGGCGCGGACCACAAGCTCCTGACCTACGACCAGGTGATCGATTACCTCCGGCGGCTGGCCGCGGCCAGCCCGCGCCTGCGCCTGCTCGAGGCCGGCCGGACGACCCGGGGCCGGACGGCCTATTTCGCCCTGGTCTCCGACCCGGACAACCTCGAGCGGGTCGACCGGTACCGGGAGATCGCCCGGCGGCTGGCCCACCCCGAGGGCCTGACCGACGCGGCCGCCCGGGCCCTGGCCGAGGAAGGGAAGGCCCTGGTCCACATCGACGGCGGCTGCCACGCGACCGAGGTGGCCGGGCCGCAGATGATCCCCCAGCTGGCCTACGACCTCGTCGCGGACGACGGCGACCCGCAGGTCCGGCTGATCCTGAGCCAGACGATCGTCCTCCTCTGGCCGTCCATGAACCCCGACGGCCAGCAGATGGTCGGCGAGTGGAACGCGCTGAACGCCGGGACGCCCTACGAGCAGGCCGGCCTGCCCGTCCTGTACCAGGAGTACGTCGGCCACGACAACAACCGCGACGGCTACATGCTCAACATGATCGAGTCGCGGCTGATGGAGCGCTTCTGGCGCCAGTGGGAGCCCCACATCATCCACGTCCATCACCAGTCGGCGCCCTTCCCGACGCGGATCTGGCTGCCGCCGTTCGCCGACCCGATCGGGCTGAACGCCCCGGCCATCCCCTCCCGGGAAGTGAACATGATCGGCATGGCCATGGCCAAGGGGCTCGAGGAGCGGGGCCTGCCGGGGGCCACCCACATGGGGTCGTTCGACGCCTGGTACCCCGGCTACGTCGACTACGCCCCGGTCTTCAAGAACATCGCCTCGTTCTGGACCGAGACGGCCGGGAGCATGGCCGCCCCGCGCGAAACGCCCGCTTCCGGCTTTCCCGCGGCCTACCGGGACCTGCGGCCGCAGAGCCTGTACTCCCGGGCCTGGGCCGGCGGCTGGTGGCGGCTGGGCGACGCCGTGGCCTATAACGAGACGGCCTCGCGGGCGGTCCTCGAATACGCCGCCCGCTACAAGACGTCGCTCCTGTACAACCGCTACCAGGCCGGGCGGGACCAGATCGCCCGGGGGCGGACGACGGCGCCTTGCGCCTATGTCGTGCCGCGGGACCAGCGCGACCCGGTCGCGGCGGTCGAGCTGCTGCGCCGGCTAGCTTTCGGCGGCGTCCGCGTCCACGAGCTGGCGCGCCCGGCCGAGATCGACGGCCGGGAGTACCCGGCCGGGACCTGGGTCGTCCCGGCGGACCAGGAGTTCGGGGCCATGGCCCGGGAGCTTCTCGATGCCCGCGTCTATCCCGACCTCCGGGCCTACGCGGGCGGTCCGCCGCTGCGGCCCTACGACGCGACCGCCTGGACCCTGCCCCTGCAGATGGGTGTCGCCGTGTCGGCCGTCGCCGGCCCCCTGGACGACGGGACGCGGGCGAACCTGAGGCCTCTCGGGCCCGCTCCCGACCCGGCCGCGCCGTTCGTCCCTTACAACACGGAGGACGCGGCCGACGCGGCCGATTTCGACAGCGTCCCGGGCCTCGGCTTCGACGCCGACCCGGCGGCCGCGGCGATCGTCCCGCCGCCGGGTACGGTCTCCGGCCGCGGGCCGGCCCTCGTCGTCGATCCGGCCCAGAACAACGCCTACCGGGCCGTCAACCGGGCCTGGAAAGCGGGGGCGACCGTCCGCCTGACGGCCGACCGCCGCTTCGCCGTCACCGGCCTCTCCCGGCCGGCGGAGCGCGGCCTGGTCGCCTCGCTGGCCCTCAGGGCCGAACGGGGACCGGCCGCGGGGACCGCGGTCAGGAAGCCCAGGGTCGGGCTCTATCAACCCTGGGGCGGCAACATGGACGAGGGCTGGACGCGCTGGCTCCTCGAGCGGTACGAGTTCGCCTTCGTCACGGTCCGGCCCGAGGATTTCCAGAAGCCCCTCGGCGAGAGGATCGACGTCCTGATCCTGCCGTCCGGCTCGCGGATACCCGTCGAGCGGACCGATCCGGCCGTCGCGGCCGGGCCCGGAGCTCCGGCCGCTCCCGCCGGCCAGGCGGCCCCGCCCGGGGCGCAGCGGCCCGGCGAACGGGCCCGCGTTTCCCGGCCCGAGCATTCCTACGCCCTCACGCCCGAGGACCTGAAGCGGTTCGAGGAGTTCGTCCGCGGAGGCGGCCGGCTCGTCTGTTTCGGTTCCGCGGCGAAGTACGCCGTCCGCCAGCTCGGCCTCCCGGTCAAGGACGCGACGGAAGGCCTCAAGACGACGGAATACTATCTCGGCGGGTCGATCCTCGAGGCCGCCTTCGACGCGACCGACCCCCTGACGGCGGGGATGCCGGCCAAGGCCGCGGTCTTCTCCGACGGCGGCCCGGCCTTCGAACCGGCGGAAGGGTTCAGGGGCAAGGTCCTGGCCAGGTACGCGGCCGAGGGTTCGCCGCTCCTGGCGGGCCTGCTCGTCGGGGAAGAGCGCCTTCAGGACAAGGCCGCGGCCCTCTCGGTCGAATGCGGCCGGGGCCGGGTCGTCCTTTTCGGCTTCTCGCCCCAGTGGCGGGCCCAGCCGTTCGGCACGTTCCGCCTGGTCTTCAACGCCGTCCTGTTCGGAGGCCGGGGGTAGGCGGCGCCTGACCGGTGAACGAGGGATTTGCCCGAGGGACACTCCAGCCTTCGGCAGGCTGCCCTTTTTCTTGACTTCCTGTCCCCTCAAGGATACCTTCTTCAGAAGGGGTCAAGGTTCGGTGTCCGCACCGGCTGAAGCGATCTCAAGCCCGGCGCGAAGACGGAGTTTCCCATCCTTTGAGCCCGGGTAAGGAGGATTCCCATGGCAAAGCTATCGAGGGCCGGCCTGGCCTTTCCGGCCGGCGCAGCGACCACGGGTCTGGCCGGCGTTCTTATCGCGTTCTTGATGTTTCCCGCCAAGCCGGTGGAAGCTCAGATGAAGATCCCGAAGGACAAGATCAAAATACCGATCAAGGCGCCCCGGGTGCCGGACCTGGACAAGATGCTTCAGGAAGAACCGCCGATCAGCACCGCTCTCGGTGATGTCGCCTATGACATCCCGTTCCTCGATGATTATGATCCGGACCAAGGCGCTTTCATGACCTTTCTGCCCGTGACGCCGCGGGCCGGCTTCCCGCTTCTGCCCGGTTTATGGGAAGGTCAGTTCCAGAGCTATTGTCTGAGGGCTGGGACTTGCGCCCCCGGCGCAGGCGATGGTTACGCCCACGCTCCGCTCAAGGGGAAGCAGGCGGACATCGTCGCCAATGTCCTGAAGAGCTCGGTCTTCCATCCGGAGATCGACCAAGAGGATGTCCAACTCCTGCTCTGGGCCATAATCTCCCGGAGCAAGCTCTCCGACTGCGGCAAGGACATGCAAAGGGTGGCCAAGGCCCTGATGACCACCAAGGAATATGACCGTCTGAACGGCGGGGCCTTAGGTAAGATCCCCGAGCCTGTTCTGAACGCCGCCATGCAGAAGCTTCCGTCCCAGGCCAGGGAGGTTTTCCAGGCCGAAGCCAGGTTGCGCGAAATGCTGGCCGGCGCCGTTCCCGCGCCCTATCACGAAGTGGAGCGCGCGGCCCTCCGGGTGGGCGAGATCCTGGCGCCTCCCGACAGCCGGGTCATTCCGGGGGGAAGGTGGAGTTACGAGCCGGACGGCTATTTCATCCGTTATTTTCCGTCCAGTTACGCCACGACGAGGATCCAGATCCAGGTCCCGGAGAGTTTCACCATTGAAACCGACGATGACGGGCTGATGACGTCCATCAGCGACCGGCAGGGACTGAGGATCGAGATCGTCTACGACGCGGACATCGAGCCGCTTCTTTTCGCCGGCGACGGGAACGTGGCCGGATTCGCTTTCAAGGAATTGATATTGACCGGGATCGGATCGGACGGCAGGGCGGACACCAGGCGCATCAAAGACGCCGGCTGGGTGCTGGCGGGGGTTCCGGCCGGCGGCGGCAAGCCGGCCGGTTCGGCGGGGCCGAGATTCTCCGACGCTTCCGACCGCTATGCGTTCGCCCTGAGCCACAGGGACGAGGTCCTGGGATTGAAGGACGGGCTGGCCAAGGCCGATCCGAAACTGCGGGGTTCTCCGGATGCTGCCGCCTGGAGCTTGATCTATGTCGGCAATCACTGCCAGGCCATCAGGCTGGCGGTCCGGGCCGCTTCGGGGGCGCCGGGAAGCGGGTCCGTTGAGCGACCTCCGGCCTTGACAGGACTTCCTTACCGGGCCTGGATGAAAGGCCTGGCCCTGCTGGCCGCCGGAGAGCTCGGCTCGGAAGAGGCCGGGGAGGCAGCCGCGGTCGCGGACGGGGCCTCGAAAGGGACGCCGGAACACGATACTGCGGCCGTTCGAAACGGCCCGTTTTTCGCATTCCAGGCCGCGGACGGACCGTGTTCGGACGCCGAGAACGGCTCTTTTTCAAATGGGGCGGAGAAGGCCCTGTCCGGCCGGCAGAAACGAACTCAGGCCAGGGAGCTGCCGAAATTCAACTGGGTGAAAAAGCCGGCGAAGAAGTGGGAGCGGGACGCGAGGCCCAAGAAATGGAAGCCTCATCAGTTGCCCGAATTCGTCCCCGGAGAAAAGGTCGCCCAACCCGGCAACACCGCCAAACAGCGGCTTGGACTGTCCGGCACTAAAACAGGTTCCGGGAACGGACGCGAGGCCGCGGAGAATACGCGCAAGGCGATGAAATGGTTCTCTTCCGGGACCTCTGCGGCCTCTTCGGGCGCGGGGCAACTGCTGAAAGCCGGCACTCCCTACGGGATCCCCAAAGCCGTGGCCGGCTACAGCATCGGCTGGACGGTCGGCGTGTGGGGCGATGTCATTGACGCGACTTCCATGGACCCGCCGCGAAGCGACTATACCGTCCTGGCCAGGCCTGATCCGGGCGCTTTCACGCCGCTTCGGGCCGGCGACGGGGTGACCGGAGCCAGGGCCGACGCTTTCAATGCCTTTATGACGGCGGCCATCGACCTGACCGCGAAAATGCGGGCGGCCAGGTTTTCCGTGGAAAGGCATTCCGGGGCGATGAGTGCCGGCGCTGACGAATGGGCTGGGCGCCAGCTCGAGAACGCCATCAGGTATGAAAGGGAATCCGGACTGGCCATGCTGGCGGTCGCGGATAGTTTGGAGGCCCTGACCCGGCTGGCGGTTTCGGAACGGGTTCCCGATATCCAGCTGACCACTCAGCTGATGGAAAGCTACCGCGATTCATTGGGCCGGGCCGGATTCGGCGCCGAAGAACTCGAAGTGTGCGGCTCGCTGAACCTGACCGCCGAAGAGATCGAAGAAATGAAGCACGGGATCCTCGACCCGGGGCCGATGGAGGGGCCGGACAGCTTCTATCAATCCGCCCTGGAGCTGGCCCGGGCCCTGCGCGGGTTCTCCCGGCTGTGGTTGTCTCTGCCCGTTTCGGGCGGGCCGCCTCAAGGATCGATAAGGTGAACGCCGCCGCCTTGCGGCCCTTTGAGTGACTACTGGCCCGGCGCGTCCTCGATGTCGGTGAACAGGCTCTTGGCCTCGCGCTTGCTCTTGACGATGGCCCAGACCGTCGCGGCCAGCAGGACGGCCACGATCACGGCCAGGCCCGGCGTCATCTTGTTGTGCTTGACGATGATCGGGGCCGCGAGCAGGCTGACGATGTTGGTCACCTTGATCATCGGGTTGAGGGCCGGGCCGGCCGTGTCCTTGAGCGGGTCGCCGACCGTGTCGCCGACGACGCCGGCCTTGTGCCGGTCCGAGCCCTTGCCGGTGCAGGCGACGGCGTCCTTGGGCTCGTCCTCGATCGACTTCTTGGCGTTGTCCCAGGCGCCGCCCGCGTTGGCCATGAACACGGCCAGGAGCTGGCCGCTCATGATGATGCCGGCCAGGAACCCGCCCAGGGCCTCGACCTGGAGGACCAGGCCGACGATGAGCGGCAGGAAGACCGAGATCATGGCCAGGGGCACGAGCTCCTTCTGGGCCGCGACCGTCGAGATCCCGACGACCCGGGCGTAGTCGGGCTTGACCTTGCCCTCCATGAGGCCGGGGATCTTGAACTGCCGCCGGACCTCCTCGACGATGAGCCCGGCCGCCCGCGTCACGGCCTTCAGCGACAGCGAGCTGAAGAGCCAGGGGAAGGCCCCGCCGAGCAGCAGCCCGATGAAGACCTTGGTGTCCGAGACCCGGATGGCGTCCATGATCTTGTGGCCGAGCTGCTCCTGGACCCGGCCGACGTCCGTCATGTAGGAGGCGAACAGGCTCACGGCCGCGATGACGGCCGAGGCGATGGCGATCCCCTTGGTGATGGCCTTGGTCGTGTTCCCGACGGCGTCGAGGTCGGCCATGATCTGGCGGGCCTTGACCGTCTCCTCGTCGCACTGGTCGTGCCAGGCCATCTCGGCGATGCCGTTGGCGTTGTCCGAGATCGGCCCGTAGGAGTCCATGGCCACGTTGTTGCCGGTGTGGCTGAGCATGCCGATGCCGATCATGGCCACGCCGTAGAGGACGTAGAGCGCGCCGGCCCCGCTGTAGAGGGCCAGGGCGATGATGAAGCTGATGCAGATGATGACGACGGCCCAGACGCTCGACTCCATGCCGACCGCCAGGCCCGACAGGATCGTCGTGGCCGGGCCGGTCTTGGTCGCCTTGACGATCTCCTTGACCGGGGCCTTGCGCGTCGACGTGAAGTAGGAGGTCAGGGGGTTGAAGGTCATGGCCAGGCCGACGCCGACCGAGGTCAGCACGGCCAGCCGCCAGTCGCCGGCGTAGAGGACGGCCACGACGAAGGACCACACGACGGTGTTGACGCTCGAGACCTCGTAGGACCGGAACATGGCCTCTTCGGCGTCCTTGGCCCGGAGGAACTTGATCGGGAAGCGCTCCCAGATCGGGACGGCGAACGTCCCCAGGATCGAGGAGACGACCCCGATGGCCCGGATGATCAGGGGATAGACGATCCACTTCAAGGAATGGCTGGGGTCGATGGCCATCAGGGCCAGGCCCAGGATCAGCCCGGAGACGATGGTCACCTCGTATGACTCGAAGATGTCGGCGGCCATGCCGGCGCAGTCGCCGACGTTGTCGCCGACGAGGTCGGCCACGACCGCGGCGTTGCGCGGGTCGTCCTCGGGGATGTCCTTCTCGACCTTGCCGACGAGGTCGGCCCCGACGTCGGCCGCCTTGGTGTAGATGCCGCCGCCGACCCGCATGAACAGGGCCAGGAGCGTCCCGCCGAAGCCGAAGCCGAGCAGGGCGTCCGGGGCCGCGGTCCCGAAGACGATGAAGATGAGCGTGCCGCCGAACAGCCCCAGGCCGTCGGTCAGCATGCCCGTGATCGTGCCGGCGTAGTAGGCGATCGACAGGGACTCGTTGAAGCCCCTCCGGGCCGCCGAGGCCGCCCGGACGTTGGCCTGGATGGCCATGCGCATGCCGAGCTGCCCGACGAGCAGCGAGAACGTCGCGCCCATGATGAAGGCGACCGTCCGCCCGATGGCGACGATGATCAGGGCGTGCTTCTCGCCGAACTCGGCCACGGCCTCGCGGCTGGCCGGGACGACGTAGACGCTCAGGAACAGCGCGACGGTCAGGAGCCCGACGATGGGCAGGATCTTCCGGAGCTGGGTCTTGAGGTAGCTGTCGGCGCCGACGCGGATGGCGTTCCAGACCTCCTGCATCTTCTCCGTGCCCTTGTCCTTCTTGAGGACGGTCTTCCGCAGCATCCAGGCGTACCAGAGGCTGAAGAAGGCCGTGACCATGACGCCGCAGACGGCGATCTGCTCGAACGAATTCAAGCCGTGGCGGGCCAGACCCAGCAGGTTCATGCGCGACTCCTCTGAAAAGCGATGCGGAACGGCGGCCGGAAGGACCCGTCGGCCGGGCTCCCCGACGCCCCGGGAAGCGCCCATTTTACACAAGTCCGGACAAAAATCAACTTCGGGGCCCCCGGTCCCGCGCGGACGGCCCCGGCCGGGCCGTCAGAAATCGAAGCGCACCCCGAGCCGCATGACGCGGGGGTTGAGGACCTCGCTGGGGAGGCGGCTGGCGGGGTTGGCCACGAACTCCCCGGTGTCCACGAAGTAGGTCCCCAGATGGGCGTCGTAGGCCCGGTTGACGATGGCCCAGTTGAAGACGTTGAAGACGTCGGCCATGAGGGTCACCCGGCCGGAGCCGAGGGCCATGCTCTTCTCGAGCCGGAAGCTCAGGATGCGGTTGTTGGGCAGGCGGTCCTTCGTCGGGGCCTGGAGATACACGGTGTTGGACCGGTAGAGGCCGTCCCAGGACTCCCCGTCGGCGTAGGAGAGGGTGACGGAGTGGGGGACCTTCCAGCCCTCGCGCGCCTGGAACGTCAGCGCGGCGGTGATCCCCCAGGGCATCTGGTAGAGGGCGTGGACCTTGGCCATCCAGCGGGCGTGCATCTGGACGGGGGCCTTGTCGCCGGTGCCGGCGGCCCAGTTCCCGTAGGGTTGGCCGTCGAGGGCCCACTGGTTGGTCGGGTCGATGAACGAGCCGTTCCAGTGGAGGCGCTGGTCCTGCAGGGTGACCGCGGCGGCGGCCATCCAGCGGCGGGAGAGGCGCTTGGTCAGGCCGAGATCGAGCCCGAAGTAGGTCCGGCAGGCCTTGCTCTTGTCGACGAGCCGATAGGGCGTTTCGCCGGGGAACGCGGCCCCGGGCAGGTACCAGGTCTTCCCGCCGGCCTCGAGCAGGTCGTATTCCTTGACGACATGGCCCTCGTCGTCCGTGACGGTGATCTTCGCGGGCACGGTCCCGGCGGGCACGTACCAGGCCCGGCTGTCGTCGATGACGAGATCGGGGGTCGAGGGGAAGATGTCGGCCGGGTAGAAGAGCTTGGCCCAATCGAAGTTGTCGTAGCGGCGGTAGGTGGCCGCGATCGAGGCGGTGAGGTCCGGCCGGAGCTCTTTCTCCAGGCTGAGCACGACCTCGCGCGTCCGCGGCGAGGTCTTGACGTTCCGGGCCTCGGGATCGATGTCGCTGCGGTAGAACGTCGTCAGGTAGTCGTAGTTGATCCCCTTCGGGTCCGCCCAGTCGAAATCCCGGTAATTGCCGGCGAGATAGGCGTCGCTCTCGAACCCGCCCTCGAGGGCGTCCATGGCCTCGTCGGTCAGGTACCCGTTGGAGTCGAGGAAGGCGTAGAGCCGGTCGGGGGCTTCGGGGTGGACGTGCGAGTGCTGCCAGTAGGCCTCCCCGGGATCGACCCGCTCGTTGCCGTTCGCGTCCCGCCACCAGAAGCCGAGGGCGCCGCCGAGCCCGAGCGGCTTGGCGGTGAAGTCCCCGGGGGCCATGATGTCCCCGTATTGGGCGAAGGACAGCTTGGCCACGGTCCGGCCGTCGCCCTTGACGTCCCAGCTCAGCCCGGCGCGGGGCGACCAGGTGCTCCACCGGTACCGCGGGTCGACGGCGCCGACCGGGAGCGGCGGAAGGTACCGGCCCAGGGCGTCGATGGCGGTCGCGGCGAAGACGGTCTTCCAGGCGCTCGACTGCGGCAAGACGGTCGCCAGGCCGTAGGCGCCGGTCGAGGGCTTCTGGCGGTCGTAGCGGAAGCCCAGGACCAGGGTGAGGCGGCCCGCGGAGATCGTGTCCTGGAGATAGGCGGAGGCCTGGGAGGCCAGCCCCCGGTCCCGGGTCTCCCGGCCGAAGGTGATGTGCTGCCAGTCCGAAGGCGGGACGACCAGGCCTTCGCCCAGGTCGATGAGGGGCTCGGCGAAGTTCCGGGTGACCTGGAAGTTCTGGAAATACCCCGCCTGGCGGGTGAGGGACTTATCGGCGAACTCGAAGCCCCCCTTGAACTCGTGGGCCAGGCCGAGGAGGCCGTCCTTGTAGAGGGTCGCCGCGGCCTCGAAGCCCTTCCTCGCCCGGCGCTCGGAGGAGGAGTCCCAGGACGCCCTGAGGCTGGGCGCGAAGGGGACGTAGACGCCCCGGGCGGCGTCGATGGTCACGGGAAAGTCGAGATGCTCGTCGTCGCCGGGCCGGACGCGGCTGCCCGTGTCGGCCGCGGTGAGCTTCAGGGACACGACGAGGTCCCTCCCGAAGGCCTGCTCGTCCTGGAGCCTGATGACGGGGTTGCCCAGGCGGAACCGCCCGGAATGAAGGTATCCCTCGGGCCTGGCGAACGAGGCGTCCGCGCCGTATCTCGTCTTGGAGCTGGCCAGGAAGAGGGCCTCGAACCGGTTGCCGGCGAAGGGCTGGATGTCCAGCTTGACGCTGGCGTTGCCGAGAAGGGCCTGGTCCAGCCGGTTGTAAATGTTGTAGGTGCGGATGTCGGAGACCCCGAAGGACCCCCACAGCCAGATCCTGTTCTTGACGATGGGCCCGCCCAGGTTCGCGCCGTAGTCCTTGATCTGCTCGATGCGGTCGGTCCCGGCGACGCCCTCGTTCCTGAGCGCGGAGGTCAGATTGCTGCTCTGGAAGGCGGCGTCGGTCAGGTAGAACCGGGCCGAGCCGGCCGGCCGGTTGTCCCCCCGGCGGGTGAGCGCGTTGACGACGATGCCGCCCGTCGGGACGGTGACGTCGAAGGCGCCGCCGGTCGTGACGGAGATCGAGTCGACGGCGTCGAGGTCGAAGGACACGGCCGGCCTGCCGAGAACGACGGGGTCGCCGATGTCGGCGCCGTCGAGACGCCAGACGTTCGTCGCGCCGTTCGAGACGTCGCCCCTGGCCGTGAAGACGGCCGGGCCGGTGGACTCGGTGCCGCCGATGTTCTCGCGGTCGGCCATGACGGCGGGGACGAGCTGCAGCCCGATCCACGGGTCCCGGGGCGCGGGCAGGGTCTGGAGCTCGGCCCGGGAGAGGTCGAGGCCCAGCCGCATCCGGGCCGGGTCGATCGCCGGGAAGGGGCTCGTGACGGCCGTCTGCTCTTCGGGCTGGCCCGGCTCCATGACCAGATCGACGGTCGACCGCCCGCCGATCCGGACGATGACGTTGGCCCGGCTGGCCGTCCGGCGCTCGGGGTGCTCGGCCCTGACGGTGTAATCGGCGGCCGGGAGGACGGCGGGGAAACGGTAGCGGCCGGCGGGGTCGGTCCTGGCCTTCAGGTCGGCGTTCCGGGGCCGGGACAGGATCACCGTGACCCCGCCGAGGGGCTTGCCGTCCGCGCCGACGACCTTGCCGGCGACGGACCCGCGCGGGGATTGGGCGGCCAGGGGGGGCAGCGCCAAGGCTGCCAGAGAGATGAGGACTGCCAGGGCGCGCAGGGGGTGTTTCAAGGGAGCCTCCTCGGTCGGTCCGCAGCCGCGTCCGTTGTCATTCGACTTCGTTTCCATGGCACAAGTTCCACCAATTATAGCAAAAAGCGGGTCACTTCGCCTTGAGGAACTGCAGGGTCCGGGGCTCGCGCTCCATGTGGTGGACGATCGCGGCCTGGAGCGTCCGGCGGATCCGGGCGACGTCCTCGGCTGGGAACGGCGGGGCGCTGTCGCCCGGCGGCGGGTTCCGGCGCGTCCAGCGGAGGAAGGCCGCCGTCCCGGCGGGCACCTCCTCTTTCCTGAGGGGGGCGCAGTCGGGACAGAAGGCGCCGTCCTTCCCGGGAGCGAGCCAGCCCGGGGCGAGGGGCCGGCCGCACTTCCGACACGCGGAGAGGTCGGGCAGCAGGCCGTTGGCGTGGAGGAACCAAGCCTCGAAGTAAGCGGCGGCGAACTCCCGGTCGCCGCCGTCCTTGAGGCAGCGGAGGACGGAGAGGAGCAGGCGGAAGAGCACCTCCTCGCGGGCCCGGGCCGGGGCGAACTCCTCGATGAGCTCGGCGAAATAGGTCAGCAGGAAGGCCGTGGCCGGCTCGGCCTGGATCTCGAAGAACGATTCGAGGAGGTCGCACCCGGAGATGACGACGAGCTCGCGCCGCTCCTTCTCGTGATAGAAGGCGCGGACGACCGACATCGGCTCGAGGCTGCTGCCGAAGCGGTTGCCGAACTTGCGGGCCCCCTTGGCGACGCCGCGGAGGAGGCCCTTGTCGCGGCAGAAGAGGACGGCCAGCTTGTCCTGGTCGCCGAGGGGGGCCGTCCGGAGGACGATGGCTTCCGCCTGGTCGTTGGGCATGGTCTCAGGCGCTCGCGGCGGCGGGCGAGGGTCAGCCGTCCGGCGGACCCCCGGGCGCCCGGGCCTCGAGGAAGTCCCTGAAGTTGGCGGGCGTGATCCTGATGTCGGTTATGACCTGGCCGGAGCGGCCGAGGGGCCGGGCGCGTTCGCCGTTGAGGAGGAAGCTGAAGCCGCCGGCGTTGCCCGTGTGGATGAGGAGCAGCTGGTCGGCCTGGGCCCGGGCCGTGGTGCCGGCCGGGAAGACGCCGTCGATCTTGATCGCGCCGTCGCTGCGGACGTGGATCCAGGTCGAGTCGTGGAACACGATCTCGATCGTGACGCCTTTCCAGGCCGGCTCGGCCTCGGCCGGCGGCGCGGGCTCGGGCTTGGCGGCCGCCTCGGCGGCGGGCGCGGAGGGCCGCGCCTCGGCGGCCGTCCGCGGGGCGGTCGGCCCCGGCTCCCCGGGCAGGGAGGCCGCGGGGGCGACGGCGAAGGGCGCGGCGTCGGGGGGCCGGGGGCGCCGGGAGGTCCAGATGATGACGAGGACGGCGGCGACGGCGGCGACGGCGGCGAGCCGCCAGGAGAGGGCCAGGAGCCGTTTGCGGGCGGCGGGCGAGAGCCGGGGCTTCGGCGCCGGCTCGAACAGGGGCCCCGGCGCGGCCGGGGCCACGGGGAGCGGCGCCGTCTCCCCAAGGGGCGCGGCCGCGGCGGCCGGTTCCGGCTCGGGTTCCGGCGCGGGGACGGGCTCCGGCTCGGGCGCCGGCGGCGTCACGAACGCCGGCGGCGGGGGGGGCGCCGGGACGGCGACGGCCTTCGGGAAGGCCTGGACTTTGCGGCCCGCGTCCCCGAGGAGCCCGGCCTCCCGGTACCGGGCCAGGACCTCCTCCCCGTCGAGCCCGATCGCCTTGGCGTAGGCCCGGATGATGCCTCGGATGAAGAGGCCGCCCGGCACGATCCCGAGTTGGTCGTTCTCGATCGCCTCGAGGTAGCGCGGCACGATCTTGGTCGACGAGGCGATCTCTTGGATGGAGATACGGCGCGCTTCCCGGACCTCGCGGAGCTCCAGTCCCAATGACGCCATTTGCCCCGATTGTAGGACAAAAGAAAAAGCCGGTCAAACCGGAGGACGGGGTCAAACCTTTAATTTTTTAATTTTTCCCGCTCCGGACGGACGGGCCGGCCCGAAAATTAAAAAATTAAAGGTTTGACCCCGTCTTAGACCTTCAGGAACTTGGAGACGGAGGTCGCGGAGCCGACGAAGCCGGTGGCGGCCCCGCCGAGGAGGAGGGCGGCGGCCTGGCTCAGGCCGGGATAGCGGAACCGCAGGAGCTGCTGCAGGGCGCCGAGCGACGAGCCCAGGTAGACCGGGAAGAGGTTGATGACGATGAAGAGCAGGGCCAGCGACAGCAGGCTCCCCAGGAGCCCCAGGGTGACGCCCTCGAGCCAGAAGGGGATGCGGATGAAGAGGTTGGTCCCGCCGACGAAGCGGAGGATCTCGATCTCGTTCTTGCGGGCGAAGACGTTGAGCTTCACGACGTTGGAGATGATGAAGAAGGAGGTCAGGATGAGGATGCCGCCGAGAAAGGCCCCGACGGCCCCGGCCAGGCGGCTGAAGCCCTGCATCTTCTCGACCCAGTCCCGGTTGAACAGGACGTCGGTCACCCCCGGCCGGGCCCGGGCCGCCTCGACGAAGGCGGCCACCTCCTTCGAGGCCGAGGCCTTGGCGTTGACCCGCATCTCGATCGCCGGCGGGAAAGGGTTGGCCTGGAGGCCGGCGACGACGTCGGCCAGCTCGGGGAAGCTGGCCCGGAACCGCTCCAGGGCCTCCTCGGGGGAGACGACCCGGACGCTCTCGGCGAACCCCGGCCGGCCGATCTCCCGCCGCAGGGTGTCCGCGCCGGCCGCCGAGAGGTCCTTGTCGAGGTAGAAGGCGATGGTCATGTTGGCCGCCAGCTCCCTGGCCGTGGCCCGGAGGTTGTTCGCGAGCGACAGGAAGATGCCGACCGTCAGGAAGGACAGGCAGATGATGGCCACGCTGAAGAGGTTCCGCGTCCGGAACTGCCACAGGTTGTTGCCCGTGGCGCTGAGGAAGAACTTCAGCTTCTCGAGCATCAGTGGGCTTCCTTGCCGACGATCTTGCCCTTCTGGAGGAACAGGATGTTGTCGCCGAAGTGGCGGATGAGCTCCCGGTCGTGGCTGCCGATGATGACCGTCGCGCCCTGCCGGTTGATCTCCTTGAACAGCGTGACGATCTCGAAGGCCAGTTCGGGGTCGAGGTTGCCGGTCGGCTCGTCGGCCAGGATGAACTCGGGGTTGTTGACCACGGCCCGGGCGATGGCCACCCGCTGCTGCTCGCCGTAGGACAGGCGGCCCGGCATCTCCCAGATCTTCTGGTGGAGGTTGACCTTCTGGAGGGTGTTGAAGACGCGCCGCCGGATCTCCTTGCGCCCGACGCCGACGACCTGGAGGGGCACGGCGACGTTCTCGAAGACCGTCCTGTGGAACATCAGCCGGAAATCCTGGAAGACGATGCCCATCGTCCGCCGCAGGGTGTAGATCCGGCTGTCGCGGATCTTCAGGATGTTGACGCCGTTGACGAGGATCTGGCCCTCGGTCGGGACGATCTCCCGGAAGATCGTCTTGAGCAGGGTCGTCTTGCCCGAGCCGCTCGGCCCGGTGATGAAGCAGAAGTCGCCGTCTTCGATCCGGAGGGTGACGTCGGACAGGGCCCAGTAGGGCTTCTGGTACTGCTTCCAGATGTGGTGAAGCTCGATCACGCCTATTTCTTGATGAACAGGAACATGAACCACCCGAAGGCCAGGGCCCCGACGGTCATGACGGCGAAGAGGAGCAGGCCGTAGCGGAGGCGGGCCTTGACCCCGTCGCGGCGGACGAGGGCCAGGACCAGGGCGACGAAGGACGCGTAGACGGCCATCGACAGGAGGTGGCTCTCGAGGATCATTTCTTCTTTCCCGCGCCGATGTCGTAGGCGTCGATGGCGACGAGGAAGTTCAGCAGGCCCGCCCCGGCGATGTAGGCCGTGCCGAACTCGAAGGTGGCCCGTTCGAGCTGGCCGCCGCCCCAGGCGAACAGGCGCGACAGGGCGTAGAACAGGCCGTTGCCGAGGTCGGCGAAGAAGGCCAGGATGGTCAGCGGGTTCTCCTTCTTGAACAGGTTGAGGACGACCTGGAACGCCGTCCGGGGCGGCTCGAGGTACATCGGGTAGACCTTGCCGCCCATGGCCAGCCCGATCCCGGTCATGGCGAAGATGGAGACGAAGAAGAGGGCGGCCCGGAGGTACTTCTTCTGTACGGCATGGCCCAGGCCGGGGACGGCCCAGCCCAGGACGAGGGCGACGACGCCTTTGAGTTTCATTAACCCGCATCTTAGTCGAATGGCCCGGGCAAATCAAGGGGACATGTCCCGCCTCGGCACGTGTCCCCGATTTCCCGTGCTAGAATATCGCTATGCCCGAGCTGCCCGAGGTCGAGACGATCGCCCGGTCGCTGGCGCCCCGGGTCGCGGGACGCCGGATCGCCGGGGTGGAGCTCCTCTACCGGCCCCTGCTCCGGCGAGGCGGCCGCAAAGGGCTCGAGGCGCTGCGCGGGCGGCGGGTCGTCCGGGTCCGGCGCCGGGGGAAGATGCTCCTCGTCGAGTGCGAGGGCGGCCGGACGCTCGTCTTCCACCTCAAGATGACGGGGCAGTTCCTGTTCGCCGCCGAGGGCTCGCCCCGCGACAAGCACATCCGGCTGGTCGTCCGCTTCGAGGACGGCCGCGACGAGCTGCGCTTCCGCGACGTCCGCAAGTTCGGCTTCCTGCTCTGCCTCGAGGGCGAGCCGGAGCGGGCCTGCGCCGAGCTCGCGGCGCTCGGCCCCGAGCCGCTCGAGGTCGGCCTGCCCGGATTCGCGGCGATCATCAAGGCCCGCAAGGGCCGCGTCAAGAGCCTGCTCCTCGACCAGAGGCGGATTGCCGGCGTCGGCAACATCTACGCCGACGAGACGCTCTTCGGGGCCCGGGTCCACCCGGAGACGCCCGCCTCGTCGCTCGGGCCCGAGGCCGTCGAGCGGCTCTTCCGCGCCATGCGCAGGATCCTGGCCGCGGCCGTCGAGGCCGGCGGCTCGACGCTTGCGGACTCGGGTTATCGCGACGCCGACGGCAACGCCGGCGGCTTTCAGTTCGACCACAAGGTCTACGGTCGGGCGGGAGAGCCCTGCCTTGTCTGCGGCACCCCCATCCGGATGAAGCGCGTCGGCGGCCGCTCGAGCCATTTCTGCCCCCGCTGCCAGCGTCCCCCGAGAAGAAGGGCTCCCTGAGGCCTTCCGGGCCGTCCCTGCGTCCTTGCTTGACGATTATGCCCGCTCGGGCCAGGCGCGAATGCCGGGCGCGCCCCGTCCGACGCCCTCGCGTCTCATTGAAAAGGGGGGTTGATTCGGCTATAGTAAGCCCGCTTCTTCCCTGAGTGCCCCTGTAGCTCAGTATGGATAGAGCAGCAGATTCCTAATCTGTTTGTCGCCTGTTCGAGTCAGGCCAGGGGCATTGCCTCTTCCCCCCGGACTCGGCCTGTTCCCTTTCGGCGCCTTGCGCCGGGGTTCGGCGGGGCTCGGCGCTTTCCGCGTCGCGGCGCTTGACAGCCCGCCGGGACCGGTCATATAAAACCCGTAAGTCGCGAGTCCGCCGTCATGGTGAAAGGCAGGTTCCGCGTGTCCCGTCATTCCCGTCCACGGCTCACACGTCCGCTCCTCTTCCTCGTCCTGCCGTTCTTATGGGCCGGCCTCCTCATGGCCGCGCCGGGGGACGGGCCGAAAGCGCCTGACCAGACCGCATCCGCCGTCAAGCCCGAACCCGGGACCAGGCCTTCCTACTTCACCGAGCTCTGGCAGCTCGATCCGGAGACCCGCGCCTCCAAGCCCGGGATCACCTTCCACCGGTCCAACTACGCCCTGGCCTTCTCGTACAACACCAGCCCCAACCCGGCCCCCCTCCAGGAGGCCGACCCGGCCAAGACCCTGGTCAAGCCGGAGGCGACCTTCCAGCTGAGCTTCAAGGCCCGGCTGTGGCGGGACATCTTCGGCCGGAACCTGGTCCTCTGGGCGGGTTACACTCAACGGTCTTTCTGGCAGCTCTACAACTTCGACGACAGCTCGCCGTTCCGGGACACCAACTACGAGCCCGAGCTCCTGCTCACCCTCGGCACGCGCCTCGACCTTTTCGGGCTGAACCTGCGCTTCGTCCAGGCCGGCTTCAACCACCAGTCCAACGGCCAGTCGGAGCCGCTGTCCCGGAGCTGGGACCGGGCCGTGGTCAACGCCGGCCTCGAGCGCGGCCGCTTCTCGCTGCTCCTCAAGGCCTGGTACCGGTTCGACGACATCGACGACGACAACCCCGGCATCACCAATTACCTCGGCCACGGCGAGGTCTGGGGCTACTATTTCCTGAAGCGGCACCGCTTCGGCGTCATGCTCCGCGACAACCTGGACTTCAAGGAGAACCGCGGGGCCGTCCAGATCGAGTGGAGCTTCCCGTTGTTCGAGAATATCGCCGGCTACGTCCAGTACTTCCAGGGGTACGGCGAGAGCCTGCTCGACTTCAGCCACCGGGTCCATCGCATCGGCGTCGGCTTCATCTTCGCCGACTGGTACTGACCGGGCGGCCGGGGGGAGGGCGCCGCGGCCCCTTCGGGCCGGGCGGCGTCAGGGCTCCGCGCCGACCGCCTCCCGGAGAGCGGGGAGCGCCGCGGCGGCGGCCCGTTCGCCCTTCCTGGCGATCCTCCGGGTCTCGGAGAACTCGAGGATCCCCAGGTCGACGGGGACCCGGATGACGAAGTCGGCCGCCCGGGCCCTCTCCTCGAAGGAGGCGGCCGAGGCCACCTCGATCGTCCGCTGGACGACCTGGAGGGGGCCCTTGATCCGGGCGGCCGGCAGCCGCTTGAGCGGCCTGTGGATGTCCACGAGGACCGCGACCTCGGCGCCCATCGCCCGGGCCGCTTCGACCGGCGCGCTGTTGACGATGCCGCCGTCGAGCAGGAGCATCCCGCCCATCCTGACCGGCGCGAAGACGAGCGGCAGGGACATCGTCGCCCGGAGCGCCTTGTAGAGAGGCCCGGCCGTGAACAGGACCTCGCGGCCCGAGACCAGGTCGACGGCGTTGCAGGCGAACCGGACCGGCAGGTCCTCGATGCGGGCCTCGCCGACGAAGCTCTTGAGGGTGGCCTCGATGGCGTCGCCCTTGTCCCGGCCGAACTTGCCGAAGAACCTGTTCTTGTAGTTCGTGACGAGCACGTACTCGAAGAGGTTCTTGGGGCGCTTGAAAAGCCCGGCCGCCCCCCCCTTGCGGCCGAAGTCGTCGGCGCTCAGGCCGCCCAGCCAGCCGGTCAGCGTCTCCGCCGTGACCCCGGCCGCGTAGCAGCCGCCGACGATGGCGCCCATCGACGTCCCGGTGACGATCGCCGGCGTCAGGCCGTTCTTTTCGAGGACGCGCAGGACGCCGACGTGGGCCAGCCCCCGGGCGCCGCCGCCCATGAGGATCAAGGCCCAACGCTTCGCCGCATCCATGGCCGCCGCCTCCAGGATAGCATCGGCCCGCGGGCCGGTCAACGCGCCGGGCCGGGGGTGGGAAATCACCGTCCGAATCACCGCCGGGGGGGATTGCCGCTCCGGGGCGGCGGGGCGAGAATCGGGGCGGACGAGCGACACGACCCAAGGAGCCGGACATGTTCGAGCGCCGCAGGCGGAAAAGGTTCGTTGAACGGAACGAGGTCCTCATCCGGACGGCCGCGGACAAGGTCCAGGGCGCCGGCATCGCCGCCCACACGTTCGATCTGTCCACGGGCGGGGCCCGCGTCGTGACCTCGAAGAGCTACCCCGTCGGGACGGTCATCCGCATCCGGCTCGACCTCGCCGGGACCGCCCAGTTCGTCAACCTCGAGGGCGAGGTCAAGTGGAACCGGCCGCGGCCGGACGGCGACCTCCACGAGATCGGGGTCGAGTTCCTGCGCCTGACGTCCCAGGCCGTGCTCACGCTGATCCGCCACCTCTACGGCCGGAACGACGGCATCCCGACCACCGTCGCCTGACCCCGCTCCCCCTACCGCTTTTTCCCGCCGAGATAGAGCCCCGCGATCCTGACGGCCAGGGCCGAGGCGTCGACGTCCGCCCGGTTGGCCAGGACGATCACCGTGAGGCCGTCTTCGGTGAACCGGTGGATGGCCGTCCGGAAGCCCGACGTCTCGCCGTAGTGCCACATGCGGGGATGGCCCTGCCAGGCGTCGAGGAACCAGCCGAAGCCGTAGTCGGCCGGCTTCCCGTCCGGCCCGGTCGGGCCCCGGCCGGGGACGCGCACCGGCTTCAGGGCGGGCCGCATCTCCTCTTCGGTGAGGAGGAGGTGACGCCGCAGGGCCTCGTCCCACAGCGACAGGTTGGCGAGGGACGAGTAGACCCCGCCGTCGCCGAGCGTCGCCGAGGTCGGGCTCTGGTCGGCGAAGCGCCAGCGCCCGGCGTCCTTGGCGTAGCCGAAGGCCCGGTCGGCGACGACCGACTTGCCGCGGACGTGGGCCACGGTCCCGGTCATCTTGAGGGGCAGGAAGATCCTCTCCTTGAGGAAGGCGGGGAAGGGCCGGCCGGAGACCCTGGCCACGATGAGGCCGAGCACGACGTAGCCCGAGTTGCTGTACCTCCAGAGCGTTCCGGGGACGAACCAGGCGCCCTTGCGGGCCTTCAGGATCTCGAGGACCCCGGCGTCGTCGATCTGGCCCGCCTCGACCGGCCGCCGCGGGTCCGGCTCGGGCATGAAGTCCTCGTAGTCGGGCAGGCCCGAGGTGTGCTCGAGGAGGTGGCGCACGGTGATGTCCCTCCCGTAGTCGGGGAAGCCGGGGAGAAGGTCGGTCAGCCGGTCCTCGTAACGGAGCTTGCCGTCCCGGACCAGGAGCATGACGGCCGCCGCGGTGAATGGCTTCGTCAGGGAGGCGAGCCGGAAGTTCGTCCGGCTGTCGATGGGGCGCATGGCCTGCATGTCGGCGACGCCCCGGGCGCCGAGATAGACGACCTCGCTGTCCTGGAGGACCATCACGGCGACCCCCGGCTCCCGCTCCCCGCCGAGGCCCTTGAGGAGGGCGTCGACGAGCTGGGCCGGTCTCGCGGGACTCGCCCCGGCAAGCCCGGCCAGGAGGAGGGGCAGGGCCAGGAGGGGGGACGCTCTCGCCAGGAGCCCGAAGGCGTTGTTCATCGCGTCCGCATCGTAATCCAACGAGGGCGGAGAATTCAAGGGCCGGGGGCCCGCGGTCAATCGAGCTTGAAGCCCTTGTCGCGGAAGAGACGCAGGCAGGCGTCGACGACCTCGCGGTCGTAGAGGATGCCCCGCTTCTGCGTGATCTCGTCCAGCGCGGCCGCGATGCCCAGGGCCGGCCGGTAGGGACGATGGGAGGACATGGCCTCGACGACGTCGGCGACGCAGATGATCCGGGCCTCGAGGAGGATGTCCTTGCCCGAGAGGCCCTGGGGATAACCCGAGCCGTTGACGAGCTCGTGGTGCTCGTGGACGATCCGGGCGATCGGCCAGGGGAAGTCGATCTTGCTCAGGATGGTGAAGCCGGCCTGGGCGTGCATCTTGATCAGCGCGTATTCGATATCGGTCAGCTTGGTCGGCTTGCTCAGGATCTCGGCCGGGACGTAGAGCTTGCCGATGTCGTGGATGGCGCCGGCGATCTCGATGGCCTCCACCCGCTCCTCGGCCAGGCCCATCTCCAGGGCGATGGCCCGGGCGAGATCGGTGACCCGCTCCTGGTGGCCGGCCGTGTAGGGGTCCCTCATCTCGATGGCCGAGGCCAGCGAATCGATCGAGGCCTTCAGGGTCGAGCGCAGCTTGGCCAGGCCCTCGCGGAGGTCGGCCTCGGCCCGCTTCCGCTCGGCGATGTTCCGGCAGAGGTAGACGATGCCGTAAGGCGCTCCCTCGGGGTCGCGGAGGGCGGACCCGTCGATCTCGAACGGGACGATGTCCCCGGTCGAGAGGGCCAGGCGGATCTCCTGGGGCCCGACCTTCTTGTCGAACAGGCTGCGGATGGCCAGGGCGGCCCTTTCGCGGTCCTCGGGAACGATGAAATCGAAGGCGTTCCGGCCGACGAGCGCCTGGGGATCGCCGTCCCCGTTCAGCCGGGCGGCGACGTCGTTGGCGAAGACGATGTTCCCGGCCAGGTCCGTCCGGATGATCATGTCGGGGATCGCCGCGATCAGCCGGCGGTAGAGCTCCTCGCTGTCGCGCAGGGCGCTCTCCGCCCGTATCCGCTCGGTGACGTCCTGGGCCAGGGAGGCCACCCCGATGACCGTCCCCGCGGAATCGATGAGCGGGGTGTTGTACCACTCGCAGAAGATGGCCCGCCCGTCCTTGGTGACGTTCTTGTTGGCGCTCCGGTCGCCGCCCCGGTTGGCCATGAGGGCGGCCCAGATCTCCCGGGCCAGGCCTTTGAAATCGTCCGGCAGGATGAAGGAGACGTCGCGGCCGAAGGCCTCCTCGGCCGTCCAGCCGAAGATCCGTTCGGCGGCGGGGTTCCATTGGCGGACCCGGAAATCGGTGTCGAACTCGATGACGGCCAGCGGCGTCTTCTGGAAATGCATCGACAGGCCCTGCTCGCTCCGGCGCAGGGCCTCTTCGGCCTGCTTCCGCTCGATCGACCGGGCGACCTGGGACGAGACGTACTCGAGCATCCGCAGCTCCCGCGGGCCGTAGGCGGCCGGGTTGGAGTAGTGCTGGACGACCATGGCCCCGGTCGTCTTGCCGTCGACGATGAGGGGCACGCCGAGCCAGATCGCCGACGGCGCGCCGATGACCTCGACCTCGCCGCGGCCGCGCAGCTCCCGGTCGGTCGCCTCGTCGCAGAGGAGCGGCCGGCCGTTCCGGATGACGTACTCGGTCAGCCCCTTGCGGGGCTTGACGGACTCGGGCGGCGTATCCTCCTCGTCGACGAAGTAGGGGAAGCTGATGAGGTCCTGGGCGGCGTCGTAGAGGGCGATGTAGAAGTTCGCGGCCGGCATGACCGTGCCGATGATCCCATGGACCAGGCCGAACAGGTCGCGCGTCCCGGCCGCGACGTCGGCGGCCTGGGCGATCCGGTAGACCGCGTTCTGGAGGATCTCGGCCTGTTTCCGGTCGTGGATGTCCTGCATCATGCCGATCATGCGGCGCAGGTTCCGGTCGTCCTCGATCACGAAGGAGCCGCGGTCGTGGAGCCAGCGGTAGCCGCCGTTCCTGAGCCGGAAGCGGTATTCGACATCGTAGGTCGTCCGGTCCTTCTCGGCCGCGTCGAGGAGCCGCAGGGCCTCGTCGCGGTCCTCGGGATGGATGCGCTCGGCCCATTCGGCGATGCCGCCCATCTCGTGGGCCTCGTAGCCCAGGACCTGCTCGAGGCTGCCGCTCCAGAGGATGTCCCCCGTGAGCAGGTCGTAATCGTAGAAGATCTGGCCCGAGGCGGCGATGATGAGATCGAATTTCTTCCGCTCGTTGATGTAAGGCGGCTTGTAGGGCTTGGCCTCGGTCCCGACGGCCGGGCCGGGCGGCGGGACGCCGCCGTCCTGGACCTTGACCGGAGCGGGGGCCGGGCCGGAGCGTCCGAAGATGCGCATGATGGCCTCGCCGGCATTGTCGCCGGGCCGGGCGGGCCCGGCCATCCCCCCGAGGAATGGAAGGGGGGGTGATATTCTGGCCGGGGGCCTCACCGCGGGCGAGGGGGAGCGGACGCGGCGCGGCGGCCGGCGAACCCTACGGGGGCGGAGGGCCCGCGCGGCCGGGACGGCGATTTCCCGCAGGGGTTCACCCTCAGGGGTGATTGACGGTGGCCGCGATTAGCCCGATGATAGGGCGGACAACGGACAAGGAGCCGGTTCATGCCCAAGATCATGTTGGTCGATTTCGGCCAGGCCGACCGGGACCGCTTCGCGGCCTTGGAATACGACGTCGAGGCCCGGTCGACGGGCTGGGCGACGGGCCGCGACGAGCCCCTGGACCTGCCGGGCGCGAGCGAGGCCGTTTTCTATCGGGTCGCCGGCGAGGCCGGGGCCGGCCGGGCCGACCTTCACGCCGGACTCCACCAGGCCCTCCTGGACCGGGTCCGGGGCGGCCTCCGGGTCGTCTGCTTCGTGGGCGGGGGCGCGACGCACCAGCTGACGAACATCGTCGGCCCCCTGGCCGGGCTCGTGATCCGGGACGGCGGCCGCGGCGACGCCGTCGTCTTCAACCCCCGGGCCCTCTTCCACGTCCCCTTCGAGCGCTTCAAGCCCTACATCGCCAAGGCGTTCCGCCTCTACGACGAGACCCCGGCCGAAGGCGTCTGGGAGAAAGACGCGGCGTCCGACGGGACGATCGAGCTGCTGGCCAAGACGGCCGACGGCGCCCCGGCGGCGGCGGCCGTCCGGATCGGGAAGGGCAGCGTCGTCATCCTGCCCTCGTTCGGGGAGAAGAACGTCGAGGTCGCGGACCACATCCTGAAGGACAAGCTCTGGTTCGGCGGCGAGCCGGCCAGGGACGCGGCGGCTGACTGGTCCGAGAGCGTGGACTACGCGTTCCCCGAGCTCGTGGCCCTGCTCGCCCGGCGGGAGGAAGAGAAGAGACGGTTCGAGGAGGCCCTGGCCGGCTACGACCGGCGGATCCGGGAGATGAAGGCCGGCGGCCACGGGTCTTTCCTCCACCTCCTCAAGGGGGAGGGCGCGGAGCTCAAGAGGGCCGTCGTCGACGCCTTCCGCTACCTCGGCTGGGGCCGGGTCGTCGACGTCGACGAATACTGGAAAAAGGTCATCCGCAGCAAGGAAGAGGACGCCTGGCTCATCGAGCCCGGCGACATGCCGGTCGAGGCCGCCATCCGCAAGGGCGAGGTGGCCCTCGTCCTCGTCCGGGCCGGCAAGAACTGGGCCACCGACGACGAGTGCCTCCTGCTCCAGAAGTACAAGGGCCGCCGGATGCAGGAGTTCGACAACACCCGCATGAAGGCGGTCCTCGTCGGCAACTATTTCTCGGCCGTCGACCCCAAGGCCCGGGCCAACCCCTTCTCGGCCGGCCAGATCGAGGAGGCCCAGAAGGACGGCAACGGGCTCGTCACGACCTACGAGCTCTTCCGGGCCGTCAAGGCGGAAAAGGAGAACCGCATCTCCAAGGACGCCGTCCGCGAGCAGGTCCGCCTCAAGACCGGGCTCATCGTCTTCGACATCTAATTTTCGCGCTTCAGGTCCGAGGGGAACATTCCCCGACAAGGGGCAAACAGGGAAACAGGTATCATGTCCCCCATCAAATGAGGTAGAATCCGGGCCGTGAACCTGACCTGGATCGACTGGGGGATCGTCGCCGCCGTCTTCGCCGCCATCATCGCCGTCGTCGTCCTCATCAAGCCGCTCATGCGGAGCGTCTCCGACTTCCTGGCCGCCGGACGCACCGGGGGGCGATACCTGATCAGCCTGTCCCAGGGCACGGCTTCGCTCGGGGCCATCACCATCGTCGGCATGCTGGAGATGAATTACATCGCCGGCTTCAACATGCGCTGGTGGGAGATGGCCATGGCCGTCGTCGTCGTCGGCATCAGCGTCTCGGGCTGGGTCCTCTACCGCTTCCGCCAGACCCGCTGCCTGACCATGGCCCAGTTCTTCGAGGTCCGCTACAGCCGCCGCTTCCGCGTCTTCGCCGGGGGCCTGGCCTTCGTCTCGGGGATCATCAATTTCGGCATCTTCCCGGCCGTGAGCGCCCGCTTCTTCATCTACTTCTGCGGCCTGCCGAGGACGGTCGGCCTCTTCGGCCTGGAGGTCTCGACCTTCGCCCTGGTCATGATCGTCCTCCTCTGGGTCCCGCTCTATTTCGTCTTCAGCGGCGGCCAGATCGCGGTCATGATCACCGACTTCCTCCAGGGCGTCTTCGTCAACGCCGTCTTCATCGTCATCGTCGTCGTCCTGATGGCCAAGGTCGACTGGCCCCAGATCTTCCGGGCCCTGGCCGCGGCCCCCGCCGGCGCCTCGCTCGCCAATCCCTTCCACACCGGGAGCACCAAGGACTACAACTTCTGGTACTTCTTCATCGGCATGATCGGCGTGATCTACGGGAAGCTGTCCTGGCAGGGGACCCAGGCCTACAACGCCTCGGCCAAGAGCGCCCACGAGGCCAAGATGGGCGACGTCCTGGCCAACTGGCGGGGCATCCCGCAGTGGGGGCTGTTCCTCGTCTTCGTGCCCATCGTCGCCTACACCTTCTGGCACGGCGAGGGGTTCGCGGAGGCGGCGGCCTCGGTCCGGCCGGTCCTCGACGGCCTGGGCTCGGAGGCCCTGCGGAGCCAGCTCACGGTGCCGGTGGCCCTGACCAAGCTCCTGCCGGTCGGGCTCATGGGCGCGTTCGCGGCGGTCATGCTCGCGGCCGCTGTCGGCTGCAACGAGACCTATCTCCACTCCTGGGGCAGCGTCTTCATCCAGGACGTCGTCCAGCCCCTCCGCAAGAGGCCCTTCGCCCCGGCCCAGCACCTCAAGGTCCTCAAGCTCGCCATCCTGGGGGTGGCCGCCTTCTCGTTCGTCTTCAGCCTGCTCTTCCAGCAGAGCGAGTACATCTTCCTCTTCTTCGCCGTCACCGGGGCCATCTTCGCCGGCGGCAGCGGGGCGGTCATCATCGGCGGCCTGTACTGGAAGCGCGGCACCGCGGCCGCGGCCTGGTCGGCCATGATCGTCGGCGCGGTCACGGCGGTCGGCGGCATCGTCGTCCAACAGCTCGACCCGGACTTCCCGGTCAACGGCCAGATGTTCTGGGGGCTGGCCATGGCCCTCTCGAGCGTCGTCTACGTCGCCGTCTCCCTCCTCGCCGGCCGCGGCGGGAAGGCCTTCGACATGGACCGGATGCTCCACCGGGGCGCGCACCTCGTCGAGGAGGAGTACACGGTCGTCGACGCGGTCCCGGTCAAGGGCTGGAAGGTCCTGGGCATGGGCCGGGAGTTCACCCGCTTCGACAAGGTCATCTACGTCGCCACCTACGCCTGGACAGCGAGCTGGGTCGCCGTGTTCGTCGTCGGCACCGTCCTCAACCTGACCGGCGAGGTCGCCGATTTGGCCTGGATGCGGTTCTGGCGGGCCTACACGCTGATCATGCTGGCCGTCTCGATCGCCGTCATCGTCTGGTTCTCGGTCGGCGGGATCATCAACCTCAAGGAGATGATCGGAACGCTCAAGGTCATGACGCGCGACCACGCCGACACGGGTTTCGTCGGGAAGGAGAGGGGCCGCTAGCGCCGAGAGGGGAGGGAGCCATGACGAGACACCCGGCCAATCCGATCCTGACCCGGGCCGACGTCCCGGACCTGCCGCCGCTCCTCACGGACGCGACCTCGGTCTTCAATCCGGGGGCGGCCAAGGCCGGCGGCCGCTACGTCCTGATGCTCCGCGTCCAGGCCCGCTCGCGGGAGACGTTCACGATGGTCGCCGAGGGCCGGGACGGCGTCCGCTTCGCCGTCCGGCCGGAGGTCGTCGAGCTGCGCGGCCTCGGGAGGCTCCGGGAGAGGGTCTATCACGTCTACGATCCCCGCGTCACCCGGCTGGAGGGCGCCTACTACGTCATGTTCGCCATGGACATGGACGGCGGCTGCGGGCTGGGACTGGCCCGGACCGCGGACTTCGAGGCCTTCGACTTCCTCGGCCTCGTCTCGAGCGGCGATGTCCGCAACGGCGTCCTCTTCCCGGAGAAGGTCGGCGGCGCCTACCTCCGCTTCGAGCGGCCCAACCGGGCCCGGCACGCGGGCGGCCCGGCGACGGGGACGGAGGTCTGGCTGGCCGAGTCGGACGACCTCGTCCGCTGGCGGCCGCGCGGCCCGGTCATGGCCGGACGCTTCCACTACTGGGACGAATACATCGGCTCGGGGCCGCCGCCGGTCAAGACGCGGCGGGGCTGGCTCCACGTCTATCACGGCGTCGCCACCCATTTCGGCAGCTCCAACATCTACCAGGCCGGCGTCGCCCTCTTCGACCTGGCCGACCCGTCCCGGCTCCTGGGCCGGTCGCGCGGCAACATCCTCGAGCCGCGCGAGCCCTACGAGCTCTGCGGCCAGGTCCCGAACGTCGTGTTCCCCTCGGGGATGGTCGTCGAGGACACGGACGCCGAGGGCTTCGCCCTCGAGTCGAGCCCGGTCAAGGTCTACTACGGCGCGGCCGACACCGCGGTCGGGCTGGCCCTGACGACGGTCGGCGACCTGCTCGCGGCGGCCTCCGAAAACGAGCCGGGTTAGAAATTAAGGTTCTCTTCCATTTTCTGTGGGTGGCCATGGGATCGGTTGCCAGGTGCTCGAGGCGCGTGTCGGGACATGTACCGCCCCGGTACGTGTCCCGTAGGCCTGAATGGGGACATCTACTGGGAGGACATGTCCCCATTTGCCGGCCCATCTGACCCACACAACGTGGAAGAGATCCGAAATTAAACAATTAAAGGTTTGACCCCTTCCGAAGGCGGTTTGACCGCTTCCCGGCTTTATGGTAAATAGGGTCTTCGATCCCCGCCGCGGAGCGACAGATGAAGAGAACGGAACGGCATCATCTCAAAAAAGACGGGATGGCCCACGGCCTGAGCCGGCTGGCCGGGTATTTCGACGCCTACAGGCGGGAGATCCTGATCGTCGCCGGGGCCGTCGTCTTCGCCGGCCTCGTTTTCGCCGGGCTGCTCCTCGTCCGAGTCCACGGCCGGAGCGTCTACAGCCGGGCCGTCGGGGAGGTCGGCGACCTGGCGGCCGCGGCGGCCGCGGACCCCGGGAAGCTGGCCGACCTCGAGAAGCTGGCCGGGAAGCGGCGGACCGCCCGCCTGGCCAACCTGGAGCTGGCCAAGTACTGGGCCGAGCGGGGCGATTGGGCCAAGGCCGATTCCTTCGCCGGCCGGATCGTCGACGGCCGCAAGGACCTGCTCCATTACCAGGCCGAGGACCTCAAGGCCCAGATCGCCATCGGCCGGAAGGACTTCGACAAGGCCATCGCCGTCTACAAGAAGGCCGTCGACGGGAAGCCCCGGGCCTACCCGGTCGACGCCCTCCTCTTCCACCTGGCCGAGGCCCACGCGCTCAAGGGCGAGACCCAGGCGGCGGCCGACCTCTACAAGAAGCTCCAGGAGGAGTACGCCCGGTCCTATTACGGCTACGAGGCCGCCATGAAGGCCGGCAAGCTTGGCCCGAAATGATTCTGTGCTATAATAGACCCTAATTCTTCGAGGAGGGACCCATGGCTTTCGTGATCACCGAGGAGTGCATCAACTGCGGCGCCTGCGAGCCCGAGTGCCCCAACCAGGCCATCACGGCCGGCGAAGAGCGCTACATCATCGACCCGGCCAAGTGCACCGAGTGCG
This sequence comes from Acidobacteriota bacterium, assembly GCA_029569255.1. Classification (GTDB taxonomy): domain Bacteria; phylum Acidobacteriota; class Aminicenantia; order Aminicenantales; family Saccharicenantaceae; genus RBG-16-66-30. The sequence continues at coordinate 77,828 of JAKQUO010000008.1, read as the reverse complement.
TCGGCCACTTCGACTCGTCCCAGTGCGCCGCCGTCTGCCCCGTCGACTGCTGCGTCCCGGACCCCGACCACAAGGAGACCCGGGACGAGCTGATGGCCAAGTTCCACAAGCTCACCGGCAAGTAGGGGCCGGCCGCCCGGAACGGCATCCGAGGAGGAGTGAACGCGGTTCACTCCTCTTTTTTTGCCCCGCCCCATGAGCGACGCCCGCCCCGCCGACAGGACCTGGCTCCACGGGCTCCTCTTCGTCCTGACCGTCTTGACGGCCTGCTTCGCCGGGCTCGGCTGGAGCGCCAGCTATCTCGCCTTCGGGGCCGGCGCGCCGGGGACGGACATCGCCGCCGGGGCCGCCGGCGCCCTCCGGGACCCCCGCGTTTTCCCCCTGAGCGCCCTCTACGCGGCCGTCCTGATGGCCATCCTCGTCGGCCACGAGCTCGGCCACTACCTGACCTGCCGCCGCTACGGCATCGCGGCGACCTTGCCGTACTTCCTGCCCGGCCCCCCCTTCATCGGGACTTTCGGGGCTTTCATCCGCATCAAGTCGCGGATCCATTTCCGGCGGCAGATCTTCGATGTCGGGGCCAACGGCCCCCTCGTCGGCTTCGCCCTGGCCCTGCCCGCCCTGGCCGCCGGCCTGGCCTTCTCCCGGACCGCGCCCTTCGCCCCCTCGGCCGGAACGATCACGTTCGGCGAGCCCCTGGCCTTCCGCCTCCTGGCCTCGCTCTTTTTCGGCCGGGTCCCCGAAGGCGAGGCGCTCGTGCTCCATCCGGTCGGCTTCGCCGGCTGGGTCGGTCTCCTCGTCACGGCCATCAACCTCATGCCCCTCGGCCAGCTCGACGGCGGCCACATCGCCTACGCCCTGCTCGGGCCGAGAGCGCGCTACCTGTCCTTCGCCACGATCGGCGTCCTGGCCGTCCTGGGCGTCTTCTTCCATGTGACCTGGCTCCTCATCGCCGGGCTGCTGCTCTTTTTCGAGTTCCGCTCGAAGCTCCGTCTGAACCACCCGCCCGTCGTCGACGAGGGCGCTCCCCTGGGCTGGAAGAGGCGCGTCCTGAGCGCCGTCGTCGCCGCGGTCTTCGTCCTGTCCTTCATTCCCGACCCGATCCAGGGCGCGGGCCTGATCGACATCCTGAGCGGGAAATGGTGAGACGACATATTCACAGCTTCGGTGGAAATGCTGTGGAAATCGTCCAAGCTCGCCGCTCCAATCCCCGGTCCTGCTTGAACATAAGTCGGATTGCACAAGTTTTCGTCAGCCGGCCATCTCGTTCGTTTTCAACGAGTTGATAACTCGTTGAAAAAACGGATGTTGTGGCGTTAAGATAGAAGGCGAGGGAGTTCCGGAGGCATCCCGCATGACCGATCCCTACCGCGAGGCCGAGGCGACGCTCGGCCGGCTCCGCGAGGAGTTCCAGGCCGGGAGGATATCCCAACAGGAGTTCTCCGACTCCCTGAGGCGGCTCCGCATCAAGGACGACGACGGGCGCTTCTGGGCCATCGGGTCCCAGAGCGGGCGCTGGTACGTCCACGAGGGCGGCCGGTGGGCCGAGGCCAGGCCGCCGTCCCAGCTCGAACGGAAGGCTGTCTGCGTCGCCTGCGGCTTCGAGAACGATCTCGAGGCCGACTCCTGCGCCCGCTGCGGCGGACGTCGCGCGCGCGGGGCGCCGGAGGGCCCGGGCGCCGTCCCCGTCCCGGACGGCCCCGACGCCGCGCCGGCGGCGGCGGAGACCGTCATCCGCGCCCTCGACCTCAAGTCGTTCGCCGCGTTCTTCGGCGTCCTCGGCCTCTTCGCCGGCTTCGTCCTCGGCCTCCTGGCCGGCGTCACAGGCCTGTTCGCCGGCTTCCTCGAGCGCCTGCCGGCCTTCTTCGCCGAGCACCGCGGCGACCTCGTCGGCGGCGTGTCCGGCTCGGTCGTCGGGGCGCTCCTCGGCCTCCTGGCCGGCGGCGCGGCCGGGGCCCTTCTGGCCGCCGTCTCGAACGGGGTCCTGTCGCTCGTCGGCGGGATCAGGTTCCGCCGCTCTTGAGCCGGGCCAGGCCCCAAGCGACCTGCCCGAGCGACAGCGACTCGTCGCTCGGGGAGTAGGCCACCGGCCGGAAAACCTTGAACCCCTTCGCCGCCAGGAGCTTCTCCGTCCGCGCGAGCAGCCGCCGGTTGAGGAACACCCCTCCGGCCAGGGCGACCTCGGCCGTCCCGCGCTCGCGGCGGGCCCGCTCGGCGACGCGGACGATCGCCCGGGCCAGGGAATCGTGGAACTTCGCCGAGACGGCCGCGGCCGGGACCCCGGCGGCGATGTCGCCGACGAGGGCCCGGACGAGAGGGGCGAAGGAGACCTCCGCCGGCCGGCCCGGCGAGGGGGCGGCGACGGAAACGGGGTAGACGCCCCGGAAGCGCCGGTCGGCCAGCGCCTCCAGGCGCATGGCCGCTTCGGCCTCGTACTCGAGGCGGAAGGGGGCCACGCCTAGAAGGAACGCCGCGGCGTCGAAGAGCCGGCCGCAGCTCGAGGAGAGCGGCGAGCGGAGGCCGCTCCGGACCATGGCCCGGACGGCGGCGGAGCGGCGCGGGCCGATCGCCTCGAGGGCCGGAAGGGCCGGAGGGGCCGCCGCGCCGAAGGCCCGGTCGAGATAGGCCAGGGCCATCCGCCAGGGCTCCCGGGCGGCCAGGTCTCCGCCGGGCAGGGGCACCGGCTCGAACCGCGCGTAGCGCTCGTAGCCGCCGTAGTCCGCCAGCAGGAACTCGCCGCCCCAGGCCGTGCCGTCCTCGCCGTAGCCGTAGCCGTCGAGCGACACGCCGAGGACGGGCCGCGCGGGCACATGGCCGTGCTCGAGGAGAGGGGCCAGGACGTGGGCGAAGTGGTGCTGGACGCGGAAGTGGGGGATGCCCATCGAGGCGGCGTAGCGGGTCGTCCGGAAATCGGGGTGGAGGTCGGTGACGACGGCCTCGGGCCTGGCGTCGAAGAGGCGGAGCAGGTGGGCCAGGGTCTCCCGGAAATAGCCGAAGTTGCGGTAGTCGTCGAGGTCGCCGAGGAACTGGCTGGTGACGACGTAGCCGTTCTTATAGAGGGAGACCGTGTCCTTGAGCTCGCCGCCGAGGGCGACGAGGACGCGGTCGGAGCGGAGCGCCGCCGGGACGGGCTGGGGGTAGGGGACATAGCCGCGGGCCCGGCGGACGAAGAGGGGCCGCCCCGAGACGACCTTGACCACCGAATCGTCGGCCCGCATGGCGATGGGCCGGTCGTGGGTGAGGACGGCGTCGCAGAGGCGGCGGACGCCCCCGCCCTCCGCCTCGTCCTTGGCGATCGGGGCGTCCTTGGGGTTGGAGCTCGTGGCCACGACGAGGCCGAGGTCTTCGAGGAGGAGCTGATGGAGGGGCGTGTAGGGCAGCATGACCCCGATCTCGCCGAGGTCCGGGGCGATGAGCGGGAGGTCGGCCCGCTTCCGCAGCAGGACGATGGGCCGGCGCGGGGAGAGGAGGAGGCGGCGCTCGGCCGGCCCCGGCGCGGCGAAGCGGCGGACGGCGCCGAGGTCGCGGGCCATGAGCGCCAGGGGCTTCGTCCGGCGGTCCTTGATCCGGCGCAGGCGGCGGACGGCCCGGAGGTTCCCGGGATCGCAGACGAGGTGGAAGCCGCCGAGGCCCTTGACGGCCAGGATCCGGCCGGCCTTGACCAAGGCCGCGGCCTCGGGGATCCCGCCGCGCATCCGGCGTCCGGTCCGGGCGTCCCGCAGGACCAGCCGCGGCCCGCAGGCGGGGCAGGCGATGGGCTGGGCGTGGTGGCGGCGGTCGAGCGGGTCCTCGTATTCCCGGCGGCAGTCGGCGCACATGGCGAAGCCGGCCATGGTCGTGCGCGGCCGGTCGTAGGGCAGGCCGAGGACGATCGTGTAGCGGGGGCCGCAGTTGGTGCAGTTGGTGAAGGCGTAGCGGAAGCGGCGCTCGCCCGGGGCCGCGACCTCCCGGGCGCAGTCGTCGCAGGTGGCGATGTCGGGCGAGATGAAGACGAAGCCGCCTTCGCCGCGCGACTCGCGGATCTCGAAGCCGCGGAGGTTGGCGACCGGGGCGGGCCGGACCTCCAGCCGCTCGATCGCGGCCAGTGGCGGCAGGCCCGACCGGAGCGCGGCCGGGAAGGCGTCGCGGACGGCCGCGGGAGGGCCCTCGACATGGATCTCGACGCCCGAGCCGGCGTTGGCCACCCAGCCGTCGAGCCCCAGGCGCCGGGCCAGCCGGTAGACGAAGGGCCGGAAGCCGACCCCCTGGACGACGCCGAAGACGGCGAGGCGCGCGGCGGCGCATCGGGGACGTCTCACGGCGGGACCCTCTCCTTGGCCCGGGCCCGGGCGGCCTCGCGGCTGTAGAGGCAGCCGCAGTAGTCCTGGCGGTAGAGCCCGTGGGCCCGGCTCAGGGCGACGCTCTTCTTGAAGCCGTCCTTTTTCTTGAAGTCGGCCTCGAGGAAGGACAGGCCGAAACGGGCGGCGAACTGCCGGCCGACGCGGTTCAGGACGGCGGCCTTCTTCCAGGGGCTGAGGCTCATGACCGTGGCGAAGGCGTCGAAGCCGTCCCGGGCGGCCCGCTCGGCCGTCCGGAGGAGCCGCGCGGCGTAGCAGACATCGCAGCGGCGGCCCTTCTCCGGCTCGTCCTTGAACTTGAGGGTCAGGCGCGTCCAGCCCTCGGGGTCGTAGACGTCCTCGAGGAGCGGCACGCCGCAGAGCGCGGCGGCCTCGCGGGCCTCCCCGAGGCGGAGGTCGTACTCCCGGCGCGGCTGGATGTTGGAGTTGGAGAAGAACCCGGCGATGTCGTAGGCGCCCTCGAGGAGGCCGAAGACGTAGAGGGCGTCGGGGGCGCAGCAGGCGTGGACGAGCAGGCGGGGCTTGGGCATTCTAATTCAGGCGTTCGAGGCGGGCCTCGAGGTCGGCGATGGCCCGGTTGACGCCGTCGATCTCGAAGTAGAGCGTCGAGAGGCTCGCCGGACCGGGCCGGGCCTCGTCGAGGATGCGCCCGATGTTCTCGAAGAGGGGCTCCATGAGCCGCTTGACGCCGACGATCCTGTCCTGGACGCGCTCCTTGGCCTTCTGCCACTCCCGGATCTCCCTCTCCCGGGCCTGGAGGCGCTCGCGGTACTCGGCGTCGATCCGCTGGATGGCCTCGTTGAAGACCCGGACGCGGCCCTCGGCTTCCTCGAGCCGGCGCTCGAGCCGGTAGCGCTCGTCCTGGACGAGGGGCGTCTTCTCGCGCAGGCGGGCCAGGCGCTCCGAGAGCGCGGCCGTCCTTTCGCGGACCTTGTCCAGGCGGGCGGTCCGGACGGGCTCGGAGAGCTTGGGGTTCCCGGCGATCCGGCGGGCGTCCTGTTCGGAGGCCCGGACCTGGGCCTCGACCGTCGCGGCCTCGCTGAGGGAGGACTCGAGCGCTTCGAGGAGCTCCTTCTTCCGGTTGGCCAGGGCCAGCATCTCCTCCTGGTGGGGGCGGCGGGACTCCTCCTGCTCGGCGACGAGGGCCCGGAAGCGCTTGAGGGCGGCGTCGTGCTCCCGGCCGAGGGCCTCGATGCGCGAGTAGACCTCGTGCCAGGTCTTCTGGTGGCGGCCGATATCCTCCTCGAGGCCGGAGAGCTTGGCGCACTCGGCCTCGAGGCAGGGCTCCCGGACCTCCTCGCTCCAGGCGAGCTTGCCCAGCTCGCGCCAGAGCGACGTCTTCCTCTCTTTCTCTTTCTTCAGCCGGACCTGGAGGCGCAGGCGGGCCATGTGGCGGCGGGCGCCCGAGAGGAACGAGCTGACGCGGCGGCGCAGGTCCTTGTCGCGGAGGAAGATGAAGGCCAGAAGGAGGAGGATGACGCAGAGGAGGGCCCAGAGGAGCCAGTAGGGGAGGCCTTCGGCGGCGGAAGCGGCGGGAGCCTGGGCCGTGAGGAATTCGTCCACGCTTCTATTATAAGCAAGAGGGGGTCAAACCTTTAATTTTTTAATTTTTCTTCCTGGCTCGTCGCCGGTCTGGCGGGAAAATTAAAAAATTAAAGGTTTGACCCCATTCTAATATTGCCGGAAGAGGCGGACCAGGGTGGCCTTGTCCATGAGGCTGGACTGGCGATGGCGGATGAAGCCCTTGCGGTCGACGACGATCGTGGCCGGGATGTAGTCGCCCGGCTCGTAGGCCCGGACGATCTCCGGAGTGGCCAGGGCGACGGGGTAGTTGATGCCGGTCCGCCGGGCCCAGTCGCGAAGCGCCCCGGCGGTCATCTCGTCGACGGAGACGCCGAGGATCTCCAGGCCCTCGCCCTGGAGCTCGCGGTAGGCCTCGATGAAATCGGGGATCTCGCGGCGGCAGGGCGGGCACCAGGTCGCCCAGAAGTTGAGGACGAGGACCTTGCCCCTGTACGAGGCCAAAGACAGGGTCTTGCCCTCCAGGTCCGTGATGGCGAAATCCGGAGCGGCGGCGGCCGCGGCCTCCTTGGCGGGCGTGGCGCACGCGGCGGCGGCGATGGCGATGGACACGACGATGGCCGCGGCGGCGGCGAACGAACGTCTCATCGTTCACTCCTCGGGATCAAAACCTACTGAATACGTCGTAAATTATAGTGAAAGCGGGGCGAAAAATGAAGGGGTCAAACCTTTAATTCTTTAATTTCTGGTCCCGGACGGATCGGTCCGCCCGCGAAAATTAAAGAATTAAAGGTTTGACCCCTTCCGGCTCTTACCCGGCGCAGCTCCTCATCAGGCGCTCCCAGCGGGCGTCGACCTCGGCCTGGACGGCCGCGACCTCCGCCGGCTTCAGGTGCCGGAAACGCCCCTGGAGGCGCAGGAAATCCTCCACCGGCTTGCGCTCCTTGAGCTTCAGGTTGACCGTCGTCTTCTCGCCGTCCTCGATCTCGTAGAGCGGGAAATAGCCGTTCTGCACGGCCATCCGGGCCAGCTTGATCGTGTCCTCGGGCCTGCTCTTCCAGCCCGTCGGGCAGGGGGCGTAGACGTGGAAGAAGCGCGTCCCCCTGATGTCCTTGGCCTTCTTCATCTTCTTGACGAAGTCCTCCGGGTGGGAGACGCTGGCCGTGGCGATGTAGGGGATGCGGTGGGCGGCCAGAATGGCCACGATGTCCTTCTTGGGCCGGTTCTTGAAGTGCTTGACCGGCGTCGTCGTCGTCCAGGCGCCGTACGGCGTCGCCGACGAGCGCTGGATGCCCGTGTTCATGTAGGCCTCGTTGTCGTAGCAGACGTAGATGATGTCGTCGTTCCGCTCGGCCGCCCCGGACAGGGCCTGGATGCCGATGTCGAAGGTGCCCCCGTCCCCGGCCCAGGCCACCACCGTCGTCTCCGTGTCGCCCGTCGCCTCCAGCCCGGCCTTGACGCCCGTCGCCGTCGAGGCGGCCGTCTCGAAGGCGCAGTGGTAGATGGGCACGTCCAGGGACGAGTAGGGGTAGGGCCCGTCGATGACGGCCCAGCAGCAGGCCGGGATGCAGAGGACGGTCTTCTGCCCCAGGGCCTTGAGCATGTAGCGCATGGCCAGCGTCGCGCCGCAGCCCTGGCAGGCCAGGTGGCCGCAGGCCATCAGCTCCTCGGCCGGCAGGGTCAGGGCGAACTTCTTCTCTTTTTTCGCTTCAGGGCTCATTTCTTCACTCCGATCCAGACGATCTCTTCCTCGGCCTTGGCCTTGGCCATCGCGTCGGCGGCGACCTCCTTGAACTGGGCGGTGGTGATGTCGCGCCCGCCGAGGCCCGCGACGTAGCCGATGAGCGGCGGCATCCCCGGCCGCCCGTAGACCGCCGACTTGACCTCCTGGTAGAAGATGCCGCCCGCGCCGTAGGAGCAGTTGCGGTCGACGACGGCCGCCTTCTTCACCTTCCCCAGGACCTCGCGGACCCGGTCGAAGGGGAAGGGCCGGAAGACCTTGATGCGCAGGTTCCCGGCCTTGACCCCGGCGGCCCGCAGCTCGTCGACGGCGACCCGGGCCGTGAAGCCGGCCGTCCCCGAGGTGACGAAGACGAACTCGGCGTCGCCGCAGAGATAGGGGTCGACGAGGCCGAGCTCGCGGCCGAAGACCTTCCCGAACTCGCGGCCCGTCTCCTCGATCAGGGCCGGGGCCTTCTCCATGTCCTTCTGGAGCTTGTAGCGGAGCTCCATGTAGTGCTCCGCGCCGGTCAGCCCGCCGAAGGCCCGCGGGTCGGCCGGGGTCAGCTTGATGGACGGTTTGAACGGCGGCAGGTAGCGGTCGACGAGCGCCTGGTCCGGGACGTCGACGACCTCGTAGGTGTGGGACAGGGCGAACGCGTCCAGGATGACCATGGCCGGGATCATCAGCGTCTCGGCCACCTTGAAGGCCTGGATGACCGTGTCCACGACCTCCTGGTTCGAGGAGCAGTAGAACTGCATCCAGCCGGTGTCTCGCTGCGACAGGCTGTCGTTCTGGTCGGTCCAGATCGACCAGCCCGGGGCCATGGCCCGGTTGATGTTGCCCATGACGATGGGGTGGCGGCCGCCGGCCGCCCAGTGGAGCATCTCGTGCATCAGGGCCAGGCCCTGGGCCGACGTGGCCGTGAAGGCCCGGGCCCCGGCGACCGAGGCGCCGATGCAGGAGGCCATGGCCGAGTGCTCGGACTCGACCTTGATGAACTGGGCGTCGAGGGTCCCGTCGGCGCACATCTCCGAGAGCAGCTCGACGACCTGGGTCTGGGGCGTGATCGGGTAGGCGGAGATGACCTGGGACCGGGCCAGCATCGCGCCGTAGGACAGCGCGTGGTTGCCCATGATGACTTTTCTCATTTCCGCTCCTCCACCATGGCGATGCACTTGGTCGGGCATTCCTCGGCGCAGATGCCGCAGCCCTTGCAGTAGTCGTAGTCGATGACGGGCCACTCGTCGACGACGTCGATCGAGGGCTCGGGGCAGAACTTCCAGCAGATGCCGCACTTGATGCATCTCTCGAGGTCGATCTCGGGCCGGATGTTCCGCCAGGCCCCGGTCAGGTTGTGGGTCTGGTGGCCGACCGAGCAGATCATGAGCGGCATCTCCTCGGCCGACTTGAAGACGATCTTCTTGGCTTTCCTGGGTCTCATGTCGTCTCTCCCTCAGGCTTTCTCGTAGGCCTCTTCGGCGGCCTTGACGTTGTCCTCGGGCTTGATCGGAATGCCGTCCCGGATGGCCGCGGCCAGGGACTCGGGCCGGGCCAGGCCGAGGATCTTGACGACCGCCCCGGCGATGGCCGTGTTGACGATCGGCGCGGTCAGGCTGCCGAGCTTGTGCTTGACGGCGATCTCCGTGGCGTTGATCGTCCGGACCCGGAACTTGCCGCGGAACTCGAACTCCTCGGGCCGGCGGTCGCTGTTGATGATGATGGTCCCGCCGGGCTTGAGGCCCTCGGTGATGTCGATGGCCTCGACCAGGGTGGGGTCGACGACGACGACGTGGTCCGGCGCGTAGATGCGGCTCTTGTCGTAGATGGGCCGGCCGTCGATGCGGATGAAGGCGACGACGGGCGAGCCGCGCCGCTCGACGCCGAACTCGGGGTACGCCTGGACCCACTTGCCCTCCTTGGCGATGGCGTCGGCCAGGATCTTGGAGGCGACGACGGTCCCCTGACCGCCGCGGCCATGGAAACGGATTTCGACCATGGGCCTCTCCTTGTCGTTATTGGATGAAGGGCCATTATAAGCCCGCCGGGGAAGCCGGGTCAAACGCTTCGTGCGCCCTGGGCCCGGTACAGCCTCTTCAGCATGACCGCGTCGGCCTCGAGGTTGGGGCTCTCGCAGACGACCATGCCCTCGACGCCGAGGTCGCGCAGGGCCTGCAGCCACTCGTCGTAGCGGAAGTCGGTCTCCCCGAGGTTGAGGTGCTTGATCTCGCCCCTGTCGCCGTAGTGGATGCCGGCGATGTGGATGTGGGCGTTCCGGAGGGCCCGCGGCCCGAGCTTGCGGGCCACTTTCCTCAGCACCTGCTCGAACTCCGAATAGGAGTTGATCTTGCCCTCCCGGGCGTGGAGGTGGGAGAAGTCGAGGCAGGGCTGGAGCCCCTCGAGGTCGCGGCACAGGCTCAGGACCTCGTCGAGCGAGCCGAACTGGGCCCGCTTGCCCATCGTCTCGACCCGCAGCGTGATCCCCAGGCGCTCGCGCCGCAGGATGGACAGGACCGTCCGGAGCCCGGACCTGACGGCCTCGTAGGCCTTCTCGGGCGGGTCCTGCCCGTAGAAGGCGGCGTGGAAGACGGCGCTCGTCGCGCCGCAGGCCTCCCCGATCCGGGCCGTCTTGAGCAGGCGCTCCTGGCTGGCCAGCCGCTTGCCCGGGTCCTCGGAGTTGAGGTTGATGTGATAGGGGGCGTGGACGCTCAGCCGGACGCCGAGCGCCTCGGCCCGTTCCCGGACCTTGCGGGCCGTGTCGAGGCCCATCGCGACGCCCTGGACGAACTCGATCTCCTGGCCGTCCAGGCCGAGGGCTTTGACGCGCTCGATCCCGGCCAGGGTGGAGGGGTCTTCCGCGGAGAAGGGGACGCCGGCCGTGCCGAAGAGAAGGGCCCTAGGAGCACTCGCCATCGGCCTTCCCGTCCGAGCCGAGGAACTCGCCGACGAGACGCATGGCGCAGAACTCGCCGCACATGGAGCAGGCCGCGCTCCGGGTCCGGCGCCTCTTCCGGACCGCGGCGAACTTGGCCGGGTCGATGGCCAGGCGCCGCTGGGTCTCCCAGTCGAGGCGCTTGCGGGCCCGGGCCAGCTCCAGGTCCCGCCGGAGCGCCCCCGGGACGCCCTTGACGATGTCGGCGGCGTGGGCGGCGATCCTCGAGGCGATGAGGCCCTCGCGGACGTCGTCGTCGGTGGGCAGGCCGAGGTGCTCGGCCGGCGTGACATAGCACAGGAAGTCGGCCCCGGCCGCCGCCGCGACCGCCCCGCCGATGGCCGAGACGATGTGGTCGTAGCCGGGGGCGATGTCGGTGACGAGCGGGCCGAGGACGTAGAAGGGCGCGCCGTGGCAAAGGCGCTTCTCCAGGCGCATGTTCATCTCGACCTGGTCGAGGGGGACGTGGCCCGGTCCCTCGACCATGACCTGGACGCCGGCCTCGCCGGCCCGCTTGACCAGCTCGCCGAGGGTCAGCAGCTCCTCGATCTGGGGCCGGTCGGTGGCGTCGAGGATCGAGCCCGGCCGCAGCCCGTCGCCCAGGCTGAGGGTGATGTCGTGGCGGCGGGCGATCCCGAGCAGCCGGTCGAAGCGGGCGTAGAAGGGGTTCTCCCTGTCGTTGTGGAGCATCCAGGCCAGGTGGAAGGCCCCGCCGCGGGAGACGACGTCGGCGACGCGGCCCTGGCTCTTGAGCCTCTCGACGGCCTTCCGGGTCAGGCCGGCGTGGACGGTCATGAAATCGACGCCCTCGCGGGCCTGGGACTCGACGGCCTCGAACAGGTCCTCCTCGGTCATGCCGACGATCGACCGACGGCTTTCGAGGGCCTTGACCGCGGCCTGGTAGATGGGCACGGTGCCGAGCGGCACCGGCGTCCTTTTCAGGATGGCCCGGCGGATCCGGCGCAGGTCGCCGCCGGTGCTGAGGTCCATCAGGGCGTCGGCGCCGTGGGCCAGGCTGATGCGGACCTTGCGCAGCTCGTCGGCCAGGCGCGGGAAATCGCGCGACGTCCCCAGGTTGACGTTGACCTTGGTCCGCAGGCCCTGGCCGATGGCCGCGGGCCGGGCCGGGGCGTGGCCGGGGTTGAAGGGGACGACCGCGAGGCCGCGGGCGACGCGCTCGGCCAGCGTCTCCGGGGCGATCCCCTCGGCCGCCGCGGCCTTTCTCAGGGCCGGGGAGAGGATGCCTTTCCTGGCTTTTTCCGTTTGCGTCATGATGGGACGGGCCCGCCGTCGAAGCCGAAAGCAAAGTATAGAGGAGGGCCCGCGGAGTGTCAAGGAAACGGACGCCTTCCAGGGGGTTAGCCCGGTCCCGTTCCCCCTCACCCCAAAGGGTCAGGCCCGGGAGGGGTTTTTCACCCCTGGATTCATCCGGCCTGACGATTGTCCGCCGGGGGGGGCGCCCCTTATCATGGACGCGCTATGGAACGGCATGCCCCGGATTCTCCGCAGGCCCGGCCTCAGGCTATAATGGGGGCAGCCTTCATTCGCAACAGCCGCTAAAGCGTCCGAGCTTCCTGCCGCGAGGTGCGGCGTTCTATCCACCGGCGGTAGCCTGCCGCGAAAGCTCCGATCATGCGTTCCGTGGATATCCGCAACGGCCTGGTCCTCCGCAACACCGCCCTGAACCTCTTCGGCCTCGCCCTGCCCCTGGCCGCGGGCTTCGCCGCCATCCCCATGGTCGTCCGGGCCCTGGGGACCGAGCGGTTCGGCATCCTGGCCCTGGTCTGGGTCGTCTTCGGCTATTTCGGGCTGTTCGACCTCGGCCTCGGCCGGACGGCGACCCGCACGGTCGCCGACGCCCTCGGCCGCGGCGCGCCGGAGGTCATCCCGGCCGCCGTCTGGACGACGGTCGGCCTCCAGACGGCCATCGGCCTGGCCGCGGCCGGCCTGTCGCACCTGCTGGCCCCGTCGCTCGTCCGGCACGTCCTCAACATCCCCGCCGCCTTCGCCGGAGAGACCGTCCTGACCCTCCGGCTCGTCGGCTGGTCCCTGCCGGTCATGTTCGTCGCCGCCTCGTTCCGCGGCGTCCTCGAGGCGGCCCAGAGGTTCGACCTCGTCAACGCCGTCAAGGCGCCCTTGAACGTCCTGTTCTACGTCCTGCCCCTCGTCGGCGCGGCCATTGGCTGCGCCCTCCCCGGCATCGTCGTCCTGCTCATCCTGTCCCGGGCCGCCGCCCTGGCCGCCTGGGCCGCGCTGGGCCTGCGGGTCCTGCCCGTCCTGCGGGCGGCCCCGGTCTTCCGCCGCGCCCTGGTCCGCCCGATCTTCTCGTTCAGCGGCTGGCTGGGCCTGTCGGGCGTCCTCTACGCCGTGACCACGTCGATCGACCGCCTCGTCATCGGTTCCCTGCTCACGGTCGAGGCGGTGGCGTTCTACAGCGCGCCCTACGAGGCCATCAACCGGCTCGGGGTCGTGCCCAACAGCCTGTCGATGGTCCTCTTCCCGGCCTTCTCGTTCCTCGGCGGCGGGGACCGGGCCGGGCGGGCCGAGGACCTCTTCGCCAGGTCGACGAAGCTCCTGCTCCTCACGACCGGCCCCGTCTTCGTCCTGCTCATGTTCTTCGCCGGCGACGCCCTGAGGCTCTGGCTCGGGCCGGACTTCGCCGCCCGGAGCGCCTTCGTCGTCACCGTCCTGGCCGCGGGCTTCCTCGTCAACACGGTCGTCGCCGTCCCCAACAACTACCTGATGGGCATCGGCCGGGTGGACATCGCCCCGAAGTACCAGGTGTTCGAGCTCGTCGTCTTCGGCGCGCTGATCTGGGCCGGCGCCAAGGCCGGCGGCATCAAGGGCGTCGCGGCCGCCTCGGCCCTGCGGCTGACGGCCTTCCCGGCCTTCCTCATGGCCGCCTCGTTCCGGCCCGGCCGGGTCCGCTTCGGCTACGTCTGGAAGAACGGGCTGGGCAGGGTCTCCGCGGCCCTGGCCGCTTTCGCCGCCGGGCTGGCCGTCAACGCCGCTCTCGGCGGCGGCTTCTTGGGCGCGGCCGCGCTCTCGGTCGCCTTCGCCGCGGTCTCCTATCGCGTCCTCCTCGACGCCGGGGAGAGGGCCTTCGTCGCCGGGCTCCTGCGGCCGCGGCGGGCCGCCGCCCCGGCCGGGGGGGCGGGGACGGAGAGGGCCGGATGAGAGCCCGCATCGCCGTCGTCCATCCGGGCCTCGTCGCCGGCGGGGGCTCCGAGGCGGCGGCCCTGGGCGCGGTCCGGGCCCTGCAGGACGATTACGCGGTGACCCTGATCACGACGGGCCGCCCCGACCTCGCGGCCTTGAACGGGAAATACGGCGCGGGCATCGACCCGGGCCGGCTGGAGACGCGGCTCGCGGCCGTTCCGCCGGGGACGCGGCGGCGTTTCGACGCCCTGCGGGGCTTTCCCCTGGCCCGCTATTGCCGCCGCCACGCCCGCGAGTTCGACCTCATGATCTCCGCCTACAACGTCATGGACTTCGGCCGGCCCGGGGTCCAGATGATCGCCGACCTCTCGTTCGACGACGGCCTCCGGCGGGAGGCCGATTTCCCCGGCGGGGCCGGCGAGCCCGCCTTCCACAGGCCTTCCCGGGGGCGGTCCCTCTACCTCCGGCTGGCCCGGGCCCTGGCCGGGGACCGCGAGGCGGGCTGGCGGATGAACCGGACGCTGGCCAACTCGAGATGGGTCGCCCGCCGGCTCCGTGACCGGCTCGGCCTCGACTCCGAGGTCGTCTATCCGCCGGTCGCCGGCGCCTTCCCGGCGGTCCCTTGGAGCGAGCGCGAGGACGGCTTCGTCGCCGTCGGACGCCTCGTCCCGGAGAAGCGGTTCGACCTCATCGTCGCCGTCCTGGCCGAGGTCCGCAAGACCCGGGCCGTCCATCTGCACATCGTCGGCCGGCGCGGCCGCGGCGCCCACGGCCGCACGATCGAGGCGCTCGTCCGCCGGCACGGCGACTGGGTCCGGTTCGAGGGCGAGATGTACGGCCCGGAGCTGGCGGCCTTCCTGGCCCGGCACAAGTACGGCATCTCCGGCCGCCGGGCCGAGCCTTTCGGCATCGCCGTGGCCGAGATGGTCAAGGCCGGGCTCGTCGTCTGGGTGCCCGATTGCGGCGGCCAGGTCGAGATCGTCGACCACCCGGACCTGACCTACTCCGGCCGCGACCACGCCGCGGCGCTCATCGGCCGCGTCCTCTCGGACGCCGCGGCCGAGGCCGGGCTGCGCCGCCACCTCGAGGCCCGGGCCGGGGCCTTCTCGGCCGCGCGCTTCGCCTCCGAGATGAAGGCCGTGGTCGAGGGCGCCCTCGAAGGGAGGAGCTCCGGTGCCGTCTAGGATCTCTTTCGTCGTCGCCACCAAGGACCGGCCCGAGGAGCTGGCCCGTCTCTGGCGGAGCCTCGTCGCCCAGACGCGCCCTCCCGACGAGGTCGTCGTCGTCGACGCCGGCGCCCGGCCCGCCCCGCCCGCGGGCCCGCGGCCGCCGCGGCCCGTCCTGCGGCACGTCCCGTCGCCGGTGGCCTCGGCGACGCGCCAACGCAACCTCGGCCTCGACGCGATCGGGCCGGACATCGATCTCGTCGGCTTCGTCGACGACGACGCCGTCCTCGAGCCGGCGGCCGTCGCGGAGATGCTGCGTTTCTTCGACGAGTTCGGCCCCGAGCTCGGCGGGGCGGCCTTCAACATGCTCAACCATCCGCCGCTCGGCCTGGCCGGGCTCAAGCGGACGCCCTTGGCCGAGGCCCTCGGCCTCTACGCCCGCCGCCGCGGCGCCGTCACCGCCTCGGGCTTCCAGACGATGCTCGGCCGCGTCGAGGCGACCGCCTGGGCCGAGTGGCTGCCGACCGGGGCCTCGGTCTGGCGCCGGGAGATCTTCGGCGGCCACCGCTTCGACGAGTGGTACTCCGGCTACAGCTACCTCGAGGACCTCGATTTCAGCTACCGGGTCGGCCGGGTCTACCGGCTGGCCGTCGCCGCGAGCGCGGGCTACCGGCACCTCCCGGCCGACGGCGGCCGCGGCGGCGCCTATGTCTTCGGCCTCCGCGAGGTCCTCAACCGGGTCCATTTCGTCGGGAAACACGTCGAGCTCTCGCCCGCCAGGTGCCGGGCGGCGCTCGCCGCGCGGCTGCTGATGAGCCTCGGCCTGGCGGTCCGGCGCGGAGACGCCTCTTTCCTGGCCCGGGCCTTCGGCAACGCCGTCGGCCTGGCGAGGTCGATCATCGTCCCCGAATGACGCCATGAGCACGCTCCGCCCCAGGGTCCTCGCGTCGGCGTACGCCTGCCATCCCCGCCCGGCGACGGCCCATTTCCCCGGCGAGGCCATCCTGGGCTGGAACCTGGCCCGGGAGATCGCCGCCTTCGCCGACCTCCATCTGATCACCTGGGGCTTCAACCGGGACGGCCTCGAAGGGACGCTCGCGGCCCCGGACGGCCGCCCGGCCGAGGTCCACTACGTCGACCTGCCGCCGCGCCTCCACGAGGTCCTGCGGGACCGTCACCTCGGCACGCGCGTTTATTATTACCTCTGGCAGAAAGCCGCGGCCAAGGCGGCCCGCGAGCTCCACCGGCGCCGGCCGTTCGACCTCTTCCACCAGATCACCTTCTCGAACGACTGGATGCCGAGCTACGCCGCCCCGTCCCTCCCGGTCCCGTTCGTCTGGGGCCCGGTCGGCGGCGGGCAGAAGGTCCCCCGCGAGCTCATGCCGACGCTGGCCCGGCGCGACCGGCGCCAGGAGCGCTCGAGGGTCCGGCTGCAGAACGTCTGGCGGGCGACGCCGGCCCGCCGCCGCACGGCCGCCAAGGCGTCGGCCATCCTCGTCTGCAACCGGGAGACCGAGGCGGTCCTTTCGAAGTGGCGGGAGAAGATCGTCCCCTTCCCGGTCAACGGCATCGACCGGCGCGACCTTGCGGCCGAGCCGCCGGCCCCGGGCCGCCGCGACGGCTTCCGCCTGCTCTACGTCGGACGCTTCGACCCGATCAAGGGACTGCCGTTGGCCCTCGAAGCCCTGGGCCTCCTGCGGGAGACCGCCCCGGGGGCCGTCCTCGAGCTCGTGGGCGAGGGTCCGGAGAAGCCGCGGCTCGAGGCGCTGGCCGCCCGTCTCGGGGTCTCCGACGGCCTGGCCTGGGCGCCGTGGTCGCCCCGGTCCGAGATTTTCGTCAAAATGAGGCGAAGCGACGTGTTCCTTTTCCCGTCCTTGCGCGACGGGGGAGGCGCGGTCGTCGTCGAGGCCATGGCCTGCGGCCTGCCCGTCGTCTGCCTGGACCTGGCCGGCCCCGGGCTCCACGTCCGGGACGGCTGGGGCGTCAAGGTCCGGCCGGGCCGGCCCGGCGCGGTCGCGGCCGGACTGGCCGCCGCCCTGGAGAAGCTCCGGCGCGACCCGGGCCTGCGGGACCGGATGGGCCGGGAGGCCAGGGCCAGGGCCGAGTCGTTCTACGAGTGGGGCCGCCTCGGCGAGAGGCTCCGGGCGATCTACGCCGACGCCCTGGCGGGCCGGCCGCCCCGCCGGGAGGAGCGCCCGTGACCCCTTCGCTCGTCCTGTGGGCGCTCGTCTGGGGCGGGATGTTCACCGGGCCCTACAACCTCGTCCCGTTCCCTTCGGTCCACGACCGCCTGGCCCTCGTCCAGGGCCTCCGGGCCCTCCTGCCGGTGGCCGCGGCCTACATCTGCCTTCTCTGGGCCCTGGCCGCGCGGGCGCGCTACCGCTTCGGCTGGACCGCGCTCGGGTTCATGTCCTATTACGGCCTCCTGGGCTTCGTCTCGTCGGTCGCGCTGTCTCCGGAGCCGGCGACGGCCGTCTACTGGTGCTCGGCCTACCTCTCGCCGCTTCTCGTCGCCTGGTTCGTCGTCGAGCGGCCCGAGCCCCTGCCCGTCCTCCGGGCCCTTCTCCGCGTCAACACCGCCGTCGTCGTCCTCCTTCTCCTGGCGGTCCTGCCCGAGGCGGTCCGCTTCGGCTTCGGACGCTCGACCCGCTACATGATCTATCAGATGCCCTTCGGCCTCGGCGAGGTCCGGGCCAACGGCGTCGGCCGCTACGCCGTCGTCGTCCTCATCTCCGCCTTCGTCGCCCTGGCCTCGTCCCGGCCGGCCAAGCGTCTGCTCTGGCTGGCCCTCGCGCCGCCGGCCTTCTTCGTCCTCATGCAGACCCAGTCGCGGTCGGCGCTCCTGGGCCTGGCCGTGGCCGGCATGCTCTTCGTCGTCGTCCGCGGCGTCAGCCTGAAGTTCCTCGTCGCCGGCCCGGCGGCCGCCTACGCCATCTGGGTCTCCGGGTTCACCTGGCGGGCCAAGGGCGACCTGGGCTCGCTCGTCTTCCTGACCGGCCGGGAGACGACCTGGCAGAAGGGCCTGGCCGCGATCGGCGGGTCGCCCGTCCTGGGCTGGGGCTTCCACGCCGACCGGCTGCTCTTGGATTCCCAGCACATGCACAACTCCTACCTCCACGCCGCCATCCAAGCGGGCGTCCCCGGGGCCCTGCTCTTCGCCGCGGCCGTCGCCGCGCTCTGGGCCTTCCTGTGGCGGGGCGGCGTCCTTCGCCGCGTCCGGACGGCCGGCGGCGCCGACCGGCCCCTCCTCACCCAGTCGGCGCTCCTCCTCGGCTTCCTTTCGGTCCGGAGCCTGTTCGAGTCGACGGCCGCGTTCTACGGCGTCGACCTGCTCCTCGCCGTCCCGGCCGCCGCCTACCTCTATCAATGGGCCCTGGAGAACCCGGAGCCGCGGCCGTGAGGGTCTTCCTCCACACGATGTATTACCTGCCGGACTTCGGCAGCGCCCCCGTCCTCATGGACGAGCTGGCCCGCGGCCTGGCCGCGGCCGGCCACGAGGTCGAGGTCGTGACGACCATGCCGCGCGAACGGGGAGAGGAGTTCCGCGGGCTATTCTATTCCCGGCGCGACGCCGGCGGCTTCACCGTGAAGCGGTTCTGGGCGCCGGCGACGCCTCGTCCGCTCGGCCGGCTCCTGGCCTGGAACGTCTACACGGCCGGGGCCCTGGTCAACCTCCTGTCGGTCCGGCCGGGCGACGTCCTGTTCCTGCGGACGCCGCCCCTCCAGCTGGGCCTGCCGGCCTTCCTGGCCCGGACGCTCGGCCGGGCCCGGGTCCTGGTCAACGTCCAGGACATCCACCCCGACCTGGCCATCGAGTCCGGCATCCTGCGGAATCCCGCCGGCATCGCCTTCGCCAAGGCGCTCGAGCGCTGGGTCTACGGCCTGGCCGACCGCATCGCCGTCATCAGCGACGACTTCGCCCGGAACCTCCGGGGGAAGGGCGTGCCGGAGCGGAAGATCGCCCTCCTGCCCAACTGGGTGGACACGGACGCCGTCAGGCCCGGCCCCAAGGACAACCCCGTCGCCCGGCGGCACGGCCTGGCCGGGAAGTTCGTGGTCATGTACTCGGGCACGATCAGCATCAGCAGCGACCGGGCCCTGGGCCGGGCCCTCGAGGCGGCCAAGCTCCTCTCCGGCGAGCCGGACGTCCTCTTCGTCGTCGTCGGCGAGGGGCTGAGGAAGGAGGCCGTCCGCGAACGGGCCGCCGCCCTCGGCCTCGGGAACGTCCTCTTCCTGCCCTTCCAGCCCTACCGCGACCTCCCCGCTCTCCTGGCCTCGAGCGATGTCCTGCTGGTGCCGCTCGACCGCGGCAAGTCGGACCTGTCGGTGCCATCCAAGCTCTACACCTTCATGGCCGCCGGCCGGCCCGTCCTCGGCCTGGCCGCGCCCGGCTCCGAGGTCGCGGCGCTCCTCCGAGAGCGCGACTGCGGCGTCGCCGCCCCGCCGGACGACCCGGCCGCGATCGCCGCGGCCGTGCGCGGGCTCGCGGCCTCCCCGGACCGGCGCCGGGCGCTCGGCCTGAACGCCCGGGCCTACGTCGTCGAGCGCTTCGCCAAGGACAAAGTCCTCCGCGATTATGATATGCTCCTGAGGTCCATGGTCGCCCGATGAGCAAGAAAGCCGCCGCGCGCAAGTTCGCCGCCTATGTCCTGCCGCCGCTCCTGTGGATGGCCTTCATCTTCCCGGTCGGCAACAGGGCCTTCGCCTCGAGCCGCATCTACGAGGTCTTTGTCCTCGTTGTCCGCTGGCTCGCGCCGCGCGCCTCCGGGCCCGCGGTCGCCGCGGCCTACATCGTCTTCCGCAAGACGCTGCATTTCATCGAGTACGGCCTCCTCGCCTACCTCCTCTACCGGGCCTTCCGCGGCGGCCGCGGACCGCACTGGTCGAGGCGGGCCGGGCTCCTGGCCGCGGGCGCGGCCATCGCCTACGGCTTCGTCGACGAGTTCCTCCAGTCGTTCGTCCGCGGCCGCTACGGCAGCCCGTTCGACTGGGCCGTGGACACGGCCGGCATCCTGGCCACGGTCGGGCTCCTGGCCCGGACCGGGAAGCGCCGCGACGCCGACCCGCTGGGCCCGGCCGGGCGCCTGCTCTGGCTCAAGCGGCCGTTCGATGTCGCCCTCTCGGGCCTCGGGCTCCTCGTCTCTCTGCCGCTCTGGATCGTCATCCCGCTGGCCGTCCGGCTCGAGGACGGCGGCCCGGCCTTCTACGCCCAGGAGCGGGTCGGCCTCGGGGGCCGGACCTTCAAGGCTCTCAAGTTCCGGTCCATGGTCCGGGACGCGGAGAAGGGGAGCGGGCCTGTCCAGGCCGTGGCCGGCGATCCGCGGGTGACCCGGGCCGGCCGCGTTCTCCGGGCCACGGCCATGGACGAGCTGCCCCAGCTCGTCAACATCTTCAAGGGCGACATGAGCTTCGTCGGCCCCCGCGCCCTCCGGCCGAACGAGAAGGAAGTGAACGGCGGGGCCGAGGCGGTCCCGATCGCCGGGATCCCCGGCTACGAGGCCCGCCACGCCGTCCGGCCCGGGCTCACCGGATTGACCCAGGTTTTCCTGCCGGGCGAGACGCCGCGGCGGAAGAAGTTCCGCTGCGATCTTCTCTATATCCGCAAGCGGAGCTTCGGGCTCGACCTGCGGCTCATCGCCCTGTCGTTCTGGATCACGCTCCGCGGCAAGTGGGAATCGAGGCAGCCCAAGGTCTGATCATGAAGCCGCCGATGTTCCGTTCCGCCCGCCGCGGTGAATCTTCACGCCGTCCCGGTCCGGAGCCCGTTCTTAGGTCTCCGTACCGAGGCCGGCTAATTCACCGCTTCATGCTCGCTTCTAGGATGCCCCTCAACCCCTTCTTCCGCGGCCTCTTCCGGCTTCCCGGTCCCGGGGCTCGGATATGCGCTCGCGGCGGAATATCGGCTTCGATATTGATTATGACCGGCGACTTGGGCTAAAAGGACACAGAACATGAGGACGGCGGATGTGATCGTGGCCGGCGCCGGCCCCAGCGGCCTGCGCGTCGCCGCGCGGCTGGCCGCGGCCGGGCTCGAGGTCCGCGTCCTCGAGCGGAAGGCCCGGGTCGGGGAGGCCGTCGTCTGCACCGGCATCGTCGGCCGCGAGGTTTTCGGCGCGTTCGGCCTCGACCGGGGCGCCGTCGTCGGGGAGATGCAGACGGTCCGGCTGGTCTCGCCTCGCGAGACCGAGTTCGTCTACACCCACCCCCGGCCGTTCGCCTGCATCGTCGACCGGGAGCGCTTCGACGGGGGGCTGGCCGAGGCGGCCGCCGCGGCCGGGGCGGTCGTCGTCTGCGGCGCCCGGGTCGAGGGCGCCGCGGCCGGGCCCGGCGGCGTCGAGGTCGCGGTCCGGCACCGCGACGGCGGCCTCGAGCGGGAGCGGGCGAAGCTCCTCGTCCTGGCCACCGGCGTCGACTTCGCCCTCCAGAAGAGGCTCGGCCTGTCGGCCCCGGCCGACTTCCTGATGGGCGCCCAGGTCGAGTGCGCGCACCCCGGCGCGGCGACGGCGGCGCTCTACTTCGGACGCGAGGTCGCGCCGGGCGCCTTCGCCTGGTCCGTCCCCGCCGGGCCGGGGCGGGCCCGGGTCGGCCTCCTGACCCGCAAGGACCCCAAGGCCCGCCTCCGGGCCTTCGTCGACCGCTCTCTCGGCGGCCCGTCCGTCCGCGAGGAGGGGCCGGTCCGGGTGAGGCCCGTGGCCCAGGGTCTCCTCCCCAGGACCTGCGGCGACCGCGTCCTGGCCGTGGGGGAGGCGGCCGGCCAGACCAAGACGACGACCGGCGGCGGCATCAGCTACGGCCTCGCCTGCGCCGACCTGGCCGCCGGGACGGCCCTCGACTGCTTCCGCCGGGCCGCTTTCGGGCCGGCCGACCTGGCCGCCTACGAGCGGCGCTGGAAGGAGCTCCTCAGCCGGGAGATCCTGGTCGGCCAGCTCACCCGCAGGATGTGCGCCCGTCTCAGCGACGGCCGCATCGAGAGCCTGTTCGAGCTGGCCCGGACCGACGGCCTCGTGCCCATCATCCGGGCCACGGCCGACTTCGACCGCCACAGCGATCTCATCTTCGCCCTCCTCCGGAGACTGTCGTTCATGAGCTTCTTCCGCGACGTCCGGGACCGCCTCGGGCCTTTCTGCGCGTCCTGACGCCGGACCTTCGGACAATGACCAGAGCGTTCCCCGCCGCCGCGGCGGCCCTCGTCCTGCTCGCCGCGGCCGTCCGCCTGCCCGGGCAGTCCTTCCGGAGCTTCGACGAGGAGGCCGCGGCCGCCGAAAGCGTCCGGCTGCGCCTCGGCCCCCTGCGGCTCGTTCCCCGGTTCCGGCTGACCGAGGCCGGCTACGACTCGAACGTCTATTACCGGGGCGAGGACGGGGAGGCCGTCGCCGACATGACCGCGACCCTGTCGCCGGAGCTCCGGGGCTTCTGGCCCGTCGGCCGCGCGGCCCTCCTGTCCTTCACGGAGAACCCCGAGTACGTCTTCTACGGCCGGGAGAAGGGCCTGAGGGCGTTCACCCACAGCTTCTCCGCCGGCCTGCGCCTGCGGCTCCTCCGGGGCCTCTCGCTCGGGGGCGGCTATCATGCCGACAGACACGTCCGGCGCGTCATGAGCGAGCTCGACCGCCGCATCCGGGACTCCTCCGCGGGGGGGACGGCGGCGCTCTTCTTCGAGACGCCGCGCGGCACGGCCCTCGGCCTCACCGGCCGGGTGGACGACTTCCGCTACAAGGACGTCGCCTCCGGCGCCCCGGACGACATCTACGGCCGGGCCCTCGACCGCCGGGAGGTCTCGGCCGGGCTCGAGATCCATTACCGCGTCTTCTCCGCGAGCCGCCTGTTCGCCGTCGTCGAATGGACGCGTTACGCCTTCGCCCACGCGGAATCGGCCTGGCGCGACGCCGAGGCCGTCGCCGTGGCCGGAGGCCTGCGCTTCCCGCTCACGGGCCGGGCCCGGGGGACGGTCCGGCTGGGCTGGAAGGCCTTCCGGCCCGACGCGGCCGGCCGGGAGCCCTTCGCCGGCCTGGTCGCGGCCTCGGAAGCGACCGTCCGCCTGGGCCGGGCGGCCGTCACCCTGGGCTACGGGCGCGACAACGCCTTCTCCTACATCGAGACCGCCTACTACTACATCGACAGCCGGGCCCGGGCCCGGCTGTCGCTCTACGTCGCCCCGTTCCTCCGCCTCGACGCCGGCGTCCAGCTCGGCGCGATGACCTACCCCGGGCCGCAGACGGTCTGGACGGGGGGCGGCCCGGTCGTCGTCGACCGCCGCCGCGACGACGACCGGGTGTTCTCCGCCGGCCCGGTCGTCCGCCTCGGCGGGACGGCCGGCCTGGGCCTGACCTTCAACGTCTACGCCCGGGAGTCGAACGCCCCGGGCTTCGACATCCGCCGGACTTTCGCCGGCGCCTTCGTGACCTACGAATTCTAGCCACGACTATACTCACAACGCCGCCCGAGGAGTCGCCCATGGCCAAGACAACGAGAACGCCGGTCCTCGCCGCCGCGGTCCTCGCCGCCGCCCTGGCGGCCGCCGTCCCCGGCGCCGCCCAGGGAACGGGGGCCGAGTACAGGATCGGCCCCAAGGACCTGCTCGAGATCTCCGTCCTCGGCGTGCCGGAGATCGCCAAGCTGGTCGTCCGCGTCTCCGAGGAGAGCCGGATCACCCTGCCCCTGCTCGGCGAGGTCGAGGTCGGCGACCTGACCAAGTTCGAGCTGGAGAAGAAGCTGGCCGCCCTGGCCGGCGAGAAGATCGTCCTCAATCCCCAGGTGACCGTCCACATCCTCGAGTACATGAGCCGGCGCGTCTCGGTCATCGGGGCGGTCGAGACGCCGGGCCCGTTCGAGCTCCTCGGCCGCCAGACGGTCCTGGCCGCCCTGGCCCAGGCCGGGGGGCTGACCCGCGACGCGGGCGAGGAGATCGTCGTCATCCGCCAGCTCCCGGGCGGGGAGAGCGCGTCGTTCCGCATCTCCGTCGACGGGCTGTTCGTCCAGGGCGACCCGCGGCTCAACATCGCCCTCGAGCCCGGCGACGTCGTCAACGTCCCCGTCGACAAGCCCGTCCCGATCTACGTCTTCGGCCAGGTCCGCAACCCCGGCGCGCTCCAGGTCAAGCGGTCGAGCCTGCCGAGCCTGACCCAGGCCATCGCCCAGGCCGGCGGCTTCACCGACCGGGCCAACCGCAGGCGGGTCCAGGTCCGGCGCAAGGACGCCTCCGGCCGGGAGCTCGAGATCACCGTCAACGTGCGCGACATCCTCAAGGGGAAGCTCAAGGATGTCCCCCTCCAGGTCAACGACACGGTCTACGTCCCGGAGAGCCCGCTCTGACCGGGGCGACGGGAGAAGGCCCATGAAAGGTTTCACCGGCCCGTCGGAAAGAAAGGAGCTCGACCTCGCCGAGTGCGGGCGGGTCCTGCTCAAGCGCAAGTGGGTCCTCCTGACCTTCACCGCGGTGCTCGTCGCCCTCGCGGCCGTCCTCTCCTTCACCAGGAAGCCGCTCTACCGGGCCACGGCGACCCTGCTCATCGACGAGCCGGGGGCGTCGCTCCTCAACATCCAGGACGTCCTCAACGCGGGCGCCTACTACCGCAGCGACTTCCTGGGGACCTATTTCAACACCCAGCTCCGGCTGCTCGCCAGCCGGTCGCTGGCCGAGCGCGTCTCGAAGCGGCTGAACCTCGCCGCCCGGCCCGAGTTCCGCCCGGCCCGCCCCGAGGCCGCCGCGGGCGACGCCGGCGCCGCGTTCGACATCCTCGGCGGCCTGAGCGTCGCGCCCATCGCCGAGACGCGCCTGGTGTACGTCAGCTACGTCTCGCCCCACGCCGCCCTGGCCGCCGACGTCGTCAACGCCCTGGTCGAGGAGTTCGTCGATTTCTCGGTCGAGACGCGCTACGAGGCGACCAAGCAGACCTCCGAGTTCCTGACCGAGCAGGTCGCCCTTCTCCGCGACGACCTCAAGCGCAAGGAGGAGGACCTCCAGAAATACGGCCAGGAGAAGAACCTCCTCTACCTCAGCGACAACGAGAGCGCGGTGGTCAACAACTTCGCCTCGGTCAACACGGCCCTGACCACGGCCCAGATCGAGCGCTACGCTAAGGAGTCGGCCTTCCGCGAGCTGCGCAGCCTCAGCGTCGACGCCCTGCCCGAGTCGGTCAGCAACCCGACCGTCCAGGCCCTCAAGACGCAGTACAGCCAGGTCAAGTCGGAGTACGAGGAGAAGGGCAAGATCTACCGCCCGGAATACCCGGAGATGGTCCAGCTCAAGGCCCGGCTCGACGCGACCCGCGACACGCTCCAGGAGGAGATCCGCAAGGCCGTCGTGGCCGCCGAATCGGAGTACCGGGCCGCCCTCAAGAAGGAGGCCTCGCTCCGGACCCTCCTCGACGAGCAGCGCGGCGGCGTCGCCAGGATGAACAAGAACGCCATCTTCTACCACACGCTGCGGACCGAGGTCGAGAACATGCGGACCCTCCTCAGCACCCTGGTCGCCAAGCAGAACGAGATCCAGGTCTCCAGCCAGCTCGGCGGCCTGCGGACGAGCAACATCAAGGTCGTCGACCGGGCCCTCGTCCCCCGCGCCCCGTTCTCGCCCAACGTCAGGCGGAACCTCCTCATGGCCCTCCTCGCCGGCCTCCTCGGCGGGCTGGGCCTCGTCTTTCTCGTCGAGTCCATGGACAACACCGTCAAGGGCCCCGAGGACGTGGAGAAGCTCGTCCGCCTGCCGTCGCTCGGCGTCATCCCCTTCCTCACCGCCGAGGGCGGCCGGAAGGCGGGCGGCGTCTACGGGGCCTACCGCTCCTACGGGGCGGAGAAGGACAAGGCCGGCGAGCTCGAACCCGAGGTCCGGGAGATCGAGCTCATCAACCATCTCTACCCCAAGTTCTCCATCGCCGAGGACTACCGGACCGTCCGGACCTCGATCCTCTTCTCCCACGCCGACTCCGCGCCGAAGACGATCGCCTTCACCAGCACGCTGCCGCAGGAGGGCAAGACGGCGACCGTCTCCAACCTGGCCGTCTCGTTCGCCCAGCTCGAGGGCAAGGTCCTGCTCGTCGACGCCGACCTGCGCAAGCCGCGCCTGGGCAAGGTCTTCAACCTCCGCAACGTCACCGGCCTGAGCAGCTTCCTCGCCGGCAAGGGCTCGTTCGACGAGGTCGTCCAGAAGACCTCCATCGACAACATCTGGACGATCCCGAGCGGGCCCCATCCGCCGAACCCCGCCGAGCTCCTGAACTCGAAACGGATGAAGGACCTCCTGGCCGAGGCCAAGGAGAGGTTCAGCGTCGTCCTCCTCGACACGCCGCCCGTCCTGGCCGTCATCGACCCGGTCATCGTCGCTTCGCTGGCCGACTCGACCGTCTTCGTCGTCCGGGCCGGCCGGACGACCCGCCGCCCCTTCGTCCGGGCCGTCGAGGAGGTCCGCAAGTCCAAGGCCGACATCATCGGCGTCGTCTTCAACGAGGTCCGCGTCGGCCGGCGCGGGGTGGGGACGCCGTTCTACCACTACTACCAGTACGAGTACGAGTCGGAGGCGCGTCCGGCGGCCCCGGCGGCGCCGGACGCCAAGCCATGAACGCGAAGAGGCCCGTCCTCGAATACGGGCTCCCGGCCCTCCTTCTCTGGAGCCCGCTGCCGGCCGCCTCGGTCGAGGAGTGGTCGCTCTTCGTCGTCGAGCTCGCCGTCGCCGTCCTGGCCGCGGCCTACGTCCTCCTCGACGAGAAGCCGGCCCTCAATCCCCGCCTGCCGCCCGTGCTGAAGGGCGCCCGGCCCCTCGTCGCCGCCCTCTTCGGCTTCCTGGCCCTGCAGGCCGTGCCGCTGCCCGCCGGCCTGGTCCGGGTCCTCTCGCCGGGGGCCTACGAGTTCCGCCGGCTCTACGCGCCGGGCTTCCCCCGGATGAAGTTCATGAGCCTGTCGATCGCCCCGGGCGCGACGCTGCGGGAGGCGCTCTTCCTGGCCTCGCTCGTCCTCCTGGGCTTCCTCGTCGTCAGGACCGTCGTCCGCGGCCGCCGCATCCGGACGATCATCGCCGTCCTGGCCGCCTCGGGCGTCTTCCAGGCCCTCTACGGCCTCTTCGAGCTCACCCGGACGAAGCCGCGGCTCCTTTTCTACGCCAAGGCCTTCAACCTCGATTCCGTGACCGGGACCTTCGTCAACCGCAACCATCTCTCCGGCTACCTGGAGATGATCGTCCCCCTGGTTCTGGGCCTGGCCGCGGCCCGGATGAACCTCCTGACCTTCGGGGTCAAGGGCTTCCGGGAGAAGCTCCTTCTCTGGACGTCCAAAGGGGTCCTCGGGAGCGTCATCCTCCTGGCCGGCGTCGTGGTCATGTCGATCGGCATCCTCCTCTCCCGGTCCCGCTCGGGGCTCGTCGTCCTGGCCCTGTCCTTTTTCCTCTTCTTCGCCCTCTCCGTCTACGCCTACAGCCGGACCGGCTTCCGCCAGCCCTGGATCGGCCGGACGGTCCGGGCGGTCTTCCTCGCCGTCGTGGCCCTGGGCGTCGCCGTCGGCGTCGGCTCGACCGTGAGGCGCTTCACCCTCGACGACGTGCTCCGCGAGGACCGGCCCCTCTACTGGGCCAACACGCTCGACATCGTCGGCGATTTCCCCCTCTTCGGCGCGGGTCTGGGCGCCTACGCCTCGGCCTACGGCGCCTACGAGAAGGGCGCCTCGTCCGAGATGACCCTGCGCCACGCCCACAACGACTATCTCGAGGCCCTGGCCGAGCTGGGCGTCGTCGGCGCGGCCCTCCTGCTCGGTCTCGTCGTCTATCTGGCCGTCCGGGCCTTCCTCGTCTGGAGGGTCCGGAGGAACGCCCAGGCCCGGGGGTTGGCCATGGGCGGCCTCGTCTCGCTCGCCGGGGCGGCCGTCCACGCCGCGACCGACTTCAACCTGCACGTCGCGGCCAACGCCGTCCTCTTCACCGTCGTCCTGGGCCTGACCCTGGTCATGGCCTACTACCGGAAGACCTGAGGTCCCGCCGTGAACAAGAAGCTCTTCCCGCTTTTCGGGCTGGCCGTCCTCGTCGCCCTCCAGGCGGCCTCGGCCTGGAGCGGGCGGCTCCTCTGGAGAGGGCGGGCGGCCGCCGCGCCGGACGACAGGGTCCGCCTTCTCGAGCGGGCCGAGGCCGCCTTCCCGTGGGACGCCGCCGCGCCGTTCGAGCTCGGCAAGGCTCGTTTCGAGAAGGGCGTCGAGGCCCTGGCCGACCCGGCCGCGCGGGACCGGGATTTCGGCCTGGCCGTCGAGGCCTTCCTCCGCTCGCTCCGGCTCGACCCCGGCGCCGCGGCCGTCCACTTCCACCTGGCCCAGGCTCTTCTCTACATGAGCTACGTCCCGCTCCCGACGCCACTGCCGTACTTCGAGGAGTACCGGCGGGCGGCCCGGCTGACCGGCCACAACAGCCGGATCGCCCTCGACGTGGGCAAGGTCATGCTCGGCCGCTGGCCTTCGCTCTCCGCGGACGAGCAGGACTTCGCCGTCGATGTCCTGCGCCGGGCGCTGGCCGGCGCGGACGAGGAGAGGATCCTCGACGTCCTGGAGACCTGGCGGCTCGAGGCCGGCGACTACGGGCTCGTCCTCCGCTTCCTCCCCGACGACGCCGCGGCGCTTCGCCTCTACGCCCGCTTCCTCGGCGAGCGCTCCCTGTCGCTCGAGGAGCGCCACGCCGCCCTGGTCCGGGCCGAGGGGCTCGACTTCATCGCCGCCCAGGGCGAGGTCGACGCGGGGCGGCGCGAGGCCGAGGCGGTCCGCCTGCCCGCGGCCGCCGACCGCTTCCGCGCCGCGCTCGCCGGACTGGGGCGGATCAGGTTCTACCAGGCGCTGGCCGGCCGCCGGACGATCGATCCCGCGGAATACGAGAAGCTGCGGCGGACGGCCCGCCGCCTCCTGGCCATGAACCGCGTCGAGGCGACCCGCTCCCTCGTCGACGAGGACGGGGCCGTGGCCGCCTATCTCGCCGGCGGGGACGAGTTCACGGCCCTGGGCGAGTTCGAGCGCTTCCTCGAGGAGCGCGGCCTCATCGGCAAGGGGCCCACGGCCCGGTCCGCCTTCAAGGACCTGGCCACCCTGGCCTTCCGGCTGGGCCTCGACTTCCAGATGAACCGCTACCGGGACATCGTCCGGGTCGGCGACCTCCTGGCGGCGAGCTCCATCGTCGTCGCGCCCTCGGGCCGGCCGGACTATGTCCGGATCCTCGGCCTCATCGGCGAGGCCGACCTCAAGCTCGATTATGTCTACGAGGCCGAGAGGCACTTCCGGATGGCCCTCGAGGCCGAGCCGGGAAACCTCGACGCCCTGCTCGGCCTGGAAAGGTGCTACGGCCGGCTGAACGACGAGGCTCGGGCCGCCGAGGTCCGCGACGCCCTGGCCCGCATCACGGGCCCGGCGACGATCGACCTCGGCGGCGAACGGCTGGCGAAGGGGGAGAGCCGGGCGGTCGAGCTCCTCTCGGACGGACGGCCGGAAACGCTCCGGATCGAGTTCGAGCCCGCTGAGGCGGGCGGCCGGGCCCTGGTCGCCGTGTTCCTCAACGGGCGGGTCGCTTGGGAAAACGACGGGGGCGCCGGCCAAGCGGCCTTCCCGGCGAGCCTCAGGCCGGGCCGCAATTCCGTCGAGATCGAGGCCGTCGGAGGGGCCGTCCGGCTGGGCCGGATCGTCCGCGCGGCGGCCCCGGCGCCGCCCGCCTAAGTCGTTATATAGCTTGACATTTCCAATGCATTCGGGCATCATGATCGGTGCCAAGGAGGAAGCCCATGAGGCGAGGTGCCAAGGTCTTGGTCTCGTGGGGGTCGGCGCTGGCGCTGATCCTCGCATTCACTCCCGCCGCCCTGATTTCCCAGGCCGCGGCCAAGGGTGACCTGGTCGGCCTCGTCACCGAGAAGGACGGCTCGACCCCCGTCGCCGGCGCGGTCGTCGTGGTCAGGAACCTGACCACCGGCATCGTCACCGAGGGGGCCCGTTCCGACGCCAAGGGCGCCTTCAGCTTTCCCGGCCTCGCACCGGGCCTCTACGCCTTGGGAGTGACGTCCTCCCGGGGCAGCTACAACTCGCAGGACTTCTTCGGCGTCTCGGCCGACAAGACGGCCCGGATCACCGTCGCCCTCGAGTCCTACGACGAGGCCGCCGCGGCGGCCGCCGCGGCCGTCATCAAGGAGCAGCGCGACAAGGGCGAGGCCTTCATCGGCCGGGTCGTCGAGTACCATCCGGACGCCAAGGAGGCCGAGGTCCTCGTCGAGGTCGGCCTCATCCAGGACAAGGACCGCATCCACGTCAAGGGCCAGGTCACCGACTTCTACCAGGACATGAGCGCCCTCCGGGCCTACGGCGCCCGGACCAAGCGGGTCCTGTCCGGCTACACGGCCCTCTTCCACGCCGTCAAGCCGTGCCAGGCGGGCGACTTCGTCTATATCGTCTGCAAGCGCGGCGTGCCGCCGTTCTTCCTCGCCCCGCTGGGGATCGCGGCCATCGTGGCCGGCTACGCCCCGCTCAGCGCGACCTACACGGAAGACGTCTCGCAATACAAGATCAAATACTAGGCTCCCGAAAGGGGACACACACTGTGTGTGTCCCCCTTCCTGAAGTGAGCGAAGCCGTTACCGCCCGCCTGTTCGCCCTCTGCGCCCGGCTGGACCCGGGCCCCGCGGCGAGAGCGGAAGCGGTCCGGCTGGCCGCCGGGGTCCGGGACTGGGACCGCGTCCTGGCCCGGGCCGAGGCCGAGGGCCTGCGGCCCCTTCTCTATTGGGGGCTCCGCGACAGCGCCGGCGCCGTTCCCGCCCCGGTCCGGGAGGCGCTGCGGCGCGCCTTCCTGCGAAATCTGGCCCGCAACACCCAGCTCTTCCGGGAGCTCGAGCCCGCGCTCGACGCGATCCGCGGGGCCGGTCTCCGCGTCGCCCTGACCAAGGGGGCCCGGCTGGCCCTCGACGTCTACCCGGACCCGGCCCTGCGGCCCTTCTGGGACGTCGATCTCATCGTCCACCCGGCCGACTGGGCGTCCCTCCGGCGGATCCTCGACCGGCTCGGGTTCGCCGGCCCTTCGGTCGGGGCGGCCGGCGACGCCGCCGGTCCCCGGGTCCTCGATTGGTCCTTCTCGCCCTATTTCAGGAAGGGGCCGCTCTTCCTCGAGTTCCACGCCCATCCCCTCGGGCTCCATTTCCCGGTTCGCGGGGCCGACGGCTTCTGGGCCTCGGCCGGACGGCTCAGGGTCTGCGGCACCGAGGCCCTGGTCTTGCCGGCCGAGTGCGAGATGTGCCATCTCGCCGTCCACGCCCAACAGCACTCCTACAGCCGGCTCGTCTGGCTGGCCGACATCGCCGCCCTGGCCGGGCGGCCCGGGCTCGACTGGGACCGCGTCGTCCGCGTCGCCCGCGAGGCCCGGGTCCGGGGGCCGGTCCATCACGGCCTCCGTCTCGCCGAAGCGCTCTGGCCCGGAGCCGTCCCGCCGGGCTGCTTGGCCGCGCTCCGCCCCGGCCCGGTCGAGGCGGCCGGCCTGCGCTGGCTGTGGCCCGAGGCGGCGGTGGCCCGTCGCGCCCCGGCCCCGGACTGGCCCTACTACATGCCCTCCCTCTTCTCGCTGTGGGAGCGAAAAGACCCCGTCCTGGCCCTGCGGACCGTGGCCGGCATCCTCTTCCCGCCTCAGGCCTGGCTGGCCGCGGCGACCGGCGCCGCCGCGGGATCGCCTCGCCTTTACGGCCGCTACGCCGGGCGGCTCTTCCGGCCGGCCGTGACGGCGGCCCGCCGGCTCTTCCGGACCGAATGAACGCGCCTCCCGCCATCCTCGCCGAAGGCCTGGTCAAGAGGTATCCCGTCTTCCGCGGCTTCCGCGAGCTCGCTCGCCGGCCCTTCGACCGCCGCGCGGTGACCGCCCTCGACGGCCTCAATCTCCGCGTCGAGAGGGGGCGCGTCTTCTGCCTTCTCGGCCCTAACGGGGCGGGCAAGACGACCCTGATCAAGGTCCTGGCCACGCTCGTCCTGCCCGACGGCGGGCGGGCCTGCGTCGACGGCCGCGACGTGGCCCGGGAGCCGGGAGCGGCCAAGCGGGCGGTCGGTTACGCCGTCGGCGAAGAGCGCAGCTTCTACTGGCGCCTGACCGGACGCCAGAACCTCGACTTCTTCGGCGCCCTCTACGGCCTCGGCGGCGAGGCCCGGAAGCGCCGGGTCGCCGAGGTCCTGGGCCTCGTCGGGCTCGAGGCCGCGGCCGACCTCCGCTTCAACACCTACTCCACGGGCATGAGGCAGATGCTGGCCTTCGCCCGGGCCCTGCTGGCCGACGCCGCGATCCTGCTCGTCGACGAGCCGACCCGCTCGCTCGACCCTCTGGCCGCGGACAGGGTCCGGACGTTCCTCCGGGACGAGCTGGCCGGGCGGCAGGGCAAGACGGTCCTCTGGGCCACCCACGACCTGGGCGAGGCCGCCGACCGGGCCGACGACATCGCCGTCATCGGCCGGGGCCGCATCCGCCTCCAGGGCCCGGCCGCCTCGCTGGCCGGGGGGAGCCGGGCCGCCCTGCGCCGGGCCTACGAGCGGGCCGTCGGCGAATCGGAGGGCCGGCCTTGAGCGGACGGGCGCGGGCCGGCGTCCTCAGGGCCTTCCTGCGCCGCGACTTCCGCGAGGCCGCGAGCTACAAGCTCTCGTTCGTCTCGTCCATCGCCGGCATCCTCCTCTCCTCGGCGACGTTCTTCTTCGTGGCCAAGCTCGTGCCCCGCGGCGCGCCGTCCCTCGGGCCCTTCGGCGGCGATTACTTCTCGTTCGCCGTGGTCGGGGTCGCCTTCGCCGGGCTCCTGGGCATGTTCCAGGAGGGCCTCTCCTCGGTCGTCCGCGGCGCCCAGCTCTCCGGGACGCTCGAGGCGCTCCTGGTGACGCCGGTCCCGGTCCCGGTCGTCCTCTTCGGCTCGTCGCTCTATCCGCTCCTCTTCCAAGCCGCGAGGACCGCCGTCCACCTGGGCGTCGCCGCGGCCCTGTTCGGCCTGGCCTTCGGGCGGGTCAACGTCCCCGGCGTCCTCGCGGTCGGGGCCCTGACCGTGGTCTGCTTCCTCAGCGTCGGCGTCCTCTCGGCCAGCTTCATCCTCGTCTACAAGACCGGCAACCCCTTCGGCTGGCTCCTGGGCACGGTCTCGGGGCTGTTCGGCGGCGTCGTCTTCCCCGTCGCCCTCCTGCCGCCTTGGCTCCGCTGGGTCTCCTCGCTCCTGCCCGTGACCTACGCGCTCGACGGCATGCGCAAGAGCCTGCTCGCCTCGGCCCCCTTCGCCGCGGTCCTGCCCGACATCGCCGCCCTGGCCGCGTTCGCCGCCGTCCTCATGCCGGCGAGCCTGCTCGCCTTCCGGCTGGCCGTGCGCAAGGCCAAGCGCGACGGCACGCTGGCGCATTTCTAGGATGGGGTCAAACCTTTAATTTTTTAATTTCCATCGCTGGGACCATCCGGCCGTGAATGGAAATTAAAAAATTAAAGGTTTGACCCCTTCCGATGGATGCGGTAGCCTTGTCGGCATGAGGGAGAAGAACGTCCACCGGCGCGCCGACGTCGCCGTCGTTGCGGGAGCCGTCGCCGCTTCCCTCGCCCTCGCCCTCGCGCTCGTGGTCACGGCTTCGTTCGCCCAGGCCTCCGCCCAGGTCTCGCCCGAGGTCCGGGCCAGGGCCGCCCCGGTCTTCGCCGCCCTGGAGAGGATCGAGGCCGCCTCCCGCCGTCCCCTCCCGACCCGCATCCCCGAAAAACCGCCGTCGCCCGCGGAGGCGCCAGGCGCGCGCAGCCTGACCTTCAGCGAGGCCGAGTTCAACGCCTACGTCGCCTGCCGCCTGGCCGACGAGAAGGAGGCCTACGTCAAGTCGGCCGAGTTCAAGCTCCTGGACGCGAACAGGGTCGAAGGGCGCATCGCCATCGATCTCGGCAGGCCCCAGGCTTCGGGCGTCCTGCCGCAGAAGCAGGACCTCCTCCTCTCCGCCGCCTTCGAGACCCGGGACGGCCGGATCCGCATCGCCCCGGACAAGGTCTTCCTCGGCACCCAGCCGATCTCGCCGGCCTTCATCGATCTCGTCATCGGGATCGTCTCCCGCCTCCAGGGCGTCGAGCCGACGACCCTCAACGATTGGTACGACCTGCCGCCCGGCGTCCTGCGCCTGGAGACGCGCCCGGGCCGGGTGGTGGTCATCTACTGAGATGCTCCGGATCATCGGCGGCGCCTATAAAGGCCGGCGCCTGAGGCTCGTCTCCAGCGCCTCGGTCCGGCCGATGCAGGACAAGGTCAAGGGCGCGCTCTTCAACATCCTCGGCGACCGGGTCAAGGGCGCCGTCTGCCTCGACGGCTTCGCCGGGACCGGCTCGGTCGGCCTCGAGGCCCTCAGCCGCGGCGCGGCCCGCTGCGTCTTCGTCGACGAATTCCTTCCCGCGGTCAAGGTCATCCGCCGGAACGTGGAGGCGTGCGGGGCGGACGAGAAGGCCGTCGTCCTCCGCCGCGAGTTCAACCGGGCCGTCATCGACCTGGCCAAACAGGGCGTCCGCTTCGACCTCGTCTTCCTCGACCCGCCCTACCGGCTCCTCGAGGAGCGCAACCCCCTCCGCGTTCTCCGCAAGAGGGACGCGGTCAAGCCCGGCGGCCTCGTCGTCCTCCGCCACCACTACCGCGTCGAGCCGCGCCTCGGCGATTTCCGGCTCGAGCGCCGGGCCGCGCTCGGCGACGACGTCCTCGCCCTCTTCGTCCGCGACGGCACGACCCTTCCGGCCGGCGGCGGGGCCGCCGGCGCCGCCCCCGCGCCGCCGAAAGGCCCGAAGGCCGGCCCGAAGGCCGGCTTGTCTCGGCCGCGGCATTCGCTTAAAATGAAGGCATGAGACGCGGCGGGCGGGCCGAGCCCTTCTGGACCGACACTCCCCTCGTCGACGAGAAGGAGATCTTCTCCGAGCTCCATGTCAAGCAGGGGAGCTCCCTCTTCCTCGGACGCTACACCCTGGCCGAGGTCCTGGCCGTCCTCGACAAGAAGGGGTTCCTCAAGGAGGCCCGCAAGCGCTTCCTCTGGCCCCTCGCCTACGAGCTCGATTCCTCCGACATCCACGTCCAGAGGCTCCAGATCTTCCTGCGCCGGCCGGCCCCCGAGAACCTCATCGTCGACGTCAAGCTCCGGGAGTGCGAGTTCGCCCCCAAGCCGCCGGCCGCGGAGGGCCTGCCCCTCCCGCCGCCGCTGAAGGCCCTGGCCTTCGAATGGCTGACCCTGCAGAACCCGCTGGACACGTTCGGCGAGCCCTTCACCCCGCTGCCCGGCCAGACCCGGCCCGGCCTGCGCATGCGGGCCCGGGTCATGGACCTGTTCGTCTACCTGGCTCGGCTGACTCGTAAGGACGGCCTGCTGGCCTTCCCGGCCTACTTCCACAACGCCGTCCTGTTCTCCCGCTACTTCCGATTCTGGAACCCCCGCAAGGAGGCCGAGGTCCTGGCCATCCGCAGGACCTTCAGCCACCTGCCCTTCCGCCAGCTGGCCTGGGCCGTCCACCTGAACTGCCTGAGGCGCCCTGACGGCCGCGTCTACGAGTGGGCGGCCGAGGAGCAGATCTACCCCCTGACGCGCCCGCCCAAGGATTATCTCGATTCCCGGCGTTACCGGGAGATCGTCAAGGCCGGCCTGAAAGAGGCCGCCTTCACCCTGGACAAGGGCGAGTACGAGCGCCGCGCGGCCGAGATCCCGTCCATTTGCGGCGGGGCCTAGCTCCTGCTATAATACCGCGCTCAAGGAGAGCGTCCCATGAAGAAAGACCTCCATCCCGAATACCAGGAGTGCGTCGTCACCTGCGCCTGCGGCAACACCTTCAAGACGCGGTCGACCAAGAAGGAGATCCGGGTCGAGATCTGCTCCATGTGCCACCCCTTCTTCACGGGCAAGCAGAAGTTCATCGACAGCGCCGGCCGGGTCGAGAAGTTCAAGAAGAAATTCGGCGAGGCCAAGGACTTCAAGAAGGCCAGGGACGTCAAGAGCCTGGCCAAGACCAAAAAATCCTCTCGATGATCCAGGAACTCCAGGCGATCGAGGACAAGTATCGCCGCTTGACCGAGGCCCTTTCCGACCCCGCGATCGCCGCCAATCCCCAGAAGGTCCGCGAGCTGGCCAAGGAGCGGGCGGAGCTCGAGCCCGTCCACCGCAAGCACGGGGAGTGGGCGCGCGTCCGCAAGGACCGCGAGGAGGCCCGCCGCCTCCTCGACGACCCTCGGACGGACGCGGACCTCCGGCATATGGCCCTGAGCGAGATCGAGGAGCTCGAGGCCCGCGAGGCCGCCCTGGCCGCCGAGCTGCGGCGGCTCCTCGTCCCCCGGGACCCCAACGACGAGAAGAACGCCATCCTCGAGATCCGGGCCGGCGCCGGCGGCGACGAGGCCTCGCTCTTCGCCCAGGACCTCTTCCGGATGTACTCCCGGTTCGCCGAGAAGAAGGGCTGGAAGGTCGAGGTCGTCGAGACGAGCCTGTCGCCCGTGGGCGGTCTCAAGGAGGCCGTCGCCGAGGTCCGCGGCCGGGGCGCCTACGCCCTCCTCAAGTACGAGAGCGGCGTTCACCGCGTCCAGCGCGTGCCCCGGACCGAGGCCGCCGGCCGCATCCACACCTCGACCGCGACCGTCGCGGTGCTCCCCGAGGCCGAGGAGATCGACCTCCGGATCGACCCCAAGGACATCAAGGTCGAGGCCTTCGGCTCGTCGGGGCCGGGCGGGCAGAGCGTCAACCGCAACTACACCGCCATCCGCGTCACCCACAAGCCCTCGGGCCTCGTCGTCTCCTGCCAGGACGAGAAGTCCCAGCACCGGAACAAGGAGAAGGCGATGCGCGTCCTGCGCTCGCGGCTGCTGGACATCGCCGAGCGTGAACGGCGGGCCGAGATCGCCGACCGCCGCCGCTCCCAGGTCGGGACGGGGGAGCGGAGCGAGAAGATCCGGACCTACAACTTCCCCCAGTCGCGCGTCACCGACCACCGCCTGAACGAGAGCTTCCACAACATGGAAGCCGTCCTCGACGGCGGCCTCGACGACGTCCTGGCCAGGCTCGTCCATCGCGCGGAGGCCCAGGCGCTCGGCGAGGGGGCGCCGCGGGGCGCGCCGCAGGCCAAGGACGTTGGAAGCTAAGCCCGGCCCGGCCCTCGCCGACCTCTACCGCGCCGGCGTCGCCCTTCTCGGCGGCCGGCCCCAGGCCCTCCTCGAAGCCAAGGTGCTGCTCCTGCGCGCCGCCCGGCTCAGCGAGGAGCGCTTCCTGGCCGCCCCCGAACGGCCCTGCTCCCCCCAAGCCGAGGCCTTCTTCCGGCGCCTCGTCGGGCGGCGGCTCGAGGGGGTGCCCCTGGCCTACCTGACCGGAACGAAGGAGTTCTGGTCCATCCCCTTCGAGGTCACGCCGTCGGTCCCCGTGCCGCGGCCGGAGACCGAGGTCCTGGTCGAGAAGGTCCTGGAGCTCTCGCGCCGCGACAAGGAGTCCATCGTCGACGTCGGGACGGGCAGCGGCTGCATCGCCGTCGCCCTGGCCCAGGAACTGCCCAAAGCGGACATCGACGCCGTGGACATCTCCGAGCGGGCCCTGGCGGTGGCCCGGCGCAACGCCGCCCGGCACAGGGCCCGGCGGGTCCGCTTCCTGCGGAGCGATCTCCTCTCGGCCTACCGCGGCACCGGGGCCAGGTTCGATTTCATCGTCTCCAATCCGCCCTACATATCGCACCGGGAATGGGAGGCGCTGCCCGCGGACGTCCGCGGCTACGAGCCGCGCCGGGCCCTGCTCGCCGGGGAGTCGGGGCTCGAGCTCATCGGGCGGCTGGTCCGCGGGGCCGGCGCGTTCCTCAAGCCCGGCGGCTATCTCATCTTCGAGATCGGCGAGGGCCAGCGGGACCGGGTTCTGAGCCTCTTCGGCCGGCGCTGGACCGAGATCGAGACGGCCTGGGACCTGGCCGGCAAGCCCCGGGTCATCACCGCCCGCCGCGCATAAAAGGGGACATGATGCCTATTTCCCAATTATTTCCGGAGCGTGAAATCAGGAAATAGGTATCATGTCCCCCAATTCCGCTATTTGACCGGGTTGCCGTCGGCGTCGATGACGGTGACCTGCGGGAAGCCGAGCTCCTTGATCTTGGGCTCGATCTGGGCCCGGTCGCCGACGACGATCCAGACGACGCTGTCGGGGTGGACGGTCTTCGCCGCCGCCTTGGTCAGGTCGGCGACGGTCAGCTTCTGCACGAGGCCCGGATACTTCTGGTAGTAGTCGTCCGGCAGGCCGTACTCGACCATCTCCTCGAGCGAGCCCAGGACGCGGCCCATGGTCTCCCACCGGCCGGGCAGCCCGAGCACGATGCTGTTCTTGGCGTTGGCGTACTCGTCCCGGGTGATGGGCTTCTTGCCCAGGATGCCTTCCAGCTCGCCCTTGATCTCGACCATGGTCTCCTTGGTCTTGTCCGACTGCACCGGCGCCAGGACCAGGAAGGGCCGCTGGCCGCGGGCGCCGGGGATGGCGCTCTGGACGCCGTAGCTCCAGTGCTTGTCCTCGCGGATGTTCATGTTGAGGCGCGACACGAAGTCGCCGCCGAGGATGGTGTTCATCGTCGTGATGGCGACGTTGTCCGGGTCGGCCGACGACGGCGCGGGATGGCCGCAGATGACCATGGACTGGGGCGCGCCCGGCTTGTCCATGATGTAGACGGCGGGCTTGGCCGCCAGCGCCACGGCCGGGATCTTCTTGACCGGGGCCTGTCCGGCGGCCCATCCTCTGAAGAGCGCCTCGAGCTTGGGCTTGATCTCGGCCATGGTCGTGTCGCCGACGACGATCAGCGTCGCGCCGGAGGGCTTGAACCAGGTCTTGTGGAACTTGACCAGGTCGGCCCGGGTGATCTTGGCCACGGTGTCGGCGTAGCCCGACCCGGTGAAGGGGATGGCGTAGGGGTGGCCGGCGCCGTAGACGAGCCGCGGGAAGACCCGCAGGGCCATGCCGAAGGGCGAGGCCTTCTCCTGGGCGATGCGGGCGATCTGCAGCTTTTGGAGCCGCTGGAAGTCGGCCTCCGGGAAGGACGGGTCGAGGATGACGTCGGCGTAGATCGCCAGCGCCGGGTCGATCTTGTCCTTGAGCGTGGTCAGCGAGACGGACGACGTGTCCAGGTTCGAGCCCGTGCCGAGCGAGGCGCCGAGCATGGCCAGCTCGTCGCTGATCTGGAGCGAGGTGCGCTTGGCCGTGCCCTCGTCGAGCATGTCCATGGCCAGGGAAGCCGTGCCCGGCAGGCCGCCCTGGTCGGAGGCGTAGCCCGCGTCGAGGTTCAGGGCGAAATGGACGACCGGGATGCTGTGGCGCTCGGCCAGCAGGACCTTGAGGCCGTTGGACAGCGTGGCCCGCTGGAGGGCCGGGAAGCTGACCTGCGGCGCGGCGCCGACGGCCGGCATCGTCTTCCGGTCGGCCCCCGGCACGCCGGCCTTGAGGGCCGGATACGGGGTGACCTCGAGGATGTAGACGCCGTCGGCCAGCCAGTGGTTGGCGCTCTCCTTGAGCCCGTCCACCGTGGCTTCCTCGATGTGCCGAAGGGTCTTCTTGTAGGCGTCGGGCGATCCGCCGTAGACCATGCTCGTCGCCAGGATGTCGGACTTGCCGCCGAAGCCGCCGATGCGCTCGATGCCCTGGATGAAGCGGGCCCGGGCCTGGACCTTGACCCGCTCGAGCTCGGCCGCGGTCGGGCCGTCCTTGAGGAACTTGGCCAGCTCCTCGTCGACGGCCCGTTCGATCTTGGCCAGCTCGACGCCGGGCTTGGCGTCGGCCTGGATGGCGAACTGGCCGCCGATCTCGCGGGTGTTGACGTAGCAGGAGACCGAGCTGGAGATCTGGTCGTCGTAGATCAGGCGCTTGTAGAGGCGGGAGGTCTTGCCGTCGGCCAGGATGGAGCTCACGAGATCGAGCTTGTCGGCGCACGCGGTGCCCCAGCCGGGAACGTTCCAGACCTTGTAGATCCGGGCCTGGGCGACGCGGTCCTGGACGGCCTCGCGCTTGGACCCGGTCATCTTGGCCGTCCAGGCCGTCGGCCGGGCGATGGGCGGCGAGGGCGGGATGTCGCCGAAGTACTTCTTGACCTTTTCCAGGACCGTCTCGGCGTCGATATCGCCGGCGATGGCGACGACGGCGTTGTTCGGCCCGTAGTAGGTCGCGAACCAGGCCTGGAAGTCCTCGAGCTTGCCGCTGCTGAGGTCCTCGATCGACCCGCCGACCGACCAGGAGTAGGGATGGCCGGGCGGGTAGGTGCCCTTGCAGATGAGGTCCTCGGTGATGCCGAAGGGCTCGTTGTAATACTGGCGCAGCTCGTTCTGGACGACGCCGCGCTGCTCGTCGAGCTTGGCCTGAGTGATGGCGCCCTTGAGGTGGCCCATGCGGTCCGACTCCATCCACAGGACGAGGTCGAGGGCCGGGACGGGGACGTTCTCGAAGTAGTTGGTCCGGTCCTCGTTGGTCGTGCCGTTGAGGTCGGTCGCGCCGACCTTCTGCATGGGCTTGAAGTAGTCGTCGTCGTAGTTCTCGCTGCCGTTGAACATGAGGTGTTCGAAGAGGTGGGCGAAGCCGGTCTTGCCGGGCTTCTCGTTCTTCGAACCGACGTGGTACCAGACGTTGAAGGCCACGATGGGCGCCTTGTGGTCCTCGTGGACGATGAGGGTCAATCCGTTGTCGAGGACGAACTTCTGGTAGGGGATGTCGACCTTGGGCGTCTGGGCGGCCAGGAACGGCGCGGCCAGGACGGAGAGGCCGATGACCAGGGCCGCGACGGCGGCCCGGCGGGACGGGGACGTGCGCATGCGGGGCTCCTTTTTAATGGGGATAGGCAAGGTCATACGCCTTAATATAGACTACGTTAACGGCCCGGCAGGAGTTTCAAAATGGGGGGACGCAATGCGGGGCCCCTTTTTTTCCCAGGGTAAGAAGGTGCGTCATGTCCCGGCCTTTTCACGGGGAGAAAACCGGGGACAGGGCATTGTGCCCCCCATTTCAGGAGGCGAGGGAGCGGCCGAGGTCGAAGGCCTGGGCCATGAGGTCCTTGCTCCTGGCGGCCGCGCCGGCCCGGCCTCCGCCGCAGTGGACCATCCCCGCGATCGGGGCGCCGAGATAGGCGAAGGCGTCCTGGAACGAGCGCATGGCGTTGACCGCGCCGGAGGCCCGGGGATCGGCGTCCCCCGACGCCAGGATGACGCCGACGCGCTTGCCCTTGAGCTCCCGGTAATCCCTGGCGCCGAAGACATAGAGGCGGTCCATGAACAGCTTGGCCTGGCCGCTCATGGTGAACCAGTAGACGGGGGAGGCGATGACGAGGCAGTCGGCGCCGCCGATCGCGCCGTGGAGCGCCTTCATGTCGTCGTCCTGGACGCAGCCCTTGGCGCCCGGCTTGCGGCAGCGGTCGCAGGCCCGGCACGGGCCGAAGACGAGGTCGGCCAGCCGGACCGTCTGGACCTCGGCGCCGGCCTCTTCGGCGCCGCGGGCGGTCTCGGCGGCCAGGATCGAGCTGTTGCTCCGCGGCCGCGGGCTGGCGACGATGATCAGGATCTTTTTCTTCTTCTTGATGGGGGACATGATACCTATTTCCCTATTATTAGGATCCGTGGCTTAGCTCATTTGCCTTGGAAAGCGATCGTGTCGCCGTGGACTTATCATGTCCCCCATTTTAGGCGGGTCGTTTCGAAGCGGACCCTCTCCCAGACCGCCAGGTCCAGGCCGCTGAAGACGTCGACGACCCCCGGGTCGAACTGGGCCCCGCGGCCGTCCTCGAGCTCGCGCCGGGCGGCCCGGAAGTCCCGCGGCGCCCTGTAGGGGCGATGGGAGGTCACGGCGTCGAGCGTGTCGGCCACGGCGAAGACCCGGGCCTCGAGCGGGATCGCCTCGCCCGCGAGCCCCTTCGGATAGCCCCGGCCGTCCCAGCGCTCGTGGTGGCAGAGGATGATGTTCCCGACCTCCGGGACGAGCCTGACGTCGCTGACGAGGCCGTAGCCGAGAGCCGGGTGCTTGCGGATGACCTCCCATTCCTTGGGCGCGAGCGGGCCGGGCTTCTTCAGGATGGCGTCGGGGATGGCCATCTTCCCCGCGTCGTGGAGCAGCGCGCCCCGGCGGATGTTCTCGAGCGCCGCCGGCTCGCGGATGCCGCAGGCTTCGGCCAGGACGCGGCAGTAGCGGGCCACGGTCTTGGAGTGGCCGTATGTCTCGACATCCCTCATGTCCAGGGCGGTCATGAAGTTCTCCAGGGTCTCGTCGTAGGCCTCCTCGAGCTCGCGGGACCTCTGCAGGTGGCGGGCCAGCTCCCTCTCGAGGCGTCGGACCTCCTCATTCCGGGGGCCGTTGCCGCAGCGGTGGCGCTTGACCCTGATGCCGTGGCCTGACAAAAATGCGCGCAAATCGGCGCGTTTTTTGTCATCCTCGACGACGAGATAGGTTTCGCGCTTCTCCATGACGACTTCTTATACATTTTTTTCGCGGCGAGCGCAATATCGCCGCAGTCCGGCCTTGACAACGAAGCGGCCGAGTCACCATAATATGCGCGCTAAGGTTCAAGGAGCGGCCATGCGACACGATCCGAACATCTTCAGGGACTCCTCTCAAGTCATCCAGGAGGTCGAGGACCAGCTCGACCGGGTCCTCCAGAAAAAGTTCCGCGACGTCGACTCCGAGCTCGTCGAGCGCATCAACCGCGAGAAGGAAGCGGCCCGCCAGCGCAAGGAGGAGATCGAGCGCGAGTTCGAGAAGGAGAAGACGGCCCTCGCCGACTACCGGGTCATGGTCCGCGATTTCGAGGAGCAGCGGGCCGGCCTGCTCAACGAGGCCCGGGAGGGCTTCGACCGGGTCCTCAAGTTCCAGGCCGAGATCGAGAGCCTGGCCAAGGCGACGGTCGAGGAGATCCGCCGGGTCAACGAGATCCAGGAGCGGCTCGAGGCCCTGCGGGCCAAGACCTCGGAGCGGGCCGCCTTCCTCAAGGACGACCTGCGCGAGCGCTTCGGCATCGCCGCCGAGATCATGGAGGAGGAGCCCCGGCCGCTTTCGCTCAACCTCGACGAGGAGCTGGAGAAGCTGAAGAGGATCAAGGAGCTCCTGGCCATCGAGTCGGCCACGGCCAGCCTCGGCCGGGTCGGCGGCGAGGCCGCCCGCGAGGAGGACCTCGGGGCCCTCGACGTCGCCGCGGCCGGGACCGGCCCGGCCATCCCCGAGATCGGCGATCTCATCTCCGGTCCGGCCCCCGCGTCCGGCGCGGACAGGGCGGTCCCGGCGCCCGAGCCCGCCCCGCCCGCCGCCGAAGAGGAGGCCGCCGCCGCCGTCGAGTCCTTCCGCCGCACCGAGCCCGCCAAC
This sequence comes from Acidobacteriota bacterium, assembly GCA_029569255.1. Taxonomy (GTDB): domain Bacteria; phylum Acidobacteriota; class Aminicenantia; order Aminicenantales; family Saccharicenantaceae; genus RBG-16-66-30. The sequence goes on along the minus strand of JAKQUO010000008.1, from coordinate 34,721 downwards.
GGCAACGGCGAGATCCACTACTTCCAGGGGGACAAGACCGTCATCGCCGACCCGGAGAAGCTCCTGGACGCCGTCGACCAGGCCGTCGAGGAAGGCCGGCGCCTGGCCGCCAAGCTCGGCCAGACCGAGTCCCCGAAAGACCAGTTCTTCATCAAGCAGGAGCTCATCAATTGGCAGGAGGGCCTGCGGGCCCTGTTCCTCCGGGTCATCAAGATGTGCGAGAGGAACGCCTGGACGCTGCCCCGCTACACGGCCGGCGTCCTCGACGCCCCGGTCCTGCGCCGGCTGCTCGAGCGTTTGAGCATGGAGAACTGGAGCAACCTCGAGGAGTTCGGCGCCTTCGCCGCGGCCGCCGAGGAGCTGCGCCGGGCCTTCCGGGCCCGGACGGAGCCGCGCCTGGCCTATCTCTTGGACCTCAGGCGCGAGCTCGAGGAGAACTGAGGCCGGGCCGCGGCCCCGGTTGCGGTCAGGGAACGGCGCCCTGTCTCCGGAAGCGGGACAGGTAGCTCTCGAGCCCCTCGATCTCCTTGTACGTCAGGTCCTTGAACCTGACCCCGAAATAATAGAAGGCGGGCTCCCCGCCGCTCCGCTCCGAATAGACGAGATCGGTCTTGACGAATGTGGCCTTGTCCTCGATGACCAGGATGGCGTCGAGGGACGGGCCCTCCGGCAGCGGGGCGTCGGAGACGATGCGGGCGCCCTCGAGGCTGATGTTGACCGTCTTGGCCACGCGGAAGCCGCCGTCCTCGCGGATGAGGACGGGCGTCGAGACGTTGAAGCGCTCGTACTTCCTCTTTTCGCGGAAGAAGCGCCGCTCGGCGCCGGCCGCGCCGTCGCCCGGCCGGGCCTCGAGGGCCTCCTGCCAGACGAAGCTGCAGACCCGGTTCTTGTCGGCCGGGCCGTCGGCCGCCCCGCGCGGCTCGAGGCCGGGCCGGCGCTTGCCCTTGGCCTCGGCCATGGCCAGGTCGGCTTCGCCGGCCAGGCGCCTGAGGTCGTCGCGCGTCAGGGCCAGCGGCGGCTCGCCGCCGCCCCGGGGGAAGACGGTCACGCCGAACGACATGGTCAGGTTGCCCCGCGGCTGGAACTCCTGGGACTCGAAGTAGTGGTCCTCGACGTTCTTGCGGATGCGCTCGGTGAGCAGGGACGCCTCCTCCACCGACTTGACGCCCATGAGGAAGAAGAGGAACTCCTCGCCGCCGTAGCGGCAGATGAGGTCCTCCTCGCGGATGGACAGCTTGAGGACGTGGCTGAGCTCGCGGAGGAGCTTGTTGCCGGCCTCCTGCCCGTTGCGGTCGTTGTAGGCCTTGAACCAGTCGACGTCGCCCATGACCAGGGCCATGGCGCCCTCTTCGCGGCGGCGCTTGCTCAGGGCGTTGACCTTCTGGAGGACCTTCTCGAAGAACGGCTCGGGCCGGAGGAGGCCGGTCAGGGGGTCGAACTGGATGAGGTTGAGCTTGGTCATGGCGATGGCCATGTGGTCGGACAGGCCGCGCAGGGTCTGCTGGTCCTCGCGGCCGAAGCCCTCGTCGGCCAGCTTCGCGCCGGCCCTCTTGTTGACGACCTCGAGGACGCCGATGACCCGGGCGGCGTGCATGATCGGGACGGCCAGCAGGCTCCGCGGCGGCGTCCGGAGAAACGACAGGTAGCGCTTGCTCAGGCGCCGGTCGAAGGCGATGCCGGCGACGCTGACCTCGTGGCCGAACCGGGCCGCCGAGGCGGCGAAGTCCTGGGCCCCGAGGGGGGCGATGAACTGGGAGAAGTCCGAGTGGGTCAGGAAGGCGTTGTCCCAGACGAGGGGCTTGAGGTAGCGGCCGATGGCCTCGTTCTCCTCCATGATGTAGACGGTGACGCTCTCGGCCTGGACGAGGTCGCGGATCTCGGGGACGATGTCGAGGAGGCTGCTGACGTCGTCGGCGCCGTAGATCCGCCGCAGGATCGACTCGAGACGCTGGCGCTCCTTCTGCGACCCGACGTAGCGGGCCTCGATGGCCAGGCGCTTCTCGATCTCGCGGAGAAGCCCCGAGTCGAGCAGGCCCTTGATCTCCCGGATCTCGGCCAGGACGTCCTTGACCTTGGCCTCCTGGAGGCCGAGGGCGCGGCGCAGTTCCGCCGCCTCCGTCCTCAGGCGGGCGCTCTCGAAGACCCGGCCGAGCGAGCGGAGGAAGGCCGTCTCGCGGGGCGAGGCGGGGGAGGAGCGGCAGAAGTCGATGTCGAGGCCCGGCGGCCAGTCGTCGGCGGCCCGGGCCAACTCGGCCTCGTCGTCGCCGGTGAGGAGCACTCCGGCCGGGGGCCGGACCAGGTCCCGGAGGGCCGGCGACCGGGACAGGGAGGCGTCGATGACCGCGACGGCGACATCGCCGTCGGCGACGGCGGACCGGGCCGCTTCGGCGTCCGTCACGGCGCTGGCGGGGCCGTACTTCCGGGCCAGGCGGGCCAGGCGGTCGGCTTCGGCGGACAACGCGTGAATGACGAGGATGCGCTTCTCGAACATAGCCCTCTTCGAGTCTTTCCCGGCGGAAGCGCCCGGGTCCTTCCTTTTCCCGGTCCAAATGTATATCAGGTCCGCCGCGTTCGTCAACCGGAATTTTCGTTTTTTACATGCGCCGGAGGGCTGTGGTATAGTCCCCGGTGAGATCGTTTCGAGGAGACAGAAAGTGGCAAGATCGGCGTCAGAACCCGTCCTGAACATCAAGGCCCCGAGGGGGTCTCGCCTGACGGCCAAGGGCTGGTCCCAGGAAGGCGCCCTGCGGATGCTCATGAACAACCTGGACCCCCAGGTGGCCGAGAAACCGGCCGAGCTCATCGTCTACGGCGGCACCGGCAAGGCCGCCCGGAACTGGGAGGCCTACCGGGCCATCGTGGCCAGCCTCAAGAAGCTCGAGAACGATGAGACGCTCGTCGTCCAGTCGGGGAAACCCGTGGCCGTCTTCCGGACCCACGCCGAAGCGCCCCGGGTGCTCATCTCCAACTCCATGATCGTGCCGCAGTGGGCCACCTGGGACGAGTTCCGGCGGCTCGAGGCGCTGGGCCTGACCATGTACGGCCAGATGACGGCCGGCAGCTGGATCTACATCGGGACCCAGGGCATCCTCCAGGGGACCTACGAGACCCTGGCGGCAGTGGCCAAGAGGCATTTCGGCGGCTCCCTCAAGGGCACGCTGACGCTGACCGCGGGGCTCGGGGGCATGGGCGGGGCCCAGCCCCTGGCCGTGACCATGAACGACGGCGTGGCCATCGTCGTCGAGGTCGACCCGCACCGGATCGAGCGGCGCCTCGAGACGAAGTACGTGGACGTCGCGACGGACTCGCTGGACGAGGCCCTGCGCCTGGCCCGGGAGGCCAGGAAGAAGGGCGAGCCCCTGTCGGTGGCCCTGCTCGGGAACGCGGCCGACGTCCTGCCCGAGTTCGCGCGGCGGGGCATCGTCCCCGACGTCCTGACCGACCAGACCTCGGCCCACGACGAGCTCAACGGCTACGTCCCGAACGGCCTCCCCTACGAGGAGGCGCTGGCGCTCAGGAAGAAGGACCCGGCCGACTACATCCGCCGCTCCTACGCGGCCATGGCCGCCCACTGCGAGGCCATGCTCGAGCTGCAGAAGCGCGGGGCGAGGTCGTTCGACTACGGCAACAACATCCGCGGCCAGGCCAGGAAGGCGGGCGTGACGGCGGCCTTCGACATCCCCGGCTTCGTGCCGGAATACATCCGGCCGCTCTTCTGCCTCGGCAAGGGGCCGTTCCGCTGGGCGGCGCTCTCGGGAAGGCCGGAAGACATCTTCGCCACCGACGAGGCCGTGCTCAAGGAGTTCCCCGAGGACGAGGCCCTGTCCCGGTGGATCCGCAAGGCCCGCGAGCGGGTCAAGTTCCAGGGCCTGCCGTCCCGGATCTGCTGGCTCGGCTACGGCGAGCGGGCCCGCTTCGGGGCGGTCATCAACAACCTGGTGAAGAAAGGCAAGGTCTCGGCGCCCATCGTCATAGGGCGGGACCACCTCGACACCGGCTCGGTCGCCTCGCCCTACCGCGAGACCGACAGCATGCGCGACGGCTCGGACGCGATCGCCGACTGGCCCATCCTGAACGCCCTTATCAACGCGGTCAGCGGCGCCTCGTGGGTGTCGGTGCACCACGGCGGGGGCGTGGGGATCGGCCTGTCGATCCACGCCGGCATGGTCATCGTCGCCGACGGGTCGGCGATGATGGCCAGGCGGCTCGAGCGGGTGCTCACGGTCGACCCGGGGATGGGCGTCGCGAGGCACGCCGACGCCGGCTACCCCGAGGCCGTGGCCTGCGCCAGGAAGAACCGCATCAAGGTCCCGATGCTGAAATAGCTCCCGGCGTGTCCCCGTCCGTGGACCGTCCCTCCCGCGCCGAGCCCGCCGCTGTCGACATCGGTTGACGGCGCTCGGGCCGCCCGCCCTCCATCCTCTTCCTTTTCAGCCGCTTCCGCGCCGCGGCCGCGCCGCCGGCCTGGCATGCGGCTTGCTCTCTCGGAGGGCGAAAGGAGATAACCGATGAAGAAGCTGGCAATGCTGGTCCTGGCCGGCCTGGTGCTGGCCACCGTGACCGCGACCTTCGCCATGTCCCCGAGAGTCAACGACCAGTCTCTCTGCAACAAGAACCACTTGGAGTGCCGAGAGTTCGCGCTCAACCTCGACGAGCCGTGGTACAAGGTCGCGCTCATGCTCACGGTCTGCGACATCGCCTTCGGCAAGTGCGCGCTGGGGCTGTGACCGGGGCAGGACGGGCGGCGGGGGCGGGCGTGGGCGCCGCGGCGGCGTTGGCGGTCCTGGCGGCGGCCGCGCTCGCCCTCGGCCCGGCCGAGGGACCGGCGCGAAGGACGGGCCCGCGGGAGAGGGACGTCGCCCGCGTGAGGGCGGTCGAGGTCCCCCGGCCCGCGGACGTCGCGGATGAGGCGGTGCTGGGCCGCCCCCTGGCGCTGGCTTTCAGCGAAGGCGAGCTGTTCGTGGCCGACGCCCAGGACTGCGCGGTCAAGGTCTTTTCGGCCGACGGGCGCTTCGTCCGGGCCTTCGGGCGCAAGGGCCGCGGCCCCGGCGAGCTGTCGTTCCCCTCGGGCGTCGCGGTCGCCGGCCGGACCGTCCGCGTCGCGGACAAGCTCAACTCCCGGATCCAGGCCTTCGACCGCGAGGGGCGTCCGGCCGGGTCGTTCCCCACCCGCTTCCCTCCGGACCGCGTCTACGCGCTGGCCGGCGGCCTCCTCCTGGTCACGTCGAACCCGGCCGGAAAGCGGACAGGTGAGACGCTCCTCCACATCTTCGACGCCGAAGGACGGATGCGCTGGGAGGGCCTCGAGGCGAGCGTCAGCGGCGATCCGGCCTACGACGCGCTCCGCAACATGATCCTGGTCTGCCCGGCCGGGGGCGGGGATTTCCACGTCGTTCACCGGAGCGGCGAGCGGACGGTCCTGCGCTTCGCCTCGACGGGCGCCCTCGTCGGCCGGACAGCGGTCGACGGGCGGCACCGCTCGCTCCCGCTCGACCTGCCTTTCGCGGGAGAGAAGAAGCGCCTGCTCGGCTTCTGCTGGGCCGCCGCGGCGGACGGCGACATCCTTTATCTTTCCGCCCCCGCGCCGGTCGGCGGCAAAGACCTCGGCCCGGGCCGCGAGATCTCCGTCATCGACGGGACGGGCCGTCTCACGGCCGTGATCGAGCTCGGCTGCGCCGTCCACCGCTTCGCCTTGGCGGGAGGCCGCCTCTACGCCATCGACGACGAGGGCGACCTGCGGGTCTTCGAGGTCGTCCGGTGAGCGCCCGGTCCGCCGTCACGGCCTTCGCGGCGGCCGCCCTGGCCGCCGGAGCGGCGCTCGCCGGGGGCGGCGTTTCCGGCCGGGACGCCTCGGCCGCGGTCCCGGCCGAGGTCCGCATCTGCGGCGGGCTGGACGAGGCGGCCCCGCCCGGGACGGGCCCGCTGCTCCTCGTCTTCTTCTCGCTCGACTGCCACGTCTGCTCGGACGAGCTCATCGAAGCGAGATACCTCGTCGAGAAAGGCCGCTGGCCGGTCACGGTCGTCGGCGTCACGTCGGGGCCCCGGGAGCCGCTGCGGGAGTTCCTCGAGAAGCACGCCTGGGAGCTGCCGGTGGTCCTGGACGCCCGCAAGGCGCTGCACAAGCGCTTCCAGGCGGGCCCGGCCCCGGGCATGGCGCTCGTCGTCGCGGGGGAGGTCGTCCACCGGAACGACCCCTACCTCGGGTTCGAAGAGCGCCGGAAGGAGTTGGAACGATGCCTGACACGGCTCTTCTCGCGCTGACCTGGCGGATCACGAGGCGGCGCGTCCTCGCCTCGTGGCCGGCCGTCGCCGCCGCCCTGGCCTTTCCGGCCGGCATCGCCTGGATCGGGATCGGCCACTCCTACGGCACGGCGGCCAAGCTCTTCTACTTCCTGCTGCCGCACGCCTTCCTTCTCGCCGCCCAGGACGCGGCCAGGACGGACCTCGAGAGCGGCGCCCTGGAGAACATGCTCTTCGCGGCCGGGCGGTTCCGGGGCTTCCTCCGGGCCAAGGCGCTCGTCGCCGCGGCCTGGGCCGGGGGCTACGCGCTGGCCCTGTTCGGGCTCTTCGCGGCCTGGGGGCTGGCCCTGGGCGAGTTCCGCCCGGCCGACCTCGTCAAGTTCGGCCTGGCCGTCCTGGCGGGGCTGTACTACGCCGGGCTGGCCGCGGCCCTCGGCCACTGGATGCGGGGCGGCGCGAACGTCCTGGCGCTCCTCCTGGCCCAGGCGGCGGCGACCCTGGCCCTCGTCTTCACGGCCGGCGCCCGGACGGGGTTCCTCGACCACGTCGCCACGGGGCGGTTCCCGGGGCTCGGGCCGAAGCTCCTTTTCGCCGGGCTCGCGGCCCTCCTGCCGAACGTCGTCGTCGCCGGGCGCCTGTCGGTCTTCACGGCCGAGGTCCTGGCCGGCCTCGTCCTCGTCTGGGCAGCCGAGGAACGCCTGGTCCGGGCGCTCGAGCTCCGCAAGGGGACGAGGCCGTGATCGAAGCCCGGCGCCTGGCCAAGAGGTTCGGAGCGGTCGAGGCCCTCCGCGATGTCGGATTCCGGGCCCCGAAGGGGGCCATCACGGCCCTGCTCGGCGAGAACGGCGCCGGCAAGACGACGACGCTCAAGATCGTCCTGGGCTTCCTGAGGCCCGACGCCGGGGCGGTCGCCGTCGGCCCTGGCCCGGTCGGCTACGTCCCCGACAGGCCGGCCTATTTCCCCTGGCTCGACGGCTGGACCGTGCTCGAGTTCGGCCGGGCCGGCCGGAACGGGCCGGCGGGCGGCAACGGCCGCGACTTCCGGGCCCGGGTCCTGGCCGCGGCCCGGGACCTCGGCTTCGATCCGGCCCTGCTCCGCCGCCGCCCCGGGACCTACTCGGCCGGGAACCTGAAGAAGTTCGCCTTTCTCCAGAACCTTGCCGCCGGGCCCGCGATCCTGGTCGTCGACGAGCCCTACGCCTCGCTCGATCCGCCCTCCGTCAAGGCCGTCCGCGACGCCCTCCTGGGGCTGAGGGAGTCCGGCGCGACGGTCCTCCTGAGCTCGCACATGCTGGCCGAGATGGAGAGGATCGCCGACGCGTTCGTGGTCGTCCGCCGCGGCGCGACCGTCGCCCAGGCCGGGCTCCGGGAATGGCGGGCCCTGCGCTCGGCCCGGACCGGGCCGGACCTCGAGTCCGTGTTCCTTCGCCTGTCCGCGCCCTAGTCCGCGGCGGCGGCGCCCCGGTCGTTCCTGCGCGCTCTCCCGGCCTACTTGGCCGCGTTCTGCACCGGTCCGAGGTCGTCGACGATCCACATGCCCCGGCCGTTGGTGGCGATGACCAGGGCGTTGTCCCGCGGGTGGACGGCGATGTCCCAGACGTAGCTCGTCGGCAGGTTGCCGCCGAGGACGTTCCAGCTCTTGCCGCCGTCCCGGCTGACGTAGACGCCCGTGTCCGTGCCCGCGTAGAGGATGTCCTTCACCTTGGGGTCCTCGCGGACGACGTTGACCGGCCCGCCGGGGATCCCGGCGGCGATCGAGGCCCAGGTCTTGCCGTAGTCGACGGACTTGAAGACGTAGGGGTTGAAGTCGTCGTCGTGCCGGCCGACGAGCGTGACGTAGACCGTGGCCGGATCGTACTTGGAGGCCACGACCTTCCAGACGTGCTTGTTGTAGGGGAGGCCGGCCGTGAGCTCGGTCCAGGAATCGCCGGAGTTCCTGGTCACCCAGACCCGCCCGTCGTCGGTCCCGACGTAGACGAGGCCGAACTTGAACGGCGACTCGTCGACGGCCGTGATCGTGGCGAAGGGGATGGCGAACGGCCACTGCCCCTGCTGGGCGGGGTTGTTGTAGGTCAGGTCGGGGCTGATGCGCTCCCAGGTCTCGCCCCGGTTCATCGAGCGGAAGAGGTACTGGAAGCCGTGGTAGACGACCTGGGGGTTGTGCGGCGACAGGGCCAGGCCCGCCAGCCACTGGCCGCGGTAGGCCGGCTCGCCCTCGGCCGCCTTGGGGTAGATCTCCTTGCTCGTCCAGGCGCCGTCGTCACCGTATTCGGCCCGCTCGAGCCGGCCGTAGAAGGACGAGGAATAGACCGTGCGCGGGTCGCTCGGGTCGATGGCGTGGAGCGTCCCCTCGCCGCCGGGCGCGCGCACCCACTGCGCGCGGGCCAGGGCGTCGAACTGCCGCCGCCCGGCCGCCGGCCCGCCGGCCGCCGGCCGCCGCAGCTGGATGCGGCCGCGGTGCGAGTTCTGGTCCTGGACCGAGCCGTAGGCGTAGAACGGCGTCGAGTTGTCGAGGGCGACGTTGTAGAACTGGACCGCCGGGATGCCGTCGTGGAAATCGCGCCAGGTCCGGCCGCCGTCGTAGGAGATGTTGACGCCGCCGTCGTTGGCGTTGAGGAGGTGGTCGGGGTCGTCGGGGTCGATCCACAGGCTGTGGTGGTCGCCGTGGAGCCCCTCGCTGGTGAGGGGGGAGAAGGACTTCCCGCCGTCGGTCGACTTGGACAAGCCCAGGCCCATGATGTAGACCGTCTCGGGGTTGCTGGGGTCGACCCGGATCTGGCCGAAGACCCAGCCGTAGGTGCCGCCGAAGTTCTCCATGCCGCCCGGGCTGACCTTCCGCCAGGAGGCGCCGGCGTCGTCGGACCGGTAGACCTCGGCCCCGACGATGCCCCGCTGCTTGGGCCGGCCGTAGGCGTCCCTCTCGCCGGGCTTGGGCTCGACGCCGGGGGTGTGGTTGTCGACGTAGGCGTAGAGCGTCGAGGGCTTCGTCCGGCAGAGGTCGATGCCGATCCGTCCGGTCGCGGCCGTGTCCGGGAGCCCGTTGTTGATGGGCGTCCAGGTCCGGCCGCCGTCGGTCGTCTTGTAGAGGCCGTCCTCGCCGCCGGGACGGGGGTCGCTCCAGCGGAGGCGGATGCGGTTCCAGGTCGCGGCGTACAGGGTGTCGGGGTTCCGGGGGTCCATGACCAGGTCGTTGGCCCCGACCTTCTCGTTGACGTAGAGGACCTTGGCCCAGGTCCGGCCGCCGTCGGTCGTCTTGTAGACGCCGCGTTCGGGATTGTAGGTCCATTCGTGGCCGGTGGCCGCGACGTAGACGATGTCGGGGTTTTCCGGGTGGATGACGACGCGGGCGATGGTGTAGGTCGCCTCGAGGCCCATGTGCGCCCAGGTCTTTCCGGCGTCGGTCGATTTGTAAACGCCGAAGCCGGCCATGGAGCCGCGGAAGATGTTGGCCTCGCCCGTGCCGGCCCAGACGATCGACGGGTCGGACTCGGCCACGGCCAGATCGCCGATCGACATCGTCGGCATGTTCTCGAATATGGGCTCCCAGGTCGTTCCGGCGTTGACCGTCTTGAAGATGCCGCCCGAGGCCGCGCCGGCGTAGAAGACGGTCCGGCTGCCGGCGGGGACGGCCACGTCGGTGCAGCGGCCGCTGAGGTCGAACGGGCCGATGAAGCGCCAGCGGACGTCCTGGAAGGGCGAGGACCGCTTCATGGCCGTGTGCTCGTCGAAGGCCTTGAGCCGCAGGGCCGGGTCGGTGTTCTCGACCTTGACCGGGCCCCTCGGGGAGGCCTTCTTCTGGGGCGCGGCCGCGAGGGCGCCGGCCGCGGCGACCGCGGCGGCCAGGGCGATGATGACGAACGAACGCTTGGAGAGACGCATGGGAAACCTCCTCGAGATCATGGGGGAAGCCCAAATATATTACATTTCAGCGAAGGCTGTCAACAAAATGGGGGACATGATACCTATTTCCCTATTTCTCCGCCGCCGGGTCAAAAAGAGGCGCGATCCCATTCATCGAGGAAAAGCCCCTGTTCCGGGTCTCGACCGTTCGATGGATGGGGAACAGCCTGGGTCATTCACGGATCGAGGCGGCCCCGGATGCGAGGCTCGAGGGGTGAGGCTTCATTCGGGGCCGGATCGGTCCGCACGGGGGCGGAAGCGCCGAAAAAAACATTGGTAAAAAACGGGGCGCCCCCGCGAACAGGCCGGGACAGGCGTCATGTCCCCTGTCAGGAGAGGATCTTGAGGAGGCGGTAGTCCGACTCGATGTCGGTCGTCTTGACCTCGCCGGCCGCCTCGAAGGGCATGAACTCGACCCGGTCGCCGACGAGTCGGACGAGGCCGCCCGTCCGCCCGGCCACGAGCGCCTCGACCGCGGCGTGCCCCAGCCGGGAGGCCAGGATGCGGTCGTGGGCCGTCGGCCGGCCGCCGCGCTGGATGTGGCCGAGGACGGCGATGCGCGTCTCGAGGCCCGTTCGCGCCGTCACCGCTCCGGCCACTTCGGCGGCCGAGGCCCGGCCCTCGGCGACGACGATGATCCAGCTGGCCTTGCCCCGGGCGGCGCCGGCCTCGATCTCGGCGCAGACCGCCTCGATCGGCGTGTCCTTCTCCGGCAGCAGGACCTCCTCGCAGCCGCCGGCCAGGGCGACCTGCATGGCGATCCAGCCGCACCTCCGGCCCATGACCTCGACGACGAAGATGCGTTCGAGCGACGTGGCCGTGTCGCGGATCTTGTCCAGGGCGTCCAGGGCGACGTTGACGGCCGTGTCGGCGCCGACGCTGAGGGCGACGCCCGGCACGTCGTTGTCGATCGTGGCCGGGACGCCGACGACCGGGAAGCGGTGCCGTTCGGCCAGGTCGCGCGCCCCGGCGAGCGACCCGTTGCCCCCGACGACGACGAGGCCGTCGACCGCGTTGGCCCGCAGGCTGGCCAGGCCGGCCTTCTGGCCTTCGTCGGTCAGGAAAGCCTCGGCCCGGGCCGTCTTGAGGATGGTCCCGCCGAGCTCGATGATGTTGGAGACTGAGCGCCTGTCGAGGGGGACGAATTCCCCGGCCATGAGTCCCTCGTAGCCGCGCACGACCCCCAGGACCTCGAGGCCCCTGGCCGCGGCCGCCCGGACGACGGCCCGGATGGCGGCGTTGACCCCGCCGCAGTCGCGGGTCAGGAGGGCGATCCGTTTCACGCTCACGGGCGGATGATAGCACAAAACCGGGGTTCGCGGGGCCCCGTATGATAGAATATCGCCACAGGCATTCATTAGGAGAGTGATCCCCATGGCCAACAAACGCTTCGCCGTCGGCTGCCTCGCGGTCGTCCTGGTCGTCCTCCTTCTGGGGGCCGTCTACGTCACGGGCGTCTACAACTCGCTCATCGGCCTCGACCAGAAGGTCCAGGCCCAATGGGGCCAGGTCGAGAACCAGTACCAGCGCCGGGCCGACCTCGTCCCCAACCTGGTCGAGACGGTCAAGGGCGCCGCGGCTTTCGAGCGGGACACCTTCACGGCCGTCACCGAGGCCCGGGCCAAGGTCGGGCAGGTCCAGGTCGCGCCCGGCCAGCTCACGCCCGAGGCCCTGTCGCGGTTCCAGCAGGCCCAGGACGGCCTGTCGTCGGCCCTGTCGCGCCTGCTCGTCGTCGTCGAGAAGTACCCCGAGCTCAAGGCCACCGAGGCCTTCAAGGAGCTCCAGGCCCAGCTCGAGGGGACCGAGAACAGGATCTCGACCGAGCGGATGCGCTTCAACGAGGCCGCCCAGGCCTTCAACACGCGGCGCAACCGGTTCCCGGCCGTCCTCATCGCCGGGTTCTTCGGCGAGAAGTTCAGGGACAAGGCCTTCTTCAAGGCCCAGCCGGGCGCCGAGACGCCCCCCCAGGTCAAGTTCTGAGCTCCGGCTGACACGGCCCGCCGGGTCCGACCGTGACAACACGCCGTCCGCGCCCGCCGCTCTTCCTCCTGGCCCTGGCCGGGTGGGCCGCTCTCTATCTCGCGGCGGCGTTCGTCCCGGCGCCGGCGTCCTTCGCCCAGGACCGGGTCCCGCCGGCCCCCGACCGGTGGGTGACGGACCAGGCCGGGTTCCTCGCGCCGGAGACCGTCGCCCGACTCGACGCGCGCCTCGAGGACTACGAGCGGCGGACCGGCCACCAGCTCCTGGTCTGGATCGGCCGGACGTTCGGCCGGGGGACGACCCCCGAGGAGTTCGCGGTCAAGGCCTTCGAGGCCTGGAGGGTCGGGCGGAAAGGCATCGACGACGGCCTCGTCCTGTTCATCTTCGCCGAGGACCGCAAGGTCCGGATCGAGGTCGGCTACGGCCTCGAGGACAGGGTCCCGGACATCTATGCCTACCGGGTCATCGACGGCATCCTCGTCCCCGGCATCCGCGAGGGCCGCGGGGACGAGGCCGTCGAGGCGGCCGTCACGGCCCTCATCGGCCACATCTCGGGCGACGGGAAGGCCGCCGGAGGGGAGGAGGGCGCCGGCCGCGGCGGCGGTTCGACCGGCAAGAGCGTCCTCGGCGGCCTCCTCATCCTCGTCCTTCTGATCATCTTCATCACCAATCCGTCGTTCGCCTTGTGGCTCCTCATCAGCATCCTGAGCGGCGGCCGCGGAGGCGGCGGCGGAGGGCGCGGCGGCTGGGGCGGGGGAGGAGGCGGCTGGAGCGGCGGAGGCGGGTTCAGCGGGGGCGGCGGCCGCTCGGGCGGCGGCGGGGCCTCGGGAGGATGGTAGCGGCGGCGAAAGCGGAGCAAGGAGGGGAGGAGGGGCGATGAGCGTGCGCAGCCGGGCGGCACTCATGAGGACGGTCGACGTCGACCGGGTCAAGGCGGCCATCGCCGCGGCCGAGCGGGCCACCTCGGGCGAGGTCCGGGTCTCCGTGGCCCGCTTCTTCTGGGGCGGCGTCCGCCGCGCGGCCGAGCGGGCCTTCGACCGCCTCGGGATGGCCCGGACCAAGGACCGCAACGGCATCCTCTTCTTCATCGTCCCGGCCCGGAAGCGGTTCGTCGTGCTCGGCGACGAGGGCATCCACGCCAGGGTCGGCCAGGAGTTCTGGGAGGCGGTCGCCGCCATGCTGTCGGAGCGCTTCCGCAAGGGCGAGTTCACCGAGGGCCTGGTCGAGGCCATCGCCGAGGCCGGGCGCCTCCTGGCCGCCCATTTCCCTTACGACCCGGCGGCCGACGTCAACGAGCTCCCGGACGACGTCGATTTCGGCGGGAACTGACGGGGTCAGGTCTGCTTCTTGCCCGCTTTCGAGCTAAAGCAGACGGTTCTCTTCCATTTTCTGTGGGGGGCTATGGGATGAGTTGCCAGGCGCTCGGGGCGCGTTTCGGGACATGCGCGTGTCGGGACATGTACCGCCCCGGTACGTGTCCCGCATGTCTGAACGGGGACGCGTGCCGGGAGGACATGCCCCCGTTTGCCGGCCCATCCGACCCGACCCCAGCCTGCGCGTCCTGGATGTTCCGGCTCGCTTCCGATTTCTCTCCGGCGGGGGAATTGTGGTATAACCGCCGCGTAATCCCCAGGGAGGTCAAATGAGAAGACCGATGCTGATGCTCATCCTTCTTGCCGTGGTCATCGCCTTCGCCGCCTGCGCCAAGGAGCCGGCGCGGCTGGCCTATCCGCAGACGAAGAAAGTCGACCAGGTCGACGACTATTTCGGGACCGAGGTCGCCGACCCCTACCGCTGGCTCGAGGACGACAACGCCGAGGACACCAAGGCCTGGGTCGAGGCCCAGAACAAGGTCACCTTCGGCTACCTCGACGGGATCCCCTACCGGCCCAAGATCAGGGAGCGGTTGACCGAGATTTACAATTATCCGCGCTACTCGTCGCCGTTCCGGGTCGGCGAGCACTACTTCTTCACCAAGAACGACGGCCTGCAGAACCAGTCGGTCTACTACGTCCAGAAGGGCCTCGACGGCGCGCCCGAGGTCTTCATCGACCCGAACGCCCTGTCGCCGGACGGCACGGTCCGCATCGGCCTGCTCGGCGCGTCGCTCGACGACAAGCTCATGGCCGTCAGCCGCGGCGAGGCCGGTTCCGACTGGTCCGAGATCCGGGTCATGGACATCGAGACCAAGCGGGAGCTGCCGGACCGCATCCGGTGGGTCAAGTTCTCGGGCGCGGCCTGGCACGGCCGCGGCTTCTATTACAGCGGCTATGACAAGCCCGCGCCGGGCGACGAGCTCAAGGCCAAGAACGAGTACCAGAAGGTCTTCTACCATAGGCTCGGCGACCCCCAGGAGAAGGACGCGCTCGTCTGGGAGGACAAGGAGCACCCGCTGCGCTACGTCGGCGCCGGGACGACCGAGGGCGAGGAATGGCTCATCCTCGGCCTGTCGGAGGGGACGAGCGGCTCCGAGGTCTGGGTCCGGGACCTGTCGAAGAAGAACGCGCCGTTCACGCTGCTCTTCCCGGGCTTCGAGTTCGACGCCAACCCCATCGAGGTCGTCGACGGCAAGTTCCTCGTCCACACCAACGACGGCGCCCCGAACTTCCGCGTCGTGGCCATCGACCCGAAGGCCCCGGCCAGGGAGAACTGGACGACCGTCATCCCCGAGAAGCCCGAGGTCCTGAGCGGCGCGGGCACGGCCGGCGGCTACATGTTCACGAACTACCTCAAGGACGCCAACACCAGGGTCTATCAGCACACGCTCGACGGCGCGCTCGTCCGCGAGATCGAGCTGCCGGCGCTCGGTTCGGCCGGAGGCTTCGGCGGCAAGCGCGACGAGAAGGTCATGTTCTACACCTTCACCTCGTTCACCTACCCGCCGACGATCTACAAGTTCGACCCGGCCACGGGCGCTTCCGAGGTCTTCCGCCGGCCCGAGGTCAAGTTCGATCCGTCGGCCTACGAGACCAGGCAGGTCTTCTACGCCAGCAAGGACGGCACGCGCGTGCCCATGTTCATCGTCCACAAGAAGGGGCTCGAGCTCGACGGCAAGAACCCGACCTACCTGACGGCCTACGGCGGATTCAACATCAGCCTGACGCCGTCCTTCAGCCCGGCCTACGTCCCGCTGCTCGAGAACGGCGGCGTCTTCGCCCAGCCCAACCTGCGCGGCGGCGGCGAGTACGGCGAGACCTGGCACAAGGCGGGCATGCTCGACAAGAAGCAGAACGTCTTCGACGACTTCATCGCCGCGGCCGAGTACCTGATCAAGGAGAAGTACACCTCGACGCCGCGCCTGGCCATCGAGGGCGGCTCGAACGGCGGCCTGCTCGTCGGCGCGGTCATGACCCAGCGGCCGGAGCTCTTCGGCGTCGCCTTCCCGGCGGTCGGGGTCATGGACATGCTCCGCTTCCACAAGTTCACGGTCGGCTGGGGCTGGGCCGTCGAGTACGGCTCGAGCGACAAGGAAGACCAGTTCCGCTATCTCTACAAGTACTCGCCGCTCCACAACCTCAAGCCGGGCACCTGCTACCCGGCGACCATGGTGACGACGGCCGACCACGACGACCGGGTCGTGCCGGCCCACTCGTTCAAGTTCGCGGCCGCGCTCCAGGAGCGCCAAGCCTGCGCCAAGCCGGTGGTCATCCGCATCGAGACCCGGTCCGGCCACGGCTCGAGCAACCTGAGCAAGGCCATCGAGAGCCTGGCCGACCAGTGGTCCTTCATGTTCTGGAACATGGGGATCACGCCGATCTACAAGTAATAGGAAGGGTCAAACCTTTAATTCTTTAATTTCTCCGGCGGGCGGGTCGGAACCGCCCCCCTCTTCATTTCTCGGCTAGGGCCTTTTCCAGCAGCCCGCGGTACTTGTCCATCAGCTCCTTGTTGAGGTCGTTCGGAGGAACGGCGTCGGCCGGGAGGAACGGCTTGTAGGGATGGGCCTTCGAGTACTCCTCGAACTCCTTGCGCAGCTTGGCCAGCTCCTCGGGCCTGGTCAGGAGATCGACGGCCGAGGCGGCGATGGCCTTGGCCCCGGCGTTGAGGCCCTTCCAGGCCGCCGAGCCGTACCAGCAGGCCACGTTCGACCAGTGGTGGCCGATGGCCCCGGGCGCCGCCCCCGGGAAGGTGATGGTCGCCGTCGGCGCGATGAGGGTCACCTCGCCGACGTCGGACGACCCGCCGCCGACGAACTCGCGGCCGGACCGCGGCGCCTCGAGAGCGTTCACCTCGGCCGGCATCCCCGTTTCCTTCGCCCCGAGCTCCTTCTGCAGGGCCTTGGCGAAGGCCTGTTCCTCGTCGCTCCAGGCCGGCATGCCGACGAGCTCGATGTTCTTCTGGAAGAGCTCGGCCGCCGCCTTGTTGGAGTGGCTCTGGTGGATGGCGCTGATCACCCGGACATCGGCCAGCTCGACGCCGGCGGCCAGGGCCCCGGCCTTGGCGCAGTTGACGACCCGCTCGTACATCTCCTCGAGCCGCTCGTCGGTGTTGCGGACGTAGTACCAGACGCTGGCCCTGTCGGGGACGACGTTGGGCGCCTCGCCGCCCTCGAGGACGACGTAGTGCAGGCGCTGGGACAGCGGCAGGTGCTCGCGGAGGTAGTTGGTCGCGACGTTCATGATCTCGACGGCGTCGAGGGCGCTCCGGCCGACCCAGGGCGCCCCGGCCGAGTGGGCCGTCTTGCCCTTGAAGGTGAAAATGGTCGAGAAGAGGGCGTTGCCGCCGACGCCGTAGCCCGTGCCGAAGCCGCTCGAGCTGTGGTTGTCGATGACCGCGTCGACGCCCTCGAAGAGACCCGCCCGGACCATGTAGGGCCGGCTGGCCACGATCTCCTCGGCCGGCGAGCCGAAGACCTTGATCGTGCCCTTGAAGCCGTGGGCGTCCATGGCCTCCTTGACGGCGATGGCCGCGGCCGCCGCCGCCGTGCACATGGCGTTGTGGCCGCAGCCGTGGCCGGGCGCGCCCTCGACGACGGGGTCCTTCTTGGACACCCGGCCCTTCTGCGACAGCATGGGCAGGGCGTCGAACTCGCCGAGCAGGCCGATGACGGGCTTGCCCGACCCGTAGGAGGCGACGAAGCAGGTCGGCATCCCGGCCAGGCCGCGCTCGACCGTGAACCCGGCCGCCTCGAGCGTGTCGGCCAGAAGCTTCGACGAGTTGAACTCCTGGAGGCCGAGCTCGGCGTAGCCCCAGATGCGGTCGGAGATGCGTCCGAACTTCTCAATCGTCTCGGGACGGGAGAGCCAGTCGAGGGCGAACCGCTTCTCCTTGGCGATCTTGGGCTTCGCGGGCGCCCCGGCCGCCGGGCCGGGGACCAGGGTGAGGACGAGAGCGACGGCGACCGCCGCCGCGATGTTCTTCTTCATAGCGCCTCCTTCAAGACGGGGTCAAACCTTTAATTCTTTAATTTTTCAAGCCTCTTCCACGAATTCTTCTACCGCGCCGCCCAAAAAATTAAAAAATTAAAGGTTTGACCCCTTCTTCTTGAATTTTTCGAGCAGCTCCGTGTAGCGGTTCGACAGGTCGCACTCGCGGCCGTCGATCCAGACCCTGACGATCTTGGTCCGCAGCTCGAGGATGTCGTTGTCCGCGAGCACGATATTGGCCGCCTTGCCCTTCTCCAGGCTGCCCATCCGGTCCGCGACGCCGAATATCTCGGCCGGATTGATGGTCACGGCCCGCAGGGCCTCGGCCCTGTCCAGCCCGAAGGCGGCCGCCTTGGCCGCGTGGTAGGGCAGGTCCTTCGCCAGGCTGGAGCTCGACGACGAGAAGGCCACCTTGACCCCGGCCTTGGCCATGACCCCGGCGTTGCGGAAGACGGCGTCGTAGCCGTCCTCCCAGACCGGCGGCAGGTCGTAGAGCGACCCCAGGACGACCGGGATCCCGGCCGCGGCCAGCTCGCCGGCCGCCTTGAACCCCTGCTCGACGCCGTAGAAGACGGCCCCGAGCCCCTCGTCGCGGACGAACGCGATGGCCGCCCGGATGTCCCGCTCGCCGTGGACCGAGATCATGGCCGGCATCTCGCCCTT
This sequence comes from Acidobacteriota bacterium, assembly GCA_029569255.1. Lineage (GTDB taxonomy): Bacteria > Acidobacteriota > Aminicenantia > Aminicenantales > Saccharicenantaceae > RBG-16-66-30. Next base: position 16,572 of record JAKQUO010000008.1, on the reverse strand, counting down.
GAGGAGCGGCAGCAGGGCCTCGGATGTCTCGTCGAACTCGGGCAGCGGCAAGCGCGCGTCCTTGGCCGCGGCGTCGCGCCGCTTCTCGTAGGCCCGGGCCGCGGCGAAGAGCGCCTTCAGCTCGGCCAGGATGCCCGGCCCGTCGACCCTCGCCGTCCCCGCGCCCATGCGCCCGGCCGCGAACCCGCCCCGTCCGCCGCCCAGCCCCGGCAGCTCGATGTGCATGGCCGCCATCGGCTTGACGGCCATCTCGCGGTTGGTCCAGCCGTCCAGGCGCAGCAGGCAGCTCACGCCGGAGATGACCCCGCCCGACGGCGCGACGACGGCCGCCGTGACGCCGTTGGACCGGGCGATGGGGATGTGCATCGAGTCGTAGCGGACGGCCTCGAGGGCCCGGACCTGGGGGTTGATGCGCCCGGTCTCGCGGTTGTCGACCGTGGCCGCGACGCCGCTGATCTCGACCAGGCCGAGCTGCGAGTACGAATCGATCATCCCGGGATAGGCCCGGAGTCCCGTCCCGTCGACGACCTCGGCCCCGGCCGGAACGGCCACGCCCGCCCCGATCCCGGCGATGAGCCCGCCCTCGATGACGATCGTCCCCGAGGCCACCTCGGCGCCGACGACCGGCACGATGCGGACGTTGGTGATGGCCGCGACCTTGGCGTCCGCTCCGCCCGCCCCGCGCACTCCGCCCGCCCCGGCCGCCCCATCCGCGCCGCCTCGCCGGGCCGGCCCGGCCTCCGCCGCCGCATCAGCAGCAGACGCAGCAGCGGAAGCGACAGCGGCCGCCAGGAGCGCCGCGATGATAACCCGTCCCCTCGCCGTCATGACACGCCTCCTTCGCCGCCCGGGGCCGCGGCTTTCGCGGCCGACTCCTCACGCTCCTTGACGAGGGCGTCCCGGTCGAAATAGACGTCGCCCTCTATGATGGTCATGTCGCAGCGCGTGTAGGCGCTCATGGGGTGCTCGCTGAAGACGGCGATGTCGCCCTGCTTGCCGACCTCGAGGCTGCCGACGATCCGGTCGACGCCGAGCTGGATGGCCGGGTTGATGGTCACGAGCCTGAGCGCCTCGTCTTCCGAGAGCCCCCCGTACTTCATGGTCTTGGCGGCGTCGTTGAACAGGCGGCGGATGCGCTCGCCGCTGTCGGAGTTGATCGACACGAGAATGCCCTTGTTGTGGCAGTAGCCGGCCATCTCGGCGATGCCCTCGGCCGCCTCCATTTTGTAGGCCCAGAAGTCGGCGAAGACGGAGATGCCGATCCCGGCCGCCCGGAGCTCGTCGGCGATCTTGTAGCCTTCCCACATGTGCTCGAAGCACTGGATCTTGAAGCCGAACTCCTTGGCCAGCTCCATGAACTCGAGGGACTCGGTGGCCTGGTAGCTGTGGCAGCGGGCCACGCGCTCGCCCCGCAGCATCTCGGCCAGGACCTCCAGGCGCAGGTCCTTGCGCGGCGGGACGAGGTTGGCCGCCGGGTTCTTGGCCGCCGCGGCCTTCCTGTAGCGGTCCCATTGGGCCATGTAATTGCGGGCCCTTTCGAACTCGCGGCGGATGATGGCGTTGGCGCCCATGCGCGTCGCCGGGTAGCGCTGGGCCTGGCCCGGCTGGAGGGCCCGGTTGGACTGCTTGACGTTCTCGCCCAGGGCGAACTTGAGCGTCGGCAGGGCCTCGGTCACGACCAGCTCCTCCGACGGCCGGCCCCACTTCGTCTTGATGACGACGTTCGCCCCGCCGATCGGGTTGGCGCTGCCGTGCATGGTATGGACCATGGTCACGCCGCCGCTCAGGGCGGTCAGGATGGCCGTGTCGTCGGCGTTGATGACCGAGCCGACGTCGGCCTCGGGCGTGATGGCGTCGGCGCCCTCGTTCGTCCCGGCCAGGGCGATGTGGGTGTGCGAGTCGATGATGCCCGGCAGGACGTAGCGCCCGGCCGCGTCGACGACCCGGACGCCGGGCGGCGCGGCCACGTTCTCGCCGACGGCCTTGATGACGCCGCCGACGACAAGGACGTCCCCCCGCGGGATGACGCCCTTGGTCACGGTCAGGACGGTGCCGTTCTTGACGAGGATCGAGCCGCCGTCGGCGAACGCGGCGGCCGGCGGGAGGATGGCCGCGAGGGCGACGAGCGCGACGAGCGCGACGGTCTTTTTCATTTGGACACCTCCGCGTACTTGAACAGGACGCCGTCGGCGAACACCGCGGCCACCTGGGCGCCGTCGTCGAAGATCTCGCCCTTGACCAGGACGACGTTGGCCGTCTTGCCCGGCTCGAGCGAGCCGAGGGCCCGGTCGAGGCCGAGGAAGCGGGCCGGCGTGACGGTCAGCGCCCGGAGGGCCGCTTCCTTCGAAAGCCCGGCCTTGACGGCCGCCCGGACGGCGCGCAGCACCGCGGCCCCGTCGGCGTTCGCCCCGGAAACGAGGGCGAAGTCGAGGCCGGCCCGGGCCAGCGCGGCGGCGTTGGCCGGGTAGAGCTCGGCCTCGGCGCGCTTGCGCAGCTCCTCGCCCTGGGTCGCGTACTTGCTCGTCGCCGGCGGCCGGAAATCAAGGCCGACCAGCAGCGGCACGGGGCTCTTTTTCAGCGCCTCGGCGACCCGCCAGGCCTCGGTGGCCCCGGCCAGCATGGCGTTGAGCTTGAACTCGGCGACGATCTTCAGGGCCCGCTTGATGTCTTCCTGGTTGTTGCACTGGAAGACGACCGGCCGGCGGTCGCGGACGAAAGGCGCGAGCGCCTCGAGGCGCGGGTCGTAGGCGGGCCGCTTCAGCCCGGCCGGGGATCTGGCGTACTGGGCCTGGCGGGCGGCGTAGTAGTCGGCGTCGATGAAGCTCTGGCGGATGTGGGCGATCGTGCCCATCAGGCTCGACGGATAGCCGCCGCGCTCGGTGGTGAAGTTGATGTGGAGGGCGGCGCCGTTGCGGAGGACCATCGGCGCGATGTCTTCGCCGTTCAGGTTGAGCAGCACGCTCTGGCCCTCGAAGATGCCCTGCGTCGGCGCGACCAGCACCGTCGTGAACCCGGCCCTGTGGAAGCTCTCGACCGACGCCTTCTTGGGCTTGAGCTGGTCGAGGACGAGGAGGCCGGGCCCGGGCGGGAAGCGGTCGTCGGCCGGCGCGGCCTGCCTGGCCTGGCCGGGGAACCCCGCCGCGAGCCCGGGCGCCTGGCCCCCGGCCGGGGCCGGCGGCTCGAGGAACAGGTTGGACAGCGCCGAGACCAGGCCGGGATAGGCGACGAGGCCGTCGGCCTCGACGATCTCGGCGTCGCCGGGGATCTTGACCTTGCCGGCCGGGCCGAGGGCCTCGATGAGCCCGTCGCGGATGACGATCGCTCCCTTTTCGACAGGCGGCCCCGTGGCCGGCACGATCCGGCAGCCGCGGACGGCATAGGTCGGGCCGACGTCGGCCGCGGACGGCTGGACGGCGGCGAGCGCCGACGCGAAGCCGACGAGGGCGGCCGCCGCGACGATTAAGAGGGAGAGGGCCGGGGAGACGCGCGCTGAGAGTTTCATGGGCCTCCTTAATGGGAAAATTTTATATACAACAGAGACAAGAAGGGGTCAAACCTTTAATTCTTTAATTTTTCCGGGAAAGGGCACCAGGTTTTCGCATCTTGAACGAGCGATCCGTTCGATAGAAAATTAAACTTTTAAAGGTTTGACCCCGTCTTGCCCGGCTTGTCGCCCCTCACCCCGTATGTTATAAATTACGCATGGTCCGAGTGCGCTTCGCCCCCAGTCCGACCGGCTTCCTCCACATCGGGAGCGCCCGGACGGCCGTCTTCAACTGGCTCCACGCCCGCCACGCCGGGGGCAAGTTCCTCCTCCGCGTCGAGGACACGGACCTCAAGCGCTCCGAGGCGCGCTTCCTCGACGAGATCCTCGACGACCTCCGCTGGCTCGGCCTCGACTGGGACGAGGAGCCGCTTTTCCAGTCCCGCCGCTTCGACGTCTACCGGGCCAAGGCCGCCGAGCTCGTCGCCGCCGGCCGTGCCTACAAGGACGGCGACGCCGTCCTCTTCCGCGTCGCCCCCGGCCGGACCATCGCCTACGACGACCTCGTCCACGGCCCCATCGCGGTCGAGTCGGACACCCTCAAGGACCAGGTCCTGATCAAGTCGGACGGCTCGCCGACCTACAACTTCTCCTGCGTCGTCGATGACGCCCACATGGGCATCACCCACATCCTCCGCGGCGACGATCACATCTCCAACACCCCCAAGCAGATCCTTTTCTACGAGGCCTTCGGCCTCGCGCCGCCCCGCTTCGGCCATATGCCCCTCATCCTCGGCCCCGACGGCTCGAAGCTGTCCAAGCGCCACGGCGGCGTCTCGGTCGAGGAGTACCGGCGCGAGGGCTTCCTGCCCGAGGCCCTGGCCAACTACCTCATCCTCCTCGGCTGGATGCCCCGCGACGGCCGCGAGCTCATGACCGCGGCCGAGGCCGCCTCGCGCTTCGAGATCGCCGAGATGAGCGGCGTCCAGGCCAAGTTCGACCTTCAGAAGCTCCGCTGGCTCAACGCCTGGTACATCGCCATGGCCCCGGGCGAGCGGCTCGTCCCGGACGTCCGGCAGCGCCTCGAGGCGGCCGGGACCGGCACCTCCGCCTTCCCCGACGACTACGTTTCGCGGGTCGTCGACCTCTACAGGGTCCGGGCCAAGACCGTCGGCGAGTTCCCGCCCATGATCGACCTCTTCTTCCGCGAGGACTTCGCCTTCGAGGACGGGGGCCGGGCCCTGCTCGACGCCCCCGGCAACCGCGACCTGCTCGCCGCCCTGGCCGGCCGCCTCGACACCCTCCCCGATTTCTCCCGCGCCGCGATCGAGGCCGCCTTCCGCGCCTTGGCCGAGGAGCGGGGCCTCAAGGCCGCAGCCGTCGTCCACCCGGCCCGCATGGCCGTCTCCGGCAAGTCGAAGGGCGCGGGGCTGTTCGAGATGATGGAGGTCCTCGGCCGCGAACGCGCCGTCGCCCGCCTCAGGAGAGCCGCACATGCCTGACGAACCCGCCGCGCCCAAGCCCAAGTCCAACTTCATCCGCGACATCATCGACCGCCACCTGGCCTCCGGCCGCTTCGACCGGGTCCGCACCCGCTTCCCGCCCGAGCCCAACGGCTTCCTCCACATCGGCCACGCCAAGTCCCTCCACCTCAACTTCGGCCTGGCCCGCGACTACGGCGGCCTCTGCAACCTGCGCATGGACGACACCAACCCCGAGACCGAGGACCAGAGCTACGTCGACGCCATCAAGGAGGACGTCCGCTGGCTCGGCTTCGACTGGGAGGACCGCGAATACTACGCCTCCGACTACTACGAGCGGCTTTACGAGTGGGCCGTCGCCCTCATCAAGAAGGGCGACGCCTATGTCTGCGACCTCACGGCCGACCAGGTCCGCGAATACCGCGGCACCGTGACCAAGCCCGGCACGCCCTCGCCCTACCGCGACCGCTCCGTGGCCGAGAACCTCGACCTCTTCGCCCGGATGCGGGCCGGCGAGTTCCCCGACGGCTCGAAGACCCTCCGGGCCAAGATCGACATGGCCTCGCCGAACATGCTCATGCGCGACCCGCTCATGTACCGCATCCGCCGCGAGCGCCACTACCGCCGCGGCGACGCTTGGTGCCTCTACCCGACCTACGACTGGGCCCACGGCCAGAGCGACTCGATCGAGGGCATCACCCACTCCATCTGCACGCTCGAGTTCGAGGTCCACCGGCCCCTCTACGACTGGTTCCTTGACCGGCTCGGCGTCCACCACCCCCAGCAGATCGAGTTCGCCCGCCTCAACCTCGGCCACACGGTCATCAGCAAGCGCCGGCTCCTCGAGCTCGTCGAGTCGGGCCTCGTCTCCGGCTGGGACGACCCGCGCATGCCGACGATCTCCGGCTTCCGCCGCCGCGGCTACTCGCCCGAGTCGATCGCCGCCTTCTGCGAGAAGATCGGCGTCGCCAAGGACAACAGCATCGTCGATCTCCCTCTCCTCGAGATGTGCGCCCGCGAGCACCTGAACAGGACCTCCCCCCGGGCCATGGCCGTGCTCCGCCCGCTCAAGGTCGTCATCACCAACTACCCGGCCGACCGGGTCGAGGAGTTCGACGCCGTCAACAACCCCGAGGACCCCTCCGCCGGGACGCGCAAGGTGCCCTTCTCGCGCGAGCTCTGGATCGAGCGCGACGACTTCATGGAGGCGCCGCCCCCGAAGTTCTACCGCCTCTCGCCCGGCAGGGAGGTCCGCCTCCGCTACGCCTACTTCATCCGCTGCGACGAGGCCGTCAGGGACGCCTCCGGCGAAGTCGTCGAGCTCCGCTGCACCTACGACCCGGCGACGCGCGGCGGCGACAACCCTCCCGACGGGCGCAAGGTCAAGGCCACGCTCCACTGGGTCTCGGCCCGCCACGCCCTCGACGCCGAGGTCCGCCTCTACGACACGCTCTTCACCGTCCGCGACCCCCTGGACGTCCCGGAAGGCGCCGACTGGAAGGCCGCCCTCAACCCCGGGTCGCTCGAGACGGTCAGGGACGCCAAGATCGAGCCGCTCCTGGCCTCGGCCGCTCCCGAGAGCCGCTGGCAGTTCGAGCGCCTCGGCTACTTCGTCGCCGACCGCCGCGACGCGAGGCCCGGCGCCCCCGTCTTCAACCGCACCGTGACGCTCCGCGACGAGTGGGCAAGGCTCGTCAAGGCGGGCCGGGATGCTGCCTGACGGTCCCGTCGGCGCCAGGGACGTCGTCCACGGCCCCTCCCTCCTCACCGACGGCGACATCTACCTCTTCAAGGAAGGCAGCCACTTCAGGCTCTGGGACAAGCTGGGCGCCCACCTCCGCGCCGTCGACGGCCGCGACGGCGTCCAGTTCGCCGTCTGGGCGCCCAACGCCTCGGCCGTCTCCGTCATCGGCGACTTCAACGGCTGGGACGCCGGGCGCCACCCCCTGGCCCCGCGCTGGGACGGCTCCGGCATCTGGGAGGGATTCGTCCCCGGCCTCCCCAAAGGCGCCCTCTACAAGTACGCCGTCGCGTCGCGCCTCGACGGCTCGCGGGCCGAGAAGGCCGACCCGCTCGGCTTCTTCCACGAGGCCCCGCCCCGCTCCGCCTCGATCGTCTGGGACCTCGACTACCGCTGGCTCGACGGCGACTGGATGGCCGAGCGGGGCCGCCGCAACTCCCTCGACGCGCCCATCTCGATCTACGAGGTCCACCTCGGCTCCTGGCGCCGCGTCCCCGGGGAAGGGAACCGCCCCCTGACCTACCGCGAGATGGCGCCCCTCCTCGCCGAATACGTCCGCGACATGGGCTTCACCCACGTCGAGATCATGCCGGTCATGGAGCACCCCTTCTACGGCTCGTGGGGCTACCAGACCATCGGCTACTTCGCCCCGACCAGCCGCTACGGCGCTCCCCAGGACTTCATGTTCCTCGTCGACACGCTCCACCGCCACGGCGTCGGCGTCATCCTCGACTGGGTGCCCTCGCACTTCGCCACCGACGGACACGGCCTGGGCCGCTTCGACGGCACCTCCCTCTACGAGCACCAGGACCCGCGCCTGGGCTTCCATCCCGACTGGAAGAGCGCCATCTTCAACTACGGCCGCAACGAGGTCCGCGAGTTCCTCATCTCGTCGGCCCTGTTCTGGCTCGACCGCTACCACGCCGACGGCCTGCGCATCGACGCCGTGGCCTCGATGCTCTACCTCGACTATTCCCGCAAGGACGGGGAGTGGCTCCCCAACCGCTACGGCGGCCGGGAGAACCTCGAGGCCCTGTCGTTCATCCGCCGCCTCAACGAGGCCGCCTACGGCCAGGCCCCCGGCATCCAGACGACGGCCGAGGAGTCGACAGCCTGGCCCATGGTCACCCGGCCCGTCCACCTCGGCGGCCTGGGCTTCGGCCTCAAGTGGAAGATGGGCTGGATGCACGACATGCTCGGCTACTTCAGCAAGGACCCCCTGTTCCGCAAGTTCAGCCACGGCGACCTGACCTTCAGCATGTGGTACGCCTGGACCGAGAACTTCGTCCTGCCCCTGTCGCACGACGAGGTCGTCCATGGCAAGGGCTCGCTCGTCGGCAAGATGCCCGGCCTGGAGATGGAGAAGTACGCCAACCTCAAGGCCCTCTTCGGCTACATGTACACCCACCCGGGGAAGAAGCTCCTGTTCATGGGCGGGGAGTTCGCCCAGTGGCGGGAGTGGAGCCACGAGGAGAGCCTGGAGTGGCACGCCCTCGAGCACAAGACGCACACCGACGTCCAGCGCTGGGTCCGGGACCTCAACGCCCTCTACCGTCGCGAGCCGGCCCTCCACGAGCTCGACTTCGACCCGGCCGGCTTCGAGTGGGTCGATTTCAACGACGTCGACCACAGCGTCATCAGCTACCTCCGCAAGGGCCGCACGACCCCGGACCTCGTCCTGGTCGTCTGCAACTTCACCCCCGTCGCCCGGGACGACTACCGCGTCGGCGTGCCCGCCGGCGGCACCTGGAAGGAGCTCCTCAACAGCGACGCCGCGGAGTACGGCGGGACGGGCCGGGGCAACCTCGGCGCGGTCAAGGCCGCGGCCAGGCCCCAGCACGGCCGGAGCCACTCCCTGCGCCTGACCCTGCCGCCGCTCGGCGTCCTTGTCTTCAAGAGGGAGATGTGAGCCGCTTCGTCACCATCCACGGTCACTTCTACCAGCCGCCGCGGGAGAACGCCTGGCTCGAGGAGATCGAGGTCCAGGACTCGGCCGCGCCCTACCACGACTGGAACGAGCGCGTCTCGGCCGAGTGCTACGCCCCGAACACGGCCGCCCGCATCCTCGGCGCCGAGGACCGCATCGTCGCGATCGTCAACAACTACGCCTCGATCTCCTTCGACGCCGGGCCGACGCTCCTGGCCTGGATGGAGCGGGCCGCCCCGGACGTCTACCGGGCCGTCCTCGAGGCCGACAGGGCCGCCCGCGACCGCTTCCGCGGCCACGGCGGGGCCATGGCCCAGGCCTACAACCACGTCATCATGCCGCTCGCCTCGAGCCGGGACAAGCGGACCCAGATCGCGTGGGGCGTCCGCGATTTCGAGCGGCGCTTCGGCCGCCGTCCCGAAGGCATGTGGCTCCCGGAGACGGCCGTCGACCTCGAGTCGCTCGACATCATGGCCGAGCACGGCCTCGCCTTCACCGTCCTCGCCCCGCACCAGGCCGCGGCGGTCCGCGAGGGCGCGGCCGGCGCGTGGACGGACGTCAGCGGCGGCCGGGTCGATCCCAAGCGGCCCTACCTCTGCCGGCTCCCGTCGGGCCGGACGATCGCCCTGTTCTTCTACGACGGCCCGATCTCGCACGACCTCGCCTTCGGCGACCTGCTCCGCGACGGCGCGGGCTTCGCCAAGCGGCTCGCCGGGGCCTTCTCCGGCGTCGCGAAGGGGCCCGAGATCGTCCACGTCGCGACCGACGGCGAGAGCTACGGCCACCACCATCGCTTCGGCGAGATGGCCCTTGCCTACGCCCTGAGCTACATCGAGAAGAACAGGCTCGCCGAGGTCACGGTCTACGGCGACTTCCTGGAGCGCTTCCCGCCGCAGGACGAGGTCCGCATCGCCGAGAGGACGTCCTGGAGCTGCGCCCACGGCGTCGAGCGCTGGCGCGGCGACTGCGGCTGCTCGTCCGGCGCCCACCCCGGCTGGAACCAGCGCTGGCGGGCCCCGCTCCGCGAGGCCATGACCTGGCTCGGCGAGCGCGCCGCCGAGGTCTTCGAGCGCGGCCTCGGCGCCTTCGTCCCCGACCCGTGGCGGGCCCGCGACGACTACATCGCGGTCGTCCTCGACCGCTCCCCGGCCTCGGTCGAGGCCTTCCTGGCCGGCCGCGTCGCCCGGCCCCTCACGCCCCCCGACAAGGTCCGCGTCCTCAAGCTCCTGGAGCTGGCCCGCCACGCCATGCTCATCTTCACCAGCGACGGCTGGTTCTTCGACGACATCTCCAACGTCGAGACCGTCCAGAACATCCAGTACGCCGCCCGGGCGATGCAGCTGGCCCGCGACGCGGGCGGGCCCGACCTGGAGCCGGAGTTCGTCGGGATGCTGGAGCGGGCCGAGAGCAACGTCGCCCGCTGCAAGAACGGCGCCGTCGTCTACGAGACGCTCGTCCGTCCGGCCGTCGTCGATTTCCTGAGGCTCGGCGCCCACTTCGCCGTGTCCTCGCTCTTCACGGACTACCCCCGGGGCGCCCGGATCTCCCAATACGCGGCGGACACGGAGGCCCGCGAGACGAGCGAGAGCGGGGCGCGGCGGCTGGCCGTCGGCCGGGTCCGGCTGAAGTCGAACGTCACCTGGGAGGAGCGGACCGTCGAGTACGCCGTCCTCCACCTCGGCGACCCGAACCTCACGGCCGGCGTCCGCGAGCACGGCGGCGAGCCGCGCTACCGCGACATGGCCGCGGCCGTCGGCGAGGCCTTCGGCATGAGCGACATGGCCGCGGTCGTCCGGCTCATCGACCGGCACTTCGCCCCTCACATCTACACCCTCGGGCACCTGTTCACGGAGGAGAAGCGGAAGGTCCTGTTCCAGGTCCTCGAGGGGAACCTCCGCGGCCTCGAGTCCGGCTTCCGGCAGATCTTCGAGACGAACTACGCCGTCATGCGGGCCATGCGGGAGATGCAAATTCCGCTCCCGGAGGCCCTCTCGACCCCGGCCGCGTTCGTCCTCAACGCCGACCTCCGCCGCCTGCTCGAGGCGGCCGGCCTCGACGTCGAGGCCCTGCGCAAGCTCGCCGCCGAGTACGCGGCCTGGCCGTTCAAGCCCGACGGCGAGGCCTTGGGCTACCTCGTCGCCCGCAAGGTCGGCGCCCTGACCGCGGCCTGGGCGGCCCGTCCCGAGGACGCGGCCGGGCTGGAGAAGATCGAGGCCGTCCTGACGATCATGGAGCGGCTGGGCGTCGGCTTTGACCTCTGGCAGAGCCAGAACATCTTCTTCTCGACGTCCAAAGCCCTGCACGAAAAACAGGCGGCGGGCGGGGCGCCCGGCACGCCCGCCGATCCGGCCTGGCTCAGGGCCTTCAAGGCCGTCGCCGAGCTGCTCCGCGTCGACCCGGCCGCGTTCCTGCCGGGGAAACCTATTCACCGAACTCGCGGGAGTTGACGAAGTCCGGGAAAAACTTGACCTTCGCGGCGTCACCGGGACGGAAGAGAAAGGGCTCCACCTCATCGGCCAGGCGGTCGAAGTCCAACTCGCGGCACCGTTCGATCAATCGCGAACGCAGCTCTTGTCCGCCGCGGATGCCGAGCCGGTCGCTTAGGTAGGAGAGGCGGGGCCGTGTCTTTCCCCAGAGAAACAGCGCGTCAAAGACGTCCCGGCCCATCGTCCGGGGCCTGGTGAACAGGCAGGCGATCTTTTGGGCGAGAAGGAGGTCGGAGGGGGTGACGAGGATGCGGCCGAACACATCGAACTTGTCGATCAGGACGGCCTCGGGCCGGTAATCGAACCGCTGGGGCTCGGCATCGATATGAAGATGGAGTTTCTCCCGAGGGTTCGTCGAAAGGCCATAGAGATGAAAAAGGCCGGGGAAACGGACGATGATCCTCCGGGCGGCGCGGGAAACAGCGGCCGTTTCCACCGGATACCCCTGCATCTCCATCCCCGACTTGACCAGCCTTTCCAGGCTCCGGAAATCGCCTTCGCTCATTCCTCGGTCATCGAAATCCAAGTCCTCGCTGAACCGCGGCGCGCCATGGACGATATGGATCGCCGTGCCGCCCAGGAAGGCCAGCCGGTTCCCAAGCTTCGAATCGTAAATGATCTCGAGGAGCTTGTAGTGCAGATACTCGCGGAGCAAATTCCGCTTGAAGGCCCGGAGAGGCTCCGGGAAATAGGATTCGATCTGCGGCAGGTCAAGCATGATCCGTCATCCCTCTCGTTGAAGAAACGCCAGGAGCCGTTCGGCCTTGACCGTCAGCGTCTTCTGCGCGAACCGTGAAGCGGCCGCTCTGAATCCCGGGACGTTCACGAGTTGAAAGAACCGCTCCCCGTTCAAACGAAGGCCGGCGAAATCCGGCTCGGTCCGGAGCCGGGGGTTCAGGTAGAGGAGATCGAGGACGGCCTTCTCCGGGCGGGCGATCTTCGCCTTCCTCGACCCTTTGGACGTGAGGTCATAGCCGAAAAAGAGATCCGGCCTCACCGTCCGATAGCGGAAACCGGCCACGCCGGACACGAAGCGATAGGTCCTCCTGGTGGATACCGAGGTCACCGCATAGGCGCTTTCCGGAATGAGCTGGTGATAGGCCAACGCCGATTCGAGAGAAACGTAGGAGGGCTTGTAGATCCGGTTCGCGATCTCGAACAGCGCCCATTCGTCGAGATCGCGGTCGGCGAAGATATAGAATCCCTTGATCACCTTCCGGATATAACCCTTGTCCTGCCATTCGTTCAGTCGCCGGCGATGAAAGGCCGGATCGACCTTGAGGATATCCCTTACGGAAAAGACCAGGAACTCCTTCATGGAGCGGCGGAGTTCGAGATATGTCATGTTTCGCTTTGATGCTAATATTAGCATTTATACGAAACAAGTCAAGCGATAAAAAGCCGAAGCTTTCCGGCGCGAGAAATTCTTCCTCCAGCGCCCACGCCGTCCTTCTTGGGGTGTCTGGCGCCCTCTTCATTTCGGAGGGCATGCCGACCCGGTCCTTTATCGGATCCGGGATATGTCAGAACAGGAAAACCGGCCCGCTGCGTTCCTTGCCTTTTGGCTGGCTTTCGGCTATAAAAGAGTGGCCTTTTCAGGCCTTTGCGTGCCTGTAGCTCAGTTGGATAGAGCGTTGGACTCCGGATCCAAAGGTCGGAGGTTCGAATCCTCTCAGGCACGCCATTCCCGCTTTCTTGGATGTCCCGGGAGAATTCCAGATGAAGTTTCCCGCCCGCATTTCAGGTGCCCTCCCATCGTCCTCCGTCCGAAACCGCAGTTTTTAGGCGCTTTCAACCGATTTTGTCACGCCACCGGCACACGGCTGTAGGTTTGCTCGAAGGGGATCTCGGAAAAGTGGCCTCGGGGGCTAATCTTTTCCATTCTAGGGAGACTTAGTCGCGATTCAGACAACTCGTACGGGCGGAAGGAGTCTAGATTTTCTCTCAGCCCCTCAACGCACATGAATAGGGCCGGACCATTCAAGCCGGGATCTGGCTACTTGTAAAAGGCAATATTTCCTATGTATATTGGCGCCGTCAATGGGTCTTGAGTCCCAAGAATTGGAGGAGGCCAATGGGAAAACACGAGAGATCGGAAATCGAGCTAATGGAAAAGAGCGTAACACAGCGCCTAAATAAGAAGAACGCTCTGATTTCTCCTGGAGATAAATGGTACGAACATATGGAAGCGTTTGTTGATTTTATTAGACGTAAATATCCAAGAATCGCTGAGGCCCATCATGTCGGAAACGAATATGGAACGGAAATGGGTGATATCAAACTCATAATGGAGGACAAGGCCGCGCACTACTTAGAATTGAAGTCTAGCGAAACTCCTTTCGGCCGAGGCACACTGGCGAACATCTCACAAGATTCGGTCACCGAATATGAACTCCTAATCCCACCAGCAGGAAGCAAGATCCTTAGTTGGAGTGAGTTCCGAGAATTACGCGGCCTCAGACCGGCAATCCAGGCAGTTCTGAATCGATACAGGATCGCCCCTTCTCTAAGATTCGAAGACAAAGCGCGCTACATTCGTAATAAAGCTAATGCTGGTAATCCACATGCTAAGGAGGTAATAGCAATTATTACTGACCTAGCCAACGCCGATAAGAAAAACTACATTAATTATATTAAGGATTATGCGCCTAACGAAGAGAATATCATCAAGTTTGTATTTTGCCTTCTTAACGGAATCCATACCATGCCTGAAATTAAGAAATTTATGGGTTCAGTTTCCACGAGTGATCTAAAAGACAGGTACGAAGATCTAACGACTTTATATGCTAATGTGCAGGGTGGGAATGTTGTTATCACAGAGAGAAAAAGCAAAATTAAAGCTATGCTCAGTGAACACCACCGCTTTGCGATACTATTTCCTGAAGAATCTTTGGAGAGCAATAACAACTATATCGTCTGCTATAATAAAGTTACCGGCGGTGAGAAAAGGCTGCTTTCTTTTGTGTTCCATTGGAAAAATGTATGCCAAGGGATTCAAACTCCCTGTATTAACGTTTTTCTTGCATCCTATTTTAAGGAATAAGGCTTATTGGAGAGTAACCGGAAACAAGCGTTCTAGCTCGGTCTTGGATATTTGTGTATTTCCGGTCACGTTTTGCATAACACTAAGCTTCTCAGGAGATCTGAGCTGCGAGCATAACTCTTCAAGGCTTATCTTCCCTTTTTGGAGAAAATCGGCATCGTACTCAATAGAATATTGACTCTTTTTTTTAGGTGGGAAGATCACATTACAGTGATTTTCCGCAACAAACCTCATTTTTGGTGGAACAATAGCCGCTCGTATTACAGCAGATTTTGCGGCACCCGTTATTCTATTCACAATTATCGCGGGCCCCTCATCATATGTTTTAACTTTGACGTATTGAGGCTTTTTACATATCACCGGAAATCGCAAGCCGGTCTCAGAGATGTTATGAGCCCACAATAGGGGTATACCTTCTTCGCTTTTGTCAGTAAGGCGTTCCTTATTTTGGTTCCAGATAAGGCGGCCAGTTCTCACTGAAAACCCAAGTTCTAGAAGCGAAACAGTCCCGAGAAAGGAGGAATTTAGATACCGAACGTCTTCGCTGAAAATGAGGATGCCATTGTGTTTGAAAACGTAGTCACCCTTATTAATTCCCTTTCGTAAAATCAGGAGCATCGTCATCTGAAGCGCGTCATTAAACAAAGAGGTGTCATCAAGTATCTTAAGAAACTCGATATTCGAGTTCTTTACGATATACTCACGAAGCCTAGCGAAATAGGCTCCGTTATTCATTGATGGAGGAACTACATAGGCCAAATAGCCACCATCCTTAAGAAGATCCAAACCGAGCTTAATGAAGAGAGTAAAGATATTGGTGCGGCCACTCAACACATTTCCAAATTTATTCTTAACATCTTTGTCTGGAGTAAATTCATAATAAGGAGGATTCCCAATTACAAGGTCATATTTTGCCGCCGGGGTTTCGGTGAGAGAGTCCTTGGTTAAGATTAGACTATTGGGAGCTAAATCTTGGGCTATCTTTGCTAATTTGGGATCAATATCCCATCCTTCGAGCTCGGCTGATGGAAAGTGCTCCGATGCGGAAAGCAGGAACTCCCCAGTCCCGCAGGCAGGATCTAGAATCTTTATCCGCGTACGTTTCATTGGTATGTGATTCAGGAGCTCATCCCGAATAGTCCTTGGAGTAAAATATTGACCAAACTTCTTCCTGAAAGACAAATCTGTCTCTTTAAGATACTCGAGAGTCTGCGAGCTAAATTCTGATTTCATCTTTTTGTTATCTTCTTGAGCTCATCGATATCTTCGGCGAGATAGTATCTATAGTTGTTCATGGGGTCTCTTTTTGCCTTCGGAATCTTCCCTGGCGCCTCCCAATTAAAGAGGGTCCGCTTATTAACGCCCATGAGGTTCGCGACAGTGTTGGCCGAAAACCGCGCATTCTCATATTTTATAGTTTATATTAGTATAACATAGTTATCATACTTGGCCAGATTAATTATTCAGTATCTCGACTGAGGTCAGGGCCGAAAATATTAAAAAAGATCTGCCGGCATAGCCAGCGAGAAGCGTTGGCCTGAGATGAGGGAGGAGACTGCTTCAATGCCGCCGCGGCCCCGGGGCGACCAAAAAAGGCATCTGGAATCTTGGATCGAAACTCCCGAATGTCTCAGGAAACTGTATCTTCACAGTGCCGAACCTAAGTTGTCTGACAGGCTCCTAGATTAATTGCCTCTTTAAGAGACCGCTCTATACCACCCCTAAATTCACCCCCTTCGGCGATATAATTCTGGTTCTTCAGACGTTCTTGTGGGTAACAGGGTAAAGGTTTAAGCCGCCGCAGTGGAAGAAGATCGAGGTCTTGAAGTTCTCCCGATTGCGGAACCCGTAGGCCTTCTTCTTGATCGTCTGGATCTTCGAGTTCAACCCCTCCGAGACGGCATTGGTGATCCGGTGATGGACGAAGTTCAGGATCTGGGCAAGATGCCGCTTGAACGTCCAGGCCGCCCGGATCACCGGCGCCAGCTTCGAATGAGTCGCCCAAAAGAACCAAGACTTGAAGTACTTCTCCGCCCACGTCCGGCGGAAGAACCGCCAGAGTCCCCGAAAGTTCTCCTTGATCGCCCAAGCCCGGGCCGTCCGCAAATCCATCCGGCGAAGGCTTCTCAACCGGCCCCTCTTCTCCCGAGGCAGGTTCTCTTTCGAATACAGCCACAGGTATTTCGTCCCCTTGAGCCTTTCATCAGCGCTCTGCATGAGTTCCCGGTGCTCGGCTTTGCGCACCTCGTCGACCGCCTTCACCATATGTGTCATCAGATGGTAGCGATCGAACACGACCTTCTCCTCGGACTGCGGAACGTGCTTCCGGATCGAGGCCAAGTACGGATCCCACATGTCCATGGCGATCGATTCGATCTTCGCCCGGCATCTCGGCGCCAGCTTCCCCAGA
>JAKQUO010000046.1 GCA_029569255.1 Acidobacteriota bacterium | reverse complement strand
CAAGAAGCGCCGCTACGAGACCGTCCTGACGCCGCACGCGGGCGAGATGGCCCGGATTACGGGCAAGAGCGTCGACGCCATCGAGAAGGACCCCGTCGGCATCCTCCGTGAAACTGCGGCGGCTCTCGACTCCATCGTCGTCCTCAAGGGGGCACACACCCTCATCGGCTTCCCGGATGGCCGCGTCTTTTTCAACATGAGCGGCAACTCCGGGATGGCGACGGCGGGGTCGGGCGACGTCCTGACGGGCGCCATCGGCGCCATGTTCGGCCTGGGGTTACCCCTCCAGGAGGCAGTGAGGGCCGGCGTGTTCATCCACGGCCTCGCCGGGGACATCGCCGCGGCGGGCAAGGGGGAGGACGGCATCACGGCCCGCGACATCATGGAGGGCCTCCCCAGGGCCGTCGCCATGGTCCGGGAGCAGGACCTCGGCGAAATCGCCGAGAAGAAAGGACTGTACCTGATCTAGGGATTCGGGCTTCGGGTCACGGGCAGGGGGAAAACGGCGGCAGGAAATCCCGCCGTCTTGTCGTTTCCTTTGTCTTTTCCCGATACGAGAGGCCCTGTCTTCAGAGGGTGCGCTCGGCGATGAAGTCGGCCATGGCCAGAAGCGCCGCCTTCGCCTCGCCGTCCGGGAAGAGGGCCAGGCGGGCCTTTCCTTCGGCGATGATGTTACGGGCACGGTCCATGGCGTAGGGGATCCCGTCGTGGTTCCCGATGAGGCCGAAGACGGTCCGGATGTCTTCGTCGGTTGCCTGCTTTCTCTCCACGATTCCCCGGATGGTTTCTTTCTCGGCGGCGCTGCACAGGGCCAGCGTCCGGATCAGCGGCAGGGTGATCTTTCCCTCCCGGATGTCCATGCCGATGGCCTTCCCGAACTCCTTCTCGGCGGCCACGTAGTCGAGCGTGTCGTCGGTGAGCTGGAAGGCGAGCCCCATGGCGTGCCCGAAGGCCCGCATGGCCTCGACCCGGTCGGGCGCCGCCCCGGCCATCAGTGCCCCCACGGCGCAGGCGGCGGCGATCAGGACGGCCGTCTTCTTCTCGATGAGCGTGAAGTAGTCCTCCTCGGTGATCCCCACGTCGCCGCACTTCAGGAGCTGGAAGACCTCCCCCTCGGCCATGGTGTTCGTCGTCTCTGAGATGAGCTTGATGATCGCCAGGTCCCCGTCGCGCGTCATCAGGGTGAAGGAGCGCGAGTAGAGGAAATCCCCCACGAGAACGACCGCCGCATTGCCCCAGACGTGGTTGGCCGAGGGCTTGCCCCGGCGCGTGGCAGCTCCGTCGACGACGTCGTCGTGCAGCAGCGTGGCCGTGTGGATGTACTCGATGACCGCCGACAGGGGATAGCGCCGCTCCCCGCGGTAGCCGCAAAGGTCCGCCGAGGCCAGGAGCATCAGGGGGCGGAACCGCTTGCCGCCGCTCGTGATGAGGTGGTTGACGACCTGGGGGATGAAGGGGACCTCCGAGTGGAGGCACTTGCCGAGGTGCTCTTCCACCTGCCTGAGGTCGGGCTCGTAGCGGCGCAGAACGTCGTT
>JAKQUO010000007.1 GCA_029569255.1 Acidobacteriota bacterium | reverse complement strand
TCGCGCATGATCCGGTGCGTCTCGTATTTCTGGATCAGTTCCTTCATGGTCCGGGCGCTGGGGCCGATGTAGGGGATGCCCCTTTCGTCGAGCATGTCGGCGACCCACTCGTCGTCTTCGCCCAGCCCGATGATATCCTCGCGCTGCGAGACGTAGTACAGGGCGCTCCAGACGATGTCGTAGCGGCGGCCCGAGAGGGCCTGCAGGAACTCTTTCGTCGTCGTCACGTAGGCGATCTCGGCGGCCAGGTCGCCCGAGTTGAGCGTCTCGCAAAGGGTCTCGGTCACCTTCATGTCGCCCCAGCCCTGGGCATCCCCGCCGGGGCCCGTCACGATCAGCACCTTCCTCATCCGGTCTCTCCTTGCGTCAGAATGTGAACAGCTCCGGGTCGTGCCGGTATTGTCTCAACGCGCGTGCCGTCAGCGGCGATGCCGCCTCCAGCAGGCGCGCGATCGCCCCGATCTTCTCCTCGCTCCAGACGATGCGCGAGACGACCTCCAGGTCGACTCGGACATCCCCCCCGCTCCGCCGCGGGAGGTCCGCGAGCAGCGCCTCGCTCATCGCCCGGTTGGGGTCGAGAATCGCGACGGGTCCCCCGAAGCGGGCCCTCAGGGCCGCCTCGAAGGGCCGCCGGCTGTAGCCGTAGTGCGTGCAGCACAGGGCCGCCGCAACGGGCAGGCGCCTGTCGGGAAGACGCCCGGCGGCCTGCCCGACGCAGTCCTCGATCATCGCCCGGACGGTTGCGCCCTCCGGCGCCTTCTCGATCTCGCCGGCCAGCCGGTCGCAGGGCTGGCAGACGATGCGGCCCGCGTCGATGCCTCTTTCGATGAGCCGGCTCCGGTGAGTGCCGGCCTCGATCGTGGTGGGCGTCCCGAGGAGGATGACCCGGCCGTCTGCCCGTTTCGTCAGGTACGCGTGCATCTGCTCGACGCCGTACCCGATGATGTCCGTGACCGGCACGGGGGCCTTCCGGCCGAAGGCTGTTTCGGGGTAGAGGGCCGACAGGGTGTTGCAGGCAATCAGGATCCGGTCGGGCCGGAAGCGGAGCATGGCGTCGAGCGCCCG
>JAKQUO010000058.1 GCA_029569255.1 Acidobacteriota bacterium | reverse complement strand
TTGGAAACGGTAAACTGAATTCCGAAGGTCATGGTAAACAGGAATCCCATGGTCGCGGTAAGCAGAAATCCCATTCTCTCGGTAACCAGGATTCCCATACCGGGGCGACTCCTGTAAGGTTGAGGAAAACCTTACAGGAGACGGGATGATCGACATAACGATGTACAGAGAGATCCAAGCGTTCAAGCGGCAGGGACACTCCAAAGCGGCGATCGTCAAGGCGCTGGAGCTCGATCCCAAGACCGTGGCCAAGTACTTCGGGATGGAGGAAGAGAGCTGGCGGGCCTATCGGCGGGAGCATCTGTTCCGGGACAAGGAGTTCGATCGCTACCGCGAGGAGATCCTGGAGGTCTACGAGGCCAACGGCTTCCGGAAGCTCCAGATGGCCTCGGTCTACGATTACCTGGAGGAGCGATACGGGGCGCTGCCGGCCTCAGAGCAAAGCCTGCGGAACTACATCGGCTATCTCATCCGGACGGAGGCGCTGAAGCTGGAAGAGACGGGGCGGCTGTACGCGAAGGTCCCGGAGCTTCGGTTCGGCAAACAGATGCAGCTCGATTTTGGGCAGTACCGCTGTCGGAGCGGGCTGAGGCTCTACATCTTCGCCGCGCTTCTTTCGGCCAGCCGCTACAAGTACGTGATCTTCCAGGGGCGCCCGTTCCGAACGCTCGACGTCATCCGCCTCCTTTTGGACGCGTTCGATTACTTCGGCGGCCGGCCCGAGGAACTGGTCGTCGACCAGGACAAGTTGATGATCGTCAGCGAGAACGCCGGGGACATCGTCTGCACCAAGGAGTTCCAGCAGCTGGTCGATGAGCAGGAGGTGAGGCTGTGGGTCTGCCGGAAGGCCGATCCCGAGTCGAAGGGCAAGGTCGAGAGCCTGGTCAAGTTCACCAAGGGGAACTTCCTCGCGACCCGGGACTTCGAGACGGTGGAGGAGGCCAACGCCCGGGTCGTGCCCTGGCTCGCTCGGCGGGCCAACGGCAAGATCTCCCAGGCCACCCGTCAGATCCCGGCTGTCGTGATCGAACAGGAGAGGGCCTGGCTAAGGCCGCTTCGAAGCTCGATCTTCCGCAAGGACTCGCTTCTTGGCCGGGAGGAGCGGACGGTGAACGAGAAGGCCGTGATCTCGGTCAAGGCCTGCGGCTACCAGCTGCCGTTGCGGTACAGGGGAAAGACCGTTGAGATCTACACGACCGAGCAAGATCTCTTCGTCTACGACATCGTGACGGGCCGGGAGATCGTCGCCTACAGGCTGGCGCTCATCCCGGGACAGATCGTCTCGAGCCGGACCTCTCTGAGGGAGAACGAGCGGACGATCGAGGAGCTCCGGGCCGCGGTCGCGGCACTCTTCGAGCTCGAGAGCTGGAAGGCGTTCGAGAGGCGGAACTTCGAGCGCTTCCAGCGATATGCCAGGGACCAGAGTCTGGAGGCCAAGAGGTTCTTCGCTTCGGCGGAGATCGCGGTCGAGGTCCTGGAGAAGTCCCTGGCTTACTGTCTCGAGAACGACACCTTGAGCTACGCCAACCTCAAGGACACCTATCGTCATTTTGAGCGGGAGATACGGAGGCCGGAGCCGGTCACGATCGTCGGCGCGGGCGTGATCGGCGCCCACGAGGCCTTGACCGTCGGCCGGCGTCAGATCTCCGACTATGAGCAGGCGGCCCGGGAGAGGGCGGTCTCATGAAGGCCCAGGAGCAGGCGCTCGGCTATCTCCGGACCCTCGGCCTGCAGGGGATCGTCCAGGGGCTCGATGAGCTGGTGAACGACGCCGAGTCGCGCCGGTCGTCGTATCTGGCGTTCCTGAACGCGATCTTCTCGTTCGAGATCGACTTCCGGGTCAAACGCCGGGTCGAGAGGAACATGACCGGGGCCCACTTCCCGGTCGTGAAGCGGCTGGAGGATTTTGACTTCGGCCGGGTCAAGGGGATCGGGCGATCGGAGGCCGTCAATCTTCTCGACTGCCGCTGGATCGACACCAAGCAAAATTTGCTTTTTTTTGGTCCGCCCGGGATCGGGAAAACACACTTGGGGATAGCCTTCGGCCGGACCGCCGTGGAGAAGGGCTACAAGGTCTGCTTCGAGCGGGTGACCAATCTCATCAAGCTCCTCAAGACGGCGGAGGTCCAGAAGACATCGGAGTACCGGATCCGGAGGATCATGAAGTCGGAGCTGGTCATCATCGACGAGATCGGCTACACGCCGATCGAGAAGCGGGAGGCGAACCTGTTCTTCAACATGATCAGCGAGCTGTACGAGAAGGTCTCCGTCATCGTGACCTCGAACAAGAGCTTCGAGACCTGGGCCGAGATGATGGGCGACAGCGTCATGACCACGGCGCTTCTCGACCGGCTGCTCCATCACGCCCGGGTCTTCACCTTGGACGGAGAGTCGTATCGGATCAAGAAATCAAGAAAGGAGGTCTGAGATCGATCCCGTGAGGACTGGGAAACATCCTTACCGAGCCCATGGGAAATATCCTTACCGCGGGGATGGGAAAAGTACTTGACATTCACACCCTTGCCCTGACTGGCCGATTTTCACGGGTCGAGCGCCCGCGCATTTTGTCCAAGGTCGCCGCCGCGCTCGGCCGCGCCCTTTTCGGCTATATCATCTACGCTCGAGTGAAGATCGGCTGGCTCCCGACCGAGTCGAACCCGGAGCCCGGCCTTCTTGACGATCCCCTCCCCCGCTTTCGTCTTCGTAATCCCTTCAATATCTTGTGTTTAGGCCTGGCGTTCTGGCTATCTTATTTATTATCTGTATGATAATAAAAAACAATTCGCGGCCCGAATTGAATTGGAAGGCCGATCCCTGCTATTTTATTCTCGGCGCCCGGCGATACGCGCGGCGGCGCAAGCGAGAAGAGATCATGCCCAGCCTGAGCGTTCTGGTCCGAGCGCGGCCTTTAGCGGTCCCGCGGCCATTCCGGCCCCATCCGGGGACCTGCCCCGGCTGATGCCGAGGGCCGTCGCGGCCCTTTTGGCCGGCCCGTTCCTCTCGGGCCTGCGGTGCTCCCGGACTTCCGCGTCCTCATGGTCCGGGTTTACGACCGCTCCCGCAGCCTGTTCCTGGCCGCGCTCATGCACGCGAGCCTGACGGCCGGCAACGTGATCTTCGTCCCCGCCCCGGCGTCTCCGGTCCGGTCGGCCCGGCCTGGCCTCTCCTGGTCGCCGTCCCGCTCTGGGCCGCGGCGCTCGTCCTGTCCCGGAAACGAGCCCCAAGGCCAGGCCTCGTCAGCGTCCGAGCTCCCGCCGCGGGCACGGCGGCAGCGGCTCGTCCGGGAACAATTCGGCGGCCTGGGCCTCGACGCAGTCGTCCGGGTCGCAGCAGGTGTGACAGACCCGCTTGAAAGACCTGTACTGCAGCAGCTTCACGTCCGTGGACAGGAAGCCGTCCCGGGCGGCCTCGTGGCGCAGGAGATCGGTGCTCATGTACTTCTTGTTGTCGTCCGGGAAGACCGTCGCGACGACGGCCTCGGGCCCGAGCTCCTGCCCGACCTCGAGCGCGCCCAGGAAATTGGCCCCCGACGAGATGCCCACGCCCAGCCCGAGCTCGGCCGCCAGCTTCTGGGCCATGATGATCGCGTCCCCGTCGTCGACCGCGACGACCGGGGCGATGCCGCCCAAGTCGAGGATGGGCGGGATGAACTCGTCCGAAATGCCCTGGATGCGGTGCTTGCCGACCTTCCGGCCGGTCGACAGCGTGGGCGAGTTGGCGGGCTCCAGCGGGTGGATGCGGATCCCCGGATGGCGGCTCTTCAGGAACCTCCCCGCTCCCATGATGGTCCCGCCCGTTCCGACCCCGGCCACGAAGGCGTCGGGAACGAGGCTGCGGAAGCCCATCTGCCACCAGAGCTCGGGGCCGGTGGTGAGGAAATGGGCCTCGATGTTGTCCTCGTTCGAGAACTGCCGCGGCAGGAAGGCCGGGCCGTTGGCCTCGGCCCACCGCTCGGCCAGCTCGATGCTGCCCAGGAACCCGTTCTCCTCCCGGCTGACCAGCCGGACCCTGGCCCCCAGGCTCCGGATGAGGTTCTTGCGCTCTTCGCTCATCCAGTCCGGCATGAAGATATGGACCGGGTGGCCGAGGGCCCGGCCGATCGCGGCGAACGAGATGCCGGTGTTGCCGCTCGTGGCCTCGACGATCCAGTCGCCCGGCCGGAGATCGCCCCGCTCGGCCGCCCGGCGCAGGATGTGGAAGGCCATCCGGTCCTTGATGCTGCCGGTGAGGTTGAGGTTCTCCGCCTTGGCGTAGACCGTCCGGGGACGGCCCCGGAACAGGCACTCGACGGCCAGGACGGGGGTGTTCCCGATCAGGCTTGCCAGGCCCTTGACTCGGGCCAGATAGTCCTCGCGGGTCATGGCGCCGCTCCTCCAGGGCCTATGTCTTAGCACGGCCGCCGGGGCCTGTCAATTTCGGCCCTAACGCCGGCCGCGGCGGGCCCCGTATTCGCTTGACTCGGCCGGCCGAGTCCGGGTATCATCCCGGCGCGACCCGAGGGCGCGCGGCCCCCGCGGCCCGAGCTCCCGGGGATCCCACGGACGAGAGCGAGGGAACATGGTCGATCCCAAAACGGTCCTTTGGGGCCAGACGATCGCCTACACGTTCTACTGCCTGGCGATCATGGCCGTCGTCGCCTGGTTCGCCTACAAGGTCACCCGCAAGGGCAAGGAGAAGCCGTTCCCGCCGGCGCTGTTCTGGGCCTTCTTCGCCCTTCTGGTCGTTCTCGGGGTGTCGCTCCACATCGTCACCCACGAGACCATCCCCTGGAAGGCCCTGGACCTCGAGCGGCACAAGATCGCCGCCGACCGGGAGTTCGAGATCGCCATCGTCGGCCACGAGTTCCGGCTCCCGGCCCGGCCCATGGTCATCCGCGAGGGCGAGACGGTCCGCTTCACCGTCACCTCCGACGACCTGACCTACGGGTTCGGCCTGTTCCGGCCCGACAGCTCGATGCTCTTCCAGATGCAGGTCCTGCCGGGGCACGTCAACGACATCCTGTGGCGGTTCGACCGGCCTGGCCGCTACACCCTCCGGTCGACGGAGTACTCGGGCTGGAAGGGCCTCCGCATGATCGTCCCCGACGCCGTCGAAGTCGTCGAGTGACGCGGAAGACGGGAGGACAGACATGACATTCATCGACACGCTCATCCAAGGCGAACAGGGGCTGTTCAAGCCCGAGTCCCTCACTCCGATGCAGAAGATGACCCTGCGCTTCGTCGTCGTCGGCCTGGTCTATTACGCCTTCGCCGTCATCGAGGGCATGATCATGCGGGTCGTCGAAGCCGTCCATCTGCCCTTCGTCTCCGAGGAGCAGTTCTTCGCCATCCTGACGGCCCACCCGCTCGTCGGCATCTTCGGCTCGACCTACTCGATCGTCTTCGGGGCCTTCCTCTTCCTCGTCCCCTTCCTGATGAAAAAGCCCCTCTGGAGCCTCAAGCTCGGCCACTGGACCTTCGGCCTCCTGGCCGGAGGCACCTTCGTCTTCTGGTCCGCCGGCTTCCTCTCCCACTACTCCCCTCTCTACACGCTCTATTGGCCCCTCCCGGCCGACTTCAGCCAGTTCAGCGTCGTCGGCGGCATCTTCTTCATCGCCGGCATCGCCCTGGTCATGGCCGGCGCGGCCCTCTTCGTCATCAACGTCTTCAAGACCATCACCTACACGCCGCCGGGCTGGGACAAGCAGCCGGCCGGCGCCCTGCTCGGTTCGGCCCTGGGTCTCAGCGGCCTCCGCAACCTCTTCCGCAAGGAGAAGAAAGAGCACCTCGTGCCCCTCCCGGTCGCGGCCGTCGCCCGGGGCTCGGTCGACACGGCCCTGAACACGGCGGTCATCCTGTTCACCGGGGTCCTCATCCTCGTCTACATGGTCGGCCATGTCCTCGGCTTCGACCTCAAGCACTCCGCGATCGACGCCCTGCTCTACAAGAACTGGTTCTGGTGGGGCCTCGACCTCATCGCCGACGGCCTCGTCCTCATCTTCGTCGCCGGCGCCTGGTATCTCCTGGCGACCATGATCACGGGGAAGAAGCTGTTCATGGAGAACATCGCCCGGGCCGCCCTGCTCGTCGAGCTGGTCGTGTCCTGGACGGTCTGGTCGCACCACCTGATGTCCGACCAGGCCCAGCCGGGGATCCTCAAGCTCGTCTCGGGCGAGATGGTCACCGCCTTCGAGCTCATCACCCAGGGCCTGGCCTTCGCCATCACCCTGATCACGCTCTGGAACGCCCGGCCGCTCAAGATGACGCAGCCGCTCAAGTTCCTCTTCGGCGGCCTGCTCGGCTTCGCCCTGGCCGTCCCGGCCGGCATCATGCAGGCCGACCTGGGCCTGAACCGCATCCTCCACAACACCCAGTGGGTTGTCGGGCCCCACGTCCACGTGGCCATCCTGGTCGGCCTGACCATGACCCTCTACGCCGCGATCTACCTGCTCCTGCCGGTGTTGACCAACGGGGCCAAGCTGTGGAGCGACAAGCTGGCCAACGTCCACTTCTGGTGCCATCTCCTCGGCGGCATCGGCATGGGCGCCTTCATGGGCATGGCCGGCCTGCAGGGCATGCTCCGGCGGACGCTCTACTTCGGGGGCGAGTTCCGGACCTACATGATCCTGGCCGCGCTGGCCGGGGCGCTCCTGCTCGTCGGCTTCCTGGCCTTCTTCCTCAACATCGTCATGACGGTCGGCCTCCGGGGCGTCGTCGGCATCTTCCTCCCGTCCAAGCTGAAGACCAAGGACCTCCTCCCGGCCGGGAACTAGGCCGGAAGGCCGGGGCGCGTCCGCCCGGTCCCCGGCACGGATCGTGCAGGGATGCTGAGGAGGATGGAGTCCGCCATGCCGTCGGCGAAGCTGGACCGCGGGAAACTGGCCCTCGTCCACATCGTCAGGAAGGAGCTCGGCCTGCGGGACCGCGACTACCGGTCCATCCTGCGCCGGACGGCCGGCGTCTCGAGCGCCCGGGACCTCGACGAGGACGGGTTCCGCCGGCTCATGCGCTTCTTCGTCCGCAGCGGCTATTTCCGGGCCAACGCCCACGGCATGACCCTGAAGCAGAAGCTGTTCATCAAGGCCCTGGCCCGGGAGCTCGGCTGGGCCCAGGAGCACCTGAGGAATTTCGTCCGGAAGTATTACCGGAAGGACGGGCTCGAGGCCCTGGACCGGCGGGAGGCCTCCAA
Organism: Acidobacteriota bacterium; assembly: GCA_029569255.1. Classification (GTDB taxonomy): domain Bacteria; phylum Acidobacteriota; class Aminicenantia; order Aminicenantales; family Saccharicenantaceae; genus RBG-16-66-30. The sequence goes on along the minus strand of JAKQUO010000058.1, from coordinate 25,690 downwards.
GCTGATCGAGTCGTTGAAAGCCGTCCGGGCCCGCGACGGCGGGGCCGTCAGTACTTGACCTCGGTCTCGACGATGAAGAACCTGTATTCGTCGTATCTGACCGAGGTCTCCGAGACCCGGAAGGTCCCCCGGGGGGACCAGTACTCTTCCCGGACGTCCAGCCTGTCCGGAAAACGGATGCCGTTCTTCTCGACGCCGTACGCGCAGGCCACGGACAGCCGGGGCTCGGCCTCGTGCCCGAGGCTCCGGGCCATGGCCAGGACCTGGCCGTAGTTGCCGAGGCAGCGCTGGTCCCATTCGATCTTGAGGATGGCGTAGTCCTTCTTCCGGACCCAGGCCTTCCCGTAGATGAGATCGGGCTCCGGCGTCCCCGGCGCCGAGGCTTCGACGACATAGGCCTCGTCCTTGCCGATCCGCTCCTCCCCCGCGAGCCGATAGGCGTGCCGGGGCTGCCAGTATTCGCCGAACAGACCGCCGGGCCCGAAGACCAGGAACTTGTGCTTGTAGAGCTTGGTCTTCAGCTCGGCGTCGGGCTCGTTCCGGACCTGCTTGTTCTCCCGGAGCAGGACCCGCTTCTCCTCGACGGACTCCCCTTTGCCGACCAACTGGTAGTCGTACTCGAGGACGACCCGGGTCACCTTCGGCGGCCCCCCTCTCACCACGTTCGACAGGATCCTCAGGGGCGGATTGTACTGGCGCTCGTCGATCTTCTCCCGGCAGACGAAATGGAGCGAGGACTTGCCCAGACGCCGGCAATAGATGTCCGCTTTTTCCAGGATCCGGGCGAGCGGTTCCTCCGCCGTCTGGGGCACGGGAGGTCCGGCAACGCCGGCGGGCGCCGACAGCCCCAGGACAAGCGACGCGAGAAGGGCGAGCCCCGGACGGACGCGCCGGGCCCGACGCTCCGGCCGCGAGTCCCCGGCGAGCGGGAGCTTCGGGTCGACGGATTCCATCTCAGCGCGCCTTCATCGAGTAGTAGCCGGCGGACTTGAGCCATTTGACGGCGCCCTTGGCGTCGAACTCGAAGAGGACCTCCTCCCCGAGCTCGCCGTCGTCCCGGACCGCCTTGAAGGAATTGTCCTTGACCTGCCTGAGCTTCCGGATGGAGCCGGCCGGGTCGTCCGTCGGCAGGGTCATCATGGCCAGGCCGCCCTGCCAGAAGAAGACCTCGGTCTCGGCCCAGTGGGCCCGGTAGAGGCCCGTGTACGGCCGCAGGGACTCCGGCGCCGCCCTCCCCTCGCCCGGCGTCCTGGCGGCTTCGAGGACGGCCGGGACGACGAGATCGAAGGGCTTGTTCGCGTAGCCGTTCACGTCGGCGTCGGCCGCGTTGATCATGACGATGACGGCGATCCTGTCCTTGGGGCTGAGGGCGATCTTCGTCCGGTAGCCGGGACAGCCGCCCGAGTGGCCGACCAGGGTCGTGTCCCTGTGCCGCCAGTTCATGAAGCCCAGGCCCCACATGACCTTGCGGTCCCAATCGACCCAGTTGACCCGGTGCATCTCCCTCAAGGTGTAGCCGCTGAGGACCGCGGCGTCGCGGTTGTCGAGGGCCCGGAACTGCCAAGAGGCGAACTTGGCCAGGTCGAGGGCCGTCGAGGCCAGGCCCGCGGCGGGGGTGGCGCCCCTGGCCTGGAAGAATGGCATCCTGGCCCGGTCGCCGGCCCTCTCCCAGCGGCCATAGCCGACGGCCAGGCGCCGGCCGTACTCTCTCTCCGGCAGGAACGGGGTCGTGTCGGTCATGCCGAGCGGCTCGAGGATGCGCGTCCGGATGTACTCGCCGTAGGGTCTGCCGGAAACCTTGGCCACGACTTCCCCGAGCAGGGACAGGCCGAGGTTCGAGTATTCGAAATAAGTATCCGGCGGGTAGAGCGTCTCCTGTCCCGGCAGGTTCCTGACGATGTCCGCCAAGTCCTTCCAGGGCATGTCGGGCTCCCCGCCGTAGGGCTGGTCGGACTCCGAAGGGAGGCCCGAGGAGTGCCGCATGACGCTGCGGACGGTGATCGGCGGGGCCTTCGGGTCCGTTCTCTTGATGTCGAACCAGTCGAGGTGCTTCGACAGGGGGTCGTCCAGCTGGAGCTTCCCGGCGTCGCGGAGCTGCATGACGGCGACGCTCGTGAAGAGCTTGGAGATGGAGCAGATGCTGAAGATGGTGTCGGGCCGGGCCGGGATCTTGGCCTCGATGTTGGCGTAGCCGTGGGACGCGGTCCAGACGACATCCTGGTCGTGGACGACGGCCATGACCAGCCCGGGGAACCGCTTGTAGCCCGCTTCGGCGTCGAGCCACTTGTCCAGGACGTCGAACGCGTCCCGGACGCGGGGATCGCTCATGAAGGCCTTGTCCTGGGCCATGCCGCGGGCCGCGAGGGCCAAGACGATGAGGACGGGGATGACGGCCTTGCGGGCCGGGGCGCTTGTCATGGAGCCCCCGGTCTCCGGGGAGATGGCTCGGACACGGACGTGATGGATACCGGTGGCGAGGGGCGGCATGGAGGCATTCAGGAGGCTCCGTCCGGCGAGGAGCGGGAGACACTGACGCCGATGTTGTCGGCGTGGTCGCTGACGCGCTCCAGGGCGCGCATGGCCTCGGTGAAGATGACGTCGGCCCGCGGGCTGCAGGCGCCGGCCGCGAGACGGTCGATGTGGTTCTGGCGAAACTGCCAGTACAGGCGGTCGAATTCGTTCTCCATGCGGCAGGCCGTCCGGCCGAGCTCCCGGTCGTCCGCGGCGAACGCCCGGATGGCGAGCGCGAAGATCTCCTGGGCCTTGCCGCCCGCTTCCCGCAGCTCCCCCAACGCCTGGGCCGTGAAGGGGACGTCGTCCCGGATCCGCTCCAGCGCGAGCTGCGCGATGTCCTCGGAAAGGTCCGCCACGCGCTCGATGTCGGTCAGCAGGTTCTTGATCTGGAAGCAGCGCTGGCTCTGCTTCCGGGTCAGATGGTCCCCCTGGAGCAGCTGGTTGACGAATTCCACCATCTGCTTGAAGACCGGATCGACGAATTGATCCTCGCGGGCGATCACGCTCTCGGCTTTGGCGCGGTCCTTCCCGATCAGGGCCTGGCAGCTGTCGGCGACCATGGCGGCGGCCGCCTCGCCGAGCGCGGTCATCTCCCTGACCGCCTCGCTCAAGGCCACGGCCGGCACGCTGAGCTGTCTCGCGTCGATGTAGCGGGTCAGCTTGGGCTTCTCGAGGCCGGCCTTTTCCGGCGCCAGCCGCGTGGCCAGCCAGGCGATCTGCCTGACGAAGGGGACGCAGAGCAGGCTGACGATCAGATTGAAGATCGTGTGGGCGTTGGCGACCTGCCGGGCCAGCTGCCCGGAGGTGAGGCCGATCAGCCCGGCGTACTGGCGGATGAAAGGCAGGAACAGCAGGACGCCTAAGAGGTTGATGACGATCTGGGCCAGGGAGGCCTGGCGCGCCGCCCGCGACAGCCGCAGCGAGGCCACGAAGCCGGTGACGCAGGAGCCGATGTTGGCTCCCAGGATGATGCCCACCGCCCCTTCGATGGTGATCGCCCGGCTCAGCCCCATGGCCACGGTCATGCTGGTGACGGCCGTGCTGCTCTGGGTGAGAGAGGTGACGACCAGGCCGGCCAGCACGCCCACCAGCGGCCGGCGCCCGATGACCTCCAGGCCTCCGGCGAACCAGGGAATGGTCAGCAGCGACTTGAGGGCCGAGGACATGAACCCCATGGCGGTGAAGATCAGGCCGATGCCCATGGCGATCTCGCCGTATTTCTTCCAGTCGCGGTTCTCGACGAACTCCAGGAGGACGATCCCCAGGACGACGAAGAGCAGGTTGAACTTGCCGATATCGAAGGCCACGACCTGGGCGGTGAGGGTCGTGCCGATCTCCTGCCCGAGCATGACGCCGATCGCCTGCTGGACCGACATCAGGTTGGCGTTGATCAACCCGATCATGGTGACCATCAGCAGGCCGCTGCTCTGGATCATGGCCGTGGCCAGGGCGCCGAGCCCGGCGCTCTTGAAGCGGTTGCTGGTGACGTGGTCCAGCCAGCGCTGGATCTGGCCGCCGGTCAGCTTTTCCATGCCCGAGCTCAGGAGACGGATGCCGTAGAGCAACAGGGCCAACCCGCCCAGAATCTGAACGAAGCCGATCATGTCATCTCCGGATGGGGAGAGCCGTCTCGCCCCGGATCGATTCGGGTCTCAGGGATAGCAGGACGTTCCCTCTCGCGGCGGGCTTGGAAGCGCGGTCATCCGGACCCCGGAACGGCGCTTCCCCGCCGGGTAAGGAGGATATCGCGGCCTCGCCCGAGAGTCAAGCGCCCGGGCCCGGGGCCCGGCCAAACGGGGCCAGGCCGGCGCTGGACGCCTCCGGGACGTTCCGCTATACTCCCCCGCAAGAGGAAAGGGACCGTGCCGGACGAAGTGAAGGCCAGGGGAAACGGCCGAAGGTCCGCCTTCGCCTTCCTTGTCTTTCTCGGCGTCATCAGCCTGTTCTCCGACCTGACCTATGAAGGCGCCCGGAGCATCATCGGGCCTTATCTTCTCCTCCTGGGCGCGTCCGCGGCGACGATCGGATTCGTGTCCGGGCTGGGCGAGTTCGTCGGCTACGGGCTCCGGCTCATAACCGGGATCATCAGCGACCGGACGGGGCGGTACTGGCTGATCGCCATCATCGGATACGCGATCAACATGATCGCCATCCCCGCCTTGGCCCTGGCCCCCGGCTTCGGCTGGGTCTACGCCTGCGCCCTTCTCGTCGCCGAGCGCTTCGGCAAGGCGATCCGCCATCCGGCGAAAAACACCCTGGCCTCCTTCGCGGCCCGGGAGGTCGGGCCCGGCAAGGGATTCGCGATCCAGGAAGCCCTCGACCAGGTCGGCGCCTTCCTCGGACCGATGATGCTCTTCGCCGTCCTGACCTTGAAGGGAAAGGAAGAGAAGCTCCCGGCCTATGCCTTCGCCTTCCTCCTCCTGGGCCTTCCGGCCGCCGTCACCATGGCCCTCCTCCTCGTCGCCCGGAAGAGATATCCCCGGCCCCAGGAGTTCGAAAAAGACGAAGGCCCGAAGACCGCCGGGGGATTTCGGCCGGGCTATTGGAGCTACATGGCCGGGATCGCCTTCCTGGCCATGGGATTCGCCGACTTCCCGCTCATGGCCTTCCATTTCGTCAGAACGCGGGTCCTCGCCGACAACATCGTGCCCGTTTTTTACGCCGCGGCGATGGCCGTGGACGCGGCTTCCGCCCTCTTTTTCGGCCGGATGTACGACCGGACAGGCATGAACGCCGTCATCATCGCCTCGGCGGTCTCGGCCTTTTTCGCCCCTCTGGCCTTTCTGGCCCGAACGCCCGGCCTGGCCGCGGCGGGGGTCGTTCTCTGGGGCATCGGCCTGGGCGCCCAGGAATCCATCCTGAAGGCCGTGGTCACGACGCTCGTGCCCAAGGACAGGCGCGGGACCGCCTTCGGGGTCTTCAACGCGGGGTTCGGAGCGTTCTGGTTCGTCGGCAGCTGGGCCATGGGAATCCTCTACGGGATATCGATCCCCGTCTTGGTCGCGTTCTCGCTCGCATCCCAGGCCGCCTCGATCCCCTTCTTTTTCCGGACCCAGCGCCTTCTGGCCGCGGGACCGGCCGCGGAGAACACGCCGGGGGCGTCACCGGGCGCGCCCGGCTGATCCGGAGCCGAGGGGCATGACCGGTTCGACCGCCTCCGCCGCCTCCGCCTCAACGACGCCATCCGTCTGGAGAGGGTGCCGGTGTCCTCGGTGTTCCCTTCACCCGGCGAATATCATATAATCCCCAAGCGCGCCGGCCGCGCGCCGGGAGGTACCGTGAAAAAAGCGCCTGCCCTGGTGGCCGCTTTCGCCGCGCTGTTCGTTTGCCTGGTCGCTCCGCCCGCCTTTTCCCAGAAAAGGGGATCGGCCGCGATCACCGAGGCGGAGATCCGCTATCATCTCGAGTTCCTGGGAGCCAAGGAGTTCCGCGGGCGCGAGACGCCGTCACCGGAATTGGAGATCGCCGCCCTGTACCTGGGCAACTGGGCCAAGCACAGCGGGCTGAAACCGATCCTCGCCGACGGCTCTTTCTATCAGTCCATCCCCATCACCGTTCCCCGCGTTCTGGCCCCGCGCACGACGCTGCGGGTGAGAACGGACGACGGGGAACGGGTGTTCGACTACGGCCGGTCGTTCGGCGGGGACTTCACGGAATCGGGGTCCTATTCCGGCGAAGTCGTGTTCGCCGGGCTCGGCATCAGCGAACCCGACCGCGGCTGGGACGACCTGAAAGACCTGGACCTCTACAGGAAAGTCGCGGTCATCCTCGACGCCCAGCGTCCCGGCGACAGCTTCGAGTTGGGATCGACCTATTCCTTCCGGCTGTTCTCCCGGATCAACGCCATCCGCCAGAGAGGCGCCGCGGCCGTGCTCTCGATCGTCCCTCCGGACCTGCAGGCGAAAAAAGACGCCGGGCTGGCGACTTTCGAGGATATCCCCATCGGCCGCCTGGCCATCCAGTATGAGACCCAGAGGCGGGGAACCCCGCCCCCGCAGGCCCCGGCCCAGACGAGAACGGGCCGCCCTCCCCTGCCTTTCGTCAACGCGCACATCGACCACGCCGCGGCCGCCGCGGTCCTGGGCCTGGACAGAAGCGGGATCGCCGGCCTTTTCGAGGCGGTGAAGGACGGCCGCCCCGTCGCCGCCGGACCCGTCCCCGGCCGGAGCGTCCGCCTCGATACGGAGGTCGAGGTCCGTCCCGACACCACCCGCAACGTCGTCGCCCAGGTGGAGGGAAGCGACCCGGTCCTGAAGAAGGAATACGTCGTCGTCTGCGCCCACTACGACCACCTGGGGATCTCCGACGGAGAGATCATCGCCGGGGCCGACGACAACGGCACGGCCACGGCGGCCCTCATGGGCATCGCCCGGGCCTTGACGGCGGAACGGCCCAGGCGGACGGTCATCCTGGCCTGGTTCACGGGAGAGGAACGGGGCTATATCGGGTCCCACTACTTCGTCAACAACTGCCCGGTGCCGGTCGAGAGGATCAGCGCCTGCTTGAACATGGACATGCTGGGCCGGAACGAGACGGACCATCTCTTCCTCGTCGGGTCGGACCTCCTGAGCAGCGAGCTCGACCAGGCCATCCACAGGGTCAACCGGCGATACGGGCTCGACTTCCGGTTCGATTACGCCTATTCCAATCTCACCCATCCGCAGCGGGTCTACTTCCGCAGCGACCAGTACCCCCACATCCGCTTCGGCATCCCCTCGGTCTGGTTCTTCTGCGGCTTCACCCCCGACTACCACACGCCGCGCGACGTCCTGGCGGCCGTCGACTACAAGAAGGTCTGGCGTTGCGCGCGCCTGGTGTACCTGACGGCCATGGAGGTCGCCGGCAAGCCGGCCTTGCTGAAGCTGGACGTCAATCCCGAGGTGACCTCGAGAGGCCGGCACAACCTGGCGGTGAAAAGCCTGTACGAGAACATCAAGCAGTGACAAAAGACCTCGAGCCGGGGCGAAGGCCCGGCGTCCCTTTCGCCAAGATGCACGGCGGCGGCAACGATTTCATCGTCGTCGACAATCGGAAGGGAGCGGTCCCCGGGGGGGAGGCCGCGGCGTTCGCGCGGGCCGTCTGCCGCCCCCACTTCGGGCTGGGCGCGGACGGCGTCGTCCTGATCGAGGAGCCCGGCGGGGAGGCCGACTACCGCTGGAGGTACATCAACGCCGACGGGACGGACGGCGACCTGTGCGGCAACGGGGCGATGTGCGGCGCGCGGTTCGCGTTCGAGGCCGGGATCGCCGGGGCCGCGAGCGCGCTCGAGACCGCCGCGGGAACGATCCGGGCGACGGTCCACGGCGACGGCAAGACGGTGACCGTGCAGATGGTCGACGCGAGGATCGTCGGGGAGGGCCTGTCTCTTTCCGACGACCCGGCGGGGACGGCGTTCGACCGCGTCGTCGTCGGCGTGCCGCACGTCGTGGCGGTGACGGCGGACGCCGACGCGAAGGCCGATTTCCACTCCTGGGGCCGCGCGGTCCGCTACCACGGCGCGGTCATGCCGGAGGGGGCCAACGTCGATCTCGTCCACCGCATCGACGGCCATACGGTCCGGATGCGGACGTGGGAACGGGGGGTCGAGGCGGAGACGCTCGCCTGCGGCACGGGGGCCGTCGCCTCGGCGGTGGTGGCGGAACGGCGCGGGCTGGTGCGACAGCCGGTGCGGGTCGTGACCAGCGGCGGCCGCCCCATCACGGTCGAGTGGACGCCGGCGGCGGACGGCGCGACGGACGTCCGCATGACGGGCGAGACGACCGTGGTCGCCCGCGGCGTGATCGATCCGGACGCCCTGCGGTAGGCGACAGCCCGGGCTCCGCGCGAGCCTATTTCCCCGGCATCTCGACGCGTTCCAGTAGGAAAAAGACCGGCCGAAAGCCGTCGGTGCAGCAGACCACGTTCTTGTCCATCATCCCGGACAGGATGTCGTGGATGTAAACGCGGATATCCGCCCAGGCCCAGTCGCAGAACCCGGCCGGCATTTCCCAGGGATTGTTCGTGAGGAACGTCTGCCCGTCCTTGAACCGGTCGCAGACGGCGTTCCGGCCTCCCCGGTACTTGTCCGCATAGTCCTGGCGCAGCATCCTCTCCAGGACGGTCAGCCGGCAGCCGTAGGACTTCTTGTCCGCCTGGGCCCCCAACCGGCCCGGGGCCGACATCGCGGCCGCGGCTCCGGCCGAGACGGCCGCCGCGTTGCGGATGAAAAGCCTTCTGTTCATGGCGCGCCTCCTGTGGACTGGGTCCTCATCCGGCGAGGGAGACTCGATGGGTCTGTCCGAGACCGTCTCGGGCCCGGCTCGACGTCGCCGGTCACGGACCCGAAACGGGTATCGAAACGGCCCACCGCGACAAGAAGGATACCGCGGCCTGAAACGAGTGTCAATCGCTCGCATCGCTCGTCTATCATCGCTCGCATGGATGAAAGCGCCCGCCGCGCATTGGCCGAGAACCGGCATGCGGGTCCGTTCCCCACCCGCCGGGGAATATGCCCCCTCGCGCTCTGCCCATAAGCACTTCACGCACCGTCCCGGGCGCGCAAGGCCTCGACGGCCCCACCCCCGTGAGGATTGACGGGGACGGGGCCGGGTGCTAGATTGAGGTTCGCCCAAGGAGGGAACGCGATGACGGACGGAATCGGCCCCGCGGGCGCGGCCGGGCCGCACGGCCGGCAGACCGTCCGGGACCTGCGGCGACGCCTCGCCCGGCGGGTCCTGGTGGCCTTTCTCCTGACCTTCACCTGGCTGCGGATCATGATCTTCCTGATCATGGACCGCCGACTGCCCGACATGTTCGTCTACGCCGGGGGGACCCATGTCCACCACCTGAATTTCGGCATTTTCCTCCTGGCGGCCCTGGGGGCCTACCAGCTGTTCGGGCGTCAGCGGGAAAGAAGCTTGGAGGTCGTGGCCCTGCTCTACGGCGTGGGCCTGGCCCTGACCTTCGACGAATTCGGCATGTGGCTCCACTTGGGAGGCGGATATTGGCAGCGGGCCAGCTTCGACGCCGTCACCGTGATCGCCGGCTTCCTGGTGCTGTTGGCTTTCCTGCCGCCGGCCCGGGACCTGCGGGGCCGGCACGCGTTCGCGGCGGCGGTCCTCCTGGCCCTCGGCGCGGCCTTCTTCATCCTGCTGCTCCGGACCGTGAACAAGTACGGGGACCGGATTGGGCCGCGGCCGGCCCGGCCCTCCCTTTCCGGAAAGGACAGGCGCTCCAGCGCCTGGACGGGCCGGACCAGGTCCTTGCCGACCCGCTCGGCCTCGGCCTTCGTCCGGGCCCGGGCCCGGCTGCGGACGTCAATCATCCGCAGAGGGTCTGTCCTCAGGCTATCGCGCCGTCCCTTAGCGTGACGATCCGGTCGGCGAAGTCCCTCAGCCGGAGATCGTGACTGGCGACGATGACGGCCGCGCCCCGTTTCCGGGCCTGCTCGTGGAGCAGGGCGATGATGCCGACCGCCTGCCGGGTCTCCAGGCTGCCGGTGGGCTCGTCGGCGATGAGGAGCTCCGCGCCGTTCGCCAGGGCCCGGGCGACGGCCACCCGCTGCTTCTCGCCCTGGCTCAACCCCGCCGGGAACCGGTCGGCGAGATGCCCGACGCCCAATTCGCCGAGCAGCGCCCCCGCTCTCGCGGCCCGCTCCGACCGCCGCGTCCGGCCGAACCGGAGCACGATCCCGACGTTCTCCGCGGCCGTCAGGGCCTCGATGAGCAGGAAGGCCTGGAAGATGAAGCCGATCCTTTCGGCCCTGAAGGCCTGAAGCTCGCGGGTCGAGAATCGCTCGATCCCCCGCCCGAACAGGGACACCCGCCCCGACGTCGGCCGGGCGAGGCCGGCGATGAGGGTCAGGAGGGTCGTCTTGCCGCTGCCGCTCGGGCCCATGAGCAGGACCATCTCGCCCCGGCGGGCCTCGAGCGAGACGTCGCGGACGGCGGTCGTCGAATGTCCGGAGCCGTTGAAGACCTTGGTGACCCCTTCGAGCCGGACCAGCGGCGCCGACGAGCCGGGGCCGTTCACGAGAAGGCCTCCAGGACGTAGATGCGCCGGAGCCGGCGGACGGCGGCGAGCGAGCTGGCCAGGCTCATCAGCAGCACCGCGGCCGCGACGCCCGCGACCTGGCCGGGCGTCGACTTCGCGGTGACCTCCGGCGAGACCCTCTCGATGAGCCGGACGAGCGGGAAGAAGAGGGCCAGGGCGGCGGCGCATGAGACCGAGGCGATGAGCGCGGCCTGCTTGACGACCAGCCCCCAGAGGAATCCGGACGGCGCGCCCAGGGTCTTGAGGATGGCGAAGTCCTTGCGGCGCTCGAGGATGTTGACCGACAGGAGCAGGCTGAGGATGGCCGTGAGGACGACGGACCCGATCGCGGCGACCGTATAGAGCAGCGGCAGGAAGCCCGACCGCATTTCGTGGACGTTGTTGGCCAGGAAGGTCGCCTGGTCGTAGGCCTGCAGGCCGGCCAGGACGTCGCAGATCTCCTCCCGGATGGGCCCGATCTCGGCCCCCGGTTCGGCGTTGACCATGACGCAGGTGGCCAATCCGGGAACGCCGATGAGGTCCCGGGCGAACCGGAGCGTGACGAAGGCGTACTGGATGACGAAGGCGTTGGTCCCGCGGCTGATCCCGACCAGCTTCAGGCGGCGCCCCTGCAAGTCGACCTCCTCCCCCGCCTTGAACCCGAACTTCATGGCGAACGACCGGTCCAGGACGATCTCGTCGTCCGCGCGCGGGCCCCGTCCCCAGGCCAGAGCCGGCGGTCCGCCGAGCCCCGCCCCGGGATCGAATCCCGTCAGGAAGATCGTGCCGACCCGGTCGCCCCGCCGGATGGTCGAGAGCAGGAACAGCACCGGCGCTGCGGTCCGGACCCCGGGGGCCCGGGAGATGGCGAGGATCTGCTCCGGTCTGATGAGCGACGAGCCCCTCAGGATGTTCGTGGCGTTGTCCTGCAGGACCCACAGGTCGGCCCGGTTCTGCCGGATGTATTCGACCGAGCCGTCGGCGACCCCGCGGTAGACCGCCAGCAGGAAGAGCATGAGCACGATGCAAAGCGCGATGCCGCCGACCGTCAGGGCCAGCCGGAGCGGCTGGCTGCGGAGCGTCCGGACCGCGTACATGTCCACGGCGGCCCTCCCCTGCCCTCCCCTAGGCCATCATCGGGACCTCGGTCCGCAGGCGGCCCCGGATTCGGCCGAAGATCTCGTCCAGGTCCGGCCCCGTGATCGTCAGGCCGTGGTTCCGGAGGCCGACGGCCGCCCGCTCGGGACGGCCCGTCCGGGCCAGGAGCCCGACCACGTCCTCGGCCAGCTCGATCGTCCCGCAGGGATAGTTCTGGCCGGTGCAGAGGACGCCGTCCATCCAGGCGTGGACGTGGACGACGGCCCCGACGGCGGGGAACGTCCGGTAGATGAGCTCGTGCTCCACGGCGTCCACGGACACGCGGGCCCGGGGATCGTGATCGGGGGGCACGCTGATCAGCGCCTGGACGGCCTCGTAGTCGAAGCCCTTGACGAGCAGGATGTCCCAGCCGACCTTCGAGAGCCGGGCCTTGTCGACCCCCCGGGCCGTCATCCAGAAGGTCGTGTCCCCGAGCTCGGGGACGCGCTCCCGGGCGCTCAAGTTGCCGTAGCTCAGGCTCCTCATCTCGAACAGCTTGTAGATGTGCCGGATGGAGTCGTCGGACAGGACGTCCTGGAGGCGGAAGGGCGACGGCAGGACGCCGAGCTCGTCGAGCTCGTTCCCGCCCCGCTTGATCCGCTCGACGACGGGCGAGGTCCGCCAGAGCCGCTCGGGCAGGTCCTCGGAGAATCGGTTGGCGATGGCGAACCTGGCCCCCGCGATGGGGATGATCCGCTCGTAGACCCGCTCGGCATCGAACTCGAGGTGATAGAAGCCGGCCTCGGGCGTCGTGAAGTACATCTCGTAGGCCGGCCCGGTCCCGTCGGCCGCCCCCGCGTCCTTGGGCACGGCGCACAGGAGGACGTTGGACAGGGTGCGGACCAGGGTCGCGTAGCAGAGCGAGCGCAGGCCCTGGGCCGTGTCCGGCGGGCGCCGCAGCGTCAGCAGCGAGAAGACGAAGACCGATCGGGCCCGGCGCCTGAAGCTCCGGGGCGCGTCCGCGTCGGTCAGGTTGAGGACGAACCGGGCCCCGTTCTCGGGCGCGCAGAGCTCGTGGCCATGGGCCAGGCAGGCCCGCTCGATGGCCGAGGCGATGCCGTCGCGCTCCGGATTCGATCCGTTCTTGATCACGGCGAATTTCATGGCTGTTCTCCTATCCGGCCGGCGGGGCCGAAATGACATCCCGGCCGGTCAGGTCCTCGAAGGTCTCCCTCCGGCGGACGAGCCGGCAAGCGCCCTTGTTCACGGCGACCACGGCGGGCCGCGGGAACCCGAACGAGGATTCCTGGGCGACGAAGTAGGCGCCGCTGTCCATGATGGCGATGACCTCGCCCGGCCGGACCTCCGGCATGCGGATGTTCCGGTAGACGATGTCGGACGCGAAGCAGACCGGGCCGACGATGGTCACCCGTTCCGCGCGGGGCCGGCGGACGTCGTCGGCGAGCAGGACTTCGTGGCACTCATAGAAGGTCGGCAGCGTCACCGTCCCCAGGCCGCCGTCGGTGACGAGCCAGGTCCGGACCTTCGGCCGGACCTTGACCTGGGCCACGGTCAGCAGCAGGAACTGGTTCGGGCTGGCGATCGACCGGCCCGGCTCGGCGATGAGCTCGGGGAGTTCGGGCCCCGGGAAGATCCGGCGAACGGCCCGGCCGATCTCCCCAGCGAAGTCCTTGAACGTGGCGCAGCCGGCGACGTCGAGGACGTCGACGCGGAAGCCGGCGTCGCGCGTCTCGCGGACGAGCGGAGCCAGGCGGTCGAGCGCCTGGGAGTAGGCCGAGGCCTCGCGGATCCCCGTCCCGATGTGGACGTGGAAGCCGCGGAAGCGGACGCCGGGCTTGTCGCCGAGAAGCGCCAAGGCCTCCCCGGCCTCGCCACCCTTGAGGTCGAGGCCGAAGGCGCAGCCCTTGCGGCTGCCGGTGGCCGAGCCCGCGTTCATGCCGCGGGGGACGAAATCGGGATTGATCCGGAGGAGGATGTCGACCGTCCGGCCGGCGGCCCGGGCGATCTCGTCGACGAGGGCGATCTCGGCCAGCGAGTCGACATTGATCAGGCGGACGGCGCTCTCGACGGCCGCCCGCAGGAACGCGGCCGTCTTGCCGGGCCCGTTGACGACGATGTCCGCGCCGCCGAAGCCGAGGCGCAGGGCCAGGTCGAGCTCGAAGGGGCTCATGATCTCGGCCTTGAGGCCGGCCCGGCGCACGGCCTCGACGACGGCCGGGACGGCGTTGCACTTGAAGGCGTAGTGGACGGACGAGCGGCCCGGGTAGGCCTCTTCGAGGCTCTCCCGGAACCGGGCCGCCGTGGCCTCGAGCCGCTCTTCGTGGATGACGTGCAGGGGCGTCCCGAAGGCCCGGGCGAGATCGACGGCCCGCTCCGTCCCGACCGTCAGCCGGCCATCGGCGTCGGTCCCCAGGCCCCAGTCGCGCGGCCCGAGTTCGCGGGTCACGGCCGGAGCTCCTTGGCGTACATGGCGAAGTGCTTGTCCGGCCGCATGCCGAGGCTCTCGGCGGCCCGCAGGGCCGGCAGATTGTCGGGCGACATCCAGGTCGTCTCGGCCCGCTCGAAGCCGCGGGCCAACCGGCAGAACTCGGCCAGGAGCAGCTGCGAGACGTACGTGCGCCGGTACTCCTTCTTGATGGCCGCCGTGAACAGGATGATGGTCTTGACGGTCCGGCGGCCCCGGAGGAACCGGAGGAGCTTGACCGGCCCGGCGACCCCGTTCCAGGACCTCAGCAGGGGATTGACGTCGAGGACGCAGTGCAGGACGGCCACGGGCCGGCCATGGTGCTCGACGAACCGGATGAAGCCGGGCCGGGTCACCAGGCCCATGTGCTGGGCGGAGAACTCGTACTCCTCGGGGCTCAGGGGCAGGAAATGCCAGTTCTCGGCGAACGCGTCGTTGTTGATCTCCCGCATGAACCCGAGGTCCCGGGCTCTTTCCTTGAGCGAAAAGGGCCGGACGCTGTAGCCGCGCCGGCAGGTCGCGGCGGTCAGGGCGCCGAAGCGGTGGAACCGGGTGTTCTCGAGGTCGTCGTTTTTCATGGTCAGGAAACGGGCCGAGACCCGGAAACCGGCCCGGCCCAGGAGCTCGCCGTAGTAGCCGGGGTTATAGGCCTGGAAGAAGCTCGGCGCCGTGCCGAACATGTCCGCCTGGAGGCCGAGCTCGGAATAGTGGTGGGGATTGAACGGCCCCTCGAGGCGTTCGACGCCGCCGGCCCGGCAGTACGCCTCCGCTTCATCGAAGAGACGGCGGGCGGCGCCCTCGTCGTTCGCCGACTCGAAGAAGCCGAAGAAGGCCGTCCGGACCCCGAAGGCCCGTTCATGGGCGCGGCTGACGACCACGGCCAGCCGGGCCGCCGGCGTTCCGTCACGGTAGGCCATGAAAAGGCGGAGCGAGGCGTCGGCGAAGTAGGGATTGCGCCCGGGGTCGAGGGTCCGGCGGACCTCGGCCACGACCGGCGGGACCCAGAGCGGGTCGCCGCGATAGAGCGCGAACGGCAGCCGCAGGAACTCGTCGAGCCCCTTCTTGCCGGAGACCGGAGCGACGGAAATGGCCATGGCTCAGCCCTTCTCGACCTGTTCGACGACGTAGTTGTCATAGATGAACGAGAGGTCGGCCTCGAGAAGCGCCCGGGCCTGCTCCCGCCGGGGCCTGAGGACCCCCTCGAGAGACGCCGGCCGCTCCCGGAAGACCAGGAGATTGCGGTAAGTGAGGACGGCTTTGTCGCGGGCGACGCGGACCGTCTCCCGGAGCAGGGCCTCGAAGTCCCGCGGGGACATCCATTCGAAGATATTGGAGAAGTTGAATTTCGAGATCGACGCGTCCTTCAGGCCGGCGAAGTAGTCCTCGCAGCGGGCGGTGACGATCTCGACCCGGTCCAGGCGGTCCCGGATCACGGCGAAGTTCTACCGGCGCAGGTAGGGCGGCAGGAACCGTTCGTGATAGTACCGCCCGAGGAGGATATAGGCGAGGAAATAGTTCTCCTTGATGGGCAGCCGGACCAGGGCCCGCTCGGCTTTGGCGGCGAAATGACGCCCGAACGAGAAGTCGCGGTCGAGGTAGGCGAAGAAGGCCCGGTCGAAGAGCAGGACGTTGAGCCGCCGGCTGAGCATGACCTTGGTCAGGAACTTCCACCGGAGGCCCAGCCATTTCTCGCGGTAGAGCGTCTCCCGCTCCGCCGGGCTCTCGGCCTCGAACAGGCGCTCGACCAGCCGCCTCTTGCCGAGGCCCGCGACGACGGTGCGGCGGAGCAGGCGCATGTAGCGCTCGTAACGCCCGGCGTGGATGATCCCCCGGGCGACCTCCTTCGGCCGGCCGTCCCAGAACCGGGCCGCGCCCGTCGAAAGCGCCGAGCGGAGCCGACGCCGGTAGATCGCGACGCGCCGCGAACAGGGGCGGACGCCGAAGAATTCGAGCGCCTCGCCGTGCGCCAGCGTCCGGAAGGCGGCCATCTTGAGCTCGAGGAGGTGATTCTGGTGGGGATTGACGTCGAGGGCGATGACTTTGCGGGGATCGTCGAGCAGGAAGGCCAGGGCGTTGCAGCCGCCGGAAGTGATGGAGAAGACGACGTCGTCCCGGCCGATCGCGAAGGCCGCCCGGTCGAGCTGCGGGTCCTCCCAGCAGCTGGCGTACAGGACGCCTTCGTACATCTTGGCCTTGACGGACGGTTTCGCGTCGTCCTTGACGATGCCGATCTTGGTGTGGACGACGGCCCAATCCACGACCGCCGGCAGGCCGGCCGCGACGGCCCAGACGAGCCGGCCGGTCGCCGCGGCCAGGATGAAGCCCGGGATGAACAGGAGATACAGGGCGTTGTGCCGGAGGCCGTCGGGGGTGATGGTGATCTCGGCCAGGGCGGCCTTCAGGGCCTTACCCGAGCCGAGGCGCGGGATCAGGCGCGGCACGCGGCCCTCGTAGGCCGCGTACGCCGGCCCGAACTCCTCGCGCAGCGAGATCTCCTCGTAGCCGATGAGCTGGGTGTAGTGGAGGGACAGGAGGACCGGCAAGAGCAAGCCGACGGGCGGCAGGCAGAGCGCGAATCCGACGAAGGCCACGAGGTCGGCGAGATAGATCGGGTTGCGGACGAGTCGATAGGGGCCGGACGACAGGAGCTCGTCAGTCTTGACGGCGAAGGACATCATCCGCTTCGAGGTCAGGACGCTCCCCGACCAGACGCGCAGGAACGAGGCCGCGGCCATGGCGACGGCGGCCGCGAGATAGCCGAGGGAGAGGGCCAGCGGCGCCGGGAGGCCGGCGAGCCCGCCGAGGGCGACGGAGTTGATGGGCAGGCGCGCGAAGACCGTGAACGACAGCGCGCTGATGAGCAGGACCAGGCCGAACGAGATGAAAATGCGGTACTCGAACTCGAATTTCCGGGCCTTCAGCAGCAACTCGCTCATGGCTCTCCTCCTTCCGCCGGGCCCGGGGCCCTCAGCGCCAGGGCCGCGGGCACGACCTCGATCCGGCAGGGCAGCAGGCCGAACGGCTCGCCGTCGGCTTCGAAGAAGACGGGTTCCTCCGAGTCCAGGGAGAGGGTCTTGGCCCGAAGATAGGAGAATCCGGGCGACTCGATGTGCCGGCCCGAATAGATCTTGGGGAAGTTCCTCAGCCGTTCGAGGAGGGTCTGGCCGTTCATGAACAGGATGTCGAGCCGCCCGTCCGCGACCAGGGCGGCGGGGGCGAGCTTCATGCCGCCGGCCGTGAGGGGGCCGTTGGCCGCCACGATGCCGATGAAGCTTCCGGACCGCTCGGGACCGCCGTCGATCGAGACCGTCATCGGGAGGTTGGGATAGCTCAAGGCGGTCGTGAGCGCGGCCAGGCCGAACCCGACGAGCCCGCCGAGCTTTTTGTGTCCGGCCTGGACCTTCTCGACGACCCGGCCGCCGATGCCGGCCTGGCACTCGTTGACGAAGTAGCGCTCGACGCGGCGGCCGTCGACGTCCGCATAGACGGCCCGGCCGATGTCGACCCGGCGGCGGGAACCGGAGGCGATAGCGGCGCACTGGGCGTCGAGGCCGACGGGCAGGCCCAAGCTCAGGGCGAAGCCGTGGCCGGTCCCCGTGTTGACGATGCCCAGCGCGGGGCCGGAGGGCGGGGACGCGCCGGCCTCCATCAGGCCGTTGACGACCTCCTGGATGGTCCCGTCGCCGCCCACGGCGATGACGAGGTCCGTCCCCTCGAGGGCCGCTTGGCGGGCGAACGCGGTCGCCTCGCGGGGCCGTCTCGTCACCCGAAGAATGAAGCCCCGGCCGAGGTGGCGCGCGAGGGCGGCCTCGATCTCGTCCTGGCGGCGGCCCGTTCGCCCCGCGGACGAAGCCGGGTTGAGGATGACGTGGGTCTTGTCCCTGCTCATGGCGACACCATCATAGGGCGGGGACGGCCGGGAGATGTTAAGAAAGTGTCAAGATCGCGTCAAGAACGGGAGGTCGAGCGATAGGCTGGAAGCGCTCCTGTTTCACGTCCGGGCCGGGCGCACTCACGATCGGGGACGGGGAACGCCGCCTTCGCCTCAGAATGTCGAGGCCGGTGAGAGCGCGGCGCCGATGCGGAGTCCGCAGCAGCGGTCCGTGTCCTGGCCCTTGTCCGGGATGTGCGGCGTCATCCCGGCGATGGGTTCCAGGAAGTCCCTCCACTCGAACTCGGCATCCCCGTCGACGGGCGCCTCGGATGAGGTAGGCCGGATCAGGAGGCCGGCGGCCAGTCCCCGAACTTCTGCCGCAGCCAGTCGTCGTTGTAGATCGTGCTCAAGTAGCGGTTGGCCGAATCGGCCAGGATGGTGACGATGCGGGCTTTCGGCCCGGCCCGCCTCGCGACCTCGAGCGAGGCCCAGACCGCGGCGCCGCTCGAGCCGCCGGCGAAGATGGCCTCGACGTTGGCCAGCCGCCGGGTCATCTGGAAGGCCGTCCGGTCGTCGATGCGGATCATGTCGTCGAGGACGTCGAACTCGACGCACTCGATCAGGAACTCGTCGCCCAGCCCCTCCATGAGATAGGGGCCCGGCTTGACCAGCGTCCCCGAGTGGAAATAGTCGAAGAAGACCGAGCCGACGGGGTCGACGCCGACGACCTTGATCCGGGGGTCGCGCTCTTTCAGGAAGCGGCCGGCGCCGCAGATCGTCCCGCCGGTGCCGACGCCGGCCACGAAATAATCGATCCGCCCTTCCATCTGCTCCCAGATCTCCGGCCCGGTCGTGCGGTAGTGGGCCTCGTTGTTGTCCGGGCTGTTGTGCTGGTCGAGATAATAGCCGTTCGGCGTCTCGCGGGCGACGAGAGGCGTGACGTTGTTGTAGCTCCGGGGCGATTCGGGCGGCAGCGTCGCGTCGACCAGGACCAGGTCGACGTTCAGGGCCCGGAGGAGCTTGATCTTCTCGGAGCTCGTGCTGTCCCGGATGACCATCCTGAGCCTGTAGCCCTTGAGCCGGCAGACCATGGCCAGGCCCAGGGCCGTGTTCCCCGAGGAGCTGTCGACGATGGTGTCGCCCGGCCTGATCCTCCCGTCGCTCTCGGCCTTCTCGATCATGAACAGGGCGATGCGGTCCTTGACGCTCCCCATGGGGTTCATCATCTCGAGCTTGGCGTATATCTCGGCGGGGACGCCGGGGGCGATACGGTTGAGCCGGACGAGAGGGGTGCGGCCGACCTCGTCGAGAACGCTCGAGCCGGGCTTTGATCCGCGCATCGGCCGATGATACACGCATCGGCCGGAAATTCAAGCCCTCGGGCCCGGGCCTCGCTGTCCCCCCTCGCCTGCCTCTGTCGTTTCGCGCCGGTTTCTTTTATAATGGCCCTTCCCGTCGGCCGGCACGGACCGAGGTCCCGCGGAACGCCTCTCTCTGATAGGGATCTCCTTTAGGTGAGAATCAGACTCACCGACGAACGTCGACCCCAGGTGACGGATAATCCGGTCGACGACCGCTGGGCCGGCAAGAAAGCGCGCTCGCGCGCGGAAAGAGGCCCGGACGGGGCCCACAACCTCGATTTCTCTAAGATCATCGACAAGGGCCTGAACATCCTCGACCTGTTCCGCCCCGAGGCGACGAGCCTGAGCCTCAAGGAGATCGCCGAGGCCACCGGGATCAACCGGACCTCGAGCTTCCGCTTCGTCGACACGCTCGTCCAGCTGGGCTATCCGAGGAAAGACCCGAGGCTGAAGCTGATCAAGCCCGGGCCATCACCTTTTCGCTCAGCTGAGGGCGGCGGAAGCCACGCCTCTCTCAGGAGAGACGATATCATGCCCCTATCCCCAGGGTGGGGACTAGGGACTGGGCACTGGGCACTTGACAAACACGGGTCGTATTGAAATAATCCAGGCAAAGTCGGGAAGAGCGGATGGTTTTCCAGAGTCCTATGGGAAATCCGAGGACAAATGTCCATTGTCCCGTGATTTCCGATCCGGGGAGGATGAGAGGACCGGTTTCCATCCAGTTGATCGAGAAATCCCGCTTCGATCAAGATCATGGGAGGGGAAAATGAAAAAAGCATTGTCCATCGTCGTTTCTATCGCATTTCTATTCATGGCCTGTTCAAAGAAGTCCGAAGTCAGCGCTCCGACGGAAAAAGAGGCGGAGATCAATGTTCATGAAGATGCGGCGCCCGCGGTTGCGGGCGTGTGGAAGCCCTATCCAGGGGCGAAGGTGGACGAGGAGACCACCAATGCGGCCAACGAGGCGGCCACGGCCGCAAATAGGACAAACGTGCGGACCACGATATACACGACGCCGGACTCCTTCTCCAAAGTCGCATCTTTCTATGCAAAGATCGCCCAGGAATACCTCATGCCCATGGCCTCCGGCACGACCGGCGAACCGAAGAAATTTGAAGAGCATGACCTCTATGAGGCCTACTTCATTTTTGACGGCGCGAAGGATCTGGCCGGCTCCAAGCTCTGGGTGAAAGTGCAGCGGCCCCATATCGGACTCGATGTCCGCGACGTCACTGCGATCCTTTTATCCGAGACGAAGGAATAGCTGCCCGAAAGGCCCGGGATTTCATCTCGATAGGCGGATCCTATCGAGGTGCAGCACGCCCCATGTGAAAATCCTGTTCCATCGTGCAGCCGTCCTGAGCAGCCCGACTCGTCCCGATTGACAATCCCGTCACGCCGTCACTATAATTACAATCAGGGGTACCGGGGAATGATGAAACGGGCGTCACGCCCGGGGGTTCTCTTCATCGCTCTCTCTCTGGCCGTTACGGCTCTCGAGCCGGCCGCCCCCGCTATCCCGGACTGGCTGGCCCAGGCCGCCCTCGCCCCTGTCGGGGACCATCCGGCGGAGACCGAGGCCGTCTTCCTCCTCGACGAGCGCATGGTCACGGTCCGCGAAACCGGGACGATCCGGGTCGCCTGCCGCGTCGCCCTGCGGATCCTCCGCCCCGGCGGTATCGACCAGGCGCGCCAGCTCGCGCTGGCCAGCGGCTTCGACACCAAGATCCTGTCCATGAACGGCTGGGGCGTCACCGAGGGGCGCAAGACGGTCAAGGTGACCGTCAAGGACATCCTCGAGACGGGCCTGGCCCCCGACACGCTCTACACCGACATCTGCATGAAGGTCCTGAACGTGCCCGGCGTCGGTGTGGGCAGCCTGGTCGGTTTCGAATGGGAGGAAGAGCGGAAGCCGCTCTCGCTCGAGGACCTCCATACGTTCCAGGGCCCCTTCCCGAGCCAACTCAGCCGCTACTCCGTCGCCATGCCCAGCGGCTGGTCGGTTGAGGCTTTCTGGGTCAA
The DNA here is from genome assembly GCA_029569255.1 of Acidobacteriota bacterium. GTDB lineage: Bacteria > Acidobacteriota > Aminicenantia > Aminicenantales > Saccharicenantaceae > RBG-16-66-30. The sequence goes on along the minus strand of JAKQUO010000058.1, from coordinate 4,344 downwards.
CTGGCCGGCGGTCGAACCCAGGCCCCACGCGGTCGCCAAGGCCCCCGTGTCCTTCACCTGGGAGATCGCCGATATCCCGGCGATCGGGGATGAGCCTTTGCGGCCCGGCCTGAGGGTCGTGGTCGGCCGTCTCATGGTCAAGTTCAAGTCTCCGGTGCCGGACGCCCGCTGTTTCTCCGACTGGGGCGAGGTCGGCGCCTGGTACGAGGCGCTTTCGAGCGAGTGCCGGGCCCCGACGCCGTACGTTGAGGAAAAGGCCCGGGCCCTCGTCGGTTCGGCGCCCGATCCCTTCGCCCGCCTGCGCGCCCTGGCCGAGTTCGTCCAGACGGACGTCCGCTACGTGGCCATCGAGATCGGCATCGGCGGCTTCAAGCCGCACAACGCCGGAGGGACGCTTTACAACCTCTACGGCGACTGCAAAGACAAGGCCACGCTGCTCGCCGCGCTGCTCCAGGCCTCCGGCGTCGAGTCCCATTACCTCCTCGTCAACTCGGCCCGTGGCTCGGTCGAGGCCGATTCGCCGCCCTCGCTCTACAGCTTCAACCACGTCGTCCTGTCCATCCGGCTGCCCGACGACGTCCCCGACGAGGGGCTGCCAGCGGTCATCCGACATCCCCGCCTGGACCGGCTTCTCGTCTTCGATCCGACCTCGCCCTTCACGCCCCTGGGCCGCTTGCCCCATTATCTCCAAGGCAACTTCGCTCTTCTTGTCGCCGAGGGCTCGGGCGAGCTCCTGGGGTTGCCTCAGCCCGAGCCCGAGGCCAACTCGATCGAGCGGCGCGGCCGCTTCGCGCTCGACGCCGCCGGCTCCCTTCAAGGAGAGATCGAGGAGACGCGCCGGGGGGCGCTGGCCGACGCGGCCCGGGCCGTGTTGCTGAGATCGACCGACCTCGAGCGCCGGAAATATTTCGAGACGTTCCTGGCCGGCTTTTTCGGCGGCTTCACCATCCGCTCCGAAGGCGTCGAAGGTCTGCACGACATAGCCGAGGACCTGGTCTACCGCTACAGCTTCAGCGTGCCGGGCTTCGCCAAGAAAGCCGGAGGCATGACCGTCGTCAGGCCGAGGATCGTGGGCGACAAGAGTGAGGTGCTCGAGACGTTCGAAGGCCGGCCGCGCCGCTTCCCCCTGGATTTCGCCTTCGTTTCGGCCCAGCTCGACGAGTTCGCGATCGAGTTGGCCGAGGGCTTCGAGATCGAGTACCTGCCGCCGGCGGCCGCGATCGACGCCGGTTTCGCGATCTACAAGAGCTCGATAGAGCGGAACGGGAGGTCCCTCGTCTACCGTCGGGAATATCGCCTCCTCCAGGCGCGGCTGTCCGCCGACCGCTACGAGAAGGCCGTCCGGTTCTTTCGGGCCCTGGACGCCGACCAGCGCCGGAGCGTGCTGCTCAAGAACAGCCGCTAGAGGAGGTCGCGATGCGCCGTTATCGTTCCCTGCCGTGCCTTTGCATCCTGGGCTTGCTCGGGACCCTGGTCCCGTCGGGGACGGTCTCCGGACAAGATCCTTGGCCACCCATCATGAAGGAGGACCTGGCCATGACCGACTGCCCCCAGCAGCCCGGGGCGGCGGCCATCTTCCTCTATCGTGAGGATCTCGACAACGCCGACGGGCGCGAGCAGTCTTACTTCCGGCGCCTGAAGATCCTGACCCCGGCCGGAAAGGCGCGGGCCAATGTCGAGATCCCTTTCGTCAAAGGCTGGTTGAAGATCGAGGACTTGAAGGCGCGGGTGGTCCATCCCGACGGGCGTTCGGTCGAATTCACCGGCGAGGTCTTCGAGAAGACCGCCATCCGGGCCGGCCGTCTGAAGACAAGCGTCATGGCCTTCGCCCTGCCCGATGTCGAGGTGGGCTCGATCATCGATTACAGGTTCAAGATGGTCCCCGACAGAGGGATCTCCATCTCCAACAGGAGCATCGACGCCCTCAGGGACGCGATGGACGTTCAAGGAAGGCCGCGCGAGGGCGGCATCGACTCGGAGACGGGCCCGCTCTACTTCCCTGCCGCGACTTGGGACATCCAGAAGGACCTGTTCACGCGGAAAGCCAAGTTCTCTTTCGTCCCCTCGGGCCTCCTCAACGAGCTCCTGGCCTTATCCGGGAAGCGCATGCGGATCAACTGGGTGACCCAGAGGGTCGTCGGCGCCAAGCCCCAGAACACCAAGGGAGGGATAGTGCTCGAGCTCGAGAACGTCCCGGCCCTGGAAGCCGAGGAGTACATGCCGCCCGAGTCCTCGACGCGCATGGAGGTCCGCATCTTCTACATCGAGGGCACGATCGACGCTCCGGACAAGTACTGGGAGAAGACGGCCGCCAACTGGCAGAGAGGCGCCGAGAAGTTCATGCGCAAGACCGGAGACGCCGCGGCCGAGGCCAAGCGGGTCACGGCGGGCGTCGACGGCGAGTTGCAGAAGATCGGGGCTCTTTACGACCGGGCCCAGGAGATCAAGAACCTGAGCTACGACAAGACCCTGACCCGGCGGCGGCAAGAGGAGCTCAAGATCAAAGACAACAAGAACGTCGCCGAGGTCCTCAAGCGGGGCTACGGTGTCCGAAGCGACGTCACTCGGACGTTCGCGGCCATGGCCAGGGCCGCGGGCTTCGAGGCCAAGGTCATCCGCGTCATCACGCGGGACGACAAGTTTTTCGTCAAGAGCTTATGCGACCTTTACGGCCAATTCGACTCCGAGCTGGCCATCGTCAAGGTCGGCGGCGAGGACAAGATCTTCGATCCGGCCACGCCTTTCTGCCCGATAGGCCTGGTCCGCTGGAATTGTTCGGAGTCGGTTTGCTTGGCGCCCTCTGACAAGCCGCCGCTGTTCCTCCCGACGCCGGCCTATCCGCCGGATACGGCCCTGACACAGCGCGTGATCGCGCTCGCCCTCGACGCCGAAGGGAACCTGGCCGGGACGGTCACGGTGACCTTCCAGGGCCAGGAGGCCCTGGTCCGCCGTATCGAGCACATCGGCAGTGACGAGACGGAGATCAAGAAGGCTTTCGAGACCGAGATGGCGGAGCTGCTCCCGGCCGGGGCCAAGGTCAGCCTCAAGGACCTTGAGAAAATCGACAACAACGCCGACACTCTCGTGGCCCGGTTCGAGATCGGCGTCGAGGGGCTGGCCACGCCGGCGGGAGACAAGACGCTGCTGCCGGTCTCGCCGCTCCTGGGCGCCCGCCGGCACCCCTTCCGGCACGCCGAGCGCAAATTCCCGGTCTGCTTCCCTTACTGCTTCCGCGAGTTTGACGACATCGTCATCACCCTGCCAGAGGGACTGGAGGCCGAGTCCGTCCCGGCCAAGCGCGTGATGGATCTGAAGTCTTTCGGCTTCTTCCTGGTTTGCGTCCCCGAGGACGGCGGGAAGCTCCACGTTCATCGCGACCTCGTGCTGAAGAGGAGCTACTTCCAGCTCGAGGAGTACAAGACCGTCAAGGCGTTCTTCGACAAGGTCATCGCCGGCGACGAGGAGCTCGTCGTCCTGGCGGCCGAGGGACGACAGCGTCAAGATTTTTCGATATAGTCATATTTCAATATCTCTTTGTCCGAAAGGCCATAGATCTTAGAGCCGTCGTCAGATATTGTCATTTGAAATATATCGCGATCTAGCTCAATCTGCTCAATTATCCTATCTTTATTGTCTAGTACGTAGATAATATTACCCATATAACTAGGCCCACGATCGTTTTTGCCGAATTGATATCTCCCCGAATATAAGACAAAGAGCTTGTCTTTGAATTTATTGTAACAAATATCAATATAACCGAATCTTGTCTTCTTGTTATAAGTCATCGTGATATATTGGCCAGCCGGAACAATATCGTATTCGGGAAAATAAGTTTCAGGCCCATGCAAGGTTGAAATCAAAGCCCCGCCAAGACCATATTTTTCAATAATAGTACCATGTCTCGTTGCGAGGTACACCTCTTTCTGAGCTTCTTTATATGCGAAATTGCCGATGAAGCCATGGGAATGCTGAGCTGACAATTCCTCGTTATTCTTTAAGACGATGGGAATCTTGCCAATTATCTTAATCAGTTCTCCACCCATATCATATTCCGATATTCGTCCCTCAAAATATATGCCCACTCCTAACATTGTCCTATCTTGGCATATTGCGAGTTGAGCAGGGACCCCGTTCTTGTTTGATATACTAATTAGCTTATCAGGTAAAAAGTCGTTGTTAAGAACCTTCTTGAGGCTAAAACACTGGTCGTGTCAACTGATGTTCGCAACTTCAGGGCCATCGCTCACTCACTTCAGTTAGCCGCTTGAGCCGTCAGCTCATGGAGTCTGTCCAAGGACCCGAGCACTTTGTCCTCCCGGATGTAGCTGCGTTCGTTCGCCCAGT
>JAKQUO010000056.1 GCA_029569255.1 Acidobacteriota bacterium | reverse complement strand
CGACGTCGCCCAGGAAGTGCATGCCGATCTGGTCCACTCCGGCGCCCTGGCAGGTCTCGCAGCGTCCGCCGGCGACGTTGAAGGAGAAGCGGCCCTTGCCCCAGCCCCTTGTCACGGCTTCTGGCCGGGCGGCGAACATGTCCCTTATCCGGTCGAAGATGCCGGTGTAGGTCGCGGGGTTCGAGCGGGGGGTGCGGCCGATGGGCGACTGGTCAAGCTCGATGATCCTTTCGATCTTACCGCCGACCTCAACGCCCTCGGCGTCGGACCCGGGTCCGTACTTTCGGTCGCGGAGCCTCGCGGCCAGGACATGGCCGACCAGCGTCGATTTCCCGGCGCCGGAGATCCCGGTCACGACATTGAAAGCGCCGAGCTTGAAGGAGACATCGATGTCCTTCAGGTTCCTGGCCCGGGCCCCTCTGATCGTGATGTCCCCTTTCCCGGGACGCCGCGAGGACGGCACCGGCGGCCGAAGATCGCCGCTCAGGTGATCGCGGGTCAGGCTGCGCCCGGGCGGCAGGGCCAGGAACTCGTCAAGAGGTCCGCTGAACAGACAACGACCGCCTTCCTCCCCGGGACCGGGCCCCAGGTCGACGATGTGGTCGGCGGAGCGGATGACCGCGTCGTCGTGCTCGACGATGAGCACGGTGTTCCCGTTGTCGCGCAGGTCACGGAGGACCCCGAGCAATTTCTCCGACTCCGAAGGATGGAGACCGGCCGACGGCTCGTCGAGGACATAAAGGACCCCTCTCAGTCCGCTGCCCGCCTGGGCTGCCAGACGGATGCGGCGGCCCTCACCGGCCGACAGGGTCGAGGCCTCCCGGTCAAGGGCGAGGTGGCCGAGGCCGAGCCGCAGCAGCAGTCCGGTGCGCTTGAGAACGGCTTTCCTCACGGGTTCGCCGACGGGGCCTTCGGCCGGATCGAAGACGAGGCCCCGGAAGAGGCCGTCGATGGCCTCGATGGTCAGGGCGCCCGCCGCGGCTATGTCCAGGCCATGAAAGAGAACAGCCAGGGCCTCCGGCCGGAGCCGCCGGCCGCCGCAGGTCCGGCA
>JAKQUO010000002.1 GCA_029569255.1 Acidobacteriota bacterium | reverse complement strand
CTAAAAGAAGCCGGTTTCAGCGACGACGAGATCCGCTCCTGGCTCTCGAGTAAGCACGCCGAGCTCAAGGCGGCCGGGTTCAACGACGCCGAGATCGAGGCCAAGTACGGGCCGACGCCGGCCTCGCCGCCGGAGCCGCCGCCCTTCGATCTCGAAAAGCACTTCCGGGATCCGGACCAGGCGCCGCCGGAATTCGCCGGCCTGGACGCCGGCGACGTCCTGATCGGATCCCCTGGCGGGGGCTCGCAGAACCAGGACGACCTTGTCCTCTCCGAGGTCCTCTACGGCAACTTTGTAAAGCCCTGGCTCGCCGTAGGGTACACGGACGCCGCGGCCCTCAATCGGGCGATCGCCCACTTCGCAACCAACCTGGACTCGATCGCCGAATACATCGAGGCGAAAACGGGTCTGGAGCGCGGCGGGGCCTTCCGCGAGGCCGCGAAGATCTACGACGCGAACCGGGAGTATTGGCAGAAACGGGCCGACGCGGTCGGCGTGACGTTCCTCCAGGAGCTCGTCGGCGAGGCCGTGGGCGGGGCCGTCCCGGGGATCGTGGAGTTTATGCTCAACATTCCCTACGCCGCCGCCCTGGGGGCCGCGAAGGGACACAAGCAGGGCGGGGGACCCGAGAACGAGATCGGCCAGGCGATCACCGAGGCGGCCAAGCGCGGAATCCTGGGGAAGGTCTTTCACGCGATCGCGCCCTTGAAGCGTTACCTCAAGGCCCCGGTCATGGCCGGCACGTTCGGAGCCCAGGCCGCTTTCGAAGGCGCCGACGCCCGGGAGATCGCGAAGGGCGTCGGGACCGGCCTGATCTACGCCGCCGCGAGCCCCGGAGGCCGCTACGGGCTCAACGAGATCCGGGATCTCAACCGGAAGAACCTCTCGGAGGCCGCCAGGTACAACCAGGCGATCAACAAATGGATCGCCGCGGATCTAAACCGGCGCCTGGGGGATGAATCCATTTACCGGCCGGAGGAGATCCAGGCCTTCCGGGACGCCCTCCGGGCCTTCGACGAAATTCGCCAGGGGGGCCTCGAGGAATTAACCGGGGGTGAAGGGCCGGGGGTAAGTAAAAAAACGCCTCCTGGGGCCGAGGAACGCGCCGGAGAGGGAAAAATAGAGGGGGAAGCGGGGGGAGAAAAGCCTCCGGAGCTCATCGAACCGAAGGCGCCGCCCGAGGTCGGGACCGAGCCCAGGATCGAGGCGTCGGCCCCGGAGGCCCTGGGGGCCGTCCTGGACCCGGGGAAATTCCCGGTTCACCGGATCAAGGTCGCGGAGATCGGGACCAACGTCGAGAAGATGCAATTCAAGCTCGACGTCGACGCCCAGGGGGTCCAGAAGGAGCTCCAGGGGGAATGGAACGAGCTCGCGGCCGGCAATCTCCTGTTGTGGCAGAACCGGAAGGGCGAGCTCATCGTAGCCAACGGCCACCACCGGCTCGCCCTGGCCCGGAAGCTCCGGGTCGAGGAGGTCCACGCGCAGATCCTCCGCGAGGCCGAGGGGTTCACGATGGAGGACGCCCGTCGCCTGGCGGCCGAGGCGAACATCCTGGAAGGAAAGGGGACGATTTACGATCATGCCGAGTATTTCAGACTTAACGCCGAATATACCGCAGAGCTCGCAAAAGCCCGAGGCCTCGCCGGACAAGGTTTCGCGATTGGCCGCCTTGCCACGGATCGGACTTATGACCTATTCCGGAATCGCAAAATCAGCGCAGAGGCCGCCGAAGCAATCTCTCGAGGCGCCCCAGGGGATGAAATCCTCCAGGCCGCAGGAGCCCGATTCGCAGTAGAGAAGCCGAAGGCCGACGCCTACGAGATCACCTCGATGATGCAAGCCCTCTCCCTGGAGAGCCGGCCGAGCTCCGAGCAAGCCGATCTGTTCGGTTTCGACGACTCGGCGATCCGCCAGGCCGAGGCCCAGGCGAAGATTGTCGCCGGCGAGATCCGGGGCCTCCGGGATCAGATCAACGCGGTCCGCGGCGCCGCCAAGCGGCCCGAGGTCGCCAAGAAGCTCGGCGTCGACGTCAAGGATCCCGAGGCGATCCGGGCGAAGGTCCAGGAGCTCCAGGCGGAGGTCGAGGCCTGGCAATCCTGGTACAC
>JAKQUO010000062.1 GCA_029569255.1 Acidobacteriota bacterium | reverse complement strand
CAAACCTCGTGCGCGGTTCTCTCCAGCTCCGCTTCTGGTGGGACAACCGAATGGTCCACTCTCTCGTCTACCCCCTCTCCCAGTTCCCAAGAGTTCACTTTTGAATCAGATAACAGTTCACTTTTCAAAAGTTGCTAACAGAACGCCAATTCTGGAGGATCGGAGCTCCGGCGGACGGACTATCGGCCCGAGCGGCCGGGAAACCGGCCAAATGAGGCTAGGAGCCTCCCCTCTCGAGTTCAGCCGCTAATCATACTCACCGCTCTACTCGGCCGCCATCAGGGCGACTCTCTCGAGAGCATAGGCGGGCGGAGGCTTATCTGCGACAAACGTCAACTCCAGGTGACGGATAATCCGGTCGACGACCGCATAGTCCGTCAGGAAGGCCACGACCGTCATCCGCCCGCCGCAGCGCGGGCAGATCAGCGGGTCCACCTCGTAGACCTTCCGGATCATCTCGGCCCAACCCTTGGGGGGGGAGGCGCGGCAACTCCCACTCGAGCATCCCCAGGACGACAGGGACACGGCGCGCCTTTCGGACCTTGCCCCGGTGGGCGTTGGCGTAGAGACCGTAGTAGCGGACCGTGACCTGGCCCTCCCTTTCAAAAAAGGACAGGCGCTCCAGGGCCAGGACGGGCCGGACCATGTCCTTGCCCACCCGCTCGGCCCCGGCCTTGGTCCGGGCCCGGACCCGGCTGTGGACGTTGAAGCCGGTGTGACGCCACGAGAGAATACGCTCCGCCCGCTCCGGGCGGCGCTATCCCCCATTGACGAGAAAGAAACCGCCCCCTCGGCCTATCAACGAGCGAAGACGGAGACGGAAGCGCTCAGCCCAGCGCGAAATCCACCGCCGCCGCGGCGTGGAGCGCGGTCGTGTCGAAGACCGGCGCCGGGCTGTCCTTGTTCTTGACGAGCAGCGGGATCTCCGTGCAGCCCAGGATGACCCCCTCGGCCCCGCGCCGCTTCAGACCCGCTATGATCTCGACGTAGGCCCGGCGCGAATCCTCGCGGACCTTCCCGCGGGCGAGCTCCTTGAAGATGACGTCGTGGACCGTCGCCCGCCCCGGCTCGTCCGGGACCAGGACCTTCAGGCCGTGCTTCTTCTCCAAACGCCCCCTGTAGAAATCCTGTTCCATCGTGTAGCGCGTCCCGAGCAGCCCGACCGTCCCGAGACCGGCCCGCTTGACGGCCGCGGCCGTCGCGTCGGCGATGTGGAGGAAGGGGACGCGGACGGCCGCCTCGATGTCGCCGGCCAGGCGGTGCATCGTGTTCGTGCAGAGAACGAGCCCCTCCGCCCCGGCCTTCTCGAGCGTACGGGCCGCCCCGGCCATGAGCCGGCCCATGGCCGCCCAGTCGCCTTCCGTCTGCAGCCGCTCGACCGGCTCGAAATCGACCGAGAGCATCAGGATCTCGGCCGAGTGCGAGCCCCCCAGCCGCTTCTGCACCCCCTCGTTGATGAGCCGGTAGTAGTCGACCGTCGAGTGCCAGGTCATGCCGCCGATGAGCCCGAGCGTCTTCACGGCCCCCGTCCCCTACAGGCCCTTGCTCATGGCGTTCAGGAAGTCCTGGTTGGTCTTGGCCTTGCCCAGCTTGTCGATCAAAAGCTCGACCGCCTCGACCTCGTTCATCTGGCTCAGGACCTTTCGCAGGATCCAGATCCGGTTGAGGTCGGCCTCCTCGATCAGCAGCTCCTCCTTGCGGGTGCCGGAACGGCTGATGTCGATGGCCGGGAAGACCCGCTTGTCGACCAGGCGCCGGTCGAGGTTGATCTCCATGTTGCCCGTGCCCTTGAACTCCTCGAAGATGACCTCGTCCATCCGGCTCCCCGTATCGACGAGCGCCGTGGCCAGGATGGTCAGCGAGCCGCCCTCCTCGACCTTGCGGGCCGAGCCGAAGAACTTCTTGGGCTTGTGCAGGGCGTTGGCGTCGATGCCGCCCGACAGGACCTTGCCCGAGGGCGGGACGATCGAGTTGTGGGCCCGGGCGAGGCGCGTGATCGAGTCGAGCAGGATGACCACGTCGCGCTTGATCTCGACCAGACGCTTGGCCTTCTCCAGGACGATGTTGGCGACCTGGGCGTTGCGGGTCGGCGGCTCGTCGAAGGTCGAGGCCACGACCTCGCCGTTGACGCTCCGCTTGAAGTCCGTGACCTCCTCCGGCCGCTCGGCGATGAGCAGGACGATGAGGAAGATCTCGGGATGGTTCTTCTCGATCGACTTGGCGATCGTCTTGAGGATGGTCGTCTTGCCGGCCCGCGGCGGCGACACGATCAGGCCGCGCTGGCCTTTGCCGATCGGCGTCAAAAGCTCCATGACCCGGGCGTTCATGTTCTTGGGGTTGCCGTCCTGGAGCTTGATCATCTCGAACGGGTAGAGCGGCGTCAGGCCCTCGAAGTGGACGTTGCGGCGCATCTCGATGATGACGTCGGGATGGAGGAAGTTGACGGCCTCGATCTTGATCAGGGCGAAGTACTTCTCGCCGTTCTTGGGGGCCCGGACGACGCCCGAGATGGTGTCGCCCGTGCGCAGCTGGAACTTGCGGATCTGGGACGGCGAGACGTAGATGTCGTCCTGGCTGGGCAGGTAGCTGAACTCCGGGGCCCGGAGGAAGCCGAAGCCGTCCTCGAGGCACTCCAGGACGCCCTCCGAGAAGAGCAGGCCCTGCTTCTTGGCCTGGGCCTCCAGGATCTTGAAGACGAGGTGGTGCTTGCTCGAACCCTCGATATCGTCCTCGGCCAGGCCGATCCCGGCCGCCACTTGTTCCAGGGCGTCCGGGTCCTTGGCCTCGAGGTCGATGAGGTTGAATTCCCGGCCGCCGGACGGCGCCCCGGCCGGCTCGGGCCGCCCGGCGGGCTCATGTATCCTGTTGCCTTCGTTCCTCTTCGTCGCCATGTCTGATTTTCTCCCAAGATGGAATGTCGGAAAACGCGGATGATGCGGTCGTCGCGTTCAGTTGCTCAGTTGGTCAGGGGCGGCTCCTTGGCCGCTTCGTCTTCGGCCGGGCGGGCGGCCGCCGCGGCCGCGGGCCGGTCCGGCTCGCCCGCCTTCTTCTCGCGGGGCTCGGCCGGCTTCTTCGGCAGTTCCCGGGTCAGGGCGATCTTCAGGACGTCGTCCATCGTCTCGACGAGGTGGACGGTCATGCCCGTTTTGAGGACCTTGGGCAGGTCCTTCAGGTCGGGCCGGTTGTCGAGGGGCAGGATGGCCTCGCGGATGCCCTCGCGGTAGGCCGCCAGGAGCTTCTCCTTGATGCCTCCGACGGGCAGGACCTTGCCCTTCAGGGTGATCTCCCCGGTCATGGCCACCTTCTTGCTGACCGGGATGTCGGTCAGGAGCGAGATGATGGCCGTGGCGATGGTGATGCCGGCCGAGGGGCCCTCCTTGGGCGTCGAGCCCTCCGGGACGTGGATGTGGATGTCCGAGTTCCGGTGGAGGTCACGGGCGATGTCGAGCTCGTAGATCTTGCCGCGGACGAAGGAGAAGGCCGCCTGCGCCGATTCCTGCATGATCTCGCCGAGCTGCCCGGTCAGGGTGAAGTTGCCCTTGCCGTGGATCTTGGTCGCCTCGAAGCGCAGCAGCTCGCCGCCGAATTCCGTCCAGGCCATGCCCGTGCCGACGCCGACCTCGTCCTTCTTGTCGAACTCGGAGCGCCGGAACTTCGGGATGCCCAGGTAGCCCTCGAGGTTCTTCGGGGTGATCCGCTCCTTGTGGCCCTTGCCCTGTTCGACGACGCGCTTGACGACCTTGCGGCAGACCGTGGTGATCTCCCGCTCGAGGTTGCGGACGCCGGCCTCCCGGGTGTAGCTCCGGATGAGCTTGAGCAGGGCCGGGTCGGTGATGCGGATGTTCTCCTCGGTCAGGCCGTGAGCGCCCATCTGCTTGGGCAGGAGGAAGCTCTTGGCGATCTCCAGCTTCTCGTCCTCGGTGTAGCCGGGGATGCGGATGATCTCCATCCGGTCGATGAGCGGCTTGGGGATGGGATCGAGCATGTTGGCCGTGACGATGAACATGACCTGGGACAGGTCGAAGTCGGTGTCGATGTAATGATCGAGGAAGGTGCTGTTCTGCTCCGGGTCGAGGACCTCCATCAGGGCCGAGGCCGGATCGCCTCTGAAATCCATGCTCATCTTGTCGACCTCGTCGAGGAGGAAGACGGGGTTCTTGGTCCCGCCGCGCTTGATCATTTGGATGATGCGGCCCGGATAGGCGCCGATGTAGGTCCGCCGGTGGCCCCGGACCTCGGCCTCGTCGCGGACGCCGCCGAGCGACAGCCGGACGAACTTGCGGCCCGTGGCCCGGGCGATGGACTTGCCGAGCGAGCTCTTCCCGACGCCGGGCGGGCCGATGAGCCCGAGGATGACGCCCCGCGGGTTCTTGACCAGCTGGCGGATGGACAGGTACTCGAGGATGCGCTCCTTGACCTTCTCCAGGCCGTGGTGGTCCTCGTTGAGGATCCTTTCGGCCTCCTTGAGCTCCCGCTTTTCCCGCGTCTTCTTGACCCAGGGCAGGGAGATGAGCCAATCGAGGTAGTTCCGGCTGACCGTGGCCTCGGCCGACATGGGCGGCATCGCTTCGAGCCGCTCGATCTCCTTGTAGGCCTTCTCCTCGGCGTCGGAGGGCATCTTGGCCTTGGCCACCTTCTGGCGCAGCTCCTCGATCTCGTTCGGCTGGTCCTCCTTGCGGCCGCCGGGGACGCCGGGCGGGGAGGGCCTCTGACCGCCTTGGTCCTTGAAGGCCGTCCGCCGACGGGCGGCCCGGCTGGGGTCTTTCTGGTAGGCCGAGTGGATCTTGAGGATCTCGTTCTCCAGGACGTAGTTGAGGCGGCGCAGGCGCTCGAAGCTGTTGACCGTCTCGAGGAGGTTCTGCTTCTCCTCGATGGGCATGTGGACGTGGGAGGCGACGATGTCGGTGATCCGCTCCGGCGTGTTCTCGCGCAGGGCCGGGATGATCGAGTCCAGGTTGGTGTTCTGGTTGAGCTTCAGGTAGTCCTCGAACAGGGCCAGGACCCGCTTGAGGAGCTCTTTGGACTCGGGGACGTGATCCTCGACCTCTTTGACCACCTTGGCCAGGATCTGGTAGTAGGGGTAGGTGCTGAGGTACTCGACGATCCGGGCCCGGCTCTTGCCCTCGACGATGACCTTCATGTTCCGGTCGTCGCTCTTGATGGTCCGGATGATCTTGGCCGTCACCCCGACGGAGTAGATGTCCTTGGGGGTGGGGTTGTCGATCGAGGCGTCCATCTGGGCGGCCAGGAAGATCATCTTGTCCTTCTCGGCCGCTTTCTCCAGGGCCTGGATGGAAGAGGACCGGCCGACGATGAAGGGGACCAGGGTGGCCGGGAAGACAACGAGGTCTCTCAGAGGGATGAGAGGGATGTTCCTGAGGACCTCGGTGTGTTCGCTTGAATCCTGCATGATTAACGTCCCGCCGGAAATTGGGGGATTTGAAGGCCTTGGTTAACTGATTATAGCCCTTTTTACGAGAAAGTCAACTGTTTTGCGGAAGAGCAGGGACTCCCTGATCTCCTCCTTGCGCCGTTCATCCCGGCGGATCATGTCCCCTAGGGCGGCTTCCGAGACCCGGTTGGCCTGGGCCAGGCTGCGGACCTCCGCTTGGAGCTCCTCTTCGGTCACGGTCAGGCCCTCTTTCTTGGCGATCTTCTCCAGGATGAGGTGGTTGCGAAGGTGGTCCACGGCCTGCTTCCGGGCCTCGGCCCTGAGGCCCTCGAAGGCTTCCGGCGCGACCCGGCGGCCTCCGGCGGCCTGGAGCGTCCGCCTCAGGACGGCCAGTGTCTCCTCCTCGACCACGGATTCCGGGAGCTCCAGGGCCACCTTCTCGGCGATCCCGGCCAGGACCTCCGAGGCGGTCTCGTTGCGGACGGCCCTCTCGCGGCCCTCGAGGATCTCCCGGCGGACCTTGTCCCGCAAGGCGGCCAGGCCCCCCTCGACGCCCAGGCTCTTGGCGAACTCGTCGTCGAGCGGCGCGAGACGCCTCTCCTTGACCTCCCGGACCTTGAGCGAATAGGAGATGTCCTTTCCGGCCACCCGGCGGTTCGCGTGGTCCTTGGGATAGGAGACCTCGAAGGCCCGCTCCTCGCCGGGCGTCATGCCCTCCAGCTTCTCGTTGAGGGCCGGCTCGTTGGCGGCGTGCCCGGCCATGACGACGGCCCTCTCCACGGGCAGGAGGCGCTTGGTCCGCTTGTCCCGCCCCTGCATCTCGACGACGGCGTAGTCCCCCTCCCTGACCCCCCTCCCCTCGACGGGGACGAATTCGGCGGCCCGGGCCCGGAGCTCCTCGAGGGCCCGGTCCACATCGGCCTCGGCGACCTCGGCCTTGCGCGACGCCACCCTGACGGAACGGTAGTCGGGCAGATCGAACTCCGGCAGGACCTCGAAGGCCGCCGTGCTCCGCAGGGGCTGGCCGTCCTCGTGCTTCAGGTCCTTGAGGACGGGGACATTGACCGGGTTGAGGCCGAGGGCCTTGAGCTCCTCCTCGAGGACCCGGGGGATGAGGGCGTCGTAGACGTCGTGCCGGATCTCGCGGTCGAAGAGGGCTTTGACCCTCTCCCGCGGCGCGCGGCCCCGCCGGAAGCCGTCGAGCTTGGCTTTGGCCGCGTATTCGCCGAGGATCCGCTCGAATTCCCGGCGGACCTCCTCGTCCGGGATCTCGAGCGCGATCTCCTTGCGGCTGGGGCTCAGGTCGGTGAGCCGGGATTGTCGTCCGGGTGCGTTCATGGTCACGTCTCTTTCGTCGAGTAGGCAGAGCGGGACTCGAACCCGCACTCCCTCATCGGGAACTAGGTCCTAAGCCTAGCGCGTCTGCCGATTCCGCCATCTGCCCCTGTCTCGCGGCCGGATAGGTGAGAAGGTCGACGCCCGCCGGACGGCCTCAGCGGATGTGCTTCCGGAGCCGTTCCGCCAGGGCCGCGTCCAGCGTCTGGAGCTTGTTGTAGACCTCCTTGGCGCTGAAGTTGTCCTTGAGGTTGACATAGACGATGGCCAGGTTGAACTGGGCCACGGCGTTGTCGGGCCTGAGCTCGACGGCCTTCCGGAGGGCCGGCAAGGCGTCCTCGAAGTCCTTGGCCTGCATGTAGGCGACGCCGATGCTCAGCCAGCCGGAGGCGTCGTCCGGCGCGAGCTCGGCGTATTTCTTGTAGGCCTCGGCCGCCTCCCGGTACTTCTTCATGTTGATGTAGGAGGAACCGATCTGGAACCAGGCGTGGGAAAAGTCCGGCTTGACCTCGATCGCCTTCTGGAACGCGGCGATGGCCTCGCTGTACTTCTGGTCCTTGAAATAGGTCAGGCCGAGGTAGTAGTGGTTCGTCTCGTTGCCCGGTTCGAGCTCGATGATCTTCTTGGCCGGGGCGACGGCCCGGTCGAACCGGTTGGCCGCGTCGTAGATCCTGAAGATCTGCCGGTGATAGCTCAGGGCGTCTTTGGGATCGATCTCCGCCATGGCCGCATAGGCCGATTCGGCGTCCTCGAGCCGGCCGGCCTGTTCGTAGGCCTTGGCCAGGGCCAGGCGGACCTGGAGGTCGCGCGGCTGGGCCCTCTCGGCTTCGGTCAGCGCGGCGATGGCCCCGGCGAAGTCCTTCTGGTTCGTCCGGCACAGGCCCAGCTTCAGCTGGGCCTCCCAGGCGTCGGCCGGGCCGAGGCCGATGTATTTCTCGTAGGCGGCCGCGGCCGCGTCGAAGTCCTGCTGGGCTTCGTAGGCGCCGCCGAGGTCCATGTAGAGCGTCTTGCCCGCGTGGCCCAGGGACGCCGCCTTTTCCAGGGCCTGGGCCGCGTCCTTGTATTGGGTCTGTTTCAGCAGGGTCGAGCCCAGGCCGAAGAAGGCCTCGGCCCTGGACGGGTCGATCTCCGCGGCCTTCCGGTAGGCGGAGGCCGCGGCGCCATAATCCCTCTGGTCGAAGGCGATGTCGCCTAACATGAGATTGACCCCCGCATCGGAGGGGTTGAGCCTGAGGACCTTCTCGAGATGGAGCCGGGCCGTCATCGCCTCGCCGAGGGCCCAGGCGACGCGGGCGGCGAATGAGTTGCCCTCGGCGGTCCCGAAGAAGTCCGCCTGCGTCTGCGACTTGAACGGGACGGGCTGGCCGGACCGGGGCACGCTGACCAGCGTCCCGATGGGCAGCCCGAACTTGAAGTTCCGCTCGAGGATGAGCATCATGCCGACGAGCTGGCCGTTGACGTCGAGGAGGGGCCCGCCGCGGAACTGCTCGGGGACGGGCATCGAGACCTCCAGGACCTTGCCCACGCTCGGGACGTCCACCGCGCGGCGGAACACCCCCTCGGCGATGACGAGCTGCCCCGACTCGTTGGACCCGATCGCGAACAGCCGGGCCTCCGGGCTCAGGCTGTCGACGGAGCCGATGGGCAGGGCCTGGACCTTGCCCTTCAGCTTGATCAGGGCGATGTCCAGGGCCTTGTCGACCCCGACGAGGCCCTCGACCTTGATCTTCTTGCCCTTGATGCTGAGCCCTTCCATGTCGAAGGCCTGGGAGACGACGTGGTAGGCCGTGACGGCGACGTCCTCGGCCAGCGCCAAGGCGGTCCCCTTGAGGATCTCGGCCTTGTCGGCGCCGTAGCTGACGACGGCGACGACGCCCCCTCCGGCCCGGCCGAGGATGGCGTTCGCCTCTTCCGTCTGGGCGGCGGCCCAGGACGAGGCCAGGATGATCGACCCGACCACGATCAGGGCTTTCTTGCGAAGTCCGGTCATCTTGTCCTCCTGTTCGAAGCGGACTCGGTTGGGCGCTCGAGCCTAATTTACCCAAGGATGTCCGGCCCTGTCAATCGCTTGTTTCCCCGTGCTAGAATGACGGGCGTGTCCGAGGTCCCGCTCGCCCGCACCGTCCGCGCCGTCTACGCCGCGACGGCCGCCGTCGCGGTCCTCTGGCTCCTGGGGATCTTCCTGGCCCCCTGGCTCGCGGCGCGCGGCGCGCCCGGGGCCTCGCGCGCCCTCTACGCCCTGTTCTCGCCCGTCTGCCATCAGGCCGCCGGCCGGTGCTTCACGCTCCTCGGCCGCCCGCTGGCCGTGTGCGGCCGCTGCCTCGGTATCTACGCCGGGTTCGCCGCGGGTCTCCTCGCCTATCCCCTTCTCCGGGGCCTTTCGGCCGAGCCGGCGCTCCCCCCGGCCCGGGCCTTCGTCCTCGCCGTCCTGCCCCTGGCCGTGGACGGCACGGCCGGGGTCCTGGGCCTCTGGCGAAGCCCCCTCGGCCTCCGTTTCGCCACGGGCCTCGCCTGGGGGACGCTCCTGCCGTTCTACGCCCTGGCCGGCGCGGTCGGCCTGGCCCGCCTCCTCCGCGAACGGCGGGCGGAGAGAGCCCTTGAAAACCGCGCCGGACCTCAATAGAATAAGGGCCGCCGTCAAGGAGGCCTCATGGACCCGCACAAGCCGGAGTATTTCCGACCCGCCCTGATCGCCGGCGCCGCGGCCGGGGTCTTTTCGGCGATCCCGGGATTCAGCCTCCTGAACTGCGTCTGCTGCCTGTGGATCATGGGCGGCGCCGCCGTCGCCGTGAAGCTCCTGGCCCAGGCCTCCCCGGTGAGCCTGAAGCCCGCCGACGGCGCCCTCGCCGGGGCCTTGACCGGCATCGTCGCCGCCGTCGCCCACACCCTGATCTCCATGGCCTTCCCGCCCGACATCGAAATGGCCCGCCGCGTCCTCGGCTGGCTCTCCGGTCTGGGCATCGAACAGCCGCCGAACATCGACAGCCTCCTCGAGGGCTCGACGCGGCTGATGTCGCCGGGGCTGGTCATCCTCGGGCTGTTCGTGACCGCCGCGGTCTTCGCCGTCTTCGGCGCCCTCGGCGGCGTCATCGGCGTCTCGCTCTTCGGGCGCAAGGCCCTTCCGCCGGCCGCTCCGCCGGCGGCTCCCCGGGGACCGGCCGATGCGTCTTAAGACCAAGGTCATCGTCAACCCCGCCTCCAACCGGGGCCGGACGCGCAAGCGCTGGAGCGAGATCCGGGAGGGCCTGAGGCACTTCGTCCGCGAGTTCAAGTTCGAGTTCACGGAGGAGCCCCGGCACGCCACCGACCTCGCCCGCGAGGCCATCAAGGAGGGGACGGAGCTGGTCATCGGCGTCGGCGGCGACGGGACGATGAACGAGATCGCCAACGGCTTCTACGAGGACCGCCGGATCATCAATCCCGAGGCCGCGCTGGGCCTCGTCCCGTCCGGGACCGGCTGCGACCTCATGCGCAGCCTGAGCATCCCGGCCGGGCTGAAGGGCGCCCTCCGGGTCCTCTCCGACGCGCCGCCCGTGCGCATGGACGTCGGCCGGGTCCGCTACCGCTCGAACGCCGGCGCCGACGAGGAGCGTCTGTTCCTCAACGTCGCCGATTTCGGGCTCGGCGGCGAGGTCGTCCGGGAGGTCGCCGAGCGGCGGCTGCGGCGGAAGGCCTCCTCGTACGTCCGCTGCCTGGTCACGACCATGGCCCGCTACAGGAGCAAGCGCGTCCGGGTCCGGGTCGACGGCGAGGCCCTGCCGGACGGCGAGTACCTCATCGGGGCCGTGGCCAACGGCCGGATCTTCGGCAAAGGCATGAAGGTCGCCCCCGACGCCCGCCTGGACGACGGGCTCTTCGACAACGTCCTGGTCAAGGGGTTCCGCTTCCTCGAGTTCTGCCGCCACGGCTGGAAGCTCGTGAACGGCAGCCACGTCACCCACCCCAAGGTCACGGTCGTCCGCGGCCGCGAGGTCGAGGCCTGGAGCGACGAGCCGGAGGACGTCCTCCTCGAGCTCGACGGCGACCAGATCGGCCGCCTGCCGGCGACTTTCGAGATCGTCCCCCGCAACCTCCTGGTCAAGGGATTCCTGCAACCGGCCCGGTAGGCCGAGCCTTCAGGACCGGAGAGGGGCTTACCGGGATTCCCGGAAAGGCCTACTTCTTGAACGCGTCGGCGGGATCGTTGACGAGGACCTTGATGCCGTCGGGGCCGACGACCAGGAAGGTCGGGTTGGCCGTCGAGACCTTGGGCTTCTTGTACGTCCTCATGATCGACGAGATGTAGTTCCGGGTCTCCGGGTAGGGGGGGATGCCGTTGTACTTGCGGACGGCCTCCTGGCCGGCGTTGTAGGCGGCCAGGACGAGCCGGGTCTCCCCCTTGAAGAGACGGACCAGGTCCCTGAGGTAACGGACGCCGCCCTCGATGTTCTGGGACGGGTCGAAGACGTTGCCGACCCCGTACCGGCGGGCCGTGGCGGGCATGAGCTGCATCAGGCCCATGGCCCCGGCCGAGGAGATGGCGAACGGGTCGTAGTTCGACTCCGCCCGGATGACGACGTGGATGAGCTCGCGGTCGACGCGGTGGCGTTCGGCCGCCTTCTCGATGATCGGGCCGTAGAGCTTGCGGAGGTCGGCGGCGGAGGCGGCCACGAGATCGGCCGCCAGGGCCAGCAGCGCGGCCGCGACCAGGGCTTTCCGGGCGTGCATCATCGCCGTTCCGCCCCCTATGTTCGCAAATTCCGAGGCCGTTGGCAATCCCCGCCGAGGGTGAATCCGGGGGTCAGGCCGCCAGGCGCTCGACGAGGGCCGGGACGAGGTCGAGGGCCTTTTGGAGCTCGCCGACGCCGGCCCCGCCCGACTGGGCGAAGTCCGGGCGCCCCCCTCCCCCGCCGCCGATGACCGGGGCGAGCTCCTTGATGAGGGCGTTGGCGGCGACGCGCCCGGTCAGGTCCCTGGTCACCGAGGCGACGAGGAAGGCCTTGTCGCCGGTGACGGCGCCGAGGACGACGACCCCGCTCCCGGTCTTCTGCTTGACCGCGTCGGCCGCGTCCCGGAGCTCGGCCATGGCCAGGCCGTCCATCCTTCGAACGTGAACGGCGATCCCTTTGACGGACGCCGGGACCGCCGGCGGACCGGCGGCTCGGCCCGGCGCGGGCCCGCCCGCGCCGGTGACGAGCTTCCTGCGGGCCTCCTTCAGGTCACGGTCGAGCTCGTCGACCCGGGCCTGGAGCTTCTCGACCCGGACCGGCAGGTCCCGGCGCGCGACCGAAAGGCTTCTCTCCAGGCCGGCCACGAGGTCCTCCAGCTCGGCGACGTAGCGCAGGGCGCCCTCCCCGGTCACGGCCTCGATCCGGCGCATGCCGGCGGCGACGCTCGTCTCGGCGACGATCTTGAACAGGCCGATCTCGCCGGTCGAACGGACGTGGACGCCGCCGCAGAGCTCCTTGCTGAAGTCGCCGATGCCCACGACCCGGACGGTCTCGCCGTACTTCTCCTCGAAGATGGCCGTGGCCCCCTCGCGGAGGCCCTCCTCGAGGCTGGTGATCCGGGTCCCGAGCGGGACCGCGGCCCGGACCTGGCCGTTGACGATCTCCTCGACCCGCCGGACCTCCTCCCGCGCCAGGGGAGCGTAATGGGTGAAGTCGAATCGCAGCCGGGCCGGCGAGACGAGCGAACCGGCCTGCTTGACGTGGTCGCCGAGGACCTGCCGCAGGGCCGCGTGGAGAAGGTGCGTCGCCGTGTGGTTGGCGGAGACGGCCCGCCGCCGGACGAGGTCCGGCAGGGCATCGACCCGGTCCCCGGCCCGGAGCTCCCCGGCCAGGACCTTGACGCCGTGGACGATGAGCTCCGGCGTCGCGAAGACGACGTTCTCGACCAGGGCCGACGCGCGCGGGCCCTTGAGCGAGCCCGTGTCGCCGACCTGCCCGCCCGCTTCGGCGTAGAAGGGCGTCTCCTCGAGGACGACCTCGCCGGCCTCGCCCGCGGCCAGGACGTCCGCCCGGCGGCCGTCCTTGAGCAGGCCGACGACGAGGACATCGGCCAGCTCGTCGGCCTCGTGGACGCGCGAGCGGACCCTGACGTCCCGGAACCCCTCGTAGACCTGCTTCTCCTTCCGCCTGGCCTCGCCCTTCCACGACAGGCGGGCCCGCTGTTTCTGGCCCTCGAGCTCCCTGGCGAAGCCGGCCTCGTCGACGGCCAGGCCCTTCTCCCGGGCCAGCTCCTGGGACAGGTCGAGCGGGAAGCCGAAGGTGTCGTAGAGCTTGAAGACCCTGTCTCCGGCGAGAACGGCCGAGCCCCGCTCGCGGGCCTCGCGGACGACCTGGTCGAAGAAGCGCAGCCCGGAAGCCAGGGTGTCGGCGAAGCGCTCCTCCTCGGCCCGGCAGACCCTGGCGATGTAGGCGGCCGACGCCAGGAGCTCGGGGTAGGCGTCCTTCATGATGTCCGCGACCCGGCCGACGAGACCGTAGAGGAAGGGCCGGTCGATGCCGATGAGGTTCCCCTGGCGGAAGGCCCGCCGGATGAGGCGCCGCAGGACGTAGCCACGGCCGTCGTTGGCCGGCGAGACGCCGTCGCCGATGAGGAAGGTCGCCGCCCGGACGTGGTCGGCGATGACCCGGACGGCCACGTCGCCCTCGTCGCCGGCCGGGTACTCGCGCCGGCCCAGCTCGCAGGCGGCCTCGATGAGGGGCCGGAACAGGTCGGTGTCGTAGTTGCTGCGCTTGCCCTGGACGACCGCCGCCATGCGCTCGAGGCCCATGCCCGTGTCGATCGACGGCCGCGGCAGGGGCCGCAGGGTCCCGCCGGGCGCCTGGTCGAACTCCATGAAGACGAGGTTCCAGAGCTCGACGAAGCGGTCGCTCCCCTTCTCGATGAGGGCGACGGGCTCGCCGGCCTCGATGTCGGCCCCGAGGTCGTAGTGGATCTCGGAGCAGGGCCCGCAGGGGCCGGTGTCGCCCATGGCCCAGAAGTTGTCCTTCTTGCCGTAACGGAAGATCCGGGAAGCGGGGACGCCGGCCTCCTCGGCCCAGATCCGGAAGGCCTCGTCGTCGTCGAGGTAGACCGTGGCGTAGAGGCGGTCGGCCGGCAGGCCGAAGACCCCGGTCACGAGCTCCCAGGCGTAGAGGATGGCCTGGCGCTTGAAGTAATCGCCGAACGAGAAATTGCCCAGCATCTCGAAGAAGGTGTGGTGCTTGACCGTCCGGCCGACGGTCTCGAGGTCGTTGTGCTTGCCGCTGACGCGCATGCACTTCTGGACCGTGGCCGCCCGGGCGTAGCCGCGCGTCTCGAGGCCGAGGAAGACGTTCTTGAACTGGTTCATCCCGGCGTTGGTGAACAGGATGGTCGGGTCGTCCTTGGGCAGGAGGGGCGAGCTCCGGACGATCCGGTGGCCCCGCCCGGCGAAGAAATCGAGGAAGGTCTCGCGGACGCGCTGGGCCGTCATTTATGCTCTTCTTCCGGCCCTCCCTCGGCGCGCTCGACCTTGCTCATCCCCTTCTCCATCTCCTCGACGGCCATGTCCAGGGTCGACTGGATGCCCATGATGCGGAGCTTGAAGTTGTCGGGGTTGGAGGAGTACTTCATGCCCTGCTCGAAGGAGATGTAGCCGTCGCGGTAGAGCTGGTAGATGGACTGGTCGAAGGTCTGCATGCCGTACTGGGAGACCCCGGCCGTGATGGCGTCGCGGATGAGCCCGGTCTTGTCCTTCTCGGCGATGCACTCCTGGATGTAGGGCGTCGAGATCATGACCTCGACGGCCGGGACGCGGCCCTGGCCGTCCATGCGCGGGATGAGGCGCATGGAGATGATGGCCTTGAGGATCGAGGCCAGCTGGAGACGGACCTGGCGCTGGTGGTGCGGGGCGAAGACGGAGATGATGCGGTTGATGCTCTCCGGGGCGTCGAGGGTGTGGAGCGTGCTGAGGACGAGGTGGCCCGTCTCGGCGGCCAGCAGGGCCGTGTCGATCGTGTCCAGGTCGCGCATCTCGCCGACCAGGATGATGTCCGGGTCCTCGCGCAGGCAGCCCCGCAGGCCGCGGGCGAAGCTGGTCACGTCCATGCCGACCTCGCGCTGGCTGATGGTGCTCTTCTTGTCCTTGTGGAGGTACTCGATCGGGTCCTCGATGGTGATGATGTTCTCGCGGCGGAAGGTGTTGATGTAGTCGATCATGGCCGCCAGGCTGGTCGTCTTGCCGCTCCCGGTCGTGCCCGTCACCAGGACGAGGCCGCGCTGGTAGAAGGCGATCTTCTCCAGGACCTCGGGCAGGAGCAGCTGGCGGATGGTCTTGACCTCGAGGGGGATGATGCGCAGGGCGATGGCCAGGGAGCCCCGCTGATGGTAGATGCTGCCGCGGAACCGGCCGAAGCCGGACAGGCTGTAGGCCAGGTCGATGTCCAGGTCCTCGGCCAGCCGCTTCTTCTGGAACTCGGTCATCATCTGGCCGGCCAGCTCCTCGCAGTCGGCGGCCGTCAGGCGGGGATAGCCGGTCAGCGGGGTCAGGGTGCCGTGGACGCGGATCATGGGGTTGTTGCCGGCCTTGAAGTGCAGGTCGGAAGCGTCCCGCTCGATGGCGATCTTCAGGAATTCGTCGATGACCAGGGCCATGCGTTCCTCCTCGGATCGGATCTCAGACGAAGGTCAGCCAGCCGCGCGCGTCCGGCGCCTTCCCCTCGACGACGTCGAAGAAGGCCGTCTGGACCTTCTCGGTCAGGGGCCCCCGCTTGCCGCCGCCGATCGTGATCCTGTCGACCGACCGGATGGGCGTGACCTCGGCGGCCGAGCCGGTGAAGAAGACCTCGTCGGCGATGTAGAGCATCTCGCGCGGGATGGTCTCCTCGACGACGCGGACGCCCATGTCGCGGAAGAGCGTCATGACGGAGTCGCGGGTGATGCCCGGCAGGACGGAGGACGACAGCGGCGGCGTCAGGACGACGCCGTCCTTGACCAGGAACAGGTTCTCGCCGCTCCCCTCGCTGATGTGGCCCCGGATGTTCAGGGCGATGCCCTCCTCGTAGCCGTCGAGCAGGGCCTCCATCTTGATGAGCTGCGAGTTCATGTAGTTCGCGCCGGCCTTGGCCAGGGCGGGGAAGGTGTTCGGGGCCATGCGCTGCCAGGACGAGACGCGGACGTCGACGCCGGCCTCCATGGCCTCCGGGCCGAGGTACTTGCCCCACTCCCAGACCAGCACGGCGCAGTCCACGGGATTGCTGAGGGGGTTGACGCCGAGCGTGCCGTAGCCGCGGTAGACGACCGGCCGGACATAGCAGGCCTTGAGCTTGTTGGCCCGGACGCAGTCGAGGACGCCCTGGTTGAGCTGGTCCTGCGAGAAGGGGATCTCCATCCGGTAGATCTTGCAGGAGTTGTAGAGCCGCCGGGTGTGGTCCTGGAGGCGGAAGATGGCCGTCCCCTTGGGCGTGTCATAGGCCCGCAGGCCCTCGAAGATCGAGCTGCCGTAGTGGACGACGTGCGAGGCCAGATGGATGGTCGCGTCCTTCCACGGGATGAGCCGGCCGTTCTTCCAGACGATGCTCGTTTCCGAAAATGGGCTCATCGGCGGCTCCTTTGGGCGCGATCCGGCGCGATTATCGAGGCCCCATCGTATCTCATCCCCCGCGGCCAAGTCAATCGCCTCCGGGGGGGAAATGGCCTGGGATATTCACGAGCCGAGGCCGTCTCAGCTCGCTTCGGGGTGCTTCTCTGCCCAGCCGACATGGCCGGGAAGGGCCTTGAAGAAGGCCACGAAATCGCACATCGGCTGTTGGCAAAGCTTGAGCTGAGCGTGCTTTTCGGCCAGGGTCCACCCCTCCCGGACGATCTCATAAACAGGGACGCCGGGCACGCCCGTCTTCACGGGTCTCTCGATGACGGTCAAAAGGCCGCGCTGCTGGGCCTGTTGCTGGGTGACGGCCCCGATCTCGTCGGCCCGCTCTTCGATCGCGCGGACGAGTTGATCGAATCCGCCGCCGGCCGCTTGGAGCGCGCAGGACTTCGCTTTGGCCGCGAATCCCTTCCAACTCGGCTGAATCCTCTCCAGGTCGAGAGCCAGCCCGAAATACCGCTGCGCATATTGGAGGTAGACGACGGCCAGCAGGAGGGACAGTTCGCTGCGGAGCCCCTCGGCGCCCGCGCCAGGGGGCCGGCCGGTCTGTTTGAGGCCTTTCTCGAGCGCGAATTCAAGGTGATACATGCGCTTATCCGGCCGTTCGAGGAGCCCGAGGACAAGGTCACGCGTTCTCTGGGCTTTGAGCTCGGGTCCCTCCCTGCGCGAGAATATGCCGAATAGGGCCATGATCCCTCCTTTCTTTGCCCGATCGCGGGCTGAAGGGCCCCTCAGCCCCGTTCCGCCTCCGCGAGGAGCTGATTGGCGACGTCGGGACGCAAGCCCTGATCCATCAGCCGCCGCTTCCGCTCCTCGTAGGACAGGCCTTGCGCCTTCATCTCCCGGATGGACGCCAGGACCGCCTGCCTTCTCTCGCCCGCGGGCATGTTCCGGGCGTTGAGCTTGAGCCGTATCAGCAGCGCGGGGATGCCGATCAGCAGGCCGACGATCGTCCCGACGATGACGCCTCCCAGGCCCAACGGTTGGCTCATGCGCTCTCTCCGCGCGTCGATCCGGCCTACTTCTTGGTCACGTTCGGGACGTGTTTTTCGACGAGGGCGGCCAGATAGTCCCGGCCGTTCACGCCGCCCGGGATGACGAGGTCCGTCCGATCGGCCGCGTGCAGGAGGATGGCCGGCTTCATGCCGGCCGCCGGCCTGATCTCGGCCGACGCGATCTCCGTCCAAGCCTTGTGCCGGTCCCTGACCTTGATGCCGTCGTAGGACACCTGGACCCTGAATTTGACCGCCTTGACGAACTTATGGATGTCGTAGGCGAGCCACACGAACAGCGCCAGGTAGATGACCGGGCCGAATTCCGTCATTTTGAAGAGGCCTGTGCTCAGGAGGGCGATGCCGCCTCCCAAGAGGACAACGGTCCAGACGATCCCCAATAACGCTTGCGTTTTGACAGCCGCCCCGATCTTGAATTCGTCCATTGCGCCTCCTCTCGAGCCGCGAACGGCAAATTGCTTGGAAGCGGGCTCGGCTTCGGGAAACAACCCGCCCCCGGCTTGCGCGCGATATTACCTCAAGTCCCGAACAGGCGTCAAGGGGCCCGCGGTCCGCGGGACCGGTCAAGGCGTTTCGCCGCAGTGCGGGCAGGCGTGCGAGCGCGGCGGCAGGGGCCGGCGGCAGTTCCAGCACAGGGCGGCCGTCTTCTGCTCGCGGGCCCGGATGCGGATCATGATGTCGTCGATCTCGGCCGTGTCGGGCGCCTTTCTGGTCTTGAACAGCGTGAGCTCGCGGATGATCTCCGAGGCGCTCTGGAAGCGGTCCTCGACCTTGGGGGCCAGGGCCTTCATGATGAGGGCGTCGATCTCGCGGGGGACGCGGTTGTTCTTGAGCCGCGGCGGCGTGATCTTGCCCTGCTGGGCCTTCTCCAGGATCTTGAACGGGTCGGGGTCGAAGATGGGCGGCCGGCCGATGATCATCTCGTAGAAGATGCACCCGAGGGAATACAGGTCCGACTGGTAGCCCGCCTTGCCCAGGAACTGCTCCGGGGCCATGTAGGGGGGCGACCCGATCCGCGTCGAGGCGTAGGGCACGGCGTTGAGCCAGGCCGAGGTCCCGAAGTCGGTGATCTTGGCCGTGCCGTCCTCGGAGACGATGATGTTCGAGGGCCTGAGGTCGCGGTGGATGATCTTGGCCTTGTGGGCGTGGTCGACGCCGTAGCAGACCTGTTTGACGTAGTCGATGGCCTGGTCGGTCCCCAGGACCCGCTCCTTCTCCAGGACCTTCTCCAGGGTCGGCCCCTTGACGTATTCCATGACCATGAAAAAGACGCTCTTCTCCTTCTCGGCGGCCAGCATGCGGACGATGTTCGGGTGGTTGAGGGCGGCCTGGAGCCGGGGCTCCTTGAGCAGCTTGTAGAGCTCGGCCGACTGCTTGTGGGGGACCTTGATGGCCACCTTGATGTCGAGCCAGGTGTCCTTGGCCAGGTAGACCGAGCCGAAGCCGCCGCTCCCGAGGGACCGGATGACCTCGTACTTGCCGACTTTCTGGCCTTGCAGGAACATGTCACCCGTCCCGGAGATGGAGCACCTTGGCCGCCGCGGCCGGGACGCCCCCGGCCCGGCCGATCCCGGCGCCCTCGTCGAGCGCGGGGACGATGGACTGGTTCGAGGTCACGCTCCGGGCTTCCCTTACTGGAGGATGTCCTTCAGGCGATGGATGACGCTCTTGTCGACCGACTCGGTGTTCTCGCCCCGGGCCTCGGCCAGCTTGGTCAGCAGGGCCTTCTGCTCCCGGGACAGGTTGTCCGGCGTCCGGACGAGGACCTTGACGAAGAGGTCGCCCCGCCGGCGGCCGCCGACGTCCTGGACGCCCAGGCCCTTGAGCCGGATGATCTCCCCGGGCTGGGTCCCGGCCGGGACCTTGAGGACCTCGCTCCCGCCGAGGGTCGGGATCTCGATCCGGGCGCCCAGGGCGGCCTGGGTGAACGAGACCGCGACCTCGCAAACGAGGTCGTTCCCGTCGCGCTCGAAGAAGTGGTGCCTGCGGACGCGGGTGACGACGTAGAGGTCGCCGGCCGGCGCGCCCTCGTCGCCGGACTCGCCCTCCCCGGCGAGCCTCAGCCGCGAGCCGTCGGCGACGCCGGCGGGGACGCGGACCTTGAGCGCGCGCTTCTCGCGGACGTGGCCCTTGCCGCGGCACGTCTCGCACGGCGAGGCGTTGAACTCGCCCGCGCCCTGGCAGCGCGGGCAGGTCCGGGCCATGGTGAAGAAACCCTGCTGGAAGCGGACCTGGCCCGCACCGCCGCAGGTCGGGCACCTCTCCGAGAACGTGCCCGGCTTGCGCTTCGAGCCCCGGCAGGCCGGGCAGGTCTCGCCCCGGGCGATCTTGATCTCCTTCTCGACGCCCGCCGCGGCCTCCTCGAGGCCGAGCTCGATCTCGACGGCCAGGTCGCGGCCGCGGCTTCGCCGGGCGCCGGCCCGGCCGCGGGAGGCGCCGCCGAAGAGGTCGCCGAAGCCGAAGAAATTGCCCAGGATGTCCTCGAAGTCCCCGAAGACGGACGAATCGAAGCCGGAGAAGCCCTGGAAGCCCTCGCCATGCAGGCCGTCGTGGCCGAAGCGGTCGTAGACCGAGCGCTTCTCGGGGTCGGCCAACACGCTGTAGGCCTCGGCCGCCTCCTTGAACTTCTCCTCGTCCTCCTTGCTCCCGGGATTGCGGTCGGGGTGGTGGCGGAGGGCGCGCTGGCGGTAAGCCCTCTTGATCTCCTCGGCCGAAGCGTCCCGGGCGACGCCGAGGACCTGGTAATAATCCTTTTTAGGCATGGGCTCCCGGCTTGGCCCGCTCGCGGCCCGACTGGCGTTTGCGCAGCTCCTCGACCTCGGCCGCGGACAGGCCCGTGGACGGGCGGACCTCGATCCGCTGCTCGAGGCCGGTCTCCTTGTCCTTGGCCGAGACCTGGGCGGTGCCGTCCGCGGTGATCTCGAAGGCGACGTCGATCTGGGGCACGCCGGCCGGGGCCGGCTCGATGCCGACCAGCTCGAAGACGGCCAGCGACTTGTTCATCGAGGCCAGGAAGCCCTCGCCCTGGAGGACGTGGAGGCGGACCCGCCGCTGGTTGTGCTCGACGGTCGTGAAGGCCTTGACCTTGCGGACGGGGACGGTCGTGTTCCGCTCGATGACGGTCTCGTAGCCGTCGTTCTCGGTCTCGATGCCGAGGGCGAACGGGGTGACGTCGAGGAGCAGGACGAGGTCCCGGACTTGGCCGTCGAGGACGCCCGACTGGATGGCCGCGCCCATGGCCACGGACTGGTCGGGGTCGACCTTCTCCTCGGGGTCCCGGCCGAAGAACTTGGTCACCCGCTCCTTGACCAGGGGCATGCGGGTCTGCCCGCCGATGAGGATGACGGAGTCGATCCGGTCGGCCGCGACCTTGGCGTCGGCCAGGGCCTGCTCGATGCGCGGCACCGTCCGCTCGACGAGGTCGGCCGTCATGGCCTCGAAGGCCAGCCGGCTGAGCGTCTTGCGGATGTGTTTCGAGACCGACCGGTCGGACGAGATGAAGGGCAGGTTGATCTCCGTCTCCGAGGTGAACGACAGCTCCCGCTTGGCCTTCTCCGCCGCCTCCTTGACCCGCTGGAGGGCGAGCGTGTCGGCGGCCAGGTCGGCCCCCGTCTCGGCCCGATAGCTCTCCACGAGCCACTCGACGATGCGGTTGTCGAAGTCCTCTCCGCCGAGGTAGGAATCGCCGTTGGTGGCCAGGACGTTGAAGACCCCGTCGGAGATCTCAAGGATGGTGATGTCGAAGGTCCCCCCGCCGAGGTCGTAGACGGCGACCAGGCCGTTCTTCTTGGCCCCCAGGCCGAAGGCCAGGCTGGCCGCCGTCGGCTCGTTGATGACCCGCTGGACGGTCAGGCCGGCGATCGTGGCCGCGTCCTTGGTCGCCTGGCGCTGGGCGTCGTTGAAGTGGGCCGGCACGGTGATGATGGCCTCGGTGACCGGTTCGCCGTAGTAGGCCTCGGCGCACTCCTTGAGATAGGCCAGGACCATCGAGGAGACCTCCGGCGGGCTGAGCGTCTTGTCGCCGAGGGCGACGGCCACGTCGCCGTTGGGGGCCTCCATCAGGCCGTAGGGCAGCCGGCCCAGGGCCTCCTGGACCTGCGGGGAACGGAACTTCTGCCCGATCAGGCGTTTGACCGCGTAGAAGGTGTTGGCCGGGTTGGTGACGGCCTGGCGCATGGCCAGGGTGCCGATGAGCCGTTCGCCGGCCGCCGTGAACGACACGACGGACGGCGTCGTGGGCAGGCCCTCGAGATTGGGGATGACGACCGGCCGGCCGGCCTCGAGGCCGGCGACGCACGAGTAGGTCGTTCCGAGGTCGATGCCGATGACGTGCCCCATGGCGCTTCTATCCTTTCTTCGGGACGCGCACCTTGACCAGCGCCGGGCGGAGGAGCCGGTCGTGATGCATGTAGCCTTTCTGGAGCTCCTCGACGATCTCGGGCTCCCCGGCCTCCTCGGACTCCTCGACGGCCATGGCGTGGTGGTAGGCCGGGTCGAAGGCGCGGTTTTCGATGACGATCGGCCGGACCCCGTTCTTGGCCAGGAAGCCCTGGAACATCCGGAGGATGAGCTCGACGCCCTCGCGGAGGGCCCGGCCGTCCCCGGCGGCGGGGGCGTTCGAGAGGGCCCGCTCGAAGTTGTCGGCGACCTCGAGGAGCTCGAGCAGGAGGCCGCTCAGGGCGTACTGCTGGTACTCGCTCCGTTCCCGCTCGAAGCGCTTGCGCAGGTTCTCCATGTCGGCGAGCTTGCGCAGGTAGGTCTCCTTGAGCTCGTCGAGCTCCTTCTGGAGCCGCTTGATCTCGGCGTCCTTCCTGCGGAGCCGGTCCTTGTGGCCCTTGGCGGCCTCGGCCGCGGGGGCCTTGGCCTCCGCCTCCGGCGTCCCGGCGGACGGCGGGGCGGCCAGCGCCTCCTCGCCGGGCGGCGGCGCCTCCGGGATGAACTCGATCTCGTCGTCGAGCCTGTCCTTGTCGTCCGTCATAGGCTGACCTCTCTGCCGAACACCGTGATGGCCAGGCTGACGCGCTTGGCCATGCGGTCGACGAGGGGGATGATCCTCTCGTAGGGGATGCGCTTGGGCCCGATGATGCCCAGCGTGCCCAGGACCTGGTTGCTGTAGCCGTAGTGCGAGAGGACGAGCGAGCAGTCCTCGACGTCGGGGAAGTTGGCCTCCTCCCCGATCAGGACCTTGACCCGGTCCAGGCTGACGAACTCGGACAGAAGCCGGACCAGGGCGGCCTTCTGCTCGAAGTTCTCGAAGAGGCGGCGCAGCTTGGCCATGTCGAAGAGCTCGGCCTTGCCGAGGAGGCGCGAGGTGCCCTCGAGGTAGATGCGGTCGTCCCCGGTGCCCCGGTCGACCGAGCCCTTGACAAGGTCGAGGAGCTTTCGGAGCGAATCCTCGTATCTCATCCGGTGCTGGGGCAGGTCGCGCAGGAGCGCCTCCCGGACGGCCAGGATCGTCCGGCCCGGGTAGTTCTGGGTGATGAACCGCGAGGCCCGGTCGAGCTCCGCCTGGGTCAGCGACGGCGGCGACTCGAGGGTCTCCGTCAGGACCATGTGGAACGGCGTGACGACGACGGCCAGGACGCGCCGGTCGGAGATCTTGATGAAGCGGACGTGCTCGAACGGCAGCCGGAAGATGTTCGGCGAGATGACGAAGCCCAGGTTGTCCGAGGAGTCGGCCAGGGTCCGGCAGGCCTGGAGGAGAAGGGAGTCGAAATCGGAGGTCCGCTGGGGAAAGCCCTCCTGGATCAGCGGCACGCACTCCTCCGCCAGGGGCTTCTCGGCCAGGATCGAGCCGGCGTAATGGCGCAGCCCCTTGTCGGTCGGGACGCGGCCGGCGGAGGTGTGAGGCTGGGCCAGATAGCCCATCGCCTCGAGCTTGGCCATGATGTTCCGCAGCGTCGCCGGCGAGGCCGAGACGCGCCGGGACGCCGAGACCGCGCCCGAGCTCACGGGACGGCCGTGGCGGACGAAGTTCTCCACGACGAGCCGAAGGACCTTTTTGTCCTTGTCGCGGAGCGCGGACTTGGCCATCGTCGTTCCTGAAATCTTTTTATAACACTAAGAACGGCCGGGTGTCAAACGACTGAAAGTCAGAGGCCGGCCGCTCAAGAGATCGTAATTCCAGCGTAACCAACGACTTGGGAGTAGTCGCCCGACGCGTCGCCGGAGGTCGCGTAGCGGACGAGCTCGGCCCGCCGGGCGCCCAGCGCCAGGGCCGCGACCAAGGCCGCCGCGGTCGGCTGGACGCCGCACATCGAGATCCTCCCCTCTTCGACGGTGTCGAACAAGCCCGCGGGGTCGAGCTCGAGGATCCTGTCGATGGCCCGCCGGTCCTGCCTCTCGGCCGTCTTCTGGGCGACATAGTGGCTCATGTCGGTGCTGGCCACGATGAGGGCCTCTTTCCCGTAGGAACGGACCGCTTCGGCCAGGGCCCGGCCGAGCGCGTCGAGCGCGGCGTAGTCGGTCTCGGCCGAAACGCAGACGGGCACGATGGCGGCGTCCTCCCGGAGATACTGGATGAACGGCAGCTGGACCTCCAGGGAATGCTCCTCGAGGTGGGCCCGCTCGTCCGCCTCGACGAGAGGGCAGCCGGCCAGGACGCGCGAGGCCAGGCCCGTCTCGATCGGGCTCTCCCCGAGCGGCGTCAGCCAGCTCCCCTCGGCCTGGAGGGCGAACAGGGGGCCGATCTTCCGGTGGGCCGGGCCGAGGATGACGAAGACGGGCGGCGGCTCGACCGACGAGAAGACCGCCCCGGCGACCCCGCCCGAATAGACGTAGCCGGCGTGCGGCGAGACGACGGCCAGGGCCTTTTTCCGGGGCGCCCCGGGGACGGTCAACGCGGCCAGCGCCTTCCTCAGCCGGTCCCGGGTGCCGGGGTAGAATTGGCCGGCGACATAGGGCCTTCGCGTCATGCCCGACACCTCCCCGTGTCCCGATTTTCCCTATCAACATAGGCGCGGGGAGGCCCGCTGTCAACTGCGGGGCCGGTTCAGACGGCCTGGCGCCGCTCCTCGAAACGGACACCGAGCGTTCCCAGCTCCTCCAGGATGGGCTCGTAGATCTCGGGCAGGACCGGGACCTGGACGCCGGCGGCCCGGAACCGGCCTTCGAGGATGAGCCGGGCCCCGATCGCCGCCGGCAGGCCGACCGTCCGCGACATCGAGGAGTCGCCGTCCGGCACGCCGTAGTCGATGAGCGAGGAGACGATCCTCTCGAGCCGTCCGGCCGCCGTGCGGACGAGGAACTCGTGCCGCAGGACGATCATGTCCCGCTCGCCCGGCCCGTAGGCGAGCTTCCCGACCATCAGGGCGGCCAGGTTGTCGAAGGCCGACCCCTTGGCGACCGGCAGAGGCCGGTCCTCGAACAGCCCCAGCCAGGCCAGCCGGTCGAGGACGGCCGGGTCTCCGCCGGGGCCCAGGCGCGCGGCGACGGCGGCCTCGACGTCCGCGCCGCCGGGGGCTTGGACGAGCTCCCTCATGAGGCCGCGGAACGTCGAGCCGGTCCGGTCCTTGGCCGTTTCGTCCAAGAGCCCCAGCTCGACCATCCTCCTCAGGGTCTCGCACCAGCCGGCGTAGCGGAGCGTCCCCCGCAGGACGGTCCGGGCCTCGGGGATGCCGTAGATCTCCCTGTAAGCGACGGAATCCCGGTTCGGATAGCCCTCGAACGCCCCCAAGCCGGGGATGGGGACCGTCTCGGGCGAGGCGAACAGCTCCTCGGCCGGGACGGACACGGTCCGGCCGTCCTTGAGGAACCTGGCGGAGTTCTTGGAGGCGAGCAGGACGCCCCTCGGGCTCCAGGAGAACTTGTAGCCGAAGGGGTTGGTGTTGGAGTCCGGGGCCGGCAGTCCGCCGCACCAGGAGGTGAAGGCGAGGACCTGGCCGCCCGCCCCGTGGACCCCGTGGATGATCCGCATGGCCTCCATGTGGTCGATGCCCGGGTCGAGCCCGAGCTCGTTCAGGAGGACGACCCCTTTCTCCTTGGCCGCGGCGTCGAGCTCCCGCATCGCGGGGCTGACGTAGGAGGCCGTGACGACGTGCTTGCCCCGCTCGACGGCCAGCCCGGCGACGAGCGGGTGGAAGGTGTAGGGCACCAGGCTGACGACGAGGTCGGCCCCGCCGATGGCCGCGGCCAGGGCGCCGCGGTCGGCGATGTCGAGCGTGACGGCCCGGCCCCGGGGGTGCCCGGCCACGAGGCTCAGGGCCCGGCCCGGCTCCACGTCGGCCACGGCGACGGCGAAGCCGGGGCGGCCGAGCAGGTAGGTCGCGAGGGGCCGGGCCACCAGGCCGGCGCCGAGGACCAGGATGTTCTTCATGGCGTTCTCCCCGGAACGGCGCCGCTCAGCCGACGAACTTGGCGAGATAGGCGTAGTCGGGCGCGAGCTCGCCGCGATAGACGATGACGGCCCGGCGCAGGACGTCCGGCAGGCCGCAGCGTTCGAAGGGGCCGGAGTAATCCGCGGCGGAGATTGCCGGAACGTGCTCCTTGAGCTGGCCGCTGAAATAGGTCGAGGCCTCGAGCGGCAGCTCCGCGGGCAGGTTGTAGACGGCCAGGACGACCGGCCCGTCGCCCTCGAAGCCCATGACGGCCCGGTCGGCCGCCGGGTCGTAGACGTAGACCGGGTCCTCGGAGTCCGTGGGCCGGACGGTGCTCTCGATCGAGCCGTTGATGTCGCAGGTGATGTCGCCGATCACTTTGAGCCGGGGCCGGGACGGGCCGCCGTAGAGCGCCTTCAGGAAGCCCTTGGTCAGGTATTTCGGGAACTTCGGCGTCCAGTAGATCCCGTTGACCAGGACCGTGAGGTACGGGACGTAGTCCTCCGTGACCGGGCGGTAGGCCTGGGGGTTGGCGTAGAAGTCCTGGAGGTCGAACGGCCGGGCCGGGTCGATCGGCCGGACCATGTCCTCCTCGCGGAAAACGGCCTTGTAGAGCCGGCCGGGCGCCCCCCCGCCGCCCTCGACGAGCCGCGGCACGTCGGCCGGGCGGACCGTCTCCGCCGGCAGGATGTCGAAGACCTCCTGGGCGCCCTGGGAGACGTGGCCGTAGCCGAAGAACCCGAAGACGACGGCGCCCAGCTCGGGGGGCAAGCCTTTCAGGGTGATCCGCCGGGCCAGCCCGGCCACGGCCTCCTTCGCCTCGACGAGGCTCAGGTAGCGGTGCGTCGGCTCGATCCCGGTGAAGGGATTGGCCACGCCTTCGACCTCGAGCCGCCGGCCGAGGGCCCAGAGCGTGTCGATCATGCCGGCGTGGCCGGCGTAATTTCCGAAATAGAGCACCCGGCGCCCCTTCCCGTCGACCATCTTCTCGTAGTCGATGACCGTGCAGCCGAGCTCCATCATCCGCCGGAGCATGGGCATGTTCTGCTCCTGGCCCTTGGCGGTGTGGGAGAAGAAGACGTAGGCCTTGTCCTTCTCGATGAGCTCGACGGGGATCTCCTTGAGGGCGAAGACGACCTGGCAGGGCGAGAGGGCCTCCTCGACGGCCACGCCGGCGGCGCGGTAGTCGTCGTCGGTGAAGACGCGGATCGTCGACGGCTGGACCCGGACCTCCAGGCCGCGCTTCTCGGCCAGCTCGCGGGCGTGGGACGGGATGAGCGGAACGCGCCTCTCCCAGCGGTTGATGTCCTCTCTGCGGATGCCGATCTTGGCGTTCATGGAAACGGCCTTATGATAGGGATGATGAAACCCGATTATGCCACAATCGCGCCTCCCGTTCAACCTCCGGGCCCTCGTCCGCCCTGCCGCGGCCTCCTCCGGGGACGCCCCCGGCCCGGGCGGTCCTTCCGGCGCCCGCCTCCCGACGGCCCATCGGAGACGGCCGGAGCCGCCGGCGGCGGGTTGACGGACGGGGGGAGGAACGGCTAACATGGCCCCCGTGATCCGCTTCCACAACACCCTCGGCGGCCGGGTCGAGGAGTTCGTCCCCCTCGAGCCGGGCAAGGTCAAGCTCTACACCTGCGGGCCGACCGTCTACGACTTCCCCCACATCGGCAACTGGCGGGCCTACGTCTTCGAGGACCTGCTCAAGCGCTTCCTGCTCTATCGGGGCTTCGCCGTGAGCCACGTGATGAACATCACCGACGTCGACGACAAGACCATCCGCGGGGCCAACGCCAGTGGGGTCGGCCTCGACGAGTACACCCGGCCCTTCATCGAGGCCTTCCAGGCCGAACGGGCCAAGCTCAACATCCTGCCGGCCGACCACTACCCCCGGGCGACCGACCCCGAGAGCATCCGCGGCATGGCCGCCATCATCCGGACCCTGCTCGACAAGGGGTTCGCCTACCGCAAGGACGGCTCGATCTACTTCGCCATCGACCGGTTCCCGGCCTACGGGCGCCTGTCCAAGATCGACCTCGAGGGACGCCGGCCGGGCATCCGGGGCGACGCCGACGAGTACGAGAAGGAGAGCGTCCACGACTTCGCCCTGTGGAAGGCCCCCAAGGAGGGCGAGCCGTCGTGGGAGACCGAGATCGGCCCGGGCCGGCCGGGCTGGCACATCGAGTGCTCGGCCATGAGCATGCGCTACTTCGGCCCCACCTTCGACATCCACTGCGGCGGCGTCGACAACATCTTCCCCCACCACGAGAACGAGATCGCCCAGTCCGAGGCCGCCAACGGGGTGACGTTCGTGAAGTACTGGCTCCACGCGCACCACCTCGTCGTCGACGGCGAGAAGATGTCCAAGTCCAAGGGCAATTTCTACCGGCTGGCCGACGTCCTGGCCAGGGGCTACGAGCCGGCCGAGGTCCGCTTCCTCCTCCTCTCGACGCACTACCGCAAGACGCTCAACTTCACCGACGAGGCCCTGGCCCAGGCCCGGACGAGCCGCGACCGGCTGCGCAACTTCCTCTTCGAGCTGCGCCACATCGAGCGCGACCTGCCGCCTAACCCCGCGGTGGCCGCCGCCGCCGAGACGGCCCGGGCCGGCTTCGCCGCCGGCCTCGAGGACGACCTGAACATCTCCGAAGCCCTGGCCGCCCTGTTCGAGCTGGTCAGGGGCGTCAACGCCCTCGTTTCCAGGGGCACGGTGGGGCGCGCGGACGCCCGCCGGGTCATCGGCCTCCTCGGCGAAATCGACGGCGGGGTCCTGGGCTGTCTCACCGGGGAGGTCCCGGCGAAGGGAAAGGCCGAAGGCGAGGCCGAGGCCTCCGGCGCCGCGGACGTCCTCGAGGCGGGCCTCCAGGCCCTGCTCGACGCCCGGCAGAAGGCCCGCGCGGCCCGGGACTTCGCCAGGGCCGACGCGCTCCGGCGGGAGCTCCTCGAGGCCGGGATCGTCCTCGAGGACACCAAGGACGGCGTCCGCTGGAAACGGGCCCGGCCGGCCGGGCCCTGAGGGCCGGCGGGGGCGGGGCGGCGCCGTGACGGGCACCGGGAACAAGACCCTCGCGCTGGGGCGGCTCGGCGAGGACCTGGCCTGCGACCATCTCCGCCGGAAAGGCTACGAGATCGTCCGCCGCGGCTTCCGCCTCTTCCGCGGCGAGATCGACATCGTCGCCAGGGACGCCGGGACCCTGGTCTTCGTCGAGGTCAAGACGCGGGCCGACGAGGAGTTCGGCCGGCCCGAGGAGGCCGTGACGCCGTCGAAGCAGAGGCAGATCCGCCGCGTCGCCCGCGGCTACCTGGCCGCCCATCCCGGCGCCGAGGCCGGCTGCCGCTTCGACGTCGTCGCCGTCCTCTACCGCGGCCCCGGCGACTACCGCCTGGAGCACTTCGTCGACGCCTTCTAGCCTGAATGACTCAGGCCAGGCCGGACGAGGCGCAAACCGGGCGGGCAGGATTGACACGCCGTCGCGACCGGTAATATCATGCCGCCGTGATGGCCACGATCTTCCGCCGGCTGGCCGGGCCCCTGGCCGTCGTCATGTTCTTGAACCCGGTCGTCGGGGCCTCGGCCTGGTTCCTGGTCCGGAAGGCGATCGTCCGGCACGAGGCCCGCCGGCACATCGTCTCGCGGGGCGACCGGGCCGGGCTCGTGCTGCTCAGGTTCACCAAGTGGGAGTCGGAGACCCTCCTGCGCTGGGAGCACTCCCGGGAATTTGAGTACGACGGCCAGATGTACGACATCGTGGACGCCTGGGCCGAGGGCGACGCCCTCTACTACCGGTGCTGGTGGGACCGGGCCGAAACGCGGCTGAACGCCCAGCTCAGGGCGCTCGCCGCGCGGACCTTCGGGGCCGCCCCCAAGTTCGGCGGCGACAAGAGCATCGAGCGCACGCAGCTCGAATCCGCGGACTTCATCCTCCCTCCCCCCTGGAGGCTCCGGATACCCCGGGCGCCCGTCCGGCGCTTGGGCGGCCTCGAGGAGACGCTTGTTCTCAGGAACACCCGGCCTTTGACCCCTCCCCCCTGGACGGCCTGAGCGCGGCCTCTCTCAGCCAAGCGGGCCCCCGCCGTGTCGTCGCGCGAGCGGGACGCGAGGGCGCCCGGGACTTGTCCCCTATCATGCAGGAAGGAGTACATTCACGTGAGAAGAGCATTGCTGGCGCTGTGGCTCATGGGCTCGGCCGCAGCCGCGTTTTCCCAGACGGTCACCATCAGGGACCGGGCGACGGGAGAGCCCCTCGAGCTCGTCCGGCTGACGAGCGACGCCCCGCAGGCCTCGGCCGCGACGGACATCAAAGGGCAGGCCGACATCACGGCCTTCGAGGGTTCGGAGAGGATCGTGATCGGCCGGGTCGGATACCGGGAAGAGGCGCTGAGCTTCGCCGAGATCAAGGCCCGGTCGTACGAGCTGACGCTGGCCGCCGTCCCCTTCGACCTCCACGAGATCGTCGTCTCGGCGTCCCGCTGGCGCCAGGAGTCGGCCGACGTGCCGCTGACGATCGTCGCCGTCACCCCGACGGAGGTCGAGCTGCAGAACCCCCAAACGACCGCCGACCTCCTGGGCCTCTCCGGCCGGGTCTTCGTCCAGAAGAGCCAGCAGGCGGGGGGGAGCCCGATGATCCGGGGGTTCGCCACGAACCGGCTCCTCTACGCCGTCGACGGCGTCCGGATGAACACGGCCATCTTCCGCGCCGGGAACATCCAGAACGTCATCTCCCTGGACCCCTACGCCATCGAGTCGACCGAGGTGTTCTTCGGGCCGGGATCGGTCATCTACGGGAGCGACGCCATCGGCGGCGTCATGAGCTTCCAGACGCTCGTGCCGCGGTTCTCCCTGACCGGCGATCCCCTGATCAGCGGCGAGGCCACGGTCCGCGGCTCGTCCGCGAACGGCGAGAAAACGGGCCACTTCCACGTCAACGCCGGCTGGAACAAGTGGGCCTTCGTCTCCAGCATCAGCGCCTTCGACTTCGGCCACCTGCGGCAAGGGAGCCACGGCCCGAACGACTACGTCAAGCCGTTCTACGTCCAGCGCCAGAACGCCGTCGACACGGTCATCATGCAGGACGATCCGCTCCTGCAGATCCCCTCGGCCTATTCCCAGGTCAACCTCATGCAGAAGGTCCGCTTCATGCCGAGCGAGGCGTGGGACCTCCAGTTCGGCTTCCATTATTCGGAGACCTCCTCCTACGGGCGCTACGACCGGCACTGCCGCCTCAGGGCCGGGCTGCCGCGCTCGGCCGAGTGGAACTACGGGCCGCAGAAGTGGATGATGAACAACCTGAGCCTGGCCCACACCGGCGGAACGGCCCTGTACGATCGGCTGACGGTCCGGCTGGCCCAGCAGTCGTTCGAGGAGAGCCGGATCGACCGCAACCTCAACAACGCCCTGAGGCGCATCCGCGTCGAGGAGGTGGAGGCCTATTCCGTCAACGCCGACCTGACGAAAGCCCTGGGGCGGAAGCACACCCTGTTCTACGGCGCGGAGTTCGTGCTCGACGACATCGTCTCGACGGGGACCGACGAGAACATCGTCGCCCGGACGAGCGTCCCCGGCCCGTCCCGCTACCCGCAGGCCACCTGGTCCTCGCTGGCCGCTTATGTCAGCGACCAGGTCCGGCTCTCGGACCGCTGGCTCCTGCAGGCCGGCCTGCGGTACAACCAGTACCGGCTGGACGCCCATTTCGACACCACGTTCTACCCGTTCCCGTTCACCGAGGCCTTCCTCAACAAGGGCGCGCTGACGGGAAGCCTGGGCGCCGTCTTCCGGCCGTCGCCGTCCTGGGCGCTCTCGGCCAACGTCGCCACCGCCTTCCGCTCGCCCAACGTCGACGACTTGGGCAAGGTCTTCGACTCCGAGCCCGGCGCCGTGACCGTGCCCAACCCGGGCCTGAAGGCGGAGTACGCCGTGTCCTACGACCTCGGCGTGGCCAAGGTCTTCGGCGAGACGGCGAAGGTCGACCTGACCGGCTATTACACCACGCTCGACAACGCCATGGTCCGGCGCGATTTCCTGTTCAACGGGGAAGAGTACATCATGTACGACGGCGTCCTGAGCCGGGTCCAGGCCATCCAGAACGCGGCCTACGCGCACGTCTACGGCGTCCAGGCCGGGATCGAAGTGGCCCTGCCCTCCGGCTTCGGCTTCTCCTCCGACTTCAACCTCCAGGACGGCAAAGAGGAGATGGACGACGGAAGCGTCAGCCCGGTCCGCCACGCCCCGCCCTGGTTCGGCGTGTCCCGGATGTCCTATAACGCCGGCCGTCTGGGCCTCCAGCTCTTCGCGGCCTATCAAGGGACGTTCCAGCACGAGGACCTGGCTTTGGAAGAGAGGGCCAAGGACGAGATCTACGCCCACGACGCCCTCGGGAACACCTACTCGCCGGGCTGGCTCACCTTGAACTTCAAGGCGCTCTACCGGCTCCCGGGGGGCTGGCGCGCGGGCGCCGGGGTCGAGAACATCACCGACCGGCGCTACCGTCCCTACAGCACGGGGATCTCGGGCCCGGGCCGGAACTTCTATCTCACGCTCGGCCTGGACTTCTGACGACGCGGGCCGGGTCGGTCGAGGCGTCCAGGAGCTCGCGGACGGTCCGCCTCCGGACCGGATGGACGAGGTCCGGGGCGATCTCGGCCAGCGGGACGAGAACGAAGTTCCGCAGGTGGAGCCGCGGGTGCGGCACGACGAGGTCCGGGTCCTCGATGACGAGGCCGCCGGCGAAGAGGATGTCGATGTCGATCGTCCGCGGGCCCTTGGCCGCGGTCCGGACGCGCTTCAAGGCCGTTTCGACCGCCCCGGCCAGCCGGAGAAGATCGCGGGGCCCGAGGTCCGTCCGGACCTCGACGGCCTGGTTCAGGAACCACGGCTGCCCCGGCAGGTCCACGGGCTCGGTCTCGTAGAGGGACGACTCCGCCGTGATCACGGCCCCCCCCGCTTCGAGCAGCCGGCGGGCCCGGACGAGGATCCGGGCCCGCCGGCCCAGGTTGCTGCCGAGGCTCAAGTGGTAGATCATGGCCCGCCTCCCCCCTATCTTAAGCGTTCCCCCCGGCCGGTTGCAATCCGGCCCGACTTCGTCTAGTATTACGCCTCTCGCCCGGCCGCCGGGCCATTCCCCGCAGCGGAGCGCGAACATGAGCCAGCTGATCTTTCTCGACAACGGCGCGACCTCCTTCCCCAAGCCGGAAGAGGTCTACCGCTACATGGACCATTTCTTCAGGCACTACGGGGTCAATCCCGGCCGGTCCGGCTACGACCTGTGCATGGAGACCGGCCTCGTCGTCGAGGACACCCGCAAGCTCCTGACCGGCTTTTTCCACGGCGCCGACCCCAACCGCCTCTGCTTCGGCTACAACTCGACCGACGCCCTGAACCTCATCATCTTCGGCCTCCTCCGCCCCGGCGACCACGCCGTCTCCACGGCCGTCGAGCACAACTCCGTCCTGAGGCCGCTCTACCACCTCCGGAGGGAAGGGGTCGAGGTCGACTTCGTGCCCTTCGACGGGGCCGGCTTCGTCGACCCGGAGGAGATCCGCAAGAGGTTCCGCCCCACGAC
Organism: Acidobacteriota bacterium; assembly: GCA_029569255.1. GTDB lineage: Bacteria > Acidobacteriota > Aminicenantia > Aminicenantales > Saccharicenantaceae > RBG-16-66-30. The sequence continues at coordinate 5,528 of JAKQUO010000062.1, read as the reverse complement.
CCGTCTCGTCGTCGTCAACCACGCCTCGAACGTCATCGGCACGGTCCAGCCCATCGCCGCGATCGGCCGGCTCTGCCGCGAGGCCGGCATCCCCTTCGCCGTCGACGCCTCGCAGTCGGCGGGCAAGGTCCCCGTCGACATGGAGGCCCAGTTCCTCGACGTCGTCGCCTTCACCGGCCACAAGTCGCTGCTCGGGCCGACGGGCATCGGCGGCCTCTATGTGCGGGAGGGGATCGAGATCCGCCACACCCGCGCCGGCGGCACGGGCGTCCGCTCGGCCGTCCGGGCCCACCTCGACGAATACCCTTATCGCCTCGAGTACGGCACGCCCAACGTCATGGGCATCGCCGGCCTCAAGGCCGGCGTGAGCTGGGTCCTGGAGAAGGGGCTGGAGACGATCCACCGCGAGGAGATGCGCCTGGCCGGGATCCTCCGCGACGGCCTCCGGGACATCCCCCGGGTCCGCCTCTACTGCCTCGACAGCCTGAATGACCACATCGCCGTCCTGGCCTTCAACATCGAGGGCATGGAGGCCGCCGACGTGGGGACCATGCTCGACGTCGATCACGGGATCGCCTGCCGGACCGGCCTCCACTGCGCCCCGCTCGTCCACGAGCAGATCGGGACGGACAAGATCCACGGGGCGGTCCGTTTCGGCATCGGCCCGTTCAACACCGAGGAGCACATCCGCAAGGCCGTCGCGGCCGTCGCCGAGATCGCGTCACTCAAGAGATAGCTCCCCTCCGGGCCCCCGTGGAGCGCCTCTCGGCCCGTTTTGGTGTATAATTGAGCCTGTTCCCAAGGAGGAGGCATCATGGGCAAACTCGTCCTGGCGGTCCTGTTCGTCGCCCTCGGCCTGGCCGGCGTTTCGTCCGCCTCGGCCGGTCAGGAAAAGGACGTTCTGGCGACCTCGCAGGGGGACCTCGAGATCGCCTTCCTCGGCCACGCCAGCCTGATCCTGGCGTTCGGGGGCAAGACGATCCACGTCGACCCCTACGGCGACGTCGCCGACTACGGCGCGCTGCCCAAGGCCGATCTCGTCCTCGTCACCCACGAGCACTTCGACCACCTCGACCCGAAGGCCTTCGGGGCCATCCTCAAGCCGGGGACGGCGGTCGTCGGGTCCAAGGCCTGCGCCGGCAAGCTGCCCGCCGGGGCGGTCCTACTGGCCAACGGCGAGTCCCGGACCGTCCTCGGCCTGCCGATCGAGGCCGTCCCGGCCTACAACATCGCCCACAAGCGTCCCGACGGCCAACCCTTCCACCCCAAGGGCGCGGGCAACGGCTACGTCGTCACGTTCGGCGACAAGAGGGTCTACATCGCCGGGGACACCGAGAACACGCCGGAGATGAAGTCCCTCGAGGGCATCGACGTCGCCTTCCTGCCGATGAACCTGCCCTACACCATGACGCCGGAGCAGGTCGCCGACGCGGCCCGCGCCTTCCGGCCGAAGATTCTCTACCCCTATCATTTCGGGGACACGGACACCGGCCGGCTGGTCAAGCTCCTCGCCGGCGAGAAAGGGATCGAGGTCCGGGTCCGGAAGCTGAACTGAAAGGAGCTCTCTTCATGCCGACGATCGAATACCGGGGCCGGACGCTCGAGCTGAACGAGGAAGGCTTCCTGGTCCGTCCGGAAGAGTGGACCGAGGAGATCGCCCTGGCCCTGGCCAAGGACCAGGAGAACCTCGACGCCCTCACGCCCGACCACTGGGCCGTGATCCGCTTCATCCGCGGCTACTACGAGGAGAAGAAGCTCGCCCCGATGGTCCGGGCCATCTGCAAGACGACCAACCTGCCGCTCCGGCAGATCTACGAGCTCTTCCCGTCCGGGCCGGCCAAGGGCGCCTGCAAGCTGGCCGGCCTGCCCAAGCCCGACGGCTGCGTCTGAGCGGCGATGACGGCGCTCGGAACGCTCCGCGTCCTCACCCTGGCCGCGGCCGGGGCCTGCCTCGCGGGCCTGGCCTGGCTCACAGCCCGGGCTTTCGCCTTCGGCCGCAGGGTCTATCTTTCCGAGCCGCGCGGCCGGGCCGGCCGCGGCCTCCTCTACGCCTTCGGCAAGGGGATGGCGGACAAGGAGAGCGTCAGCCGCCACCTGCCGACCATGCTGGGCGGCGTCGTCTATCACACGGCCATCTTCGCCGCCCTGCTCGACGTCGTTTGGACCGCCCTGCCCGTCAGGCCCGGCCCTCCTCCAGGCGTCTTCCGGCCGGTCCTTCTCGCCGGCGCCGTCGTCGGGCCGGCCCTGCTCGCGAAGCGGGCCGCCAAGCCGCATCTGAGGCGGCTCAGCTGCCCGGACGATTTCTTCGCCAACCTGTTCGTCGACGTTTTCCTCGCCCTGGCCTTTCTCCGCACCGTCATCCCGTCCCTCGAGACCGCTTTGCTTGCCGTCTCGATCCTGCTCTTCTTCTACATCCCGCTGGGGAAGATCCGGCATTGCGTCTTCTTTTTCTTCACCCGCGTCGTCTTCGGCCTCCATTTCGGCCGGCGGGGCGCCCTGCCGGGTTCCGAGTCGAGGGCCTGACCATGGCGGACGCGACAGCCCGACACGACCCTTACCAAGACAAGCTCGACAGCTTGACGGACGCGGACCTGGCCGCGATCCTGGCCGAGCTGCGCCGCCGGCTCAAGGCCCCCGAGATCGCCGCGGCCCACACCTGCATCCGCTGCGGCCTCTGCGCCGACGCCTGCCATTACTACCTGACCAACGGCGAGCTCGAGGACGTCCCGGCCCACAAGCTGAACCTCGTCCTGGGGGTCATCAAGCACCATTTCCTGCCGGGCGGCCGGCGGGCCGGCGGCTGGGTGGGGGCCCGAAAGCTCGACAAGGCCGTGGTCCGCGAGTGGGTGGACGCCCTGTTCGGCCGCTGCTCCGGCTGCGGCCGCTGCACCGTGAACTGCACCTCGGGGATCAACATCCACGGCCTCATCCGGGCCGCCCGCGGCGCCCTGGCGGCCGCCGGACTGGTCCCGCCCGAACTGCAGTCCACGGTCATGACCGCCGTCGAGCAGGGCAACAACATGGGCATCCCCCGCGACGAATGGCTCGAGACCGTGGACTGGATCCAGGACGAGCTGAGGGCCGAGACGGGCGACCCCGGGGCCCGGATCCCCGTCGACGAGAAGGGCGCCCGGCTCCTCTACACGGTCAACCCGCGCGAGCCGAAGTTCTTCCCCCTTTCGCTCCTCGCCGCGGCCAAGCTGTTCCACGCCGCCGGGGAAAGCTGGACCTTCTCGTCGGACCGCTACGACGTCACGAACTACGGCCTCTATTCGGGCGACGACTCTTGCGCCGGCCTCCTGTCCGGCCGTCTCGTCCAGGCCCGCGAGGACCTGGGCGCCGAGGTCCTCGTCCTGGGCGAGTGCGGCCACGGCTTCGCCTCGACGCGCTGGGAAGCCCCGCAGTGGCTGAACAGGCGGTTCGGGTTCCCGGTCAAGAGCGTCCTCGAGGTGGCCGCCGAATACGTCAGGCAAGGCCGCGTCCGGCTCGACCCCTCGAAGAACAAGAAGCCGCTCACCCTGCACGACCCCTGCAACCTGGTCCGCCTGGGAGGGGTCGTCGAGGAGCAGCGGTACCTCCTCGAGAACGCCGTCGAGGATTTCCGGGAAATGACCCCCAACCGGCGGAACAATTACTGCTGCGGCGGGGGCGGGGGCCAGCTCGCGATGACCCGCTTCGCCAAGCGCCGGCTGGCCGCGGGCCGCCTCAAGGCCGAGCAGATCCGCGCGACCGGGGCCATGGTCGTCGTCGCCCCCTGCCACAACTGCATCGACCAGCTGACCGAGCTCGGCAAGGAATACGGGCTGGGGACCGAGGTCAAGACGGTCATCGAGATCGTCGCCGACGCCCTCGTCCTGCCCCGGAAGAACGCCTGAGTCCCGTCCCGGACCGGTCCGGCCTCGTCCTGCCCGCGAACGCCGCCTGATCGGGAGCCGCCGAAAAAGCGGGCGGCTTCGCACAAGTGATATTCAGGCCTACGGGACACGTACCGGGGCGGTACATGTCCCGATACGCGCCTCGAGAACCTGGCAACCGATCCCATTGCCACCCACACGCCGCGCTGCGAAGGACCGGGGGGATGGAAACGAAAATGGCTCCCCGTGTGCAACCCTCTTCATAACGGTTCTCTTTCTCTAGCAGTTAACCGAAAACCTTCAATATCAACGGGTTATCAAAGATCAGGCCGTTCCGGCACACCGGAAGCGGCGTCAAACTCAATTTCCCCTACACCTATTCTTCCAGGATACGTTTTCGAGCAATCTGTTCGATCTTGGCAGCATCAATACCTCCATCAGGCGCATCCTGGGATGTGATCAATCGATCCGAAAAACCGTTTTCCTTATACCAAGTCTGTTTTCGTTCCCACGCCTCGCGATAGCTGGGTACGTTTAGCATACCAAGATGTTCCCAATAAAAAACATCCCCTTCAAAGCTGACCGTGAAGTCAGGAAGGCGAAAGTCCTTCGAATCAGTCCGCGAATAGAGCGGCTGCTCGTAATCGTAGCTGATCCCAAGCGCATCCAACACATCTGCCACGACAACCTCGCTCTTGGAGCGGACTGCAATGCCCTTCCGCGTACGATGGATGAGTGCCTCCATGTGAGGTCGCTTCACATCATCCGGTCGAAGGGCTATCGTGAACATATGAGTATTCCGCAACCGTGTGTCCGAGCAGTCCGGGCTGCGTAAACGTCGGAGGGGCTCGATATCCTTTTCGACCAAGAGCACCAGCTTGCGACGGAACCGCGTGAGGCCGGTATAATTCAGTTCTCGCGACAAAGTCGAGGCTTTCTGCGGGATGATCAGGAAAACCACCTCGAAGTCGCTCCCCTGCGCCTTATGGACGGTCAACGCGTAGGCAAGTTCGAGGTATTCGTCAACCTGACCGCGGTAGTACCGATAGGAGGCGTCTACTTGCGTAGAAAAAACAGCGGCAAGGACATCGCTGCCTTCCTTCCTCTTGAAAGCCTCAGTAACAATTCCGATCTCGCCATTGGCGACGTAGTCCAGCCCACTTCCCTTGGGGTAGGCCCATCCATCCTTGCTTCGATTTCGAACCTGAATAATCTTGTCGGTCCAGACGATCTCATAGTCACCGAATGGTCGTGGCATCTTGCTCCATTGGCTCTGCGACTTCTGAATGAGACCTGCCTTGTATTCTCTCTGGATCAAGCGGTTCAGATCGTCAGTGCCGAAGTGCTGCGCACGAGTGGGAGAGAGGATTTGCCACGCCTCGCTGCGGACCCAGTCCTTTTGATCGATCCCAAGCGACTGATTAAAGCTCTTGTAGTCGTCGTCACGGATACCAAGGATATCAGCCATCCGCCCCTTGAGCTTGGCAAGCAGATCGTCGTGGTCGTCCCAAAACACAATATCCAGGTCGCCCATCGACTGGCCCCGAGCAATTGAGGCCAGAATCTCGTCATCACCCGGATTGACGACTGATGTTCGGTAGCCGTCCGCAAGCGCCAAGGCGACACTCTCCTCGGCTGGAACGCCCTCCTCCTCATCAACGCGCATACAAACTG
>JAKQUO010000044.1 GCA_029569255.1 Acidobacteriota bacterium | reverse complement strand
GCCGTGATGGTCGTCCACCCCCGCAATCTCCCCGAGCAGACGCTTGCGGCCCTGGACCGCTACGTCACGGCGGGCGGGAAGCTCGTCGTCTTCCAGGACCCCGCCTTCATGGCCGATCCCGCGCTGTCCGCCGCAGGCAGCCCCTACGCGCCCGTCCCCGGCGGCTCGAACCTCAACCGCCTCCTTGCCGCCTGGGGCTGTGAGATGGCGGCCGATCGACTCGCCGCCGACCCGGCGCTTGCTCCGCGCGCGCCGGCAGGGCCTGCAACCCTGTTGACCCTCAAGGGCCCGGCGATCGTCGGCAAAGGCATCCTCAACGCGGGCCTGAACCAGGTCCGGGTCCTCAGCGCAGGTTCGCTGAAGATCAGGCCCGTCCCGGGGATTGCGGCCACCGTCCTCCTGCAGACCACGGAGACGGGCTGCACCGTCCGGGCCGACGATCCACAGCAGCGGACCTCGGAGAGCAGGGAGGCCGTCGTCCTGGGGGTGCGGCTCACGGGAAGCTTCCGGAGCGCCCTGGAGGGCGGGCCGGTTTCGGATCCGCAGCCGGCTCCCGGTCCGGCCGCCGGCAAATCGGCCGTGGTCGTCTTTTCCGACGTGGACATGCTGACGGGACCCATGGCCGCGGCGGCGCCGGCGGGCGGCAACGCCGACCTGCTCCTCGCCACGATGGAGAGCCTCACGGGCCCCGTGTCTCTGGCAAGTATCAAGGCCCGCGGCCGGATCATCCGGCCCTTCAGCGCCGTGGACCGGATGGAGGAACGCTACGACGACGCGGCGGCGGCGGTGATCGCCTCGCTGCAGGCCGAGATCGCCGCGGCGGAACGGGAACTGGGGGCCCTGGCTCGAAAAAGCCAGGAAGAGGAGGAATCCCTGCTGAAGGAAGAGATCCTGCACGGCCGCAAGAAGGCCGAGGCGAAAATCGCCCGGGCCAAGGAGGAACTGGCCGCCTTGCAGCACGGGAAACGCGCCATGGTGGAGAGCCTCTTCACGAAGTGGAAGGTCTTCATCCTGCTGGGAGGCCCGGCCCTGGTGCTGCTCCTCCCCGCGGCGATCCTGGCCGGCCGCATGTTCGCCGGGATGGACCGGCTCAAGAGGAAGTCATGGAAACGAGGCATCTGGTGATCCTGGGCGCCGTCGCCGCCGTCCTGTCCGGGGCCGTGGCGCTGACGGGTATGTTGGAGGACCGCCAGGAGGTGACCCTCCAGGAGGGCAGCTACCTCCTGCAGGGGTTCAACCCGGAGAAGGTCCACGGGATCTACATCAAGCAGGGCGACGAGGCGCTCGCCTTCAAGCGCCGGGACGAACGGTTCATCCTCA
>JAKQUO010000043.1 GCA_029569255.1 Acidobacteriota bacterium | reverse complement strand
GCCGTGATGGTCGTCCACCCCCGCAATCTCCCCGAGCAGACGCTTGCGGCCCTGGACCGCTACGTCACGGCGGGCGGGAAGCTCGTCGTCTTCCAGGACCCCGCCTTCATGGCCGATCCCGCGCTGTCCGCCGCAGGCAGCGTCTACGCGCCCGGGCCTGGCGGCTCGAACCTCAACCGCCTCCTTGCCGCCTGGGGCTGCGAGATGGCGGCCGATCGGCTCGCCGCCGACCCGGCGCTTGCCCCGCGTGCGTCGGCAGGGCCTGCAACCCTGTTGACCCTCAAGGGCCCGGCGATCGTCGGCGAAGGCATCCTCAACGCGGGCGTGAGCCAGGTCCGGGTCTTCAGCGCGGGTTCGCTGAGAATCAGGCCCGTCCCGGGGATTGCGGCCGCCGTCCTCCTGCAGACCACGGAGACGGGCTGCACCGTCCGGGCCGACGACCCGCAGCAGCGGACCTCGGAGGGCAGGGAGGCCGTCGTCCTGGGGGTGAGGCTCACGGGAAGCTTCCGGAGCGCCCTGGAGGGCGGGCCCGTTTCGGATCCGCAGCCGGCGGCCGCTCCGGTCGCAGGCAAATCGGTCGTGATCGTCTTTTCCGACGTGGACATGCTGACGGGGCCCATGACCGCGGCGGCGCCGGCGGGCGGCAACGCCGACCTGCTCCTCGCCACGATGGAGAGCCTCACGGGCTCCGTGTCGCTGGCAAGCATCAAGGCCCGCGGCAGGATCGCCCGGCCCTTCAACGCCGTGGACCGGATGGAAGAACGCTACGACGAATCGACGGCGGCGGCGATTGATGCGCTGCAGGCCGAGATCGCCGCGGGGGAACGGGAGCTGGGGGCCCTGGCCCGAAAGAGCCAGGAAGGGGAGGAATCCCTGCTGAAGGAAGAGATCCTGCACGGCCGCAAGAAGGCCGAGGCGAAAATCGCCCGGGCCAAGGAGGAACTGGCCGCCCTCCAGCACGGGAAGCGCGCGATGGTGGAGAGCCTCTTCACGAAGTGGAAACTCTTTATCCTGATGGGAGGCCCGGCCCTGGTGCTGCTCATCCCGGCGGCGGTCCTGGCCGGCCGCCTGTTCGCCGGGATGGACCGGTTCAAGAGGAAGTCATGGAAACGAGGCATCTGGTGATCCTGGCCGCCGTCGCCGCCGTCCTGACCGGGGCCGTGGCGCTGACGGGGATCCTGGAGGACCGCCAGGAGGTGACCCTCCAGGAGGGCAGCTACCTCCTGCAGGGGTTCAACCCGGAGAAGGTCCACGGGATCTACATCAAGCAGGGCGACGAGGCGCTCGCCTTCAAGCGCCGGGACGAACGGTTCATCCTCA
>JAKQUO010000037.1 GCA_029569255.1 Acidobacteriota bacterium | reverse complement strand
TGGCTCCCAAGGACATCATCACAACCCACAAACGAATAGTTGGATGGAAGAATTGTCCCAAGTATTGGACCGACTACCCTGACCAGATGCAGAAGGAAGTCGACGAGATCCAGGCCAGGTGGGAAGCCGCCCGGGCCGGCGCGCCCAGGCCAAGTTTATCCATTCGACCGCCAAGAAGGCCTGCCGCGCCTACCGATACGGCAAGGGGGCCGACCGATGATGCCGCTCGAGGCCCTCGGCCGGCCCACAATACGAACAGCGCCGAAAACGGCGCGAAGGAGTGACCTATGGCAGACAAGCCGAACCAGACCGAGGGCGAATTCTTCGCCATCGCCAAGACAGGCCGCGACGGCGTCCGCCAGATGATCGACACCATGGGCGACGAAATCTGGGGCCTAGCCCCGGCGACCATTTCGACGCCACGCGACGCTTATTTCCAGCGCGCCTTCGTCTCCATCGTCAATAACGAGGCCCTGAAGGACGTCATCGCCACCCGCGCCGGCGTCTTCTCCGTCTACAAGGCCCTCGCCAAGGCCGCGACCATGGGCCTCCAGATCGGCGGGCAGTTCCCGCAGGCCCACCTGGTCCCGTTCCAGGGCAAGGCCGAGCTGATCGTCTCCGCCGAGGGCCTCCGCTTCGCCGCCTGCACCGGCCCCGGGCGGGTCCTCGAGGACGCGGTCATCCGGGCCGTCTATGACGGCGAGGATTTCCGGATCGACTTCGCCGCAGCGACCGTCGAACACGCCTACGACGGCAAGGCCGACCGCGGCAAGCTCCGCGGCGTCTATGGGATCCTCACCCGCTTGGACGGGACGGTCCAGGTCGCTTACATGACGCGGGCAGAGATCGAGGCCGTCCGCGACGGACACTCCGGATCCTATAAGGCTGGCCGCCCGACGCCCTGGAAATCCGACTTCGACGCGATGGCCCTCAAGACCGCAGCCAAGCGGTTCCTCAAGCCATACGCCGCCGAGTCCGAGGGCCTGGCGATGCTCCTGTCCGCCGAGGACGAAGCCGCCGCCGAGCCCGCCGATCCCGCACCGATGCGGCCCATCTCCGACCGCCTGGGGGCCCGCCTGGACCGCGCCGCCGAG
>JAKQUO010000006.1 GCA_029569255.1 Acidobacteriota bacterium | reverse complement strand
CTTTTCAGGACCTTGATTTTTCCGGAAAATCTGCTAAGTTTCCGGCAGTTTTATCCCCCCGGCGCGCCGAACGGACCTCCGGGCAGCGCCCGGGGTCCGTTCCGTCGTCCTCAGGACCGATACGGGGTGAAGGGTGCCCATGGCGAAGCAGAAAAAGGTCCTTTCCGCGTTCCTCTGGCTCGGCGCCGTCGCCCTCCTGGCGGCCGCCTTGGCGTATGTTCTCCTCCGGAACGGCAACGTGAAGACCGTCCCGCCGGGATTTGCCACCGGCAACGGCCGCGTCGAGTCGACGGAGATCGATATCGCCACCAAACAGCCGGGCCGACTGGCGGAGGTCCTCGTCCGCGAAGGAGATGTCGTCCGGGCCCGCCAGCTCCTCGCCCGGATGGACACGGAGCCGCTCGAGGCCCAGCTGCGGCAGGCCGAGGCGGAGGTCCGGCGGGCCGAAGAGGCGAGAAAGTCGGCGCTCGCCAAGGTCGATGAGAGCCGGAGCCGGGCGGCGCTCGCCGGCCGGGAGCTGGAGCGTTCGGAGAGGCTGCTGGCCAAGGGGATCTCGACCCGCCAGCGGTACGAGCACGACCAGACCGCCCAGCAGGGGGCGGAGGCCGAATACGCAGCCGCCCGCGCCCGGGTGGCCGAGGCCGAGGCCGCAATCGCCGCGGCTGTCGCCCGGACGGATTACCTGAAGGCGGAGATCGCGGACGCCTCGCTCCGCAGCCCCGTCGCGGGCCGGGTACTCGCGCGCCTTGCGGAACCGGGGGAGATCCTCCCGGCGGGCGGAAAGGTCCTGACGGTCATCGACCCGACCGACATGTTCATGACGATCTTCCTCGCCGAGAGGGAGGCGGGCGGCCTCGTTCTCGGCGCCGAGGCGCGGGTGGTGCCGGACGCCTTCCCCGACCGCCCCCTGCCGGCGCGGGTCGCCTTCGTGTCGGCCAAGGCCCAGTTCACGCCGAAGGAAGTGGAGACGCCGGAAGAACGGCAGAAGCTCGCCTTTCGGGTCAAGGTCCGCCTGGACCCCCATCGCGACGCCCGCCTCAAGCCGGGACTTCCCGGCGTGGCCTGGGTGCGCCTGGACCCCCGGGCCGCATGGCCGGCCGGCCTTAAATGAACGCCCGGCCGGAGTCCCCGCCGCCGGTCTGTCGGATTGCCGGTCTCAGTCACCGGTACGGCGTCCGGCTCGCCCTGGATGAGGTCTCCCTGGAGATTCCCTCGGGGCGGCGGGTCGGTTTCATCGGCCCGAGATCGGAAGAGCGTCGTGT
>JAKQUO010000061.1 GCA_029569255.1 Acidobacteriota bacterium | reverse complement strand
GGCCGCTTCGAAGGCCACTTTGGCCTTGAAGGCCGCGTCGTACGTCTTCCTCATACGCGAAAGCATACCATACCTCCTTTTGAGATATGGCAGGCTCAAAATCCACTTATCCCCCCTGTCCAGTTTTTGGGGAGTAGCTCACTTTGATGAGCCCGGCCTTGACCTTCTCCCTGAGGCGGTAGGAGTTGCCTTTGATGTTGATGGTGGTGGAGTGGTGCAGGATCCTGTCCAGGATGGCCGTGGCGATCACCGGGTCGCCGAAGATTTCGTTCCATTGCGAGAAGCTCCGGTTCGAGGTCAGGATCAGCGCCCCCTTTTCGTACCTCCTCGAGACGAGTTGGAAGAACAGATGCGCGCCGTGCCGGTCAATCGGGATGTAGCCGATCTCGTCGACGATCAGGAGCTTGGGCTGGCAGTAGAACTTCAGTCGCTCCTCGATCCGATTCTCGGAGTAGGCCTTGGTCAGGGAAGCGATAAGCGGCATGGCCTGGGTGAAGTAGGTGCGATACCCTTCGGTCACCGCCTTGACGCCCAGGGCGACCGCAAGATGGGTTTTACCCACTCCGGGCGGGCCCAGGAAGATGACGTTCTCGCCGTTGGCGATGTAGCGGCACTCGGCGAGCTCCTTGATCCGCTTCTTGTCGATCGAGGGCTGGAAGGCGAAGTCGAACGTCTCCAGCGTCTTGACGTAGGGGAACTTGGCCAGCGACGTGCGGAGGGCGATGTTCTTCTCCTGCTTGGAGGCCACCTCCTGAGACAGGATCTCGTCCAGGAAGTCGGTGTAGGAGGCGTTGTTCTTGGCCGCCTCCTCCAAAGCCGCTTCGAGACGGTCGTGGATCTTGTAGAGCCTGAGGTGCCGGAGGTTCTCCTGGATGTGGGCGAGGCTCACAGCGCGCCTCCTTCCAGGAGCTGCTCATAGACGGCCAGGTCCCGGACCTCGACGTCATCCTGAGGCGCCTCGGCGGGCTTGGCCGCCTTGATCAGTCCCGAGTAGTGCGTCCGGTCGACCGAAGACCGGTAGGTCCCCTCGAGCCGCGGATGGCAGGAGACAAGCTCCCCGCCGTGGTAGATCTTGATCATCTCGCCGTCGGTCAGGACCTCGACGCGCTTGCCGGCCAGGCGATACGGGACCGAGTAGCGGTTGGTTTGGTACGCGACCAGGCAGTCCTTGGGCACATAGCGCAGCGAGCGCTCCTCGAGGACGTAGGCCCTGCGGTCCTTGACCGAGAGCAGCAGGTCCCGCTCCTCGAGGAACATCTCGGCGGGCTTGCGGTGGGTGGTGCCGTGGATGCGTTGGTCGGCGAAAGTGATGATCCAGTCGAGAAGCTGGGCGTTGAGGTCGTCGAGGCTCGTAAACTCCTTCCCCCTGAGGAACCGCTTGACGTACTTGACGCCCGACTCCACCTTGCCCTTGGTCTGGGGCCGGTAGGGCCGATGAGGCGCAGGACGGAAGCCGTAATACCGGCTGAAGTCCCAGAAGACCGGGTTCCACTCGAAGCGCGAGCCCTCGAAGTCCCGGCCGAGCACGACCGATCGCAGGTTGTCGTAGACGATCTCGTGGGTGACTCCGCCGAGGAACTCGAAAGCCTCCTCATGGGACCGCAGGAAGGCCGGCATCTTCTCGTCCGCCGTCGCCACGGCGTACATCCGCCGGCTGTAGCCCAAGGTCAGGACGAACAGATGCACCTTGACCCTTTTTCCCGCCATCGTCGTCCAACACTGGCCCCAATCGGCCTGACCCTGGCGCCCCGGCGGCGTCTCGAACCTCACCGTAGCCTCGATCTCCGCTTCCCGCCGCAGCGGGCTGACGAAGCGCTTCACCGTCTGGTAGCTGCCCCGGTAGCCCCGGATCTGGAGCTCCTCGAAGATCGCTTGGGCGCAGTAGCCCACGGCCGCGAGACGTTGAAGGATGTATTCCCGATACGGACCAAGAAGCTCGCTCTCTTGCTTCTCGCGGCTATAGGCCTGGGGTTCCTTCTGGCGCAGGATCTTCCTTACCGTCTGGACGCTCAACCCGACGGCCCGAGCGATCGACTTCTTAGTCTCCCGGAGCTTGAACCGGCTGTGGATCTCGTGCCAAAGAGCTCCTTTGACCATGTCCTCTCCTCTCGGTGTCGTTACCGAGAGGAAGCATAACTGTTGCTGACTCACCTTGATACCCCTTTCAGGCCAAGGGGTAAATTTTCAATGACCGTAGGGGGTTAATATTGCATGACCGCTGACAGAAAGCACGAAGCCTACAACGAGGCCGGCCAGCCTCAGGACAAGGCCAAGGTCGAGAGCGCCGTCCAAGTGACCCAGCGCTGGATCCTGGCCCGGCTGCGCCGTCGGACCTTCTTCTCGCTCGGGGAGTTCGATGCCGCGATCCGTGAGCTTCCCGAGGACCTCAACATCCGGCACTTCCGCAAGCTCCCAGGCTCCCAGCGTTCCCAATACGAGGCGCTCGACCGTCCGGCTCTTCTCCCGCTTCCCGCCGAGCGCTACGAGCTGGCCGAGTGGAGTCGGGTCCGGGTCTCGCTCGATTATCACGTCGCGGTCGGCGCCATTACTACAGCATCCCCTACGGCCTTGCCGGCGTCGAGCTCGAGGCCAGGATCATGACCCGGGTGGTCGAGTGCTTCCACTAGGGCCGCCGTGTGGCCAGCCACGTTCGTTCCCCGGAGACGGGACGGCACATCACGGTCCGGGAGCACATGCCCCAGGCCCACTAGGCCGCACTCGAGTGGACGCCGGAGCACATCGTCCAGTGGACGACTCAGGCCGGCCTGGCGACCCGCCGGCTCGTCGAACGCATCATCGCCTCTTGGCCTCATCCCCAGCAGGCCTTCCGCTCGGCGCTCAGGATCATGCGGCTGGGCAAGATCTCCGGCTCCTAGCGGCTTGAGGCCGCCTCGGAGCGCGCCCTTCGCTCCGGGGCTCTGAGCTACCGGAGTCTCGACTCGATCCTCAAGTGCGGACTCGACCGCGCCGACGATGTCGCGGCCGAGGCCCGCTCCATCGACCATCTCAATATCCGCGGGCCGCCTACTTCAAGGCGCGCTCCTCAGCTGACCCATCTGATACTCGAGAATCTCTACAGTCTGAAGCTCTGGGGCATGGCATGGGTCTGGAGGGAACAGGCCCGGATGCCGGATATCCGCGAGCTGACCTTCGAGGGGCGCTTCGGGCTCCTCGTCGACCGGGAGATGACCGAGCGTCGCGACATGCGCCTGAGGGTCCGGCTGCGCCTTGCGGCCTCGGTCGAGGACATCGACTACCGCCAGCCCCGGTGCCTCGACAAGAGGCTGCTCCTCGAGCTCACCTCGTGCGGCTGGATCAAGGAACGCCAGATGCCAGGGTGCGTTCAGACTCTCATGCGAGGACGACCTGGGCGCCACGGGGCCGGATCCCGATTGTCTCGAGCACGGGGGCGCGCTTCGGGCTGAATCTGCTATCGGCCCTGAACGGGCAAGGCCTGTTTCTATTCATAGGCATCGAGAGCCGGATCAATGCGGGCGTCTTCATACAATCCCCGACGACATCCTATGCAGCCTAATGTCTATATAAATATGAGAAGATTAGTAATGAACTGAAGCAGGAGAGCAGGTCATAACCCGATTCGTGGTGTAGAAGATGTGGGAAGGAAATTGTCATAATCTGTCAGACCGCGATTGGTTCTTGGGAACCAAGATATTCTTTCAACAACGGAGATTTTACCCCAGTATTATTTTATAGAATAGCAATTAGTGAGTTTAGCGAGTTGGCCCGGAAGGTAGGGCAGGGCTAGTCATCGTCTAGAGATCTGAGTAAAGATCATATCCATGATCCTTGTGGTCAATAGAATCTCTCTGTACGAGATGGGTGGCGGCGTATCGTTCGCGATTGAACTATAGAACTCATCTATCAACCGAATTAAGCCCGCCTTCATATGAAAATCATTTTTGAAAAACAGCTTAGCATTATAAAGCATGCTCTTTCTATACTGTCGAGCAAAATCATTAAGGGGGATGAACTTCTCCATATAGCTCTTTTGACTTGCACCTGAGAGCTTAATCAGGGCGTGGTGCGATTGATCACATATCAGGCCGTTCTTGGGACCGAAAATTCTAATCTCCCGAAGAAGAGGTTTCATCTGAGTTGAGAAGGTGAAATAGGCAGTCGTCTTGTTTTCAGCGCGCAATATGACCCTTAATTCATCAACAAGATCGTTTTCTCCGAGCGCTTTTAAGAAGTCGCTAGTGAATCCATGGGCAATCACTTCAACTTGATCTCCCGGTAAGTACTCGGCGACCTTTGCAATTCCGTGGCTTATGATATTGTGCATAAGCTGGCCAGGCAGACGTCGCAGCCAATGAGTATTGTCCTTGAGAAATACACGCGCGTAACGCTCGTCGCCGAGGTCATAACAGTAATAGGCTTCCATGTGGACCGGAGGTCCGCCCAGATAGCCATCTTTAACAAGTTTGCGCGTGGCACATGCGATATGAGAAAATTGCTCATCTGTTCCGACCGTTACTTTTAAGCCGGATTTTATCGATAGATCGATCAATTGGGTCGCTTCAGAAGCGTTTATAGTTATTGGTTTCTCTATATAGACATGACATCCCGCATTTAAGCACAAAGTTCCTATTTCAAAATGACTCTGCGGCGGGGTGGTAATATGAACTACATCCGGCCTGGCCACATCTAACATACGTAGGATATCATTAAAATATTGCCTGACTTTATAGCGTTCAGCCAGCTGTCTAGCCATTAGTTCTTCTGTATCACAGACGCCAACGATTTCGCTCTTTGGAACCAAACGAATAGCGGAAGCATGCGCGTCCGCAATCTTGCCGCAACCGACAATACAAGCTCGGATTAATCGGCGGCTCTTTGTTACATCATTGTTCATAGTTCTCTCGCTCTTAAGTTTCTTCTTTGCTGAATAATATTCTCGGGACCATGTCATGAATGACCTGCGATTTCATAATGCGGACGTCGCTAAAAAATAGAAAAATCACCTTCAGTCCCACATCCTATTTTGTGCCCAGTTCGATATTATGACATGCTTCCTTACATTGTGCCAGCCCTAGAGTGAGCTTGCCGACCACATGCCCCTCCTGCCGGCAGTCTCTATCCCAGCGAATTGTGCGGTCTGACGAGATTGTATGTCTTCAGCTATCCTTCCACAAGCACTTTCGTCTATTCAAACGTTTCTAATGCTTCTCCCTTCAGGAGTTCATCCCACCGCTCCCCCGGTGAACAATTCGATATGGACAGCCGTTCTCCCAGAGGCTCCCGGACTCGATAAACAGCCTCATCACGTCAACTCGGTTCAGCCATTTTCGGGGGCTAGGATTCGCAAGAGCCGATCTGTCTTTGGGACCTTGCGCTTATGCCGGTGGGTCGACCGGGGCTAGCCAATCGCCTGGCGAGTCCGTCTCCGAGATGCCCATCACGGCACAGCCATGTTCGACCGCCAGCTTCTCTTGGCGGGGCTCAGTAGCTACCCCGGCTAACCTTTTTCAGGATGGCGTTATCCAGAGAAAGGTCCCTCATACGCTTCTTCATCCGGGTATTCTCCAGCTTGAGATTTATGAGACGGGGGGCCTGGTCTACCCTCATCCCGCCGTAATCCTCACACAAACAGTAATGGGTTTGCTCCAATATCCCCAACTTCAGGCAAACCCGATAGCTGGATTTGACCGACAGATGATCCGCTCCTGGTAAGACTGCGTATTCCGACGATTCCGGCCACTGATTCCGGGGTAAACCGGCCAGGTGTCGGAGCGGAGCGACGCTGAGTTCTCATTCTAGCCCAGGGTGGCCGGCTTGAGTCAAGGTTGACTTTCTTTTCCTCATGGATTCGCCTTTCAGTTCCAGCCGATAGGCCTGGTGGATGATCCTGTCCAGGACCGCATCGGCCAGGGTCGGATCGTCCATCCTCTCGTGCCATTCCGTCATGGGGATCTGGGTGGTCAGGATCGTGGAACCACGTTTGTGCCTGTCGTCCATGATCTCCAGGATGTCGCTGGCCTGGGGTCTTGTGAGAGGGCTTCGCAACCAGTCGTCGATGATCAGCAGATGGGCTTTGGCCAGGGAGTTCAGCAGCTTGGGCCAGGAGCCGTCGGCGTGGGCGAGGCTGAGCTTTTGGATCAGGCGCGACATCTGGTAGTAGCGGACCGAGAAGCTGTTCCGGCAGGCGGCGTAGCCCAGCGCGCAGGCCAGGTATGTTTTCCCCGCTCCGGTGGGCCCGGTGATGATCACGTTGAGCTTCGAGCGGATCCATTCTTCTCCGGCCAGATACAAGACAAGACTCCTCTCCAAGCCTCGCGCCGAGGAGATCTCGAGATCCTCCATGACGGCTTGTTCCCGGAGCCGAGCCACTTGCAGCCGCCGTTGAAGGCTTCGGTCCTGCCTCTGGTTCCACTCACGATCCGCCAGCAGTCCCAGCCGTTCCTCGAACGACAGCTTCCCGTATTCCGGGTTTCCCATCTGCTCCCTCAACCCGTCCAGAAGGCCCCGCAGCTTCATCGAAGCCAGCTTGTCCAGGAGAGGTTGTCGGAGCATCGCTTCGTCACTCTCAGGAGTAATACTTTGTCCCGCGGATATTCATATGGACCTTCGCCGCCGTCATGATCGGTCCCTCCTGGGGGAGTTTGTCCAGCCCCGTCTCCAGGATGTTCTTCACCCCCTTGTAGGAGCAAAGCCCGAAGCCGAGAGCCCGCCGGCAGGCCGCCTCCACCCGCTCCTTCCCGTAACGGGACTCAAGCCGCAGAAGCCCGAGCGAGGAACGATAGCCCTGTTCGGGATGACGGCGGCTCTCAAGAAGCTTCCGCACCATCTCGGCTGTGGCCGCACCATTGCTCTCCGCCCAGCGGATAAAGCGTTCCGGATTCCATTCGCCGTAGCGGCGATGGGATTCCGGCATGTGTTCGGGCATAGTGGAGTGATGGCCTTTCGTCCCCTCCCTCCGATGCGAGGCCACCCGCTGACCCTTATGGAAGACCTCGACCACATTCTCCGTAGCCCTGATATTGACGTCCTTGTGGATCAGCCGATAGGGAACACTGTAATAATGACCGGCGTATTCCACGTAGTAATCGATGCTGACTTTGGCCCGCTTCCATTCCGCCAGTTCATAGGCCCTCGGGGGCAGGGGCTTGAGAGCCGGCTTGTCCAGCTGTTCGAACAGTTCCCGGCGGCTCCGTCCTAGATGCTTCATCTCCCGCCCGTTGAGCTCCTCCAGCCTCTCCCAGACCGCCTGGTTGATCTCCTCGATGCTGAAGAACTGCCGCTTCCTCAACGGACCGATCACCCAGTTCTCCACCACCTGCATCCCCGATTCGACTTTGGCTTTGGCCCGGGGGCGGCGAACCCTGGTCGGAATAACCGCCGTCCCATAGTGTTCCCCATGTCCTGGTAGGTGGGGTTGAGATCCGGTTCATACCGGCAGGGCGAGGTCACCCCTGTTTTCGTGTTGTCCGGAACCAGGATCTCCGGCACGCCGCCGAAAAACTTAAAAGCCCTCACATGCCCGCCGATCCACGAGGTCATGGCCTGGGACTCCTGGCCTTCCGCGTAGGTGTAAGAACTCGCCCCCAGCGTGGCCACGAAGACTTCCGCCTTCTGCCGTTCCCCCGTTTCGCGGCAGACATAAGGGATCGTCAGCCCAGCATAATCGATAAACAGCTTCTCTCCCGCCTTATGCGTCATCCGCATCACCGGATCCAGGCTCTTGGCCCAGCGGCGGTAGAGATCGCAGAACTGGGAGTAGCTCAACGCCGCAGGCTCGGCTTCCCTATGCTCCATCCAGAGAAGCCGACGGGTTACGCCCTTCTTGCGAAGCTCCCGGCCCACCTCCGCCCAATCGGGCGCATGTCTCGCCTTCTCAGGCGGCGCCGCCGCAGGGAACAGAAGCCTTTCGATGGCTTCCTCGGTCAGCTCATCTCCAAGGGGCCATCCTAATCCCGCCTCCGCCGCTCTGGACAGATAGTCCCGGACTGTCTCCTTGCTGATCGAGCAGGCCCTGGCTATGGCCCTGTTGGAAAGACCCGACTCATGCTTCAGCCGAAGGGCCTCTTTGATCTTACGCATGGATAACCTTCTCTGCGCCATTGTCTCCTCCTTGTCCAGGAAGAGACATCATGGCCCATATGCCCACGGTCATCCAGCGTCGCCATGCCGATTCCGGATAGCGGAAAAAAGTGGCCGGAATCAATCGGAACAGGTGGCCACTTTCGCCCGGAATCCGTGGCCAGTTTGAACCGGACTCGGTGGCCACTTTGGGCCGGAATATGCAAAGACCACTTCTTGGCCATATATATCTCCATCGACCCAGCATAACCCTGGCACTAGCGCTGAATCCCTAGGAGCGGGACAGATTCGAATGGCTTATGTTATACTAATGGAAAACAAGGCTTATGATTGAACCGAGTTCTGTAGAAAGGTACTCCGGAACGGTCGTCATTTCATCGCTGGAGGTGAGGCTAAGCATGCTTTTTTCACCCCTCTTTTCACCATACGAGACGGTATTCTTTGACAAAGAAGAAGGACATCATAGAATTGGCGCGGATAGTCAAGAAAATTGCCGCGTAGGACAGGATAGTTAAACCAGAAGTATGTGAGGAGCGAAAATGAATGAAATACGCATACAACTAAGGGAGTATATTATCGAAAACTTCCTTCGAGAACTCCTTTCTTAAGAGCGGCATTATCGATTCGACAAGCATGTTGGAGCACAATCGTAGGATTCATCGAACGGAAGAAAGGCTGATGTGAGCGGCAGGGATCAGTCTGGAAGCTATGCCGCTGATACCTGTTTTCGGACAGATGCCTGCCCGAGCGCCGTGGCTTCCATTCCGTCCTTCGAATCGGATCGTGAAAAGTCCGGAAAGGATTTGCGGGAGCTCCTGAGACGATATATGAATCGCTTAGATGCCCATTCCTGGACGCGGACATTTTTTCCGCGCGGGCTCCAGATACGTCGCAGAAAGATCCGCGCTCGCTATTTGCGGAAGGCGCACCGTCATCAATGGCCTAGCGACCCGGCATCGGAGAAGATCCCGAACGAGTGGGTCGGCTGGCCGGATCGGAAGAGGTTTACGCTCGACCAATCTCAAGACGTTGATAAGCTCAAGGGCTATGATCAGTGTATCCGGCTGATGACCCTGGAGAGCCAGATGGGCTTGAGATCCTCATTCGATTTCGTCCCTGAAGATAACCCTGTTTCCGAGGAGATGCGCCGGACCATCACCGGAGCGGGTTTCGAGGTCGCCGTCCACGGCCTTAAGCATGACGGAAACCCCTTTCAAGATCGTGATGGATTCCGGAACCGAGCAGATTGGGGAGCGGCCGGCTTCCATTTCCCTTCAATGTACCATAACTTGGAGTGGATCGCTGATCTGGCTATCACCTATGATAACTCGACACTCTATACGGACCAGTTCGAACCTCAACCTGGCGGTCTGAGTACGATCTTTCCGGTCCGGATCGAGAATCCTTCTCGAACACGAAGCTATACCGCAAGATCATCGCCTCTTTGTGATCCTGAGGGAACGGGCTATTCGAATCTGGGAAGAGAAGGTCGATTGGATCGCTCGGATCGGCGCGATGGCTTTTTTGAACACACACCCGGATTATATGAATTTCGACGGGCGTCCCTGCAAACGGGAAGAATACCCTGCGGATTATTATCGTGAGTTTCTCGAATACGTTCAGAAGACATATGACTGGAAGTATTGGGATGATTTGCCTCGTGAGGTCGCGGCGTTCTGGGATTCGGCCAGGCCCCAGGCCATGCCTGCGGAGAATGACCCATCTTATGCTGCGCCGGGCTCCAAAGTGAAGATCCAACAAACAGGTCACGACGCATTGGGCAAAGCTGAAATCAAGATCTGGATCGACCTGGACAATACCCCGCACGTGCCGTTTTTTTCCCCGATCATTCGCGAATTGAAAAACCGGGGATACTTGGTTGTTATCACTGCCCGCGATGCGTTCCAAGTTTGCGAGCTTGCAGACAAGATGAAGCTCGAGTACCGGAGGGTCGGGCGTCATTATGGGAAAAACAAGTTCAAGAAGATATGGGGACTGGCCTGGCGTTCATTCCAGCTCGCCCCCTTCGCCATACGCCATAAGCCTAGAATCGCTCTTTCCCACGGGGCTCGATCTCAGATCCTGATCTCCAACGTTCTTCGGATCCCGAATGTCATGATCATGGATTATGAACATGCCCGAATGATCGCTCCGGCGAAGCCGCGGTGGATGATCGTTCCTGAAGCTTTGTCCGGAGAGAAGTTGAGCGCAAAAGCCCATAGGGTGCTCTATTACAGGGGGATCAAAGAGGACGTCTACGCCCCGGAGTTCGAACCTGATCCCTCTGTGGTCGAGGAACTCGGCTTGTCTCAAGGCGAAATCATCGTCACTGTGAGACCGCCCGCAAATGAAGCTCATTACTATACCCCGAAAAGCGACGATCTTCTTTTCGAGCTGATGAATAGAATTGGTCAAACGGCGGGTGTCCGGGCGATCTTGCTACCACGGAATCGCGGACAAGAGCAAGCCTTCAAGCAAGACCACCCGGAGTGGTTCGAGAAGGATAAGACCATCGTTCCGGACAAGGTTTTTTGCGGATTGGATCTCTTGTGGGCTTCTGATCTCGTCGTTAGCGGCGGGGGTACGATGAACAGAGAGGCGGCAGCTTTGGGCGTCCCCGTTTATAGCATATTCCGAGGGACAACCGGCGCTGTCGATCGGATGCTGCAGCGTGAGGGCAAACTGGTCATGATTCAGGACAGCCATGAGATCTGGACGAAAATTCATCTTGTGCCCAGGAAAAGAGATCAGGTTCCGTCCAATGACCCTCGTTCAGCGTTGTCCGATATCGTGGATCATATCGAACGTATCATCCATATCGAACAATTCGGCCGGCTTCCTCAAGGAACATCAAATGGGGGCCTCGAGCCATAAGGGAATAAGTCAGACCCCGAGGAAGTGCCATGCATCGTCTTAAGCTCGTCATAGTCGCAGGCGCTCGCCCGAACTTCATGAAGATTGCCCCCCTTTTCAAGCAGATCTATGCCCATAGGTCCGGCAAGACCGGCCTGAACCCGTCGGTCGAAGCCCTGCTTGTCCATACCGGACAACACTATGATGAGAATATGTCCGAGGTCTTTTTCCGAGAACTCGGGATACGTCGCCCGGACATCAACCTCGGCGTCGGGTCCGGGACGCATGCGGCCCAAACAGCCGCCATCCTGACGAGTTTTGAACGCGTCTGTGAGAACGAGAAGCCCGATTGGGTCGTCGTCGTAGGTGATGTCAATTCCACAATGGCCTGCACTTTGGTTTGCGCGAAGATGGGCGTTCGGGTTGCCCATATCGAAGCCGGCCTGCGAAGCTTCGATCGGACGATGCCCGAAGAGATCAACCGGATCGTCACGGACGCCCTCGCCGATCTCCTCCTCACTCCTTCCGACGATGCCAACGATAATCTTCTTCGTGAAGGCATCGCACGGGAGAAAGTCAAGCTCGTAGGCAATATCATGATCGATTCACTCCTGGATAATTTGCCTCGGGCCAGATCGAGCGGGACGCTGGCCCGCTTTGGCCTCTTGCCCGGAGAATTTATCTATGTCACTCTCCATCGGCCGGCCAACGTCGATGGCCGAGCGACTCTTGGCGCTCTCATGGCGGGACTCTCGAAGATCTCGGAGCGAATACCTATTGTCTTCCCCATTCATCCGCGGACACGCAAGATGCTTGCCGAATACCGGCTCATGCCTCCTCAAAATGATCGAATTCTTCTGTCCGAACCCCTCGGCTATCTTTCTTCGCTCTGCCTGGCGGAAAATGCGAGGATTGTCGTTACGGACTCCGGCGGCCTGCAAGAAGAAGCCACCTTCTTCCGCACGCCCTGCCTAACCCTCCGGCCCAATACGGAACGTCCGGTTACATTGACCTTGGGCAGCAATCGGCTGACAAAGCTCGACTCTTTATTGGACGATGTCAACGACGTGCTCGCCGGCCCTTGGCGGAGAGGACAGGTTCCGCCGCTCTGGGATGGGCGCACAGCCGAGCGCGTGCTTAGGGAGATCTTGACTGCATCGCCATGAGAAAGTGGACGAGTGAATTAGCCGGCGCCGCCAACTCTTCAGCGGTTGTGAAGAGTGTGGCGATCAAGCTGTTGGACTATTGTCGCAAGAACAACTGGGCCGGCTATGATCCTTATGATGCGCTCAATAGCCGGATCGTTCAGGCCATTCCCCTGCTGCATAACAAACCCGCTCGCCTGGTCTTGACGCAGGGCGTCAAACGCTCGCCGATCAATCTGCGACCGGTTCTGTTCATTCCAAAAACCGCTTCCTCCAAAGGAATCGCCCTCTTTCTGTCTTCACTGGTAGGCCTTTCAAAGAGCGGCATAGCAGAAGCGACTGAGCCGATTCCGTTATTGGCAAACAAGCTCCTCTCCTTACGTTCGCCGAACACATCGCATTCCTGTTGGGGTTACAGTTTTGATTGGCAGCAGAGATCGAGATTTGTCCCGAAAGATTCGCCAAATATCATATGCTCGACCTTTGCCGGAAATGCTCTTCTTGATGCATACGAGACAACACCGGAATCCAGATGGCTTCGAGAGGCTCAGAGCGTGGCGGAGTTCATTTTGGATAGTCTTTTCTTCCGGGAGAGCGATTCGAAGTCCTTTTTCCGATATACTCTCGTTGGCACAGAGCAGATTCACAACGCCAATCTCCTGGGTGCGGCGTACCTTTGCCGGATCGCGTCCGTTTTGGGTGAGACCAAGTACCTGGGGCCGTCCCTCGAGGCCGCGCGCTTTTCCGTCAGCAAACAGCACGGGGATGGGGCTTGGGACTATGGTGAAGATCCTAGCCAGCGATGGATCGATAACTTTCACACCGGATTCGATCTTGTCGCTTTGCGCGCCATTCAGTCTTATGCCCAAACACAGGAATTTGATCAGGCCATTCACCGAGGATTCCTTTTCTACCTGGATCATTTCTTTCGTCGAGATGGGGCCCCAAGGTATTATCATGACCAAACCTATCCCATCGATATCCATAGTATCGCCCAGAGCCTGATCACACTGACTGAGTTCGCTGATCTCGGAAAGGACAGTGTCGGCCTGAGATCAGCCGTCCTCTCCTGGGCGCTTGGAAATATGTGGGACAAACGAGGCTTCTTTTATTATCAGAAACGCCGGGGCTTTACGATCCGCACCCCCTTTATGAGATGGTCGCAAGCTTGGATGCTTCTGGCGTTGGCCAGGGTTATCGGCAAGCCGGCTGACCTCGATGAAGGACTGCCATGATTGAATTTATCTTCACAATTGATTATGAGGTGTACGGGAACGGTGAAGGCTCCCTTAAGGAGCTCGTCTTCGAGCCGGCCAAGGAACTTTACGCCATTTTCAAAAAATGGAAGGCACGCTTTGTCCTCTTCGCGGAGGCCGCCGAGCTGGAGGTCATCGGGCGTTCGGGGGCCGATCCGTTCATCGAACCAGTTGAGCGACAGATTCGGGATCTTTGGGCTGACGGATTCGAGATCGGGCTTCACCTGCATCCCCAGTGGTATAACGCGCGTCGGAAGGATTCGCGCTGGTATCTCGACTACTCTGAGTATAACCTCTCTCGACTTCCCCAACCACGGATCGAAGAGATCGTCGGGCGCTCCTTAGGCTATCTGAAGAACATCATATGCCCCGGAAGTTATCAGCCCCTCTCCTTTCGAGCCGGGAATTGGCTCCTTCAGCCGACCAAAGCTGTCGCGGAATCCCTCGTGAAGCACGGAATCAAGGTTGATTCTTCCGTCTTTAAGGGGGGAGTGCAGCACGAGCACGGCCTTGATTACCGTCGATCGAGCAAACTCGGATACTTCTGGAAGTTTGCGGACGATGTGAATGTTTCCGTTCCTGAGGGGGCGCTGCTTGAAATCCCCACATTTACAAAAATGGTACCGATCTGGCGGATGGCTACGGGAAAACGGGCGCAGATTGCGGGCAGGGCCGCACCGGGCCCCCGCGGATGGGGAAGAGAGATCATGCGGCTGAGGGATTTTTTCAGGATGCATTATCCGATGAAACTCGATTTCTGCCGCCTGACCCCAGCCGAGATCTTTCGGATCCTCGACGTTGAAATCAGGGAGGACAAACGGGATCCCTCCGCTATCAGGCCGATCGTCGCCATCGGTCATACAAAAGACCTCGTCGATTTTGAAACGGTCACGGCTCTACTGGCTTATCTCCAAACGAATGCCGTGCCGGTTTCGACTTTTAGAGAGGTGTATAGCAAGATCAACGGGTTGGGTGGCGGATCATGATCTATGTTCTTATTACCCCAGCTCGGAACGAAGCATCATTGATCGAACAGACCATCCAGGCCGTTGTCCACCAGACTAGCAGACCACTGAAGTGGGTCATTGTGAGCGACGGCTCGACGGACGGAACGGACGAGATCGCCCAAAGATATGTACGGCGATACTCTTGGATTGAGCTCATTCGCATGCCTGAGCGTATGGATCGCCATTTCGGCGGCAAGGCGTTTGCGTTCAATCAAGCCTGGGATACCGTAAAACATATGCCCTTTGATATCATCGGAAACCTGGATGCGGACATCGTGTTTCAAGAAGATTATTTCGAGTTCTTGTTGGATAAGTTCGACCAGGACAGAAGTCTCGGAGTCGCCGGAACGCCATTTCGTGAAGGGAATAGGCAGTACGATTACCGCTTTTCACGGAAGGAACATGTCTCGGGTGCCTGCCAACTGTTCCGGCGGGAGTGTTTTGAAATGATCGGCGGATATATCGCTAGACCAAGCGGCGGAATCGATCTGGTCGCTAACGTAACGGCACGCATGAGAGGTTGGAAGACGGAGACTTTTATGGACAAAACGTGCGTCCATCTCCGGCCAATGGGGAAAGCCGGGCCTCATTACCTAAAATATACGTTCAGGAGTGGCCTCGGAGACTACATGCTCGGCGTCCATCCTGCATGGCAATTTTTCCGCTCCATCTATCAGATGACGAAACCGCCTCCCGTCGTTTCCGGCCTCCTCCTCCTCGCGGGATATTTCTGGGGCATGATCTCTCGTCCTGCCAAACCGGTTTCGCAGGAATTCGTGCAATTCCGCAGGAAGGAGCAAATGCGTTGGATGAGTGAATACTGTCGGAAGACCTTGGCTTATCTCCGATGAGATTTCGTGCGGATGAACCGGGAAGATGAACGTCCAACCCATCCAGTTTGACTGGTCCCCCCAGTTCTCGATCTTTGCCAAAGAATCTTTTTTGAGCTCAGTCAGCGACGTGTATGGTTGGCTGGGCGGTTTTTCGGAATCCGGCGAGCTCAAGTGCGTTCTGCCTTATACGCTCATCAGGAAAGGCATCTTCCTCCTGGCTCGCTTCCGGGTTGAAACCATCGTTCTCGCTCTCGATTTCAGCATTTCGGAGGAGAAGGATTTTTTGAATGGGGTGGTCAGATACCTCAGGTCCCGAGGCGCCGACGCGATCATCCCCGCAACGACCAATACCCTTTTCCGCACCTATCCAGAGGACGCCGTTCCGGCGCCCTACGGCAGCTATGTCATCGACCTCCTTCAGTCGGAGGATACCCTCTGGAAGAACATCGATAGGATCACTCGTCAGAATATTAAGTCGGCTATGAAGTCCGGCGTCATTATCCGGGAGGCTCGACCGAACGATGTTGAGATTGCCTATAGATTGATCAAAGAGACATTCCGGCGCTCGAGACTCCCGTTCATGGACCAGTCGGCATTTATGAAAATGCTGTCGGGGCTCGGCGAGTACGGACGGTTGTTGATCGCGGATCATGAGGGGGTCGTCCAAAGCGCTTGCGTCTTGGCTTATAGCGACTATTGTGCCTACGCGATCTATGCCGGGAATTTGGTCAACCAAAGGGATGGATCGAATAAGTTGCTTTATTGGGACGCGATGCGCCGATTCAAGGAACTGGGCACACGATGTTATGATTTTGTGGGGGCCAGGATCGATCCCGAAAGAGGCTCGAAACAAGAAGCTCTCAGTCTTTTTAAAAAGCGCTTTGGCGCGGTACTGAAGCAGGGCTTCATGTGGAAGTGCTCGCTCAGGCCCTTTAAATATCAGCTCTATGAGATAGCGGCCCGACTCCGCAGCGGAGGAGATATTGTCGATATCGAAAAACATAAAATGAAGGGTATAATTCCCCCAAGCAGTTAGTCTGCCCATGCCTGCCCTATTGCCAACCGAGCTCCATGAGTATTCGCTTCGCGATGTCGTGCTTGGACTTGCGCTTATGTGGCACCCGGCCGAACATGGCGAGCGGGTTGCCATACCCGGGCTTGGCGACGCAATCCCCATCAGGTCAGCCAGAGCCGCCGTCGTGATCGCTCTTAAGGCGCTCGGGATGTCTGAGGGATCTAGAATAGGAGTCCCCTTGTTCTGCTGCCCGGTCGTATTCAAGGCCATCCGCGCCGCCGGCTGCACGCCCCGGTTTATTGACATTGATCCTGATACCTATTGTCTCTCTCCGGAAGACCTGTTGCTTAAGCGTCCCAGCATTGATGCCCTCATTGCAGTCCATATGTTCGGTAATGTCTGTGATATGCCGAAGATCCTCGAGATCGTAAAGGGGCTTCCAGTGATAGAAGATTGCGCTCAATCCCTTGGAAGCAAGGTTGGCGACCTGCCCAGTGGATCATTCGGGGACATCGCCTTCTTTAGTTTCAGATCGGGCAAGTACCTCGCAGTGGGCGAAGGCGGCGCCTTGTTCTCACCCCAGAAAGCCCTTCAGGATCGTCTTGCCGACCTAGTCCGTACTTTGCCTGTTCCCGGCCGGGGCGAAGAGTTCAAGCACGTCCTAAGGACATATGTCAGATCCAAGCTCCGTAGCCGCCCATGGTGGGGATGGATGGGCTCGCGCATCTGGGCCATTTATAATAAGAGAACTGAGTTTCTGGATAAATCTCCTCTCATTCTCAGCCGTATTTTCGCTTCCGATTTGGCGGCTGTCTCCAGGCGAATGCCCCGCTTAGGCTCTATGATCGCGGCGCGCCGGGCCAATGCGGAATATCTTGACAAAAGTCTGGTACAGAATACCGGGACTACAGGTCTCCGCGAGCAGGAGAATTTCTCCAATAGATTCATGTATCCCCTGCAATTTAGATCGACCGTACACCGGGATCAAGTGGCCAGATCGCTGCGGAGTCGGGGAGTGGGCACTTCGACACCCTACGAGGACGTGATTTCTGGCACAACCGAACATTATGGTTATCAAGGCGACTGCCCCACGGCCGAGCGACTCCTGAAACGCACTTTGGTCATCCCCAGTTATCAGACTCTGACAAAGAGGGACATCGAGCATATTTCGTGTAGTGTGAACTTGAGCATGCAGGAACTTGCGTATGGAGGATCGGGACGAGAAGCAAGGAAGGGCGCCAGTTAGGCGGGAGCATGACTGGAGACCGCGGGAATATGATCGACAAGGCACATATCAGTATTTGCATCTGTACTTATAAACGCCCGCGTCAGCTGGACGAATTGTTGACCGCTTTGGAAAGACAAGGAACGGAGGGGCTCTTTGATTTCTCGATCGTTGTGGTCGATAACGATAGCGCCGGGACCGCCCTTGTAACCATCGAATCTCATGCCAGAAGATCTGCAGTCCCCATATCGGCCTATATCGAACCGGAGCAAAATATCGCGTTGGCGAGGAATCGAGCAGTAGGCCATTCACAAGGCCAATTCGTCGCCTTCATTGATGACGATGAACGTCCCGATGAACGATGGTTGTTGAGCCACTATTTAGCCCTTACGAAATCGGCTGCTTGCGGAGTCCTGGGGCCCGTCTTGCCTCGCTTTGAATCCCCGCCGCCAGCTTGGGTGCTCAGAAGCCGGATGTTCGACCGGGAGAGACACCCTTCAGGATTCATCCTTGATTGGAAGAGAACCCGGTCGGGGAATTGTCTTTTTCGACGGTCTTTGTTCGAGGCCGATAAAGATTGGTTTCGGAAGGAATTCGGAAGGGGTGGAGAGGATAGGGATTTCTTTAGAAGAAAGATCTCTCAGGGATGCCTTTTTGTGTGGAATGACGATGCCCCGGTTTATGAGATCGTTCAGTCGAATCGGTGGTCAGCTAAGAGCATGTTGAAACGGTCTTTGCTCAGAGGTCGTATGTCGTCCTTTGCGGATAGGCATAATCCTCTGAAAGCGATGATCTCATACGTCGCCATCCATCTCTATACCATAGTGCTTCCTTTTCTCTTCTTATTTTCTCCCGTTTATGGATTTGAAGTATTCATGAATTATCTGGTCAAGGATTTCGATCATCTGGGAAGACTGCTGGCCTTGGTAAATTTCGACCCGGTCAAAGAAAAGTATATTATGTAGGGTCTGCTGAAAAATGAACTCGGGAACAGATCGCGCACAAGTATCGCGGCCGATACCTGACGCCGCGGCGTTCTCTCGGCTCCGGGCTTCGCGATTCTCACGCTCTCTTCAACGCCGTCTTCAGGTTCATCGCCAGCAGGCTCGTCCGCACCCAGACCTCCTACGTCTCTTCCCCATAATACCGGACCCGAGAGAAGCCGAAGTGCTCTTTGCCGTGCCCGATCGTGCCTTTGATCCGGTTCCGCTCTTTTTGCTTCCGCTTGAACCAGCGGTCAGGCCCCGGCGTTTTCACCCTTCGCCCCAGCGGTTTGAACGACGGCCGCACGCCCAACGCTTCCAATCCCGCTCGGTTTCTCCACATCCTGTATTTCGTGTCGGCCACGAAGTACGGTGGAAGCTTCCCGAACCGGTCCCCATACGCCGCGAGGTGCCGGCTCACATGCTCCGACTCGTTGAGCGCTTCGTGCTTCCAGTAGTCCAGGAACAGGAGCCCGCTATATTGTTGTCAATTGCTTACTCAAAGTCATCCGCTTTTTCAGCAGAAACTAGTTAGTATGGCGATTCGATTGATTGATCCCCTAGATACCCCAGGCTGGGATCAGAGCTTACTAGACACTGGCGACTGGGCGTTCTTTCACACTGCTGCATGGGCCAGCGTCCTTGTAGAAACCTATGGTTATAAGCCCGTATATTTTGTTTCATTTGAACATGATAAGCTTACGGCCGTTGTGCCGACTATGCAGGTCACGAGCATCCTCACAGGCAAGAGAGCGGTGGCTCTCCCTTTTTCAGATTGGTGTCAGCCCCATTATTCTACGCCAGATCAGCTTGAAAAAGTGAAACGGGAAGCTTTGCGATATGGCAAATACGCAGCCTGGAAATACATCGAATGGAGACACTCGGCTTTCGCGACCCAAGAATCCGTCCCTTGGAGAATTTATGTCACTCATGATATCGATCTCAAACGCTCAGAAAAGGACCTTCTGGGTGCTCTAGGACCCAGCAGACAAAGGAATATTAAAAAAGCTATACGAGAAGGAGTTTCAGTAGAATTCTCGACATCAACGGACTGCTTACAGATTTTCTATCGGCTGCATTGCCTGACCAGGAAGCGACATGGCGTTCCCCCTCAGCCCTTTGCGTTCTTTAAAAACATCGCACGCCTTATTTTGGCTACTGGATATGGGATCATTGTTGCGGCTTGGTACCATCATCGAATGATCGCCGCTTCAATTTTTTTCCACTTTGGAGAAAACGTCATTTTTAAATATGGAGCGTCCGATAGAAGCTATCAAGAGCTGAGGGCCAATGATCTCGTAATGTGGGAAGCCATCAGGTGGTACAGGGATAGGGGCTACTCAAAACTTAACCTGGGAAGGACGGATCCCTTGAACTTAGGACTAATTCGCTTCAAGAGGGATTGGGGCGCTGACGAGAGGCCTCTACCCTACTTTCGCTGTGACGTGCCAACGGGGCAGTTTAAAAGACAGGTGTTCTCCAATAACAGGGCCATCCAGCGGTTCCTGTCCTTGTTGCCGATAAGTTTTCTAAGGGCGTTAGGATCTTTCGCTTACAGACATCTCGGATAGAACCATGCGAGCCTTAGATGCCTACTATATCATCAAACCGTTCGTTCCAAGGACAATCCAACTCACCTTAAGAAGAGCCCTCGCTGCCCGTAAACGAAGGACCTCGGCGGCTGTCTGGCCAATCGACCAGAACTCAGCGAAGCATCCGCCAGGATGGCGAGGATGGCCAGGCGGAAAAGCGTTCGCCCTCGTCTTGGTGCATGATGTTGATACGGCCGCAGGTGCCCGGCAGGCCCTTGCCTTGATGGAGGCTGAACGTGGCTTGGGGTTCAGATCGTCCTTCAATTTCGTCCCCGAACGATATCAACTGGACCCAGCCATAAGACAGGACCTGGTTAATTCTGGATTTGAGGTCGGAGTTCATGGACTTAAACATGACGGAAAACTTTTTAAGAACAAGAAAGTCTTCAATGAGAGGGCTAGCAGGATCAACGCTTATCTGAGAAGTTGGAGGTCTGTCGGTTTCTCCTCGCCCTCGATGTTAAGGAATCCATCATGGCTAACAGAACTGAATATTGAATATTCCTGCTCCTCATTTGATACAGATCCCTTCGAACCCCAAAATGACGCCGCCGGCACAATTTTTCCCTATCTGGTCAAGAATTTGGATGAATCGCGCAGTTACGTCGAATTGCCTTATACTCTTCCCCAGGATCATTGTCTTTTTGTTATATTGAAAGAATCCGACTTATTCGTATGGAAGCAAAAACTGGCTTGGATTGCCGCTTGCGGCGGAATGGCGCTTCTAATATCTCATCCAGACTACATGAGTTTTAATAATTCGAGACGCTCAACGAAATGTTATCCTGCCCGCTATTATCTTGATTTCCTGGCCTTCATTGCCGAGAATTATTCAGACCGGTTCTGGCATCCTTTGCCTAGGGATATGGCTGGATTCTGGAGGACCGAGACGATCGTAAATCCATCCGGCCTCCCTTCTCCTGAGGCAAGTTCTCTTTCGAATGAAGTCATGGGTATCTAGTCTCCTTGATTGCGTATTCCAACGATTCCGGCCACCCTGTCCGAGCGAAGGCGGCCGGTGTCGGAGCGGATCGACGCTGGCTATGCGTTATGGAGGGTCTGCTGAAAAAGTCATCCTCGCGTCCAGCGGCTGATGGCTTCTCCTTGCTTTCCTCTCTGGAACGATGTTCTTATTTCGGATTCAGATTCTTTCTCCATACTCTCCCCAGTGCCGTCTTCAGATTCATCGCTAGCAGCCTCCCCGGACCCACATCTCTGCCCCGTCCTTACCCCATGTATTTGACCCGGTCGAGTCCATAATGCTCCTTCCCGTTCCCGAGCGCGCCTTCGATCCGATTCCTCTCTTTCCGCTTAGCCTTGAACCAAGGATCCGTTATCTGGCTCTCTCTCGATTTCCGTCCCAAGGGAATGAATGATGTCCGGATCGCTCGCTCGGCCGTCTCCTCTCGGTTCTCTCGTGTCTCGCACTTCCGGTCAGCAGCCAGGTACGGTCGGAAAAGGCGCGGAATCCCCGCCGGTTGTTTCGATTGATTTTTGTCGGCGTTCGGGTTTTTAATATGATAGATGTATTCATGAAGAGCAGAGATACCAAGTCGTTGTCCTCAGCCTCTCAAGAACAATTGCTTCGTCGGGCCGTTCAGGCTGTGTGAGATGGAGTGACCCAGTTGAAAGCGTCAAGGACCTTCGGGGTCACAGGACAGGCCGTAGAGGTTTGGGTCAATAAAGTCAGGAACAAGAGCCTGGATGTCCTGGCAGCCAAGCCGCAGGGTCAGCTTTTAATCGATTTCATTAGGCGACTTGAGCGGCTGGTGCCGCGACGGGTCTATCTCCTAGTTGACTTTCATCCAGTCCATCGGTCGGCGGCGGTGAGAACCTGGCTGGGGGCGAAAGGACGACGGGTCAGATTGTTCAATCTTCCCGGTTATCGGCCGGACCTGAATCTGGGCGAAGTTCTGGATCAAGACATCAAGAGCAATGCGATAGGCCGGCATCGACCCTCCGACGTTGAGACGATGCACAAGGGCATCTCCGGATATCTTCGGGGGCGTCAGCGCCAGCAGCGAATCGTGATGAATTTCTTCAGGTATAAGAGCGTCCGTCATGCCGCCTGAAGGCAATCAATTTATCGCACCCCGTAATATAAGTAGGCGTCCTCCATTGCCGCGGTTCCCTGAGAATCTTAGGATCGACGAGAGCCGGCTGACGTCCCTCGATCTATTTCGTGGCATCGTCATGTTCTTCCTGATCGCCGAAGTGACGGGCATTTATGAGCTTCTGGCGCGTGCCGACAGTGCCCCGATCCTCAAAGCCGTCGCGATGCAATTCCGGCACCATCCTTGGCACGGATTGCGCCTTTGGGACCTCGGCCAGCCCTTTTTCATGTTCATCAGCGGCACGGCCATGGTCTTTTCCTACCAGAAGCGATGGAAAGGGGGAGAGAGCTGGGGCGGGACTTTCAGGCATGCCGCGAGGCGGGCGCTCGTCCTTTTTTCGCTGGGCTGGGCCCTCTCACGGATCAATCCAATCGAAAGCGGTGGCGCTAACGAATTCTTGCTCGATATCTTGCCCCAGTTGGCCCTGGCCGGCTTCCTCGGTTTCCTGTTGTTGCGATGCTCTGCCTTGTCGATAGCCGGGGTCGCGGCGGGGATCATCTTGACGACAGAACTTCTGTATCGACTGTGGCCCGCTCCCGGCTTTGACCAGCTATTCACCCCGGGACACAATTTCGGTTCAATTGTCGATCTGTCCTTATTCGGGCGCCTCTCCGAGGGGGATTGGGTCACGTTCAACATCGTTCCTTCGACCGCCTTCGTCCTTTCAGGCATCCTGGCGGGGCGACTCATAAGGAGCGGTCGAGCCCCCTCGCGAAAGCTCTGGATCATGGCCTTTTCGGGGGCGTCGGGGATCCTGGCCGGACTGGCCCTCGATCCTCAAACGCCAATCATTAGGCGGATATGCACCAGCTCTTTCGTTATCTTAGCCGTCGGCTCGAGTCTCTTGGCCTTTGCCTTGGCTTACTGGATCGCCGATGTGGCTCGGATACGGGCGGGATCAAAGTTTTTCGTTTCTGTCGGCATGAATCCGATCTTCATCTACGTTTTCGCCTTTTCGGGCGGAGCGGAATGGCTCGAAAAGGCGGCCGCTCCCTTCACCTTAGGCCTTTCGAAATGGATTGGCGGCGATAAGGCCCAGATTCTTCTAGCGACCGTCGTCTGGGGACTCATGTGGGCCATCTGCCGTCTAATGTACGCAAAGAAGATATTTATAAAGGCCTGATCGAGGATCGCGGCTGCGGTTCGTGTCAAAGCCGCTGGGAAATCGTGCAGATGTTCCGTCATCAGGTACTTGCTCGAGAAATCACGGAAGGCGTGTTTGACCTGATCTTCCTTCAAGCCCATGACCCGGCGGGTCTCGGAGAGCCCGACCTTGTTTTCTTAGGAGCAAAGCAGGAGGTCGAGGACGCCGCTCTTGTTGGTCGTGCTACAGCCGAGATAGTTGAGCTTTAAGGAGTGATAGTGCGGGGTCTTCATCCGCTCGGCTTCGGACTATGGGTCGATCTTCAGAAAGTCTTTGGAGAAATCCATGGTCAGCCTCCTTGAGCGGGTCCTTCCTTGCCAGCGATCGTCATTTGATACCATCCGCCCGAAAGCAAGTTGATAGCGAACGGAATGACCAGATGACATGACCGAATGACGGAATTGACAGCGCAGAAGGGGTATCATAACATGCGCCTTGTTTGAAAAGAGAGCGGGCAACAGACCGATGGACCCGAAAAAACGTAAGCTCCTATTATTCGTGAGCTGTGCCCTGGTGTCCGTGTTCTTTTCGGCCGGCGCCTTGAGCGATATACTTCGACATGGGCGTCCGGCGGATTACTACATCCATATCCCATTGATACCCATCATCAGCGCCTATGTGCTCTTTCAGAGAAGAAAGCTCCTTTTCTGGGAAGAGCGCGGCGCCCACCCGGTAGGGGTTCTGGTCCTCTGCGCCGGTTTGGCCCTGTTAGCGGTCGATAAGGCCCGTCATCCGGCCCTAATCGAACACGTCGAGCTCACGGTATCGGGAGCGATCCTTTTTCTGGCGGGCAGCTTTGTCGCCCTATTCGGGCGGAGGTCCTTCGTCCGGGCGCGCTTCCCGTTCCTGTTCCTCGTTTTCATGATACCACTGCCGGCCGCTTGGATGGAGCGCATCGTTGCGGTCCTTGTGACAGGCGCTACATGGGCCACCCAACTGCTTTTTTGGGTATTCAATGTGCCCTTCGTGAGGGAAGGGGCCGTTTTTAGGCTGCCGGGCTTCGATCTGCAGGTGGCCCGGGAATGCAGCGGAATCCGTTCCAGCCTGGCCCTTCTCATCACGAGCGTCCTGGCCGGGCAGATCTTCCTCCGCGCGCGATGGAAGAAGATGACCTTGGCCGTCGCCGTTCTGCCCATTACCGTGCTGAAGAACGCGGTCAGGATCGTCACGCTCTATTTGCTTTCCTATTTCATCGATATCAGGATCATCGAAGGAGGATTCCTGCATCGATCGGGTGGCTTTGTCTTTTTTGGATTAGGTCTTGTGATGCTCGCCTTCGCGCTCTGGGCCCTCAAAAGCCCTCGGGACGCCTGGGCCGGGCTCTTCGGAGTCCGGGAATATGGCGTCCCCAAAGCGCTTGACAAACGGCCTTCGGTCAGCGATAATGTCGCTGGAAAAGAAAGCGGAGGATTCAAATGACCATCACCTTCAGAAAGCTCGTTGCGCTGGCTGGGATGACAGTCCTGCTCCTCTTGGCCGTTGTTTCTTTCGCGGACGCATCCGGCTTCGGGCCGCGCCCAAGTCCGGGAGACAGACCCAGCTATTCGGTGGCCGAGCCCGCGGCCATCGCGCTCTTGGGAGCGGGTCTCGTTTCACTCGGCATCTACGCCAAAAAGAGACGCGGAAAGAAGCAGTAATCGTAGCCTCGGCCCGTTCTTCCTTGGGCAAGATGCGGCTGAGCGGAACCTGTAGTCCTTTCTTAAGCGTTCTTCTGATCGAGAGCGTTCGACGGACGCGTCCCCGCGCCCGCCTTCAGGCCGCGGGCCCCGTTCATGTAGATGGGGATTCGGCCTAACGGAGCTTCAGCTTGAGGACCTTGCCGGCTTCGTTCTTGGGAAGAGAATCCCGGATCTCATAGTTTTTCGGGATCTTATAGACCGCGAGGCGCTTCTGGAGGAAGGACGGGAGCTCCTCGAGGATCCCGTCGGCCGCCTCTTTTTTAACGACGAGGATGGCCTTGGGGGCCTCCCCCAACACCTCGTCCGGGACCCCGACGACCGCCGCTTCGACGATCCCGGGGTGCTCATGGAGGGCTTCCTCGATCTCCTTGGCGCTCACGCGGTTGCCGCCGATCTTGATCATGTCCTTGGTCCGGCCGACCACGTAGAGAAAGCCCTCCTCGTCCATCCGTCCGATATCACCGGTGAAGTAGAGGCCGTTCTTGAGGACCTTTTCGGTCTCCTCGGGATGGTTCCAATAGCCGGACATGAGGTTCGACCCGCGGGCCACGATCTCGCCTTCTTCCCCCGCGGGGAGCGGGCGGCCCTGGCCGTCGGCCACGAAGAGATCGACATTGGCGATGGCTTTTCCGATCGACCCCCATTTGCGGTGCAGCTCGCGCGGATCGAGGTAGGACAGGCGGGCTGAGGCTTCGGTCGCCCCGTACATCACGAACAGCGGGGCCGGCGCGAACGCCTCGACGACCTCCTTCTGGACCGCCGGGGCCATGGCGCCTCCCGCCTGGGTGACATAGCGCAGCTTGGGGAACGTCATGGCCTTGAGATTGGACCTGCTGAGGAGGATGGTGAAAGTCGAAGGCACGCCGGCGAAGCCCGTGGCGTCCTGCTCGCGCATGGTCTGCAGGACGGCGTTCGGATAAAGGAAGCGGTTGTCGATGACGACCGAGCCACCCACGTAAAAATGGGTGTTCAGGAGCGACTTCCCGTAGATGTAGTGGAAGGGCAGAACGACCATGATCCGGTCGTCTTGCGTCAGCTCGAGGTAGTCGACGATCGACCGCGTGTTCGACACGATATTCAGATGGGTCAGCACGGCGCCCCGGGGCCTCCCGGTGCTCCCGGAAGTGTAGACGATCGAGGCGTTGTCGATGTCGATCACCCGGACGCCCGGGTCACCGTCGGGGAAACCTTCGAACGATCCCGGCAGCCCGATGGCGGCCCGGCCTCCGAACGCCGGGTCCGGGTCTTTCGGCTCTTTCCAGACAAGAAGGTTCTCCGGGAGAGGGCCGGCGTCAGGCAGCTCGGCACTGGAACCCGCAGGGGCCGTCCCGAAGGTCTTGGCCGCGAGCCGCCGGCCGGCAATGAGGAACCGGACGCCGCAGTCTTTCGAGATGTAGGCGACATCGGCGGCGGTCAGCTCGGTATTCAACGCCACGGTCGTTCCGCCCGCCTTGAGGATGGCGTAATAGGACACGACGTATTCCGGTGAATTCTCGATGAACAGGGCCGCCCGGTCGCCCCTTTTCAGGCCCAGGCTCAGGAGGAGGCGGGCCAGACGATTCGCCCGGGCGTTCAGGTCCCGGTAGGAATGCCACGTGCCGGAAGCGAACAGGGCCTTCTTGTCCGCGAAGCGGTCCGCGGAATCCTCGAGAAAGCTATGGACGAATCTGGTGTGCCCCATCTTCTATTCACCGATGTGCCTTGGCGCGGCCCTCAGGTACTCCGTGGCCCTGATCTTCCGCTTGATATCGTTCTGGATATTGAGGATCTGCTCCCGGCCGATCCCCAGCTCTCTCGCGACCTCGTCCTCGGGCACGCCCTTCTCCATGGCGTACCAGATGAGGTCGCCCACCTCGAAGGGGACCCGGAAGAAGAATTCCTCCTGGGTGCATTCGGCGCTGTAGGTGTCCGTCGTCGGGACCCGTTTCCGGATCTCCTCCGGGACGCCGAGGTGGTCCGCGAGCTGGAAGACCTGGGTCTTGAACAGGTGGGCGATGGGCTTGATATCGGCGCCGCCGTCCCCGTACTTGACGAAAAACCCCTGTTCGTGCTCGTTCTTATTGCCCGTGCCGATCACGGCGTAGTTGAGACGGTCGGCATGATGATAGAGCATCGACATGCGGCTGCGCTGCTTGAAATTCGAGGAGGCGACGATCTGCAGGTACTCCTTGACGGGGATCCGCTCGGTCTTCTCCTCCCCTTCCGGAGAGATGATCGTCAGCCGGAAGACGTTCAGTTGGTCCTTGGCTCCCAACGCGGACGGCAGGACGATCTTGGCCCGGAAGGTCGAGTCGTATTCGGGGAAGACGCTCCTCATGGCCTCATCCCGGCGCCGGTAGGCCCCGAAGCCGGCTAGGGCCGCCGTCATGTCCTCGACGATGTAGGGGACGCCGTACTGGCGGGCCAGTTTCCTGGCCAGGACCGCGCTGATGGGGTTCGAATCGGATTCGGGCATGGTGACGCCCAGGGCCCGCTCGGGGCCGAAGGCCTTGGCGCTCAAGGCCAGGCAAACGCTCGAGTCGATGCCGCCGCTGATGCCGATGACCCCTCCGCGCTTGCCCAGCTCCTGGCCGACGATCCGGCGCATCGCGGCGACGATGCGCTCTGTTTCCGCCTCGGGGTCGATCCGGATATCGTTCTTCGAAAAAGGCATGTTAGGCTCTCCTCCTAGAGCGGGCGCTCGGGGCTTCCGACGGTTGTCAAGAACCGCAGCAGCTCGATGGCGACGACCTGACGTCCGATCGGATTGAGATGCCCCCCATCGTCCGTGAAATCGCGACGGAGCAATTCGTAGTCTTTCCCGCCGTATCGGAAGGTGGCGCGTCTTTCGTCGTCGAACCGCGATTCGACGGCGGCCAAGTCGAACAAAGTCCCCTGGAAACGGGCCCTCAACAGATCGTTGAAGAGGTTCCGCTTGACGTTCTCCTCTTCGTACCAGGGCAGCCTTCCCAGCAATTTCCGAAGTCGGGTCTTGATCCCGACGGGCTTCGATAAGAGCGGGACCGTGAACGTGACGATCGTCAAATCAGGGTACCGTTCCTGCAGCCCCTCGATGAGCGCGACGTAGCTTTCGAACAGCGCCTCGATATCGGTTTCATGGTCGATATCGACGTAGCAGAACTTGAAGAAGGCCACGTCCGCAGCTCGGCCGATGCCTCTGTCCATGATCTCTCGAAAGGCCGCGATCTTCGACAGGGGGACTTTGTTCCTTCCAACTGGATAATGGGCGAAAACCGGGACCGCGAATTCGCCGGGGTCGGCGGTTTCACGGATGTTCAGCCGGATCCCCGGTCTCCGGCTGATGACTTCCTCGAGGCCATCGAGGATGTTCGACCCGACAGACATGTGACCGAAAAAGACCCTCTGCCGAGCCAGCTCACCCCATTTCTCTTGCGAAACGGCGTCGAGTTTCACGTAATAGGGGCCTAGCACGTCACCTCCTCCTCTGTTACAGCCTGGCGCAAAGACGAGAAGCAGTAAGACCAGGCAGCTGAAATACCTCATGATACACCTCTGTACCGGATTCAGTCTATCGGAGAGTCCGCCGCGAATCAAGGCCCCTTCGGACCCTTCGGGCGCCGCGTCCTTCCTCACCGCCAGGGCGCCGGCAAGGCGTGGCGATGGGATGGGCGTGTCCTCAGAGCAAAGACGGGGGAAAATGCCTCAGGTGTTCGGTCGCCTGGTGCTTGCTCGCGAAGTCCCGGAATGCCCTCCTGACCTGGTCTTCCTCGAGCTCCATGACCCGGCAGATCTCCGGCATCTCGATCTTGTTCTCCCAGGCGTAGAGCAGCAAATCGAGGGTCTTGAGAGGCATCCGGAAGAACCACTCCTCGTCCGTGACCGGAGCGCTGTAGGTGTCGGGGCAGGGGGCGCGGCTGAGGATCTCGGGAATGACGCCCATGTGCTCGGCCAGTTGGAAGACCTGGTCTTTGTAGAGATGGGCGATCGGCTCGATGTCCACGCCCCCGTCGCCGTACTTGACGAACAGCCCTTGGAGCGCCTCGCATCTGTTCGTCGCGCCGCAGACCAGATAGTTGAGCTTCTCGGCGTGGTAATACTGGGCCATCATCCGGGTCCGGTGCTTCGTGTTGGTCGCGGCGACGATCCCCTGGGTCTGGTCGCCGGTCAGGCGGGTTGTACGCGTTCCCCCCTCCGGATCGATCGTCGTCAGAGTGAAAAAGTTGTATCCGTCGCGGTTCAGGATGTCCGCGGGCAGGGTGATCTTCAGCTTGTGGCCGTCGCCGAAATCGGGATAGATGGACTTGGCCACCGCGTCCCGCTTCTCGTAGGTCCCGAAGGCCTCCAGGACCGGCGTGATATCGATCGTCAGGGCCTCGATGCCGAGGGCCCGGGCTTGTTCCAAGGCGAATTCCGCGCTCTGCGGGCTCGAATCCCTGTCCGGGAGAAGAAGGGCGAGGACCTTGTCCTTGCCGACGGCTTCGACCGAGAGCGCCGTCGACAGAGCGGAGTCGACCCCGCCGCTCAGGCCGATCACGATTCCTTTCCTGCGCCAGGAATGGACCCGCTCACGTATGAAGGCGACGATCTTGCGGACCTCGGCCGGCCGGTCGATCTTGAGAACATCCTTGGAAAAAACCACCTGACGTCTCCTCCTTGCCCCCTTGGTCCGGCCAAGGATACCCATTGATAGCATCGCCACCCGGACATGTCAATAGCGATGGGCCCCGGGTGGCCTCCGGGTGAGTGGGGGAGGCAGGGCGGGGGAGTCTTGGGTGGAGAGCTGTCTGGACATTCGTTCATCTTTGGGCCATAATCAAACCAAGGGAAAGCGAGTCGCCACGATGCTCTCTCCGGCCACGGGGGGAGCACTGCCCGATAGGCGGCGCCTCGGGCGTCGCCGGATCCGACAGAAAGAAAGGAGGCCCGATGTTCCGTCGAATTGGCGCGTGTCTGCTTCTGTCTGCCTTCCTGGGCTTGGGGGCGTCATGCACGAGGCTCGACGAACCCCCGCAGGGCGAGCATACTCTCGGCGTCCAGCCGCTGCCGCAGGTGGGTTCCATTCCCGCAGACTGGGGCGATCTCGTCTCGACCAGCAGTTACCCTATCGCCAAGGAATGGGTCCAGCTCTGGTTCCAGGATGACGCGGGAACGGTCCGAATGGTCGCGTACAACCTGGACTCCAACACTCTTTCCACGAAGGCCATCCTGATCGAGCGCAGATAAGGTGGAAAACGATGAATAAGATCCAGACCTTGGTCCGAAAGGCTTTCTTCTACGGCGCGGCCGCCGTGGCGGCGCTCGGGGTCGCGCAGAAGATAGCGAATACCCTGGGCTATACCCTGTGGCGGCATCTCCCCGAGCAGGGCCGGCTCATCGAGATAACCGCGGTCGGGTTGCTCTTTGCCATCGCCATGCAGCTGCACGAGATCCGGCTTTCCCTGGGCCCGAAGGGACCGGGATCCCCCAAGTAAGAACAAGCAAGAAGGGGATCGGGGCCACGGGACATCCAGGCCCATCGTCCTCATGCGGCCGGACGCTCTCGGCCTGCCGCCCCTTCCGTGGCGCCGTGCTTGATTCCCGGATGACTTGTGATAAATTGACCCCGTGAGGGCGTTCGACAGGATCCCGGTCGTTCTGGACGCGCGCGAGATCGCCTCTCGGCTGCGTCTCGAAGCCGCCGGCGCGGCCGCCGAGTCCGACCGGAGCTTGGTCAGGCTCGCCGAAACGCTCATCGGGCCGAAGGCGGTGTTCGCCGCTTGCGATGTCGGGCCGGTCGGGATGAGGACGGTCGAGATCGGCGGGATTGAATTCGTCGGCCCGGCGCTTCGGGAGAACCTCGGGAAGGCCGGCCGGGTCTTCCCGTATATCGTCACCGTCGGACCCGAGCTCGAGCGGGCCGCGCAGGCTCAAGCCGACCTCCTCAGGCAATACTATCTCGAGGAGATCGCCGATTATGCCTTGGAGCGGGCCGCGGCTTGGCTGGCCGGGTATCTCCAGGAACACTATGGGCTGAGCGGCCTTGCCAGTCTCAGCCCCGGCTCCCTCGAGGATTGGCCGATCACGGAGCAGCCGAAGCTGTTCTCGCTCCTCAGCGGCGCCGAGCGGCTCATCGGCGTTCACTTGACGGACGGCATGATGATGGTCCCGAGAAAATCGATCTCCGGGATCCTTTTTCCCTCGGACGAGGGATTCTCGGCCTGTCAGCTTTGTGAGCGTGAGCATTGCCAGGGACGCAAGGCGCCATATAGGTCTCCGGAATAAGGAACGGGACACGTACCACAGGTACATGTCCCCGGGGAGGTCCCATGAACAAGCGAATGACGGTCGCAGTGCTGTCGGTCGCGTTGCTGGCCGGGGCGGCCCTCTTCTCCCTCGCGGCGGCCCAACAGAAAGGCGTCGCTAAGCCGCCGCTCAGAGTCTACATCTCCGTCGACATGGAGGGCATCTCCGGCGTCGTCCACAGCGACCAGGTCACTTCGGGGACCCCGGAATACGGGCCGGCCCGGAAGTGGATGGCCCAGGATGTCAACGCCGCCGTCCAAGGGGCCGTCGAGGCCGGGGCCGCCGAGATCGCCGTCAACGACTCGCACGGCTCCATGCGGAACATCGATCCCGACGAGCTCGACCCGCGCGCGACGCTCATCAGCGGATCCCCCAAGCCGTTGTCCATGATGGAGGGGATCGACCCGTCCTTCGCGGCCTGCCTGTTCATCGGCTACCACGCCAAGGCGGGGACCGCGGACGCCACCCTCGACCACACGATCTCCGGCTCGGTCGTGCGCTCGATCCGGGTGAACGGCGTCGAGATGCCCGAGCTCGGCCTGAACGCGGCGATCGCGGGCTATTACGGCGTGCCCGTCGTCCTCGTCAGCGGCGACGCCGCGGTCTGCCGCCAGGCGGTCGAGATCCTCGGCCGGGACATCGTGACCGTCCAGGTCAAGGAGGCCATCGGCCGGCTCGCGGCCAAGCTCGTGCCCATGCCGGAATCCCGCCGGCTCATCAGGGCAGGGGCCAAGGAGGCGCTGGGCCGGCTCGGCGCCGTCAAGCCGTTCAAGCCGGCGGCGCCTTACAAATTCGAGCTCGGCTACCACGTCTCGGCGCAGGCGGACATGGGGGCGATGGTCCCCGGGGTGACGCGGCAGGACGCCCGGACCCTGAGCTTCGTTGCGGACGACTACATCGAGGGGTTCCTGAAGCTGCGGGCGATGATCAACATCGCGCCGGCGCGATAGAACCGAAGAAACGGGACACGTACCAGAGGTACATGTCCCGGCCCAAAGAGCGCGTCAGGCCCCTATTTCAACTGATTGAACGGGCTCCGCTCCTTCATCAGCTTCTCGATGTCCGCGATCTCCTTGGGCACCCGTGAGCTCAGGACCTCGTTGCCGCTCCCGGTGATCAGGACATCGTCCTCGATGCGGACGCCGATGCCGGCGTATTTCCCATAGACCGGCCCGACCTTCGCCCGGAAGGCGGCGATGTCTTCGTCCGGCGCCTGGCCCTTGAGCGTCCCCAGGAACGTTTCGAGCCGTCCTTCCGGGAAGTACAGCCCCGGTTCCATGGTCATGACCATCCCCGGCGCCATCTCGACCTTGTCGAGGCGGGGGCCGTGCCAGCTCCAGACGTCGTGCACCTCGAGCCCGATGCCGTGGCCGAATCCGTGCTGGACGTGGAGGCGGCGCTGCCAGGGGCTCTTGACGTCGGTGACCAGGCCGAGCTTCTCCAGGCCGGCCATGAGGACGTCCTCGGCGGCCGTCTGCGCGGCCTTGAACGACGCGCCCGGGACGAGCCGGCGGATGCCCTCCTTCTCCGCCTCGAGGACGAGCGCGTAGATCTCGCGATGCTCCTTGGTGAAGCGTCCGCTGGCGGGGATGGTCCGGCTGATGTCGGACGTGTAGCCGCGGACCCAGGCCCCGACGTCGAAGACGACGAGGTCGCCCGCCGCGAGCGCCCGCGAAGTCGCCCCGAAATGGACGTTGGTCGAATTCGGGCCCGACGCGGCCTGGAGGAACGACTCCTTCGTCTCCCGCCGGTTGAACACATAGCGCAGGATGGCGGCCAGGTCGATCTCGCGCATCCCCGGCCCGGCGGCGCGATACACCTCGTTGAGGGCCTCCGCCGTGAGGTCGATGGCCTCCCGGAGCGCGGAGATCTCGTCGGCGTCCTTGGTCAGGCGCATCTCGAATATCGTCGGGTCGATGTTCAGGATGGCTTCGGCTTGGGCCAGGGGATTCGCGCCGCCGAAGGCGCGGGAGAGGAAGTCGAGGTCGGAGAAGGGAAGATAGACGCGACCGGCCCGGCCGGCCCGGATCGGGCCCGAGAGGGTCGGCGCGAGCTGGGTGTTGGGCTTTTCGACGAGTCC
The DNA here is from genome assembly GCA_029569255.1 of Acidobacteriota bacterium. GTDB lineage: Bacteria > Acidobacteriota > Aminicenantia > Aminicenantales > Saccharicenantaceae > RBG-16-66-30. Next base: position 132,937 of record JAKQUO010000061.1, on the reverse strand, counting down.
CGGGTCGGGTCCCGCGGGGGTCCGGGACTGGCCCGGCTCCGGCCCGGCGCCCGTGGGCCTCGCGCCCGCCGCCCCGGCGGCCGGGGGCGCGGCGAACGAGCGCCTGAAGATCGTTTCCCGCGGGCTGCCGGCCGGATCGAGGACGAGCACGGCGTCCGCTTCCTTGAGCCCGGTCAGGTAATGAAAGTTGAGGTTGTCGGTCATGGCGCCGTCGCGGCCCTTGGCCTGCGAGGGGATGACGATGACGCCGTCCTTGTGGGCCTCCATGAGCTTGGCCCGCCGAGCGGCCAAGACGGGGGTTTTCGCCACCTCGATCGAAGCGCCGGGGCGGGCGAATTGTTCCTGGGCGGCAGGGGAGGAGGCCGCGGGGCCGGCCGGCACTGCGGCGACGACCAGGGCCGAAATCATCAGCGCGCATTTCAGAACGCTCGAGAGGCGATTTTTCATGGCGGCTCCTTCGCTTGAGTTGATGAAGAACGATCCACGCCCAATTTTTACACTTTGAGAGCCCGAAGGGCAAGCGTTCCCGGGTTTCCGCTCCCCGGGACCCCCAGGGGCCTCGGGAGGCCCTTCCTTGGAAGGGCAGACGCCTTCGCCCCGACCGTGAGGCCGGGATTATCGGAATGCCGGGAAGGGCATCCCCGCCCGAGGACCATCCGGCGCCTCCCGCAAGGTGTCGGCCCTGTTACAAGGAGGGAGAATCACAAAGGGCGGGCGACAACCATGCCCAGCGAGCCGAACTCGATGTTCCGTCGCTCGCATTCGGCGAACCCGTGCTCCCGCAGCAAGGCGCGCAGGCCGCCCCGCCGCAGGAATTCCCGGCCGTTGCGATAATGGTCGCCGCCGGCGAGGCGCTCGATGGCCCAGGCGACGAGCGCGCCGGCGCGTGACGCGGCGTTCCAGGGGTTCTCGAAGTCGACGGCGATGAGCCGGCCGTCGGGGGCCAGCACCCGGCGGGCCTCGCCCAGGATCGCGGCCCGGGACTCGGGGCTCTTGTCGTGGAGGCCGAAGGAGACGGAGACCGCCCGCATCGAGCCGGAGTTGAACGGCAGGCGGGCGGCGTCGGCGCAGACGAACGGCACGCCGGGCGCCCGGGCGGCGGCGTAACGGACGAAGCCGAAACCAAGGTCGAGGCCGATGGCGAGCTCGTTACCACAAAGAGCGGGGACACGTACCCCAGGTACATGTCCCCTCGAGCGGGCAAGAACGGGGACGCGTACCAAGGGTACATGTCCCCTGGCGCGTCCCCTGGCCCGGTCGCGCAGCTGATCGCCCGTGCCGCAGCAGACGTCGAGCCAGGGATAGAGCCGCCCGTCCTCGACGGCCCGCGCGACCCGCCTCCGCAGGCCGCGGAACATCGTCAGAAAAGCGAGATCGTAGAGGAGGCCCGGCGGATACCAGTAGCCCTTGGGACGGCGCACAGGGGCATTCTACCAAAACGCGGGCCCCGTCCAACCGGGGATGATCCGGCGGCCGGCACGGCCGAAGCTCGTCCCGGTCCGGGATTCGCGCCGGGGCATCGCGCGGACCTCGCCCGCATGGCGTCCATTCGGGATGGTTCCCCCGGGCGGTCCGGCCGAGCGTGAAAATGTCCCTTCCCAGATCGGGGAAACCGGCCCTCTCGCCCCGCTTCTGGGATTTCCCGGACGATGCGGCTATCATCCCCCCGGAAGGTTTGGGCCCGGGGCCCGTCTAAAGGGATGCGGAGGAACCGGCGATGAAGCTCGAGCTCGACCCCAAGAAGGCCCTGTCGGTCAGCCTGACCGCGCTCTATCTGCTCTTCGCCGTCTGGCTCGTCCTGCCGTTCGTGGGCAGGAACCCCGGCGGCGCCTCCGTTTACCGGCTGTACCTGGGCCTGATGCTCATGCTCGTTTTCGTCGGCAAGTCCCTCTGGGACGTGCTGGCGCCCCAGGGGCTGGCCAGGAAGGTCTCGACCGCCAAGGCCGTCGTCCTGATCGCGGTGGCCGTCCTGGTCACGGGCTTCATCATCTTCACCGTGGCCAAGGCCGTCGACGGCTACCTGAATTCGGCTTACGAAAAGGACAAGGCCGGTTACGTCGACCAGTGACCCCGGCTCCGTTTCGGCGGCACGCGGCTCGCCACGCGAATCCCCCTATGCCGAGGGCCCGGAGAGCCTGTCGATAGGGCCTCGCCGCCGAAGGGCGGGATCACGGCTCTTCCGGCTTCGCCGCGGGCTCGGCATGTTGAGCACGCGACAGCTTGCGGCGGCTGACCCGGACGATGTCGCGGACGAGCTCGTAGGTGATGACCAGGGCGATGACGAGGAGCACGATCTTGATGTTGGCCTTGCCCGCGGGCAGGAGCTTCTCCGGGATATCGACGGCGAAGAGGCCGTCGAAGGAGACGCGGAGCAGGAGGCCGATGAGGCCGAGCGAGACGACGTTGGAGACGATCGTCACCCAGCGCGACCGGGTGAAGAGCTTGACGAGCAGGGTCATGGTCGAGAGGGCGAGCTGGGCGATGACGATGAGCGAGAGGTAGCGGCCGGCCTCCGGCGTCAGCAGGGGCTTGGGGTCGCGGCCGCGGGTGAAGGCAAGGAAGATCGTGCCGTAGCGGGCGAAGACGTAGAGGGCGAGGTCGGTGACGGCCAGCATGACGACCGCGCCGATGCCCTGGCCCACGAGCCGCCAGAAGGCCTTCTTGGGCGGCTTGACCTCGTCGAGGTCGACCCCGAACTTGGGCCAGGGCAGCTTGACCTCTTTACCGCTCTGGGTGACGAAGTAGAGGATGAGGGCGACGAGGCCGAGGTCGGCCAGGAAGGCCGACGGGAGGTACATGAGCGCCTCGATCGGGGAGAGCCGGGGCAGGTACAGGAAGGGGAAGACGACGAAGTCCTTCTTGAAAACGACCGCAACGGCCGTCAGCAGGGCGTGGAACGCGAACAGGAGCGACGTGTAGCGGACGAGGTAACGTTTGTAGGCCGGGGCGATGATGGGCCGGTCCTCGGCGTAGCGCTCGGCGACGCGGCGCGGCGGGCCGTAGGCGGCGACGGCCCGGTCGACGGCGTCGTCGCCGGTCCCGCCGTTCTCGACGGCGGCCTTCTCCAGGATGTGGCTGCGGATCTCGGCGAGGATCTCCTCGCGCTCGGCGCGGCCGGAGAGGTAGTGGCTGATCTCCTCGAGATAGGCTTCGAGCTTATTGGGCATGGGCGTTCTCCTTGGCGATCTTGTCGAGGACGCGGTCCTGGGTCCTCCAGATGTCGAGAAGCGAGGCGCGCAGGGCCCGGCCCGCGGGCGTGACGGCGTAGAACTTGCGGGGCCTGTCCTCGGAGAGGTCCCACTTGGAGGCGATCCAGCCGTTCTTCTCCAGCCGGCGGAGGAGGGGATAGAGCGTGTTCTCCTCGACCTTGTAGCCCAGCGTCTCGATGTGCTTGACCATCGAATAGCCGTACATGTCCTTTTCGAGCAGGGCCAAGGCGAGGATGTGGAGGAACCCCCGGTTCATCTCCGTTTCGAGGCTGCCGATGTCGGGTTCGGGCTCTTGCTTGGTCATGATGTGCGCCTCACTATATCGTGTACTATACTATACTATGCGATATACGGCTTGTCAAGGGCCATTACCCAATATTTTTTGATTGATGCGGGTTTTTCCTAAATTGAACAAGAGCTCAATCAAGAGACCGCAGGAAATCGCACGGCTCGGAAACCGGCTTCAGGGGAGAGGGGGTCTGGACTCCCGCACGGTCCCTGAAAATGGGCTGAAAATCAGGGCTTTTTCCGCTTTTATCGGGTTATTTCCCCGGATTGACAGGAGATTCCAGGTATGGCAGGATGGCGTCTTCAATGTGCGACTTCTGCCATCAGCACGGGGAAGGGAAGAAATGGTATCTGAACGCCAATAATTACGCCGAGGACCTCCTCAGCGACCTCCGGCGTCGGCGCTTCATCACCCGCTTTTTCGAGGACCCGGACCACTTGGCCAAAGGGGAGCGTGCCCTGACCGCCCTCGATATCATGCCCGACTTCCTCTGGAAGGGTGTCCGGAAGAAGATCACGGCCAAGCAGCAGGTCCGGCACTTCGGCCAGGTCGTGCCGATCGAGGACATCGAGCGCATCCTGGCCCTGACAACGTCAGTCGTGCGGCTGGCCTGCATCTGCCGGCACGTCAGGGTCGGCAAGGAGCAGCGCTACTGTTTCGGCGTCAGCATGGAGCCCGACGGGGGCGGCATCCGCAAGATCATGGGAGAGATCGACGCGTCCTATCTCGTCGGCCCCCATACGGACGGCCTCGAGACGATGTCGAAGGCCGACGCCCTGGCCCGCATCCGTGAGAGCGAGGCCGACGGCAACTGCCACACGGTCTGGACGTTCGTGACGCCGTTCCTGGCCGGGATCTGCAACTGCTCGCTCCCGGCCTGCTACGCGATGAGGGCGACGGTCACGCACAAGTCGCCCGTCTTCTTCCGCGGCGAGTACGTGGCCGCCGTCGATCCGGGGAAGTGCAACGGCTGCGGCCAGTGCGTCAAGATCTGCCCGTTCAAGGCGTTCAAACCCTGGAAGAAGAAGGACAAGGCCGAAGTCCGCGCGGACAAATGCTATGGCTGCGGCGTCTGCCGCAGCGCCTGCGCGAAAGGGGCGATCTCGCTCGTCGACCGCGCCGCCGTCCCCGCCGCCGCCTCCCTCTGGCTCTAATTCAAGATCAGGACCATGACTATGGAGTTGGGGACGAGGCCTTGGCGCGTCCCCTGAGCGAGGCCGAGCCCGACCCGTTTTGCATCGGCCCAGGTCTTCGGATCGATCTTCATCCGCTCGACGCATTCCTCGATGGAGCCGGCGACGACGAATAGGGCGGTCGTCTCGCCCTTGAGCGTCTCGGCCTCCTCGAGGGAGTGACGCAGCCGGTCCATGACGCCGTCCTGGCTGAGCGCGTGATCCTCGAGATAGTCCCGGACGGCCTGTTCGGCCAGTTCGGAGAGCCGGGGCTCCTCTTCGAGGCGGCCCAGGCCGTCGAGCTCGCGGCCGGACGTAGCCCGCGGCCAGCTCGCCCGCGAGCGTCGGACGCGCCGGCAGGGGCAGCGTGACCGGCACGGGGGCCATGGTGAGATGCCGGCGGCTCAGGGCGATCAAGACGACGACCCCTCCTCGGACCCGCTCGGCCACGCCGCCGATATGGGTGTATTCGGCCAGGTTGAAGACCCGGGCGAGGCGGGCGGAAACGACCGTGAAGAGGCGCGGGGCGTCGCGGGCCTGGGTCAAGAGCAGGTGTGGCACGGGCTCGGGCAGGCCTAGGCGGCGTGTGAGGATGTCGAGCTCTGTCTCCGATGGGAACCGGGGCTCGGGGCCGAATCGGTCATAGATCCACTGGGCGAGCCGGGCCAGTCGAGGGTCCGGCCGGAGGTCGGTCCCCAGGGCCTTATTAAGCCGGGAGAGGGACCGGATCAGGACAGGCGCCTCGCTGCCATTGAAGCCGCGGCCCGCCGGCGCTTCCGTGGCGTATTCCGCCGCGGCCGGAAGCGAGGCCACATCGAAGGGCCGCGTTTGAGGCGGAGCGGCGGTCGCGAGGGAGGCGGCCCCGGCGAGGGAGACGGTCAGGGCCGTTGGGATGAGCTTGACGATGCGGCCGAGCGAGGACACGCCGATTTCCCTTTGCCCGGATTATCGGCCTGCCGGGCCCTGTCGTCAAGAACGAGCGCGAAAATGGGTGAACAGGTATCGTGTCCCCGTTTTATTTTGACGCCGGCTTTTTCTTCGGGCGGGGCTGCTCGACCCAGCTCTCGATGAACTTCTTCGACCCGCCCTCGCGCTCCTCGACCAGGGCCCGGAAGATCGCCCGCAGGTGGCCGTAGGGGAGCGTCCCGATGATCATGCGGTTGTTGATGATCAGGGTCGGCGTCGAGCGGATGCCGTAGGGGTGCTCGGCCGAGGTCTTCTCGTATTCCTTGCCGGTCTCGACCTGGGCCCGGACGACCTCCCGGACGGCGGGATCGTCCAGGGCCGCCTCGACGCCGTACTTCTTGGCCAGGGCCCGGCGCCACTCGGGGTCGCGGGCCGCGCGGAAGTTGGCCCAGACCTCGTCGTGGATGGCCTTGAACTTCGAGGGGTCGTAGGTCGCGATGTAGGCCAGCTCGCAGGCGCCGGGATGGAGCTTGGCCTTCCTCGGGACGACGTCGTTGCACAGCCCTTCGAGCGGGAAGAACTGGAAGACGACGTTGATCTTGCCGGCGAACTCCTTCTCGAGCCGCTCGAACTGCTGGTTGAGATAGAGGCAGTCGGAGCAGAGGAGGTCGCCGTACTCGACGACCTGGATGGGCGCGTCCTCGAACTTCTCCGTCGACCGGGCCGTCCAGAAGGGCGAGATGACGCTCGGCCAGGGGACCTTGGGCAGCTCGTAGAACTGCCGGACGACGTCGACGCCGATGCCCATCTGGGCCTCCTTGCGGGCGTTGTGGTACTCGATCATGCCGTAGGCGCCGGCGGCGGCGGCCAGGGCGAAGACGAAAAGCAGCTTGATCGACGGCCGGACCCAGCGCCGGACGATGTTCTTGGCCTCGCGGTCGATGCCGTAGGCCCGGAAGAGGATGAAGTTGAGGATGGAGAAAAGGTAGAAGCCCGAGCAGAGCAGGCACAGGCTGCCGAGGTGGAGAACGGAGTAGAGGAAGAGCGCGACGACGCCGAGAACGTTCAGGAGCGACAGGGACTTGTTGGTCCGCTCGAAGGCCTCGCTCGGGAAGACCGCGCCGAGGACGACGAGCAGGCCCATGAACATGCCGAAGAAGCCGAGCGGCACGCCCATGATCTGGGAGATATTGGAAAAGGCCGAGCTGTCGCAGTTGAAGAAGGCGCTGATGTCGCAGAAGGAGCCGGCGAAGATCGTCTTGGGGTAGTTGGCCCGGAAGAAGTGGTCGATGGTCATGATCGAGGCGGTGATCATGCCCGCCCCGGCGGCGAAGCTCAGGACGCGGCGGCCGATCCCGCCGAGGGTCAGGGTCCGGCGCGAGGTGTCCATGCGCTGCTCCTTCTCGCGGGGACATGCCCCGATGGCGCGTGTCCCCGGACTCGCTACCCGGCCGTCCGGGCCGGAGGAATTATAGGCAGTTCCCGCCGCGGGCGCAACACCGAGATAACCGGGCGAGTTCCCGGGCGGTCAGGCCGCCGGCGGAGGCGGCTGGGGCGCCTTCTTCCTGCGGCGGCGGTACTTGTGCGGCTTGGCGCGGGGCCGCGTCCCGAAACGGCGGCGGTAGATCTCGGAGAAGGGGTCCTCGCAGGCGCCGAACGTGCCGTCGACGAGGACCGAGGCGACCCGCGAGGCCTCGGGGTAGAGCGGCCGCTCCTTGAGGGCCCAGCGCATCCTGCCGTCGCTGAGCGCCCGGAGCATGTGGTCGGCGATGACCAGGGTGTGGACGGCCTCGAGGAGGACCGTCTTGGGCACGGTGGCCGCGCTCCCGGAGGCCCGGAAGGCGTCGTACAGGGCCTTGGGCCTGTCGCCTTGGACGCCGGCGAGCAAGGTCTCCGCCCAGGGCCAGAGCAGGAGGCCGTACATGACCGCGGGCGGCGGCGAGCCGCCGGAGCTGATGGAGGCGTCGAGGACGCCGAGGAGCGTCGTGAGCTTGTCCATGCGGTCGTCGGAGCGCTCGTAGAGGTCGCCGACCTCGCCGAGGACGCGCGAAAGGACGCCGTGGACGCGGGCGCTCCGGAAGAAGGCCCGGGCGGCCCCGGACTTGATGTCCTTGTTGAGCTCCTCGAAGAGTCGGGCCCCCGGGCAGGCCGCGAGCCTGTCGCGGTGGCGGGGGATGGCCTCGGCCGTCCGCTCCTCGATGGCGAAGCCGAGGCGGGCGGCGTGGCGCAGGACGCGCCAGATGCGGACCGCGTCCTCGGTGTAGCTCGTGTCCGGGTCGCCGATGATGCGGACGCGCCGGGCCTCGAGGTCCTCGAGCCCTCCGACGTAGTCGATGACCGCGTAGGTGGCGATGTCGTAGAACAGGGCGTTGATGGTCAGGTCGCGGCGGAAGGCGTCCTCGCGGGGCGTGCCGTAGGCGATGGGCTTGAGAGGCGGCCGGCCGCGGCGCCGCCGCGGCGCCCCGCGGCCGTCGACGGCGCCTTCGACAGGGCCGGGGGCGTCGCCGGGCATTCGATCGGCCGCCGCGCCGCCGGGCCCGTCCTCCGGTTGCGCCTCTTCTCCGTCCGCCTCCCCCTCGAGGGCCTCTTCGGCGGCCTTCGCCGCCTCCTCCTCGCGCTCGGCGGCCAGCTCCTCCTCGGTCGGCTTGCGCCTGAAGGTCGAAACCTCGATCGTCTTGCCCTCCTGGAAGCGGACGTGGGCCAGGCGGAAGCGGCGGCCGACGAGGAAGGCGTTGCGGAAGAGCTTCTTGATCTGGTTCGGGTGGGCGTTGGTCCCGACGTCGAAGTCGGCCGGCCTGCGGCCGAGCAGGAGGTCGCGGACCGCCCCGCCGACGAGGTAGGCCGTGTAGCCGTGGCCGCTCAGCCGGTAGAGGACCTTGAGGCAGTCGGGGTCGATGTCGCGCCGCGAGATGTGGTGCCGGCCCCGGTCCAGGATGACGGGGGCTTCGAAACCGGCGGGGGAGGGGATTTCGGGGTCCATCAGCTCTGCGGCGTCGTCGTTGTCACGGACATGCAAGACATACAAATTATCAAAAAACCGCCCTCATCTCAATTCCCGCGACGAAAGCGGGCGGCCCCGGCCGAGGAAGAGCGAAGGATGGGGACGCGGGCCGGGGACGCGTCTCCTCATCCGCCCCCCCTCGTCACGGCGCCGCGGCCTCCCGGGCCCGCTCGACGGCGCCGAAGACGCGCAGGAAGTTCCCGCCCAGGACCTTGCGGATGTCCTCGGGCTTGTAGCCGCGGCGGACGAGCTCCTTGGTGATCTCGGGCAGCAGCCCGGCGTTCTCCAGGCCCGCGGCCGTTTCGCTCAGGCCGTCGAAGTCCGAGCCCAGGCCGACGTGGTCGCAGTCTCCGGTGATCTTGACGACGTGGTCGATGTGGTCGACGACCGTCTTGACGTCGACCGGCGGCAGCGTCTTCTTCACCGCGGCCCAGCGCTCCCGGAAATCGGCGTTGAACTTGTCCCGGACGGCGGGATCGGCCGCGGAGATGGCCGCCCGGTCGGCGGGCAGGCCGTGGTCGGCGGCCGTCTTTGCGAAGACCTCCGTCCGTTTCGCGTCGTAGCCGTCCTGGAGGAAGCCCGGCGAGAAGTTGACGCCGACGACGCCGTCCTTCTCGGCCAGGGCCTTGAGCATCTCGTCGCTGAGGTTGCGGTGATGGGGCGCCAGGGCCCGGCAGCACGAGTGCGAGGCCACGACCGGGGCCTTCGATACGCGCAGGACGTCCCAGAACGTGGCGTCGGAGGCGTGGGACACGTCGACGATCATGCCCAGCTTGTTCATCTCGGCCACGACCTCCCGGCCGAACTCCGTCAGCCCGCCGTGGACGGGCCCGGGATCGCCCGAGGCGTCGGCCCAGTCCGTCGCCGTCCAGTGGGTCAGGGTCATGAGCCGCACCCCGGCCCGGTAGAACTCGCGCAGCAGGACGAGGTCGTTCTCGATGGCGTATCCGCCCTCGATGGCGAGGAGGACGCCGGTCTTGCTCGAGTTGCGGGCCGCCGTGGACTCCGAGGCGGTCGTCACCAGGACCAGCTTGTCCGGGTTCTTGGCCGCCAGCTCGCGGGCGGCCTGGATCTGGGCGAAGACGCCGTTCCCGGCCCGGCCCTTGTCGGCCTCGGTCGCCGGCGGCGGGGCGAAGCAGGCGAAGACCTGGAGGTCGACGCCGCCGCGCCCGAGCTTGGGGATGTCGATGTGGCCCGTCGGCAGGTCCTTGGCCAGGTCCTCGCCGGCCAGGGCCCGCGCGACCGTGTCGCAGTGCATGTCCACGACCGCGGCGTCGCGGTGGAGGTAGAGCGTCCGGTGGACGGGGTCGAGGAGGTCCTCCCGGCTCGAGGCCAGGCCCCAGAGGATGTCGCAATGATACTGGGCGGCCTCGCGCAGGCGCTCCGGGTCGACGATGCCCGGACCGTCGCCGGGCATGTGGTATTCGGGGTGCTCGTCGTCGAGCTCGCCGGTCAGGGCCTCGCCGCTGCGCAGGCTGATGGCCGGGACGCTCTTCGCCCAGAACGAGGTGTGGTCCGAGCCGCGGTAGTTCGGCCGGGGCTTGAGCCGGGCGACCGTCGCCGCGTCGAGGCCGCGCTTGGCGACCTCGAAGAGCTCGGCGAACTCGGTCATGCCGCCGACGAGAAGGTCCGCGTCGCCCGTCCCGACCATGTCGATGTTCATGTAAAGCGCCGTCTTCTCGAGCGGGAAGGCCGGGTGGTCCGTGTACCAGCGCGAGCCGACGAGGCCGAGCTCCTCGCCCGCCCAGGAACAGAAGACGACCGTCCGGGCCGGCTTGAACCCGGCCGCGGCCAGGGCCCGGACCGTCTCGAGGACGGTCGCGGCCGAGGAGGCGTTGTCGTCGGCGCCGGGGTAGATCCAGCCGTCGATGCCGACGCCGAGGTGGTCGAGGTGGCCGCCCATGATGAGGACCTGGTCCTTGAGCTTGGGGTCGGCGCCGGGCCAGACGCCGATGACGTTCGGGGCCGTCCGCTCGCCGGAGACGAAGCGGGCCTCCATCTCGACCTCGACCCCGAGGTCGGCCGTGAACGGCTTCCCGAGCCGGAGCGTCTTGCTGACCAGGTCGCGCCAGCTGCGGCCGGCCATGTAGAAGGCGTCGCTCAGGAAATCGCGGCCGGCCCGCAGGACGACGAAGCCCTTCGGGGCCTGGCCGGCGCGGAGCATCCCGGGGCGCTGGCGCGGGGCGCCGGGCCGGGGCGGGGCGCCGGGCGTCGAAAGGTCCATCTCGATATAGCCGACGGCGCCCTTGGCCGCGGCCGTCTTGATCTTGGCCTCGAACGTCCAGGCGGCCTTGGCCTCGTTCGGGAGCGCGGCCGGGAGGTCGGCCAGGGCCAGGACGACCTTTCCCTTGACGTCGAGCCCGGCGTAGTCGTCCCAGCCGTCCTTCGCGGCCTCGACGGCGTAGCCGGCGAAGACGAGCCCGCCGCGGGCGGTGCCGGAGCCGGTGCCGCCGACGGGCGTGAAGTCGCGGTCGCGGCCGGCGAAATAGGCCCGGCGCTGCGGCGCGACGATCTCGAGGCGGAGGGGCTGCCCGAAGTCCGTCCAGCTCTTGAACGGGACCTCCTGGAACCAGGTCCCGTTGTCGCCACCGGGCTTGAGGCCGAGCTTGGCCATCTCGGCGGCCACGTACTCCGCGGCCCGGCGGTACTCGGGCGTGCCCGACTTGCGGCCCTTGAAGTCGTTCGAGGCGAGATGGGCGAGGTGGGCGAAGGCCTTGGCCCCGTCGGCGACGGGCCGGAGGGCGGCGGCCTTCTTCTCGGCCGCGGCCTTGGCCGCGGCCGCCTGGCCGGGATGCGCGGCGGGGGAGAAGACGAGGCAGACGGCCAGAGCGGTCAGCGCGGCGTTTTTCATGGGGACTCCCTGCGAGCGGACCGTTGACCGCTCTCTTTCTCTTTCGGGCCCTTCTTCCCGGCCCTGAAAGCGGCCAGGACCGCCTCGAAGGAGGGGGGCGGGGGGGCCTCGACGGCGACGGTTTCGCCCGAGGGCAGGCGGAACTCGATGGCCAGGGCGTGGAGCATGAGCCGGGGATGCCGGCTCTGCCGGTCCCGGTCGCCGTAGCCGAGGTCGCCGAGGATGGGGTGACCGAGGTGGTAGAGGTGGGCCCGGACCTGGTGGCGCCGGCCGGTCTCGGGGGAGACGCGGAGAAGGGTCGCGCCGTCGAAGCGCTCGGCCACCTTCCATTCGGTCGTCGAGGGCTTGCCGCGCCGCGGGTCGACGCCCATCCGTCCCGAGCCGAACTCGCGGAGCGGGGCGTTGATCCGGCCGCGGTTCGAGGCCGGGGCGCCGTCGACGAGGGCCAGGTAGGTCTTGCGGACCTCGCGGCGGTCGAACTCGCCGTTGAGGTGGCGGTGGGCCGCGGCGGTCCTGGCCAGGACGATGACGCCGCTGGCGCCGCGGTCGAGGCGGTGGACGGAGAAGAGCCGACGCGGGAAGCGGTCCCGGAGAAGGTCCGGGAGGCCCGCCTCGCCGCCCGGCTGGGAGACCGACAGGACGCCCTCGGGCTTGTCCACGGCCAGGTAGTCGTCCGACTCGTAGAGGACGCGGAGGGGTTCTGGGAGAACGGGGACGGGCGCTCGCGCGGCCCCCCGTTCCCGGGGCGCGCGGGTCATTTCGTCTTGAACGGCTTCCTTTCGAGCCTCTCGCGGGCCTGGGCCCGCTCCTCCTCCGTCTCCGGCAGGAGGTCGGGATAGGGCTCCATGGTCAGGATGGTCTCGAGGGTCCTGCGGGCGTCGCCGACGCGGCCGAGCGAGATGTAGGTGTCGGCGAGGTAGATGAGGTTGAGGCCGACGCGCGGGCCGTATTCGACGGACTTGAGGAGGTGCTCGAGGGACGTCTTCTCGCTGCCGCCGGCGAACCCGGGCAGCTCGTGGTAGACGCGGGCGAGCTTCCAGTTGGCCTCGTAGGCGTCCTCGCCCGCGGCCAGGACGGCCAGGACGGCGGACCGGGCGTTTGTCATGCGCGCACCTCTTTTCAAGGTGATTCTATAGCACAAATACGGGGGAAAAACCTACCCCCCGGGGCTGATTGAAATGCGGACTCCCTGGGCCGTCCGACCGCGGCGGGGAGGGGCCTGGCCCCGGGAGTGCCGAGGCCGCGGATGCTCCGGGGACCGCCCGCCTCGGCCGCCCTCGGGCCGAAGTCGAGGCCGATGGAGGCGCGGACGCGCACCCGGATTCAGCGCGGCCCGGGGGTCAGCCGGCCGCGGCCGTCTTGTCCGCCGCCGCGCCCGGGGCCCTGCTCCACAGCCGGTTGATGACCTTGAGCAGGACGAAGCCGCTCACGACGAACACGGCCGAGAGCGCTCCCGCGTAGACCCAGCGGCTGTAGAGGACGTTGCCGACCGTGAACAGGGCCGACCAGATGGTCAGCGAGCCCGAGACCCAGCCGACCAGGGCCAGCGGGAAGCTCTCGTGGGTCGCCCGGGCCTCCGTCTCGGCGATGCCGGCCTCGCGCCGGATGGCCTTCCAGCCCGGGCCCATGGGCCTGACCTTCTCATAGAACTTGACCAGCTGCGCGCGGTCCGTCTGCGGCCCGAGGAAGGCGGTCAGCATCCAGCTGACGGTGGTCACGGCGACGGTCAGGATGAGGGCGTAATGGGTGGGGATGTTGAGCCCGGCTTGGCTGACGACCCCGGGCTTGCGGAAGACGAGCAGCAGGATGGAGAAGGCGAACGACGAGATCATGGCGTTGACCTCGCACCAGGCGTTGACCCGCCACCAGAACCAGCGGACGAGGTAGAGCAGGCCCGTCCCGGCGCCGACCTGGAGGATGATGTCGAACGAGTCCTTGGCCGTCTCCAGGACGAAGACGAGCGCGCCGGCCGAGAAGAAGAGGGCGACGGTGGCCAGGCGGCCGACGAGGACATAGTGCCTCTCGGAGGCCGTCTTGTTGACGAAGCGGCGGTAGAAGTCGTGGACGAGGTAGGAGGCGCCCCAGTTGAGGTGGGTCAGGTTGGTCGAGGAGTTGGCCGCGACGAGGCCGCCGACCATGAGCCCGATGAAGCCGACGGGCAGGAACCTGAGCATGGCCGGGTAGGCGATGTCGTGGCCGATGAGGCTCGGGTCGAGGTGGGGGAAGGCCTTCTGGATGTCGGCGAGATTGGGGAAGACGAGGAGCGAGGCCAGGGCGACGAGGATCCAGGGCCAGGGCCGGAGGACGTAGTGGGCGATGTTGAAGAAGAGGACCGCCGCGAGCGAGTCCTTCTCCGACTTCGAGGCCAGCATGCGCTGGGCGATGTAGCTGCCGCCGCCCGGCTCGGCGCCGGGGTACCAGACCGCCCACCATTGGACGGCCAGGGGCATGATGAAGATGGCGATGGCCAGGTCCCAGTTGCTCCTGAAGTTCGGCAGCATGTTGAGGAAGTTGATGCCGCCGGGGCCGGGGACGGCCGAGAGCCGCTCGATCAGGACGGGCATGCCGCCGACGGCCTTGACCGCGAAGTAGGCCGCGGCGATGACGGCGGTCATCTTGACGAAGAACTGGATCATGTCGATGATCAGGACCCCCCAGAGGCCGGTCAGGGCGGCGAAGACGACGTTGAGCAGGCCGACGGCCAGGAGCGTCTGCCAGCGGTCGAGGCCGAAGAGGACGGCGGCGATCTTGCAGGCGGCCAGGTTGACCGTGGCCATGATGATGCAGTTGAAGAAGAAGCCGAGGTAGACGGAGCGGAAGCCGCGGACGAAGCTCGCGGCCTTGCCCGAGTAGCGCAGCTCGTAGAACTCGAGGTCGGTCAGGACCTCGGAGCGCCGCCACATCCGGGCGTAGAAGAAGACCGTGGCCACGCCGGTCAGGGTGAAGGCCCACCAGACCCAGTTGCCGGCCACGCCGTTGCGGCGGACGATGTCGGTGACCAGGTTGGGCGTGTCGCTCGAGAAGGTGGTGGCCACCATGGACAGCCCGGCCAGCCACCAGGGCACGGCCCGGCCCGAGGCGAAGAACTCGGAGGTGCTCTGGCCGGCCCGCTTGCGGTAGAACAGGGCCGGCGCGAAGCAGATGAAGAGGATGACGGCGACGATGATCCAGTCGAGGAGCTGAAGCTGCATGGCTATCGTCCTTTCGCGGCGGACGCCGGGCGGCGCATGTCGGCGCCAATTATACGGAGAACACCCGGCGAGAACAAGGCCGCAGACGCCGCGGCCAAGGTGCCTCTCGGCGGCTCGGAGGATAGCCCTCCCCGGCCGGGAGAGTTCTTCACGCCGGGCCGTGCGCCGGACTCGGCGGCAAAACAACTCGCTCGCCGTGCGCTACGGCTCGCTCGGACACGTTTCGCCGGTTTGCAGGCAAACGTCCTTCGTCCGGCACGCGACCCGGCTGAACTCTCCCTACACCGTGTTCAGGCTACCCTCCTCGCCGCTTCGTCCGGCACCATGGTTCAGGGGCATTCAGAGCGCTTTGACTGACCGGCGGGTGTTCTGGTATAAGCAAGGGCGCAAGCCTTCCCACAGGAGGTCCCCATGCGCGCGTCCCGCTTCCGCGGCCTCATCCTCGTTGTCCTCGTCGCCTGTCCACTCGCCGCGGCCGACAAGCTGCCGATCGCCCGGCCGGAGATGGTCGGGCTCGACTCGGCCCGCCTGGCCCGGCTCGGCGCGGTCATGCAGCGCTACGTGGACGAGGGCAAGATCGGCGGCGCGGTGACCCTGGTCGCGCGCGGGGGCAAGGTCGCCCACCTCCAGGCCTTCGGCAAGATCGATCCGGCGACGGGCGCGGCCATGCCGACCGACGCCGTCTTCCGCATCGCCTCGCAGACCAAGGCCGTCACGACCGTGGCGGTCATGATCCTGTTCGAGGAGGGCAAGCTCCTCCTCGACGATCCGGTCGCGAAATACCTCCCCGAGTTCGCCAAGACGACCGTGGCCGTCCCCGACGCGTCGAAGAAAGGCCCGGGCTACAAGATCGTCCCGGCCAAACGGCAGATCACGGTCCTCGACCTGCTGACGCACACCTCCGGCATCTCCTACGGCAGCGGACTGGCCAGGGACCTCTACAAGGCGGCCGGCCTGCAGGGCTGGTTCCTGGCCGACCGGCCCGAGCCCATCGGCGCCTACATGAGGAAGCTGGCCGGCCTGCCCTTCGACGCCCAGCCCGGCGAGAGGTACATCTACGGCTACAGCACCGACGTCCTCGGCTATCTCGTCGAGGCCGTCTCGGGCATGAGCCTGGCCGAGTTCATCGAGAGGCGGATCGCCAAGCCGTTGGCGATGTCCGACACCTCGTTCTTCCTGCCCGAGGACAAGGCCGGCCGCCTGGCCGCCGTCTACGGCATCGGGAAGGACGGCAAGGCCGGGCCCGTCGCCGGCCCGAAAGAGCGGGCCTACCTCGAGGGCCCGCGGGCCTGCTTCTCGGGCGGGGCCGGCCTCCTCTCGACGGCCGAGGACTACGCCCGCTTCCTGCTCATGCTCCAGAGCGGCGGCGAATGGGGGGGCGTCCACATCCTCAGCCCCAAGTCGGTCGAGCTCATGACCGTCGACCACCTCGGCCCGGTCTACCAGGGCGGCGGGAACGGCTTCGGCCTCGGCTTCTGGGTGACCAAGGAGCTGGGGCGCGACGGCGAGCCCGGTTCGGTCGGGGCCTACGGCTGGGGAGGCGCCTACCACTCCACCTACTGGGTCGATCCTGTCGAAAAGCTCGTGGCCGTGTTCATGACCCAGCTCCTGCCGGCGGCGGGCAGCGACGCCCAGGCCAAGTTCCGGGCCCTCGTCTACCAGTCAATCGTCGAATCCTACCGGTGACCGCGCGTTGAAGCACCGGATCCTCGTTTCCGCCTCGCTCTTCCACGCCCTGACCGACGCCGTCTCGGTCATCACGCCGATGGTCTTCCCGCTCCTGCTGGCCCAGGGCCTCCTCATTTCGAGCTACTCCCAGATCGGCGTCCTCTCCAACCTCGGCCTCCTGGCCACGTTCGCCGTCCAGTTCCTGGTCGTCCGGATCTCCTTCCGCAGCGAATACCGGAGCCTCATGATCCTGAGCGGGCTCGGCCTCTGCGCTTCCCTGGCCGTCATCCCGCTCGCCCGCTCCTTCGCGGCCCTGCTCCTCCTGTACCTGGTCCTGCGCGTCTTCGCCAGCTTCTACCATCCCATCGTCATCGCCTGGGTCTCCAAGTCGCGGGCCGGCTCGGGCCGCGAGCTCGACGACGCCATGGGCATCCAGAGCGGCTCCGGCAACCTCGGCGTCGGCCTGGCCTACCTGACGGTCGGCTTCCTGGCCCAGGGCTGGGGCTGGAAGACGCCGCTCTACGCCTGGGCGGTCTTCGGCCTCGTCCTGGCCGGACTCGGCTCCCTGGCCCTGCTCGGGGTCTCGTCGCGGAGCGAGGAGCGACCGTCCCTCAGGCCGGCCGACTGGTGGCGGTCGCTCCGGGACATCCGCCGCTTCGCGCCCGGCTTCTTTTTCGGCGGGGCGGGCTGGTCGGTGGCCGTCTATTACGCCCCCTCCCTCCTCAACCGCAAGTACGGCATCCCCATGGGCCAGACGGGCCTGTTCCTGGCCCTCTGGGTCGGGCTCGGGACCGTCACCGGATACGGCTACGGCGCCTTGAGCCGGCGCTTCGGCCGAAAGCCCGTGTTCATGGCCAGCCTCGTCGGCGCGGCCGCGGCGCTCTTCCTGCTCGGCTTCGCCCCGACCCGGGCGCTGGCCGTGGCCGGCCTGCTCCTCTTCGGCGGCTTCCTGCTCATGACCTACCCCTCGCTCCACACCTTCGTCGGCTCGACCGTGTCGGCCTCGGGCCAGACCATGGCCTTCAGCTGGGTCAGCAACATCCAGCTCGTTTCCGGGGCGGTCGTCACGCTCGTCGCCGGCGTCCTGTCGGACCTGCTCGGCATCGCCTTCCCCTTCGTCTTCACCGGCATACTGACGCTGGGCGTCCTCGCCTTCTACGCCCCGCGCGGCCCGGAGTTCTTCGGGGCGAGCGGCGGCGAACCCGCGGCGGCGGGGGTCACCCACGAGGGCGCGCTCTAAGTCGAGGCGGCGAGGGACTCAGCCGCGGACCTGGCGCTCGAGCTTCTCGAGCTGCTCGCGGATCTCGGCCGGGAGACGGCCCTTGTAGGGCTTGAGGAAATCGCGGATCCCGTCGACCTCCGACTTCCACTCCTTGATCTTGACCTCGAAGAGCTTCTCCAGCTTGTCCTTGGGGAGGTCGAGGCCGGTCAGGTCGAGGTCCTCGACGCGCGGCACCAGGCCGGCCGGGGTCTCGCGGGCCGGCACGGCGCCGTTCACCCGGTCGATGATCCACTTGAGGACGCGCATGTTGTCGCCGAAGCCCGGCCAGATGAACTTGCCCCGCTCGTCCGTCCGGAACCAGTTGACCGAGAAGATCCGGGGCGGCCGGGACATGCGGTTGCCCATGTTGAGGTAGTGGCGCCAGTAGTCGGCCATGTTGTAGCCGCAGAAGGGGAGCATGGCCATGGGGTCGCGCCGGACGACGCCGACTTGCCCCGTGGCCGCGGCCGTCGTCTCCGAGCCCATGCGGGCGCCCATGAAGACGCCGTGGGCCCAATTGAAGCTCTCCGTGACGAGCGGGATGAGGCTCGTCCGGCGGCCGCCGAAGATGATGGCCGAGATGGGCACGCCTTGGGGGTTCTCGGCCTCCTTGTCGAGCATGGGCGAGTTCATGATCTGGGCCGTGAACCGGGAGTTGGGGTGGGCGGCCTTCGTGCCCAGCGCCGGCGTCCAGGGCTTGCCCTGCCAATCCAGCAGATGCTCGGGCACGGGCCCGTCGAGGCCCTCCCACCAGGGCTCGTTGGCGTCGGTGTCCAGGGCCACGTTGGTGAACAGCGTCGGGTTGAAGGCGCCCCGCTTGATCGTCCTCATCATGTTGGGGTTGGTCTTCATCGACGTGCCGGGCGCGACTCCGAAGTAGCCGGCCTCGGGATTGATGGCCCAGAGCCGGCCGTCCGGGCCGATGTTGAGCCAGGCGATGTCGTCGCCGAGCGTCCAGACCCGGTAGCCGGGCAGGGCCGACTCCATCATGGCCAGGTTGGTCTTGCCGCAGGCGCTGGGCAGGGCGGCCGTGATGTAGGTCTTCCGGCCCCGGAGGTCCTCGATGCCCATGATGACCATGTGCTCGGCCAGCCAGCCCTGCTTGTAGCCGAGGTAGGAGCCGATGCGGAGCGAGACGCACTTCTTGCCGAGCAGGGCGTTGCCGCCGTAGCCCGAGCCGACGCTCCAGACCAGGCCCTCGCGGGGGAAGTGCATGATGTAGCGGCGGTTGGGGTCGAGGGAGCCGATGGAGTGGAAGCCCTTGACGAAGTCCTCGCGGTTGCGGAGCTTCTCCAGGATGGGCGTCCCGATGCGGGTCATGATGCGCATGCTCGCGGCGACGTAGGTCGAGTCGGTGATCATGACGCAGGCCTTGGCGTAGGGCGAGTCGGGATGGCCCATCATGTACGGGATGACGTACATGGTCCGGCCGGCCATGCAGCCGTCCGAGAGGCCGGTCATGAGCTTCTTGGCCTTGCCGACGTCCATCCAGTTGTTGTTCGGGCCCGAGTCCTCCTTGGCGGGATGGCAGACGAAGGTCAGGTGCTCGACCCGGGCGACGTCGGTCGGGTGGGAGCGGTGGAGGTAGGCCGTCGGCCAGTTCTTGTGGTTCAGGGGCAGGAAGACGGGCCCGTTGAGGCGCTCCTCGTTCATGCCGATCTCGAGGAGGCGCCAGGCCTCGCCGTCCGACCCGTCGCACCAGTAGACCTTGGCCGGCTTGGCCAGGCGTTCCTGGTCCTCGATCCAGCGCTCGACGGCTGTCGACATGGCGGGCCTCAGGCCCTCTTTTCTATCAGCAATGGAGGAGGCTGTCAATGCGGGGACGGCGCGCCTTGACACGTCGACGGGGCTGAATTATGCTCCTCCGCGCCAACGGAGGGCCAGGCCCGTGGAGGTCAAGGACAAGACCCGTCTCGCGGTGACCGTCGACAAGCGGCACATCGTCTCGATCGGCGAGCGGCTGTACGCGGAGAGCGTCGACCTGCTCCGGGAGCTCGTCAACAACGCCTTCGACGCCGACGCCGCCAAGGTGAGCGTGGAGGTCGGCCCGGACAGGATCGTCGTCGCGGACGACGGGACGGGGATGGACCTCGCCGGCCTCAAGCAGTATTTCACCATCGGCTCGGACGAGAAGGTCGTCCACTCCCGCTCCCCCCGGTTCGGCCGCGTCCGGATCGGGCAATTCGGGATCGGCAAGTTCGCGTCCCTGGCCGCGGCGTCGCGGTTCGAGCTCGTGACGAGGCACAAGGACTTCTGCGCCAGGGTCGTTTTCGACAAGAAGGCCTGGCAGAGCGCCGGGGAGGAGTGGCATCTCCCCTGCGAGATCCTGTCCGCGGATTCCCGGGCGGCCGACGGCACGACGGTGGCCCTCTCCGACTTGTCCAAGTCCTTCCGGGTCGAGGACGTGGAGCGGAGGCTCATGGAGAGCGTCCCCCTCAGGGCCCCCGATTTCGCGGTCACCCTCAACGGCCGGCGGCTCTATCCCCGAAGCCTCGTCGGGCGGCGGATCCCGATCCTCGAGGGCACGGCGCACGGCCTGGTCACGGGGGAGGTCGTCATTATCCCGAAATCGGCCGCCGACTTCAAAGACCTCGGGATCGACGTCAAGGTGAAGTCGGTCACGGTCCGGCGGGACCTCTTCGGCATGGAGACGTGGGGCAAGGCCGTGGCCCGGGTGAAAGGCGAGGTCCACGCCGATTTCCTGCCCGTCACCTCGGACCGCTCGGGCTTCGTCGTCGATTCCGAAGAGTACCAGGCCTTCCTCGAGGTCATGGAGAAGATCGTCGGCGTCATCGGCCGGGCCCTGGGCAAGGAGGCCGACCGCAGCGAGCAGCGGAGATCGAGCCGGGCCGTCAACGAGGCGCTTCAACGCATCCACCTGGCCCTGGCCCGCAACCCGGACCTGTCGCCGTTCGGCCCGATCGCCTACGGCGATCCGGGCGAGGCGGGCGGCGGCGCGGTCGTCCGCCCCCAGGGGAAGAAGGGCGACTCCGCCGCGGACGGCGCGACGGCCGTCCCGGCCGGGGGAGAGGGGGGTTCGGCGCCGCCCGTCAAGCCCAAGAAGAAGAAACGCCGCCATCCGCTCGTGAAAAGGGCCACCCCCAACGCCATCGTCAGGCGCATGCGCTTGGGCGCGGAGAGCGTTTCCATCTGCCTCGACTTCTTCGGGCCGGCCGGGCCGGAATGCTTCTCGGAGGGGAACGTCGTCTATATCAACCGGGACCATCCGCTCTTTCAACGGGAGTCGCGCAAAGCCACAGCCCAG
Organism: Acidobacteriota bacterium; assembly: GCA_029569255.1. Taxonomy (GTDB): domain Bacteria; phylum Acidobacteriota; class Aminicenantia; order Aminicenantales; family Saccharicenantaceae; genus RBG-16-66-30. The sequence goes on along the minus strand of JAKQUO010000061.1, from coordinate 112,124 downwards.
ACGATGTATGTCGCCCGGCTCGTGACCCAGGAGATCTCCCTGATGAAGGAGACGAGGAGCCCGCGCCTGGCCTTCAGCCGCCAAAGCCAGCTCCTCAAGGACGCCTTCGCCGACGAGGCGCCCCGGAACCCGTAAGGAGCACCCCGGCGGCCTCAGGCCAGCGTGAGCCGGAACCTGCAGCGCTTGCCGCCGCGGAGGACCGAGTCGACGAGCTCGACCTCGACGGACCGGCCGAGGATCCGTTCGTGCATCTCCCGGACGTAGCCGACGGAGCAGAGGCAGTAGGTCGGGGAGAGCTCGCCCGCCTTCCGGGCCTCGGCCGTCGGGCAGAGGCAAACGCTCTCGGGCGCGGCCCGGCCCGTCTCGGCGCTGCCGACGAACTCGAACGAGATGACATCGTCTTCGATGGCATAGCCCCGGCTCTTCCCCTGCTGGGCGACCCAGGCCTTGAACTTCTCGAACGCGTCCGGGCCGGGGGTCTTTTTCGGCGGTTCGGAATGGGCCGCGTAACAGGCCCGGCCGTTGGCCGCCATCAAGTTCCGCCGCGTGGGCTCGTCGACGGTCTGGTCCAAGGCCGCGAAGAAGCGCCGGACCCAGCCGTCGACGAACTCCATCCGCTTGGCCGCCCGCTCGGCCGTCGGGTCGCCCGGCTTCGACGCCGGCGCCGCCGTTTGTCCGGCGAGCGCGGACCGCATGCCCGCGGCCGCGGCGCACATGCAGGCGCCCCCTTTGCCCAGGGCCGCCAGGAACTCCTTCCGTCCGAGGGGTCGATGCGCCATGGTCCTCTCCCTTCGTTCCGGCACTCCAGCGTGAGATGTGCCAAGGGGCGCAACCCTTTCGCCGCCTGAAAGGACGTGCCGGACAGCCCCGGGAACACCCGGGGACGCCAAAGGATTTTACACCCGGGCCGGTTCTTTTGCACGCCGCACCCCCCCTTTCCTTGCCGCCCCGGGATGAGGTAGAATGAGGGGCCGTTTTCGACGGCAAGGAGTCATTATCCATGAAGAGATCCCAGATCCTGAGGAAAGCCATCATGGCGCGCCGGGCCGTCGCCGTGCCGGGCGCCCACGACGCCCTCTCGGCCAAGGTCGTCGAGAAGGCCGGGTTCGAGGCCGTCCAGGTCTCGGGCTACGGCCTGGCCGGGTCCTACCTCGGCAAGCCCGACGTCGGCCTGGTCCGGATGAAGGACGTCCTCGACCTGACCTGGAACATCGCCCAGGCCGTGACGGTCCCGGTCATGGCCGACATCGACACCGGGGGCGGCAACGCCGTCAACGCGGCCTGGCTGACCGAGCGCCTCATCGCCATGGGCGTCGCCGGCCTGAACATCGAGGACCAGGTCTTCCCCAAGCGCTGCGGCCACATGGCCGGCAAGGAAGTCATCTCGGCCGAGGAGATGGCCGGCAAGGTCCGGGCCTGCGCCGCCGCGCGCGACCGCCTGGACAAGGACTTCGTCATCAACGCCCGGACCGACGCCTTCGCCGGGCTGGGCCTCGACGAGGCCATCCGCCGCTGCGACATCTACCTCGAGGCCGGGGCCGACCTGGCCTTCATCGACGGCATCAGGACCAAGGCCGACATCGAGAAGGCGGTCCGGTCGATCAAGGGGCCGCTCTCGGTCAACATCATGGACGCCGTCAGCGGCATGAAGACCGAGCTCGTCCCCATCCCCGAGCTCAGGGCGATGGGCGTCGGCCGGGTCTCGATCCCCGTGGCCTCGATCATGGTCGCCCACAAGGCCCTGACCGAGTTCTTCGCCGCCCTCAAGGCCTCGCCGACCGGGACGCTCCCGGGCCAGACGCGGTGGGTCTCGTCCTTCGAGGAGTACACCGACTTCGTCGGGCTCAAGGAGTACCGGGCCATGGAGGACGAGTACCTGCCCCGCGAGCGGGTCGAGGGGAAGTACAAGGGCGCCAAGAAGATCGTCGGGTAGAGGGCCGGCCCCGGGAGCCCCATCGAGGCGGCGACCCCGCCGGGGTTTTCGGCCGCGGTCAGAGCGCTCCGTCGGTCTCCTTGTTGAGCCGGGCGAAGAAGGCGGCCATGAAACGGTGGCGGCCGGCGGCGATGCGCCGCCCTTCGCCGGTCGTCATCCTGTCGCGGACGCGGCCGAGCTTGACCAGGTACTCGCGGTAGGCCGTGTCCTCGCGGGTGTACGGCTTCGTCCTGCGGACGTCGATGGCCTTGTCGTGGAGCCGGGCCCCGACCTCGCCCGCGAACTGGAAGGCCCGGCCGACGCCGACCGCGCCGATCGAGTCGAGCTTGTCGGCGTCGAAGAGGGCCCGGGCCTCGGGCGTCCGGGGCGCCCCGCCCCGGCGGAAGCGGTGGGTCCGGACGGCCTCGGCGACGGCCCGGACGACGGCCGGCTCGCAGCCGTAGTCCTCGAGGATGCGCCGGGCCAGCGCCGCCCCGACCCGGCCGTGGCAGACCCGGCCGCGCGAGCGGTCCTCCTCCTCGCGGCCGATGTCGTGGAGCAGCGCCGCCAGCTCGAGGACGCCCAGGTCGGCCCGTTCCCGGCGGCCGATGCGCAGGGCCAGCCGGCGGACGCGTTCGGTGTGGTCCCAGTCGTGGCTGCCCCGGGCGCCGCGGAAGAACGCCCGGGCCTCCTCGCGGACGCGGGCGACGAGGGCCGGCGTCACGGGGGCGGTCATCCGTCGATCATGTGGACGGCCAGCCCGTCCTTGAGCTTGGGCTCGAACCAGGTCGACTTGGGCGGCATGATCCGGCCAGCGTCGGCCACGGCGAACAGCTGCTCGATCGTCGTCGGGAAGAGGGAGAAGGCGGCCCGGAAGCCGCCCTCGCGGACCTTCTTCTCCAGGCCGTCCGTGCCGCGGATGCCGCCGACGAAGTCGATCCGCGTGTCCGTGCGGGGGTCGGCGACGCCGAGGACGGGCGCGAGGAGGTTCGTCTGGAGGATGGAGACGTCGAGGGAGCCGATGGGGTCGGCCGGGTCGAACGTGCCCGGCCTGGCCTCGAGCGCGTACCAGCGGCCGTCGAGGAACATGGCGAAGTCGCGGCTCCGGGCGGGGACCTTCGGGCCGTCCGGCCGGACGGCGAACCGCTCGGCGACCCTTCCGAGGAAGGCCTCGGCATCCAGGCCGCCGAGGTCGCGGACGACGCGGTTGTAGGGCAGGATCTTCATCTGGCTGTCGGGGAAGATGACGGCCAGGAAGAAGTTGTCCTCCTCGCGGCCCGTCCGGCCGGGCCGCTCCCGGTCGCGCTTGACCTTGATCCGGGTGGCGGCTGCGGACCGGTGATGGCCGTCGGCCACGTAGAGCCGCGGGAGCCCGGCGAAGGCGTCCCGGATGCGCCCGACGAGGCCGGGGTCGTCGACGACGAAGAAGATGTGCCGGACGCCGTCGTAGGTCTCGAAGTCGTTCTCGGGCGCCCGGCCCATGGCCTCGGCCACGAGGGCGTCGATCGCGTCCGTCCGGCGGTAGGTCAGGAAGACCGGCCCGGTCTGCGCCCCCAGCGTCTCGATGTGGCGCATCCGGTCGTTCTCCTTGTCGATCCGGGTCAGCTCGTGCTTCTTGATGACGTCGTCGAGATAGTCCTGGCAGGAGGCGCCGGCGACCAGGCCGACCTGGACGTGGTCCCCCCAGACCTGCTTGTAGACGTAGAAGTTGCGGGACGGGTCGGGGGCGATGGCGCCCTCGCGGAGGAAGCGCTCGAAGTTCTCCTTGCCCTTGGCGTAGACCTCGTCCGCGTAGAGGCCGGTCCCCGGCGGGAGGTCGATCTCCGGCTTGCCGACGTGGAGGAAGGAATAGGGGTTCCCGGCGGCCAGCTCGCGGGCCTCCTCCGAGGACAGGACGTCGTAGGGCGGGGCGGCGACGAGGGCGGCGATGTCCTTGCGGGGCCTGACGCCGCGGAACGGCTCGATGTGGACCATGGGGACCTCCGAAAGGGGGGTATTATAGCACAGGCGGCGCGGGGAGGAAGGGGTCAGCCGCGGACCTGGCCGCGGCCGGCGGCCTTGGCCTGGTACATGGCCCGGTCGGCCCGGTTGATGAGGCCGTCGATGTCCTCGTCCCCGGCCGGATCGAGGTCGGCGACCCCCAGGCTGACGGTCAGGGTCAGCGTGCCGCCCGGCGTGACCACGGTCATCCGCGAGATCTCCTCCCGCAGGCGCTCGGCCATGGCCAGGGCCTCTTCGCGGCCGGCCTCGGGCATGAGGACGAGGAACTCGTCGCCGCCGTAGCGGCAGATGACGTCCGTCGCCCGGATCGTCTTGCTGACGAGCCTGGTCAGGACCTGCAGGACCTGGTCCCCCATGGGGTGGCCGTGGGTATCGTTGACGGCCTTGAAGTGGTCGATGTCGAAGAGGATGAGGGCCAGGGGGCGCCGGTAGCGGCGGGACCGCCCGACCTCCTTGGCCGCCATCCCGGCGAAGGCCCGCCGGTTGTAGAGCCCGGTCAGCTGGTCGGTCACGGCCAGGAGCTCCATCTGCTCGATCCGGCGGGAGTTGTCCAGGGCGATGGCCGCCTGGCTGGCGAAGAGCTCGGCCACCCGGGCGGCGTCCTCGGAGAACGGCTCGGCCTCGAAGTTGTAGAGGGCGATGAGGCCGATGGCCCGGTCGCGGAAGACGATGGGGACGCCCAGGAACGAGTGGGCGCCCTTGTCCAGCCGGAACGGGAGGAGGATGTCGTCCGGGCCCGTGATGGCGCTGATCAGGGGCCGGCCCTTCTGGATGGCCACGTGGCAGAGGCGCGAGCCCGTCAGGGGATAGGTCTCCCCGATGAGGCTGCGGGTGTCCGAGGGCCGCTTGATCGCGGCGAGCTTCAGATCGTTCCCCTCGACCGTCATGAAGGCCCCGATGTCGTAGGGGATGACGCGCTTGAGGAGCTCCAGGATGAGGGACGTGATCTGCTTGAAATCGAGGTTCGAGCTCAGGGTCACTCCGGCCTCGCGGAGCGTTTCGGCGACCCTGCGGGCGGCGACCGCGGAGGTCTCGGCGTTCTTGATCCGGGTGATGTCGTAGAGGATGGCCACCTGGCCCGCGTTGAAGGCGCCGGGCCCCACGACGGGGGTCAGGCGGAGGTCGAAATAGCGCGTTCCGCCCTCCCGGACCCAGGCCAGCTCGCGCGCGGGGACGGCCGAGCCGCCCAGCCCGGCGGCGAGCGCCGGCCAGCCGGGGAAAAGCTCCGCCGCCGGCCGGCCGAGGACCTTGGACTCGGGGATGTCCTCCGGCGGGCCGCCGGCCTCGGCCATCAGCCTCCGGGCGGCCGGGTTCGTCGCCGTCAGGCGTCCGGCCCGGTCCACGATGATCAGCGATTCGCCCATGCTCTCGATGACCCGTTCCTGGGCCACGGGGACGATGTCGACGAGCCGGAGCCTGAACATGGCCCAGATCAGGAAGAACCCGGAGCAGGCGAACCCGACCGGGGTGAAGTCGTAGCCGCGCTCGGCGCCGGCCAGGCCGGCGAGGTAGAGGGCGTTGGCGGCCCACGGCAGGGGAAAGGCCAGGAGGAGGAGCAGGGCCTGCCTCCGGAAGACGCCCTTGAAGCGGAAGAAGGCCAGCAGGAGGGCGACCGCGGTGGCGAAGAGAAGGAGGTAGGAATAGCCGGCGTGGACCCAGAAGAACGGCCCGTGATGGTAGACCAGGAAGCCGGCCCGCGTCCCTTCGGCCGTCGAGAAGCCCGACCAGACGAGGCCGTGGGCTTCGTTCGTGACGGCCAGGGCCACCGTCGCCGCGGGGATGATCCAGAGGGCCGCGGCCCGGAGGGGCTTCAGCCGCGACCCCGAGCGTGAATAGCCCGTGGCGAAGAGGAACACCAGGACGGGAGTGGCGGCGATGCCGAGGAACTCGATCTTGGCGAGGAGGACCTTGGTCGCCTGGTCCGGCGCGGCCGCCTCGAAGGCCGCGGCCATCGCCCAGGTGAAGACCGCCGTCATGAGCAGGCCGAGGACGCGGCCGACGGGCGTGACGGTGCGCTTCCAGGCGATGACGGCGACGGCCCCGGCGACGATGGCGCTGGCGAACAGGCCCACGCCGTAGTAGGAGACGATGAGTCTCATGCCTCTTGGCCCTGGTCTTGGGCGATGGTCCCGGCGATCTCGAGGAAGGCCTGGACGGCCTCGGGGTCGAACTGGGTCCCCGAGCAGGCGATGATCTCCTTGAGCGCGTAGCGATGGGAGGCGGCCTTGCGGTAGGGCCGGTCCGAGGTGATCGAGTCGTAGGTGTCGGCGATGGCCATGATCCGGGCGCCCAGGGGGATCTCCCGGCCCTTGAGCCTGTCGGGGTAGCCCGTCCCGTCGTAGCGCTCGTGGTGGGCCCGGACGACCCGGGCGATCTCCTTGAGCTCGACGACGGGGCTGAGGATGGCTTCGCCGCGGGCGGGGTGGTCCTTGATCAGGGCGAACTCGTCGGGCGACAGCTTGCCCGGCTTGTTGAGGATGCTCTCGGGCACGGCGATCTTGCCGACGTCGTGGAGGACCGCGGCCAGCTCGAGGTCGCCGAGCTCCTTGGCGCTGAAGCCCATCTTGGCGGCGATCTTCAGCGAGAAGTCGGTGACCCGGGTCGAGTGGTGGCGGGTGTACTCGTCCTTGGCGTCGATGGCCGAGGCCAGGGACTTGACCGTCGACAGGAACAGGGACCGCTGCTGCTCGACGAGGTCGGACGTCCGCATCCGGAGGTTCCTGTTGGCCAGGGCCAGCTCCGCCTCCACCTGGCGGAGGCGGAGGAGGGCCCGGATGCGGGCCTTGAGCTCGGTCGAGTCGAACGGCTTGGAGATGTAGTCGTCGGCCCCGGCCTTGATCCCCTCGGCCAGCATCTCGGCCCCCGACCGGGCGGTGACCAGGATGATGGGGATGTGCTTGGTGGCCTCGTCGGACTTGACGGCCTTGGAGAAGGCGTGGCCGTCCATGCCCGGCATCATGACGTCGCAGAGGATGAGGTCGGGGCCCTTGTCGCGGACCAGGCGCAGGCCCTGTTCGGCCGAGGTCGCGAGCTCGAGGTCGAACTCGTCGGCCAGCAGCATCTTCATCAGCTTGAGGACCTCAGGGCTGTCGTCGATGCACAGGACCAGGGCGTCGTGGACCTTGGCCTCGTTGACCTGGCCGGCCCCGATGTCGATCTTCTCGAGGTCGACGAGCTGGAGCCCACGGTGGTCCGCGACGATGTCCTGGACGTGGGGCTCCTCGGTGTCGGTCAGGCGGCGCCGGATCCCGACGGGCACGTCCTCGGCCCGGCGTTCGAGGACCTCGTCGTCGAAGTGCTCCTCGCCCCTGAGCATCTCGACGATGAAGCGGGAGCCGCGGCCGAGCTCGCTCTCGGCCCAGATGCGGCCCTTGTGGACGAGGACGATCTCCCGGGCCAGGGCCAGCCCGATGCCCGTGCCCTCCTGGGCCCGGGACTTGGAGCCGTCGACCTGGGAGAAGCGGTCGAAGATCGTCACGAGCATGCTGTCCGGGATGCCGATGCCCGTGTCCTCGACCGTCATGACGACGGTGCCGTCCCTCTCCTCGACGAAGATCGTGATCTTGCCGCCCTTGGGGGTGAACTTGAGGGCGTTGGAGAGGAGGTTGAGGACGACTTTCTCGAACTGGTCGGGATCGAGGGTCAGGGTGACGGGGTGGGCCGGGTGCTGGAAGAAGAGGCGGAGCTGTTTCTGGTCGGCCAGGGGCTTGACCGAGGCCAGGAGGGGGGGGATGAACTCGACCAGGTTGACGGTCCGGACCTTGAGGCGCATCCGGCCCTCCTCGAGCTTGGACAGGTCGAGGAGGTTGTTGATGAGCTTGAGCAGCTTGTAGCCGTTGCGCAGGATCATGTCCAGGGTGTCTTTGAGCGAGGGCGCCAGTTCTCCCATCCGGCCTTCGAGAGCGGCCTTGAGCGGGGTCAGCATCAGAGTCAGCGGCGTCCGCAGCTCGTGGTTGACGTTGGCGAAGAACTGGGTCTTGAGCTCGTCCAGGCTCTTGAGCTTGATGTTCGATTCCTGGAGCTGCTGGGTCATCCCTTCGAGCTCGATGCGGTTGCGGAGCTCGCGGCGGCGGATGCTGTCCATGATCTTGGAGCCGAAGGCGCCGACGAAGATGATCGAGGTCAGGAAGAAGAGGTTGTTGACGACGAACCGCCACAGCCCGATGGTGACGGGCTCGGCCCCGAAGCTGCCGCCGCGGACGACGATGGGGTCCTGGCCGGCCAGCAAGGCCATGAAGCTCGGCAGGGCGTAGACGGCCCAGGTCAGGCTGTAGAGGAAGAGCGACTCGCGGAAGGCGAAGGGGATGACCACGAGCATGCCGATGACGATGATATTCAGGCCCTGGTAGTAGCTGGTCAGGAAGCCGCCCATGACCTGGATCATGACGGCCAGAGCGACGGCGTCGGTGACGACCATGGCCATGCCCAGGTTGACGAAGCCGCGGTTGGACTGGATGCGGCGGGCGAGGAGGAGCAGGGCGACCTCGACGGCGGCGACGGAGACGCGGATGACGGCGAAGGTCCCGAGGTGCTGCGGCGTGTAGACCCAGTCGAGGACGAGGAACCCGAGGAACAGGACGATGCTGATGACGATGGCCATCCGGACGCGGCCCTTGAGGTCGTACTCCGTGTAGAGCCGTTCTTCGAAGGCGTCGAGAGGCTTAGGCATGGGGGCTCCTCGTTCGCGCGACGACGACGTATCCCTGGGGCGGCGTGCCGTAGGAGGGAATGACCCGGTCGATGTCCCAGCCGGCGGCCTCCAGCAGTCCCTCGAGCTTCTCGAGGTCGAAGAAGTCGAAAGTGCCGGCCTCCTCGAGGTCGACGAGCTCCTGGGCGTCGTTGAGGAAGGCGCGCAGGGATTCCACGAGAAGGGCCTTCGGCCGCTCGGGGGGCAGGGCCTCCTCGGGCATGGCCTCGATCTTCCCGAGCAGCCGCGTGAACGGCCCCGACGCGTCGGTGTCCGGCCGCATGCTCGACAGGACGAGCCGGCCGCCCGGCATGACGACGCGCCGGACCTCCCGGAGCGTCTCGACGGGGTCGAAGATGTAGGACAGGACCAGGCTCATGAGGATCTTGTTGTACCAGCCCGCCTTGACCGGCAGGTGGAACGTCCCCTCGAGCGTCGCCGGCAGGATCAGGCGGCGGTACTCCGGCCGCTCGGTCGTCAGGCCGCGGACCTGCCGGGCGGCCCGGTTGAAATCGGCGATGATCCGGTACTCGCGGAGGTCGAAGCGGGTCTTCAGCCAGTCGTCGAGATCGGGGCCGATCCGTCCGCCCCGGAGGACCCGATGCAGGCGGGGGGAATAGTCCTCCTGGATCCTCATGGCGCTCTCGAGGCTCAGGTTCTCGACCCGCTCGGCCATCTCCTCGAACGATCCGACCTCGCCGTCGAGGAAGCGGCGCACGGCCAGGTAGCGGCTCATCTCGAGGTCGAGGGCCAGGAAATCGAGCCGGCCGGGCTCGCCGAGGGCCGGGAAGCGGGACGTGAGCTTCCGGGCCGCCTTCTCCATGGCCTCGGGGATGAGGTCGGCGATGGTGAACTGCGACGGGAGCCCCGTCCCGGCGAGGAGAAGGTGCTCGAGGAAGTTGCCCGTCCCGCCGCCGAGGTCGAGGAGCCGGTCGCCGGGGCCGATCTCCAGGGCGGCAAGCTGGTCGGCCATGAGCTGCTGGTAGTCGTCGGACAGGGCCATGACGTCGAAGCCGATGAGCTTGTCGTCGCCGACGAGGTAGCGCTTCCAGTAGTGCGCCCGGTTCCGGAGGTTGCGGGGCGGCAGGCGGTCCTTCTCCGCCCGCCGCATGACCTCCATGTCCCTCCGGCCCGGCAGGACCGGCTGGATGAGGTCCTTGTGGAGGAAGCGGTAGATCAGCGAGGTGATCGTCCCGAACATCCGCAGGCCCTCCTTGGAGGTCCGGGCGTTGTGGCCGATGGGGACGGCGATGACCTCGCGGGGAGCGTCGACTTGGACGCTCATGACGTCCCGGATGAACTCGGACTTGACCCAGCTGTCGAACTGGCCGTAGATCCAGGTGATCGGCAGGTCGAGGTGGCGCATGTCCTCCCGGGCCTGCTCCAAGGTGGCCACGCCGTGGGCGACGCCGTCGCCGACGTAGTGGTCGACGTCGACGAGGTTGCCCAGGACGGGCATGACGCCGAGCTTGATGCCGAGCTGATAGTGCTCGAGGAAGTCGAGGCCGCAGTTGATCCGGACCATGAGGTCGCGGAACTCCGGCGTGCCCATGCAGGCGATCCAGTAATCGACCCGGCGGCGCCGGGCCTCTTCCCGGAGGACGATCCGGGCCTCCAGGGCCGAGAAGGAGAAGGTCAGGAGGATGATCGAAGAGGCCCGGACCTTGGGATTGGAGTCGAGCCAGTCGAGGACGGTGACGATGTCCTCGGCCCCCTGCCCGAAGTTCGTGTTGAGCATCTCGTAGGGCGGCTCGGAGGCCTCGGGGTCCTTGTGGCTCTCCCCCTTCTTGCGGATCCCGTCGTAGCGGACGACGGCCAGGGGCTTGCCGAGCAGGCGGAAGTTCTCGCAGAGCGTCAGGGCCAGGCCGAAGAGGGTCTCCTTGGTCTTGCCGAAGGCGGGCGGCAGGACGACGACGGGGACCGGCTTCCCGTCGAGCGGCAGCGAGGAGTTGAGCAGGCCGACGATCTCCTCTCCCCGGCGGTTCTCCATGCGGATGACGTTCGGGGCCGTCAGGGAGTTCAGGGGGAGGGCGGGCGCGCCGCGGCCCGGCTCGGGCTGGGCGTGGGCCTCCCGGGCCGGGTCGCTGCGCCGGGCGAAGTCCGGCTCCGGGGCGCTGACCGACCGGATGCTCATCCGGCCGATGCCGAACTGGATGCCGTACTTCAGCCCGGCGCCTTCGCCCGCGTCCGGCCGGCCGACATGGCGGACCTCGCCCGTTTCCTCCCACAGGACCTTGTCGCCGTCGAGGATGGCCAGCGACTCGACGGGGGTCCCCTTGAGCAGGGCCGGACCGCCGTCGGCGGCGATGAAGCTCACCCCGTTCGGGCTGATGTCGGTGACGCGGCCGCCGAGCCGGCGGTTGAACGGCGCCGGCAGCGGGATCTCGACGCGCAGGTCCCCGGCCGGCGAGATGCGCCGCTCGGCCCGCTTCTCCGAGTAGAACATGACCCGCGGGTAGAGGCAGATGAGCGTCCGGCCGTCGGGGGCGATGCGGGCGATCATGGTCTCGAAGTTGTAGGTCGCGTAGCCGAGCTGGAAGGAGACGAACAGGAGGTCGGAGGTCTTGAGCTTGACGTCGAGCTTCTCGCCGGCCAGGAGGCAGACGTCCGGGGGCCGGATCTCGGCGAAGGCCAGCATCTCGGGGTTGCCGGCCCGGGCCGGGACGGCCGCGACCTCGACCTTGCGCTGGAAGGCCTCGCGCAGGAGGGACTCGATCTTGACCGCGTCGGTGAACAGGACCATCTCGTCGGTCCGGAGGAAGGGATAGCGGAGCTTGAGCTCGTCCAGGTCCCGGATGGCGACGTAGTCCGACATGAACTGGAGGAGCGACATCCGGCCGGCGTCGTCCAGGGACTCGAAGGCGACGGCGACGCCGCCCTGGTCGACGTCCTGGCGGATGACCCGGCCCTTGACCGGATAGCGGCGCCCGTCGGGCAGGGTGATGGCCAGGGGCACGGCCGCGCCCTCGGGGAAGGCCGACAGGGTCTTGATGAACACCCCGTTCTCGCTGAGGTTGACCAGCTTGGCCTCGCCGAGCGGCCCGGTCTCGATGCGGACGTCCCTGGCGCCGTCGAGGGTGACGCGCATGGACGACCGCTTCTCCCGCGACCTCTGGGCGAGGAGGAAGCCGATCTTGCGCCGGATGGCCGCGGGGTCGGACGGCTTGGCCAGGCAGCAGTCGATGCGGCCGTAGCTCGCCAGGTCGACGGTCGTGCCGTTGGAGGTGACGGCCGTCAGCAGGATCTTGATGATGGCCTCGGAGTTCTTGAAGATCTCGTTGAGGAAGCGCAGCAGCTCCGTGCCCTTCATCCGGGGCAGGTCCTCGTTGACGACGAGGACGTTGACCTCGGGAACGGTCTTCATCAGGTGGATGGCCTCGACGCCGCTCGTCGTCGTGTAGACGGTATAGATGTCCCGCAGGGCCCTCTGGAGCTTCTCGAGGTAGGCCAGGTCGTCGTCGACGACGAGGACGACGGGGAGGGCCGGGGACTTCGTCTTTTCAACCTGGGCTTTCGCCATCTAGAAGCCGGCCTCCTGGAACACGATTGTCCCCTTTAGTCGGCCTGGAGGCCGAGGGTGCCGGAAACGATCGAGGTCGGCATGCCGGCGGGGACACCAAGCTTTGTGGAGCGGCATGATCACCCGCACAAAATCTAGTATGAAAGGCGAAGACTGTCAAGGACTTATTGGCTTCGGGCCCTTGGCGAGCCCGGCCGCCGCCTCGGCGGCGAGGCCGGCGGCTCCTCATCGTTTCCGGAAGCTCAGGGAGATCCCGCCGCCCGAGGAGGTCTCGACGGTCGTTTCCACGACGTCGAGGCGGCGGACCTCGTCGAGGAACTCGCGGACGCCCTTCATGTAGCCGAGGCTGAGGACGTTGTGGACGGCGAAGCAGCCGCCCGGCGCGAGCTTGGGCAGGAGGGCCCGGAAATAGTTCGGGGTCCAGTTCTGGTCGGCGTCGATGAAAATGAAATCGAACGGGCCCGCGAGCGTCTCGACGAGAGTGTGGGCGTCGCCGAGACGGGCGTCGATCCAGGGGTCGAGCCCGGCCGCCTTGAAGTTCCGGACGGCCGCGAGATGGCGGAACTCCTCGATCTCGACCGTGACGAGCGAGCCCCCCGTCTTGCTCAGGGCCCAGGCCTGCCAGATGCCGGAGTGGCCGGTGGACGTCCCGATCTCGAGGGCCCGGGTGTAGCCGCGCTCGAGGATGAGGTCGTGGAGGAGCCGGCCGTCGGTCTCGGTGACGTTCTCCTGGCGCCACCGGCCCTTTTGGGCGTCCAGGAACTCGCGGACGCGGTCGTCGAGCGGCCGCGCCGCTTGAGCCGTCGGCCGGCCCCCGGCGGCGGCCGGGAAGGGGATCGCGAGAAGGAGAAGGAGAAGGCCGGCCGCTCTTTTCATCCCGGGCCCCATGGGGAGATGATAGAGGAAACCCGGAGAAAAAAGAAGAGGGACACGGACCGAATCGGCACATGTCCCCCGGGGAGGTCCGGACCCGGCCGGTTTCTCGGCCAGGCTCTCGAGCTGCGCGGCCGGTCTCGGGGAACGGCCTTGAGCGCGGCGTAGGCGCTGCCGTGAAGGAGGAACACGCGGGAGCCGGGGACGCCGACGGCGCCATTGCCCTCGGCCGCCGGGAGTGGTAACATGCCGTCTCGCCTGGACCGCCGAACCCATGGCCGCCGAAGAGACCGCGACCGCCGCAAGGGCCCGCGCCGAGAAGATGCGGGCGGCCTTGGGCTCCGTCCTGGCCGCCCTGGGCCTGACCGGGATGAAGCTCGCCGTCGGCCTGGCCAGCGGATCGCTCGGCATCCTGGCCGAGGCGGCCCACTCGGGCCTCGACCTCGTGGCCGCCGTGGTCACGCTCGTCGCCGTCAGCGTCTCCGGCCGTCCGGCCGACGAGTCCCACCTCTACGGTCACGGCAAGGTCGAGAGCTTCTCGGCCCTCATCGAGACGGTCCTCCTGTTCGTCGCCTGCGCCTGGATCGTTTACGAGGCCGTCCGCCGGATCTTCTTCCGCGAGGTCCATGTCGATCCGAGCCTGTGGGCCTTCCTCGTCGTCATCGTCTCGATCGTCGTCGATGTCAACCGGTCCCGGATGCTCTCCCGCGCGGCGAAGAGGCACCGCAGCCAGGCCCTCGAGGCGGACGCCCTCCACTTCTCGACCGACGTCTGGAGCTCGGCCGTCGTCCTGGCCGGCCTCATCCTCGTCCTCCTCGGCCGGAGCTTCTGGCCCGCCCGGGCCCGCCTGCTCGACCGGGCCGACGCCGTGGCCGCCCTGGGCGTCGCCTTCATCGTCCTCTTCGTCAGCTACAGGCTGGGGAAGCGGACCATCGACGTCCTTCTCGACCGGGCCCCGGACGGGCTGAAAGACAGGATCGTGAAGGCGGCGGCCGAGGTCGAGGGCGTCATCAGCGCCGGCAAGGTCCGGCTCCGCCAGTCGGGGGCCCAGACCTTCATCGACATGGCCATCGAGGTCGACCGCAACCTGGCCTTCGAACGGACCCACGCCATCGCCGAGGACGTCGAACGCCGCATCCGGTCGCTCGTCCCGGGGTCCGACGTCGTCATCCACACCGACCCCCGCGAGAGCGAGCACGAGACCCTGGTCCGGCGCATCCGGGCCGTCGCCGAGCGCAACCAGGTCCCCGTTCACAACATCGTCGTCTTCGAGGACCGCGGCGAGGTCCACATCGACCTCCACCTCGAGGTCGACGACCGCCTCCTGCTCCACCAGGCCCACGACCTGGCCGGCCGCGTCGAGCGGGACCTCCGGGCCGGCCTGCCGGCGATCAAGCGCGTCAACATCCACATCGAGTCCCGGGACGGCGGGGTCGGCAGCGGCCGGGACGTCACCGCCGAGGAGGGGCCGCTCGCCGAGCGCGTCCGGCGGATCGCCGACGGCGTCGCCGGCCGGGAATGCTGCCGCGATGTCCTGGTGCGGCGCCAGGGGGACCGGCTGGCGGTCTCGCTCGTCTGCGGCTTGGACCGGGACCTGCCGGTCATCGAGGCCCATCGCCTGTCCTCGCGGATCGAGGAGGCCCTGAAAAGGGAGCTGCCGGCCCTCGAGCGCATACTCGTCCACAGCGAACCGGAGGCGCCGCGCTGATGGCCCGCGACAAGGCGCCGATGACCCCGGCCGTGCGGGCCCTTCGCCGGGCCGGGGTCCCGTTCAGCGAGCACCCTTACGCCTATGTCGAGCACGGCGGCGCCGCGGCCTTCGCGTCCCAGGCCGGGGTCGACGGGCACGCCGTGGTCAAGACGCTGGTCCTGGAGGACGAGGCGAAGAAGCCGCTCGTCGTGCTCATGCACGGCGACCGCGAGGTCTCGACGAAGGAGCTGGCCCGCGTCCTCGGCGTCGCGTCCGTCCGCCCGTGCGCGCCGGGCACGGCCGAGCGCCACTCCGGCTACGCGGTCGGCGGCATCTCGCCCTTCGGCCTGCGCAAGCCGATGCCGGTCTACATCGAGGAGTCCGTCTTGGACCTGCCCGTCATTTACATCAACGGCGGCAAGCGCGGGTTCATCGTCGGCCTCGCCCCCGCGGACCTCGTCCGGGTGCTCCGGCCGACGCCCGTCAGGGTCGCGGCGGCTTAGGCCAGGAGCTCGCCGCGGATGACCGTGACGGCCCGGCCGGCGATCTTGACCCGGTCCCCGGCCAGCCGCAGGCGCAGGACGCCGCCGCGGGCCGAGACCTGGCGGGCGGTGAAGGCCGTCTTCCCCAGCTTCTTGGCCCAGTAGGGGACGAGCACGGTGTGCGACGAGCCCGTCACCGGGTCCTCATCGACGCCGACCGACGGGGCGAAGAAGCGGGACACGAAGTCGAAGCGCTTGTCGGCCGAGCGGCCGGTCACGATGACGCCCCGCGCGGGGAGGGCGCGGAGCGCCGCGAAGTCCGGCGCGACCGAGCGGACGGCGGCTTCATCGGCGGCTTCGAAGATGACGTCCTCCGCGCTCAGGCCGACATGGACGGGTTTGACGCCCAGCGCCCCGACCACGGCCTCGGCCCAGGCCGGCGGCTCGGCGAGCGGCGGCCGGGCCGGGAAGTCGAGCTCGACGAGGTCGCCGTCGCGGCGGGCCGTGAGCCGGCCGCTCAGGGTCTCGAAGCGGGCCTCGCGGTCGGGGGCGAGGACCCCCTGTTCCCACAGGATGTGGGCCGCGGCCAGCGTCGCGTGGCCGCAGAGGTTGACCTCGACCGTGGGCGTGAACCAGCGCAGGCGGAAGCCGTCCCCCTCGGCCAGCGGGAAGGCCGTCTCGGCCAGGTTCATCTCGGCGGCGACCTTCTGCATCCAGGCCGCCTCGGCCGGCCCCTCGAGCAGGCAGACCCCGGCCGGATTGCCCTCGAAAGGGCGCTCGGCGAAAGCGTCGACCTGAAAGACGGCGGTGGCCATGATCGCCTCCTCGCGGACGTGATGGGCACCCAGGATATCACAAATGGCTTTGCCCCGAAGCCTTCTCCTTGCGACGGTATCCGGCGGCCGCGCCGGCGGCCTCGATCGTCGGGCTCGAGGTCCGCTGACCGCTACCTCTTCTCTTCGGGCGCCTTCTCCTCGGCCTTCTTGTAGAGCGGCGTGACGTCCCGCTTCCCGCGCTCGAGGTAGGGGACGCCCTTCTCCATCCACTCCGGCCTCGGTTTCCCGAGCAGGAAGTGGTCGAAGAACTCGTCCTGGTGGACGGTCCAGTGCTTCTGGTTCTCCCGCTCGCGCAGGCCGTGCTTCTCGCCGTTGTAGTTGAACATGTAGGCTTCCTTGCCCAGGCGGCGCAGGGCGGTGAAGAACTCGATGCCCTGGTACCACGGCACGGCGTCGTCCTCGTCGTTGTGGATCGAGAGGTAGGGCGTTCGGACCCGCTCGGCCCAGAAGACCGGCGAGTTCTCCAGGTACTGCAGGACCCGGGCGAACAGCGGCGCGCCGATCCGGCTCTGGGTCTTCTCGTACTGGAACTCGCGGACCATGCCCGAGCCCCAGCGGATGCCGCCGTAGGCGCTGGTCATGTTGGAGACCGAGGCCCCGGCCTGGACCGCGGCGAACATGTCGGTCTGGGTGACGAGGTAGGTGATCTGGTAGCCGCCCCAGCTGTGGCCCTGGATGCCGATCCGCTTGGGGTCGATGAAGCCCATGTCGACGACTTTCTGGACGGCCGGGAGGACGCACTTGAGGGCGCTCGGGCCGGGGTAGCCCTCCTCGTAGACGATGTCCGGGCTGAGGACGACGTAGCCGTTGCTGGCGTAGCGGGTGAAATTGATGCTGGTCCCCGGCGAAGGCGGGTAGTAGCGGTGCAGGCCCACGGCCCGGGTCTCGTAGATGTAGACCATGAGCGGGTATTTTCTGGACGGGTCGAAGTCCTCGGGCTTGATCAGGACGGCCTGCAGGACCTTGCCGTCGGCGTTCGCGTACTCGATGAGCTCGGCCCGGCCCCAGTTGTACTCGGCCTGCCGGGGGTTGGCGTCGCTGACCTTGCGGGCGGAGGCGAAGTCCGGGCCGCTCGCCCAGAGGTCGGGGAACTCGTCGAAGCGCTGCCAGGTGAAGGCGTAGACGTCGGCGTTCTTGGCCTTCTGCAGGCCCCCGAACTGCTTGTCCAGCATGACGACCTTGGCCGGGTCGGCCGTCGGCGCGGCGAGATCGACGCGGTAGGCGCCCGTGGCCAGGGTCTTGTCGTTCGTGGCCTGCAGGACGATCGGGCCGCTCGCCGGGATGGCCGGCTTGTCGGGGTCGAGACGGATGTGGCGGAAGACGAGCTTGTCGCGGCGGCCCATCCCGTTCGTCACCATCCGGCTCTTGGCCCCGTCGGGCGAGATCTCCCAGATGTCGTAGCGGTCGTAGACGAGGACCGCCCTGTCGCCGTCGGTCCAGCCGGCCGTGCCGTAAGGACGGTCCTCGGCCGGCATGTCGTCCTCCTCGTCGGTGAAGCTGACGCCGAGCTTCCCGGTCAAGTTGAAAGTCTTGCCGTCCGCGAGGCGATAGGTGAAATAGGCGTTGTCGGCCCGGCTGAAATAGTAGGCCCAGGCTCCGCCGGGGGAGAGGCGGGCCCCGGCCGAGGTCTTCTCGAGGATCCTCTTCTTGGCCCCTGTGCCGACATCGACGACGTAGACGTCCTGGTAGCCCTGGTCCCAGGACTCCAGCTGGCGATAAGGGAGGTTCGACGAGCCCAGGGCGGTCTTGGCGTCCTCCGCGAGCGCGATGTCGGGGACGTCGGCCGTGGCCAGCTGGACGAACTTCTTCTCCTTGGGCAGGAAGTGCATGACGCACATCAGGGTCTTCTTCCTGTCCTCTTCGGCCTGGACCTTCTGCATCGGCTGGAGATAGGGGTCCTTCCAGTTCCAGATATCGACCTTGACCGGCTCGGGCGCGTCCTTGGGCTCGGGCTGGGGGGCCGCGGCGATGCCGAAAAAGAGCCGGCCGCCGTCCTTGGAGAACTGGAGACGGCCGTTCTCGCTGACGGCCATGCCGGCGGGGAATCCTTTGGCCAGGGCCGGGACGAGCTCGACGGCCGCCGGCGAGGAGGCCGCCCAGTGGTAGAGCTTCGAGGCCGATTTGTCGGCCTTGTAGTCGTCGCGGTCGCTGGTGAAGGCGAGCTGGCCGCCCTTCTCGTCGAAGGTCAGGTTCTTGTAGTTGCCGAGGCCCTTGAGCAGGGCGGCGGTCTTGCCCGAGGCCGATTCCCATGCGAAGGCGCCGTCATTCTCGGGGGTCTTGGATGAGACGCCGTAGGCGAGCCATGTGCCGGGTTTGTTCCAGGCGTACTCGACGACCTCGGCGATTCTCGTCTCCTTGCCCGTGGCGAGCTCGCGGACGACGAGGTCGTTGCCCGGTTCCTTCTTCTTCTCGTCCTTCTTGGGCTCTTCGGCCTTCTTCTCTTCCGGCTTGGCCTCGGGCTTCCCCTCGGGCTTCGCCTCCGGCTCTTTCTTGGCCTCTTCCTTCTTCGCCTCGTCCTTCTTCTCGTCCGGCTTTTTCAGCGGCGGCTCGAGGAGGTAGGCGACGAAGGCGCCGGAATCCTCCGGGACCTTGAAGCTCTTGACCCGCTCGACCGTGGTCACTTGACCCGTGGCCAGGTCCATGATGCCCAAGGCGCTCTTGGGCTGCTCCTCGGGCTTCTTCTTGTCCTTCTTGGCCTTGTCCGCCTCGGCCTTGACCGGGGCGACCGTGAAGACGACGAACTTGCCGTCGACCGTGAGGACGGCCCCGCGGCCGCGGGCGGCCCGGCATTCCTTGCCCGTCGTCAGGTTCAAGGCGACGAGCTCGCCGTCGCCGTCCTGGGGCGCGAGGGCGTAGACGAGCCACTGGCCGTCCCGCGAGAGCTGCGTTCCCTGGATGGCGCGCCAGCCGTCGTAGACGTCGTACGTGAGCGGCTTCTTCGACGCCGCGGACGTCCCGGCCGCGAAGGCGAGCGGCAGGACGAGGGCGGCGAGGACGGCGATCCGGGCGATCGGGTTCCGGGCGTTCCTGTTCATGGGGCCTCCTCGGATGGGGTGGGCCGTCCCCGCGGGGAACGGTCCTCGAGGTCATGCTTCGGGGAGATGGGCATGAGTCCGGAATATACCAACGCCGGTCCCGGCCGTCAATGCGCGATCGTCCTCACCCCGTGAAGTAGATGTAGGCGGCCGCGATGAGGGCCAGGACGACGGCCGAGGCGACGACGTCCCGGGCCTGCCAGCTGGCCCGCGATTCCTTCCTGTGCTCGGCCGTGACCGTGCCGTAGGTCAGGCCGCTGATCCTCCCGTAGGACGGCGCTCCCGTCAGGTAGCTGACGACGATCATGACCACTGCGCTGACGAGGAAGATGATCAGGCTGAAATACTGGAAGAAGATGTTGTTGACGACCCACAGGAACGAGCCCTGGGCGTAGGCGAACCCGGGGACGAGCTTGACCGGCGTGTCGACGGCCAGCCGGAAGAGACCCAGGCCGAAGCCCGCGCCGAGCGCGGCCAGGCAGCCCTTGGCGTTGAGCCGCTTCCAGAAGACGCCGAAGAAGAAGACGACGAAGATGGGCGGGGCGAGATAGGCCTGGACGCCCTGGAGGTAGTCGTAGAGCCCCCGGCCGCCGCGGATGACCGGGATCCAGAGCAGGCCGATGAGGACCATGACGCCCGTGGCCACCCGGCCGATCCAGACCAGGCGTTCCTGGGTCACCTTCGGCCGCAGGCGCTGGTAGAAGTCCATGGTGAAGAGCGTCGCCGCGGCGTTGAAGGCGCCCGCGAGCGAGCTCATGAGGGCCGCCAGGAGCCCGGCGACGACGACGCCGCGGACCCCCACGGGGAGGACCGTGGCCACGAGCATGGGGAAGGCCTTCTGGGCGTTGGCCCGGACGAGCTCGGCCCCGCCTTGGA
This sequence comes from Acidobacteriota bacterium, assembly GCA_029569255.1. Classification (GTDB taxonomy): domain Bacteria; phylum Acidobacteriota; class Aminicenantia; order Aminicenantales; family Saccharicenantaceae; genus RBG-16-66-30. Next base: position 92,212 of record JAKQUO010000061.1, on the reverse strand, counting down.
AGAGCTCCTGGCGGAGGGGCTGGCTGAGGCCGCTCTTGGCCAGGGCGAAGGCGATCATGCCGGGGATGATGAAGAGGAAGACGGGCAGGAGCTTGAAGAAGGAGGCGGCGATCGAGCCGCGGCGGGCCTCGCGCTCGTCGGGCGCGCCGAGGACCCTCTGGACGATGTACTGGTCGGTGCACCAATACCACAGCCCGACGATCGGCGCGCAGAAGAGCATGCCGATCCAGGGGTAGTTGTCGTTGAAGTACCAGGCCATCCGGCCGGCCTCCTTGACCGGCGCCCAGGTGCCCTGGACGCCGGCCGGGACGAGCGGCTTCCAGAGGTTGAACATCTCCGAGCCGGCGATGTCGCGGAGCGGCCCCCAGCCGCCCAGGGCCTTGAGGCCGAAATAGGTCACCAGGGCCGAGCCGATGATGAAGACGAAGGTCTGGATGGCCTCGGTGTAGGCGACGGCCTTGAGCCCGCCGAGGACCGTGTAGAGGCCGGTGATGAGGATGACCAGGATGGAGCCGATCCAGAAGCTGTCCAGGCCGAGCCAGTTGAGCTCCGGCAGCAGGACGCTGAAGACGACGCCGCCGGCGAAGATGCCGACGGCGAGCTTGGTCAGGACGTAGGCGACGAGCGAGATGAGCGACAGGGCCGTCCGGGCCGCGGGCGAGAAGCGCCGCTCCAGGAACTCGGGCATGGTGAAGACCCTGGAGCGCATGTAGAACGGCACGAAGACCCAGGCCAGGACGAGCAGGCACCAGGCGTGGAGCTCGTAGTGGGCCATGGCGACACCGTCGGTCGCGCCGGTCCCGGCCAGGCCGACCAGGTGCTCGGCCCCGATGTTCGAGGCGAAGATGGAGGCCCCGATGATGAGCCAGCCGAGGTGGCGGCCGGCCAGGAAGTAGTCGGTCGAGGTCCGCTGCTTCTCGCGCATGACCTTCCAGGCGATGCCGAGGACGATGGCGAAATAGCCGAGGACGATGATCCAGTCGACCGGCTCGAGGACACCCATGTCGGCTCCTTGCCCGCGGGATTCGCGGCCGGGGCCGATTTTACCTCAGTTCCGTTCCGGCCATAAACGGCTTTGTTGGAGGGCTCGCCTCTCGCTCCCCGGACCCCCTGGGAACCGCCGAGACGGGTTCCCCCTAGTCATCGTCGTCGACGAGCGTCACGGCCCAGGCCGGGTACGGCGCCGCGGACCCCTTGACGGCGTGCCAGAGGATGCGGTTGAGCGTGTCCTCGGGACAGGCGTCGACCCGCCGGAAGTCGAGCTTGCCGGACTGGATGGCGTGCTTCCGCAGCAGCGGGTCGGCGATCTTGTCCTTCGGCGGGTTCATCGTGTCGAGCGGGACGATGCTGGGCACGGCCTCGAAGGGCCGGAAGTCCGGCGTCGTCGTGAAGCAGTCGAACATCGGCGTCGCCGTGGCGTCGAACTGGTTCATGGGCGGCAGGCCGAGGATCTGCTCGATCGTCCGCAGGAGGCTCGTCGTGTTGTACTGGGTCGAGACGACGGCGCCGCGCTTGGCGTAGGGGCTGGCGATGTAGGCCGTGGTCCGGTAGCCGCTGACGTGGTCCCAGCCGTTCTGGGGGTCGTCCTCGACGCCGAAGATGACGGTCTCCTTCCAGAACGAGCTGCGGCTGAAGGCCTCGACGATGCGGCCGAAGGCCAGGTCGTTGTCGGCGGCGCAGGCCTCCGGCGTCGGCGAGCCCTCCGACGCGCCGCTGGTGTGGTCGTCGGGCAGGCAGACGATGATGAGCCGGGGCATCCGCCCCTCCGCCTCCCACTTCGCGACCTGGCCGGCGATGTATCGGGCCCGCCAGACGTCGGGGACGGCCATGTTCCAGCCGACGGTGTCCTTCGGCGAGAACGGCTCGAGGCTGGGGATGGCCGGGACGCTCCCGATCCGGACCAGGCCCCGGCCGTGGAGGTACTCGTCGTAGTAGTCCGTCCAGTTCGGCGCGCCCTCGCGCTTCGGGTCCGCCCAGCCGCACGCCGGCATGGTGAACTCGCCGAAGTTCCAGAGCGAGACGCCGTGCTCGATGGCGTTGTCCCAGAGGAAGCCGGTCGGCGCGTAGGCCAGGGCGTCGACCTCGTCCGGGCCCATGCCGTCGGGGTAGCTGCGGGGCCAGCCGGCGAAAGAGCGCTCGAGGTAGTCGGTGCCGAAGGCCGAGGTCGACCACTGATGGCCGTCGGCGCTGAGGATGCCGCTGCAGTAGGTGTTGTCGAGCAGGACGAACTCGCGGACGAGCTTGTGCTGGTTGGGCGTGACCTTCTCGCCGAAGATGCAAAGGGCCGGGTCGCCGTTGCCTTCCCCGACGTCGCCGAGGACCTGGTCGTAGGTCCGGTTCTCCTTGATGACGTAGACGACGTGCTTGAGCAGGCTCGGCTCGCCGATCCGCTCGGGGACGGGCCGCGGCGGCCGGTCCGGGCGCGGTTCGAGCAGGGCCCGGGCGATCCTCTCGCGGCGGTAGTTGGCGTAGACGGCGTCGGTCATCTCCCCGAGCTCCTTCCGCCGCGGGGCCGCGACGATGGTCAGCGAACCCGCGTGCTGGCGGGTGTTGAAGCCCGGGGCGCCGGTCCGCTCGTAGGTCGTGGTCTCGACGGCGTGGCCCTTGATGTTGGCGACGCAGAGGGCCTTCCGCCGGGCGTCGAAGGCCAGCGCCCCCGGGAACCAGCCGACGGGGATGAGGCCCTTCAGCCGGGACTTCCTCTTCGCCGGGGAGAAGCCGATCGCGGCCACGGCGTTCTGGGTGCCGTTGGCGGCGTAGAGGGTCTTGCCGTCCGGGGCGAAGGCCAGGGCGTTGGGCGAGGCGCCGAAGAGGTCGGCCGGGCTGGCCTTGACCCAGATCGTCTCGACGACGGCGTCCGTCGCGGTGGAGATGACGCTGAGGTTGTCCGAGGCGGCGTTGGCGCAGACGACGTAGCGCTTGTCGGGGGAGAGGGCCAGGGCCGACGAGTGGAGCTGGACGGGGACCTCGGCCTTGACGGCCCCCGCGGCCAGGTCGACGACGCTCACCGAGCCTTCGCCGGCGACGAAGCGCGCCGGATCGACCCGGACCTCCGTTCCCCGCCCGGCCGGCCCGGCGAGGTCGCCGGGCTTGGGCCGGCGGCCGCCCCAGTTGCTGACGTAGGCCTTGCCGCCGGCGAGGACGACGTCGAAGGGGGCGACGCCGACGTCGAAGGCCCGCAGGGCCCGACCGGTCGCCGCGTCGATCTCGCGCAGGGTGTTGGAGAGGTTGCCGCAGACGTAGAGGCGTCCGCCGTCCTCCGTGAGGGCCAGCCCGGCCGGGATCTCCTCGGCGCGGCGCGGGGCGTCGGCCGGGGGGAGAGGGATGGTATGCGACGGCTCGACCGTCCCGTCCGGGTCGACCGAGAAGACCTTGACGCTGCCGTCGACGTTGCTCATGTAGACGCGCCGCCCGTTCGGGGCGAAGACAAGGCCCGTGAAGCTCAGCTGGCCTTCCTCGTCGGGGTCGAGGATCATCGGCGACACGACCTCGGGGCGCCGCTCTTCCTGGGCCTCGGCCGGCAGGACGACCCGCTGGAGGATCCGGGCGGTCGCGGGGTCGACGACGAGGAGCGCGTGGGTCTTGCCGGCGACGGCCAGGAGCTTCCCGTCGGGCGAGAGGGCCAGGGCCTGGGGCCGCATCCCGGGCAAGGCGAGGTGGAGGCCGGCCGGGGTGACGACCTGGTTGACCGGGGTGACGGTGCGGCCTCTCGGCTTGGCCCCGACGGTCTCCTTGTCCTGGGACGGGGCGGGGGCCCGGCCCGACCCGGAGGCGGCGAGGAGGATCAGGATGGCGGCGCCGGCGGCGGCCGGGCGGACGGACCTGGGCGTCATGACGACCTTCCCATTCATTTGATCAGGCGTTTGCGCATCATCCGGACGGAGACGGTGAACGCGGCCGCGGCCACCGCGGCGAGCAGGGCCAGGCTCCACCCGAGGCCGGGGGCGGCGGCGCCGCCGAACAGGGCCCGGGAGACGCGGACGGCGTGCGTCAGCGGCAGGAACTCAGCCAGGGCCTTCATCCAGCCGGGGAAGCGGTCGAGGGGGAAGAAGACCCCGGAGAAGAAGAGCATCGGGGTGATGACGAGCTCCGTGTAGTAGCTGAAGAAGTCGAAGCTCGGGGAGATCGAGGTGACGATCATGGCCAGCGAGCCGAAGAGGACGCCGATGAAGACCAGGAACAGGACCAGGACGAGGGCCCGCCAGGCGGCCGCCGGGGCGACGCCCATGGCCAGGGCCACGGTCATCATCAGGCCGCCGCTGACGAGGCCCCGGAAGGAGCCCCAGGCGATGTCGCCGGCCACGGCGTCGTCGGCCGAGACGGGCGTCGCGACGAGGGAGTCGTAGACCTTCTCGTGGACGATCTTGACGAAGGTCCCGTAGAGGCACTCGAACGACGAGGACATCATGGCCGTCGAGGCCAGGACCCCGGGCACCAGGAAGTGGAGGTAGGGCCGTCCGCCGAAGGCGCCCATGTAGGCGCCCATGCCGACGCCGAAGGTGACCAGGTAGAAGAGCGGCTCGACCAGGCTGACCAGGAAGGTCGGCAGGATGAACCGCTTGTAGGAATAGAGGTTGCGCAGGAAGACGTAGGCGATGCGGTAGGACAGGCTCATTCGTGGAGGCCCCGCCCCGTGAGCTTGAGGAAGACGTCCTCGAGCGTCGCCGGCCGGTTCAGGATGCTGGGCAGGTCGAGCTCGAGGAGCTTCCTCATCAGGCCGTGGCCGTCGCGGCAGTAGAAGTAGAGCGTGTCGCCGACGCGCTCGTGGGCGCAGCCGAGGCTGTCCAGGCGCCCGACGATCCGGGCGTCGTCCTCGGGCGGCGTCCGGACCTCGACGACCTCGCGGCCGATCTCGTCTTCGATGAGGCGCGCCGGCGCGCCCTCCTTGAGGATCCGGCCCTGGTGCATGACGACGAGCCGGTCGCAGAGCTGCTGGGCCTCCTCCATGTACTGGGTCGTCAGGACGAGCGTCGCGCCCTGGCTCTTGAGCCGGCGGAGCCGCTGCCAGATGAGGTGGCGGGCCTGGGGATCGAGGCCGGTCGTCGGCTCGTCGGCGACGATGAGCCGCGGCCGGTTGATGAGGGCCCGGGCGATGAGCAGGCGCCGCTTCATCCCCGTCGACAGCTCCGAGATCTTGCTTCCGGCCTTGGCCTCGAGCTCGACGAAGCGCAGCAGCTCGGCCAGGCGGGCCTTGGCCTCCCGGCGGCCGATGTCGAAGAAGCGGGCGAAGATGATCAGGTTCTCGGCCACGGTCAGGTCGTTGTCGAGGTCGATCTCCTGGGGGATGACACCGGTGATCTTCTTCAGGGCCCGGTTGCCGATCCCGGAGGGCATCCCTCCGACCGTGAGCGCGCCCGAGGTGACGGGAGAGACGCAGTGGATCATGCGGACGGTCGTCGTCTTGCCGGCGCCGTTCGGGCCGAGGAAGCCGAAGCACTCGCCCTCGCGGATCTCGAAGTCGATGCCGTCCACGGCGACGAGATCGCCGTATTTCTTGGTCAGCCCCGAGGCCCGGACGAGGATCCCCATGGGCGGCCCTCGCATCCTCTAGGGCCGGGCCTTGGCGCGGGGACGGCCGGGGATGGGATCGGGACCGCCGGGGGCGAGGTCGCGTTGGGGTTTCACGGGCGCTCCGTCGCCTAAGACCTTACCGGAATTCCCGGGGACCGTCAACACGCGGCCCATCCCCTCACGTCTTGTCCGCCGTAATACCGTCTCCCAAGATATTCGCCGCTCCTCTCCGGGGAACCCCCTCGACACCTTCTTCCGCGGCCTCGTCCGGCATGCCTTCGCGGCATGTCGGAGGATCATGCTTCCGCGCAGGGGGACTCCTCCGGCATTCCTTGAAGGGCGCCCGGGTCCGGTGCTATGATGGGGCCGTGAGATCCCCCCAAGGAGACGCGAGATGAGCGAAGTCGTCTACATATGCTCGGTGTGCGGCAAGCGGGCCAAGGCCAAGAAAGGGGCGCCCGTCCCGCTGTGCTGCCATAAGGAGATGGGGCCGCTGCCGTACTGCACCGAGCAGCCCCACCCGGAGATGGCCCGCAACTACGACGAGGACCTGCCCTGCGACGACGGCACGGTCCCCAAGGCCGACTGGCCGAGGGAGAAGGGCCCGAAGAAATAGCCCGTCGCGGCCTCAGGCCCTCTTCGGCTTGACCACCGCCCGGTCGTAGATCCACAGCCCGACGATCGACGCCATCCCGATGGCGACGATGATGAGCCACATCGTCACGGTGTCGACCGGGCGCCCGTCCCGGAGCGGCACGCTGATGTAGCGCTCGAACAGCCGTCCCCCGATCGGGCCGCCGACGATGCTGGCCAGGGCGATGGGCAGGTTCGAGTAGCCCAGGTACAGGCCCTCCTGCCCCTTGGGGGCGATGGCCCCGATGTACTCGTAGATGCGCGGCGAGGCCATCATCTCTCCGACGGCCATCGAGGCGATGGAGACGATCATGAACACCCCGGCGATGGGCAGGGTCAGCCCCAGCCGGACCTTGGCGCTCGGGTCGGCGAAGAGCAGGGGCGGCAGGACGTTGACCAGCATCCCCAGGGTGACCACGATGGCCCCGATCATGATCGTCTTGACCGGGAGCCAGCGCTTGACCATCCGGGTGACGAGGAGCTGGAACGAGACGATCATGATGGGGTTGGCCAGCGTGTAGAGCTCCATGGGCGCGTCCGGATCGACGTAGCGCATGAACAGGGGCATGAGGTTGTAGAGCTGGATGTAGAGGAACCAGAACAGGCCCAGGACGAGGATGAGGAAGACGAACCTGAGGTTCCCGAGGACGACGAAGATGCCGGCGAGGGCCTGGCCCAGGGTCCGCTTCCCGACCTCCTGGCCGTCCTTGACGCCGTCGCTGACGTACTGCGGCTCGCGGTAGACGAACAGCGTGACGACGAGGCCGGCCAGGGCGAAGGCCGTCGCGGCGTAGGTGAAGATGGCCGGGATGCCCAGGCTCGTCCGGATGAAGTAGGAGACGCTCCGGCCGGTGATCGAGCCGATGTTGATGACCATGTAGAAGATGCCGAAGGCCAGCGTGGCCCGCGTCCCGGCCGTCTTCTGGACGGTCCCGGCGATGCAGGGCTTGACGATCGACCCGCCCAGGCCGATGAGGACGATGCCCAGGACGACCGGCACGGTGAAGTCGACGGCCTCGGCCGCGCCGCGGCCGATGAGGCCGGGCCAGAGCCGCTGGACGTTGCCCATGACGAAGTAGCCGATCGAGATGAGGACGAACGAGACCGAGAGCGAGCGCTTGAAGCCGAACTTGTCGGCCAGCGTCCCCGACAGGATGGGCATGAAGTAGATGAGGCCCCAGAGGAGCGACCCGTTGAGGAAGGTGGCGAAGCTCGGGGTCATGCCCAGGGACTCCTTCAGGTAGATGACCATGAAGGAGGCCATGGAGTAGTAGGCGGCCCGCTCGAAGAGCTCGATCGCGTTGGCCGTCCAGAAGGTGGCCGGGAATTTCGGCTTGGGCGTCGCGGCGTCGGTCATAGGCGGTCCTCCTGTCCGGGGCGTTCCGTGTCCCGGCTAAAATAGCCCAGGCCCGGCCCCGAATCAAGGGCGATGCGGCGGGGGGGGGCTAGAAGGCGGCCCGGGCCTTCGCCTCGACGCGGCCGAGGAGAGCGTCGCAGCTCTTCCGGCCTGGCGCCTCGAGGACGAAGACGAGGACGGCCCGGACGCGGGCCGAGGCGGCGAAATCGCCGCTCTCGAGCTCGGCCAGGAACCGGCGCGCCTTGGGGTCGAAGCCGTCCCCGAAGAAGTCGCGGCCGAAGCGGGCGTAGACCCGTTCGGCGTCGGCCTCGGCCGGGTAGGCGACGGCCAGCACGAGGGCCTCGCCGCCGCCGGCGCGGTAGCGGGCGAAGACGCCTTCGGCCGGCCCGGCCAGCTCGAGCGCCGTCTCGTCGGCCAGGTAGTAGTGGGCGTCGAGGTCGGCCTGGTCGCGGACCAGGACGACGCTCGAGCGGATCAGGCCCTCGTCCGGGAGGATATCGCGGACGGGGCCTTGGGGAGGCGGCGGGGCCGTCGCCGACGCGGGAAGCGCGAGGGCCGCGGCCAGGGCGAGGACGAGGACGGTTGGCTTCATGTTCGTCTCTTATGGGATGGCGGTTCCGACCAGCCGGACCAGGGTATAGGCCAGGCCGGCCGCCAGGGCGGCGCCGGGGATGGTGAAGATCCAGGCCCAGACGATCTTCAGGGTCACGCCCCAGCGGACGGCCGACAGGCGCTTGGCCGCGCCCACCCCGGAGATGGCCCCGGTGATGACGTGCGTCGTGCTGACGGGGACGCCGAAGTGCGTGGCCAGGAAGATGCTGGCGAAGCTGGCCGAGTCGGCGGAGATGGCGTCGAGGGGGCGGATCTTGGTGATCCTCTGACCCATCGTCTTGACGATCCGCCAGCCCCCCGAAAGCGTCCCCAGGGCCAGCGCCGTCAGGGCGCTCATCTTGATCCAGAGGGGGATGCTGAAGGTCTCCATGTAGCCGGCCGAGACCATCAGGCCGGCGATGATGCCCATGGTCTTCTGGGCGTCGTTGCCGCCGTGGGCCAGGCAGTTGAGGGCGGCGGTGAGGAGCTGGACCCGGCGGGCGGCCTTGTTGATCCGGGCCGGGTTCCCGCGCCGGACCAGCCAGGTCGCGGCGGTGATGAAGACGGAGCCGAGGGCCAGGCCGAGGAACGGGGCGACGAAGATGAAGAGGAGCGTCTTGACCCAGCCGCTGACGATGATGGCCGCGTGGCCGGCCTTGACCATGGCGGCCCCCGCGTACCCCCCGATGAGGGCGTGGGAGGAGCTCGTCGGCAGGCCCATCCGCCAGGTGAAGATGTTCCAGCCGATCGCCCCGAGGAGGCCGGCGAAGATGACCTCCGGCTTCACGACCGAGATGTCGATCATGCCCGCCCCGACCGTGTGGGCGACCCGCGTCCCGAGGAGGAAGGCGATGAAATTGAAGAAGGCGGCGAAGATGACGGCCTGGCGGGGCGACAGGACCCGGGTCGAGACGATCGTGGCGATGGAGTTGGCCGCGTCGTGCATGCCGTTGGTGAAGTCGAAGGCCAGCGCGACCAGGACGACGAAGGCGACGAAGAGGAGGCCGGCGTCGGGCATGGGGCTCAGGTGGACTTGACGATGATCTCCTCGATGACGTTGGCCACGTCCTCGCAGCGGTCGGCCGTCTCCTCGAGCCGGGTGTAGAGCTCCTTGAACTTGATGAGGTCCTTGATCTCCTCCGGCGTCCCGGCCTTGGCGAACAGGTCGCCGATGGCCCGCCGGGCGATGACGTCGGCCTCGTGCTCGAGGACGTTGATCCGCTGGCAGAAGTCGTGGACGTGGCCGAGCGACTCGAGGTTGTCGACGGCCTCGTCGATCTGCTCGACGGCCTTGGCGATGATGTCGACGAGCGCCTTGACCTCGGGCGTCGGCCGGTCGATCTTGAAGATCCACATCCGGCTGGCCACGCCCTCGATGCAGTCGAGGACGTCGTCGAGGCCGCTGGCCAGGCCGTGGATGTCCTCGCGCTCGAGCGGCGTGATGAAGGTGTCGCGGAGCCGGCTGAAGAGCTCGTAAGTGATGGCGTCGCCCTGGTGCTCGATCCGCTTGATCCTCTCGTACTTCCTCTCGACGTCCTCGAAGCGGTCGACGAGGTCCTGGAGGGCCACGGCCCCCTCCCTGAGGTTGGCCGCGTCCTTGCGGAAGAGGTCGAAGAACTTGCGGTCCTTGGGGAACAGCTTCATGGTCTGGGCCTTGTTACCGAGGGGGTTATCCTATGCGAGGGCCGGGGCGTTGTCAATGCGCTCGCGGGGGCGTCCGGCGAGGGCCGCGGGGCCGGCCCCTCACTTGGCGACCTTGACGGCGAAGATCTGGCGGATCTTCCCCTTCATCCCTTCCGGGGCCTGGACGATCACGTCGACGTAGCTAGTGCCGGGCTTCAGGCCGCGGGCGAAGCGGAAATCGACCGTCTTGCGGGCCTCGAGCTCGGCGTCCGTGAGGACGACGGAGCGGGCCTCGCGGAAGCTCTCCTTGCCCTGTCCTTCGTCCGGGTAGATGTAGAAGACGAAGACCAGGTCGATCTGGAGCCGGCCCTCGTCGTTCTCGCGGAACATCAGGGACTTGGCCGGGATGCGGACCTCGAGCTCGCGGGCCGCGCGGTCGTAGACGGTCTCGAACTTGAAGAACTTCCTGCTGAAGACGTCGTCGGCCCGGATGTTCCGGCCGAGCTTGACGATGTCCATGGCCCCGAAGAAGTCGCCGGCGTATTGGGTGATCTTGTACTGGCCGTTGCCCTTCTCGTCCGTGAACTCGACCGCCATGCGGTCGTCGTAATAGCTCCACCAGACGACGAAGCCGCGGACGGGCAGGCCGGGCTGGGGAGGGAACTCCTCGACCTTGTCCGGCGGCCCCATGAAGATGTAGATCCGGCCGCGGTCCGTGTTGTAGCCGGGGATGCCTTCCTTGAAGCGCTTGGCCGCGTATTCGACCCGGGCGTCGAATTCCCGCTTGTACTCGTTGAGGGGCGTGTCCGGGTCGGGGTCGCGCTTGAGCCAGAAGTCGTCGATGAACTCGCGGCGGCTCGGGGCGTCCGGCAGCCGGTTCCAGATCTTGAGCTCTTCCTTGGACATGATCAGGCGGGCGGTCTGGAAGAACTTGGCGCTCTCGGGATCGAGCTTCTCGGCGCCCGCCGGCGCGCCGAACGCGGCCGGGACGGCCAGGAAAGCCAGAAAAGCCAGGGCCGGGACGGCGCCGCGGCTTCCTCGGTTGGGCATGCTGACCTCCATCGGAGAACCCATTCTAGCACCTGCGCCCGGCCCTGTGAAGCGGCCCTCCGGGACGGCGCCCGCTCCGGTTGTGTGGTATACTGATATTTCGACACAGAGGAGAACCCCATGACCCATCGACGCCTGACCCCCGTCGTCCTCGCCGGAGCCGTTCTGGCCGGCCTCGCCGTCGCCGCGGCGGCCCGGGACCTCCCGGTCCGCCAGGACGCCCCGTCCCCGGCGCCCCGCCGCGTCGAGGTCCGGGTCCACGTCACGGCCGGCCCCGCCTTTCAGGACGACCTCAGGCGCGAGGACTTCCGCCTGACCGAGGAGGGCCGGCCCCAGGCCATCCAGTCGCTCGCGCTCGTCCGCGGCGGCGCCCTGGCCCGCTACGAGGGGTACGGGGCCGCGTCCCCCCGGCTCGAACGGTCCTACACCCTGCTCTTCCAGGCCGTCGATTGGGACCCCATGCTCAACCTGGTGATCAAACACCTTTTCGACAACGTCCTTAGGCCCGGCGACTCCATGACCCTCATCACCCCTTTCAAGCCCTATCAGCTCCAGAAGGGCTCCCTGGCCCAGAAGTCCAAGAAGGAGCTTTCGGAGGGCATGGAAGAGGTCCTGCGGAAGGACATCACGCGGGGCGGCGGCGAATACCGGGACCTCCTCAACGATCTGAGGCGGCTGACCCGGGCCATCTCGGGCTCCTCCGGCACCCTCGACGAGGAGATGGCCACGGACGAAACGATGGACCCCGGCGGCGGCATCGGACTGGAAATGCAGATCGAGCGCTACCGGACGACCCTGCTGAAGCTCGACGGGATCCGGCTGGTCGACCAGGGCAAGCTCGAGGCCTTCGCCGAGTCCCTCCGGGCGACGCCGGGCCAGAAGACGGTCGTCTTCTTCTACCAACGGGAGTACCGGCCGGAGATCAGCGCCGCGACGATGAACCGCCTGATGGCCCAGTACCAGCAGAACTTCGACATCCTGCAGAACCTGATGGACCTGTTCCAGTTCTACAAGCGGGAGAAGACGTTCGACGCCGAGCGGGTCAAGAGGGCCTTCGCCGACGCCGGGATCGACTTCCATTTCATCTTCATGGAGAGGAAGTCGCAGCGGGTCTTCGGGACGACCATGCGGGAGCAGTCCGAGGACACCTATCCCGGTTTCGTCGAGATCGCCAAGGCCACCGGCGGGACGTACGCGAGCTCCCAGAACCCGGCGGCCTCGTTCAAGCGGGCCGCCGACGCCTCGAACGACTACTACGTCCTGACCTACGTTCCCGACGACGACGCCGCCGACGGGAGGTTCCGGACGATCGAGGTCCAGGTCGGGCGCCCCGGCTGCCGGGTCTCGAACAGCCTCGGGTATTACGCGAGGTAGGACCGCCCCGGTCCCGGCGGCCCCCCTCAGAGCCTTAGGACGAGGCCGGCCCGGGTCAGGAGAGCCGTCAGCAGCAGAACGACCCCGGTCATGACGGCCGCGTTGAGCATCCCCGCCAGGCCGCCGGCCGCGGCGAAAGGCCAGAGGAACCGGTGCAGGTCGACGCCGGCGAGGCCGCCGAGAAGGGCCGAGGCGTTCATGATGAACCCCGGCAGCAGGTAGGCCAGGAGCGGGTTGCGTCCGGCCGGCAGAAGGAAGGCGGCCGCCCGGCCGCCCCCGAGGACGTCCAGGCCGAGATAGAAAAGGAGAAGGACGAGCGCCGAGATCCCGGCCGTGGCCAGGCAATAGGATTCGGTGCCGTGGATCTTGCTGAAGCCGTGAAGGGGCCGGAGGACGAAGCCGGCGGCGAGGAGCGCCGCGCCGAGGACGGCCAGGAAGCGGGCGCGGGCCCGGGGCGAGGCGAGGCCCGAGCCGGGCAGGAAGAGCGTCCCGGCCAGCATCCCGGCCGCGACGATGGCCGTGTGCGAGCCGAACAGGCTCGCGACGTTGAGGAACCCGTTCACCGGGCCCAGGAAATCGAGCGCCCCGTGCCGGCCGCCGACGTAGAGGGCGGCCGCGAGGCCGATCGCGCCGGCCAGGACCGTCCTGTCGCCGCGGCCGGCCAGGAAGAGGAGCGAGCCGGCGAGATAGCACCAGCCGATCATTCCCAGGATGCCCCACCAGGAGGTCTGGAGCCAGGTCACCTGGCCGCCCGGGCCTTGACCGCGGAAAACGGCCGCGAGAACGACGAGCAGGACCGCCGCGGCCGCCTTGAGGCCGAGGCGGAGGCGTTTTTTCGAAGGGGCGGCCGCCTTGGGAAAAGCGGCCCAAAGGACGAAAACGGCCAGCGTCGCCAGGAAATACCAGAGGTCCTTGCCGAGGCCGGTCGCCGCGGCGGAGAAGCGGTCCTCGTTGACGAGGATCACGCCGAGGAAGAGCAGGGCCAGGGTCCGGACGGCGATGTGGCCGAGGAGGGCGGGCGTGCCCGCCCCGGCGGCCCGGCGCCGGGCCAGGGCCAGCGGGATGGACACGCCCATGATGAAGAGGAAGCCGGGGAAGACGACGTCGGTCAGCGTGAAGACGTCCTGATCGGCGGCCGCGTGCCGGAGAAAGAAGGGGATGGCCCTCATGCCGGCGATGGAGTTGACGAAGACCATGGTCAGGATGTCGAAGCCGCGGAAGGCGTCGAGGCCGGTGAGGCGCTGTTTCACGGCCGCGGGGGGCGTCGCGGAGACGGGGGCGGTCGTCAAGGTCCTCCTCCTCGGATCAGGACCGGGTCTTCAGGCCGGGGGCCGGCGCCGCCCGGGAAGGCCCGCCGGGGGATGGTCTTCAAGGCGGGCCCACTATATCCGGATTCCGCCGCGCCGGTCAATGGGGGGGCCTTCAGGCCTCCGCGGCCGGGGGCGAATTCGGGATCCCGACCCGCTCCGGGGACCGCCGGGGCGCTGTTGAACGGGCGGGCCGATTAGGCTAAGATAGGGGGGATCGACCCCCCGAGAAAGGACACCGACATGGCCGAGCCATTCCTGGATAAGACCCGCAAGATCGCCCTGCTCATCGACGGCGACAACGCCCAGCCCTCGCTCATCGGGCAGATCCTGACCGAGGCCGGGAAGTACGGCCTGGTGACCATCCGCCGCATCTACGGCGACTGGACGACGGTCAACATGTCCGGCTGGAAGAGCGCCCTCAACGACAACGCCATCCAGCCCATCCAGCAGTTCCGCTACACCATCGGCAAGAACGCCACCGACAGCGCCATGATCATCGACGCCATGGACATCCTCCACGGCCACCTCGTCGACGGCTTCTGCATCGTCTCGAGCGACAGCGACTACACCCGCCTGGCCACCCGCATCCGGGAGAAGGGCTTCTTCGTCATGGGCATCGGCAAGCGCTCGACGCCCAAGGCCTTCGTCAACGGCTGCAACATCTTCATCTACACCGAGAACCTCGTGCCCAAAGGCCGGGGCGAGCAGCAGCAGCGCGACGCCCGCCGGCGCGACCGCGGCGGCGCGGGCCGCAAGGCCGGAAGCAAGCCGGAGCGCGACGAGCGGGCGGCGAAGGAGGAGCCCGAGGAGAGGGGCGGCGAGGGCGGCAAGTTCGACCCCGTGCCGCTGCTCAAGGGCGCCTTCGACATGGCCGTCCACGAGGACGGCTGGGCCAACCTCGGCGAGATCGGCTTCTACCTGCGCCAGCTCGACCCCGGCTTCGACCCCCGGACCTACGGCTTCAAGCAGCTCTCGCAGCTCATCAAGAGCCAGCAGGCGCTCTTCGAGGTCCAGTCGAGGGGAGACGAAGCCGGCGGCGCGGCCATCTACATCAGGCTGCGCGAGAACCGCGACTAGCGCCCCGTCAGCCGCGCCGGCGGCGGAGCTCCGCCCCGGGCGTCCGGCCCGCTAGCCCGCGCTCTTTTTCTTCTTGAGGAACGCGGCCGCCAGGAAGCCGGCGCCGACCGCCAGCATCAGCAGGCCCCAGATCAGGTTGACGTTGATCCCGAGCGAGATGGCGTACATCTCCTTCTCGGTCAGCAGGCCGTAGGCGGTGAGGAGGGCGCCGTACGCGGCCAGGAGCCAGCCGATCGGCAGCTTGAGGTCGAGGACGTGCCCCCGCTTCATGCCCGCCCCCTGGCCCTTGGTCCCGTTCGTGTCGTTCATGGTCACGCTCCCCGGGGCGCGGGCCCGATCACCAGAAGATGACGTTCAGGACGGCGGCCGCGATGAGGGCCAGCGTCCCCCAGACGGCCGGCCGGGCATACCAGCGGGCCTCGGCCTTGGGCTTCGGGGCCAGGCCGAAGACCAGGCCGACGAGCTCCTTGGGATCGCGCTTGGCCGTGAAGAGGCTGACCCCGATGGTGACGACGAAGTCGGCCGACCAGGCCCAGATGGCCTGGTAGAAGTTGGCGGCCATATCGCTGTGGTAGTTGAGGACGCCGGCCTTGTAGAGGATATAGTGGCCGGCCGCGGTCAGGATGCCGGCGAGCAGGCCCCAGAACCCGCCCCAGGCGGTGGCCCCCCGCCAGAACATGCCCAGGAGGAAGGTGGCGAAGAGCGGCGCGTTGAAGAAGGAGAAGATGAGCTGCATGTAGTCCATCAGGTTGGGGAAGGACCGGACGATGTAGGCCGTGCCGACGCTCGCGGCGATGCCGGCGACGGTGGTGTATTTCCCGACCTTGAGATAGTGGGCGTCGGGCCGGCCCTTGCGGATGTAGGTCCCGTAGATGTCGTAGGTCCAGATGGTGTTGAACGCCGTGACGTTGCCGGCCATGCCCGACATGAAGCTGGCCAGCAGGGCCGTGACGGCCAGGCCGAGCAGGCCGTTGGGCAGGTAATGCTTCATCAGCAGGATGAGGGCCGAATTGTACTCGGCCGTGGGCGCGGCGCCCGGGGCGAACTCGGGCAGGACGAGCAGGGCGACCAGGCCGGGGATGACGACGATGATCGGGACGAGCATCTTGGGGAAGGCGGCGACGATCGGGGTCATCCGGGCGGCGTTTAGGTTCTTGGAGGCCAGGGCCCGCTGGACGACCAGGAAGTCGGTCGTCCAGTAGCCGAAGGAGAGCACGAAGCCGAGGCCCATGACCACGCCGAACCAGTCGACGCCGAGGGGGTTCCCGCTCGTGCCCAGATACTTGAACGAGTGGAGGAGGGTCTCCTGGATCCGGGCCCCGAAGCCGGCGAAGCCGCCGACCTGCCTGAGGCCGAGGAAGACGATGGGCAGCAGGCCGAGCCAGATGAGGAAGAACTGGATGACCTCGTTGTAGATCGAAGAGGACAGCCCGCCCCAGAAGACGTAGAGGAGGACGACCGCGGCGGCGACGAGGATGCTCTGGGTCAGCGGCCAGCCGAGCATGAGCTTGAAGAGCAGGGCCATGGCGTAGAGGCTGATGCCGCTCATGAGGACGGTCATGAGGGCGAAGGAGACGGCGTTCAGGCCGCGCGTCGCCTCGTTGTAGCGGAGCTTGAGGTACTCGGGCACGGTCCGGACCCGGCTGCCGTAGTAGAACGGCATCATGAAGACGCCCAGGAAGACCATGGCCGGGATGGCCCCGACCCAATAGAAGTGGACCGTGGCGATGCCGTATTTGGCCGAGTTGGCGACCATGCCGATGATCTCCAGGGCGCCGAGGTTCGCGGAGAGGAACGCCAGGCCGGTGATCCATTGGGGGAGGGAGCGGCCCGAGAGGAAGAAGTCCTCGCCCGTCTTCATGTGTTTCTTGAGGGAATAGCCGACCAGGACCATGACCAGGATGTAGCCGGCGATGATGGCGTAATCGACGGGGTTCAGGGCGATGACGGGGGCCATAGCGGTCTCCTTTCCCGGCGGGCGGGAGGACGCGCGTCCTCCGGGACCGCGGGGGAGGATAATCCAGGGCCCGGGCGATGTCAACGCCGGCCCGGCCGTTCTTTTGAACCCGGCGGACGGGTTGCCGTATAATAAAACGCGCCGTTTCGCCTGGATCGGCCGCGTTCGACGTTTCTCCCCAAGGAGGTGGACATGCTCCGGGACATCATCAGGAAAGAGATCCTCGACAACATCACCAGCCCCAAGTTCGTCTTCACCTTCCTTCTCTGCACCATCCTCATCCTGCTCTCCGTCTATACGGGCGTCGCGAACTTCCGGGCCGAGAAGCGGGAGTACACGGCCTCGGTCGCCCTCAACAGGAAGAACATGGAGGCCCAGCCCAACTACCAGTCGCTCGCCGGCATCGGCGTCAAGATCAGCAAGCCGCCGCAGGTCCTGGGGACGGTGGTCACCGGCGTCGAGGAGGAGGTCGGCCGCGTCGCCACGGTCAACATCGCCTACGATCCGACCCTGGTCGACTCCAAGTTCGGCAGCAACCCCGTTTTCGCCGTGTTCGGCTCCCTGGACCTGACGTTCATCGTCAAGATCGTCCTCAGCCTCTTCGCCATCCTCTTCACCTACGACGCCATCGTCGGCGAGAAGGAGAAGGGGACGCTCAAGCTGGCCCTGTCGAACGACGTGCCGCGCGACCGCCTCATCCTGGGCAAGGCCGTCGGCGGCTACATCAGCCTCCTCCTGCCCCTGCTCGTCCCGCTACTCCTGAGCCTGCTCATCCTCCTCATCGCGCCCGACATCTCCCTCGGCGGTCAGGACTGGGCCCGCCTGATGCTCATCTTCCTCATGTTCTTCCTCTACCTGTCGGTCTTCTTCAGCCTGGGGCTGTTCGTCTCGGCCCGGACCACGCGCTCCTCGACCTCGTTCCTCGTCCTGCTCTTCCTTTGGGTCGTCTTCGTCATGGTCATCCCCAAGGCCGCGGTCATCACGGCCGGGCAGGTCGAGCCCATCCCCTCGGTCCACGAGGTCACGGCCAAGAAGGACGCCTTCCTCCAGCAGGTCCAGAGCGAGGGCCAGAAAGGGCTCCTGGACTGGATCCAAAAGAACCAGGCCGAGGCCGCCAAGGACCCCCAAGGCTACCAGGACAGGTTCAAGCGGTTCATCCAGGACTACCAGCAGGAGCTGACCACCAGGATCGACGAGAACAACGCCGCCCTCGAGCGCGACTACCAGCAGAAGAAACAGGCCCAGCAGCGCCTGGCCGTCAACCTGTCCCGCATCTCGCCGGCCTCGGCCCTGACCTTCGGCTCGATGGCCCTGGCCCGGACGGGGATCGACGACTACGACCGCTTCCTGGCCTCGGTCCGGGCCTACAAGCCGATCTACACCAAGTGGATCAACTCCAAGCTCGGCGAAAGCATCAACTTCCAGACCGGCCAGACGGTCACTCTCAAAATCGACGACATGCCCCAGCACGTCTTCCAGGCCGAATGGCTGAGCCGGTCGCTCGTCCGGGCCATCCCGGACTTCGCCCTGCTCGTCGTCCTGATCATCGTCTTTTTCGTCGGCGCGTACGTCTCGTTCCTGCGCTACGACGTCCGTTGAGGAGGCCCCCATGCTCGAAGCCATCGAACTCACCAAGCGCTACGAGGACAACGAACTGGCCCTCGACGGCCTGACCCTCAAGGTCGAGCCGGGCGAGATCTTCTGCATGTTCGGCGCCAACGGGGCCGGCAAGACGACGACCATCAACCTCTTCCTGGGCTTCCTCCCGCCGACGTCGGGCACGGCCCTGATCGAGGGCATCGACGTGGCCAGGGACCCGCTCAAGGCCAAGCGCCACGTCTCCTTCGTCTCCGAGAACGTCACGCTCTACGGCAACTTCACGGCCGTCCAGAACCTCGACTACTTCAGCAAGCTGGCCGGCAAGCGCGCCCTGGCCAGGAAGGACTACGCCGAGGTCCTGGAGCGGGTCGGCCTGCAGAGGGAGGCCTTCGACCGGCGGGTCAAGAACTTCTCCAAGGGCATGCGCCAGAAGCTCGGCATCGCCATCGCCCTGGTCAAGGACGCGGCCAACGTCCTCCTCGACGAGCCGACCTCGGGCCTCGACCCCCAGTCGGGCCGGGAGTTCCTGGAGATCCTGGTCCAGATGCGGGACCGCGGCAAATCGGTCTTCATGTCGACCCACGATATCTTCCGGGCCAAGCTCATCGCCGACCGGATCGGCTTCATGCGCAAGGGCCGGCTGGTCATGATGAAGACGGCCGCGGAGCTGGCCCACGAGGACCTGACCGACCTCTACATCCAGTACATGGAGGAGCCGCCGTCGGCGCCGGCCGCGCCTCTGGCCGCCCCCGCGGCCTAGGCGGAGGACGCCGGACGTTCGAGCAGGCCCATCTTCTTCAGGGCCATGTCGCCCCGGCTGAGTTCCGGGCCCTCGCCGGGCAGGTAGAGCATGACCCCGCCTTTCACCGGCCGAAGCGCGATCTTGCCCTGCTTGGCCAGCTCGCCGGTCGCGTCGATGGGATTGGCGCCGTCGAAGTAGGCCTTGAAAGCGTCGTTGAACCCGCTGTAAACGGAGTGGATGCCCTTGTAGTTCTCGAGGCGCAGGCGGGCGATGGCCAGCCTGACGAATTCCTCCGGGCTGAGCTTCGTCTTCATCGGACCTCCTTATGGCCGTCATCCGTCCGTAAAGACGCCCGGGAGGCCGCCGGATTCTCACCGGTCCCCGCGCCGGCGGTCCGGCCCCGGCCCTCCGGCTCATCCGCCCGGGTAAGAGGCTCGCGGGGCCGGGGAATTCAGGGAGACCGCCTGGTCCGGCCCCGACTCGGCCAGGCGGCTTCGGGGCCGTCGGTCATCCGGGCCTCGGTCTCGACGAGCTCCCGCTCGAGGTCGAGGGGCGGTTTCGCCCGGAAGTACTCGCTCGTTTCCCAGAGCGTCAGGGCCCGCGTCGCGGTGCGTCCGTAGCGGGTCCTGTCGAAGGCGTAGCGGAAGACGACCGACATGTCGCCGCCCTGCTTCCAGCAGGTCTCGAGCCGGGGATACCCGCCGTCGGTCTCGCGGCCGACGAAAACGATGGCCCCGACGACGATGCCGCGGCCGACGCCCCGGGCCTGGTCGTAGACGAGCCACTGATAGCCGCCCCCGGACGTGGGCTTGCTCGAAAGAACGAACTTCTCGTCCCGGCCGTCGCCGTCGAGGTCGATCGAGACCGAGCGCAGGGGCCCGCCCTCGTCCTTCTCGAACTGCTCGCGGAGGATGTCCGGGACGGAGTCGTCGAGCCGGGCGGAGCGGACGGAGAAAAAGGTCCTCATCGGGAAATCGCCGGGCGGGGCCGCGACCTGGCCGGACGCGGCGGCCCCCAGCAGGATGCCCGCGAACAGGACAGTCAGACAGGGGAGGCGCGGTCGTCTCATCGCCGAGAGCCAGTATAGCCGGGCGGGTCGAAAAGTCAAACCGGCCCTCCGGCGTCCGCGGCGGCGCGTTTGACAACTCGGCCCTATTCTATACAATAGACGTCCGAAGAGCCGGGAATCCGCGTTCCCGCGGGCCGTCGCCCGGCCGGAGAACAGTGGAGCCGTGATCATGAGGAAGATCGTATCGGCGGCCGCGATCGCCTTGCTGGCTTCCTGCGTCGCTCCGAAAGACGCCGTGAAGCTCTCGCCCATCGAGGAGCTGGGCAAGAAGCTCTTCTTCGACCGCGACCTCTCGACCCCGGCGGGACAGGCCTGCGCGGCCTGCCACGGGCAGGCCGTCGGCTTCTCCGGGCCCGACGAGCAGGTCAACAAGACCACCGGGATCTACGAGGGCGCGGTCAAGGGCCGCTTCGGCAACCGCAAGCCGCCGGCCGCCGCCTACGCCGGATGGAGCCCGAAGCTCCATATCGACGAGGACGGGGAGTTCGTCGGCGGCCTGTTCTGGGACGGCCGGGCGACCGGGGAGGGACTGGGCGACCCCCTGGCCGAGCAGGCCATGGGGCCGTTCCTCAACCCGCTCGAGCAGAACATGCCCGACGCGGCCGGCGTGGTCGAGGCGGTCCGGCGGTCGTCCTATGCCGGGCTGTTCGAGAAGGTCTTCGGCGCCGGCGCCCTGGACCCCGGGAAGGACCCCGGGGCCGTCTTCGCCGACATCGGCCGGGCCATCGCCGCCTACGAGAGGTCGGCCGAGCTCAATCCCTTCAGCTCGAAGTTCGACGGCTTCTGGCGGTCGGCCCGGGCCAAGGGGCTCGAGGTCGGGTCGATCGACGGATCCAACGCCGCGGACTTCCGCGGCCTGGGCCTGAGCGACCGCGAGCTCGAGGGCCTCGTCCTGTTCAACACCAAGGGCCTTTGCTCGAAGTGCCACGTTCTGACCTCGGTCGGCGGCATGCCCCCGGTCTTCGCCGACTACAAGTACGACAACCTCGGCGTCCCCCGCGCTCCGGACAATCCTTTCCTCGAGCAGGACAAGGCCTTCAATCCCGACGGACGGGGCTGGATCGACCCGGGCCTCGGCGGCTTCCTCGGGACGGTCGGCAAGTACAAGGCCCTCGCGGCCGAGAACGTCGGCAAGCACCGGACGCCGACCCTGCGGAACGTGGACAAGCGGCCGTCGCCGGGCTTCGTCAAGGCCTACATGCACAACGGCTACTTCAAGAGCCTCGAGGACGTCGTCCGCTTCTACAACACCCGCGACGTGGCCGGGGCCGGCTGGCCGCCCCCCGAGGTCGCGGCCAACCTCAACACGACCGAGATGGGCGATCTCGGGCTGACGGGGGCGGAAGAGGGCCTCATCGTCGAGTTCATGAGAACGCTGACCGACAAGTGAGCGAGACCGACGGAGGAGAGAGCGATGGACAAGAAGAAAGAGCTCAACCGCAGGGACTTCCTCAGAACGGGCCTGGCCGGGCTGGCCGCGGTCGGGGCCGTCCCCGCCGCCGTCAAGGCGGCCGCTTCCGGCCCCGCCGGGAGCGGGCAGGCCGCCGCGGCGCCGGGGAAGCCGATCGTCCGGACCCTCGGCCGGACCGGCCTCAAGGTCCCGGCCGTCAGCATGGGCGTCATGAACGCCGACAATCCGGCCGTGGTCGAGGCCGCCCTCGAAGCGGGCATCGTCATGCTGGACACCGCTCACAACTACCAGCGCGGCCGGAACGAGCAGATGATCGGCCAGGTCGTCAAGGGCCGGCCCCGCGACTCCTACATGATCTGCACCAAGGTCCCCGGGCCTCAGGTGGACCGGTCGATGCAAAGCCTCTCGGGGGAGCCCCTCCAGAGGGCCTTTCTGGACCTCTTCGACGTCAGCCTCGGGAGGCTCGGCCTCGACCACGTCGAGGTCCTCTATCTCCATAACACCACCGCCCCGGAGCATGTCCAAAACCCGGACATCATCGAGGCCCTCCAGAAGGCCAGGAAGGCGGGCAAGGCCCGGTTCATCGGCGTCACGACGCACCGCAACGAGCCCGACGTCATCCGGGCGGCGGTCGCGGCCAAGGCCTACGACGTCATCCTGACCTCCTATAACTTCCGCCAGGACCACCGGGCCGAGGTCAGCAAGGCCATGGCCGAGGCGGCCGCGGCCGGGCTCGGACTGGTGGCCATGAAGACCCAGGCCGGCGCGTACTGGGACAAGGAAAAGCAGCAGCCGATCAACATGCGGGCCGCCCTCAAGTGGGCCCTCAACGATCCCAGCGTGACGACGGCCATCCCGGGCTTCACGACCTTCGACCAGCTCGAGGAAGACTGGTCGGTCGTTTCCGACATCTCCCTGTCGCCCGACGATCTCAAGGACCTGCGCCTCGGCGAGCAGGCGGCCGGCCTGTATTGCCAGCAGTGCGGACAGTGCGTCGCCGGCTGCCCGAAGGGACTGCCCATCCCCGACCTCATGAGAAGCTACATGTACGCTTACGGCTACAGGAACCTCGGGCTGGCCCGCGAGCTCGTCGGCTCGCTCGACGTCCCCGCGGACCCGTGCGGCTCCTGCGCCTCCTGTTCGGCCGTCTGCGCCAAGGGCTTCGATGTCGCCGGCCGGGTCAAGGACATCAGCCGGCTGCGGTCCGTGCCCGCCGACTTCTTCGTCTAACCAGCGCATTTCGCCGTCGTTCCAGGCCCCGGGAGACGCTTCCGCTGGCCTTCGCGGCGGCCATCGCCATCCTCGCCCTGTCGTGATGGCCGCCCCGGTGAGGCTCGGGGAGCGTTCCGCCCGCGGCGTTGACTTCGGTCGTGCGCTGTTCTAATTTGGGGCTGATGCGGACTGAAGGGTGTTCCGAAGGACGGCCATGAGGCGCGTCGTCCAAGCGGCCATCGCCGTCGTCTTCGCCGTCCTCGCCTTCCTGGCCCTGTTCCACGGCCGGGCGGCGAAGGACGCGGAGAACAGGCTGGACCTGGCCCCGCGGCCGTCCGCCGCGACGCCGTTCCGCGAAGAAACGACCCTCCGCAACGTCACCGGGGCCCCCCTCGCCTACACGGTCCTCGCTTCCCCGGGCGTCAAGGGCCCGGTCACGCGGACGCTGGCCGTGGGCGCCGTCGACCGCCTGGCCTCCGCCGTTCCCGTCGAGATCGCCTTCGACAGCGGCAAGCGGGAGGCCCGCTGCACCGTCCACCCCGGCAAGCCCTATTCCTTCCGCCGCGACGAAAGAGGGGCCATCCGTGTCTATCCCGGTTCCCACGGCCGGAGCGACGCGGCCGACCTGGCCCCTTTCGTGCCGACGCCCCCGGAGATCGTCGCCCGCATGCTCGAGCTGGCCGGGGTCGGCCGGAACGACGTCGTCTACGACCTCGGCTGCGGCGACGGCCGCGTGGTCATCGCCGCGGCCAAGACCTACGGGGCCCGGGGCGTCGGCGTCGAGCTCGATCCGGACCTCCTGGCCCGATGCCGGGCCGGGGCCGAACGGGAGGGCGTCTCCAAGCTCGTCCGGTTCCTGGACATGGACGCCACGAAGGCGCGCCTCACCGAGGCCACGGTCGTCGCCGTCTACCTCCTGCCGGAGTCGCTCGAGTCGCTCGTCCCCGTCTTCGAACGGGACCTTCGGCCCGGCGCCCGCGTCGTCTCCCACGACTACAGGGTCCCGGGCTGGGACGGCCGCCTCGTCTCGTCCGAGGCCCTGCCAGGCGAGGGCGGCCGCGACCACAGGATCCTCTTGTACCGCATGCCGGGGGCGAAGTGAACGCGACGATCCGCTTCCTGGCCGATTTCTGCCGCCGGCATCCCCTCGACGAGAAGGCCTATGTCGCGCCGTCCTTCATCGTCGGGCGGCAGATCGGCGAGGCCCTGGCCCGCGAGGCCGGCTCCTGGGTCAACCTGCGCTTCGTCACGCCCTGGTCGCTGGCCGGGGAGGTCCTGGAAAGGAGCGGGAGGCCGGGCCCGGGCCGGCCGATGACCTCGGCCGCCGAGCTCGCCCTGACGGACCGGCTGGCCCGGGAGCTCCGCGCTGAAGGCCGCCTCGACTACTTGGGCCGGGGCGGCCTCTCTCCCGGGCTGACGGAGGCCCTCCGCCGGGCCATCCGGGACCTCCGGCTGGCCGGCCTCGCCGCCGCCGACGTCCGGCCGGAGCTCTTCCTCGTCGAGCGGAAAGGCCGTGAGCTCGGCCTTCTCGCCGCCCGTTTCGAGCGAGCCCTGGCGGAGGGCGGGCTCCTCGATCAAGCCGCTTTCCTCGCCGCCGCCGCGCGGGCGGCCGAGACGGCGCCGCCGAGGCCGTTCTGGACGCTCTGTCCCCGGGACGCCTCCTTGAGCCGCTTGGAGCGCGACTTCCTCCGGGCGGCGGCCGGCGACCGCCTCGTCCTCGTCCCGGGCGACCCCGTCTTCGGCCTGGAGCGGCCTCGCCATTTCTGGCCGGCCCCGGACGCGGCCGAAGCGGGCGAAGACGGGAGCCTGTCCCGGCTCTTCGACCCCGGCGGCGCCACGGGCCCCGCCGCGGGCGGCCGGATCGCGATCTTCAGGGCCCTCGGCCCGGCCAATGAATGCCGCGAGGTCCTCCGGCGGCTCTACGAGGAGAACGTCCCTTTCGACCGGGCCGAGGTCCTGGCGCCGGACGGCTCGGCCCACGCGACGGCCTTCTACCTCCTCGCGGCCCGGACCGGCCTGCCGGTCACCTTCGGCGAGGGCGTCCCCGTCTCCTTCACTTCCCCCGGCAGGCTCTTTTTCGGGCTTCTCGATTGGGTGGGGAACGATTTTTCCAGCGCCCACCTCGGCCGCCTGCTCGAGAACGGCGACCTCGTCCTCCCGGAAGGTCCGTCGGGGGCGGCCGTCGCCGGGCGGACGGCCTGCCGCCATTTGAGGAGCGCCCTGATCGGCTGGGGCCGGGAGCGCTATCTCCCCCGGCTCCAAGCCCTTCGAGAGGCCTGCGAGGCCGATCTCGCGAGGCTCGAAGGCGGGGCGGGGGACGAGGGCGGCGAGGCCGGGGAGGCCCGCCGGGCGGCCCTCGCGGCCTCGGTCGCCGAGATGGCCGTCATGGCCGCCGGCCTCGAGCGGCTCCTCGCCGCCATCCCCGGCCCGGACCCGGCGGGCGGCTTGGATGCCGGCGCCGTCGCCGAGGCCTTGGCCGGGGTCCTCCGGGAGCGCGGCCGGGCGGAAACCGCCTACGACGTCAAGGCCCGCGCGGCGCTTCTCGACCGCCTCGACGAGCTCCGGCAGGAAGGCCGCTTCGCGGCCCTGCCGCCCAAGGAGGCCTTGGAGCTCGTCCGGACGGCGGGGTCGTCACTTCGCGTCGGGGAGTCGCCGGCCCTCCCCGGCCACCTCCATGTCTCCGGGTTCTCAACCGGCGGGCGAACCGGGCGGGAGGTCGTTTTCGTCGTCGGGCTGGACGAGGCGACTTTCCCCGGCCGGGGGCTCCAGGACCCCATCCTCCTCGACGAGGAGCGGGCGGCGCTCTCGGACGCCCTGCCGAGGTCGGCCGACGCGCTCCGGGGCAGGCTCTACGGCCTCGCGGCGACGCTGGCCTCGCTCCGGGGCCGGGTCGTCTTCAGCTATCCCTCGTTCGATCTCATCGACGGACGGGCGTCCTTCCCCTCGTCGATCGTTCTGCAGGCCTTCCGGCTCGGCCGCGGCGATCCCGGCCTCGATTACGCGGCCCTCGAGAGGGGGGTCCCCGACGCCGCCGGCTTCCTGCCCGGCGGGGCGGACCGGTCCTTCGATGAGATCGACTGGTGGCTCGAACGGCTGGCCGGGAGCGGCCCGCCCGCCGACGGGCCGGGCACGGTGGCCGCGAATTTCGGGGACCTCGCCGCCGGCCTCGCCGCCGCGGCCGCCCGGGCCGGCGAAAAGCTGACGCCTTTCGAGGGGCTCGTCGATATCGGCCCCGTCCGCGCCGAGGTCGACCCGACGGCGGGCGGCCGAGCGGTCATGTCGGCCTCGCGCCTCGAGCTCCTGGCCAGGTGCCCTTTCGCCTACTTTCTCCGGCACGTGCTCAGGGTCGAGGCGCCCCGGGAGGTCGCCTTCGACCGGTCCCGCTGGCTCGATCCGCTGCAGCGGGGGAGCCTCATCCACGAGGCCCTCTGCGATTTCATGACCCGTCTCCGGCCGGCGGGGGAAGAGGTCTCGGCCCGGCGGCACGCCGGGCTCATGGCCGAGGTCGCCGGCGAGGCCCTGGCCCGCTGGAAGCGGGAGGTCCCGCCGCCCTCCGAAGCCGTCTTCGAGGCCGAGCGCAGGGACATCCTGGAGGCCCTGGCGATCTTCATGAGGGCCGAGGAGAACCGGGACGAAAAAGGGCGGCCGGTCGAATTCGAGCTCGAGATCGCCCGGCAGGAGATCGATCTCGGGGGCGGGCGCTCGTTCTTCCTGCGCGGCTTCATCGACCGGGTCGACCGGCTGGCCGAGGACGCCTACCGGGTCCTGGATTACAAGACGGGCAATCCCGCGGAATACGAGGAGCTGGTGGAGTTCGGCCGGGGCCGGATGATCCAGCACGCCCTCTACGCCGTCGCCCTGGAGCGGATGCTCGCGGCCCGGCCGGGCGGCGGGCGGCCGCGGGTGACCCGGAGCGGCTATCTCTTCCCGTCCCGCCGGGGCGAGGGGCTGGACCGGATCGTCAAGGACTTCGACCGGGGCCGGCTGAGGGCGCTCCTCAACGACCTCCTGGCCCTCATCGAGAAGGGCTATTTCATCGCCGGGCCCCAGGCCCAATGCAAGTACTGCGACTACGCTCCCGTCTGCGGCCCGGACGCGCCCAGGGCGGCCGAGCTCAAGAGGGAGGGGAGCCCCGAGGTCTTCGAGGCCTACGACAAGCTCGACGGATACAAATGACGAAAGCGAAGAAAGCGGCCCCGCCCGACCAGCCGGCCCGCGACCGGATCAAGGAAGACCTCGCGACGACGTTCCTGGTCGAGGCCGGGGCGGGGTCCGGCAAGACCCGGAGCCTGGTCGAACGGATGATCGCCTTGCTCGCTTCGGGCCGGGCGGAGATCGACAGCCTGGCCGCCGTCACGTTCACCCGCAAGGCCGCGGCCGAGCTGCGGGAGCGCTTCCAGGTCGCGCTGGAGAAGGCCCGGCTCGACGAGCGGGACCCCGGCGTCAGGGCCCGCCTCGACGCCGCCCTGACCGGCCTGGAGAGGTCGTTCATCGGGACCATCCACTCGTTCTGCGCCCGGCTGCTCCGGGAGCGGCCCGTGGAGGCCGGCCTCGATCCCGACTTCCGCGAGCTCGAAGAGCACGAGGACCGGGTCCTCCTCGAAGCCTGCTGGGACGAGTATCAGGCCAGGGCCCGTCTCGAGAACGAGGCCGCTCTTCGCGGGCTCGACGAGGCCGGGCTGGAACCGGCCGAGCTCGAGTCCGCTTTCATGGCCCTCTCCGGCTTCCCCGAGGTCGAGCCCGTCGCCGGCCGGGCCGATCCGCCCGATCTCACGGAAGCGCGCCGGGCCCTGGAGCGGCTCCTCCTGACGGCCCGCGCCCTCGTGCCGGAGGACCGGCCGGAGAAGGGCCGCGACGGGCTCCAAAGGGTCCTGATCCGCTGTTTCCGCCGCCAGCGCAACATCGGCTTCGCCGATCCCCGCCGGCTCATGGAGACGCTCGAGCTCTTCGACAAGAAGCTCGGCGTCACCAAGAACCGCTGGGCGGCCAAGGAGGACGCCGAAAAGATGCTGGCCGCGGCGGAGAGCTTCCAGGCCGGCCAGGCCCTTCCGGCCGTCCGCGCTTGGCGGGAGTACCGCCACGGCAAGGCCCTGGCCTACCTGCGGCCGGCCCTCGCCTTCGCCGCCGAACGCCGCCGGGCCGAGGCCCGGCTCAATTTCCAGGACCAGCTCCTGCTCGCCGCGAAGCTCCTCCGCGAGAACCCCGAGGTCCGGGGCTATTTCCGGAAGAGGTTCCATCCGATCCTCGTCGACGAGTTCCAGGACACGGATCCCATCCAGGCGGAGATCCTGTTCCTCCTGGCCGGTCGGCGGGACGACGGCGAGCGCGACTGGACGGCGTTCCGGCCCGAGCCGGGCTCGCTCTTCCTCGTGGGCGATCCCAAGCAGTCGATCTACCGGTTCCGGCGGGCCGACATCGACATCTACAACAAGGTCAAGGAGCTCATCGTCGCCTCGGGCGGCGAGGTCCTCGAGCTCGGCGCCAACTTCCGCTCCCTCGGCGTCATCGCGGACTGGGTCAACCCTCTCTTCGACCCCGGGCGGGGCGGGCTCTTCCCCGCGGCGGCCGACGCCTACCAGGCGGGCTTCATGCGCCTCGACTCGGTGCTGGGCCCGGGAGCGGCGCCCGTGCGCGGCGTCCGGCGGGCCACGGCGCCGGCCGTGCCGCGCCACGCCAAGGACGGTATCGTCGAATCCGATTCGCGCCGGGTCGCGGATTTCATCGCCTGGGCCCTCGAAACCAAGCTCGCTCTCGACGACGGCCCGGGCCGGACGAGGCCGGCCGAGCCGGGCGATTTCTTGGTCCTGTTCCGCTACAAGGACCGCATGAGCGACTACGCCCGGAGGCTCGAAGAGCGGAAGATCCCCTACGAGATCTCCGGCAGCGACGCCTTCTCCGCCAGCCCGGAGATCGGCGAGGTCCTGAACCTCATGCGCGCCCTCGACGACCCCGACGACCCGGTGGCCGCGGTGGCCGTCCTGCGCGGGCTCTTCTTCGGCCTGAGCGACCAGGAGCTCGTCGAGCACCGGGCGGCCGGCGGGAGCTTCCGCTACGCCGATCCGGCCTCCCGGAAGGAGGGCCTGGAGCGGGTGAGAAAGGCGTTCGGCGTCCTGGCCGGATGGCGCGAGCTCGTCGGGACGCTCCCGCCCTCGGCGGCCCTGGAAGCGGTCCTGCAGCGGTCGGGCCTGCTCAACCACCTGGCGACGGCCGAGATGGGCAGCAGCCGGACCGGCAACGTCCTCAAGCTCGTCGAGGTCCTGCGCGGCCGCGAAAGCGAGGACATGACCTCGTTCGCCGCCGCGGTCGCGTTCATGGGCGAATGGGTCGGCGCCCAGCCGGTCGAGGAGATGAGCCTCACGCCGGGCCGCCGCAACGCCGTCCGCCTGATGAACCTGCACAAGGCCAAGGGGCTCGAAGCCCCGGTCGTCTGGCTGGCCAATCCGGTCGGCGTCAGGGACTTCGAGCCGGAGCGGCACGTCGTCCGCAAGGAGGGACCGCCGCAAGGTCATTTCCGCTTCGCCAAGCCGTTCGGGCCGTCCACGCGGACGATCTCCCAGTCCCCGGGGTGGGAAGAATGCGCGGCCGAGGAGAAAGCCTACGAGGAGGCCGAGGAGAACAGGCTGATGTATGTCGCGGCCACCAGGCCGCGCAACCTCCTGGTGATCAGCGCCTATGCCGGCGACCTGGGCGCGAGGAAGGC
This sequence comes from Acidobacteriota bacterium, assembly GCA_029569255.1. Taxonomy (GTDB): domain Bacteria; phylum Acidobacteriota; class Aminicenantia; order Aminicenantales; family Saccharicenantaceae; genus RBG-16-66-30. Next base: position 62,996 of record JAKQUO010000061.1, on the reverse strand, counting down.
CTGGGGGCCGCTCGAGGCGGGCTTGGAAGGCCTGCCCGAGCTCGCGGAGGGGGCGCCTCCCGGACCGGCGCCGGGGACGACGAAAGGGGCGCGCCGGCGGAAACCGGCGATCGTCCAGCCCGGCGAGGCGCTGAAGGCCCGGGTCGCGCTGCAGCGGAAGATGGCCCGGGCCGCGACGGCCGGCGAGCTCCATGAGAGCGTCACCTCCGTGGCCCGGCGGGACCGGGATCTGCCCGAATGGGCCAAGGGAGGGCTCGGCCGCTTCGGCGCCGAGGTCCATGCCATGCTGAAAGCCCTCGGGGAGGCCGGGCCGGAGGCGGGACGGCCGCGACGTGCGGACGGGGCCGGAGAGGAAGCGCTTGGCCGCATGGCCCGGGACATCCTCGTCACGGCCGGGAGGAGCCCGACGGAGGCGCCGGCCTTGGCCGGCCACGTCGCCGGGATCGTCCGCTCGGCCTTCTGGCGGAGGGCCGCGGCGGCCGAAAGGCGCCTGTTCGAAGTGCCCTTCGCGGTCCGGGTGGAACCCGGCCAGGCCGGGTACGAGGACTTGGCCCCGCGCGCCGGGGCGGTCCCCTTCGCGGGGGGGAGGCCGGTCGTCCCGGCCCCCGGGGCGCCGGTCTATCTCACCGGCGCGATCGACCTCGTTTTCTTCGAAGGCGACGGCTGGGTCATCGCCGACTACAAGACCGACCGTCTGCCCGCCGCCCTTGCCGGCGCCCCCGAGGCGGAGAGGGACAAGGCCCTCGGCCGCCTGGTCGAGCACTACGCTCCCCAGGTCAGGCTCTACACGCGGTTCTGGGAGAAGGTCACGGGGGAGAAGGTCAAGGAGTCGGGGCTCTACTTCACCGCGCTCGAGCGATGGGTCCCGGTCGGCCGCTCCTGAACCGGGCCGGCGGGTTTTTCAAGGGGAAAGACAAAAAACCAGGTCTCGTCAGCGGATGACGGGATCGGGGGCTTGGGCGTGGAGCAGGACGATCTCGGCGAAGGCCGCGAAGGAGAAGGGGAACTCGACCAGCCGGTCCTGCCCCTTCTTCATGACGAAGGCGGCGTCGGTCTTGAAGTCGACCCGGTATTCGGAGAACCAGCCTTGGTCGACGTGGACCTGGAGAGAGCCGGCCCCCGCGCCCTCGCCCTCGAAGACCCCCCGGGCGTCGCCCAGGTCCCTGGACCCGGACACCGCGACCTTGTAAACAGCGGAAATGACGGCCAGCGGGCCGTCGTCGGCGGGCAGCAGGTCGTCGAGCGTGTAGGTGATGGCCAGGTCGACCTGGAGGTCGATCTGCTGGAAGGGGATGGTCAAGCGGCGGTTCTCCATCCAGGAATCGCCCCGGCCGACGGGGCCGGCCGGGAAGGTGGGGAAGTAGTCCCGGAGCAGCTGGGGGATGGAGACGTTGAAGGGGTTGCCGGACCCGACCGCCTCGGGATTGCGGATGGACTCGACCCGGCCGGTGCGGTTGAAAACGACCTCCAGGGCCCGCCCGTCGGCCGTGCCGAGCTTCAGGGACTGGACGCGCTCGGGCAGGCGGATGTTGACGTCGATGCCCGGGGTCGTCAGGTCGGCCCGGACGGTGTCGCGGGCCGACGGCTTGGCCAGGAGCCGGACCTCGCCCCGGGAGTCGGCGTTGAGGGCCAGGTCCTTGCCGAGGAAGCTCTTGCCGTCGACGTTGACGACGCTCGAGAGGCTGTAGGTCAGCCGGGTCCCCTCGGCCGGGCCGAAGCGGAGGACGACCTTGTCCTGGGATCGGGCCGCGGACTGGCAGAGGAGCGGCGCTGCCTGCGCTGCCATGGCGGCGACCAGGAGCAAACCCCGCTTCCTCACGCTTTCCTTCCTTTGGAGGGATTATACCACATCGGACAGGGCCCGGAGGTATCGCCTCCGATCGTCAAACGGTCAAGGCGCCTGGCGGCCGAATGGAGCGGGGAGTAACAACAACGGCGCCTGGGGGAGGGGAATGGAAGACGGGCCCATGTCCGCGAAGGCCTGACAGGCCGTCAACCCGCTGTCTTGGACCATCCCGGGCTCTTGACGGACGGGGGCGAGTGGGTTATAAAATGCCAAATGGCTGATGCCGATATGCCTTCCCCGCCCGAGCGCTTCGATTACCGGAAATCCCTCAAGAACGTCAGATCTTATCCCTTCCTCCACAAGTATTTCCCCATCGACCGCTTCTTCGTCCGCCCCTGCGCCTCGCTCATCGTCCGGGCCGTGTACAGGACCGGGGTGACGCCGAACCACCTGACCCTGGCCTCCTTCTTCCTGGCCCTGGCCGCCGGAGCGGTCTATCTGATGGGCCGGCCCGTCTGTTACGCCGCCGGCGGCGCCCTGGCCATGCTCTCGACCGTCTTCGACAACGCCGACGGCATGCTGGCCCGGGCCAAGGACATGACCAGCCGCTACGGCGCCTTCCTCGACCTTTTCCTCGACCGGATCGCCGATTTCGCCGTCCTGGCGGGCATCACCTTCGGGGTCTACAGGGCTTCGCTCGACCCCCGCATCCTGATGCTCGGCCTGATGACGATTGGCCTGTACTTCCTCCAGGTGTCCCTGTATTACCTGGCCAACGTATACGCCGGGAACTCGGCCAACGGGGAAGGCGCGGAGGCCAAGAACCTGGCTGTCTTCTTCATCCTGGTCTTCTCCCTGGCGGGCTGGCCGGCCGGGGTCCTCATCGGGGTCGGCCTGATGGCCGCCGCGGGGACGGTCATCAAGCTGGTCAGCTTCCTGCGGCAAGGCCGGGAGCCGGCGGCGGCCCCGGCCCGTTCGCCGGCCGGGCCGACCTCTTCCTGACCAGCGGCACGATCCCGATCCCCGCCCAGACCAGGCCCACCACCCGCCGGATCAGGATGACGGCCATCCCGGCCGACATCTCGATGCGGAGCAGGGCGAATAGAGAAACGTAGGTCAGCTCGTAGACCCCCATCGAGCCGGGCACCGGCAGGAAGGAGTAGAACGAGCCCAGGGTGACGATGAGAAAGCACTTGACGAAGGCCGGCGTCGAGCCGCCGAGGAAGCGGAAGGTCAGGTAGATCTCCAGGGCCCACAGCCAGGCCTGGGCGAAATAGGACGCGAACAGGGCCAGGAAGAGGCGGGGGTTCTTCCGGTAGAAGTCGGCGATGTGGGCGTCGGTCTCGAGGATCTTGTCCCGCCGGTTCTCGAAGAAGGGGATGCGGATCTTGATCTTCTTCAGGGTGTCCAGGGCCCAGGCGAAGAGGCCTTGCCTCTGCTTGAGGATGAGGAAGGCGAGCACGAGCAGGAGGCCGGCGATGGCCGCGAAGAGCCCGATCTTCTGCCGCTCGGGCAGGGCGAACCCGGTGATGAGGAAGACGACCGCCAGGGCGACCGTCGACAGGCCGGCCAGGAACTCGATCGTCTTGTCGACGACGACCGTGGCCAGGGCCTTGTTGCGGCCGACGCGGTCGAGGCAGAAGATGCGCACGGTCTCGCCGCCGATGTTGCCGGCCGGGGTCAGGTAGCTCACGGCGTAGCCGGCGATCCGGGCCCCCAGGATGTGGCCGAACGGGGGCCGCTCGCCGGAGGCGGCGAGCAGGGCCCGCCAGTTGACGGCCCGGACGAGCCAGTAGAGGAAGCGCAGGGCCATGAGGGCGGCGATCTCCCCGAGGCTCAGCCGTCCGATGGCCCTCAGGATCTCCTCGGGGCCGGTCCTGACGACGAGGTAGACGAACAGGCCGAAGCCGGCGTAGCCGACGATCCGGATGACGAGCGTCCGGACCTTGGCCCCGCGCGTCGGCGGCGGCCCCTCGACGCCGGGCTGCGGCGTCCAGCGGAATCTCATCTTGACTCTCCGCGGCGAATGGCCTATTTTATTCCCTCTCCAGGGAAAAGCAAAGCGCGACAACATGATGCGTCCCCGCCGCAAGAACGCCCCCGCGGCGGCGGTTCTCCTCGCGGCCCTGGCCGCGGCGCCCCTGGCCGGCGGGGAGCGGCCGTCCTTCTCCTTGGCCCCGGCCCGGCCGGGGCTCTCCTCCGGGGCCGGGAGCGCCGCGTTCTCGTTGGCCCGGCCGGAGGGGGGCGGCGGGTCCGGCCCGGCCGCCGCCGCGGATGAGAAGGGGACGCCCCGGAAGACCCGCCGGGCCATCGTCCAACTGAGCCTGCTCGCGACCTACTCCACTTACAGGTATTGGGCCGATTACCACCGCTGGGTCGAGGACTGGCAGTACGAGTTGACCTGCGCCGACCAGTACCGCCGCATCTTCACGGGGGAGGCCATCCGCTTCGACTCGAACAATTTCGTCACCAACTGGACCCACGTCCTCGCCGGGGTCGTCTACTATCAGCTCGCCCGGACCAACCACTGGACCTGGGAGGGATCGCTCCTCGCCTCGACCGTCGCGTCCCTCTTCTACGAGGTCGTCTCGGAGTGGCGGGAGGTCATCTCGGTCAACGACATGTTCAACACCTCTCTCGGCGCCTACGAGCTCGGCGAGCCGCTGTTCCAGATCACCGAGTACCTCCGTCACCAGAAGGCGCCGCACCTGAGGGCCCTGGGTTTCCTCAACCCGGTCAACGAGCTCAACCACTGGCTGGACCGGAAGAAGCCGGCCTCGAAGGCCTATGCCCCTCCCGGCTGGCACGCCTTCTCGCTGAGCGTCGGGTGGCGGCGGGCCGCCGAGACGGGGCGGCGGACGTTGAACGACGGCCTCGTCGGCTTCGACGGCCAGATGATCCTCGTCCCGGAATACGGCCGTCCGGGCGAGCTCCGGAGGACGGTCCGGACGACGTCCCTGGCCGAGATCTCCTTCGCCGGGGCCTTCGGCCGGCGCCCCCCGGGCGAGGACGGCCTGTCGAACGGCTTCGCCGAGGAGATCGACCTCTTCGCCCGGACCGTCGGCCGGGCCTGGTACCGGCAGAGGATCGACGCTCTCGGGCGGGGCGACGTCTTTTCGGTCGGGTTCGGCTCGGCCCTGTCCTACCTGCGCAAGCGCCCGTCCCTCGCCGACTCGAGGAAGGTCCAGGTCCACATCGACCCCCTGCCTGAGACCCCCACGGATTTTCGGGACAAATACGCGATCAACCATATCGTCGGCCCGGTCCTCGACTGGACGCGGTTCGGCCGCGGCTTCAAGCTGCGTGTCGTCGCCGACGCCTACCTCGATTTCGCCCTGATGCACGCCTTCGCCTTCAACGCCTATTCGGCCGCCCATCCCATCGAGGGCCTGAAGACGACCCTGAGCTACTTCGGCTACGCCTACGCCCTGGGGGGGAGCGCCTCGGTTCGGGCCGACCTCGAGGCCGGGGGCCTGTGGCTCCGCGGCTTGGTGAGCGCCGGCGCCTGGGATTCCTGGGAGGGCCTGGACCGGTTCCAGAGCGAGCTCACCAACGACGTCGGCGTCAGCGACGCGCGCTTCCGCGGCCTGGTCAAGGCCGGCTGGAAGCCGCGCTCCGCCCCGCTGCGCCTTTGGGTCGGACTGGAAGGCGTCCGCCGCTGGGGAAAGATCGGCGACGTCCGGGCGGCCGGATGGGACACGCGCGCCTCGGCCGGGCTGAGCTATCTCTTCTGAACGCCCGCGCCCCGGCCGCCCTCAGCCGATGAGCTCCCAGCCCTTCGCCCGGGCCAGCCGGCGGAGCCGGCGGTCGGCGTGGACCGCGACCGGGCGGCCGACGAGCTCGAGGACCGGCAGGTCCGAGAACCGGTCGGCCAGGGCCCAGGAGCGGGCCCAGTCGACGCCTTCAGGGTCGATCCTCTGGAACAGGGCGTCGAGCTTCATCCGGCCGTAGGGGAAGATGCCCGTCTTCCGGCCGGTGAGCACGCCCTCGGCCACTTCGAGGTCGTTCCCGATGAGGATCTCGGCCTCGAGGCGCTCCTTGAGCTGATCGACCAGGAGCTGGAGCGACCCGGACAAAAGGACGATGCGGCACCCTTCCCGCTTGAGGCTCAGGATCTTGTGACGGAGGTCGTCCGGGACGGCCTTGCGCAGGAAGGCCTGACCGAAGGCGTTGGCCCACTGCCGCACCTCGCCGGGGGTCCGGCCCCGGAGGAGGCGGGCGTTCGAGCCGATGGCCGGCCGGAAGCCGATGCGGACGACGTCGCGCAGGACCGAGAAGAGGAAGCCGAGCATCCGGAAGATGCTGACATGGCCGGCGACGAGGAGGTGGAGGTAGAAGATCCGCTCGGCGTTCATCCCCTGGAGCAGGGTGCCGTCGAGGTCGATGACGGCCACACGGGTCCCCGGCGGGAAAGCGATGCGAGGTTCTGCCGGGGCCGTCATGTCCGGGGGCCGCGGGCCGGGCGCGGCGAAGAGCCAGATATAGCACACGGCCCGGGGCGAGTCAAAGGGTTTGACGGGCCGGGCCTCGGGCCTCCTCGATGAGCAGGGTCGTCGGGTCGAGCCTGAGGCGGAGGTCCCGGGGGGCCAGCCGGCCGTGGTCCTGGACGAGGTTGAAGTGGACGTGGTCGCCGTGGTGCTGGAGCGAGATGAGGACGTCGATCGCGGGGAGGCAGGGCTCGAGCTCGCGGGGGACGCCTCGCTCGTCGAAGAGCGGCTCCTCGCCCTTGAGCGAGGCGCTGAACCAGACCTCGAGGCCGAGGCGCCCGGCGAAGTCCTTGAACAGCCGCAGCTCGCCCGGCCCGGCCAGGGCGAAGTCGAGCCCGTCGACGATGACGGCCTCGGCCCGGAAGCCGGCGTGGACGATCATGGCCTCGAGGGAGCGCAGGACCTGCTCCGTCCGGGCCCCCTCCCGCCTGAAGTTCATGATGACCCGGTTGCGGATGAGCTCGTCGAACTCGTCCAGGGCCGCGCTCATCTTCGGCGCCTTGGCCAGCTCCCTGAAGATGTCCTCGTACCAGGTCATGATGTGGTCGACGCGGCTGGCGTAAGAGACGTGGATGACGGGCTTCCCCTGGAGAAGCTTGTCGGCCGCGATGTGGACCAGGCAGGCCGTCTTGCCGACGCCCTTGCGGCTGGCCAGGACGCCGAGGTTGCCCATGCCGAGGCCGCCGGAGATGGACTTCTCGAGGACCCGCAGGGGGCTGCGCTTGATGAGCGCGTCTTTGACCGTGAACGTCATGACCGTTCCCTCCGTCATCTCGGGGTTACCGACCTCGACCGCTCGAGGCGCCGCTCCATGAGGACCTCGGCCTGGGGCGCCGGCACCCGGCCGTACTTGAGGAACTCCATGGTGAACTCCGCCTTGCCCTGGGTCAGCGAGCGGAGGACCGTCGCGTAGCCGAACATCTCGGCCAGCGGGACCTCGGCGTCGACGCGGGAGACGGTGCCGTCCTCGACCGAGCTGACGATCGTCCCCCGCCGCTGGCTGATCGTGGCGAAGACGCTGCCGGCGAACTCGGCCGGGCCCTCGACCGAGACCTTCATGACCGGCTCGAGGAGCCGGGGCTTGGCTCCCATGTAGGCCTGCTTGAAGGCCGCCTGGGCGGCCGTCTGGAAGGCCAGGTCGGACGAGTCCACGGGATGGAAGTTCCCGTCGACGAGGACGACCCGGACGCCGGTCACGGGGAAGCCGATGAGCGCCCCTTTCTTGAGGGCGGCCCGGAAGCCCTTCTCGCACGAGGGGATGAAGTCGCGGGGGATGCGGCCGCCCCTGACCTCGCTCGCGAACTCGAAGGCGCCCTTGGAGAAGGGCTCGAGCCGGCCGATGACCCGGGCATACTGGCCGGCCCCGCCCGTCTGCTTCCTGTGGGTGTAGTCGAAGTCCGCCTGCCGGCCTATGGCCTCGCGGTAGGCGACCTGGGGCATGCCGGTCGCGACCTCGGCCCTGTATTCGCGCTTCATCCGCTCGACGTAGACGTCGAGGTGGAGCTCGCCCATGCCCTGGATGATGGTCTGGTTCGACTCGGGATCGACGTGGGTCCGGAAGGTCGGGTCCTCCTTGGTGAACCGGCCGAGGGCCTTGGCCAGCCGGTCGGCGGCGGCCTTGTCCACCGGCGCGATGGCCAGCGAGACGACCGGCTCGGGGACGTGGATGGAGGTCATGGCCAGGTTGAGGCCGGGGCCGCAGAAGGTGTCGCCCGAGGCGCAGTCGACGCCGAAGAGGGCGACGATCTCGCCGCACCGGGCCTCGCCGATCTCGACCATGGTGTCGGCGTGCATGCGGACCAGGCGCCCGACCTTGATCCTCTGGCCGGAGCGCGTGTTGACGAGCTCGTCGCCCTTGCGCAGGCCGCCCTGGTAGACGCGGATGTAGGTCAGCTGGCCGTAGGGGCCGTCCTCGAGCTTGAAGGCCAGGGCCACGGCCTTGGCCGCGGGGTCGGGCGCGAGGACGCGCTCGACGCCGCCGGCGTCGAGGTCGGCGGCCCGGTTCTCGACCTCGCCGGGGTGGGGCAGGTAGTCGACGACCGCGTCGAGGAGGGGCTGGATGCCCTTGTTCCGGTAGGCCGAGCCGAGGAAGACGGGGACGAGCTTGCGGGCCAGGACGCCGCGCCGGACCGCGTCCTGGACGAGCGCCTCGGTCGCCCGGCCTTCGAGCAGGGCCTCGGTGAGCTCGTCGGAGTGGAGGGAGGCGGCGTCGAGGAGCTCCTCCCTCTTCCTGGCGGCCTCGGCGGCGAGGCCGCCCGGGACGGGCCCGACGCGGACCGTCTCGCCGTCGGCGCCGTCGAAATAGAGGGCCGTCATCCGGACGAGGTCGACGAGCCCTTCGAACGAACCCTCGAGGCCGATCGGGAGCTGCATGAGGACGGCCCGGTGGCCGAGCTTGGCCTCGAGCTGGTCGCGGACCTTGAAGGGGTTGGCCCCGACGCGGTCGAGCTTGTTGACGAAGGCGATGAAGGGCACGTTGTAGCGCCGGAGCTGGCGGTCGACGGTGATCGTCTGGGACTGGACGCCGCCGACCGAGCAGAGGACGAGGACGGCCGAGTCGAGGACGCGGAGCGAGCGCTCGACCTCGATGGTGAAATCGACGTGCCCGGGCGTGTCGATGATGTTGATGGACCGGCCGGCCCAGGCGACGTTGGTCGTGGCCGAGGCGATGCTGATGCCCCGCTCGCGCTCGAGGTCCATGGAGTCCATGGTGGCGCCGACGCCGTCCCGGCCCTTGACCTCGTGGACCTTGTGGATCTTCTTGCAGTAAAAGAGGATCCGCTCCGTCAGGGTGGTCTTGCCGGAGTCGATGTGGGCGCTGATGCCGATGTTGCGCATGCTCGCGATGTCGCCGTTCATGGAACGAAGCCTTTCGGTCCTTCACGCCTGTCGGGATGTTCGGGGGCGGGCCGGGGGTGGTCCTGCGGGTGGTCCGAAATCGAACAGTCGGAAGGCCATTATAGCGGAAAGGCCCCGGCGGCTCAAGGGCGGTCCTGGCGGCCCCGCCCCGGCGGACCGGTCAGGCCGCCGAGACGATGACGCCGCCGCCGAGGACGGTGTCGCCGTCGTAGAGGACGGCCGACTGCCCCGGCGCGGCGGACGACACCGGCTCGGCCAGGTCGATGCGGGCCCGGCCCTCTTCGAGCGGGGAGACCGTCGCCCGGACGAGGCGGCCGGTCGAGCGGAGCTTGACCCGGACCTCGGCCGGCGCGGCCAGCGCCTCGAACGGCCCCCAGACCGTGTCGCCGACGACGACGGAGCGACGATGCGTTTCGCTCTCCGGCCCGACGACGAGGCGGTTCGCGGCGGCGTCGATCCCGAGGACGTAGAGGGGCACGGGATGGGCGATGCCGAGGCCCTTGCGCTGGCCGACGGTGTAGCGCCAGACGCCGCGGTGGCGGCCGAGGACCCGGCCCTCGCGGTCGACGATGTCGCCCGCGAGGGCGTCCCGGCCGAAGAGGTCGGCCGGATCGCCGGGGTAGAAGTCCTGGCTCTCCTTGCGGTCGTGGACGGGCAGGCGCTCCTTGCGGGCGATCTCGCGGACCTTGGCCTTGAGGAGGTCCCCGAGGGGGAAGAGGGCCGTGGCGAGCTGGGGCTGGCCGAGGCGGTAGAGGAAATAGGACTGGTCCTTGCGCGCGTCGGCGGCCCGCTTGAGCAGGAAGCGGACGAGGGAGGGGTCGTAGGCGATCCGGGCGTAGTGGCCGGTGGCGAAGCGGTCGAAGAGAAGCCCGGCCCGCCGGGCCGCCTCGGGCAGGAGGCCGAACTTGACCAACGGATTGCACCGGACGCAGGGGTTGGGCGTCGTCCCGGCGAGATACCCGGCCCGGAGGTCGCGCAGGACGATCTCCTCGAAGCCGCGGGCGCAGTCGATGATGCGGAGCTCGATCCCGAGCCTCTCGCACACGGCCGAGGCCGCCCTGATATCCTCGGCCTCGTCTCGGCCGAAGCAGCCGCCGCGGCGGCCGGACGGCCCCGCCGGGCCCGACCGGGTCTTCATGAAGACGCCGGTGACGCCGTGACCGGCCTCGGCGAGGAGGAGCGCGGCGACGGAGGAGTCGACCCCCCCGCTCAGGCCGACGGCGATCCTCATCGGGGCGTCTTCGCGGCCGGCGGGAGCCCGGCGACGGCCCGGTTGAGGCTGCCGGTCCGGAAGCCCTCGAGGTCGACCGCGACCCAGAGGTAGCCGAGCCGGCGGAGGCGGGCGGCGACGCGGCGGGCCGTGTCCGGCCGGGTGAGGCGGCGCAGGTCGGCGGCCGGGACCTCGATCCGGGCCAGCCCGCCGTGGTGGCGGAGCCGGACGACGGGGAAGCCCAGGCGGCGCAGGTATCTCTCGCCGGCCCCGATGCGGGCCAGCGTCTCGGCGGTGATGGGCGTCCCGTAGGGGACCCGGCTGGCCAGGCAGGGGTTGGCCGGCTTGTCCCAGGAGGGGAGGCCGAGCGTCTTCGACAGGGCCCGGACGTCCTTCTTGGCGAAGCCGGCCAGAAGGAGCGGGCTGACGACGCCGCGCTCCTCGACGGCCCGCCGACCGGGCCGGTAGTCGTCGAGGTCGTCGGCGTTGGACGCGTCGTAGACGGCGTCGATGCCGCGGCGGCGGGCCAGGCCGAGGATCCTGTCGAACAGCTCGCCCTTGCAGTGGTAGCAGCGGTCGGGCGGGTTGGCGGAGAAAGCGGCGCGGCCGGTCTCGCGGGTCTCGATGAGGACGTGCTCGACGCCGAGGGAGCGGGCGGTCCGGCGGGCCGCGGCCCGCTCCTCCGCCGTGTAGGTCGGGGAGAGGCCGGTCACGGCGACGACGTTCTCCGGCCCGAGGACGTCCCGCGCGACCCGGAGGAGCAGCGTCGAATCGACGCCGCCGGAGAAGGCCACCACGGCCTTGGGCCGGGACCGGAGGATCCGTTCGAGCTTGCGGCGCTTGGTCATTGCCGGAGGGCCCAGTCCTTGAGCGTCTCGTACTCGACCTCGCCGCAGAAGGCGTCATGCGTCTCGGCATTGAGGAAGGCCGGGACGCGCAGCTGGCCGCCGCACTTGGGCTTGAGGGCGTCCTTGTAGCCGCGCATCAGGTCCTGGTTGGCCTCGTCGTGCCAGACCTCGCGCCGGTCGACGCGGAGGCCGGTCTCGGCCTCGAGCCTCTCGACCCGGGGCATCATCTTGCGGCAATGGGGGCACTCCTGCCCGTGGAACATCAGCAGCTTGGCCATCATGTCCTCCTGACGAAGAGACCGCACCAGCAGGCGCCGCCGGGGGCCCCTTGGTAGGTCTCGTGGACCGTGAAGTTGCAGGGGCAGACGATCCGGAGGTCCTCCTCCCAGTCCTTGGTCCGGACCCGGCAGGGGCAGAACTTGAGGCCGTACCTGCGCTCGTTCTCGAAAACGCCCCTGAGAAGCAGATCGACCCGCTCGCGGTCCGGGTTGAGCCGGAACTCGTTCCCGGCCGCGAAGCGCTCGAGGGCCGTCCGGAACTCGTCCGGGGCCAGGGACGTGTCGGCGCCGCCGCCGACGATCCGCCGCGCCTCGGCGGCCGAGACCTCGACGTAGGCGTTCGGGACCTTGCAGGTGGGGCAGAGCCCGGGCGGGGCGACGCCGTGGTGGATGTCGTTGCAGACAAAGCAACGCCAATGGCGTTTTTCCATCGGTCCCTCCCGACGCGATTCTCTACCATATTACTAGGAAAAGACGGCCGATGCAAATCAACGATGTCCCCCCGGCCGGGAGGGAGCCGCTCGGATGGCCGGACGATCTCGAAAGCCGGTGCCCGAGGCCGCTGAAGAAGGGCTGAGGGGCGTCGTCGGAGTGAGCATGAAGCGGTGAAATAGGAAGTTTCACCGCAGCGAACGAAGACGATCCCCGAAGTCCTCTGCGGCCGGCTCGGGGGGCGGGAGAACTCCGGAGGATGATGCGCCCCGAGGCCCCTCTAGAAGTTGATGACGACGGACGTCGTCAGGAACGTGTCCAGCTTCTTCAGGGGATAGGGGACGGTCAGGCCGGTCGGCGCCCCCAGGTCGTCGACGAGGGGCAGGTTCTGCAAGGCCGGCACGTTGGAGTAGAGCGTCCGCAAGCTCAGCTTGAGGGCCAGCGACTTGGAGATGGAGGCGGTCACGGAGTTGACCCAGTCGAACCGCCAGTCCCGCATCTCCTGGAGGTTCTCGTCGAAGATGAAGCGGGTCGAGAGCTTCGAGTTGTCGAGGACCTTCCGGTCGCCTTCGAGGCTGAAGCGGAAGCCGGCGAACGACTCCCAGGCCCGGCCCACGTACTGCCGGGCCGTGTACGTCACGCCGGCCGCGGTCTTGGCCTGCGTCCGCTCCTTCTCGATCCAGGCGTAGCCCAGCCCGGCCGTGGCGATGATCCGGTCGTCGACGCCGGCGAACCGGTTGCGGTCCCAGCCGAGGCCCACCTGGCCGAGGAGTTTCCTGGAAACGCGGCGGTCGTACTGGCCGGCCAGGAGGTAGTTCTCGGCGACCTTGCGGGTCGTCGATTCCTCGAGGATGTCGAAGTCGTCCGCCGTCCCCCGGGCCGTCCGCGCCGTCGTCGTCGCGTCGCTCGTGAGGATGAAGCTCTTGAAGAGCAGGGCGTCGTTGGCCCACTTGCGGGACAGGGACGTGCCCAGGCTGAGCGCCGAGGTCGCCGTGTTGCCGCCCGTGACGACGTAGCTGACCTCGGCCGCGGCCGCCCAGGGCCCGAGGAGGCCGGCCTTCTTCTCCTGCCCGCGGAGGGCGGCGGGGCCGCAGAGGACGAAGGCCAGCAGCCCGGCCGTCAAGACGGCCGCCGCGGCCTCGCGCTTCGCGATTCTCTCGACCATCATGATGTCTCCTTGGTCTCGGGACTTGCCCGCCTATTAGAAGCCAGCCGGGAAAACGCTGTCAAGCGCTTTCCCGCTCCCGTCGCGCCCCGGGCGGGCGCGCGGCTAGCCGCGGGCGGCGTCGAAATAGAGCGCGGCGGCGCCGAGGACGGCGATGTGCTCGGTCTCGGAGACCTCGATCTTCAGGCGTTCCCTGGCGATGGAGTAGGCGTAGGTCCGGAAGGCCCGCCAGAGGGAGTCCCGGAAGAAGCGGAAGGACCGGCTGACCGACCCGCCGAGGACGATGACCTCCGGGTCGACGGCGTAGCAGACGGCCTTGACCGCTTCGCCGAGATGGCGCCCGAACTCGTCGAAGGCCGCCAGGGCCCGCGCGTCGCCCCGCTCCGCCCGGGCCGCGAGCTCGCGGCCGCTCGTCCCGTGGACGCGCTCGAAGAACTGGCCGCTGGCGTAGGCCTCGAAGTTCCGGTCGAGGTAGGGGAGCATGCCGAACTCGCCCGCCCCGCAGTTCGCGCCCGAGTAGAGCCGGCCGTTGGCGATGATCCCGGCCCCGAGCCCGGTCCCGACGATGAGGCCGACGGCGCTGTCGTAGGGCCCGATCTTGCCGAAGTATTTCTCGCCCGCGGCGAAGGCGTTGGCGTCGTTGTTGACGAAGGCCGGGCGGCCGTAGCGGTCCTCGAGGATCCTCTTGAGCGGGACCTTCTTCCAGGAGGGGATGTTCTGGACGTCGTGGACCGTCCCGGTCGCCAGGTCGATGACCGAGGGCACGCCGGCGCCGATCCCGGCCGCGTCCGGCCCCATGACCGCGTCGATGGCCCGGAAGAGGTCCTCGAGCACCTCCTCCGCCGTGCCCCGGCCGCGGACCGGCTCGGCCCGGACCTTGTCCAGCCGGCCCTCGACGACCAGGCCGGCCCGGACGTTGGTGCCGCCGAGGTCGACGCCGACGACGGCCGGACCGCCCCGGGGGCTCACGCCGCGCGCTCCTTTCTCTTCAGGGAGACGGTCACGTTGGCGATGAGCGGCCGGGCCCACAGGCCGATCGAGAGGATGTAGCCCAGGGTCAGATAGAGGACGAGCATCCCCGGGCGCAGTCCGACGAGGCCGCCCAGGAAACCGATGACCGGCGGCAGCAGGGCCCCGCCGATGATGCCCGTGCAGAGGATCCCGGCGAAGGAGCCGTGGTGGCGGTCGACCGAATTCAGGGCCAGGGAGAAGATGACCGGCCACATGACCGAGGCGGCGAAGCCCATGGCCGGGAACATGACCAGGGCCAGCGGGCCGGGGCCGAACAGGGCCAGGGTCAGGAAGACGAGCGCGGCGGCCGTGAAGCCCAGGAGAACCTTGCGGCTGTCCAGGACCTTCAGCAGGACGAGCCCGAGCACGCCGCCGACGGTCATCAGCAGCCAGAACCAGGCCACCCGGGCGGCGCCCACGGTCTGCGGGTCGTAGCCGTGATAGGTCTCGAGGAACTTCGAGATCCAGAACGAGACCCCCTGCTCCGTCCCGACGTAGGCGAAGATGCCGAGGAAGAAGAGGACGACCGTCCGGTTCCGGAACAGGGCCTTGTGGGCGGCCCAGGCGCCGGCCCGCTCGTCGTCCTTGCGCTCGACGACGGGGAAGCGGGCCGCGGCGACCACGGCGACCATGACGGCCAGGATGGCGGCGAAGACCCAGTAGACCGAGACCCACGAGAGCCCCGGCCGGACGAGCCTGGTCATCAGGCCGACGAGGGGCTTCGCCTCGGCCCCGGGCCGGCCGACGTTGCGGACGAAATAGGAGTAGAGGAAGGGGCTCAGGAACGAGGCCCCGCCGAAGATGAGCTGGGCCGCGACGGAGTTGAAGGCGTAATGCTCCTCGCCGCCCGAAACGCGGAGCAGGGGGTTGATGACGACCTGCAGGGCGGCGAAGCCGGCCCCGATGAGGAAGAGCGAGAGCAGGAACACCGGGAAGGCCGGGGCGAGCGAGATGAGGAGCGCCCCCGACAGGGCCAGCCCGAAGGCGGCGAGCATGACCGGCTTCTCGCGGAAGCGCTCGACCAGCATTCCGGAAGGGATGGACATGACGCCGTAGGCGACGAAGAAGGCGAAGGCCAGGAGGGAGACCAGGCCGAGGCTCAGCCCGAAGCTCTGGCCGACGTCCGGATTGATGGCCCCGATGACGTTGGTGACGAGGGAGATGACGAAGAACGTCAGCATCACCAGGGCGACCAGGCCCGGGCTCCGCCGGGAGGCCGGCGCGGGGGCCGGGGGGACGGACGGTTCGCCCTTCATCTCAGGCACCGGCTCTCGGGACGCCCCTATTTCTTCTGTTCCTTCTCGCGCTGGACCTCGAGGAGGTCGACCGTCTGGGAGAAGTCGCCCAGGAGCCACTTGACGAAGTAGTCGGCCCGGAGCCAGAACCAGTAGTCGCCCATGTCGCCGTAGCCGTGGCGCTGGCCGGGGAAGACGAAGAAATCGAAGCGCTTCCCGGCCTTGATCAGGGCCGCGGCCAGGCGCAGGGTGTTGGCCGGGTGGACGTTGTTGTCGATGTCGCCCGTGGTGATGAGCAGGCGGCCCTTGAGGTTCTTGGCGATCTCGGAGTTCTTGTCGATGCTGTACTCGAACTTGACGTTGCCGTCCTTGTCCTTGACCTCCTTGACCCCGTGGTGCTTCTCGCTCCACCAGCGGTTGTAGACGTTGTTCTCGTGGTTGCCCGACGAGGACACGGCGACCTTGAAGAAGTCGGGGTAGACGAGCATGGCCGCCGTCGACATGAAGCCGCCGCCGGAGTGGCCGTAGATGCCGACCCGGTCGATGTCGATGTACGGGTGGAGCGCCGCCAGCTGCTCGATGGCCCGCTTCTTGTCGGCCAGGCCGTAGTCGCGGAGGTTGCCGTAGCCGAAGTTGTGGTACCACTTGGACCGCGTGGGGTGGCCGCCGCGGTTGCCGACCTCGATGACGATGAAGCCCAGCTGGGCCAAGGTCATGCTCTGGCTGCGGGGGACGAAGGTCTTGGAGACGCTCTCCGTCTGGGGGCCGGGATAGACGTAGGCGATGACGGGGTACTCGAGGCCCGGGTCGAAGTCGAACGGCTTGTACATGACGCCGTAGAGGTCGGTGACGCCGTCGTCGGCCTTGACCTTGAACGGCTCGGGGTATTTGAACCCGGCCGCGACGAGGGCCGAGACGTCGGTCTCCTCGAGGACCTGCAGGAGATTGCCGGCCGCGTCGCGGAGCTCCGACCTCGGCGCCCGGTCGACCCGGGAGAAGTTGTCGACGAAGAACCGGGCCGAGTCGTTCATGGCGGCTTGGTGGGAGGCGTCCCCCTTGTCCAGCTGCTTCAGCCCCGTGCCGTCGAGGTTGACCCGGTAGAGGTGGGTGTAATAGGGGTCCTCCCCCGGCTCCCGGCCGCAGGCCGAGAAGAACAGCAGGCGGGCCCGCTCGTCGACCTGCTCGATGCCCGTGCCGACAAACTCGCCCGAGGTGATCTGGGCCTTGAGCCCGCCGCCGCCGTCGTAGAGGTAGTAGTGGCCCCAGCCGTCCCGCTCGGACCACCAGACGATCTCTTTGCCGCCGCCGAGGAGCCAGGGGGCCTGGAACTCGACGTAGGTGTTGAGGCGCTCCTCGACGAGGACCTTGACCTCGCCGGTCGCCGCGTCGGCGACGCAGAGCTCGTAGCCGTGGAGGTCGCGGGTCTGGCGGCCGAAATAGAGCTTGTCCGACGTGTCGGCCAGCCACTGGGCCGGCGGCGGGAACTCCCGCTCGCGCTCGAGGGCCTTGCGCGGGGCGGTGAAGATGTTGTAGGTCGGGTCCTTGAACTTCTCGGCCTTGACCTGGACCTTGGCCTTCGTGGCCAGGTCGAAGACGAGGACCTCGGGCTGGGGCTGGTTCTCCTCGCCCGGCATCCCGTAGCGGTAGGTCTCCAGGGTCGGGCGGGGGTTGGCCAGGGAGTTGATGACCCAGAGGTCGCCGACCTTGCGCTCGTCCTGGCGGACGAGGGCGATCTTCTTCGAGTCCTTGGACCAGACGATCATGACGGCCGGGGCCCGGAAGTCCTTGCGGTCCTTCTCGTCCTTCTGGAGCTCCTTCTTGTCCTCGTCGTTGAGGTCGCGGGCGTAGCTGTAATGCTCCTCGCCGTCCGTCGTCAGCTGCTCTTCCTTGACGGCCTTGTCGTCGGCCTTCTTCTGGGCCAGCTTGAAGCTCTCCGCGTCCATCATGAACAGGTTGTGGCCGCGGGCGAAGACGACCGTCTTCTCGTCCGGCGAGACCGAGGCCCAGCGGGGCCGCTTGAGCGGCTCTTTCCAATCCTCGATCAGGGCGAGCTTGCCGGTGGCCAGGTCGTAGGTGAAGGCCAGGAGCTTGGTCTTCTTCTCCGGCTCCTTGGGCTTTTCGGCTTCCCTCTGCCTGTTCTTCTCGGTGTCCTGGAGCCTCTCCTTCTCTTTCTCCTTGTCCTGGTCCTCGACCGTCTTCTTCTCCTCTTCCTCCTCCTTGGCGATCTCGGAGGCCTTGACGATCTTGCCGCCGACCATGATGTCGTTGTCCTTGGGGACCTCGATCTCGAACTGGATGGCCGCGTCCTTCTTGATGAACTTGATCGCCCGGATGGGCAGATGCTGGGCGTCGTAGGGGACGAGGAGGATCCGGGTCAGCTGGGCGGCCATCTTGGCGTTGTCGAAGAGGGGCTTCTTCGTCCCGGCGAGCGGGTCGACGATGAACCACTTGCGGCCCCGGCTCGTCTCGTAGCTGTACCAGAAGCGCTCGCCCGTCTCGAGCCAATGGGGCTGGACGGAGGCGTCGAAGACGAGCTTGCCGACCTTGGCCGCGGTCCAGCGTGAGGCCAGCTCGTAGTTGGCCTTGCGGGCCTCCGCCCCGGCGGCGCGGCCGGGGAGCGCGGCGGTCGAAACGAAGAGGAGAAGGGCCGCGGCGGCGGCGGCCCGGGTCGTGAAGGTGCGGAAGCGCGGTGTCATGGCGTTCGATCCCTGTCCTTTCAGTCCTCGAAGCGGAAGCGCGGCCGCGCGGACTTGTTGTTGACCTTGTCGGCGTCCAGGGCCCACATGCCCCGTCCGTGGGTCGCGACGACGATGATGTTGTCGCGGGGGTGGACGATCAGGTCGTGGGCGTAGACGGTCGGCAGGCCGCCGCCGAGGACCGTCCAGGTCTTGGCGCCGTCCGTCGTGACGAAAACGCCCAAGTCGGTGCCGAGATAGAGGATGTCCTTGTTGACGGGGTCCTCGCGGATGACGTTGACCGGGCCGGCCGGGACGCCCTTGGCCAGGGACGCCCAGGTCTTGCCGAAGTCGGTCGACTTCCAGACGTAGGGCGTGAAGTCGTCGTCCCGCTTGCCGTTCTGGGTCAGGTACACCGTGCCCAGATCGTAGGCCGAGGCGACGACCCGGGACATCCATTTGCCGGGCGCCAGGCCGGCCGTGATCTCGGCCCAGGCCTTGCCGCCGTCCTTGGTCACCCAGAGCCGCCCGTCGTCGGTCCCGGCGTAGACGAGGCCGTGCTTGAGCGGCGATTCGGAGAGCGCGAACAGCGTCTGGTAGCGGATGTCGCCCCGCGTCGCCGGGTCGTTCGTCGTCAGGTCGGGCGAGATCCTCTCCCAGGTGTCGCCGCGGTCGAGGGAGCGGAAGACGTACTGCAGGCCGTGGTAGAGGATGTTCGGGTTGTGCGGCGAGAGGATGAAGGGCGCCAGCCACTGGCCGCGGAGCGGCGGCTCGTTGCCGTAGAGGACGGGCTGGATCGTCTTCGAGAAGGGGCGGCCGGGGTACGGGCCGGCCTTGTCGTACTCGGTCCGGGAGAGGGTGCCGTAGAAGCCGGCCGAGTAGACGATGTCCGGGTTGCCCGGGTCGACGGCGTGGTTCGAGCCCTCGCCGCCGGGCGCGTTCTCGAATTCCACGGCCGGGATCCTGTCGCGGCCCCGGCTCAGGTCGATCCGGCCGCGGAAGCTGCCGTGGTCCTGCATCGAGCCGTAGACCTTGAAGGGGGCGGCCATGTCGAAGTTGACGTCGAAGAACTGGCAGACGTTGAGCTCCTTCTGGAAGTAGCGCCAGCTCTTGCCCTTGTCGTAGGAGACCGCGACGCCCTGGTCGAAGCCCTTGAGGAGGTAGCTCGAGTTGGCCGGGTCGATCCACAGGGCGTGGTGGTCGCTGCCCGGCCCGGCGACCCTGGCGTAGGTCCTGCCGCCGTCGGCCGATACGCTGAGGGGCACGCCCATGATGTAGGAGGTCTCGGGGTCGTTGGGGTCGACCCGGATCTGGCCGAAGACCCAGCCGTAGGTCCCGGAATGGCGCTCCAGGTAGGTCTTCTGCTGGGGCGTCAGGCCGCTCACCTGGGTCCAGTGGGCGCCGGCGTCGTCGGAGCGGTAGACCGTCGCCCCCTTGATGAACCCGGAGGAGGGGATGCCGTAAGGGTCGGCCAGCTCCTCGGCCGTGGGCGGCCGGGAGACCTCGTAGTTGTCGACCAGGGCGTAGAGCGTGTCGGGCCTGGCCCGGCAAAGGTCGAGGCCGATGCGGCCCCGCCAGCGGGCCTCGGGGAGGCCGCTGTTGACCGGCGTCCAGGTCGCCCCGCCGTCGGTCGTCTTGTAGACGCCGCTCCCCGCGGAGGAGGCGTCGTTGCGGGGGTCGTTCCACTTCTTGCGCGTCCGCTGCCACATCGCGGCGTAGAGGGTGTCGCTCGCCCGCGGGTCCATGACCAGGTCGTAGGCCCCGGTCTCGTCGTTGACGTACAGGGACTTCGTCCAGGACTTGCCGCCGTCGGTCGTCTTGAAGACGCCCCGCTCGGCGTTCTTCGTCCACTCGTGGCCGCCGGCCGCGACGTAGACGATGTCGGGGTCCGTCGGGTGGACGACTATCCGCGATATGGTGTTCGTGTCGGCCAGCCCCATGTGGGCCCAGGTCTTGCCTCCGTCGACGGACTTGTACAGCCCGACGCCGGCCTGGGAGCTGCGGTAGATGTTGTTCTCGCCCGTCCCGACCCAGAGGATGTCCTGGTCGGAGGGGGCCAGGGCGATGTCCCCGATGGACGCCGTGGCCATGTTCTCGAAGATGGGCGTCCAGGTCGTGCCCTCGTTCTCGGTCTTCCAGACGCCTCCGGAGGCCGAGGCCACGTAGATGGTGTAGCTCTTGCCCTTGGGGGCGACGACGGCGACGTCGGTCACCCGGCCGCTGACGTTGGTCGGGCCGACGAACTGCCACTTGAGGTCCTTGAAGGGCGAGGCCTCTCGCATGGCCCGGTAGTCCTCGAAGCCCTTGAGCCGGAGCTCCGGGCTCGTCGATTGGAGCACCCGGGGCTTGAGCGCCTTCGTCTGGGCGACGGTCAGGCCGGCCAGGACGAGAAGCGCCGCGGCGGCGACCAGGGCGGGCCTTTTCACGCGGGGTCTTGGCATGCGGGACATCGGACACCTCCTCGGCGGGATCGGGAAGACCCACTATATGAAAGGACCCGCCGAGTGTCAATGCGAGCGCGACCGAGCGCGACCGAGCCCAAACCGGCCGAGGACCGGATGTCGCTTCCTCGAGCCCGGATGTCTCCGGGCCGTCCTGAGGATGCCGGACCTCCGGCTCAGCGAAGCTCGTCCAGGGCCTTCTTCGCCTCGGCGTAGCCGGGATCGAGGGCCAACGCTTTCAAGTAGGCCGCCTTGGCCTTATCCGGCAGCCCTTTTTTCTTATAGGCTTCGCCCAGGTAGAAGTGGGCTTCCGGGGTGGGCTTGGCGAGGGAAGCCTCGAGATCCTGGATGGCCCCGTCGAGGTCGCCGCCGAAGCCCTGGGGCGCCACGAGCCGGGCGACGCCCCGGCCGAAACGGGCGTCCGTGTTCTTGGGGTCGATCTTCAGGGCCGTCTCGTATTCCTGCATCGCGCCCAGCCCGTATTTCATCATGTTCAGGGGATTGCCCTGGGCCATGTTCCCCATGATGTGACCCTTCCAGGCGTGGAGATCGGCGCTGCCGGGATCCTTGGCCAGAAGGGCATCGACCGTCTGTAGCGCCTCGGGGTACTTCTTTTCGCCTAAAAGCTCCTTGATGTTGTCCAGCGTGGCGTTCGCGGGAACGGCCGGAGGCGTCCCGGGCGCGGGCGCATCGGCGGCCTGCGGCTTGGACATCCCGGGCATCTTGCCGCCCATGATCTGGGGCAAGGCGTCGAGCAGGATCGGAAGCAGTTCCTGGAGAAGGGACGGTTTCTTTTCCTCTTCCGGGATGAGCTCGACCCTGACCGTCTCCCCTTCGATGATCACGAAGCCCAGAGGAACGGTCTTGGCCCCCATGCCGCCCCCGAACCCGATTCCTCCCCCTCCGCCGCCCAGGCCGAACTTGACCTTGGCGAAGGGTATGATGACCGTGTCTTGGACCGTCAGCGGTTCGCCGACGACGGCGCCGGCCTTCAGTCCGGCGACCAGCCGGTCAAAATCGGCCAGGGGCTTGTCGAGCGGCGGCTGGGCCGCCAGGAAAACGGGTCCGAGAAGGAGCGCGCCGCACGCGACGGCGGCGATTCTTTTCGCGTTCATGGCCTCCCCCTCACTTCTTCGGCACCTTGCCGACACTGACGAATTGCGCTCCGGACTTGGTGACGGCGATGAATCCCAGGGGCCGGGCTTCGCCGCTCATGTAGAAGCCCTTGCCGCCCCCGTCGGGACTCTGGGGCATCGACGCCCCGCCGCCCCCGAAGCCGATGTCGACCATGATGACCGGGACGAGCGTGACCTTGCCGGCCTTGATCGGGACGCCGGTGACGGTCTTGACCTGAAGGCTGTTGGCCAGCCGTTGGGTCATGGCCTCGACCAGCTGGTCCATGGGCAAGGGCGCTTTGGTGGCGGCTTTGGGACCGGTTTGCGCCCCGGCCGGAACGCCCGGCGCGAGCATCAAGACCAGGGCCGCCAACGCGATAAGCCTCGTTCTCAAGATGCACCTCCTTGATGACGGAGATTCCCTGGGGGACTTTCCCCTGTCATCTTGATCCTACGACCGGGGCGACGTCAAGGTTGACCCGGCCGCACGATATTGCCCCATCCCGGGTCCGCGGCCGGGGGGGCGGAAGGCGCCGTCGCGCGGCCGCCGCCGGCTAGGACAGGAGCGAGGCCAGGGCGATCGAGTAGAACTTGGTGTCCTCGGAGTCGCCGCGCGAGGTCAGGACGCAGGGGCACCTGGCCCCGACGACGACGGCGGCCAGCTCGGCCCGGGCGAGATAGGTCGCGGCCTTGAAGAAGATGTTGCCGGCCTCGATGCCGGGGAAGACCAGGATGTCGGCGTCCCCGGCGACCGGCGAGACGATGCCCTTGATCCTGGCGCTCTCCTCGCTGAAGGCCACGTCCAGGGCCAGCGGCCCGTCGACGATGGCGCCCTTGATCTGGCCGCGCTCGGCCATCTTGGCGATGATGGCCGATTCCGTCGTCGAAGGCATCTTGGGGTTGACCTTCTCGACCGCCGAGAGCAGGGCGGCCTTGGGCTTCTCGATCTCCAGCTTGTGGGCGACGGCGATGGCGTAGTTCAGGATGGCCGCCTTGGCCTCGAGGTCCGGGGCCGGGATGACGGCGACATCGCCGCAGACGATCAGCTTCTTCCAGGCCGGGGCCTGGATGACCGACACGTGGGACAGGAGCTTGCCGGGCGGCAGGAGGCCCTTCTCCTTGTCGATGATGCCGCGGATGTAGAGGGAGGAGTCGAGGAGGCCTTTCATGAGGAAATCGGCCTTGCCCTCGCGGACCAGCCCGATGGCCAGGGCCAGCGCCTTGGCCTTGTCGGGCTCGTGGATGACCTCGAGAAGGCCCGGGTCGACCTTGGCGTCCGAGGCGACCTTCCGGATGGCCTTCTCGTCTCCGGTCAGGACCGCCCGGACCAGCTTTTCCCTGACGGCCCGCCCCACCGCCTCGATGGTGTGGGGATCTTCCGCGACGGCCACGGCCAGCCGCTTGATCGGCTTGCCCTTGACCCGTTCGACGACCTGGTCGAGAGTGGTGATCATGACGAGCTCCCTTCGCTTCGCATTATCGGTCTAGGACGGATAGGCCCGGGCCTCTTCCTCCCCCCGGAGGACGCGCAGCCCGGCCTGGGCCAAGGCGATCATCTCGTTCTCGCCGGGGAAGACGAAGACGCGGCCGAGGAACCGGACCCGTTCCTCGATCCCGTCGACGAACTCCTTCGCGTGCGCGAGGCCGCCGGTCAGGACGATGCCGTCGATCCGGCCCTTGAGCACGGCGGCGCAGGCCCCGACCTGCTTGGCCACGGTGTTGACCATGGCCGTGAAGACGAGCCGGGCCTTCGCGTCGCCCGCGGCGGCGCGCTTGAGCGTCTCCCGCATGTCGTTCGTTCCCAGGTGGGCGACCATGCCGCCCCGGCCGGTCAGCATCTTCTTGAGGTCCTTCTCGGCGTGTTTTCCCGAGCAGGCCAGGGCGACGAGATCGCCCGCGGGCACCGTGCCGGCCCGCTCGGGCGTGATGGGCCCCTCGCCGTTCAGGCCGTTGTTGACGTCCACGACCCGGCCCCGTTCGTGGGCGCCGACCGTGATCCCGCCGCCGAGGTGGCAGACGACGAGGTTGACCGACTCGTAGCTCCGGCCGAGCTCGCGGGCGGCCAGCCGGGCGGTGTACTTGTGGTTGAGGGCGTGGAAGATGCTGCGGCGCCGGATCTCCGGGACGCCCGAGAGACGGGCCCAGTCCTCGAGCTCGTCGACGACGACGGGGTCGACGATGAAGGCCGGGAGGCCCAGGGGCCCGGCGATCTCGTCGGCGATCAGGCCGCCGAGGTTCGAGGCGTGCTCCCCCTGGACCCCCGCGTTGAGGTCCTCGAGCATGCGCTCGTTGACCCGGTAGACGCCGCTGGGGATGGGGACGAGCAGGCCGCCCCGGCCGACGACCGCGGCCAGGTCCCGCGGCTCGATGCCTTTCTTGCGCAGGGCCCCGAGGACGATGTCCTTGCGGAACCCTTTCTGGTCGACGATCTTGGCGTAGGGCGCCAGTTCTTCGGCCGAATGAGCGATGTTCTCGGACAGGACCTCGCGCTCGTCGTCGTAGACGGCGATCTTGGTCGACGTGGAGCCGGGATTGACAATCAGAAGAAGCATGGGGCACCGCGGAGCTTGAATTGAGATGGATGGCAATCTTACCTTCGGGGCGAGGGCCTGTCAAGGCCGCCGGGCGTGGTATAATGGCCGGGAATGCGCATCCGCAGGGCCGGACAGGGAGAGGCCGGGCCCGCCGTCGAGTTGGCCAGGAAGCTCGGCCTGGACTACCCGGGGATGGACGCCGACGAGCTCTGGGTGGCCGAGGAGGCCGGCCGAGTCGTCGGTTTGGTCGCGCTCAAGACGCACCCCGATTGCCGCGAGCTCTGCGCCCTCGGCGTCGATCCCGCCCACCGGGGGAAAGGCGCAGCCAAGGCCCTGGTCGAGGCCCTCGTGGCCGCCGCGCCGGGCGACGTCCATCTGGCCACGGTGTCCCCGGCCTTCTTCGAGAGTTGCGGTTTCGAGGCCGTCACCGGCGATGTCCCGGCGACCTTCCCGGCCAAGCGCGAGACGGACTGGTGCGAAGGCTGTCGACGGGAGCTCTGCACGGTCATGCGGCTGAAGGCGACGTGAAGGTCCCCTCGTATCCCGAGTTCAAGCCCGTCGGCCTCGAGGACCGGGCCGTCTTCGACGCATTCCTGGGACGGCATCCCTCCGAGGTCTGCGAGCTCGCCTTCGCCAACATCTTCATCTGGAAGGACTCCGAACGTCCGCGCTGGACCGTCCTCGACGGCGGCCTGTGCGTCCTCGTCGAGCCCGATTTCGAGGGGCCCTACGCCCTGCCTCCGGTCGGCGGGGAGCGCATCCCCGAGACGATCGCGACCCTTCTCTCTCACGTCCCCCGCCTGTCGCGCGTCCCCGAGGACTTCGTCCGGGCCTTCGGGGCCGGCTTCCGGGTCGAGGAGGACCCCGGGAACTTCGACTACGTCTATTCCCGGCAGGAGCTGGCCGAGCTCAAGGGCAAGAAGTTCGACGGCAAGCGCAACCGCATCCGGAAATTCGAATCGACTTTCCCCCGCCAGTACCAGTACCGCCGCCTGGCCCGGGAGGACGTCCCCGGCTGCGTCCGGCTCCTCGAGGCCTGGTTCGAGGAGAAGCGGAACGGCGATCCGTACATGCGGGCCGAGCGCCGGGCCATCCTCCGGGCCCTGGATTCCTTCGAGGAGCTCGGCCTTCGGGGCGGCGTCGTCGAGGTCGGGGGGCGCGTCGGGGCCTTCACCCTGGGCGGGCGACTGACCGCCGACATGGCCGTCATCCCCATCGAGATCGCCGATCCGGGGTTCGTCGGCCTGGCCCAGTGGATCAACCGCGAGTACGTCGTCCGGGAATGCGCGGACTACGCCTTCATCAACCGGGAGCAGGACATGAACGTCGAAGGCCTGCGGAAGGCGAAGCTCTCCTATCAGCCTGTCCGGCTGGTGAAGAAATACAACCTTCTCCGGACTTAATCGATGCGCCCAAAGGGCTTTGGCCTGCTATTCTTTCTCTCGTTCCCTCGGGTTCTAATGAGATTCTCGCTTGAAATAGAGCGTCTTTGCTTCTATGCTTGACCTAGATGAGATACTGGCCGGTCCGCTTTTCTTGGCCCCCGAGCTTCCCCCAGTCCCTCAAGAAGCGCGCGAAGCCCCAATGCTCGTGAAGGGGGCACTTTTTCCAGAAGATAAGGATGCCAGGACTTCCCCCAATAAAAAGGGGCATTTCCCTCTAACCTCAGTATTTTCTATCAGATGTATGCGATTCCAAGCGGGTCCGAAAAAATGGGGGGAGTCCTGGTTTTGCTGCCTCTTGACAAATCTTCAGCTTCTATGATTAGAAATAGTAGCGAACATAATTTTAGTCAATAGAAGGGATAGATGGGGAGGCTCATCGTCGAAGACGAAGCTCACCATCTTCTTGTCGATCCAAACGTCAAGAGGAGGTCATTATGAAGAAAAGGCTTATGGCGGCAGGGTGTTTGATCATCATGGTAATGCTGTACTTTGGATTCGCACAGGCCCCGCCTTGCGACCAGTATCTAGACTGGTGCCTGTTCACGTGGTGTCCCGGGCACACTCATAATCCAGATCAGATGTTGGAGTGTCAGAACCAATGCGTGGCGAATTGGATCGATTACTGCCAACACCGGTCATAAGGTAATTCCGTCTATAGCGATTAGCCCCCCTCTGAAGGTGTAGTTGTGCGCAAAACGCGGTGTGGAGTTCTGGTCCTGTTTGTCCTTCTCATCCCTAAAATTCTCGATGCGGACCTCAAGAAGGTTATCTCGATAGGATCGAACGACCTCAACTATCTTTTCTTCAGTATCGCGGGAGCGATCCTTGATGAAAATCAAAATATCTACGTCCTCGATTCAAAAGGGTTCTTCCTCAGGAAATATGACGCCCAAGGGAAGTTCGTGAAGGAGATCGGGCAGCAAGGGCAAGGCCCCGGAGATTTCAGTAATGTCCTCTCGGGATTCTGTCTGGATAATGACCTCTATATTCTCGATGGGGCGAACAGCCGCATCATGGAAACTGACCGGGACTTAAATATCAAAAAAACAATAAAGGTCGAACACCCAGGCCGGTGCTTGGTCAAGATCGGTGACCTTTTTTACATGATTTCATCCAAAGGAGGCGAACCATTTCCGGAGATTGTCATCTGTGACAACAAAGGAAAGTCTATAACGTCATTCTTTGATCAGCGGCCCGAGTTCATTAGTGGGCCGATGTCTTCAAAGATGGAGTTCGCACTCAGAAAGATCTATTCAGATATCACGATGACCGGTTGTCCTGATCGCGAAGAGATCGCCGTCGCGTTCAAGTTTCCCGACAGAAAGGTAGGACTATTCATTTATTCCAAGCAAGGGCAACCAGTCAAAAAGATCGTCCTGGACAACCTTGTGCGTTATCGTTTTCCAGCCTTCAGGCTTCATCCTCCGGTCAATTATCCAGGGCAAAGCGACTTGATTATGTTAGGATCGCTCCATTACTTAGGTGGCAATAAGCTTCTCTTGGAATATTGGCAGGAGAGATATGAGTCCGAAAAGGCGGTTGATCACAAGTTATTCCTATTGGTCATAGATATGACAACTGCAGAGATCATCAGCCGGGAGCCGGTAAGCGCTACAATGAATATCATGGATGCGAAAGGAAATCTTATATGCGCACGGGAAGAAGAGGGCGATGCTCCCAAGGTTGTCCTCTACCGCCTGGATTATTAGGCCATGTTTGCCGCAGAAGTATCCATGAGACCCTGAGCGCTATTCGTCCTGATTGAAATCAACTTCAAGATAAATGAGGTGAAACGTGACGGTCGATAACAAGAGCGCCGACGAGGAATGCAGAAAGGGACTATAATATTCGTAAGGGGTGCGTGTTGAGCGAAGAAACAGATCGGCTCCCGCTTTATCTGTTCCTTTCGCTTCTCATGCATTTGACGATCGGCATTATCCTCGTCACCAAAACCATGGATGTTCGCTCGGCTGAAGGCGGGACCTCAGGCCGGACAGGGCGCGTCATGGACCGGTTGCTCGGAGAATATAAAAAGAAAGCTGAGCTGACCGGCGGCCGGATCCCGGCATTAACGGAGGAGCAAGCCCTGGCCGTGATGGCGGAGGTCTATCCCCGTTTGGATTTCGGCCATGAGCTGACCGAGAAGGAAGAAGCCGAGATCATCGAAGAAATGCTCAAAAACGGCATGGATCCGGAGCTCGAGTCGGCGCTCCAGTCGACCTCCGAAAGCGAAAAGGCCGAGTTCTTAGCGCTATGGCTCGACAAGACCGCTCAACGGTTCTCGGGACGAGGGCCGGTCGAGATCATCGACCGGGGGGCCCGCGGGACGTTTTCCGTCCGCAAGCTGGAAACAAAGAACGCGGCGCTGCTCGAGAATGCCGAAAAGGATACTTACGCGGCGACTGCGAAGATCCTGACGGGAGGACAGACCGTCCTGGTCCCGACCGGCCAGGGGCCCAAAGAGGTCCCGGCGGAATACTATTTCCGAAGATCCCCTTATCGAAAGATGGCGGCCCTGGGGGGAAGCCTTTTCGCGATCATCAATGAGTCCCGCAAGACGGCGAGCGGCGTCGGGGAGGCGCCAAGGCCGTCGATCCCGGAGGAGGCCAGAGAATGGACCGGCCGAGACGACGCGCTGGTCGTCTTCTTCCTCAGCGCTCGGCCCGTCCAGAGCGCGGGGCCGGACGTACGGCCCCCTTTGAAACTCGGCGGCCCGCAGATCCAGACGGTCCTGGACGGCCTGATGGCGCTCGAGGTCCCGGATCAGTTGGAGGCCTTCAAGAAGGATTACCTCGACCGCTATGATTGGCAGGCGGGAGACCTGGCCCTTCTCGCACGGGAGTTCTTTTTCGCCAACCTGAACGGGGTCTTTTTCCTCCTCGGCGACCTGGCGACCGCTTTTGACCAGGCCGAGGAGCTATTCTACAAGCGCCCCGTTTATGATTTCTTCGCGGGCCAGGCCGGCCTGTTCCCCGGGACGCGAACCGATTCGGAGATCCGTTTTTACCTGGCTTCGGCCCTGGACTTCGAGCTCCGGACGATCAAGCGGATCTTCTCCTCAAAAGACGAAGTCGACGACGTGATCAAAGGGACGAAGAAGCCGGCTTCCCTCTTCCAGCCGGTCGCCAAGGCGCTGGTCCTCCGCGCCATCCGCGAGGACCTGATCCGGTCGGCCTCAGGGCTCAGGATCTTCCCGAGCGCGATGATCGGCTGGTATCTCGACAAGCAGCAAAAGATCCTGTCCGGACTGGAGGAGATCGGCGGTGAAATCCGGAACCGGGCGCTGGTCATGGGAGGGAAACTGCTTTGGGCCGAAGGGGACATCAGCGGGGCGGTCGGGAAGTGGACCAAGACGGACCGGACCGCTCTGTTCCCGTCCCGAGAATCCCGGCACATCATCGACCTCATCGACAGTTTCGGGTTCAATAGCGAAGTCCGGCGGGAGATCGATATCAAATTGAACAACGAAGACGTTTACGCGGACCGGCTGAACAGGCATCTCCAGTTCCATACCTGGGAAAAGCGAAGCCGGCGCGAGTCGCGCTAAGGCCTGACACGGCCGCCCGCCGGACGGGCCTCAGGCCATCAGGCTGCAGATGGCGGCGACGTTGACCATATCGTCGACCGAGCAGCCCCGGCTGAGGTCGCAGTAGGGCTTGTTGAGGCCCTGGACGATCGGCCCGACGGCCTCGGCCCCGGCCAGCCGCTCGGTCAGCTTGTAGCTGATGTTCGCGGCGTCGAGGTCGGGGAAGATGAGGACGTTGGCCTTGCCCGCGACCGGGCTGCCCTTGCATTTGCGCTCGCCGACCGACGGGACGAGGGCGGCGTCGGCCTGCATCTCGCCGTCGAGAAGAAGGTGAGGGGCCTTCTCCCTGGCCATGGCCGTCGCGCTGACGACCTTGTCGACGTCGGCGTGCTGGGCCGAGCCCTTGGTCGAGAACGACAGCATGGCCACCCGCGGCTCCTCGCCGGTCACGGCCTGGAAGTTCTTGGCCGAGGTGACGGCGATGTCGGCCAGCTGGGCGTCGGTCGGGTTGGGGAGGACGGCGCAGTCGGCGTAGCAGAGGAGCCTGTCGGGGAAGACCATGATGAAGTAGCTGGAGACGGTCGAGATGCCGGGGGCGGTGCCGACCGTGTGGATGGCCGCCCGGATGACGTCGCCGGTCGCGGAGATGTTGCCGCCGACGACGGCGCCGACGCGGCCGGACGCGAGCATGAGACCGGCGTAGTAAAGCGCCCCCTTGGCCAGCTCGGCGGCTTGCTCGGGGGTCAGGCCCTTGGCCTTGCGCTTCTCGTGAAGCAGGCCGGCGAGCTCGGCCTTGGCGGCGTCGGTCGCGGGGTCGACGACGGCGACGGCCCCGAGGTCGAGGCCGTTGTCGGCGGCGACCTTGCAGATCGCGGCCGCGGGCCCGACGAGCAGGGGCTCGGCGATCCCCTTCTCGCGGAGGATCAGGGCCGCCCTGAGGGTCCGGACGTCCTCGGCGTCGGGGAAGGCGACTTTGAGGCGTTTCTTGGCCGCTTTGGCGCGGATGTCCTGGATGAACGTATTGCCCATGCGGGTTCTCCTTAGGGATTTTCGGGAAGGCTTTTATAACCCAGGGCCAGCGGCCTGTCAACTCCGCCGCGCCTTGACTTTTCGCCGCTCCGGGTGGAGAATGGGTGCTCGAATTTCACAAGGAGTCATCCATGATCATCCTGTCCCTGAATTGCGGCAGCTCGTCCGCCAAGTACCGCCTCTATGATTACGACAAGAAAGTGACCCTGGCCACCGGCATCGTCGAGCGCGTGACCGTCGGGAAGAGCTACATCCAGCAGGCCGGCCTGGGCCGGGAGCCCATCAAGATCGACCGCGAGTGCCCGACCCACAAGGAGGCCATCAAGCTCATCATCGACACCCTCCTCGACCCGAAGATCGGGGTCCTCGAAGACCTCAAGAAGATCTCGGCCGTCGGCCACCGGGTCGTCCACGGCGGCGAGAAGTTCACCAAGTCGGTCAAGATCACCCCCGAGACGATCGAGACGTTCAAGGGCCTGTTCGGCCTGGCCCCCCTCCACAACCCGCCCAACGTCCTGGGCATCGAGGCCGCGCTCGAGGTCCTGCCCGGCATCCCCCACGTCGCCATCATGGACACGGCCTGGCACCAGACCATGCCGGCCAGCTCCTACATGTACGCCCTGCCCTACGAGTGGTACGAGAAGTACGGCGTCCGGCGCTACGGCTTCCACGGCACCTCGTTCCTCTACGTGGCCAAGCGGGCCGCCCTGCTGCTCGGCAAGGACCCCTTCGACTGCAACCTGGTCTGCCTCCACATCGGCAACGGCGTCTCGGCCAACGCCATCAAGAAGGGCGTGTCCTTCGACACGAGCATGGGCCTGACCCCCCTCGAGGGGCTGGTCATGGGCACCCGGGCCGGCGACCACGACGCGGCCATCGACTTGATGATGATGGAGAGGGAAGGCATCGCCCCGGCCAAGATGAACGACCTGCTCAACAAGAAGTCGGGCCTGCTCGGGATCACCGGGCGGTACACCGACCGGCGCGACGTCCAGAAGGCCGCCGAGGAGGGGGACGCCCGGGCCAAGCTGGCCATCGAGGTCGAGGCCTACCGGATCAAGAAGTACATCGGGGCCTACTCCGCGGCCATCGGCGGGGCCGACGCCATCGTCTTCACGGCCGGCGTCGGCGAGATGTCCGACCTCATCCGGGAGAGGTCGCTCGAGGGGCTGGAGTTCCTGGGCATCAAGCTCGACAGGGCCAAGAACAAGCTGGCCAAGACCCGCAACGCCGAGACCGAGATCTCGGCCGACGACTCCAAGGTCAAGATCTTCGTCATCCCGACCGACGAGGAGCGGGTCAACATCGAGGACGTCATCGCCATCCTCCAGGGCACCTACGACGAGCACACCCGCTTCACCTACCGCTTCCAGTCGCCCGACTACGTCAATTCCCAGCGCGAGCAGGATTTCGCCAAGGAGTGCCAGGCCAAGCCGGGGCTCAAGGCGATCGAGGTCAAGCCCAAGAAGCGCTGACGGCGAGGCCGGCCGCTCCGCGGCCGTTCCTCCCAGGGGAGTCCTTGGCCATGACGAGGGGAGGGGAGGGCGCGTGGACAAGAACCGCTGGTTCCGGGCCGGCGTCGGCATCGTCGTCCTCTTCGTCCTCGGCGTCTTCCTCCGCCTGGCCCGGCCCATCCTCGTGCCGTTCGCCATGGCCTTGCTCTTCGCCTTCGCCGTCTCGCCGGCCCTCGACCTCCTGGCCCGGCGCAAGGTCCCGAAGGCGCTGGCCCTGGCCCTGATCCTGCTCCTCGCCTTCGCCGGCCTCTACCTCATCGGCACGGTCTTCTACGCCGGCGGGAAGTCGCTGGCCGCGGAGCTCCCGTCCTACACCGAGGTGGTCCGCTCGTTCCTCGGGGAGATCGACCGGCTCGTGCCCGACCCGAGGCTCAAGGTCGGCCTGACGGAGTGGATCCAAGGCCTCAATTTCGGGCGGGCCGGATCGGTCCTCCTGGCCGCCCTCGGCCCGTTCTTCGGGTTCATGTCCGACCTGCTCCTCGTCTTCCTGTCCCTGATCTTCATCCTGAGCGGACGGGGCCGGCTCCAGCGGAAGATCGCCGTCGCCTTCCCGCCGGCCCAGGCCGAGAAGATCGGCCGCACCGTCGCCCGGATCGACCGCGAGGTCCAGAGATATCTGGCCGTCAAGACCCTGACCAACCTCCTCATCGGCCTCCTCGTCGCCGCCGCTCTGGCCGCCTTCGGGGTCCGCTTCGCCGTGCTCTTCGGCGTCCTGGCGTTCCTGCTCAACTACGTCCCGGCGCTCGGAGCCGCCGTTTCCGTCGCCCTGTCCGTTCTTTTCGCGACTTTCCTCGAAGGCGGGCCGGACCTCAAGATCGCCGTCCTCCTCGCCATCCTGGCCGCGGTCCACGCCGCCCCGCGGCTCCTCGTCGAGCAGCGGCTGATGGGCAAGACCATTCCCCTCGCGCCTCTCCTGGTCCTCTTCTCGCTCTTCTTCGGCGCCTGGCTGTGGGGCGTTCCCGGGATGATCCTGGCCGTGCCGGCCCTCCGGGCCGGGAGGATCGTCTGCGAGAACGTCGAGGGGCTGCGGCCTCTCGGCCGGATGATGGACCGGTAGGGGGGCCTCAGGCCTCGAGGCCGGCCGCGGCCAGGAACTGGCCCAGCCGCCGCTCGATCTCCGCCGCCGTCCGCCTGTAGAACTCGTAGTCCTCGCCCATGGGGTCCTCGATGTCCCAACCGTAGAGCACGGCCTCGGGGACCTCCCAGACCTCCCTGAGGTGGCGGTAGATGGACGCGTCCATGGCGATGACGGCGTCGAACCTCCCGAAGTCGAACAGGCCGACCGGCCGGGCGACGTGGCGGGAGATGTCCAGGCCGTAGACGAGCCTCATGACCAGGACGGCCTCCTCGCTGGCCGGGCCGCCCGTCGCGCCGATGCCGGCGCTGGCGACCTCGACGGCGGCGCCGAGACGCCGGCGGGCGAGGGCCTCGGCCATGGGGCTGCGGCAGATGTTGCCGTAGCAGACGAAGAGCAGGCGCTTCAATCCCGGCCCGCCTGGGCGCCTTCGAGCGCGACGTCCTTGGCCTTCACGAACAGGAACGAGGCCAGGATGTACTGCTCGGCGGCCTGGGGGGCCAGGCCTTCCCGGACCCGTCCGGCGGCGGCGGCTTCCTCGGTCACGGCCCGCTCGTAGAGCCAGGCCTGCTTCTGCGGGGCCTGGGCGGCCTCGGCCTCCCTGCGGGCCCCGGCCGTCAGCCCCTCGAGGGCGGCCAGGCAATCCTCCTCGGTCCGGGCCCCGAGGCTCAGGCCGTGGACCTTGGTCAGGAGGGCGTAGAGGATCCGGGCCCCGGAGAAATCGTTCTTGGCGAAGGCGTCGCTCGCGTCCTTCTCCTTCTCGAGGGCGATCCAGCTGAGGAGGTTCGGGCGGTCTTGGCGCGGCGAGGCGGCGGCCTTGCCCTTCATGTCCTGGAGGTCCTGGAAGGCCTTCTCGGCCCGCTCCCGCTCGCTCACCTCGGCCAGGAGCTTGCGCATCTCGGACTCGCCCCGGTCGATGCTGCGCTTGGAGGCCGCGAGGTTGCCCGCAACGCGCTCCTCGTGGGCCTGGCGGAGACGGCCCTGGATGCTGTCGAGATACTTGCCGAACGCTTCCGCCTCCTTGGGGAATTGCGACCTGACCGTCGCGATGGCCTTTTCCACCTCCGTGGCGTCCTTCCCGCCGAGGCCCTTCGACGGGTCGCCGAGAATGGGCGCGAGGAGGCCGAGGAGCCCGGAGGCCGCCCTCTCCGCGGGCTCGCTCGGCCGGACGCCGGCCCGGGCCGGCGCCCCGGATGGCTCCGGGGGGCCCGTCTCGGGGCGGGCCCGCGCCGTCCGCCCCGGCGCGCCCTTCCCGGCGACGGGCGTCCGCTCGCCCCGGCGCGCGGCCCCGTCGCCGCCGCTCCGGTCGATGAGCGACACCAGCCCGGCGATGACCAGGGCGGCGACGACGAGCGCGGGGAAGAGGGCCTTCCTGAGCTTGAGCTTGACCGTGATCTCGCGGGAGGCCAGGGGCTTGGCCCGGGCCGTCGGCTGCAGGGGGACGGGCAGGCCCCGCTCGATGGCCGTCACGGCCTCGAGGGCCCCGGCCGCCGTCTGGAAGCGGTCCTGGCGCGCCTTCTCGAGGCACTTCAGGATGGCCCGGCTCAGATCGTCCGAGACCCGGGCGTTGATCGTCCGGGGGTCGGCCGGCGGCTCGCTGCGGTGCTTGATGACGATGCTGAGCGGCGTCTCGCCCTCGAACGGGACCCGGCCCGTGACCATCTCGAAGAGGATGGCGCCCAGGGCGTAGATGTCGGCCCGGTGGTCGACGTCGCGGCCCTCGGCCTGCTCGGGGGGCATGTACTCGGGCGTGCCGATGATGACCCCCGTCCCGGTGGCGCCCTTGGTGTGGAGCGAGCGGGCGATGCCGAAGTCCATGATCTTGGCGTTCCCGTCGCGGTCGATCATGATGTTCTGCGGCTTGAGGTCGCGGTGGACGACGCCGAGGCGATGGGCCTCGGCCAGTCCCTCGAGGATCTGCCGGGCCAGGCCGAGGGCCTTGGCCTCGTTGAGGTGCCCCGAGCGGCGGATGAAGCTCTTGAGGTCCTCGCCGGGGACGTACTCCATGGAGATGTAGATCGACAGCCCCTCCTCGCCGAGGTCGTACATCCGGCAGACATGCCGGTGCGAGACCTGGCGGGACAGCTTGATCTCGTTGCGGAAGCGCTCGATGCTCTCGGCGTCCGAGGCGATCTCGGGCTTGAGGAGCTTGAGGGCGACGATCTCCCGGATCTTGCTGTCGTAGGCCTTATAGACGGCGCCCATGCCGCCCTGGCCGATCGCCTCGATGATCTCGAAGCGCCGGGCGAAGGTCGCGCCCCGCCGGAGGCCCCCGGAGGGCGTCTGGAACGTCATCGTCCCCGCGGCCGCCGTCTCGCCGGCGGGGGGGAGCTCACGGCCGCAGCGGCCGCAGAAGCGCGTCCCCTCCGGGTTGTCGTTCTGGCAGCGCGGGCATTTCATGGGCGTCGGCCGGCCCTTCTTTCGAAAAGGATACCAATTCGGTCCGAATTAGGCAAACCCGCGAGGAAATACGCCGGCCCCGCGGGTTTGGTTCCCCGGCCCCGGCGCCCCTCCCCCGGGCCTCGCATCCGAGGGCCGTCTCGATCCGTGAACGGTCCAGGCTAGCTCCCGGAGGCGGCCTTCCAGAGGTCCCGAGGGTAGGCGCCGGCCTCGACCAGGGCCAGGACGGACCGGCGGAAGGCCGGCCGGTCCTCGGGATAGGTGACGCCGAACCAGCGCTCCAGCGTCGGCAGGATGCGGACCCGGGCCTTCTTCTCGCGGACGATCTCGCCGACGACCTCGGGGATGAGGAACTCGGCCTTGTCGATGCGCCCTTCCCGGGCCCGCAGGAAGGCGGGGAAGCGCCGCTCGAGCTCGCCGAAGAGCGCCGGGGTGAAGCCCCAGAAGTTCATCGAGGTCCAGCTGTCGGGCGCCAGCGGCAGCCAGTCGACGTCGTTCTCCGTGTGCATGATGCCGTCCGGGAAGCGGCGGATCTTGAGGAGCTCGCGGATCCCGACGAGGAAGCCGTCGGCCGTGGCCGTGCAGACGCCCCGGGCGACCGTGCCGTGCTCCGAGAGCGTGTTTTCGAGGCGGTAGCCGACCATGGCGAATTCCGGCCCCGCCCCGCCGCCCGTCTTCCCGGCGAGGTAGGCGGCCATGGCCTTGTACGCCGTCCGGCCGTAGTAGTCGTCGGCGTTGATGGCCAGGAAGGGCGTCGAGACCTCTCCGCGGCAAGCCAGGACGGCCTGGGCCGTCCCCCACGGCTTCTTGCGTCCTTCGGGGACGCTGAAGCCGGGCGGCAGCAGGTCCAGGGACTGGAACACGTAGGCGGTCTCGGCCGCGGCCTCGATGCGCCGGCCGATCCGCTCCCGGAATGCCTCCTCGATGTCCCGGCGGATGACGAAGACGATCCGGTCGAAGCCGGCCCGGAGGGCGTCGTAGACGGAATAATCGAGGACCACCTCGCCGCTCGGCCCGACGGGGTCGATCTGCTTCAGGCCGCCGTAGCGGCTGCCGATCCCCGCGGCCATCACGACCAGGGTCAGTGTCGCCATCGCGCCTCCTCGTCATGGAAGGTTGTCGATGTCCCGCGCCGCTATCTTAGTAGATGTTTTCCCGTCAGGTCAAACCGGAGCGCCGGGGCCATTCGGCGGGAAACGCCGGCCTGGGCCGGTTCCTTTACTTGACCCTGTCTATCTTATATCATGGGAATACGATAACAGGTGAATCCATGATCCGCTCGACGACCGTCATCTGCGTCCGCCACAAGGGGAAGACGGCCATGGCCGCCGACGGCCAGGTGACCATGGGCCAGACCGTGCTCAAGGAGACGGCCCGGAAGATCCGCCGCCTGGGCCAGGGCGACGTCCTGGCCGGCTTCGCCGGGGCCACCTCGGACGCCTTCGCCCTGTTCGCCCGCTTCGAGACCAAGCTCGAGGAGTTCCGGGGCAACCTGGCCCGGGCCGCGATCGAGCTGGCCAAGGACTGGCGCATGGAGAAGTCCCTCCGCCAGCTCGACGCCCTTCTCGTCGTGGCCAACGCGGAGACCGCCCTCCTCATCTCCGGGACGGGCGACGTCGTCGAGCCCGACGACGGCATCATCGCCGTCGGCTCCGGCGGCCCCTACGCCCTGGCCGCGGCCCGGGCCCTCGTCGGCCACACCGGCCTCGGGGCCCGGGCGATCGCCGAGGAGGCCCTCGGGATCGCGGCCGGCATCTGCGTCTACACCAACCGCGAGATGACAGTCGAGGAGCTCTGATGCCCATCCTTCTGCCCGAATCGCTCGAGCGGCCGGCCGCCGCGGCCGCTCTGGAAACGGAGCTCACGCCCCGGGAGATCGTGGCCGAGCTCGACAAATACATCATCGGCCAGAAGGCGGCCAAGAAGGCCGTGGCCATCGCCCTGCGCAACCGCTTCCGCCGGCGCAAGCTCCCGCCCGACCTGGCCGACGAGATCGCCCCCAAGAACATCCTCATGATCGGCCCGACCGGCGTCGGCAAGACCGAGATCTCGCGCCGTCTGGCCAAGCTGACCTCCTCGCCCTTCCTCAAGATCGAGGCCAGCAAGTTCACCGAGGTCGGCTACGTCGGCCGGGACGTCGACTCCATGATCCGCGACCTCGTCCGCATCTCCGTCGACATGGTCAAGCAGGAGAAGATCGCCGAGATCCTGGAGAAGGCCCGGGCCGGCGCCGAGGAGAGGCTCCTCGACATCCTCCTGCCGCCGCCGCGGCGGCGCGGCGGGCCCGGCGAGGCCGTCGAGGACGGCGAGGCCGGCGAGGAGACGCGCTTCCGCGAGACCCGCGAGAAGCTCCGGGCCCAGCTCCGGGCCGGGCTCCTCGAGGACCGCCCGGTCGAGCTCGAGGTCAAGGAGCGGACGACGCCCCCCGTCGAGGTCGTCTCGAGCTCCGGGGTCGAGGAGATCGGCTTCCAGATCCAGGACTGGCTGCCGGGCTTCCTGGGCGGCCGGACGAAGAAGCGGCGGATGAAGGTCCGGGAGGCCCGGGAGGTCATCCTCGAGGAGGAGGAGAAGCGCCTCGTCGACATGGACCAAGTCTCGGCCCTGGCGGTCGAGCGGGTCGAGCAGTCCGGCATCATCTTCCTCGACGAGGTCGACAAGATCGCCGGCCGCGAGTCGGGCCGCGGGCCCGACGTCAGCCGCGAGGGGGTCCAGCGCGACCTCCTGCCGATCATCGAGGGGACGACCGTCAACACCCGCTTCGGCCTGGTCCGGACCGACCACATCCTGTTCATCGGGGCCGGGGCCTTCCACGTCTCCAAGCCCTCCGACCTCATCCCCGAGCTCCAGGGCCGGTTCCCCATCCGGGTCGAGCTCACCCCGCTCAGCAAGGAGGATTTCGTCCGCATCCTGACCGAGCCCGCCAACGCCCTCATCCGCCAGTACGAGGCCCTGATGGGGACGGAGGGCGTCCGGGTCTCGTTCACGCCCGACGCCGTCGACGAGATCGCCGACATCGCCGAGAAGGTCAACGCCGACGCCGAGAACATCGGCGCCCGGCGCCTCCACACGGTCGTCGAGAAGGTCATGGAGGACATCTCGTTCACCGCGCCGGATGTCGCCGAGAAAACGGTCCGCGTCGACCGGGAGTACGTCCGGACCCATCTCCAGGACGTCCTCGTCAGCCAGGACCTGCGCCGCTTCATCCTGTGATGACCCATCGGCCCCCCGTCCTCGCCCTCCTCGGGCTCTCGCTCGCCCTTGCGGCCGCCGCCGCGGGCTGCGGCCGCAAGGGCCCGCTCACGCTGCCGCAAGGACGGGCGCCCATGGCCGTCGAGCGGCTCGCGGCCGTCCCCGAGGACGGCGGGGCCAGGCTCACCTGGACGAACCCGGAGAGGACCGTGGCCGGGAAGCCTTTGGGGCCGGTCGCCGCCGTCGAGGTCTACGTCTTCGAGAAGGACCCGCCCGCCGCCGGCGCGACCCTCACGGCGGAGGCCGTCGAGCGGGCCGCCCGCCTCGCCGCCCGGCTCGACGCGGCCGCGGCCGCGGCCGCGTCGTTCGCTTACGTCCCCGGCCCGGCCGGGGCGAAGGGACTGGCCTTCACCGTCCGCGTCCGCGACCGCAAGGGCCGGGCCTCCGCCTTCTCGCCCGTGGCCGTCCTCGCCGGAAGGGAGGGAGCTTGAAGATCTACCGCTTCCGCTACCGCAAGAGGGTCCTCCAGGGCGTCCTCAAGGAGGAGTTCCTCTTTCCCGTCATCGGCTCCGTCTTCGGCGACTTCCGGCTCGGGACGAGCCCGGTGCCCATCGCCGACGTCCGCATCCTCCCGCCCGTCCTGCCGTCGAAGATCATCGGCGTCGGCCGCAACTACCGCGACCACGCCAAGGAGCTCGACAACCCCGTGCCGGAGGAGCCCCTGGTCTTCCTCAAGCCGCCGACGGCCCTCATCGGGCACCTGGACGCCATCGTCCAGCCCGCCGCCTCGGCCCGGGTCGACTACGAGGGCGAGGTGGCCGTGATCATCCGCAAGAGGCTCCGCGGCCTCGCCGACGACGCCGCGGTCGAGGACGGCATCCTCGGCTACGCCTGCTTCAACGACGTCACGGCCCGCGATCTCCAGGCGAAGGACGTCCAGTTCGCCCGGGCGAAAGGCTTCGACACGTTCGCCGCCCTCGGCCCCTGCATCGCCACGGGCCTCGACCCGGCGGCGCTCCGGCTGAAGACCTTCCTCAACGGCCGGCTCGTCCAGTCGGGCTCGACGGCCCAGCTGATCTTCCCCATCCCCCGATTGGTCGGGTTCTTGTCCCGCATCATGACCCTCAACCCCGGCGACGTCATCGCCACGGGCACGCCGGCCGGGGTCGGACCGATGTCGCCCGGAGACCGGGTCGACGTCCAGATCGAGGGCGTCGGCACGCTCTCGAACACGTTCACGCGCCCGGGCGCGAAGGAGGACCGATGAAGCTGTTCCTGGACTCCGCCAATCTCGAGGAGATCCGCGAGGTCGCCGGCTGGGGCGTGCTCGACGGCGTGACCACCAACCCGTCCCTCTGCTCCAAGGAGAGCGTCTCGTTCGAGGACAACATCCGCAGGATCTGCGCCCTGACGCCGGGGCCGGTCAGCGCGGAGTGCGTCTCGCTCCGGGCCGACGAGATCGTCGCCGAGGCCCGCGGGCTGGCCCGGATCGCCCCGAACATCGCCGTCAAGGTCCCGGTCGGGCTGGATGGGCTCAAGGCGGCCAAGGCGCTCGCCGCCGAGGGCGTCGCCGTCAACATGACCCTCGTCTTCTCCACCGGGCAGGCCCTCCTCGCGGCCAAGGCCGGGGCCCGGTTCGTCAGCCCGTTCATCGGCCGCCTCGACGACATCGCCGAGGACGGCATGGGCCTCATCGAGGAGATCGTCCAGGTCTTCGGGAACTACCGGTTCGAGACCGAGGTCATCGTGGCCAGCGTCCGCCATCCCCGCCACGTCATCGACGCCGCCCTCCTCGGGGCCGACATCGCCACCGTCCCCTACGGGGTCATGGCCAAGCTCGTCCGCCACCCCCTGACCGACATCGGCGTCGAGCGGTTCCTGGCCGACTGGGGCAAAGTCAAGAAGTGAGGTTCCACGCCATCTTCCGGGTCCGGGAGCTGGTCCGGGCGCTCGTCCGGAAAGCCCGCCGGACGGCGGTCTGGGCCGTCGTCCTGGCCGTCCTCGCGGCCGCCGTCGTCGTCGGCAAGAACGTCCTGCTCAACGAGGTCCGCAAGGGCATCCGGAAGACCTACGCCTACGGGCGCCTGACGATCGCGTATTTCCCGCCGGCCCTGGTCATCGAGGACCTCCGCTCGCTCGCCGATCCGCCGGCCGTCCGGGTCAAGCGGGTCCGCGTCGAGGTGCCGTATCTCTCGCTCCTGCGCAACCGCAAGTCCCTGTCGGTCCGCCTCGACTCGCCCGAGTTCCGCGTCGTCCGGCCCCCGGCCGCGGCCCCGGCGAAGCCGCGCCGGCCGCTGTCCCTCCTGTCTCTGCCCTTCGTCATCGAGCGGGGGGTCATCGAGGACGGCGCGATCGTGTACGAGGCCGGGGGGACGACGCTCGAGGCCCGCGGCGTCAGGGCCACCGTCACCCAGAGCGGCCAGGCTTTCACCGTCCGGGCCACGGCCGCGTCGAGCGCCTTGCGCGCGGCGGGCCTGCCGGCCCGGTCCTTCGGCGGGCTGTCCGTCCTTCTCTCGGGGCAGGGCGAGGACGTCGACGTCGAGCGGCTGGCCGTCGACGGGCCCGCCCTGACGCTCGAAGCCTCGGGGAAGCTGAGGAACCTCCTCGACCCGGCCTTCGATCTCGGGGTCCGCTTCGCCGTCGCCGTGGAGCCGCTGGACCCCCTCCTGCATCTGCCCTTCCACTGGAAGGGGCGGGCCGGCGGCGAAGGCCGGCTCCGGCGCCAGGACGGCCGGATCGCCTACACGACGAGCGTCGCCTCCGACGACCTGGTCCTCTCCGGGGTCCCCCTGGGCCGGCTCAGCGGCCGCTTCGAGCTCATGCCGGACGC
Organism: Acidobacteriota bacterium; assembly: GCA_029569255.1. Classification (GTDB taxonomy): domain Bacteria; phylum Acidobacteriota; class Aminicenantia; order Aminicenantales; family Saccharicenantaceae; genus RBG-16-66-30. Next base: position 21,912 of record JAKQUO010000061.1, on the reverse strand, counting down.
GGGCGGGACGCTCACGGCCGAGCTGCGCAAGCCCGGGCGCCCGGCCGAAAGCCTGACCCTGTCCTTCCGGGGCGGCCGGGTCGAGGGCCGGGCCGAGTCGCTCTTTCTCGATCCCGTCTTCAGCGACCTGGAGATCCCGTGGCCGGTCCGGACGCCCGTCACAGGCAGGTTCAGCCTCGAGGACCAGGTCCTCGAGGCCGAGGCGGAGTTCGTCGGCGGCTCCCTCGAGCGCCAGGGCGACCGGTTCGCCTTCCGCGGCCCGGCCAAGGTCGGCGTCGATTTCCCGGCCCACCGCGTGACGATCGAGACGCCCGGGCTCGAGTCGAGCTTCGGCCGCCTCGACGCCAGGGCCGACATCCTTCTCAAGGCCGACATGGACACCCGGATCCGGGCCCAGCTCACCGACGTCAAGGAGGCCCGGGAGTTCGTGTCTCTGGCTCTCGACCAGAGGCTCGCTTTCGGCGAGATCCGCGGCCGGGGCTACGCCGACATCCGGCTCTCCGGCCGGTCGGCGGCCCCGGCCGTGGCGATCAGGGCCACGCTCTCGCCCGGCGGCTTCGAGCTCTTCGACGCCGCCGACGTCGGGGTCGACGCCCTCGTCTCGCCGGCCGGCTTCGAGGGCCGGTTCGACGTCGACGATCCGTTCCTCAAGGGCCTCGTCCGCGTCAAGGCCCGCGGCGATTCGCTCGAGGTGGAGGTCGAGAACGGCGCAGGGGACCTCGAAAGGATCCTGCCGGCCCTCGAGGTCCCCGTCGCCCTGGCCGGCCGGGCCGCGGGGGATTTCCGCATGACCGACACGGCCGGCGAGCGGGAGTTCTCCGGGACCTTCACCGGCCCCGAATTCAGCGGCTACGGGGAGACGGCCAGGAACGTCTCCGGCCGCCTGGAATGGAAGCCCGGCCGGATCTCCTTCCCCGAGCTGGCCATGGATTTCCACGGCGGGCGGCTCGAGGGCCGCCTGGCGGCCGGGACGGAGAGCGGCGAGTTCGACGTCGATCTCCGCGGCGAGGAGCTCGATTTCCGCAGCGTCGTCGGCGTCGCCGGCGGCCGGCTGTCCCTGTCCCTGAGCGGCCGGGGCGTCTTCGGCCGGGACATGCTGGAAGGCCTCTTCAGCGTCAAGGACCTGACGCTCTCGCCCCTCGACCGGACCGAGGCCCGGGGCGACCTCCGGCTGGACATCAGCGGGGGCCGGGCCCTCGTCGAGGCGACCGGCCGGATAGCGGCCGGCGAGAACCCCATCGCCGTGCTCTTCACCTTCCCCCTCAACGGCGAGCCGTTCTTCGGGACGGTCAAGGGGTCGCTCACGGACCTCGACCTCGTCGTGCCCTGGGACGGGGCCAAGGGCCGGCTGAACTACGCCGCCGAGGTCCGGGACGAGGAGCCGGCCGCCCGGTTCACGCTGGGCCTCGACGCCGCCGGGCCGCTCATGCCCCTGCCGGGCTTCGCCTACGCCATCACCGATTTCACGCTGGCCGGAACGTTCGAGGCCGGCGTCCTCAAGGTGGCCTCGCTCGGGGGCAAGCTGGGGGGCGGGGCCGTCACCGGCTCGGGCGAGGTCGGCTTCGGCGAGGACGGGATCGCCTCGATGGACATGCGCTTCAAGGGGGCCGACATGGTCCTCTCGCCCATGGAGCGGATGAGGGCCCAGGCCGACGCGACGCTTCGCATCCTCAAGGACAAGCGGCGCTTCGTCACGGAGGGCGACATCCTGTTCAAGCGCCTGACCTGGCGGCGAGAGATCTACGAGGAGTTCGGCTTCTCGACGCCGGCCGAGGAGGAGACGTCCGGGCCGTCGTTCTTCGACGGGATGTCCCTGAACATCCGGCTCCGAGCCGACGAGAACGCCGTCATCGACAACGCCCTCGGCCGGTTCGACGTCCGGATCAACCTCGCCGCCACCGGCGCCTTCGCGGCGCCCGTCCTCCTCGGCGACATCGACTTCCTGGACGGCGATTTCTACTTCCAGGACCGCAGCTTCCGCGTCATCCACGGCCGGTTGAGCTTCACCGACCCTGTCCGCTCGGAGCCCCACCTCGATTTCCGCGGCGAGACCTACGTCAAGGACTACCGGGTGACGCTCGACCTGAGCGGCCCGACGAGCCGCCTCAAGCCCGAGTTCTCCTCCTCGCCGCCGCTGCCGCCGGAGGAGATCCTGTCGCTCCTGACGCTCGGCGAGTCCTTCCGGCGGATGTATTATTCCTATTCGGGCGACCGCAGCACCGCCCTCAACACCGCCTCCCTCCTGACCTACCAGATCGCCGACCTGGCCAAGAGGAGGACCGGCGGCCTCTTCTCCCTGGACCGGCTGAGGATCGATCCCTACATCCCGGAGGGCGCCCCGGGCGGCATGGCCGCCCGGATCACGGTCGGCAAGAAGGTCTCCCGGAACCTCCTGTTCCTTTACTCGACGATCCTGGCCAATTCGACCGTCATGGCCGAGATCGAAGAGGAACCCATCTTCCGCATGGAGTGGGACATCAGCAAGCGGTTCTCGCTCGTGGGCGGGCGGGACGACCGGGGAAGGATCGGTTTCGATGTCAAGTTCCGCAGGCGCTTCTGAGCGCGGCCTCCGGGCCCGCCGCGGCGCGGCCGCGCTGGCCCTCGCCGTCGTCCTGGCGGCCGGCGCCCGCCCGGCCGCCGCCCAGGAGGCCCCTCCGCCCGTCGTGGAGCGCGTCGTCATCGAGGTCGACGGGCGGCCCGGCGAGGCCGGCCTGCTCGACCTCGTCCCGATCCGCCCGGGCGACCCCTTCCGGCCGGCTCTGGTCGACCAGGCCCTGAAGCAGATCTTCCGGACCGGCCTTTTCGCCGACGCCCGGGTCGAGAAGAGGGGCGAGGAGCGGATCGAGCTCCTTTTCTCCCTCGTCCGCAAGGTCGTCATCGCCGACGTCCGGTTCCGCGGCGTCGAGGTCCCCTCGGAGCGCCTGAGGGACGACCTGGTCTCCCTCCGTCCGGGCGGCGCCCTGGACGAGGAGGACCTCCCGGCCGCCGTCGAGGAGGTCCGCCGGGGCCTGAGGCGCGAGGGCTTCTTCGACGCCCAGGTCGCCGGCGAAGTCCTCCGCCGGCCGGGCGCCTCGACGGCCGTCCTCGTCTTCCGGACGACGGCCTGGAAGCGCTTCCGCGTCGGCGGGCTCGAGGTCGAGTGGAAGGCCGAGATCCCCGAACGGGCGCTCCTCCAGCGGATGAAGACCCGGGTCGGCGACCTCTACGTCCCAAGCCGGCTGGCCGCCGACATCGACCGGCTGGCGGCGGGCCTGGCCCGGGCGGGCTACCGGCGGGCCGAAGTGCGGCTGACCGGCGAGAGCTTCGACGAGCAGAGCCGCCGGGTCGACCTCGTCGTCGGGATCCAGCCCAACGAGAAGGTCGTCATCGCCGTCAACGGGGCCAAGGTCCCGGCCCGGCTCCTCGAGCCGATCTGGGAGGAGCGCGTCTTCGAGCCGTGGGGCCTGGCCGAGGGGGAGGCCCGCATCCTCAATCACCTGCGCCGCAAGGGCTATCTCTTCGCCGGCGTCGAAAGCCGTGTCGAGAAGGGGCGGGACGAGCTCCGCATCGTCCACGACGTCGCTCCGGGCGCCCGCCACAAGCTCCTCGGGCTCGAGTTCAGGGGCAACAAGGCTTTCTCCGACCCCGAGCTGAAGACCCGCCTGGCCGTTCGCGAGGGCGTCCCGCTGCTGTCCTTCCTCGACTACGACCGGCTCTTCACCATCCCGCGGGAGGTCGAGGGGTACTACCGCGAGAGCGGTTTCGCCGACGCCCGGGTCCGGCTCGAGCTGGAGCGGCGGGAGGAGGGGGTCCAGGCCGTCTTCGAGGTCCAGGAGGGAGCCAGGACCGTCGTCGACGCGGTCCGGATCGAAGGGGCGGCGCTCTTCCCGGCCGCGGTCCTCGCCGAACAGCTCGTCAGCCGCCCGGGCGGCCCGTACTTCGCGCCCAACCCGCAGAAGGACGCCGGCCAGATCGAGGCTTTCTACCTCGACCACGGCGTCCGCGGCACGTCGGTCGTCCCGCGGGTCGAGCCGGCGGGGGAGGGGCGGGTCGCCCTCGTCTACGAGGTCGAAGAGGGCGAGGCCGTGACCGTCCGGAACGTCTTCGTCACCGGCAACAGGGCGACCCGGAACCGGATCATCCGGCGCGAGATCGAGGTCGAGAAGGGCGGGCCGGCCGACTCGTCCCGGATCCAGGGGACGAAGCGGCGGCTCGAGGGGCTGGGCATCTTCTCGGACGTCCGCGTCGACGAGGTCCGGACCGGGCCCGGCGAGGAGGTGGTCGTCGTCACCGTCCGCGAAGGCGAGCGGAACTACACCGGCTTCGGCCTCGGCTTCGAGTCCCGCTCGCGCCTGTCGGGGTCGCTGGCCACCTGGCCCGATGACTTCCGGCCGCGCGTCGCGGCCGAGTACATCCGCAGCAACGTCTTCGGCCTCGGCGCCCAGGCCGGCGCCCTCGGCCAATTCAGCACCCGCGAGAGGCGCGGGGTGCTGTCGTGGAGCCAGCCTTACGTCCTGGGCCTGGCCATGCCGACGACCCTGCTGGGGTGGGCCGAGCGCGAGCAGCGCCGGGGGTTCACCTTCGACCGCCGCGGCGTCAGCCTCAGTGTCGTCAAGTCCCTGAGCCGGGCCCGTCTCCTCCTCGGGTCCTTGAGCCTGACCCGGACGGCCATCCCCGAGGTCGACATCGAGGACCCGCCCGAGGAGATCGACCGCCGCTTCCTGCCCTACTCGGCGGCCCTGGCCTCGGTCAGCATGAGCTGGGAGCGTCGGGACGACACCCTCAACCCGACCCGGGGCCTCTTCTTCAGCCTCGTCGGCGAATGGGGCGTCCCTCTCTTCGGCATGGCCTCGGACTATCAGAAGGTTTTCGCCAAGTTCCAGTTCCTGCGCCCCCTGTCGTCCGCGCTCAACCTCGATCTGACGGCCCGGCTCGGCCTCGGCCGCGGCCTGCGGCACCTGCCGGAACGGTTCTTCGCCGGCGGCAGCAACACCTTCCGCGGCGAGGAGTTCGAGATGCTCGGGCCGCTGGACGCGAAGACGCTCAAGCCCTACGGCGGGGAGGCGGTCCTGCTCGTCAACACGGAGTTCGCCTGGGCCGTCGTCCCGTCGTGGCGGGAGCTCCGGTTCGTCGCCTTCTTCGACCTCGGCAACACCTACGCCAGCCTCGGCGCCTTCCGGCCCCTGGACCTCCTCGGGGCGGCCGGCGCCGGCCTCCGCTACCGGACTCCCCTGGGGCCGGTCAGGGTCGAGGTCGCCTGGAAGCTCTGGGGCTTCGACGTCCAGGACCGCAAGGGCCGCCCCCTCGTCTTCCTGACGATCGGGCACATTTTCTAGGAAGGGAGGACCGATGAGGGCCAAGAGAATCGCCCCGCTCGCGCTGGCCGCCCTCGCCGCGGCGGCCGTCGCCGGCGTCCAGACGGTCAACGCCGTCGTCGCCGTCGTCAACGGCCAGGCCATCACCCTGCTCGACGTCCAGGTCGTGGCCGAGTTCGGCCTGGCCGACGCCGCGGCCGGCGCCGCCGGGGAGGAAAGCGACCCCCGGCTGGCGGCCCTCGAGGCCCTCATCGACCGCAAGGTCGTCCTCGACCTGGCCCGCGAGGCCCGGAGCGCCGACCGGGGCGAGGTGGCCGCGGCGGTCGCCGACCTGAGGCGCTCGCTCGGGGAGGAGGCCTTCGCCGCCAAGCTGGCCCGGTTCGGCCTCACGGCGGCCGGCCTCGAGCCCTATCTCGAGGAGCGCATCCTCTTCGACAGGGCCCTGGGCATGCGCTTCAGCCAGTCCGTGCCCGTCTCGGTCACCGAGATCGAACGGCACTACCGGGACATCTACGTGCCGGAGCGGACCCGCCTCGGCCAGGCTGTCGAGCCGCTCGAGAGGGCCGGGGCCGGGATCGAAGCGCGGCTGCGCGAGGAGCGGCGGGCCCAGCAGATGGGGGCCTGGGTCCGGGACCTGCGCCAGCGGGCCGACATCCAAGTCCGAAAGGAGCGGCTGCGATGACCGTCGCCTATCTCTTCCCCGGACAGGGGTCGCAGGCCGTCGGCATGGGCCGCGACCTCTACGACCGCTTCGCCGAGTGCCGGGCGCTCTTCGACCGGGCCGACGAGGCCCTGGGGTTCCGGCTCTCCAGGCTCTGTTTCGAGGGCCCGGAGGAGGAGCTCCGGCTGACCCGGAACACCCAGCCGGCCCTGCTCGTCGTCAGCGCGGCCGCGGTCCTGCTCCTCGGCCGGGACCCGGACGTGGCCGCCGGGCACAGCCTCGGCGAGTACTCGGCGCTCGTGGCGGCCGGGGCGCTCGGCTTCGAGGACGCCGTCCGCCTCGTCCGCAAGAGGGGCCTCTTCATGCAGGAGGCCGTCCCCGTCGGCGTCGGGGCCATGGCCGCCGTGCTCGGCGTCCCGGGCGTGGAGGTCGAGCGGCGGCTGGCCGAGGTCCGGTCGGGCGTCGTCGAGGTCGCCAACTGGAACAGCGACGACCAGACCGTCATCTCGGGCGAGAGGGCCGCCGTCGAGGAGGCCCTGGCCGCGATCGGGGCGCCGCGGTCGGTCGTGCTGCCGGTCAGCGCCCCCTTCCATTCGAGCCTGATGAAGCCGGCCGAGGAGAAGCTGGCCGCCGAGCTCGACGCCGTCGCCTTCGCCGAGCCGCGCTTCCCCGTCGTCGCCAACGTCGACGCCAGGCCCGTCCGGACGGCGGCCGAGGCGCGCGACGCCCTCAAGCGCCAGGTCAGCCGGTCGGTCCAGTGGACGAGGTCCGTGGAGGTCCTGAGGGACATGGGGGTCGACGCCTGCATCGAGTGCGGGCCGGGCAAGGTCCTGGCCGGGCTGGTCAAACGGATCGCCCGGGGTTGGCCGAAGCCGCCGGCGCTTCACAGCGTGGAGAACGGGGACGGGGCGGAGAGGGCGAAGGCGGCGCTATTCGGCCTGCGGTGAGATGACCCGCGGGCCGAAGCGGATGAAATACTCGACCATGGAGACGATGGCCAGGGCGACGACAAGCCAGAGGCCGATCTTGGCCGCGCCCATGGCGATCCTCCCCAGGTAGTTCGGGCCCAGGACGAAGGCCCCCAGGACCCAGGACTCGCTGCCCATCTTGGCCTTGCCGAAGGCCGAGGCCGGGATGTTGATCCCCCGGGACGAGGCCATGGCCCGGAAGCCGGTGACGGCGATCTCCCGGCCGATGATGATGATGGCCGCCGAGGCCGGGATGAGCCCCAGCTCGACCAGGCAGATCAGGGCCGAGGCGATGAGGAGCTTGTCGGCCGTCGGGTCGAGGAGCTGGCCGAGGACGGTGACCGCGCCCTTCTTGCGGGCGATCCAGCCGTCGACGGCGTCGGTAAGTGTCGCCGCGACGAAGATGGCCAGGGCGACGGCCTCGTGGCCGCTGTAGCGGGCCAGCATCGTCGCGACCAGGGCGGGAATGGCCAGGATCCGGGCCATCGTCAGGGCGTTGGGGATGTTCACGCCCCCGAGATTACATCACGCCCCGTCCGGGTGTCAAACCTTGCAAAAGCGGGAGCCCGTGGGTATAGTGGGGGCTCCGATGCCCAGCGACTCCTCCCTGACCCCGATGATGGAGCAGTACTTCCGCATCAAGGAGCTCCACCGCGACGCGATCCTCTTCTTCCGGCTCGGCGACTTCTACGAGATGTTCTACGAGGACGCCAAGGCCGCCGCCCCGGTCCTCGACATCGCCCTGACCTCGCGGCAGAGGGTGCCCATGTGCGGCGTGCCCTATCACGCCGTCAACTCCTACCTGCCCAAGCTGCTGCGGGCCGGGTTCAAGGTCGCCGTCTGCGAGCAGGTCGAGGACCCCAAGGCGGCCAAGGGCGTCGTCCGGCGCCAGGTCATCAAGGTCCTGACGCCGGGGACGGCCGTCGAGTTCGAGGCCGAGGAGGCCAAGGAGGGGACCTTCATCGCCGCGCTGGCCCTCGAGGACGCCGGCTGGGGGCTGGCCCTGGCCGATCTCGCCGCGGGCGAGGTCCGCACCCTCGAGGGCGGCTGGGACGAGGCCAAGGCCCTGGCCGACGAGCTCTTCAAGGCGGCGCCCCGGGAGGTCCTCTACCCCGAGGGCGCGGACGACGCCCTGCGCCGCGTCCTCCCGGCCGGCGGCGAGGGCGGGGCGGCGCTCAGCCCGGCCGAGGGCTGGCTCTTCGACCCGTCCCAGGCGGCGCGCGTCGTCCTGGAGCACTTCGGGGCCCGGTCGCTGGCCGGCTTCGGGCTCGAGGCGAAGCCGCGGGCCGTGGCCGCGGCCGGGGCCCTCATCGCCTACGTCAAGCGCGTCCGGCAGGACTCCCTGGCCCTCGTCCACCGCGTCTCGTCCATCAACCCGGCCGGCGAGCTCGTCCTCGACGCCACGACCGTGCGCAACCTCGAGCTCGTCCGCAACCTCCGCGACGGCCGGGCCAAGGGCACGCTCCTCGAGGTCATCGACGAGACCGTGACCGCCCCGGGCGGCCGGCTCCTGCGGGCCTGGCTCCTGCGGCCCCTCCGCGACGCCGCGGCCGTCGCCGCCCGCCAGGACGCCGTGGCCGAGGCCCTCGGCGCGACCATCGCCCGCCGCGAGCTCCGCGAGACGCTCAAGGGGGTGCTCGACTTGGAGCGCCTGGCCGGCAAGGTCGCCCTGGGCGCGGCCCATCCCCGCGACCTCGTGGCCTTGAAGAGGTCCCTGGCCCCCCTGCCGCACGTCCGGCGCGGCCTGGCGGCGCTTGCGTCCGGCCTGTTCAAGGCCATGGCCGGGCGCTGGGACGACGCCGCCGACGTCGCCGCGCTCATCGACCGGGCCCTCCTCGACGAGCCGGCCTTCCTCCTGACCGAGGGCGGCATCGTCAAGGACGGCTGGAACGCCGAGCTCGACGACTTGCGCTCGGTCAGCCGCTCCGGCAAGTCCTTCATCGCCCGGCTCGAGGGCCGCGAGCGCGAGCGGACGGGCATCGGCTCGCTCAAGGTCCGCTACAACAAGGTCTTCGGCTACTACATCGAGGTGACCAAGCCCAACCTGCCCCAGGTCCCGCCCGACTACGTGAGGAAGCAGACCCTGGTCAACTCGGAGCGCTTCCTGACGCCGGAGCTCAAGGAGTACGAGGACAAGGTCCTCCACGCCGAGGAGCGGATCGGCCTGCTCGAGCACCGCCTCTTCCTCGAGGTCCGGGACGCCGTCGCCGGGGAGGTCCGGCGCCTGCAGCGGATCGCCGCCGACGTCGCCGCCCTCGACGTCCTCCTGGCCCTGGCCGAGTGCGCCGCCCGCCGCGGCTACGTCCGCCCCGTCGTCGACGACGGCGACGCCATCCGCATCGAGGCCGGGCGCCACCCGGTCGTCGAGACGAGCCAGGCCGAGCCGTTCATCCCCAACGACCTCGAGCTCGACGCCGCGTCGGGCCAGATCCTGATCGTCACCGGCCCGAACATGGGCGGCAAGTCGACCTTCCTGCGCCAGGCCGCGCTCATCGTCCTGCTCGGCCAGATGGGCGCCTTCGTCCCCGCCAAGTCGGCGACGATCGGCCTGGTCGACCGGATCTTCACCCGCATCGGGGCCATGGACTTCCTGAGCGTCGGCCAGTCCACGTTCATGGTCGAGATGCTGGAGACCGCGGCCATCCTCCACAACGCCACGTCGAAGAGCCTCATCCTGCTCGACGAGGTCGGCCGGGGCACGAGCACGTTCGACGGCCTGAGCATCGCCTGGGCCGTGGCCGAGCGACTCCACGAAAGGGAGGAGGCCCGGCCGAAGACGCTCTTCGCCACCCACTACCACGAGCTGACCGAGCTCGCCCTGACCCTGCCGCGGATCAAGAACTTCCACGTCTCGGTCAAGGAATGGAAGGACGAGGTCGTCTTCCTGCGCCGGATCGTGCCCGGCCCGTCCGACCGCAGCTACGGCATCCACGTGGCCAAGCTGGCGGGGATCCCCCGCGACGTCATCGACCGGGCCCGGGAGATCCTGTTCAACCTGGAGAAGCGGGAGCTTGACGAGCGGGGCCTGCCGCGCCTGGCCCGCCGCGGCCGGCCGGCGGGCGACCGCGACCAGCTCCTGCTCTTCGCCGAGGACCGGGAGACCGCCCTGCTCCGGGAGATGCGGGAGGAGATCGAGGCGCTCGAGATCGATTCGCTCTCACCCCTCGAGGCGTGGAAAGCGCTGGCCGGGCTCAAGGGCCGGCTCGGGCCCGGCCCGGCGGGTCAATAGACTTCGGACTCGTCCTCGATGGAGAACCCGTCCTCGAGGTCCTCGCCCTCTTTTTCGTCCTCGTCGAGGTCCTTGTCGCCGTCTTCCGTGAAGAGCGATTCGCCGATGTCCTCCTTGCGCTCCTCGATGGCCTCGTCGAACTCGTCGCGGTCCTCGTAGCGGCGGATGGAGTTGGTCGCGGCGTCGCTGTAGCAGAGCTCGAGGTGGTCGTCCTCGATGACGCAGAAGACGGACTTGGAGTGCCCTGTCTGGAGATTGCCGACGGTCTCGACGATCTCGGCGCTCTTCGACTTCCTGATCGCGTCGAGCGTCAGCCAGCTCGTGACTTCCATCTCTTCCATGACGCGCGCTCCTACCGACATAGAAAAACATTTTCCGGCGCTTGTCAAGGGGGGGCGCCCCCCCCTCGCGCGGAGCGGCGCGGCGCCTTGACAGCCCTCCGCCGGACGCCTTTAATAGAGAGAGGATCGACGAGGAGGAGGGACCGTTCCATGCGTTGGGATCAGTTCACGACCATGTCCCAGGAGGCCATCCAGAAGGCCCAAACGCTGGCCGAGGGGATGGGCCACCAGGAGATCCGCCCCGAACACCTGCTGGCGAGCTTCCTCGCCCAGGACGAGAACGTCGTCAACGCCCTGCTGGCCAAGATCGGCGCGCCGGCCGCGAAGATCAAGGCCGAGGTCGAGGCCGCGCTGGCCCGCCTGCCCAAGGTCAGCGGGGCGGGGGAGACGGGCGCCGGCCCGGCCCTGCGCCAGGTCCTCGACGCGGCGCGCCAAGAAGCCGAACAGCTCAAGGACCAATACGTCTCGACCGAGCACCTGTTCCTGGCCATGCTCAAGGACGGCCGGAGCGACGCGGCCCGCGTGCTGCGGGCCAACGGGGTCACCGAAGACGCCGTCCTCAAGGCCCTGGCCTCGGTCCGCGGCACCCAGCGGGTGACCGACCCGGAGCCCGAGGGCAAGTACCAGGTCCTCGAGAAATACACCCGCGACCTGACCGCCCTGGCCCGCCAGGGCAAGCTCGACCCGGTCGTCGGCCGCGAGGACGAGATCCGGCGGGTCGTCCAGGTCCTGTCGCGGCGGACCAAGAACAACCCCGTCCTCATCGGCGAGGCCGGCGTCGGCAAGACGGCCGTCGTCGAGGGCCTGGCCCAGCGCATCGCCAACGGGGACGTGCCCCAGTCGCTCAGGAACAAGCGCCTGCTCGCGCTCGACATGGGGGCGCTGGTCGCCGGGACGAAGTTCCGGGGCGAGTTCGAGGACCGGCTCAAGGCCGTGCTCAAGGAGATCAACGAGTCGGGCGGCGCGGTCGTCCTGTTCATCGACGAGCTCCACACGATCATGGGGGCCGGGGCGGCCGAGGGGGCCATCGACGCCTCGAACATGCTCAAGCCGGCCCTGGCCCGCGGGGAGCTGCGCTGCGTCGGGGCGACGACCCTCAACGAGTACAAGAAGCACATCGAGAAGGACGCCGCCCTGGAGCGCCGCTTCCAGCAGGTCTACGTCGACGAGCCGACGGTCGAGGAGACGATCTCCATCCTGCGCGGCATCAAAGAGAAGTACGAGGTCCACCACGGCGTCAGGATCAAGGACTCGGCCCTGGTCGCGGCGGCGACGCTCTCGGCCCGCTACATCAGCAGCCGCTTCCTGCCGGACAAGGCCATCGACCTCGTCGACGAGGCGGCCTCGCGCATCCGCATCCAGATCGACTCTCTCCCCGAGGAGCTCGACGAGCTCGACCGCCGGACGCTCCAGCTCGAGATCGAGCGCCAGGCCCTGCGGAAGGAGAAGGACCCGGCCTCGAGGGAGCGGCTGGAGGGGATCGAGGCTGAGCTGGCCGGCCTCAAGGAGCGATCGTCGGCCTTGCGGGCCCGCTGGCAGAAGGAGAAGGAGACGATCGAGGCGGCCGGCAAGCTCAAGGAGCGGCAGGACGCGCTGCGGATCGAGGAGCAGAGCGCCGAGCGGCGCGGCGACCTGGAGAAGGCGGCCGAGATCCGCTACGGCAAGCTGGTCGAGCTCCAGAAGAAGATGGACAAGGCCGCGGCCGAGCTGGCGACGCTCCAGGCCAAGGGCCGGATGCTCAAGGAGGAGGTCGACGAGGAGGACATCGCCCAGGTCGTCTCCAAGTGGACCGGGATCCCCGTCGCCAAGATGCTCGAGGGCGAGGTGGACCGCCTCATCCGCATGGAGGAGATCCTGGGCAAGCGCGTCATCGGCCAGGAGAAGGCCATCCAGGCCGTCGCGGCCACGGTGAGGCGGTCGCGGGCCGGGATCCAGGAGGCGGGGCGGCCCATCGGCTCGTTCATCTTCCTCGGGCCGACCGGCGTCGGCAAGACCGAGCTGGCCCGGGCCCTGGCCGAGTTCCTGTTCGACGACGAGAGAGCCATGGTCCGGCTGGACATGTCCGAGTACATGGAGAAGCACACGGTCAGCCGGCTCATCGGCGCGCCGCCCGGCTACGTCGGCTACGAGGAGGGCGGCCAGCTGACCGAGGCGGTGAAACGGCGGCCCTATTCGCTGGTGCTGCTCGACGAGATCGAGAAGGCCCACGCCGACGTCTTCAACGTGCTCCTCCAGATCCTCGAGGACGGCCGGCTGACCGACGGCAAGGGCCGGACGGTCGATTTCAAGAACACGCTGGTCATCATGACCTCGAACCTGGGCAGCGAGGCCATCAAGGGCCTCCACCGCGATTACGGGGCCATGGAGAAGGAGGTCCGCAAGGTCCTCGAGGGCCACTTCAAGCCGGAGTTCCTCAACCGCGTCGACGAGGTCATCATCTTCAGGCCGCTCGGCAAGGGCGCCATCCTCGAGATCGTCGGGCTCCAGCTCGCCCTCCTGGCGAAAAGGCTGGCCGAGCGCAAGATCGGCCTGGAGGTCGCGAAGGAGGCCCGGGAGCTCCTGGCCGAGCGCGGCTTCGACCCCGTCTACGGCGCCCGGCCGCTCAAGCGGACCATCCAGAGCGACGTCCAGAACCCGCTGGCCATGAAGATCCTGGCCGGAGAGTTCGGGGAAGGGGACACGGTCAGGATCGGCGTCGGCAAGGCCGGGGAGTTCGTCTTCGGGAAGAAATAGCATCGGGCGAGGGGAGCCGCCCGTCCTTTCCGCCCGGGAAGCGCGGCCGGGGCCGCCCCTTGGAAGGGCGAAAGAGAAGGCGAGAGCGCCGGGAAAGGGCTATAATAAGGGGACAAACCCCGATGCCCGGAGATAACGCAATGACCAAGAGAACACCGGCCCTGGCGCTGGCCTCCGCCCTCGTCATGACTTCGCTCGCCGCCGCCAACGGCCTCAATCTCAACGGCCTGGGGACGCGGGCCCAGGCCATGGGCGGGGCCTACGTCAGCCTCGCCGACGACTTCAGCGCCGTCTTCTGGAACCCGGCCGGCGCGGCCGGATTCCGGAAGGAGCTGTTCGGCTTCTGCGCGACCGATCTCATGCCCAAGGGCGCCTTCGGCTACTTTTCCGAGCTTCCGGCCGCCGTGATCGACGCGGAGACGAAATCCTCCCACTATCTCGGCTTCCTGGGCGCTTATTACAGGCCCATCGGCCCGAAGGTCGTCGTCGGCTTGGGCCTCGGCACGCCCTCGGCGCAGGGCGTCCGGTGGGACGGAGCGGATTTCGCTTTTCATACCGGCGGAACGGCCTTCGATCTGTCGAGCCAGGTCAGGGTCTTCTCCGTGACGCCGCTCGTCGCGGTCAGGCTCAACGACTGGCTCTCCGTCGGCGCGACGCTCGACGTCGACCTGGCGACGCTCAATCTCAAGATGCCGGGCGGGAGCGCGGACCTGGGCGAAGGCCCGGTCCCTCTCGGCCAATACGAGGAGCAGATGACCGGCTGGGGTTTCGGCGCGACCGTCGGCGTCATGGCCAGGCCCAACGACAGGCTCTCGGTCGGCCTGACTGTCAGAACGCCGTCGACCGTGGCCTTCAAAGGCTCGGCCCGGCTGTCCTATCTCTCGCTCTACGGCCTGCCGGATTCCTCCGACCTCACGCGCTCGATTGCCTGGCCGCTCTGGATCGCCGGGGGCGTCTCGTTCCGGCCGGTCGAGCGGCTCCTCCTGAGCGCGGACGTCCAGTGGACCCAGTGGTCCAAGCTCGACCGCATCACGACCGGATACCTGGAAGCGATGTGGGCCCCCTTGATGGAGAGGAGCGGGGCCGACGTCCGGGTCCTCGACTGGAAGAACGCGACCCAGCTCCGGTTCGGCGCGGAATATGCGCTGGACGGGACGACCGCCCTGCGGGCCGGATTTTACCACGACCCCGCGCCGGGGCCCGACTCGACCCTCAACGTTCTCCTGCCGACGTACGCCTTCGACGCCTTCTCGGTCGGTGTCGGCAAGACCATAGGCGACCTTCGCCTGGACTTCGGCCTGGAGTACCTGGCGGGGCACACGCGGCGGCAGTATTCAGGGAGTCCCGGATTTGACGGCCCGCCGACCTACGGGATGAACGTCCTCGTCCCCTCGGTCTCGGTCCAGTACAAGTTCTAGCCACCGGTCAGAGGACGGGAAAAAAAGAAAAAATGGCTAGGGACGGAATTGAACCGCCGACGCAAGGATTTTCAGTCCTTCGCTCTACCGACTGAGCTACCTAGCCATTAGGCCCCAAACGAGCGCCGGAAGCCCCACCAGTATATAAACCCGGCCCTCTAAAGTCAACTCGAGAGGGACATCTCCCAGAGGCACATGCCCCCCCACCCATGCTCATGTCCCCCCGGTACTCCCGGCTCCCACCCCGGCTCACGCCCCCCCGGCAAATTGATTCGGCCCCATCGATATGTTATCCTGAGCGCTGGAGGGATTCGCGGGATGAACGAACAGGAACTCAAGGAGCTGCTCCTCAGGGAGAACGCCGAATTCCGCCGGGCCCACGAGGACCATCGGGCCTGCGAGAAGGCCCTGGACGCGATCCGCGGCAAGTCCCACCTCAGCCCCGCCGAAGCGGACGAGGAACGGGAGCTCAAGAAGAAGAAACTGGCCCTCAAGGACCGGATGTACCGGCTCATGTCGGACTACGCCCGGGCGCGTTGAGGACGGCGATGGCCCCGACCAAGCCCCGGAAGCCCCGCCTCGCGCTCATCGGCCCGGACACCCTCCGGGGCAAGGAGATCCTGAGCGTCCTCTCGGCCAAGAAGTTCCCCCTGGCCTCGTTCGAGCTCTTCGACCCGGACGTCGAGGAGGAGTACAGCAAGCTCGGCCAGTTCCGGGACGAGGCCAAGGTCGTTCACGCCCTGACGCCGGCCGCCCTGGAGGGCCTCGACCTCGTCTTCCTGGCCTCGGACGCCGCGACCAACCTCCGCTACGGCCGCCTGGCGGCCGGGAGGGGCTGCCGGGCCGTCGATCTCTCCGGGACTTTCAACGCCGACGAGGCGGTCCCGCTCGTCGTGGCCGGGATCAACGACGCCGGCCTGAGGACGGCGCGGCCGCCGCTCGTCGCCAACCCCCACCCGGCGGCCATCGTCCTGGCCCATGTCCTCTCGGCCCTCCGGGACGGCTTCGGCCTGGCCCGGGCCGTCGCCGTCGTCCTCGAGCCGGCCTCGGCCTACGCCGAGGAGGGCATCCGGGAGCTGGCCGAGCAGAGCACCGCCCTGCTCGGCAGCGGCTCGGCCTGCGCCCGCGTCTTCCCCGCCTCCCTGGCCTTCAACCTGCTGGCCCGTCCGGAGCGGTCCGGGGCGAAGGGGGCCGGCCGTCCCGGGAGCCGGATCGCCGCCGAGGTCCGGCGCGTCCTCGGGCCTGGGTCCCCGGCGCTCGCCGTTTCGGTCATCCTGGCGCCCGTCTTCCACACCTACTCGATCATGACCCATGTCGAGCTCGGCCGCGCGGCCTCGGCCGCCGCGCTCAAGGACCGTTTCCAGGCCGACGGTCGCTTCCGGCTGCAGGCCCCCGGCGACGAAAAGCCCGTCTCGCCGACGGCCGTCGCCGGCCAGGACCGCATCCATCTCGGCGACATCCAGAAGGACCCCGGGGCGCCGGGGAGCTTCTGGCTCTGGGCCGTCGCCGACAACCTGACCGTCGGTTCGGCCCTCAACGCCTACGGCATCGCCCGGGCCCTCGTCGGGAGGGCCTGAGAGGAGCCGGGCCATGATCCTGGGCATGACCGGGTTCGCCGAGCGGAGCTTCTCGTCGCCCGCCCTGAGGGTCAAGGTCAGCGTCAAGACCTTGAACCACCGCTTCTTCGACTGGTCCTACAAGGGCGCGCCGATCGGCGGGGCCGAAAGCCGCCTGCGGTCGGCCTGCCAAAAGAGGGTCCGCCGCGGCCGGGTGGAAGTCTATCTCGACCTCGTCTCGCTCAGTCCGGAGGGCTGGGACTTCACCGTCAACGAAGGCCTCCTCGAGAAGATCCTGACCACGCTCGACCGCGTCTCCCGCCGGACCGGGCGGCGGCTCGAGGTCTCCCTCGACAGCCTGCTCCGGGTCCCCCAGCTCGTCGAGGCCGGCCGCCGGGCCCTCGGCCCGAAGGACGCGGCCTTCCTCGAGCGGTGCTTCGAGCGGACCCTCGACGACGTCGTGGCCCTCCGGCGCCGGGAAGGCCGCGAGACCGCCCGCCAGCTCCGGGCCCATCTCGCCGCGGTGCGGCGCGCGGTCGCCCGGGCCGAGGCCCGGTCCAGACGCCAGCCGGGCCTGCTCAAGGCCAAGATCAGGAAGCGGCTCCTGGAGCTCAACGGCGGGACGCCCGTCGCCGAAGCCAAGCTGGCCGAGGAGGCCTCGTTCCTGGCCCAACGCTACGACCTGGCCGAGGAGATCGGCCGGCTCAAGACCCACCTCGACTCGTTCGAGGCGCTCCTGTCGCCGAAGCTCGGCGAGCCTGTCGGCCGGCAGCTCGACTTCCTGGCCCAGGAGCTCAACCGCGAGGCCAACACCCTGGCCTCGAAGTCCCAGGACGTCCGCATCACCCGGGAGAGCCTGGCCATCAAGAACGAGCTGGAGAGCATGCGCCAGCACGTCCAGAACGTGGAGTAGGGAGGGGGAGATGCTCTTCGTCATCACGGGCCCTTCCGGCTGCGGCAAGACGACGCTCATCGGGAAGGTCCGCCGGTCCCTCGGCGACCTCGGCTTCTCCGTGTCCCACACGACACGGCCGCCGCGCCCGTCGGAGAAGGACGGCGTCGATTATCACTTCGTCGCCGAGCCGGTCTTCAAGCGCATGGCCCGCGAGGGGCGCTTCCTCGAGCACGCCTCGGTCCACGGCTTCCTCTACGGCACGTCGCTGGCCGAGGTCCGGAAGAAGGCCCGCCGCGGCGACCTCATCCTCGACATCGACGTCCAGGGCGCCCGCCAGGTCCGCCGCCGGGCCCCGGAGGCCGTCCACATCTTCATCATGCCGCCCGTCGCGCCCGAGCTCAGGCGCCGGCTGGCCGGACGGCGCGAGGACAGCCCCGAGGCGGTCGAGCGGCGCCTGCGGAACGCCCGGGGCGAGGTCCGGGCCTGGAAGGAGTTCGATTTCATCGTCGTCAACGACGACCTCGGCCGGGCCGCGGCCGACCTCGAGGCGGTCATCGTCGCCTCGCGCCGCCGCCCCGCCGAGATGGCCGCGGCCGTCAGGCCCATCCTCAAGAGCTTCGAGAAAGGCAGGCCGTGAACAAGACCGTCGCCCTCGGCGTCTCCTCCTCGATCGGCCTCTACAAGGCCTGCGAGGTCGTGCGCGGCTTCCAGAAGGCCGGCCTCGGGGTCCGCGTCGTGATGACCCCGAACGCGGCCAAGCTCATCTCGCCCCTGCTCTTCAGCAGCCTGGCCGGGACGCGGACGATCGTCGACCTCTTCGCCGAGCCCGAGACGCGGCGGATCGAGCACATCTCGCTGGCCAAGGAGATCGCGCTCCTCTGCGTCGCCCCGGCCACGGCCAACGTCATCGGCAAGTTCGCCGGCGGCGTCGCCGACGATTTCCTGACGACGCTCTTCCTGGCGACGCGGGCGCCCGTCCTCGTCGCGGCGGCCATGAACGAGGCCATGTTCCTCCATCCGCGGACCCGGGCCAACATCGCCCGCCTCAAGGCCCTCGGCGTCGAGTTCGTCGAGCCGGAGAAGGGCTACCTCGCCTGCGGCGACGAGGGCTGGGGGCGCCTGGCCGACCCCGAGGCCATCGTCCGGGAAGGCCTCAGGATCGTCGGCCGCTCGGAGAGCCTGAAAGGGAAGACCGTGCTGGTCACGGCCGGCCCGACCCGCGAGCCTCTCGACCCGGTCCGGTTCCTGTCCAACCCGTCGACGGGGAAGATGGGCTACGAGCTGGCCCGCGAGGCCGTGGCCCGCGGCGCCGCGACCGTCCTCGTCTCCGGGCCGACCGGGCTCGTGCCCCCGGCCGGGGCCCTGACCGTGCGCGTCCGGACGGCGGCCGAGATGGAGAAGGCCTGCCTCGAAGCCTTCCCCAAGGCCGACGTCGTGGTCATGGCCGCCGCCGTCTCCGACTTCCGGTTCAAGGAGACGCGGGGGCGCAAGGCGGCCAAGGCCGAGATCGGGCCGTCGCTCGCGGTCGAGAGGACGCCCGACATCCTGGCCCGCCTCGGCCGGGCGAAAAAGCCCGGCCAGCTCGTGGTCGGGTTCGCCGCCGAGACCCACGCCGTCCTGGCCCACGCCCGCGAGAAGCTCGCCGCCAAGAACGCCGACATCGTGGTCGCCAACGCGGTCGGGGAGGGCCTGGGCTTCGGGACCGACGACACCGCCGTCCGCATCGTCGCCCGGACAGGGCCCCTCCAGGAAACGGGGACCCTGAGCAAGCGGGAGGCGAGCCGCGTCATCTTCGACCGCATCGAGGCCGAGCTTGAAAAGAAGCGCCGCTGACGTCTGGGAAGAGCTCCGGAACCAGGTCGATTTCCTGGCCGAGGCCGGCGGCGGGTTCGTGCTGCGCCGGCCCGAAGACGGCCTTGAAGCGGCCAGACGGAAGGCCCTCGAGGGCATGGACGCCCAGGTCCGTGACTGCAAGCTCTGCGCCCTCCACACGCTCCGGACCAAGGCCGTGCCCGGCGAGGGCGACCGCTCGGCCGAGCTGATGTTCGTCGGCGAGGCCCCCGGCCGGGACGAGGACCTCCAGGGCCGTCCGTTCGTCGGGCGGGCCGGACAGCTCCTGCGCAAGATCGTCGCGGCCATGACCTTCCGCGAGGACGAGGTCTTCATCACCAACGTGGTCAAGTGCCGGCCGCCGGACAACCGCGAACCCTTCCGCGAGGAGATCGAGGCCTGCGCGCCCTATCTCGAGCGGCAGATCGAGCTCATCCGGCCCAGGGTCATCGTCACGCTGGGAAAGACGGCGGCCGACCGCTTCGTCCCCGGGCGCGGCGGGATGGGGGAGCGCCGGGGCCGCTTCGGCGACTACCGCGGCATCCCGGTCATGCCCACCTTCCATCCCTCCTACCTCATCCGGAACGAGGGCGACCGGGCGCTCAAGCGCATGGTCTGGGAGGACATGAAACAGGTCATGGCCCTGCTCGGCAGAAAATGACCCTCTTTGCCCAGGTCGTCTTTCCCCTGCCGCTCGACCAGGTCTTCACCTACGCCGTCCCCGAGGCCTCACGGGACAAGGCCAGGCCGGGTGCCCGGGTCCTCGCGCCCCTCGGCCCGCGGCGCGAGAAGGGCTTCATCGTCGAGGTGACGGCCGAGCCGCCGGGGGCCTCGATCAAGGTCAAGCCGCTCCTCGAGGTCCTCGACGACCGGCCCTTCCGGGAGGAGCGCTTCCTCGAGTTCACCCGGCGCCTCGCGGCCGAGTTCCACTGCTCCTGGGGCGAGCTCCTCCAGGCCTCCCTGCCGCCTTCTTTGACGCTGCGGACGAAGACGTCCGCCGTCCTGACCGGCCTCGGCCGGGAGAGGCTCGAGGCCAAGGGGCTGGGCCCGCGGGAAAGGGCCGTGGCCGCCCTCCTGGCCGAGGCGCCCAAGGGCCGGAGCCCCGTTTTCCTGCGGCGGAAGACGGGCGGCAAGGACGTCTCCGGCCTTCTCGGCCGGATGGAGAAGAAGGGGCTCGTCCGGGTGACCGCGGCTCCGGCCCCGGCGCCGCGGGGGGGGGGAGGGCCGGACGCCGCCGGCCGGCCCGTCCAACTCGGCCTGGCCTTTCCCGAGGCCGCCCGAGAGGCGGGGCCCCTCGCGCCCGTCGAAGCGGCCCTGGCCGGGGGGCGGGGCGGCGCTTTCCTGCTCGTCGGCCCGGAGGAGCCCCGCCGGGCGGCCGTCCGGACGCTCGTCCGGCAGGCCGTCGGAGCCGGAGGGCGCGTCCTCTGGCTTTTTCCCGAGGTCGCGCCGACGGCCGGGCTGGCGGCCGAGTTCAAGGAGGCCTACGGCCGGGCGGCCGTCGTCTTCCACGGCCGGATGACCGAGAAGCAGAAGGAGGACGCCTGGCGCGCGCTTCGGAGCGGCCGGGCCGGGCTCGTGGCCGGGACGCGCTCGGCCCTCTTCGCCGAGACGGGCCCGCTGCGCCTCGTCGTCGTCGACGGGGAGCAGGACGACTCCTACGTCCAGGCCGAAAGCCCCGGGTACGACGCCCGGCGCGGCGCCGTGCTCCGGGCCCGCTCCGAGGGGGCCGTGGCCGTCCTGACGTCGTCGCGGCCGACCGTCGAGGCCTTCGCCGAGGCGGCGCGGGCCGGGGCCCTGATCGACCTGGGGAGCGGGCCGCCGCGGGACGGGGTCACGGTCGTCGAGCACGCCCGCGACGTCCCCCTCGTCTCGGCCGAGCTCGGGCGCCGTCTCCGGGCCAACCTGGCCCGGGGCGGGTCGGCCATCCTCTTCACCAACCGCCGCGGCTACGCCGCCCAGGTCGCCTGCGCCGGGTGCGGGACCGTTCCCCGCTGTCCCCGATGCGACATCGCCCTGGTCTATCACAAGGCCGAGGGCCGGCTGGTCTGCCACTACTGTAACGAGGCGGTGGAGGTCTCCCGGGCCTGCGCGGCTTGCGGCGGCGGGATCGCCGTCCGGCGAGGGGCCGGGACCCAGGCGGTCGAGGAGGAGCTCGGCCGCCTCTTCCCGGGCGTCCGGACCGGCCGCTTCGACGCCGACGCGGCCGGCGACCCGGAGTCGCGGCGGAAACTCCTGGCCGAGTTCGGCCGCGGCCGCGTGCCCCTGCTCGTCGCGACGCGGCTCCTCGTCCATCAGCCGGACGCCCCGAAGGCCGGCCTCGTGGCCGTGCTGCGCCCCGAGGCCATCCTGGGATTCTCGGACTACCGGGCCGGCCAGAAGACGTTCGAGACGGTCTCGGCGCTGCTCGACGTCCGCAGCGACGAGAGCGGCGCGGAGGCCGTCATCCAGACGGCGGCGCCGGCGCACTTCTCGATCGCCGCGGCCGCGGCCGGCGACTTCCGGGCCTTCTACGAGGGGGAGGCCGCCTTCCGCCGGGTCATGGGCTATCCGCCCTTCGCCCATCTGGCCGAGGTGGTCCTCCAGGGCCGCGACGTCCGGGCCCTGGGCCGGCGGTCGCGGGAGCTGAGGGCGCTGCTTCAAGGGGCCGGCCCGGAGCTCGAAGTGCTCGGGCCGGCCTTCGCCCCCGTGGCCAGGATCAAGGACCTCTCCCGGGTCCAGTTCGTCCTCAAGGCCGCCGAACGGGCGGCGATCGACCGAGCGCTGGACGCGTCGCTGCCGAAAATCCCCCTCAGAAAGACGGTGACCTTTTCTTATTCGCCTTTTGATGGGGTCAAACCTTTAATTTTTTAATGTCCCCCTCGGGGATGGTTGAAATCCCTCGCCTTGAAGGCGAAGGGAAGGATAGTGTAATGTGATCGCATGCGACGCTACCAGGTGGGAGCGCACACGAAGCATGACCTGAAGGTACACCTGGTATGGATACCGAA
>JAKQUO010000050.1 GCA_029569255.1 Acidobacteriota bacterium | reverse complement strand
GATGTTCATGAGGTCGAAGCGGCCCAGGGTGCGGTTCTGGCCGGCCATCTCGCGCTCGCCCTGGAGGACATGGATGGAGACGGCGGTCTGGCCGTCGGCGGCGGTGGAGAAGATCTGGCTCTTCCTGCAGGGGATGGTCGTGTTCCTGGGGATGAGGCGGGTCATCACGCCGCCCAGGGTCTCGATGCCCAGGGAGAGGGGCGTGACGTCGAGGAGGAGGACGTCCTTCACGTCGCCGCCCAGGATGCCGCCCTGGATGGCGGCGCCGACGGCGACGGCCTCGTCCGGGTTGACGCCCTTGGAGGGCTCCTTGCCGAAGAGGTCGCGGACGATGGTCTGGACCTTGGGGATGCGGGTGGAGCCGCCGACCAGGATGACCTCGTCGATCTGCGCGGCGGTGATGCCGGCGTCGGCGATGGCCTTCTTGCAGGGCTCGATGGACTTCGTGAGGAGGTCGTCGATCATGCGCTCGAAGGCCGCGCGGGAGAGGCTCTTCTGGAGGTGCTTCGGGCCGGAGGCGTCCGCGGTGATGAAGGGGAGGTTGATCTCCGCCTGCTGGACGTTGGAGAGCTCGATCTTCGCCTTCTCCGCGGCCTCCTTGAGGCGCTGCAGGGCCATGCGGTCCTTGGAGAGGTCGATGCCCGTGTCCTTCCTGAACTCCTCGACGAGCCACTCCATGACGCGGCGGTCGAAGTCGTCGCCGCCCAGGTGGGTGTCGCCGTTCGTGGACTTGACCTCGAAGACGCCCTCGCCGAGCTCGAGGATGGAGATGTCGAAGGTGCCGCCGCCGAGGTCGTACACGGCGATGGTCTTTTCCTTCTTCTGGTCCTTGTTGTAGCCGTAGGCGAGGGAGGCGGCCGTCGGCTCGTTGATGATGCGCTTGACCTCGAGGCCGGCGATCTTGCCGGCGTCCTTGGTGGCCTGGCGCTGGGCGTCGTTGAAGTAGGCGGGGACGGTGATGACGGCCTCGGTGACGGCCTCGCCCAGGTAGTCCTCGGCGGTCTTCTTCATCTTCTGGAGGATGAAGGCGCTGATCTCCTGCGGGCTGTAGGCCTTGCCGGAGATGTCGACGCGGACGTCGTTGCCGTTGTCGACCACGTGGTAGGGGACGAGGGTCGTCTCGCTCCCGACCTCGGCGATGCGGCGGCCCATGAAGCGCTTGATCGAGTAGACCGTGTTCTCCGGGTTCGTGATCATCTGGTTCTTCGCGGGCTGGCCGACGACGCGCTCGCCCTTCCCGGTGAAGCCGACGATCGAGGGCGTCGTGCGCTGGCCCTCGGAGTTGGCGATGACGAGGGGCTCTCCGCCCTCCATGACGGCGACGCAGGAATTGGTCGTCCCGAGGTCGATTCCGATTATCCTACCCATATCTAGCTCCTTGCTCTCTCGTTGCGGTGTCAGTTCTGGCCGGCGGCGCCGGCGGAACCCGCCTGCGTGGAATCCGCCTCGGAAGGGCCGGGGGCGGGCATGCGCACCCGCACCTTGGCCGTCCGGACGATGCGCTCATGGAGGCGGTAGCCGGGGAGCAGCTCCTCGGCCACCGTCGGCTCGGCCACGGGGCCGGGCTCGGTCGCGACGGCCTCGTGGACGTTCGGGTCGAAGGCCTGGCCCACGCACTCGTAGCGGAGGAGGCCGTACTTGCCCTCCAGGGTCTGGCCGAGCTGGCGCCTGATGATGAGGACGCCGTCGTGGAGGACCTGGTAGTCCTTGGCGTACTCGGCGGAGGCCACGGCCCGGTCAAAGTCGTCGAGGATGGGCACGAGGTCCCCGAGGAGGCCAGCGTTCGCGTACTTGAGGGAATCGTCGCGCTCCCTGAACATGCGCTTCCGGAAATTCTCGTAGTCCGCGAGCTTGCGGAGGTACTGGTCCTTGAGGGAGGAGCACTCCTCCGTCAGGGCCGC
>JAKQUO010000021.1 GCA_029569255.1 Acidobacteriota bacterium | reverse complement strand
GTCGTCCTCGCCTCCGGCGGCTACTGCGCCAACCCGGCCATGGTGAAGAAGTACGACAAGTACTGGGGCAAGGACCTCTCCGACAGGACCCTCTCCACCAACCTGGGCACCAACACCGGCGACGGCGTCGTCATGG
Organism: Acidobacteriota bacterium; assembly: GCA_029569255.1. Lineage (GTDB taxonomy): Bacteria > Acidobacteriota > Aminicenantia > Aminicenantales > Saccharicenantaceae > RBG-16-66-30. Next base: position 985 of record JAKQUO010000021.1, on the reverse strand, counting down.
CCGAGAAGCTCGGAGCCCAGCTCTTCGGCATGGAGGTCGCGCAGATGATGCCCTCCTCCTCCCCCACCAAGGGCACGATGACCGACGGCATCTGGGGCGACGCGGCCGAGCAGATCTGGATCGACGGCCAGGGAAACCGCTTCGTGGACGAGTACGCCGAGCGCGACGTCCTCGCGAAGGCCTCGCTCAAGCTCGACAGGGGGATCTTCTACATCGTCTACGCCGGCCGCGGCAACGTCGCCAAGCCCGACGTCAAGCTCAGGGGCGTGGAGTACAAGGCCGTCGCGTCCATGGTCGAGTCGGGCAACATCTGGTACGGCGAGACCCTCGCCGAGCTGGCCGCGGCGTCGGCGAAGAGCGCGGCCGGCGCCGCCCCCGCCTTCACCGAGGCCGCCCTCCGCGCGACCATCGAGAAGTACAACAAGTACGTCGCCGAGCAGAAGGACGCCGACTTCGGCAAGGGCGTGATCGCCGGCGCCGTCGACCTCGACTACATCGACGCCACGCCCGGCGTGGGCCTCTGCATCAGCCCGCGCAAGGCCTCCCTCCACCACACGATGGGCGGCGTCCTCATCGACACCGAGGCCCGCGTCCTCGACGGCGAGGGCCGGCCCATCCCCGGCCTCTGGGCCGCCGGCGAGGTGACCGGCGGCATCCACGCGGGCAACCGCCTGGGCGGCAACGCGATCGCCGACATCTTCACCTTCGGCCGCATCGCGGGCCTCAACGCCGCGAAGTGACCTTCTCCGCCCGGTCCGCCGCGCTGCGCGGCGGACCGGGGGCAGGCCCCGCTCCGGTCTTGCCGGGGCGGGGCCTTTTCATGCCGCCATATGCGGCCCGGCCTTGGGCCCCTGGACATGAAGCCGTTTTTTAGTTAATTTTATGACTGTTCAATTTTATACTAAGGTGGAGCCATGAGTCCCGATAGAGACCCGGCGACCCGGTCCCGCAGGACTTTCGAACTCGTCGAGGAGTTCCTCCCCCT
>JAKQUO010000017.1 GCA_029569255.1 Acidobacteriota bacterium | reverse complement strand
GTGGCGGACCGCAGGGAATTCATCGCCCGGGCCGAGGCCTGCCTGGAACAGGACCCCTCCCGCGCTGTCGAACTCGCCCTGGCACGGCTTCGGGCCTATCCGGACGATGTCGAGGCCCGGGTCGTGCTCGGCGCCGGGTGGTTCCGGAAGGGGGAACGGGGCCCGGCCCTTGACGTGCTGCGGGAGCTCGCCCGCGACGTGACCCGGTGGTCGCCCGCCTTTCGAATCCTCTCCGAACTGTGCCGCGAGCAGGGTCTCGCCGACGAGGCCGACCGGGCATCCCGCATCTACATGTCGCTGAACCCCGAATCGGCGGAGGCCATCCAGGATCTCGAGGACCGCCTGCGCAGGGAGAGCCGCGCGTACCCGGAGGCGGCCGAGAAGCCCGATGAGGATGCCGGCCTGCCCCGGGCGGCCGATTTCAAGACCCTCACCCTGGCCGATCTCTACGCCCGCCAGGGGTACCGGGAACTGGCCGAGGCGCTCCTGAAGGAAATCCTCGCCTCGGACCCCCGGAACCGCGATGCCCTGGACAGGCTTGCCAGGCTGCGGCCGCGGGAGCGCGAGGGCGCGAAACCTCCCCTTGCCGCCGGGGACGTCCCGACCGGAGAGGACAAGGACCTCTTTTTCGGGGATCCCGCGGCGCCCCCGTTCCAGGGCCTCTTCAGCCACACGACACGCGCGGAGAAGCCCGGGGACGAGGCGCCGAAAGAAGAAGAGCCCGCAGGCCCAGGGTCGGGCTCCGCTGCCCCCGACCGCCGTTCGGCCGTCGCCGGGACCCTGAACCGCTGGCTCGCCTCCCTGGACAGGATGAAACGGCATGCCTGACAGACCGTCCGCCGCCACGAGGAGATCCCGCTTGCGGGCCCTGCTGCGCCGCTCGGGCGTGGATGCATTCCTGATCCTCGACCTCAAGAACATCCGTTACCTCACGGGCTTTTCCGGCAGCGACGGGGCCCTGCTGATGGGCGCCGGGAAGCCGACCCTTCTCGTGGACGGGCGGTACACGACCCAGGCCGCCGGGGAGGCCCCGGGAACCCGCGTGGTCCTTTACCGGGAAAAGGCCGCCGGGATCGCCGACGCCCTGTCCGCGGGCGGCTACGGGCACGTGGGTTTCGAGCCCTCCGTCATGACCGTGGACGTTTTCGGCGCGCTGCGGCGCAAGGCGAAAAAAGTGCGCTGGAAGCCCCTCCCGTCGGAGCTGGGATCCATCCGCGCCGTCAAGGACTCCGTCGAAATCGGGCACATCCGCAGGGCGATCCGCATCGCCGCCGGGGCGCTCCGGTCGATCCTGGCCGGGTTCCGGCCCGGCGTGTGCGAGCGGGACATCGCCCTCGAACTCGACTACGAGATGCGGAAAAGGGGCGCGGAGGCCCCTTCCTTTGACACGATCGTTGCATCGGGTCCCAACAGCGCCCTTCCCCACGCTCGGCCGGGAAGGCGGAAGATCCGGCCGGGGGACTTCGTGGTCGTCGATTACGGGGCCGTCAGCGGCGGGTACCATTCGGACGAAACGTGCACCTTTGCCGTCGGGCGGGCGGGGAGGCGGCACAGGGCGCTGTATGCCGTCGTCTAGGAGGCCCATGACAGGGCCCTGGAGGTGGTGAGGCCGGGGGTTCCCTGCCGAGACGTCGACGCCGCCGCGAGGGCCGCCATCGAAAAGGCGGGGTACGGCCCCCGGTTCACGCACGGCACGGGACACGGTCTCGGACTCGACGTTCACGAGGCCCCGAGGCTCTCTGCCCTGTCGGAGGCCGTTCTCGAAGAGGGGATGGTGATCACCATCGAGCCGGGTATCTATCTTCCCGGTTCCTGCGGCATCCGCATCGAGGACACGGTCCTGGTGACCCGGGACGGGTTCCGGGTGCTCACGGAATTTTCGAAGGAGTTGCAGGTGATCGGTTGAAAGACGAGAAGGCAGGAGGTTGAGAGGGGAAGAAGGTTGGAGAATCGTTCAGCATGCCCTGGCTGGGATCGTGATCCGGATTTCTTGCCTTCTCGCCTTCCCACCTTCTCGACTTCTTCTTTTGTTTTGGGGGGAGCATGTCCATTTTTCAGGAAGATCTTTTTTACAGCCGTGAACACACCTGGGTGAGGGTGGACGGCAACATCGCCACGATCGGCATTTCCGACTATGCCCAGGAGCAGCTCGGGGACATTTACTCCGTGGAGCTGCCCGAGCCGGACCGCGAGGTCGAGCAGGACGAGGCCTTCGGATCCATCGAATCCTCCAAGTCCGTGGCGGAACTCGTCTCGCCGGTCAGCGGCGAGATCATCAGCGTCAACGAGGACATCGAGGACGACACCGGCGTGATCAACAGCGACCCCTATGGGTCCGGCTGGCTCATCATGGTCGAGCTGCGCGATCTCGACGAGCTCAACAATCTCCTCGACGCGGAGGAATACAGGGAGTATGTCGGCGAGGAAGCCGTGGAAGAGGAATGAGTGAGGCCCCGTGGCGCTTTCTGCCCTGCCGGGCGTTCAGCGCCGCCGAAAACATGGCCGTCGACGAG
>JAKQUO010000013.1 GCA_029569255.1 Acidobacteriota bacterium | reverse complement strand
GGTCCCGACGGTCTGCCGCGTAACACCGAATATCCGGGCCGCCTCCACCTGGCTCATCCCATCCCGAACAGCCTGAACGGCCCGCCGGCGGAGCTGCTCCTGGGCGGCCGCAGGCAACGATCTCGCATCCTTGTTCTTCATGAAGGCAGCTTATCATATCAAACCTCAAATAGCAAGCTATTTATTGCTCTGATTAATAATATTCGATCCGGAAATCTCAGAATGGTTCTATACTCTAAATAGAGCGAACTTTATCTCTGAAAACTGCGCACCCCATAACATGAGTTGTTGGGATTACTAGCTCGTCCCTAATCCGGGCCCATATGCCTAATTTGAAATCACGTACCCGAGAGCCGATTGGTACATTTGCGCGAGAGCTGGGGGGATGACAGGTCGGGGGCAGCAGGGGGGGGGTCTCTTTTGGCGCTGGGTGCGGCCGTTGGCGCCAAGGCAGACCGCACCGCCGTGTCACACCGGTGTCACAAATTGTGCTAAATCTCGCCCAATGTGGCGTAACGGAGCCTAAACGGAAACCGACGGAAGAATGGGATCCATATGGGGAAAACCGGGATATAAGGTGGCGGGGCCGACGAGACTCGAACTCGCGACCTCCGGCGTGACAGGCCGGCGTTCTAACCAGCTGAACTACGACCCCGCGAGGGCCCGCCTATTATAGAGAAACCCCCGGCGGCTTTCAAGGCACCCGGACTTTCTGTTAAACTGGAAAAGGGGAGGGACCACCATGACAGGACCCGCGAAGAAGGACGATCTCCTGGAAAGACTCGGCCTCGACATGGACGGCATCAAGCTCAAGCTGGCCGAGCTCAAGGAGAAGGGGAAGAGGCTTTCGGCCGGGGCCAAGCGGGACCTCGACAAGACGCTCAAAGAGCTCGAACCGAAGCAGAAGCAGCTCGAGGCCAAGCTCGGCGAATGGGCCAAGGCCGGCAAGGTCGCCGGGGCCGAGGTGGCGAAGGGCCTCGAAGGCGCGGCCAAGGAGCTCAAGAAGGGCGTCGAAGCGGCCGTCGCCAGCCTGAAGAAATGACGGCCTGAGACGCGGGGGTTCGCGGAGGGTGGCCTGACGATGCCCATCAGCAACAGCGACATCGCCGGCATCTTCGACGAGGTCGCCGACTTCCTCGAGATCAAGGGCGACAACCCCTTCCGCGTCCGGGCCTACCGGAACGCCTCGCGGGTCGTCTCCGGCCTGTCGCGAGGGGTGGCCGACCTGGCCGCCGAAGAGAAGGGCCTCGAGGGCATCCCGGGCATCGGCAAGGACCTGGCCGAGAAGATCCGGACCATCGTGACCACGAAGAGGCTGCCGTTCCTCGAGGCGCTCAAGAAGGAGTTCCCGCCGGGCCTCGGCGCGATGCTGAAGGTCCGCGGCCTGGGCCCGAAGAAGGTCGCCGCACTCCACCGGGGGCTCGGGATCGGCTCGGTCGAGGAGCTGAAGAAGGCCGCCGCGGCCGGCAAGGTCCGGGAGCTCCCCGGCTTCAGCGTCAAGACCGAGCGGTCGATCCTCGAGGAGATCGAGCGGGCCAAGGCGATCGGCGGCGGCGGCCCCGGGCGCTTCAAGCTCGTCCAGGCCGAGGAGAAGGTCGCGCCCCTGCTCGGGAAGCTCGAAGGGGCCGTGGGCGTCGAGGAGATCGCCGTCGCCGGGAGCTTCCGGCGCCGTGCCGAGACTGTCGGCGACGTCGACATCCTGGTCGCGGCCGCGTCGAGCGCCGACGTCATGGCCCGGTTCGTCGGTTACGACGACGTCGTCAAGGTCCTGGCCGAGGGCGCGACGAAGTCCTCCGTCGTCCTCCGGGGCGGCCTGCAGGCCGACATCCGCGTCGTGCCGCCGGAGTCCTGGGGCGCCGCGCTCCACTACTTCACCGGCTCCAAGGCCCACAACATCGCCGTGCGCCTGATGGGCGTCAAGCGCAAGCTCAAGGTCAACGAGTACGGCGTCTTCCGGGGAAAGAAGATGATCGCCGGCCGGACCGAGGAGGAGATCTACCGGCTCTTCGGCATGCCGTACATCGAGCCGGAGCTCCGCGAGGACCGGGGCGAGATCCAGGCCGCGCTCGCCGGGAAGCTGCCCCGCCTGATCACGCTCGGGGACCTGCGGGGCGACCTCCACGCCCACACCTCGGAGTCCGACGGCCGCTTCACGGCGCTCGAGATGGCCGAGGCGGCCAAGGCCCGGGGCTACGATTACCTGGCCATCACCGACCATTCCAAGCGCGTCACCATCGCCCGCGGCCTGGACGCCAAGCGGCTGGCCGGGTCGATCAAGGCCATCGACAGGATCAACGCCAAGCTCAGGGGGTTCACCCTGCTCAAGTCGGTCGAGCTCGACATCCTGGCCGACGGGTCGCTCGACCTCCCCGACAGCATCCTCGACGACCTCGACCTCGTCGTGGCCTCCGTCCACTACAACTTCAGGCTGCCGAAGGAGAAGCAGACCGAGCGGGTCATCAGGGCCCTCGACAACCCGCGCGTCAACATCTTCGGCCACCCCTCGGGCCGACTCATCGGCGAGCGTCCGCCCTACGACATCGACCTGGAGAAGGTCATGCGGGCGGCGCTCGAGCGGGGCTGCTTCCTCGAGCTCAACGCCCACCCGGACCGGCTCGACCTCGACGACGTCCACTGCAAGATGGCCAAGGAGATGGGGCTCAAGCTGGCCCTGTCCACCGACGCCCACAGCGCCGATGACCTGGACCTGATGCGTTTCGGGATCGGCCAGGCCAGGCGGGGCTGGCTCGAGGCGGACGACGTCATCAACACCCGGCCGCTCCCGGAGCTGCGGAAGCTCATCAGGAGGAGGTAGGGGCGGGCGGGTCGCCGTCGCACGAGCCGGTGGCGCAGGCGGCCTCCTCCTCGGTCTCGATCTGGAAGGTCGAGTGGCGGACCTTGAACCGCGAGGACACGGTCTCGTGGGCCCGCCGCAGGACCTCGTTCCCGTCCGTCCCGGCCCGGACCTTGAGGTGGGCGCTGAGCGAGACGAAGCCCGAGGTGATCGTCCAGGCGTGGAGGTCGTGGACGTCGGCGACGCCGTCGATCGCGCCGAGGGCGGACCGGAGGGCGTCGAGGTCGAGGCCGGCGGGCGTCGCCTCCATGAAGACGCGGAAGGCGTCGCGGATGAGCCGGGCCGAGCTCCAGAGGATGAGGAGGCAGACCGCGGCGCTGACGACCGGGTCCCAGATGAAGGACCCGGTGACGGCGATGAGCAGGGCCGCGGCCAGGACGCCGATGCTGCCGACGGCGTCGGCGACGACGTGGAGGAAGGCGCCGCGGACGTTGAGGCTGTGCTCCCGGCCCCGGTAGAGGACCGCGCCGGACGCGACGTTGGCCGTCAGTCCGACGGCGGCGACGGCCAGCATCAGCCCGCCCTTGACCGGCGGCGGCGACTGGAAGCGCCGGAAGGCCTCGTAGCCGATGGCCGCGGCGACGATCCAGAGGGCGACCCCGTTCAGGAAGGCGGCGAAGATCTCGAAGCGTCGCCAGCCGAAGGTGCGCCTGGGCGACGCCGGGCGGGCCGAGAGCCAGAAGGCGAAGAGGGCCAGGCCCAGGGCGGCGGCGTCGGTGAGCATGTGCCCGGCGTCGGCGAGCAGGGCCAGGCTCCCGCTCAGGAGGCCGCCGGCGACCTCGACGACGAGCACGGCCGAGGTGATGAGCAGGGCCAGCCGCAGCGGCCGCCGGTGTTCCGAGCCGGCATGGGCATGGGCCATATCAGGACTCTGTGCCTTCGTTCATGAGATCCAGGTATCTTTTGTAGACATAGACCCGTTTTCGCTTCCTCCCCGTGACCTCTCGAATGATCTTGTGCTGTTGAAGCGACGCTAGTGTCGCGGCGACCGTGGGCGGGGACATCTTGGCGATCCTCGCAAGAAAGGGAGCGCTGACGACGGGCCGGCTTTGAAGGACCTGATGGATGCGCAGGGCGGAGCCGGCCTTCCGGCCCATGTCCCTGATGACCGTCCGGTCGGCGGCGAAGATGTCATTCAGGCGATGCGCCGTGGCCACGGCTCCCTCGGCCATTTCTCGGACACCGACGGCGAAGAATTTCAGCCAGGCCTCCCACTCCCCCTCTCGCCGGACCCTGGTCAGAAGGTCGAAATATTCGTTACGGCGCCGCTTGAAATAGAGACTCAGGTAGAGAAGGGGCCGGCGCAAGATCCCTTCGTGACAAAGGAGGAGGGTGATCAGGAGCCGGCCGATCCTCCCGTTGCCGTCGAGGAAGGGGTGGATCGTCTCGAACTGGACGTGCATCAAGGCGGCCTTGATCAGGGCCGGCGTCTTCGCCGGGACATCGTGAAGGAATCTCTCCCAATCTCCCATCGTCGGGGCCACGCGGTCGGGGGGAGGAGGAACGTAGAGGGCGTTCCCCGGCCGCGTTCCCTGGACCCAATTTTGTGAACGGCGGAACTCGCCGGGGTCTTTTTCGCGGCCGCGGCCTTTCGAAAGAAGGATGCCGTGCATTTCCCGGACAAGCCGGTTCGAGAGAGGGAAGCCGCCGCCCAGCCGCCGAAGGCCGTGGGCCATGGCTTCGACGTAGCCGGAGACCTCGACGACGTCGTCGAGCGGCACGCCGGGCGCCTCCTCCAATTCGAAGAGAAGCAGGTCCGAAAGGGAGGATTTCGTTCCTTCGATCTGAGACGAGAGCACGGCCTCTTTGCGAACATAGGTATAGAGGAAGAGATCGATATCGGGAAGCAAGGCCGCAACGCCGTCGAGGCGCCCAAGCGAGACGAGGGCCTGATCCAGATCCTCTCGCAGGACAGGATCGATCGAAAGCCCGGGTCGGGGCGGCAAAGGAAAGGGCACGAAAGCGCGGACTTCTTCGTCGCCGTATTTCTTGACGACATATTCCCCGGTCGGTCCGCGTTTCACCGGCATCTCCCCGAACTGTCCCCTAATTAAAGTTTCTTTAATAAGGCCCGCGCCTTATTAAAGGATAACGCCTTTCCCTTTAATAAGCAAGCGGGGGATCGGGAGCCCTTTCACATCTTCTCGAGGGCGGCGATGCGCTCCGCGATGGGCGGGTGGGTGCTGAAGAGCCGGTTCAGGCCGCCGCCGCCGCCCTTGAGGTTCCTGAGCGGGTTGACGATGTAGAGGTGGGCCGTGGCCTTGTTGGCCGCCTCGAGGGGCTCGGTGTCGGCCGAGATCTTGCGCAGGGCCGAGGCCAGGCCGGCCGGGTAGCGGGTCAGCATGGCCCCGCTCGCGTCGGCCAGGAACTCGCGCTTGCGCGAGACGGCCAGCTGGATGACCGTGGCGATGAGCGGCGAGAGCAAGGCCAGGCCCAGGCCGACGAGGACGAGGACGCCGCCGGCGGCGCCCGAGCCGGACCGGCCGCGGCCCCGGCGCCGGCCTCCCCCGCCCCAGAAGAAGGACCTCAGCATCCAGTCGCTGAGCAGGGCCACGACGCCGGCCATGACCACGACCACGGTCTGGAGCCGGACGTCGTAGTTCTTGATGTGCGACATCTCGTGGGCGACGACCCCCTCGAGCTCGGCCCGGTCGAGCTTCTCGAGCAGGCCCGTGGTGACGCAGATCGAGGCGGTCTCGGGCTTGCGGCCGGCGGCGAAGGCGTTGGGCGCGGTGTCCTCGATGACGTAGCACTTGGGCGCCGGGACGCCGGCGGCGATGGCCAGGCCCTCGACGACGTTGTAGAGGTAGGGGAACTCGTCCTTGGTCACCGGGCGGGCCCGGCTGATGGTCAGGACGATCTTGTCGCTCGAGTAGTAGCCCACGGCGGCCATGCCCATGGCCACGGCGACGGCCAGGACGAGCCCGCCCCGGCCCCAGCCGGTCAGCTGCTCGAAGAACCAGGTCAGGAGGAAGATGAAGGCCACGAAGAAGACGACCAGGGCGGCGGATTTCCATTTGTTGCGGGAGATCTGTTCGTACATGGCCGATCACCGACGAAAACGGGGACACGTACCGAAGCGGTACATGTCCCCGTTCAATATCGAACCTGCGCCGGTCAGAACTGGACCTTGACCGGGCCCTTGGCGACCTCTTCCTCGATCTGGAAGTACTCGCGGGGCTTGAAGCCGAACATGTTGGCGATGACCGACGAGGGGAAGACCTGCTGGCGCATGTTGAACTTCATGACCGTGTCGTTGTAGAACTGCCGGGCGTAGGCGACCTTGCTCTCGGTGCCGGCCAGCTCCTCCTGGAGCATGAGGAAGTTCTGGTTGGCCTTGAGGTCGGGGTAGGCCTCGGCCACGGCGAAGAGGGACTTCAGGGCGCCGGTCAGCATGTTGTCGGCCTCGGCCTGGGCCTTGACGCCCTGGGCGCCGGCGGCGGCGGCCCGGGCCTGGGTCACCTTCTCGAAGACCTCGCGCTCGTGCTTGGCGTAGCCCTTGACCGTCTCGACCAGGTTGGGGATGAGGTCGTAGCGGCGGCGGAGCTGGACGTCGATCTGCGACCAGCCGTTGTCGCAGCGGTTTCTCAACGTGACGAGGCTGTTGTATATGCCGATGCCGGCGACCAGGACGACACCGATAATGATCAATAAAACCAGGAGAGCTCCCATTTTTCACTCCTTTGGAAAAGATTCCGCTCGTTCTAATTAAGATAGCGAGTGACATGCAAAAAATCAAGAAAAGAATGCGGGCCGATCCGGCGGCTTCGGCGGCGACGGCGGGAGCGACGGGTCCCGGGACGAGGTCTTCCAAGGAGGGCCCGCCGACAGGCT
>JAKQUO010000005.1 GCA_029569255.1 Acidobacteriota bacterium | reverse complement strand
AAGTGGCCTTCGAAGCGGCCAAGGGCGAGAAGACGATTGCTCAGATCGCTGGCGAGTTTGGGGTCCATCCCAATCAGATCCGACAGTGGCGGAACCATCTGATGGAGCAGTTGCCCGATCTTTTTTCCAGTCGCCGGCCGCAGCAGTAGAGAGCCCGCGAGGAGATCGAGGCGGATCTGTACCAGCAGATCGGCCAGCTCAAGATGGAGCTGGAGTGGCTTAAAAAAAAATCACAGAAGCTCCTGTCGCGGTGAAGCGGGCGGAAGTGGGAAGAGAACTGGCGGCGATGCCGGTTGTCCGGCAATGCAGGCTGCTCGAGCTGTCGCGCTCGACGTTTTATTATCAACCCGTCGGCGAGAACGCCTATAACCTGGCGCTCATGCGATTGATCGACGAGCAGTTCACAAAGCGCCCCTTCTACGGAGTGCCGCGGATGACGGAGAGCCTTCGGAGGATGGGCTACGGAGTCAATCCTAAGCGGGTCCGGCGGTTGATGAGGTTGATGGGTCTGGAGGCCATCTATCCGAAGCCGAGGCTGTCGGCCAACGGTCCCGACCATAAGGTCTATCCCTATCTTTTGAAAGACGTTACGGTGGATCGGCCGGATCAGGTCTGGGCGGCCGATATCACCTACGTCCGTCTCACTCACGGATTCGTCTATCTCCTAGCGATCCTGGACTGGTACAGCCGGTATGTCATCGCCTGGGAGCTTTCGACGACGCTGGACGCCGGATTCTGTCTGGAGGCGCTGCGTCGGGCCCTCCGGCGCTCGAAACCGGAGATCTTCAACACGGACCAGGGGCCGCAGTTCACGAGCGTAGACTTCACGCGCTGTCTTCTCGACGAGGGGATTCAAGTGAGCATGGATGGACGAGGCCGGGTCTATGACAACATCTTTGTCGAGCGGCTCTGGCGTTCGGTCAAGTACGAGGAGGTCTATCTTCACGATTACCAGACGGTCCCGGCGGCGCGGGCCCAGCTCTCGGATTATTTTGAGTTTTACAACACCGACCGGCCGCATGAGGGGCTGGGTTACAAGACGCCGCACGAAGTCTATTTTGGAACGCAGGCAGCGTTGGCGCCAGCTCCGGAGGCCATGGTTTGATATGGACCGCATTGAGATCGTCGTTCCTAGGGCCAATGGTGAAGCCGATTTTCCGGTGTTCAAGATAAAGATGGCTTCAGAGCCCTGAAATGGATAAAATGGTCACACGAGGCAGGCTTTTGATCCACCTTCAGAAGGCCCCTCAACTGTCCAAAGAATGGGGAGGGGGTCAGGTTCTTCTGAAGCACACTCCACTTTTGCGCTTAAAAATAGGTCATTATATATGCAGGCATCAATAGGGCCACCCTCTCCCCTTTGGGGGTGATAGTAGGTTAGATTTTATCACCCCTGAAATAGCCTATCGGGGTGATAGCGGAGGAGGGATAGTACCGGCTATCCTGATGCGGAAAGAAAGAACCATCGGTATGTCCGGATTCGAGACGTAATCATGTCAACTCAACTGAGGAGTAATACTCAACTATGAACGTCCCCTTCGTCGACCTCAAGGCCCAGTACCAGGCCATCAAGTCTGAGATCGATCCCGCCATCCAGACCGTCCTCGACGAGACCGCCTTCGTCGGGGGGAAGCATGTCGAAGGCTTCGAAAAGGCCTTCGCCGAGAAATTCGGGGTCAAGCACTGCGTCAGCTGCGCCAACGGAACAGACGCCATCTACATCACCCTCAAGGCCTTGGGCGTCGGCCCCGGCGACGAGGTCATCACCGTCGCCAACAGCTTCATCGCCACCTCGGAGACCATCACCCAGGCCGGGGCCAAGCCGGTTTTCGTCGACATCGACGAGTACTTCCACATCGACCCGGCTCTGATCGAAGCCAAGATCACCAGGAAGACCAAGGCCGTCATCCCCGTCCATCTCTTCGGCCAGGCGGCCGATCTCGACGCCGTCAAGGCCATCTGCGACAGGCACAAGCTCCACCTCGTCGAGGACTGCGCCCAGTCCCATTTCTCGACCTACAAGGGCCGCAAGACCGGAACGTTCGGCGTCGCCGGGACGTTCAGCTTCTACCCCGGGAAGAACCTCGGCGCCTATGGGGACGGCGGGGCGATCATCTCCGACGACGACGAGTTCGCTCGCCAGGCTCGCCTCTTCGCCTGTCACGGCTCCGCCCAGAAGTACGTCCACGAGATCGAGGGCGTCAACAGCCGGCTCGACTCGCTCCAGGCGGCCGTGCTCAAGGTCAAGCTCGCCCACATCGACGACTGGAACAAGGCCCGGAACAGTCACGCCCTCAAATACAACGAGCTCCTGGACGGGCTTCCGCAGGTCAAGCCCCCCAAGCTCCGGCCCGACACGTTCCACGTCTTCCACCTCTACGTCATCCGGACGGAGCGAAGAGACGACCTAGCCGCTTTCCTCAAGTCCAAGGGCGTCGCGACAGGCATACACTATCCATACGCCCTGCCCCTGATGCCGGCCTATCGCTACCTCCGCCACCAGCCCTCGGACTTCCCTGTCGCTTACGCCTGTCAAGGGCAGATCTTGTCGCTGCCAATGTACCCCGAGCTCTCCGACGGGCAGATCGTCCACGTAGCCGACTCGATCAAGGAGTTCTACAGGAATAAAAAGCCTTGAAATTCAAGAAAATGCGTGTTAGAATGGCAATCACTTTGGGCCGTTCGCCAAGGGACGGCCGCGAGGGAACATCCATAAGAACTGGGAGCGGGCATCATGCTTAAGATCGGGGTCATCGGCTACGGATATTGGGGCCCCAACGTGGCCCGGAACTTTCACGCCGTTCCAGGGGCCGAACTCATCGCCATCAGCGACCTCTCGGAGAAGAGGCTCGGCCTGGCCAAGGCGAACTACCCCTTCATCAGGGCCGTCAAAGAACCCTTGGAGCTCATCCGTTCGACCGACATCGACGCGGTGGCCATCGTCACGCCGGTCTTCTCCCATTACGAGCTGGCCAAGGCGGCGCTCCTCGCGGGCAAGCACATCTTCGTCGAGAAGCCCTTCACCGCGACGAGCGCCCAGGCCCGCGAGCTCGTGGAGCTCGCGGCCGGGAAGAACCTCCGGATCATGGTCGACCACACCTTCCTCTTCACCGGGGCGGTCAAGAAGATCAAGGAGCTCATCGGCTCGGACGAGCTGGGCAAGCTCCTGTTCTACGATTCGGTCCGGGTCAACCTGGGCCTCTTCCAGCACGACGTCAATGTCATCTGGGACCTGGCCCCGCACGACCTGTCCATCATGGCCCACGTGATCCCCGCCAAGCCCACGGCCATCTCGGCCCACGGCACGGTCCACTTCGAGGGCGGATTCGAGGACATCGCCTACATCTGCGTCGGGTTCGACGGGGGCGGGTTCCTGGCCCATTTCCACGTCAACTGGCTCAGCCCGGTCAAGGTCCGCAAGACCCTGATCAGCGGCGACAGGAAGATGCTCGTCTGGGACGACCTCGACGCCGACGAGAAGATCAAGATCTACGACCGGGGCGTCGATGTCAAGAGCGCCGACGGCGGCAAGGACGGCGTCCACGAGCTCCTGGTGAGCTACCGCTCGGGCGATGTCCATATCCCCAAGCTCGAGGCGACCGAGGCGCTCAAGGCCGAGGCCCAGTACTTCGTCGAGTGCGTCGAGAAGGGTGTCGAGCCTTTCAACGACGGCCGGAGCGGGCTCCAGGTGGTCCGCCTCCTCGAGGCCGCGGACGAGTCCCTCAGGCAGGGCGGCACAAGGGTCGAGCTGTGAAGGAGCGGCCATGGAATTCTGCAGGATAGCGCCCGACGTCAAGCTCGGCAAGGACGTCAAGATCTTCGCCTTCGCCAACCTCTACGGCTGCACGGTCGGCGACGGCACGAAGATCGGGACGTTCGTCGAGGTCCAGAAGAACGCCCTCATCGGCCGGAACTGCAAGATCTCGTCCCACACCTTCATCTGCGAGGGCGTGACCATCGAGGACGACGTCTTCGTCGGCCACAACGTCACTTTCATCAACGACATGTACCCTCGCTCGACGGTCGAGGGGGGCGGGCTCCAGACCGAGGCCGACTGGAAGGTCGTCCCGACGTTCATCAGGAAGGGCGCCTCGGTCGGCTCCAGCGCCACGATCCTGGCCGGCGTGACCGTCGGCGAGGGCGCCATCGTCGGGGCCGGGGCCGTCGTCACCAAGGACGTGGCGCCTTGGACGATCGTGGCCGGCAATCCCGCGAAGGTCTTGCGTTCGATCGAGAGAAAGTAGATAATCGGGGAGCTTTTTCGATCAGAGGGGCTTGAACCGATGCTCAGAGAGAGGGAAGCCGTTCTCCGCAGGTTCCTGATCTTCACGGACACCTGCATCCTCGGCCTTGCCTACCTCTCCGCCTTCGTGTTCGAAAGGCTTCTGGCTCATTCGACCCAGCCCCTGTCCAAGTACTGGCTGGCCCTGGTCTTCGCCATTCCCTACTGGTGCCTGGCGCTCTATGCTAACGGGCTTTACCAATCGCTGAGGACCCGCTCGTATCTCGAGATCCTTTGGGCCGTGGTCAAGTCCGCCGTCGCGACCTTCCTGCTCCTCGGGACCTTCATCTTCCTGTTCAAGCTGGATTTCATGAGCCGGCTCTTCTTCCTGCTCTTCATGGGCTTCGGCTTCCTGTTCATCTGGCTCGAAAAGACGGTCATCTTCATGAGCTCCCATTACGTCCGGCGCCAGGGGCTCAACACGCGCCGGCTCTTGATCGTGGGAACGGGGAAAAGGGCCGGCGAATTCGTCAAGAAAGTCGACAAGCACCCGGAATGGGGCTTCGAGGTCCTCGGGGCCATCGATGACGAGCCCGGGCGAGGCGTCGTCCGGGTCGGCCGGCTGGATGTGCTCGGGACGCTCAAGGATATCCCCGAGATCTTCCACCGGGACGCCGTCGATGAAGTCGTCTTCCTGGTGCCGCGGTCGCGCCTCAACGCCCTTCAGGGCGCCATCGACGATTGCGAGACCGAGGGCGTCGTGGTCACGATCGCGGTGGACCTTTTCGACACCAAGCTGGCCAAGGCCTCGGTCACGGAGCTCGAGGGCCTGCCTCTCCTCCACTTCCGGACGACCCACGCCAAGGAGTGGGAGCTCCTCGTCAAGAGGCTGTTCGATTTCGTCGCCTCGGGGATAGGGATCCTTGTCCTGTCCCCTCTCTTCCTGGTCATGGCCATCCTGATCAAGACGACGTCCAAGGGCCCTGTGTTCTTCAAGCAGAACCGGCTGGGGCTGGCCGGCCGAAGGTTCACGCTCTACAAGTTCAGGACCATGCGGCTGGGCGCCCACGACATCCTCTCCGACGTCTCCGACCTGGAGTCGATGTCGACGCCGGAGTTCCGGGAGAAGAAGACCAAGTGGATCACGCCGGTCGGCCGGTTCATGAGGAAGTTCAGCATCGACGAGCTGCCTCAGCTGATCAACGTTTTAATCGGGCACATGAGCATCGTCGGACCCAGGCCAACGGTCCCCGATGAGGTCGACAAGTACAAGGACTGGCAGCGGCGCCGGTTCTCGATGAAGCCGGGCATCACCTGCCTCTGGCAGGTCAACGGCCGGAACAACATCGCCTTCGAAGAGTGGATGAAGCTCGACCTCGAGTACCTCGACAACTGGTCGCTCTGGCTGGACGCCAAGATCCTGCTGAAGACGGTGCCGGTCGTGATGTTCGGGATCGGGGCGTATTGAGAGCGCCCGCCGATTTCGGACGCCTGCTCGCCGGCTCGAAAAGGGCAAGACAATGAAAAATACGCTAGCTCGTTCAAGGGCGATCTTCTTCGGGCTTGCCTTCATCACGCTATGGGCATCACCGGCCTTGGCTCAAGGCAACACCTGGATCGGCGCGAACCTCGCCCGGATGGTCGACGCGGCCGGATGGAAGCTCGGCGTAATGCGCCTGAACGCGGCCCTCGAGGTCCTGAACGCGGGATATGATACGGATATCTATTACGGCTATCGCGAGCCGGTCCCGGACGGAACGATCTCCGCCCGGCTTCCCGTTCAGGTCCTCTGGCCCTTGGGCAAGAAGGCTGTGCTGGATGTTTCCGAAAGGCCCGAGTACGTGTTCTATCTCGAAGCCGAACGGGAAAGGGCCTGGAACCACGATTTCCAGGGCCGCTTCCATCTCGCCTTGAACCGGGTCTATGTCCAGGCGGGGGCCGGGATATCCAGCATCCGCCAGCGCCAAGCCTCCGAGGTGTTCATCAATCTGCGCGAGAAGAGGAACGACCTCAGCGGCCTCCTGTTCTGGCAGGCCTCCAGACAGATGTCGTTCGCCATGGCCTATGATTGGTCGAAGTTCGATTACGGGAGCGAGGAGTTCAATGGGATCCCTCTCGCTGAAATGCTGGCCCGGAGGGAACGGTATCTCGATCTCGTCGGTTATGTCCAGCCGAGCTCCCGGGTGAGGCTTCTGT
Organism: Acidobacteriota bacterium; assembly: GCA_029569255.1. Taxonomy (GTDB): domain Bacteria; phylum Acidobacteriota; class Aminicenantia; order Aminicenantales; family Saccharicenantaceae; genus RBG-16-66-30. Next base: position 15,190 of record JAKQUO010000005.1, on the reverse strand, counting down.
TGGACGCGCAATACGGCTCCTATTCGTTCACCGATGTCGTATCCAGCGTCAGGGATTCGAGGAGTTACGGGATCTTCGGCGGCATCGAGTTCATCCCCCGGGCGTCCGAGGGCGACGGCGGCGAAGGCACCCGAGGGCTTTTCCGGCTGGGATACCAGCGTCTGGACCTTCTCGATCCCGCGCAAACGGACGGAGAAGGCTTTGTCGGAGCGGGAAATGTCACCTTCGATCTGACATCGAGGACATCCGCCCGGGTCTTCTTTTTCAGGGGCAGGGAGTTCTCTATCTACAGCGGTCCCACATTTTTCATGAGGAATACAATCGGCGCGGGGCTGTCGCGCCGATTGTCGAGAAAGCTCACTCTTTCTTATGATGGATCGCTCGGGAGGACCGCCTACCCCGAGACCGGAGGCGCCCCGGGAACCGGCGAGAGCTACATGCTTCATGCGGTCAGCCTGCATCTCAGGGTCTCCCGTCTGACGAACCTAACGTTCCTCGCGAGCTACAACCGGAGATATCGGGGGCCGACCGGCCTGTCTCACGATCGGGCCTTCTTGGGCATCAATCTGACCTGCGGATACCCGGGAGGCGCAATGGCTCTGCCTGTCGGCGGGCTTTCGCATTGACGGCTTTTTTCTGAGGTGGACTGAACGGCGAATCGGATATATAATCTCGGAGAAAGGGATATCCATGACGACCTCTCCGGTCAAAGCGAGAGTGGCGACAGCCGTCACCGTTGCGGTCGCCGTCGCCTTCCTCCTCCCTCCGGCATTCTCCCCGGCCCAGGAAACCCAAGACCCCGGCACCAAGTTCTACCGGATCGGGCCGAACGACTTGCTCGAGATCAGGGTCCATGAGCTTCCCGATCTTAACCAAACGGTCCGGGTCTCGGAGGACGGGTCTATCACCTTCACGCTCCTCGGCAGGATCGAGGTCGCCGGCTACTCGGCGCATGGACTGGAGGAAAAGCTGTCCGCCCTCGTCACCGAAAAATATGTGCCCGGGGGAGCGCACGTTTCGGTCTTCATCCGGGAACACCAGAAGATCTCGGTCATCGGCGCCGTCAACCAGCCCGGGATGTTCGAGCTGGTCGGGCCGACGACCCTCCTCGAGGCCATCGCCCAAGCGGGCGGCCCGACGGCCCAAGCGACCAACACGATCTATGTCTATCGCCAGGAAGCGGGCGGCAAGCAGGCCGTCATCGCGATCGATCGCAACTGGCTCTCGGATAGCAGCCGCAACCTCAATATCGAGCTCAGGCCGAAAGATGTCGTTTCCATTCCGATCGACCAGACGCTCAACGCCTTCGTCTACGGCGAGGTCAGGAATCCGGGAGTCGTCCCTTACTTGAAATCGAAAGGGATCACCCTTCTCCAGGCCGTCGCCCAGGCCGGGGGACCGACCGAGTGGGCCAAGAAATCCAAGCTCGTGATCAAGCGCAAGGACAAAGAAACCGGAAAAGAGATAAAAATCCGGGTGAATCTCAAAAAAATGCTCGCCGGCGAAAGAGCCGACATCGTCCTCGAAGAGGGCGATGTGGTCATCGTCCCATGAGTTCGCGGTAATCCCCGGGGAGCGATATGGTCCAAGACACACAACAAGAGGCCAAGCCCGGCCTTCTTGCTCTGGTTCAACATTATTGGCGCGTCCTGTTCAAATGGAAATGGACGGCCGGGATCTTCGCCTTCACGTGCGTCGCCGTCGCGATCGCCTATAGCTTCCTCGTCCCTCCGGTCTACACGGCCGTGGGCACGATATGGATAGAAGAAGGCCCGAGGGTCCTGCCATTCGAGGAGATCCAATCGTTCGGCGAAGGATCGAGCTTGTCGAGCCACACCCTGCTTCTGACCAGCCGGTCCCTCGCTTCGAATGTCATCGACAAGCTCAAGTTGTCCGAAAACCCGGATTTCGCCGGCAAGCCCAAACCGGGCCTGCCGCCTCCGGACCCGGCCGACCCGATCTACCGTGAAAAACTCGTTCAGCGCTTCCTCTCCAACGTGACGGTCACCGCGAAGGGGCAGTCCCGCCTTGTCGACGTCAGCTTCAGCAATCGGGACCCCAGGTTGGCGGCCGACATCCTCAACGCGCTGTTCGACGGTTATGTCGAGATGATCGTCAGCAAACGCTACTCCACCTCGGAACAGGCGACGAGATACCTGAACGACCAGATCGCCGAGCTCCGGACCGAGATCGAGGAACGGGAGCGCAAGCTCAACGAGTACGGCTCACGGAAGGACATCATGCCGTTATCCACGGCGGAAGCTTCTACCGTGGCCAGGATCGGGGATTACAGCCGAGCCTTGACGGAAGCCCAGCTCGAGCGGATCAACAAGCTCAACTATTACAACCAGCTCAAGAACGCCCCTCTCGGCGAGATCCCCAGCGCCCCGGAAGGAAGCGTGATCGAGCGGCTGAGGGAGCAATACATCAATCTCCGCCGGCAATATGAGACGAGGCTGAACACGGTCAGCCCCGACTATCCCGACATGCGACGCATGAAATCGGAGCTGGATTCGGCGACGGAAGCCCTTCAGAACGAGACGCAAAACCTCATTCGGAACGCCTTAGCGGAATATCAGGCCGCGTTGAGGAAAGAGCAGTCCCTTCAGAACCTCCTCGACGGACAGAAGAACCAAGCGTACAAGGCAAGCGGCGATTCGGTCGTCTTCAACAGCTTGAAAGTCGAGCTAGACAGCAGAAAAGCCCTTCTCGAGGCATTATCTAAACGCCAAAGCGAGACCGACGTCTCGGCACGGCTGAAGGGGCTCGATTCGCTCACCGTGTGGATCGTGGACAAAGCGGCCTATCCTTTGAAACCGAGCTTTCCGAACAAGCGGAAGAACGCGCTCCTGGGCCTTCTGCTCGGCTTCGCCGGGGGGATAGGCCTGGCCATCGGACTTGAGTATCTGAACAATACGGTCAAGACTTCGCACGACGTAGCGAGAGAGACCGGCATTCCTTTGATGGGCTCGATCCCGGCCTTTGAATCGGAGGCGAAGCCCAAAGGCCCTCGGGGGGAATTCAGAAGGATCCGCTCGACGCTGGCGGGATCAAGCGCCAAGGAGGAGAAGGCGAAGAAGAAGAGGCGGGGCCCAGAAAGCCCGAGAGATCCCTTGTGGCTCTCGAACGAGAGAACATCTGACTCGCGGCGGGAGACCTTAATCGAGCTCATCGCCGTCCGTGAGCCGCAATCGATCCAAGCCGAGAGCTTCCGTTCGCTCAGGACGGCCTTGCTGGTCTCTTCGCCGCCCGGCAGGATCAAGGTCATTCTGGTCACGAGCCCCTTGGCCCGGGAAGGGAAATCGTCGACGGTCTCCAATTTGGGCGTCACGCTGGCCGAAGCGAGCAAACGGGTGGTCATCGTGGATTCCGACCTCCGCAAGCCCCGGCAGGCCAAGATATTCGGCGTGAACATCGCCAATGCGCCCGGATTGAGCCGCTACCTGAGCTCGAATATGGATGCCGCTGAAATCGTAAAACCGACCGACGTGCCGAACCTTCATCTCGTCGCGTCCGGCCCCCTGCCGGCCAATCCGATCGAGCTCCTGACGTCGGAGAGGATGGACGGTCTCGTGGCCTTCCTGAAAAAGAGCTTCGACTTCGTATTGTTCGATACGCCCCCCTTGCTGGCGGTTTCTGACGCGTTGGCCATGGGGCCGATGATGGACGCGATCATCTTGGTCGTCAGAGGCGGCCAGACGCCGGTTCCCGCGCTGAGGCAAGCCAAGCAGAAGCTGGACGCCCACAAGCTGAAGTGCCTCGGAGTAATCCTCAATGAAGTGGACCTGGTCGAGCAGGATGGATACTACGCCAAGCAATATTATAGTTACGCTATAGACGATTGAAGTATAATCTGCTTCGCTTTGAATAGAAATTTCAGCTTGCCGGGGAGCGGCATGTCGCTTTTTACAAAGAGAATAAGAAGAGCATTCCGAAGATACGGTATTGTCGGAGTTCTTACTTTTACTGCAGAGCGCGCCGCCTCCGCTATTGCTCGGATGAGGTCGTCCGTTAGGAAGGAGATCAGAGAACGTCGCGAGAGGGCGGCTGCATTTGACTCAACCTATGGTGTTGATACCATTGGCCGTATCCATCAAGTTGAACTGGGCGTCAAAAGTCCTAATCAGCTACACGCGGTGGCATACGGTGCTAGTGACCCTAAGTACTTCAGAGACGCGATTCGTTCCTTGCCTATTGATTATGGCCGATTTGTTTTTATAGACTTTGGCTCAGGCAAAGGCCGGGCGCTTATATTAGCGTCGGAGTTCCAGTTCAAGAGAGTCGTCGGAGTCGAATTTTCGGAGATATTGCACAGGACTGCACTAAAGAACATCGAAAAATACCGCAACCATACATCCCGTGCAGATATCATCGAGTCTATTTGTATAGACGCTTCCCTCTATCAATTGCCCGATGATCCCCTCGTCTGCTATTTCCTTAATCCCTTCGATCAGATTCTTATGTCTCAAGTGTTGTCTAACATCCAAGAATCATTGTTCCGAAATAAAAGGGAAATTTTCATCGTATACTACAATCCAAGGCAGGGCCATTTATTTGACCAGGACCCGGGCTTTCTGAGGATTGGGACGATTGGTCCGGTTCGAATCTGGCGGACAAACTAAGACCTATTTCTGTGCAGTCCGATTTATCGTGGGTAGGAGAGAGCGAAATAATGCATTATTCAATAAGACTCGCTTATGGCAGGCGCCACGACGGCGGATTTCTATACCCTCTTTTTCAAGAACCATCTTAGTTGTTTCATTCGCTCTCGCAGGCCTGATTTCAGGGTGTTCGCAGAGGGCAGACAAGTTCCCTAATAAGCACGCTGAATTAGAAAAGGGGGCGCGTGCCGACACGAACGGCTGGATCAACATCCATCTCGAGGGGACGCCGCGCCAGATCGGCTTCCAGCACGGCTGGCTCCTGGCGGCCGAGATCGACGACCTCATGAAATCGCTCGCCCATTTTCTCCAGGGCTCGTCGAAGCGCGACTGGGCTTTTTACCGTAGCGCCGCCGAACGGATGTTCTGGCCCAAGCTCGAGGCCGAGTACCGGGAGGAGATCGAAGGGATCGCGGCCGGCCTCGGAGCTCGCATCCCCAAGACAAATTACGACGCCATCGACATCACCGCGCTCAACGGCTGGATCGAGCTGTCCAGGCGCTATGTCCCCTACTTGGAAGAGCAGGTCAAGACGGGCGCCGGCGGCGACAAGGGCGCGGGCCACTGCGGCGCCTTCATCTCTACGGGCAACTGGACGGAGGACGGCGGGATCGTCGTCGGGCTCAACAGCTGGATTGATTACATCGTCGGCTCGCGCTGGAACATCATCGCCGATATCGCTCCCGCCAACGGTCATCGCGTCCTGATGGACTGCCTGCCCGGGACGATCCACGGCGGCGACGGCCTCGCCATGAACGGCGCCGGGGTCGTCTTCGCCGAGACGACGCCGGGTGCCTTCAAGGATCTCGAGAAGGAGGGCGCGCCGGGGTTCGTGCTGGCCCGGAAGGCGGCCCAGTACGCGGCCTCGATCGACGACTTCGTCCGCATCGTCCACGCCTACGACGGCGGCGACCACTCCGGCGATTGGCTCGTCGGCGACACCAAGACGGGCGAGATCGCCAAGCTCGATGCGGGCCTGGGGAACCGGCGACTGTCGAGGACGACGGACGGCTATTTCGTGTGGCCCGGCTTCCCGGACGACGGGAAGGCCGTCGCCGGGGAGGCATCATTCGCGGCCGCGGACAAGGGATCGTCGTCACGCGCGAGGAAGGCCCGCTGGGAACAGCTCATGGAGGAGTACAAGGGCTACATCGACGTCGAGGACGGGAAGCTGTTCGGGGCCGACCACATCGACTTGACCACCGGGAAAGAGGGTTCCAACGGCAACGTGCTGTGCGGCCACGTCGACGAGGACCCGAAAGGGATGCCCGAGTCCGGCTGGGCGCCGTTCTCGCCGGCCGGGTCCGTGCAGGGCAAGGTGACCTCGACCGCGCTTGTCAAAGAGATGAGGATGTGGGCCCGCATGGGCCACCCGTGCGGGCGGGACTTCGTCGCGGCCGAGTTCCTGGCCGAGCACCCCGAGTTCGCCTGGCAGAAGCCCTACCTGAAGGACCTCAGGGCCCAGCCCTGGACGCTGTTCGAGGCTGGAAAGTAGCCTACTTGTTGAACTCGGCCACGGCCCGGAAGAACGCGTTGAGCGTCGAGAGCGGCGTCCCCGGCGGCAGGTCGTATCCCGTCGAGATGTAGTAATTCTTGCGGCCCCGCGTCGCCTCCAACAGCGCCTTCGTCGCCTCCCCCGCCGATTGCGGCGTCCCCTTCCTGAAGACCGTCACCGGATCGAGGTTGCCGCCGAGGATCGCGTCCGGGCCGACCCTGTCGAGGGCCGCGACGACGTCCATGGAGGGCCCGACATGGTAGATCCCGGCCCCGGAGGCGGTGAGCTCGTCGAGGTGCTCGATCCCGGCGTTGCCGTTGTGGACGATGACCGCGAAATCCTCCTCGCCGACGGCCTTGACGATCCGCTTGAGGAAGGGGGCCGAGAACCGGGCCAGGCCCGCCGAGAGAAGGCGCCCGGCGGCCGCCTCGACGACCAGGACCCCCCGCGCGCCCGTCTCCCTGAACGCCAGGGCGTAGCGGCAGAGGAAACCGGTCACGATGTCGAGCAGCGACTCGATAGTCTCGGGTTCGTTGGCCGCGGCGGCGAGCGTCTCGCCGACGCCGTAGAGGCGCGCGGCCAGGGCGAACGGGCCGAGCATGGCCCCCAGCACCGGCACCGACTCGCCCACCTCGGCGGTCAGGCGCCAGGCCGTCTCGATGGGGACGCGGGTCCGGGCGTCGCCGGGGAAGGGGTCGGGGAGCGAAGCGATGTCCCGGGCGTCCGTGACAAGCCGCCCGACGATGGACGGGGCCTCGCGGCTCGCGACCTTGACCTCCGCGCCGTAGGCCTCGGCCTCAACCGTCGTGTCGATCCCGGTGAGGAGGACCGGGGTCCTGTAGCGGTCGTTGAGGGCCATGACCGCCTTGAACTGGGAGCCCGGGACGCTGACGAAGTCCTCGACCGACTCGCCGGTGATCTCGAGGCCGGAATAGGCGCAGAGGGGGATGGCCAGCCGCCCGGGAAAGTCGCGCACGAACCGCGCGAACGTTGTCTCCATGGCGCCGGTATCTTATCCCAAGGTCGAGCGCGGGTCAAACGCCCGGAAGGCGCCCGGAAAGCGTCCGGAAAGCGTCGCGAGACCGGCCGGCGGGCCGCTGCCGTGTCGCCACGGGGACACGGGGCGAGGCGCCGTTCCCGGGGCTCATTCGGCTCGTCCCGCCCCCCCTTCCCCTGGCCGGGATCGGGGCTCCCAGGGCCTCCCAGGCGTGTTTTAGGCCTTTTTGAGAGGGCCAACAGATGGATGTCGTATCCGGAAACGATCGCGCCTCGGGCTTCGCCCTCGCGCCCGCCCCTCCCCCGCCCCCTGCCCCCGGCGAGCCTCCCCGGCCCCCCCGCTTGAATAATTCCGATAATAATGGTAGGATATCGCGGTCACCGTTCTCATTCCACCTGCGAGAGACGCCGATGAAAAGACTTCTCATCCTCGGCGCCGGCACGGCCGGGACCATCATGGCCAACCTCCTCCGCAGGCGCCTGCCGCGCGCCGAGTGGGCCGTCACCGTCGTCGACCGCGACAACGACCACTACTACCAGCCGGGCTTCCTGTTTGTCCCCTTCGGCTTCTACGGCCGCGAGGACATCGTCAAGCCGCGCTCCAAGTTCCTGCCCCGCGGCGTCGAGTTCATCGTCGCCGAGGTCGACCGCATCGACCCGGCCGCGAGCAAGGTCCTCTTCCAGGACGGCAGCGACCTCCCCTACGACTACCTCATCGTCGCCACGGGCGCCTCCATCGTCCCGTCCGAGACCCCCGGCATGCTCGACGGCTGGCGCGACACCGTCTTCGACTTCTACACCGCCGACGGCGCCGAGGCCTTGGGCGAGAAGCTCAAGGCCTTCCCGGGCGGGCGGATCGTCATCCACGTCAACGAGACGCCGATCAAGTGCCCGGTCGCGCCGCTCGAGTTCGCCTTCTTCTGCGACGACTGCCTGCGCCGCCACCGCCGCCGCGACCAGATCGACCTCGTCTACGTCACGCCGCTCGACGGCGCCTTCACCAAGCCGGTCGCCTCGAAGGTCTTGGGCGCGATGCTCGCGGAGAAGCGCATCGAGATGGTGACCGAGTTCAACGCCGAGCGCGTCGACGCCGCGGCCCGCAAGATCGTCGGCTACGACGGGCGCGAGGTCCCCTACGACCTCCTCGTCACCGTCCCGACGAACATGGGCTCGGAGATGATCGAGCGCTCGGGGATGGGCGACGAGTTCCGGTTCCTGCCGACCGACCCGAAGACGCTCCGCTCCAAGAAATGGGAGAACATCTTCGCCATCGGCGATGCGACCGACCTGACCTCGTCCAAGGCCGGGTCGGTGGCCCACTTCCAGGCCGAGATCCTGGCCGAGAACCTGGTCGGCGCGATCGAGGGGAAGCCGCTCGAGGCGGCCTTCGACGGCCATTCGAACTGCTTCATCGAGGCCGGCAAGAAGAAGGCCATCCTGATCGACTTCAACTACGACGTCGAGCCCCTGCCCGGGATGTTCCCGTTCGCCAAGGTGGGGCCGATGCCGCTCCTCAAACCCAGCCGGATCAATCACATCGGCAAGGCCGTCTTCCGCTGGATCTACTGGCACGTGCTCCTGCCGGGGCGCCCCATCCCGTTCGTGCCGTCGAAGATGAAGATGGCCGGGAAGAAGCGCCCCGTCGAGGATGGAGCGGGGAGCGCGGGCAAGGGCATTCCGGAAGGCGGCGACAGAAGCGTTGGCGGCGGCGATAGGAGCGGCGGCAGCGCCGGCGGAGCGGCCGGCGCCTCGAAAGCGAGATAGCGCGACGGTGGCCCCACCGGCCTCACGCCGCGCCGTGCGCATAGACCGACAACATCAGAGGAGGGAAGCGACATGGCGCAGAAACTTTACGGGGCGACGACGGTCGACGTCGACGCCGAGGGCTTCCTCACCGACTTCGCGCAGTGGACGCGCGAGGTCGCCGCGGCCATCGCCAAGGAGGAGGGCATCGCCGAGCTCACGCCGGCCCACTGGAAGGTCATCGACTACATCCAGAAGGACTTCAAGGAGAACGGCCAGGTGCCGAGCATCCGCAAGCTCAACAAGAGCGGCGTCATCAGCACCAAGGAGCTCTACGACCTGTTCCCCGGCGGCCCGGCCAAGAAGGCGGCCAAGATCTCCGGCATGAAGAAGCCGGAGGGCTGCGTTTAAGGAGGAGACCATGAGCGAAAAGATCCAGAAGGTTTCGATCATCGTCTCCAAGGGCGGGCTCGACGGCGTCTACCCCGGCCTGATCATGGCCAACGGCGCCCGCATGGAGGGCATCGAGGCGAACCTGTTCTTCACCTTCTTCGGCCTCGACGCCGTCCTGAAGAAGAGGATGGGCAAGATCAAGGTCGCCACGGTCGGCAATCCCGGCATGCACATGCCGTCGCTTCTGGGCATCCTGCCGGGAGTATCGGCCATGGCCACGGCGATGATGAAGAGGACGATGGACAAGCTCGACATCCCGCCCGTGCCCGAGTTCATCGAGATGGTCTCGGACGCCGGCTGCAAGCTCTACGCCTGCAAGGCGACCGTGGACATGTTCAAGCTGAAGAAAGAGGACTTCTGCCCCCAGGTCGACTCGATCATCAACGTCGGCAGGTTCTACGAGATCGCAGCCGGCGGCGAGATCATCTTCACTTGAGGAATGGGGTCAAACCTTTAAAAGTTTAATTTTTCGACGGCTTCGATTCTCTGCATCCGCGGAGCGTTTTGGGGCTCGAAACCTATCCATCGGACATGATTTGACCTGAATTATTCACAAAAACGCTCCCTCTCCTTTTTCTTCGTGCCTTCATAGGACATTTGTGCCCTGCGGGCGAATCGATTCGGCCCCATCTGCTTCGTTCTCGGGAAGCCGCGGGACCAAATAGAACTGTTTCACCCCTCAGGCCTCGCATCTGAGGGCCGCCTCGATTCATAAATACCCGGGCCAAAAATTTAACTTTTAAAGGTTTGACCCCAATGTGGGGTAGCGCTTGTCGGCGAAGCGCATCAGGGCCGCGTAGCTCGCCGCCGAGACGGCCGCCAGAGCCGCGAACAAGACCGCGAGCGTCGCGCCCGTCCCCATCCTGGCCTTGATCAGGGCCTTGACCCCGAAGAAGGCGGCCGTCAGGATGCCGATGTCGGCCAGCATGGCCAGGAGCACGTTGAGGTTCTGCTTGATGGCCTTCTGCGGGTTCGTCCAGTCGAGGAGCGGCCGGGCCAGGTCGATGGCCATGCCCACGACGGTCAGCAGCACCCCGGCCGCGAGCGCCAGTCCCGCCGCCGCCGCCAAGTGGACGGCCTTCTCGCGCAGGAAGATAGCCGCGACGGCGCCCGCCGTGACCACCCCCAGCGCCGCCACCAAATAAGAGTGGAGGAACTTGGCCGCCGCCTGCTCCCGCGGCGCCACCGGGATCACCCGCGAGATCCAGAATTGCGCGCCCTCCCTCGAGAACGTCGACGAGGACGTCCCGTTGAGGCTGCCGCAGACCGTCATGAACAGCGCCGTGGCCAGGGTGACGATGAGCGGGTTGGCCGAGGCCATGGCCTTCAGCAGCGCTATCGGAACGCCCGCGCCTCCGCCGCGCCCGCCGCCGCCCGAGGAGACCGTGGCCATCAGGACGAAAAAGGCCGGGAAGATGACCGCGACGAGCGTTCCGTTGAGCAGGAAGATCGGCGTCCGGTTCATGATCTTCCACTCGCGCCCGAAAATCGCCGCCTTGGCCCGCCGCGCCGACGTCACCCGCCGCGACATCTCGTCGCGTGTCAGCCGCCGCTTCTTCTCCGTCGTTTCGCCGAGCCCGATGACGCCCCGGTAGAACAGCATCTCGGCCAGCCCGACCATCCCGGCGAACAGGCCCAGCGAGACGCCCCACAGAAGGGCCAGGTTCGCCAGCCCTTTCGCCGTGAATCCCCCGGCCGCCGCCTTCGCTGCCCAGATGCTCGGCGGGAAGAAGACCCCGATGCGATTGAGCAGGCTGTCGGGCGAGGCGAAGAGCTTCGCCACAACCTCCGCGCTCGTCTCCGGCCCCCCGCCCCCGGCCGTCTTGCCGAGCACGATCTGGATCCCGAGCACCAGCACGGTGAGAAGGATGCTCCCGACGAGGATGAGCGCGTCCTTCTTCCGGCTGACATTGACGACCCGCATCATGGCCACCACGACGAGCGACACGACGGCCAGCGGGATGACCGGCAGCGCCGCGTAGACCAGCGCCGCATTGACCCAATACCCGGGCCCGGCCCGCGAGACGACGCCCAGCGTGACGACGACCGGGAGCACGACCGCCGCCACCGTCAGCCACTCGTTGACGACGACGACGGCGAACTTGCCGGCCATGACCTCCGACGGCCGGAGCGGCAGCGGGATGAGCAGCTCCAGGTCGCGCGAGAAATAGAAGGCCGAGATGATGTAATAGACGCCGAATATGAGGATCAGGAACTGCCCGGCCAGGAACCCGAGCGACAGCAGCGCCCACTCCTGGCCCATCGGCTTGAGAACGCCGTAGACCTTCTGGATCGTCACCGCGATCCCGTAGAAGAGCGGCGCGACCCCGAGAAAGGACGCCGCGATGAGCCAGACCAGCCAGCGGTCTTTCTTCTCCTTGAACAGCCTGTGCTTGACCGTGGCCAGCCCGAAGTTCGACCGCAGCCCCGCCCGGATGACCGTCACGATCGTCCGGAACCGGCTGACCCCGCTGCCCGCCCCGCCGCCGGCGCCCCCGCCCGCGCCGCCCGCCCGGATCATGTCTCCGTCACCCCGAGGAAGATCTCTTCAAGCGACTGCCCTCCCTCGGTCCGGTCCATGGCCTTGAGCTCGGCCATCGTTCCGCAGGCCACGAGCTTCCCCCGATGGATGATGCCGATGCGGTCGCACAGCTTCTCGGCAACCTCCATGATGTGGGTCGAGAAGAACAGGGTCTTCCCGGCGTCGCAGTGCCCGCGGAACATCTCCTTGAGCTGGTGGGCCGACCGCGGATCCAGGCCCACGAGCGGCTCGTCGAGGACCATGACCCGCGGCGCCGGCAGCAGCGCGGCCGTGAGCACGATCTTCTGCTTCATGCCTTGGGAGTAGCTTTGGATGGGATTGGTCACGGCCGCCGCGAGCTCGAAGATATCGAGCCACTTCTGGATGCGCTCGAGCCGCTCGGCCTTGGCCACGCCGTAGACGTCGCCGATGAAATTGAGGTACTCGAGGCCGGTCAGGCGCTCGTAGACGGCCGGATAATCAGGCACATACGTGGTCACCTGCTTGGCCGCGAGCGGCTCCTTCACCACATCGTGCCCCTCGACCGCGATCCGGCCCGCGTCCGGGCGCAGCAGCCCGACGATCAGCTTGATGGTCGTCGTTTTGCCGGCCCCGTTCGGGCCCAGGAAGCCGAAGATCTCCCCCGGCTTCACCGTCAGCGTCAGGTCGTCCACGGCCTTGACCTGGCCGCGGTTGTAGCTCTTGGAAACGCGCTCGAGCTCGATCATCCGCCGCTCCTCACTTCGTCAGGTCCGCCGTCGGCGGGAAACGCGGCGCCCGCCTCGCCTGCAGCGCCTGTTCGAGCCCGTAAGCCAGCCTGATGAGCACCGGCTCGCTCCAGGCCGTGCCGATGAACGAGACGCCGACCGGCAGGCCGTGGACCCGGCCGGCCGGGACGGTGATCGTCGGGTAACCGGCCACGGCGGCCGGCGAGGACGAGCTCCCGAAGAACGAGTCTCCGTTGACCAGGTCGGTCAGATGGGCCGGACCGTTGGTCAGGACGAGCAGGGCGTCGAGGCGGTCCTTGGCCATGGCCGCGTCGATGCCCTTCTCGCGGGTGAGCTCGCGGCACTTGGCCAGGGCGTCGAGATACGCTTTCTCGGTCAGCGGCCCCTTCTTGGCCGCCCGCTCCAAGATCTCCTGTCCGAAGAAAGGCATCTCCCGGTCGGCGTTCCTCTCGTTGAAGGCGATGAGGTCGGCCATCGTTCTGACCGCGGCGCCCGGACGCGAAGCGAAATAGGCCTCGAGGTCGGCCTTGAATTCATAGAGAAGGACCTCGAACTCCGCGTCTCCCGTGTCGTCGGCGTGCGGCAGCTCGACCGGATCGACGACCTCGGCCCCGGCCTTTCTCAGCGCCTCGACGGCGCCGTCCAGGATGGGCTCGAGCTTGGGGGCGAAGTTGAACGAGCGTTCCCGCAGCACGCCGATGCGGGCGCCCCGCAGCCCGTCGGCGACGAGGAATTCGCTGTAATCCCTGTAAACGCGGATGCCGCCGGCCACCGTGGCCGGGTCGTTCTCGTCGGGCCCGGCCATCGCCCCGAGGAGCGCAGCTCCGTCGGCGACGGTCCGGGTCATCGGCCCGGCCGTGTCCTGCGAATGGGCGATCGGCACGATGCCCGCGCGGCTGACCAGGCCGACCGTCGGCTTGAGCCCGACCAGGCCGCAACATGACGATGGCGAGACGATCGAGCCGTCGGTCTCCGTCCCGACGCCCGCCGCGGCCAAGTTGGCCGCGACCGCCGTCGCCGTTCCCGAGCTCGAACCGGACGGGTTCCGGTCGAGGGCGTAGGGGTTCTTGGTCTGGCCTCCACGGCCGCTCCAGCCGCTCGTCGACCGCGACGACCGGAAGTTGGCCCACTCGCTCAGGTTCGTCTTGGCCAGGATGACCGCGCCGGCCGCCCGGAGACGCGCGACGACGGCCGCGTCGCGGACCGGCTTCGAGCCGAGAAGGGCGAGCGATCCGGACGTCGTCTCCATCTTGTCGGCCGTGTCGATGTTGTCCTTGACGACGATGGGGATTCCATGGAGCGGACCCCGCGGCCCCTTCTCCCGGCGCTCCAGGTCGAGTTCCCGGGCGATGGCCAGGGCTTCGGGATTGACCTCGATGATGGAATTGAGGGCCGGGCCGCCTTTGTCGACCGCCTCGATGCGCTCGAGGTAGAGCGTGACGAGCTTCTCCGAGGTGGTCCGGCCCGAGGCCATCATCTCCTGCAGCCTGGCGATCGTGACCTCCTCGAGCGAAAACCCGGCCGGGGCCTCTCTTCGGTGGCCGCAACCCGAGGCCGCGACGGCAACCATGACCGCGAAAGCCAGCGCCATCGGACCAAAAATCTCCTTAGGATCGACTGTCCGTTTCATCATTCCCTCCGCTTATCGTCCCGATATTGGCCGAGTCCGGGCGCCGCCTCCCCCCGAGGCCCATCCGCCCACGCCGGGGCCAGGCTCACAATAGCTTAAAACAGGCCCGTGCCTCAACCTCGTGAGAAGGGCCGAGGCGACGGACTCGGACTTCGCCGACTCCTATCTGGCTGCGTCGAGCCGAGTTTCGGGATGCTAGGGCGTCACGAGGCTCGACCAGCGGGGGCGTTTTCACCTTCGAGCGTACCGATCCGGCACCATCTGCTGCGTTCTCGAGGATTCGCGGTGCCGAAGAGCACGGCTTCACCCCTCGGGCCTCGCATCCGAGGGCCGTCTCGATTCGTTAATAAAATAGGCTGCTTGGGGGTGGATTCGGCCCCGTTCGAGGCCCGGGCGGCCAATCCTCCGCGATGAGACCGGCGAAGGCTATTCCGGATGGCTCACTCGCCGTCCCAGCCGGCCAGCCTCGCCCACAGGTGCCAGGCCGCGTAGGCCTTCAGGTTGGCGTTGAGGGGCTGGCTGTGGGCCGATTCACAGTTGTACCATTCTCCGGGATGGGCGTTCTGCCAGTCGATGGACCAGTTCCTGTCGCGTACGCCGTCGCCGTTGCTGTCGTAGTCGCAATTGTCGTTGACCAGCTTGTCGCCGAAATAGACCCCGTCGGGATTGTAGCTCTCGATGTCGGCGAAATCGTAGAGGATCTTGTTGTTCGCCAAGCAATGGTCGCGGATCTGCTTGTTCCGCCGGGGGACGTTCCCGCTGAGCGGGGCGCCGTCGGTGTGGCCGGTCATGTAGACGAACTTGACGTTCGGAAAATCCCTCTCCAGGCCGCCCATCAGGTTGAGGTATTGCTGTATCTCGGCTTCCGTCCCATCGACCTGGCCGCACCAGGACCAGATGATGACGTTGATAGCGGGATTCTGGGCCAGATAGGTCCTCGTCGCGGCCTCCCAGGCCGTCCGG